>WGLT01000001.1 GCA_016125425.1 Alphaproteobacteria bacterium
ACACCTTTCGCGTGATCGCCGAGGAACACCTGGCCCGTGTCGAGAAGGAAGGACGGGCCGATACCACAATCACGAAGACAAAATGGCTCCTTGAATTCGCCTATCCGCTGATAGGCGATCTCCCCATCACGCAAGTCGGCGTCTCGGCTGTTCTCAACGTTCTTCGACAGGTCGAGGCGCGCGGTCGAGCAGGAAGGCACGGTGGACCTGTCGTCGCAAGAACAGGCCGAATTCGATCCGGTGCTCGAAGCCTCACGCGAATCCTTCCCAGCCTCCGATCCCCCGGCCTGGACTGGCGTGACGATAGCCGGGAAAGAACAATGAACGGAATATCTAGCGCGAGCGAGGATCTGCCGCTTGTTTCCCTACCTTGACACCGTCGCGCGCCGCTATCCGCCCGTCATTGTATGGGCGATCATCGGCATGAACGTCCTCGCGTTCCTCTATCAGACCAGCCTGCCGCCGCGCGTGCTGGATCGGTTCCTGTTCGAGTTCGCGCTGGTGCCCTCGCGCTTCTTCGGGCAACTGAGCCTCGTCGCCCCGTCGGACTGGACCCCGTTCCTGACCAATATCTTCCTGCACGGGGGCTGGCTGCACCTCATCTTGAACATGTGGACGCTCTGGATCTTCGGCCCCGCTGTCGAAGATCGGCTCGGACCGGGTAGATTCACGTTGTTCTATCTGTTCTGTGGTGTGGCAGCCGGACTGGCTCACGCTCTGACAAACCCCGACTCAGTCGTTCCCGCGCTTGGCGCATCCGGGGCGATCGCGGGCGTGATCGGTTGCTACGCGCGCATGTTTCCGGCGGCTCGGCTGGTGGTGATCGTGCCGATTCTGTTCATTCCCCTCTTCTTCGAAGTGCGCGCGGTCATTTTCGCGATGATCTGGTTTTTCATGCAGGTCATTCCCGGCTTTCTATCGCTCGGCAGCGATCAGGCCACGGGCGGGATCGCCTGGTGGGCGCATATCGGCGGGTTTCTCGCCGGTTGGCTTGTAACGCCACTCCTGCGAAGGCGCGCCGATGCCTATCGCCACTATTATCGCGACGAGGGCATCTATGGCTTTCTGCCGGATGGCCGACGGGAAGGAGGACAAGGTCCATGGACATAATGCAGCTGTTCTGGCTGTTCTTCATCGTTTCGGCGCTGCAGCCGGTTCTGCAGCGCCGATATCTTGAGACGATGCGCACACGCAAGATCGCCAACATCGAGAAGAAGCGCGGCAGTCGCGTCATTCTGCTGATTCATCGGCAGGAGACCATGAACCTGCTGGGTTTCCCCCTGATGCGCTACATCGACGTCAATGACTCGGAGGAAGTCCTGCGCGCGATCCAGATGACCGACGACGAAGTGCCGCTCGACATCGTGCTGCACACACCGGGCGGTCTTGTGCTGGCGGCAACACAGATTGCCCGCGCCATTCAGGGACACAAGGGCAAGGTCACAGTGTTCGTGCCACATTACGCGATGTCCGGTGGCACGCTGATCGCACTCGCTGCCGACGAGATCGTGATGTGCGAACATTCCGTGCTGGGACCCGTCGATCCGCAACTTGGCCAGTTGCCTGCTGCCTCGCTCATCAAGGTCGTCGAGGAGAAACCCATCGCCGAGATCGACGACCAGACCCTGATTATGGCCGATGTCGGTCGCAAGGCCATTGTGCAGATCGAGGCATTCGCGAAACGTCTGCTGTCCGACAAGATGGACGAGGACCGCGCGGCGGCGCTGGCGACAAAGCTCGCGACGGGCACCTGGACTCACGACTATCCCATCTCTGCCGATGAGGCCCGCGACATGGGCCTGCCCGTTGGAACGGACATGCCCAAGGAAATACTGGAGCTGATGACGCTCTATCCGCAGCCGGTTCGGCGCCAGGGCGGTGGCGTGGAATACCTGCCCGAGCCGCGGCAGCGAGAGGCACGCCGCGCCATGTCCACGCGCTGAACGCTTGCATCTCATCCGGCCGCCAAGACCGGCTCGTCAACGAAAGGATACAGGTGCCCACGGTCGTTTGCCCGCAGTGCAATTCCACCAACAGGGTGCCGGAAGGGCGCCTGACCGATAATCCCAATTGCGGACGCTGCGGCGCGCCTCTCTTTCAAGGCAGGCCCGTCACGCTTACCGCGGCTAATTTTGACCGGCATGCGAATGCCGAGCTGCCATTGCTGGTCGATTTCTGGGCCGAGTGGTGCGGGCCATGCAGGATGATGGCGCCCCAATTCGAGGCGGCGGCGCAGTCGCTCGAACCAAATTTCCGCCTTGGTAAGCTTGATACGGAAGCCGAACAGCAGATCGCCGGCCGCCATGGGATCCGCGGCATTCCCACCATGATCCTGTTCAGGAGCGGCAAGGAAATCGCGAGGACGAGCGGTGCAATGCCTGCCGCGCAGATAGCGCAGTGGGCGCGCTCGCACGTCTAGAGTTTACAGGTATTGGCCTTCCCTGCGCCATGCCATCAAGAGAAGAACATGCATGGCGTGACCGGATTTGTCGAAAGTGCGGCGTTGTTGGTCTTTGCCGCGTTCGTGCTCGTGACGATGTGCTCACGGATCGGCGTGCCCAGCATTGTCGGTTACATTCAGCCATAATCGGCCTCGCTTCGGTTGTTTCTGGGGAACTTTCAGCCCTTCACGTCGCCAGATTCGGTAGACCCGCTTCTCGTTCACATGCCAGCCGTCTCGCCGGAGCAAGGCGGTGATGCGACGATAGCCATAGCGACCGAACTGTTCGGCGAGAGCGATGATCGTTTTGGTCAGCGCCTTCTCGCCCTGCCGGCCGCGCGGCTTCTTGCGTTGGGTCGATCGGTGCTGACCGAGCGTCTCACAGGCCCGGCGTTCGGAGACGCCAAGCCCTTCGACAACCCGGTCAACACACGCCCGGCGGCGCGAAGGGCTTAAAAGTTTCCCTTGGCGGCCTCAGCGAGAATAAGCTTGTCCAGCGTCAGATCGGAGACGGCCTTGCGCAGACGCAGGTTCTCCTTCTCCAACTCTTTCAGTCGGCGGGCCTGATCAACGCCCATGCCGCCATATTCACGGCGCCATCTATAATAGGTTTGCTCCGTCACACCGATGGCGCGGACCGCCTGGCCCGTCGTCTCGCCACGGCTCAGGCGCGCCTCAACCTCACGCAGCTTCGCAATAATCTCTTCCGGTTTGGCTCTTTTCGCCATGTCTCAGCTCCTCTTGCAAAGCCAAGACGAACAGATTCATCGGACCACTATTGGGGCCGCAGACCAATGGGCTCCACTCTCGTGAATTTCATTTCTATGCCGGACATCGGCGCAATGAGTCATGACCGCGCGGCCGATTATCTGGTGTTGTTCTGGGGCGGAGCCATGGTGGGCCGCTTCCTCGGCGCGGGCGTCATGCGCTTCGTCAGCGCCGAACGATTGCTGGCGATTGCGAGCATTGGCGCGTTGGCGCTCAGTCTGACGGCCGTGACGACCGGCGGACGCCTGGCGATGTGGTGTTTGATCTCCGTCGGGTTGTTTCATTCCATCATGTTTCCGACGATATTCACGCTCGCCATACGAGGTCTTGGTCCGCTTACGGAGGAAGGTTCCGGTCTGCTGATTATGGCGATCGCCGGCGGCGCATTATCGGCCTTGCAGGGCGTCATCGCCGATCATGTGGGTCTGCAATTGTCTTACCTGTTGCCCGCGGCCTGCTATGCCTATGTGCTGTTCTATGCGGTTTGGGGCAGTCGTCAGACTTCTTTCCCGCCAGACAGGAAGACAGCCGAAACCTAGCTGTTAGCGAATATCTGCGACGGCTTTTTGCGGGCTGCGCGAATTCATCGTATCGGCAAGCGCCAAGTCTACCAGATTTGACATGGCGGCGTAGGCGGCGTTCGGATTTCCGGCCGCAATCGCGTCGTAAACGCGCCGGTGATCGGGGATGGGATCGCGCGGCAGAGGGTTGTCCCGCTGCTTGAAAATGGTCGTCCACGATATCGCCGCGCCCACCCCGCTCGTCAACGATACGAGGAACATGTTTCCGGTCGCGCGCAGAATTGCAGAGTGAAATGCAAGGTCGGCTTCGCGGCCGTGTTCGGTGGCGAGCGTTTCCTCTGTCATCGCCTCAAGCGCGCGCTCCATGTCCTCCAAGTCGCTCGCGCTGCGTCGCTGCGCCGCCAAAGCCGCCGCGGAGGGTTCGATCATGCGTCGCAATTCGAAAAGTCCGCTGAGAAAGGCTTCATCGGGTTCGAATTCGAACACCCAAGACAAGACGTCCGGATCAAGGAGGTGCCAGGTCGATTGGCGACTGACACGGGTGCCGACCTTTGGTCGCGACACCACCAGTCCTTTCGCGGCCAATATACGCATGGCCTCGCGATATACCGTCCGCGAAACGTGCAGGTGTTCACTCGCTGCGATTTCGCCGTCGAGGATCTCGCCCGGCTTGTATTCTCCCGAAATAATCTTGACGCCGATATCTCTGGCGATTTCGCCATGCAGACGAAGCGATTTATCCGTTTTCCGCTTGCGCGGCATCTTCGATGCCTCCTCAAAACCTCTTTGCGAGGCCTATCACGATTTGCGTACGCTATCCTGCAACGTATTCAGCCTGCAAATTAGGCGCGTCGCCTTCGATCCGTCGAGGCTCGCCTGATTTCAGGTCAAGCGCCGCCGAGGGCCGAATCGGACCGCGCGATGCGTGGGTCAGAAGACTTGGCCTCGCGCAGGGCGGCGAGCATATGACATTTTTTCCGTGGCCGTCCGCCTTGTCGCCTATGTGGGGCCAGCTCTTCCGGCAGGCTCTAATGATTGTCGCGAGGCGGACCGTATTTCGCGGCGACATCCTGATATTTCACCGCCGGTTCGAGCACCATGCCGGTGTCCATCTGACCAATGAGGCTACGCTGGATTTCTTGCCATGGCGTCTGCGACGCCGGATAGGGATAACCGCCTCGCGCGCTGAGGTCGGCGCGCCGACGCTCCAATTCCTCATCGGATATCAAGATGTCGGCTGTGCATTTCCGGAGATCGATTCGAACCCTGCCGCCGGTTTGTATGAGCGCGAGCCCGCCGCCCGCCGCGGCTTCCGGAGAGGCGTTGAGGATGGAGGGCGAATCAGACGTTCCTGATTGCTGTCCGTCGCCAATGCAGGGAAGCGAGCTGACGCCGCGCTTAATGAGGGCCGCGGGCGGTTGCATATTCACGACTTCCGCCGCGCCGGGATAGCCGATCGGTCCCGCGCCTCGAATGACCAAGACGCAACTTTCATCGATGTCGAGCGCGGCGTCTTCGATTCGGGCGTGATAGTCCTCCGGTCCGTCGAAAACGATCGCCCGCCCTTCAAAAGCTTCCGGGTCGTCCGGGTTGGAAAGATATCGGTTGCGGAAGTCATCAGTGATGACACTGGCCTTCATGATCGCGTTTTCGAACAGATTTCCGCTCAACACGATGAAGCCGGCGTTGTCTCGCAATGGACGATCGATCGGACGGATCACATCCGTATCGGCGATCTCACAGCCTCGGCAATTGTCGCCAATGCTCTTGCCGTTCACGGTCATCGCGTTTTCTTCGATAAGGCCCCGTTTCATCAATTCGCTCACCACGGCGGGCACGCCGCCGGCGCGGTAATAATCTTCTCCTAAATACGCGCCTGCGGGCTGCAGATTGACCAGGAGCGGCACCTCCCGCCCATAGGTTTGCCAGTCCTTCAACGGCAGATCGGCGCCCATATGCCGCGCAATCGCAGCGATATGGATCGGCGCATTGGTCGAACCGCCGATTGCGGAGTTGACGACAATAGCGTTGCGGAAGGCGGAGGGAGTCAGGATATCGGACGGCCTCAGATTCTCATGAACCATCTCAACGATGCGCTTGCCGGTCAGATACGCCATCTGGGCGCGTTCGCGATAGGGCGATGGAATGGCGGCCGAGCCGGGCAGTTGCATGCCCAACGCCTCCGCCAGCGAATTCATCGTCGTCGCCGTGCCCATAGTGTTGCAGTAACCGGTGGAGGCCGCTGACGACGCCACCAAATCGAGGAATCCGGAGTAATCAATTTCGCCCGCCGCCAGCATTCGACGGGCCTTCCAAACGATCGTTCCCGAACCGGTGCGCTCTCCGTTGAACCAGCCATTGAGCATCGGCCCGACGGATAGCGCGATGGCGGGAATATTGACCGTCGCCGCCGCCATTAGACAGGCCGGCGTGGTCTTGTCGCATCCGATCGTGAGGACCACCCCGTCAATGGGGTAACCGTAGAGGAGCTCCACCAGTCCCAGATAAGCCAGATTGCGGTCGAGCCCGGCGGTCGGCCGCTTGCCGGTTTCCTGAATCGGATGCACGGGAAATTCGATGGCTATGCCGCCCGCCTCGCGGATGCCTTCTCGCACGCGGTGGGCGAGCGTCAGATGGTGCCGGTTGCATGGAGAAAGATCCGATCCGGTCTGGGCGATGCCGATCACCGGCCTGCCCGATTGCAGCTCCTCGCGCGTTAATCCGAAGTTGAGATAGCGCTCGACATAAAGCGCCGTCATGCTCGGGTTGTCCGGATTGTCGAACCACGCGCGCGAGCGCAGTCGGCGCGCCGAAGACGGCGCGGAGGAGGGGGACGAATTGTCGTCGCGATCTTCGGCCATGCTGTTACCCTGCGGCGACTTTCCAAGCCTTTGACAGTTTTCGCCGCCCATGTCTATTTGTACGACAAATAATCCGCGATGGGGAGGGACATTGAGCCGCTTGAAGATCGGAATTGTCGGCGCGGGAAAGATCGCGAGCGACCAGCACGCCCCGGCCATCGCCGCTGCGCCAGGCTTGGAGCTGACGGGTTTCGCCGACCCCGTCTCCAATATTGAAGGGGCTCCTGGCTTTCAGTCGCTCGCCGAGATGATAAGAGCCGTCCGGCCGGACGCGATCGCTGTCTGTACGCCGCCGCAGGTGCGCGACGCCATAGCGCGCGAAGCGCTTGGCGCTGGGCTGCACGTCCTGCTGGAAAAACCGCCCTGCGCAACGGTGGGAGCGCTCGAAGAGCTCGCCATGATCGCCGGTCAGGCGGGCGTTACCTTATTTACGGCCTGGCACTCGCAGCATGCGCCCGCGGTCGCGGCGGCCAGGCGCTGGCTCGCGGAGCATTCTCCGCGGCGCATCGTGGTGGAGTGGCGGGAGAATGTGCGCCGGTGGCATCCGGGCCAGCAATGGATCTGGCAGCCGGGCGGTCTCGGCGTGTTTGATCCAGGCATCAACGCCTTGTCTATTCTGACCGCGGTCTTGAAAGCGCCCGTTCGTCTGGAGCAATCGCGGCTCAGCTTTCCGGAAAATCGCGCAACCCCGATTGCCGCCTCGCTCCGGCTGAGCGCGGGCGAAGCGCCGATTGAAGCCGAATTTGACTGGCGTCACACCGGCGCTGAAGCTTGGGACATTGCAGTCGAAGCGGCCGACGGCGCGCGCATGACGCTGTCAGCCGGAGGCCACCGCATAACCGCAGAAGGCGAGACGCCGCCGGATGTCCTCGAAGGCGAATACGCCTCGGTCTACAGACGCTTCGCCGACCTCATCGCCGCCGGAGAAAGCGAAGTGCATGTCGAGCCTCTGCGCTTAGCGGCTGACGCTTTCCTGTTAGCCGAGCGTGTCGTGGTTGAACCGTTTTTCGATTAGCGGCGAAGTCGCGCTGCTGTGACCCCCGACTATCGACCAGCGTGATCCAGAGTCGGCGGTTGCATTTTGCTCATTCGAGCGGTGTTAGCAACGGGATGGCGCGCGGAGCCGTCCAATAGCTCAAGCGCGTCGTCCCGTTGCGGTCGTAACGCCGCTGCGTAAGCGGCGGAGGTGAGATAGCCGAGCGCGGGATGCGGGCGCTCATTGTTGTAATCGCGCGCCCCCTCGGCGATGACGTATCGGGCGTGGCCGAGATCGCGAAAGAGATTTTCGTTGAGGCATTCATCCCGAAACCGACCGTTGAACGCCTCGCAGAAGCCGTTTTGCATGGGCTTGCCGGGGGCGATGTAATGCCATTGAAGGCCGGCGTCCTGCGCCCAGGCGAGAACGGCGTTGCTCGTGAACTCCGTGCCGTAACACATCAGGAAGAGTTGTTGGCGTGAGGCCGACAGGCCGACCGGGGAGCCTTCCAGGCGTAGAACGACGCTGATGACATGCCGTGCTTGCGGCAGAGATCGGCGACGGTCACGCCGGCTTCGTGCTCCTTCAAGATCCCGATGATTTGTTCTTCCGAAAACCGTCATCGCTTCATTCGTCCAGTCCTTTCTCAAGGCCGGACTCTAGCATCACATGGACGAATTATCGGGGGTCACAGCAGAGCGAATATTATAAAAGGCGGTCCCGCTCTGTATCGAAGCCCGGTTTTCCGGAGCGGTCCGGGTCTGCGTTGGGTCAAGGCGCGTGCGCCGTCAAGCCGTCACTTTCGCCGCGCGGGGCGCAAGAGCGACGCCCGGCGCGCAGGTCAGAGAGGACCCGGCCCGGCCATGCATAATGACGAGATCGCGGGAATATTCGAACAGCTCGCCGATCTTTTAGAGATCGACGGCGCCAATCCCTTTCGCGTCAGGGCCTATCGCAACGCCGCGCGACTCTTGCGGGGGCTGCCGGAGGAGGCCGCCGACATGCTGGCGCGCGGCGAGGATCTCAGCCAATTGCCGTCGATCGGCGAGGACCTCGCCGGGAAGATCGCCGAAATCGTCGAGACCGGCCGGCTCGAAACCCTGCAGGCGCTGAAAAAGACGACGCCCGCCGGGCTCGCGGAACTGACGCGGATTCCGGGTCTTGGGCCCAAGCGCGTCCGACTGTTGCGCGACGCGCTTGGCGTCAAATCGCCCGCCGGCCTGCGCCGGGCGGCGATGAGCGGCAAGCTCGCGCAACTGCCCGGCTTCGGCGTCAAAACGCAGGCGAATATCCGCGCCTATTTCGACTCCGACCGATCCGGCGAGAAACGCACCCGGCTCGCTGACGCCGAGAAAGTCGCGCAGCGTCTCGTCGCGTATCTGGAGGGAGCAGCCGACCGCAAGCACATCGTCGTCGCCGGAAGCTTCCGGCGCTCGTGCGAAACAGTCGGGGATCTCGATATCGTCGTGGCGAGCGCGTCGCCGCAGAAGGTGATGGACCGCTTCGCCGCCTTCGATGAAATCGCGACTGTCGCGGGGAAAGGCAAAACGCGCGCGACGGTGCGCCTTCGCTCCGGCTTGCAAGTCGACATCCGGGCGATGGAGCTCGCGTCATTCGGCGCGGCCTGCGTTTATTTCACGGGCTCGAAAGCCCATTGCATCGCCTTGAGAAAACGCGGCGTCTCGAAGGGGCTGAAGGTGAATGAGTACGGCGTCTTCAGGCGCGACAAGTCTATCGCGGGCGAAACCGAAAAGGATGTTTACGCCGCATTGGGCCTGCCCCTTATTCCCCCGGAATTGCGCGAGGACCGCGGGGAGATCGAGGCGGCGGAGAAAGGAAAACTGCCGAGGCTCGTCGCGCTCGGCGACATTCGCGGCGATCTCCATGTCCACACCAAGGCCTCGGACGGGCGCGACGACATCCGCGCGATGGCGAAAGCGGCGCGGGCGCGCGGCTATGATTATCTCGCGATCTGCGATCATACGAAACACGCCCGCATCGCGCATGGCCTTACGCCCTCGCGTCTTGAACGGCAGATCGACCGGATCGACGCGTTGAACGAAGAATTAAGCGGGATACGGATTTTGAAATCCTCCGAAGTCGACATTCTCGCCGACGGGTCTCTCGACATGCCGGACAGCGTGCTCGCGAAACTCGATCTGGTCGTGGGCGCCGTCCATTTCGATTTCGACCTGACGCCCGCCAGACAGACCGAGCGCATCATTCGCGCCATGGATCACCCGGCGTTTTCGATACTCGCGCATCCGACCTGCCGTCTTATCGGCGCGCGCGATCCGATGCGCGTGCAGATGGAGCGGCTCATGGACGCCGCGCTTGAACGCGGCTGTTATCTGGAGGCGAACGGCCAGCCCGAAAGGCTCGACCTCAATGACGTCTATTGCCGCATGGCGAAAGAGCGCGGGCTCAAACTTGCGCTCTCAACGGACGCGCATTCGACGGAACAGCTTGACTTCATGCGGTTTAGCCTCGGCCAGGCGCGGCGCGGCTGGCTCAGTCCCGGCGACGTCATCAACACGCGCAGCTGGCGGGACCTGAAATCGCTTTTGAAGCGGTAGCCGGGGCGAGCCGAAAGCAGCAAGCCCGAGGCGCCGCCGCCCCACGCCAAGGTCTCCCTCTGCGCGCTCGCGACGACGGTCTCGGGCTCCGTTGCATCGGATCCACGCCTTGCCGGTCGGCTCTCGTCAATCCGCGCCGCAAAGCAAGGCTTCACGATGAGGCGGTCCGGCTCAGCTCCCCTTTGCGACGAACGAAGAATAGCGCTGACGTCCCGCTTGCGATTTGACCGGCGTCAAACCGCAAAGCGCTAGAAATGCTCGCGTTCAAATTCGTCGAGATCATAGCCGGCGAGCGCGAGGCCTTCTTCCAGAAAATCGCTGAAAAGCGGCGTTTCCATCAGATACCGGACGGCGTGCTTGTCGCGCACGGAGTCCGCTTCCGCGCGCGCCGCGCTCCACTCGTCAATGGAGAAATCCCCGCGGCCGATCCAAACCAGCGTGACAAGATCGAGCTTTTCATCGTCATTGAGCGATTGAAGCGCGGTCCGCAACTCCTCTTCGGTCGCATCGCTTTCCGGATTGTCTTCAAGAATGGCGACATCCTTGTCGTCCGTCGGATTGGATCCCTCTTCAAGGCCGGAGGCTTCGGTCTTTTCATCGAACGCGCGGGCCTTCATGAGGATGTAGAACGCTTTGTCCGGATCGATCGTCAATTCAGGCTGTGCGCGCTCCATGGCGGCGGCTCCGTTGTGCTGGTTTCAGATCGGCTTCACATAGGAAGCCTGGGGGCCCTTGTCGCCCGAGGTTTCAACATAAGCGACGCGTTCTCCGACTTTCAGCTTGTCGAATCCGTCATGCGCGACGCTGTTGCGGTGGAAATAAATCTCATCCCCGACCGCCGATTCGAGGAAACCGTAATTCTCCTCCGCGACGATTTTGCCGATCACCGCCTCGAACCGGCCTTCATGCTGTTTGACGGCGCCTTCCATCATGCGCGCCCGGTCCTGCAACTGACGCCGCGCAGCCCTGAACACGTCGCGAATGGCGACGCCAGCGTCTTTATGGGCGTGATTGGCGGAGGGATTTCTTGTCGCGTAGACTTCGCGCCCGCCGGGGAGGGTGAGACGGACCGAGACGGCGAACAGATCGCCATGGCGATGCCGTCCTTGCGGCTTGCTCACGACAACCTTGCAGGCCGTCAGCCGGCCGAAAAAGCGTTCGAGCCGGGCGACCTCGTTTTCAATCCGCGTGCGCAGCGCGTCTGTCGGCGTGACTCCTTCGAAAGCGATATTGGGAGGCGTTTCCATCCTGAATTCTCTTCGCATTGAAATCTGAACAGGCGGACCCGATTCACATGGCGAAACGGACGCGGGCGCTTTGACATGCGTCAAGTCGGGCCCTTGCGCGCACAGAGCCGGTCCGGCCCTTCGTCCTTCAGACAGACTTCAGGATCGTGTCCGAGGCGAGATCGGCCAGCGCGTCGCGCGAAATCGGACCGTTCGCCCGGAACCATGTGTGGGTCCAGTTCAACATGCCGAAATAGAGCATGGCCCGCGCGCGCAATTGCGCGCGGTCTTCGCCCAGAGCCGGTTTGACGGCTGCGAGCAGCTCTTCGACTCGGGCGATGATCGCTCGTTGTTTGGCGACGATTTCACGGCGTTGCGACTCGGGCAGGAATGACAGCTCGTAGAGCAGCACTTTCTGACGTTCGGCCGCGCCGACATAGCGGCGCAACAGCTCCCGCGTCAGCGCGCGCAATTGCTCGCTCGGGCGCTGCGCCATCGTCCGGGCGGCGTCGGCGGCGGCGAGCAGGGCGTCGATATGCTCGCTCATGACGTCGTAGAGAATCGCCTCTTTCGACGGGTAATAGTGATAGATAAGCGATTTCGAGACGCCGCACTCGTCGGCGAGTTCGGCGACCGAAGCGCCGGCGAAGCCTTTGGCGGCGAACAGCTTGGCGGCGCAATCGGTGATCGCGTCGCGCT
The DNA here is from genome assembly GCA_016125425.1 of Alphaproteobacteria bacterium. Taxonomy (GTDB): domain Bacteria; phylum Pseudomonadota; class Alphaproteobacteria; order Caulobacterales; family Parvularculaceae; genus Amphiplicatus. The sequence goes on from WGLT01000001.1 coordinate 12,068, forward strand.
TCTTGTCGTAGTCGGCGGCTTGGGTGCGGGCCATGCGGGCTAGATAGCGTTCATCGTGAGGAGATCATAGCTCGCGACCGGCTCGCCCTTCTGATTGGTGACCGAGACGTCCCAGCGCACCTCGCCATAGTCGTCATTGCGTTTTTTCTTCGATTTCGCCGTGAGACGCACCTTGATCGAGTCGCCCGGCGAGACCGGCGTCAGGAAACGCAGATCATCGAGCCCGTAATTGGCGAGCACCGGACCCGGCGCCGGATCGACGAAAAGACCGGCTGCGAACGAAAGTATGAGATAGCCATGCGCGACGCGGCCCGGGAAGAAGGGGTTCGCCTTCGCCGCCGCCTCATCCATATGCGCATAGAAAGTGTCGCCGGTGAAATGCGCGAAATGCTCGATATCCTCAAGCGTGATCGTGCGCGGAGCGGTTTCGATCGTCTTGCCGAGCTCGAGCTCGCCGAATTTGAGGCGGAAGGGGTGCGGCGCGCCGGCGTCGGTCTTCGCGCCGCGCGTCCATGAGCGGACGATTTTCGAAATGACGTCGGGCGAGCCTTGCAGCGCCGTGCGCTGCATGTAGTGCTTCACGCCCCGGACGCCGCCGAGTTCTTCGCCGCCGCCCGCGCGTCCCGGACCGCCATGGACGAGCACGGGCAGGGGCGATCCGTGTCCGGTCGATTCCTTCGCGCAGTCGCGGTTGATGACGATGATGCGGCCATGGAATGCGCCCGCGCCCAGGACGACCTGGCGCGCGATGTCGCCGTCATAAGTGAAGACCGACATGACAAGCGAGCCTTCGCCGCGGTCGGCGAGGGCGATCGCGTCGTCGAGATCCCTATAAGGCATCAAGGTTGAGACCGGGCCGAAGGCTTCGACCTCGTGCACTTTCTTCGCGCCCCATGGATCGTCGCAGCGCAAAAGCACCGGCGAGATGAACGCGTCCTTCTTCGCGCGCGCGCCGATCACCTCGACGTCCTCGATATCGCCGTGGACAATGCGCGCTTCGCCCGCGAGTTCGCGAATCTTCTCGCGCACGTCCTTGCATTGCGCGGCGCTGACGAGCGCGCCCATGCGCGCGTCTTCAAGCGCAGGGTCGCCGATCGTGATTTTGGATAGGCGCGCCTTCAGCGCCGCCTCGGCGGCGTCCATCAGCGCCGCAGGAACGAAAGCGCGGCGGATCGCGGTGCATTTCTGCCCGGCCTTGACCGTCATCTCCCGCACGACCTCCTTGATGAAGAGATCGAATTCGGGCGTGTCCGGTCCGGCGTCCGGTCCGAGTATCGAGGCGTTGAGGGAATCCTGCTCGGCGATGAAACGCACGCCTTCGCTGAGGACGCGCGGATGGCTTTTCAGTTTGAGCGCGGTCGAGGCTGAGCCCGTGAACGACACGACGTCCTGACCGATGAGATGATCGAAGAGGTCGCCGACGGAGCCGACGACAAGCTGCAGGGCGCCTTCGGGAAGGCGGCCCGTCTCGATCATGATGCGCACAGCCGCTTCCGTCAGATAGGCGGTCTGCGTCGCCGGCTTCACGATCGCCGGCATGCCGGCGAGGAGGGCGGTGCTGAGTTTTTCGAGCATGCCCCATACAGGAAAATTGAAAGCGTCGATCAGCACCGCAACGCCATGACGTGAGGTGTAAACATGCTGGCCGACAAATGTGCCTTCGCGCGAAATCGTCTCCGGCGCGCCGTCGATCAGAATAACGTCGTCCGGGAGTTCGCGCCGGCCTTTCGACGACATCGAATACAGCGTGCCTGCGCCGCCTTCGATATCGATCCAGCCATCCTTGCGCGTCGCGCCGGTCTCGGTGCTGAGTTTGTAGAGGTCTTCCTTCTTATCGGTGATCGCTTTCGCGAGGTCTTTGAGAATATAGGCGCGCTCATGGAAGGTGAGCTTTCGAAGCGCCGGCCCGCCGACATGGCGCGCATAATCGAGCACGCCCTTGAAATCGACGCCGGCGCTGCTCGTCTTCGCCACCGTTTCGCCGGTGACGGCCGAGGCGATGTCGACAAGGCCGCCCCGGCCTTCGAACCATTTTCCCTGAACGTAATTCTTGAGAATGGGAACGGTCATGATGACTCCTCAGAAATAGGCGTGATGCGCGCCGAGCGAACGTATCCTTTCGGGACCGCCTCGAAGAGGCCAGCCTCCCGGACTCCGGTCTGTCTTCGGTCCGCGGCACGCATGCGGGCTGCGCCGGCCCCGGGACGACAATCGTCAAGCACGGCGGCTCACTTTCCTTTGAAAACCGGTTTCCGTTTGTTCAAAAACGCATCGACCCCTTCGCGATAATCTTCCGTACGCCCAAGCGCGCGCTGCAAATCGCGCTCAAGATCGAGTTGCTCGTCGAGGCTGCGCGAGAACGCCGTGCGGATGGCGCGCTTCGTTTCGGCGAGACCGCGCGTCGGGGCGCGCGCGAATTTCGCGGCCAGCGCTTCAGCTTCGGCCGTCAGCTTCTCATCGTCGACGGCTTTCCAGATGAGGCCCCATTCGGCGGCTTTTTCGGCGGGGAGCGGTTCGCCCGTGAGCGCGAGCCCCAGAGCGCGCGCCTGTCCCGCAAGGCGCGGCAGCGACCATGTGCCGCCGGAATCGGGGACGAGGCCGATATTCGCAAAGGACTGAATGAATTTCGCGCTCTTTGCGGCGATCACAATATCCGCGGCGAAAGCGATATTGGCGCCGGCGCCGGCCGCGACGCCGTTCACCGCGCAGATGACGGGGAAGGGAAGGTTGGTCAGTCTGCGGACCAGCGGATTATAGCGCTCTTCCAGCGACTCGCCGAGATCGACGCCTTCGCCGCCCGGAGACACCGAGCGGTCGGAAAGATCCTGTCCGGCGCAGAAGCCGCGGCCCGCGCCTGTCAAGAGAAGAACGCGCGCGCCGCCCGCTTCGACCTCATCGAGCGCGCGCCGGACTTCGTCATGCATTTTGACGGTGAAGCTGTTGAGCCGGTCGGGTCTGTTCAGCGTCAGCGTCGCCGCGCCGTTCTCAAGGGAGAAAAGGATTGTCTCGTAAGCCATGCGCTTCATCGCCCCGAGGGCGCCTCCCCGACCGAGCTGCGTTGGAAATTGCGCGAAACGCGAGGATACTATAATTGAACGTGCGGTCGGTCAATTTTTGGGCCCGGAAAGGCGAGACCATGGATAAAGACGCCCGCGCGCTCGCGATCGCGAAGAAACTGCACGCGCTCGAAAACACCTCGCGCGCCTGGGATCTCAAACTCGAAGGCGCGGGCGAGGGCTGGGCGCGCTGCTCCATGATCATTCGCGACGACATGCTGAACGGGCTCGGCACGGCGCATGGCGGCGTCATTTTCGCGCTCGCCGACACGGCCTTCGCCTGGACCTGCAATTCCCACAATGTGCGGACTTTCGCGCAGAACGCCTCCATCTCTTTTCTTTCGCCCGGCAAAGCCGGCGAGAAACTGACGGCCGAAGCGCGGGAGGAGACGAGAGGGGAGCGGACGGGCGTTTACATCGTGCGCGTCACCGGCGAGGACGGACGCGTCGTTGCGATCTTTCAGGGCTTGGCGCGCACGGCGGGCGGCGCCGTAATCGAAGAGGATGAAAATGGCTGAAGCATTTATCTGCGACGCAATCCGCACGCCGATCGGCCGTTACGCGGGCGCGCTCTCTTCGGTGCGCGCCGACGATCTCGCTGCGATCCCGATCAAGGCGCTGATGGAGCGCAATGCGACGGTCGACTGGAGCGCGACGGATGACGTTATTCTCGGATGCGCCAATCAGGCGGGCGAGGACAACCGCAATGTCGCGCGCATGGCGGCGCTTCTTGCAGGTCTGCCGGATAGCGCGCCGGGCGCCACGGTCAACCGGCTTTGCGGCTCCGGCATGGACGCCGCCCTGATCGCGGCGCGCGCCATCAAGACCGGCGAGGCGGATCTGATCATCGCCGGCGGCGTTGAATCGATGTCGCGCGCGCCCTTCGTCATGGGCAAGGCGGAGACAGCGTTTTCGCGGCAGGCGGAGATATTCGATACGACGATCGGCTGGCGTTTCGTCAATCCGGTTCTGAAAGCGCAATACGGCATCGATTCCATGCCGGAGACGGCGGAGAACGTCGCCGAAGAATTCGCGGTGAGCCGCGAGGATCAGGATGCGTTCGCGCTGCGCTCGCAAAACCGCGCCGCCGCAGCCCAGGCGAATGGCCGCCTCGCGGCGGAAATCGTTCCCGTCTCCATTCCCCAGCGCAAGGGCGACCCGGTCATCGTCGACAAAGACGAGCATCCGCGCGCAACGAGCCTTGAAGCGCTCGCCAAGCTGAAGCCCTTTGTCAGGAAAGACGGCGTCATCACGGCCGGCAACGCCTCCGGCGTCAATGACGGCGCGGCGGCGATGATCATCGCGTCGGAAGCGGCCGCGAAAAAGCATGGCCTCAGCCCTCGCGCGCGCATCCTTTGCGGCGCGGTCGCCGGCGTGCCCCCGCGCATTATGGGCGTCGGTCCGGCGCCGGCATCGAAAAAAGCGCTGGCGAAAGCGGGGCTCACAATTTCCGAGATGGCGGTCATCGAGATCAATGAGGCGTTCGCCTCGCAATCGCTCGCGACCTTGCGCGAACTTGGCCTTCCCGATGACGCCGGGCATGTGAATCCGAATGGCGGCGCCATTGCGCTCGGCCATCCGCTGGGCATGTCCGGCGCGCGGCTGCTGCTGACGGCGACCGAGGAGTTGCAGCGCAGAAGCGCCCGTTATGCGCTCTGCGCCATGTGCATCGGCGTCGGGCAGGGAATCGCCAGCGTGATCGAACGCGCGTAGCGGTCAGCGCGGCAAGGGCCGGCAAGCGACGCCTCTGAGTTCGTAGGCCGCCGCCGTGTCACGCCGCAAAAGCAGGCAGCGTCCGCCGCTGAGCACGATGTCGAATGTCGTCGGCATGGCTGTGCTCATGCCCTCATAGGCGCTTGGCGGGCGCGGAAGAACCGTGATCGACGGCGTTTGCGTCGGATCGCCTGCGCCGAGTTCGATGCGCGCCGTGCCGAGCGCGTCCGACAGAACGGCCTTCACCTTCGCCATGGTTTCCGGGTCCGACGAGGCGAGCACGGCGGGGCGCTGCGCGCCGCCTGCGGTCTGGCACGCGGCGATCGCAGCAAGGCCTGCGCCGATTATCGCGCTGCTGGCGCGTTTCAACTCCATGCGATCGGCGTCTCCCTAGTTCGGCATCCTCATATCAAGATTGTGCTTCATCACGTCGGGCCGCGCCTGCGTTTTGATTGCGAGAGCGCCCGGCGCGACCGATTTGACGGCGACGGCCGAGGGCGGCGGCGTCGGGCAGGAGCCGTTCTGGCGATATTGCAGCGCGGCCGCGAGCAAGGCTTCGTTCGAATCGCCAAGATCGTGATTATAATCGTCCGCGACGGCGCAGCCGTCTGTCTTGACGGCATAAGGGTCGCTCGAATTCGCCGGCGCAAATCCGTCCGCAAAATCGCCGAAGCCCATATCGTTCACGCCCTGGAACTGAATCGTGAAATAGGTCTCGCCGCAATTGTCCTGCGGATAAAAGCCGTAAGGCTTGCCGCAGGTCGTGCCGCCGACGAGCACGACCTGGACATTGATCCCGCGCAGCGCATTGATGACCGCTTCGCTCGCGCTGCATGTCTCCCCCGTCGTCAGGATGAAAACGCGCGAGAGATTGAGCGAATCGAGCGGCGTTCCGTTGGCCAGCGAAAAGCCGAGTCCGGTGTCGAAAAAGGGCGCGGGCTGATTGGGCTGACCGCTTGTCGGGTCAAGATTGCCGGCGTCGGCGTTGAACTTGAACGCTTCGAAAACCTTGCCGTTTGTCTGCGCGGCGCCGGCGATTTCGTAGCCGAGCTCCGAGGCGACCGCGAGCAGCCCGCCCCCATTATATCTGAGGTCGATCACGAGGTCCGAGACGCCGGCGTTTTTCATCGCCGTGATTGCGTCGGCGATCTCCTTTTCCGAAGAATAAGGACTGAACGTGTTCAGCAAGATGTAGCCGACATCGCCGCTCGACGTGTTCACGACCGCCGTCCTGTTGACCGGTTTGAAGGCCAGATTCGTCGACATCATCGAGATTGTCCGCGTGGTCCCGCCCGGGTCCTGCAATTTAAATGTATGCGTTTCGCCGGCGGTCGCCGGAAACAGCCCTGCGTTCAGCATGTCGACCTCGGTCTGCGTATTGGCGTTCACCGCATCGACGCCGTCGATTTCAAGAATTTTGTCGCCCCGAATCATATTGGGCGAGCCGGAGACGACCTGCGCGGCGGGCGAACCGGGTTCGGTGTACTGAACGCGTACGTCGCGGGGGACCGTAGCGGAGAAGACGTGAAAGCTGGCGCCGTATGTCGCGCTCGGCGCGGAATTGACCTCTTTGAGAAATTCATCCGTCGGCAGGCTGAAATGGAACTGGTCCTTCGGCTTGCCGGATGCGGTCGTGGCGGTGGTCTTCAAAACCCCGAAATAGGTCACCGGGTCGGAATAATTGGCTGGGTTCCGGTCTACGACTTCGTTGTTCCATAAATAGGTTTCATGCGTCCAGGACCGCAGCCAGAAATTCTCGTAGAGCGTCGAACCCTGCGTGTCGGGATAAGGATTGCCCTCGATGTCGACGCCGGTGCGCACCGTCTGGCACTTATTCTTGAACTGGCTTGAAGGCGCATAAACGCCCGATGTCCAGACCGGCCCGCCCGAGGAAGAGGGCGGCGGAGAAACCGGCGTCGTACCGCCGCTCCCGCCACAGCCAGTCGTCAGTAATGCGGCGGAAATCGCGACAAGACCCGGGGCGAGACAGCCCCCTTTAACCATAGCCATAGACGCCCTCTGTACTTAACCTGTTCAGCCCCGCTCCGGAAGTTAGCTTTCTTGTTTTCGCTTTGCACTTAAGAAATTCCGAACGGGCGGCGGGCGGACGGGGGGGGGCTAAAGATTGACCGTCCGGTCGGTTTATTATATTAAAGGGGAGGCAGGGGTCGAATCCGGAGGCGGCGCCGGGTTTTTCGGCGTATGAGGTAAAGCTCCCCCGAGACGCTGACAGGAGTTCGTTCATGTACGCCCAGGAAGTGAAATCCACCGGCGAAGCGGTCAAATCGCTCAAAGAGATGAGCCCCGAGGAGCGCGCTTTCCAGGAAAAGATCGACGCCGGCGTCAAGATCGAACCGAAGGACTGGATGCCGGAAGGATACCGGAAGACTCTGATCCGTCAGATCTCCCAGCACGCTCACTCCGAGATCGTCGGCGAATTGCCGGAAGGCAACTGGATCACGCGCGCGCCGACGCTTGAGAGAAAAGCGATCCTTCTCGCCAAGGTGCAGGATGAGGCCGGGCACGGCCTTTACCTTTACTGCGCCGCCGAAACGCTCGGCGTTTCGCGCGACGAGATGACCGAGCAATTGTTGTCGGGCAAGGCGAAATATTCCTCGATCTTCAATTACCCGACGCTCACCTGGGCCGATATCGGCGCGATCGGTTGGCTTGTCGACGGCGCGGCGATCATGAACCAGGTGCCGCTGCAGCGCTGTTCCTACGGGCCCTATTCCCGCGCGATGATTCGCATCTGCAAGGAGGAGAGCTTCCACCAGCGTCAGGGCTACGCGATCATGATGCAGCTCATGAAAGGCGACGCCGCGCAGCGCGAAATGGCGCAGGACGCGCTCAATCGCTGGTGGTGGCCGTCTCTGATGATGTTCGGCCCGTCGGACGCCGATAGCGTTCATTCCGCCCAGTCCATGGCGTGGAAGATCAAACAGAACACGAATGACGAGCTTCGCCAGAAGTTTGTCGATCAAACCGTTCCGCAGGCGGAGTTTATCGGCCTCAAGATTCCGGACCCGGACCTCAAATGGAATGAGGAGAAGGGCGGCTACGATTTCGGCGAAATCGACTGGAACGAATTCCATGAGGTGCTGAAGGGCAACGGACCTTGCAACAAGGAGCGCATGGAGGCGCGCCGGAAAGCGTGGAATGACGGGGCGTGGTTCCGCGACGGCTTGATGGCGCATGCGAAAAAGCGCGCAGCGAAAAAAATTGCGGCGGAGTAGGATGCATGTCGAACGAATGGCCCCTTTGGGAAGTTTTCATACGCGGCCAGCACGGCCTGTCGCACAGGCATGTCGGCTCGCTTCATGCGCCCGACGCTGAGATGGCCATCAAGAATGCGCGCGATGTCTATACGCGGCGCAATGAGGGCGTCTCAATCTGGGTCGTCAAGGCGTCGGACATAGCCGCCTCGAGTCCGGAGGAGAAAGGCCCGCTCTTCGAGCCGTCGAACTCCAAAGTCTACCGCCACCCGACCTTCTACGACATTCCTGACGAAGTCGGACACATGTGATGCCGAACGCCGATTCCAGAGAACTTGCGCTTCGCATGGGCGACAATTGCCTCATCCTCGCCCAGCGGCTCGGCGCGTGGTGCGGCCATGCGCCCGCGCTCGAAGAAGATATCGCGCTCGCCAACACCGCGCTCGATCTCATCGGGCAGACGCGGCTTTGGCTCGGGCTCGCCGGCGAAATGGAGGGCGGAAAGAGCGCGGACGATCTCGCTTTCCAGCGCGACGCGCGGGCCTTCCGGAATTGTCTGCTCGTCGAGCAGCCGAACGGCGACTACGCCCACACCCTGGTCCGCCAGTTTCTTTTCGACGCCTGGCATGCGCCGATGCTCACGGGACTGATGAAATCGGCAGATCCGCGCGTTGCGGAGATCGCGGCGAAGTCGATCAAGGAAGTCGACTACCATCTGGAGCGATCGACGGATCTCGTCATCAGGCTCGGCGACGGCAGCGAAGAGAGCCATGCGCGCATGCAATCCGCGCTCGACGATTTTTACCCCTTCGCCGGCGAATTGCTGACGCCGGACGCTGTCGACGAGGCGCTCGCCGAGGCGGGCCTTGCGCTCGATTTGCAGAGCGTGCGCAGCGCGTGGCGTTCGCATGTCGCGGCGACCCTTCAAGAAGCGACTTTGACCGCGCCGGTCGATGCGCCTGTGCGCAAGGGCGGCAAGCAGGGCCTGCATTCCGAAGCGCTCGGCTATGTGCTCGCCGAATTGCAGTGGATGCAGCGCGCCTATCCCGGCGCCGAATGGTGACGACGTGGAAACGGCCGCGACGATTTACCCTGTCGATGAAATCTGGGACTGGCTCCGTGACGTGCCCGACCCGGAAATCCCCGTTCTGTCGATCGTCGACCTCGGCATTATTCGCGATGTCAAATGGGCTGGCGAAACGCTCATCGTCACAGTGACGCCGACCTATTCCGGCTGTCCGGCGACGACGTTCATCTCGCAGATGATCGACGCCGCGATTCGTGCGCGCGGGATTCATGATCTCGAAATCAAGACGCAAATCTCGCCGCCCTGGACGACCGCATGGATCAGCGAACAGGGCCGCGAAAAGCTGAAAGCGTTCGGCGTCGCCCCGCCTGTTGAAGGCGCCGCCTGCATTGGCGCAATGAAAGCGCAAGGACCCGTCGCGTGCCCCCATTGCGGCTCGACGAATACGGAGGAAGTGAGCCGCTTCGGCTCGACGCCCTGCAAGGCGAGCTGGCGCTGCAAGGACTGCCTCGAACCGTTTGACTATTTCAAGAGCATTTGACGATGGCGCAATTCTATCCGCTTCGCGTAACGGACATCAAACGCGACACGCGCGATTCAGTCGTGCTGACGCTTGAGCCGCAGCCGGAGGACAAAGACAAATTCGCTTTCATTCAAGGGCAGTATCTCACCTTCCGGCGCACATTCGACGGCGAGGAGCTGCGCCGTTCATATTCGATCTGCGCGGGAAGAAAGGAAGGGATTCTGCGCGTCGGGATCAAGAAAGTCGACGGCGGATGGTTTTCGAATTTCGCCAATGACGAGTTGAAGGCGGGCGACATTCTGGAGGCGATGAAGCCGGCGGGGAATTTCCACGTTCCCCTCGATCCGTCGAGCGCGCGGCGCTATCTCGGTTTCGCCGGCGGCAGCGGCGTCACGCCCTTCATATCGATCATCAAGACAACGCTCGCCGAAGAGCCCTTGTCGGAGTTCACGCTCGTCTACGGCAACCGCTCGGCGGGCGCGATCATGTTCCGCGAGGAGCTTGAGGATTTGAAGAACCGGCATATGGGCCGGTTCAGCGTCGTGCATATTCTCGAGACCGAGGCGGCGGATATCGATCTTTTCTCCGGCCGGCTCGACCGCGAAAAATGCGAACAGCTTTTCGACCGGTGGGTCGATGCGGGCTCGGCCGATTACGCCTTCATCTGCGGGCCGGAGCCGATGATGCTCGCTGTCGCCGATGCGCTCAAAGCGCGCGGGCTCGCCGCGAACAAGATCAAGTTCGAACTGTTTGCGAGTTCGCAGCCGGGCAAAGCGCGCCGGCCGCAGGAAAGAGTCGCGGCGCGCGCCGATTCGGTCTGCAAGGCGACGATCATCATGGACGGCGTCGCGCGCGAAGTCGAAATCGACAAGCATGGCGAAAGCGTGCTCGAAGCGGCGATCGCCGCCCGGCTCGACGCGCCTTTCGCCTGCAAGGCCGGCGTTTGCTCAACCTGTCGCGCCAAGGTCATCGAAGGCGAGGTCGAAATGGACCAGAACTACGCGCTTGAGGACTATGAGGTGAAGCGCGGCTATATTCTCACCTGTCAAAGCCATCCGGTGAGCGACAAGCTCATCGTCGATTACGATCAATAGCCATGTCCGAAGACGTCGGCATTTCCGAATATCTGGCGCGCGGCGGCAAGCTGACCGCGCCGGATAACGCGCCGCCGCGCTATCGCGCCGAATTGATGCGGCAGATGGCGAGCTTCGTCGATTCGGAGCTCGCGGGCGCGGCGGGGTTCGCCGATCGCATCAATCTCGGGCCGAGCGTCGCCGCGCGCATCGCCGCAGCGCGCATCGTCATGGAGAAGCTCGACCACGCCGAACGCATTCTGAAGCTGATGGGCGAATTCGGCGCCAATGTGGACCGCTATGAGAGCGTGCACCCTTGGGCTGCGCGCATCGACCGCAATGAAGATCTCGGCGTCAAGCGCATCGGCCGGGATATGCGGCTCAATGTGTTTCACTATCCGATCGAAGGATGGATCGACGCTGTCGTGATGAATGTGCTGATGGGCGCGGCGACAATCGTTCAGCTCGAGGAGCTGTCGCAAAGCTCCTACCAGCCTTTCGGCGACGCGTTGTCGGAGATACTGCCGCGCGAGCGCCGGCATGCCGAACTCGGCGAGGAAGGCATGGCGCGGATTGCAGAGGCGGGCGAGGCTTCGCGCGCGGCCGTCGCTGATTCCGTCGATTACTGGCGCCCGCGCGTCGCCGCGACTTTCGGCGGCGCGGCGTCAGAGCGCTTCGAGCTTTTGAAAAAATTCGGCCTACGCCATCGCACGAATGACGATTTGCGCGATGAATGGACGGCGCGCGCCGATGCGCGGCTTGGAGAGATATTGGGACGCTGAGGCGCCTCGCCGCTTTTCTTCCCCCTGAGAAGAGGCGGGGACCCGGGAGGTCAGGGCCTGGGCCCCCGCTGTCCGGGGCGCCGAGCGGATCATTTCCCCGCGACGTCGCGCAGCGCTTCGCAAAGATGGGCGACATTGCCTTCATTGACGCCGCAGAGATTGATGCGGCCGTTGCCCGCCATATAAATCCCGTGGCGCTCGCGCATCGCCATCACCTGCTCGACGCTGAGGGGCAGAAGCGAAAACATGCCGTTCTGGCGCTCGATATAGGACAGGGCGTCGCCCATCTGCATTTCGGCGGCCGTGCGCACAAGCAGGCGCCGGTTTTCCCTGATCGCTTCGCGCATGGCCGAAAGTTCTTCGCGCCAAAGCGTTGTCAGCTCCGGCGACGTCAAAATCTCCGCGACGATCTCGCCGCCATGAGCCGGGGGCATGGAATAATTGCCGCGCGCGAGATTAAGCAGATGCGACTTCACCGCGCTCGCCCGGTCGGGCGTCTTCGCGACCGCGATAAGCGCGCCGGTGCGTTCGCGATAAAGGCCGAAATTCTTCGAGCAGGAATAGGAAATCAGCAATTCGGGCAGGCGCCGCGCCGCTTCGCGCGGCAGATAGGCGTCTTCATCGAGCCCTTCTGCGAAACCGTGATAGGCCGCGTCGATAAAGACGAAAAATCCCTGCGCGCAGGCGCGGTCGAGCACGGCGTCGATTTGTTCGCGCGACAGATCAGCCCCCGACGGATTGTGGCAGGGACCGTGCAGCAAAAGCGCGTCTTCGGGGCCGAGTTTTTCGACCGCGCCCATGAAGCCGTCGATCTGCACGGCGCGCTTTTCCGCATCGTAATAGGGAATCATTTTCATTCTGAGCCCGGCCGCCATGAGCAGCGGCTGGTGGTTGGCCCATGTCGGCGCGCCGCTCGTCACGCATTCCGCGCCGACGCGCTTCAAAAGCTCACCGCCCAGACGCACCGCGCCGCAGCCGCCGATCGTCTGCACGACGGCGCAGCGCCCGTCCGCGAGGGCCGGATGGGCTTCGCCCAAAAGAAGGCGCGCGACCGCATCGCCGAATCCGGACGCGCCCTCGGGCGGGGTGTAGACCTTGCTCGTCTCCCACCCGAAAACGCGCTCCTCGGCGGTTTTCACCGCGCGCAGGATCGGCGTCCTGTTCTCCTTGTCGCGGAACACCCCGACGCCGAGATCGATCTTCTTTGCGCGCTTGTCCTCGGCGAAAAGCTTCGTCAGCCCGAGCAGGGCGTCCGGGGCCAGGGCGTCGAGGTCCGAAAACATGGCGGGTCCTATTCGGTTACGCGGCCTTCGCCGCGCTTGCTTCTTCAAACCCGCGCATCAGATCGTCAAGCCGTGCGGCGGTTTTTTCGATCGAGGCCAGCTTGACCGGCCCGTAGCCGCGGACATCTTCCGGCAGGCGCGCGATGGCGACCGCCGCCTGCATGTTCTGCGCGCTGAGCCGCGGCAAAAGCGCCTCGATGCGCGCGCGATATTCCGTGATCAGCCTGCGTTCGAGGCGCCGTTCGGCGGTTTGGCCGAACGGATCGAGGATCGTGCCCCGCAGGAAGCGAAAGCGCCGCAAGACGGAGAGCGCTCCGTACATCCACGGCCCGAAAGTCGTCTTCCGCGGCCGGCCTTGCTCGTCGAGACCGCGATTAAAGATCGGCGGGGCCATATGGAACCTGATTTTATAGTCGCCCTCGAACTCGTCGGCGATCTTCTTGCGGAAGGTCCCGTCGGTATGAAGCCGCGCGACTTCATACTCGTCCTTATACGCCATCAGCTTGAACAGACCGATCGCGACGGCGCGCGAAAACGCTTCTCCGCCGGGAAGGGCGTCTGCGCCCTCCGCGACGCGCTCGACGAAGTCGCGATAGCGCCGCGCATAGGCCCTGTTTTGATAAGCCGTCAGGAAATCGGCGCGGCGGGCGATCAGTTCGGCCAGAGACGGCTCGCGCTCGGCGCCGCGCTTCAGGCCCGCCGCGCGGTAGACCGCGTCCGGATCGACGGCGGCGGCGCGGCCGAGCGCGAAAGCCTGCCGGTTCTTATCGACAGCGACGCCGTTGAGTTCGATCGCGCGCATAAGCGCGGCAAGGCCGACCGGAACAAGCCCCTTTTGCCAGGAATAGCCGAGCAGGAACATGTTCGAGAAAACGAGATCGCCGAGAAGGCGCCCTGCGATCGCGCTCGCATCGATGTCGCAGACATTTTCATCGCCGCAAGCGTCTTTCAGCAGTTTCAGTCTTTGATGCGCGGCGAAATCGATATCGCGATCGCGGATGAAATCGGCGGTCGGCATGATCTCCATATTCGCGCTCGCGCGCGTCGCGCCCTTGCGCATCACTGATAGCGAGCGCTGGTCCGTGCCGACGACGAGATCGCAGATGATCGCCGCATCCGCCGCGCCGATATCGATCCGCACCTGATTGAGCGCGGCCGGATTCTCGCCGAGGCGCACATAAGAAAGAACGGTTCCGCCCTTTTGCGCAAAACCCATGAAGTCGAGAACCGAGGCGCCCTTGCCTTCCAGATGGGCGGCCATGGTCACGATCGCGCCGATCGTCACCACGCCCGTCCCGCCGACCCCGCCGACAAGCAGGTCAAAGGACCGGCCAAGCGCGGGCAGGGCGGGCTCGGGAAGGGCGTCGAGGGCGGTTTTCAATTCCTCGCTCATCGCCGCGGGCTCGGGTTTTCTCAGAGCGCCGCCCTCGATCGAGACGAAGCTCGGGCAGAATCCTTTGACGCAGGAATAGTCCTTGTTGCAGGAGGACTGGTCGATCTTCCGCTTGCGGCCGAATTCGGTTTCGACCGGAACGATCGACAGGCAGTTCGACTGCTTCGAGCAGTCGCCGCAGCCCTCGCAGACAAGCTCGTTGATGAACATCCGCTTCGGCGGATCGGGATATTCATGGCGCTTCCTGCGCCGGCGCTTTTCCGCCGCGCAAGTTTGCACGTAGATGAGAACGGTGACGCCCTTGACCTCACGCAGCGCGCGCTGAACCGCGTCGAGTTCGTCGCGGTGACGCACTTCGACGCCGGGCGGAAGACCGCCGGCCGATCTGATCGCGTCGGGATCGTCGCTGGCGATGACGGCTTTTTTCACGCCCTCGGCGAGGACCTGCCGCGCGATCATCGGCACGGTCAGCACGCCGTCGATCGGCTGCCCGCCCGTCATCGCCACGGCGTCGTTGTAGAGGATTTTATAGGTGACATTCGCGCCGGCCGCGATCGCCTGACGGATCGCCATCGAACCGGAATGAAAATAAGTGCCGTCGCCGAGATTTTGAAAGACATGCGGGCGGTCTTTCAGGAACATCGACTTCGACGCCCAGTTAACGCCTTCGCCGCCCATCTGGATCAGGTCGCTCGTATTGCGGTCCATCCACGAGGCCATGAAGTGGCAGCCAATGCCGGCGAGCGCGCGCGAGCCTTCGGGCACGCGCGTCGAGGTGTTGTGCGGACAACCCGAGCAGAAATAGGGCAGGCGCCGCGCGCCGCCCGGCGCGGCGACCGCGCGGCGGCGCGCGTCGAGTTCGGCGAGCGCGGCGCTGAAGTCGAGCCCCGGGATGATCTTTGAGAGGCGGTTTGCGAGAATGGGCGCAAGGCCGGAGGGCGACAGCTCTTCGACCCAGGAGATCAGCGCCGCGCCGTCTTCGTCATGCTTGCCGAGAATGCGCTTCGGTTTGTCGATCGCGCGATCATACAGATATTCCTTGAGCTGGCTTTCGATGATGCCGCGCTTTTCCTCGACGACGAGCACCTCCTCCTTGCCCGCCATGAATCGCTCGGCGCCTTGCGCCTCGATGGGCCAGACGAGTCCGATTTTGTAGATATCGAGACCGATTTCGCGGGCGCGCTTTTCGTCGATCCCGAGCATCGCGAGGGCCTCCATCACATCGAGATGGGCCTTGCCGGTCGTGATGACGCCATATCTGGCGTCCGGGACGTTGAAGATCGCCCGGTCGATCGGATTGGCGCGGGCGAAGGCGCGCACCGCTTCCTTCTTGTCGCGCATGCGCCGTTCGATCTGCATGCCGGGCAGGTCCGGCCAGCGGAAGTTCAGCCCGCCGTCCGGCATGATGAAATCGTCGGGCGTCTTGAATCGCGGCAAGGTCGGCAATTCGACCGAGGCGGCGCTTTCGACCGTCT
This sequence comes from Alphaproteobacteria bacterium, assembly GCA_016125425.1. GTDB lineage: Bacteria > Pseudomonadota > Alphaproteobacteria > Caulobacterales > Parvularculaceae > Amphiplicatus. Next base: position 27,608 of record WGLT01000001.1, read on the forward strand.
CTGAAATCGCCTTGAAGCCGATCCACATGCCGGAAAAGCGCGAGGCGGCGTATCCCCAAAGGCCGAACTCGATATATTCGCCGATATTCGCGGGATTGATGGTCGGAATATAGGCCGCCATGAAGGCGACATCCGATTGATGCGACATCGAGGACGAAACGCATCCGTGATCGTCGCCGGCGACGACAAGCACGCCGCCATGCGGGGATGATCCGTAGGCGTTGCCATGCTTCAACGCGTCGCCCGCGCGGTCGACGCCGGGGCCCTTGCCGTACCACATCGCAAAGACGCCATCGACGGTGCGCTCGGGCTCGATTTCGATCTGCTGCGTGCCGAGCACGGCCGTCGCCGCGAGGTCTTCATTGATGGCGGGAAGGAAAGAGACGTCGTTCTCGTCGAGGAATGTCTTCGCCCGCCACAGCGCCTGGTCGACGCCGCCGAGCGGCGAGCCGCGATAGCCGCTGACAAAGCCGGCTGTGTTGAGGCCGGCGGCGCGGTCGAGCCGGCGCTGCGTCAGCAGAATAGCGACGAGCGCCTGCGTGCCGGTCAGGAACACCCGCCCCGACCGGCGGGCGAATCGGTCGTCGAGGACGTAATCGTCGAGAGGGGCGGACGGTTGGGGTCGGGACAGCGCCGTCATGAGAATAATGACTCCTTGGCCGCCATTTCGGCGAAGAAGCTATCCCGTTTTGCGCCAAATTGCGTTTCAATTTTCAAGATGTTTTTCCAAAGTCATGAATATATATTGCGCATCGTGGAGTAACATGAAATAGACATTTCACGCTATCCCTCATGCGAAAAAAGCCGCGCCCGGAGGCCCCGCCATGCCCTTGGACCCGTCAGACCGGAAAATCCTGTCCATTCTGCAACAGCGCTGCAGGCTGTCCGCGCAGGAGCTCGCCGACGCCGCGGGGCTGTCGGCGGCGACGTGCTGGCGGCGTCTCAAAAGCCTGGAGGAGGCGGGTTTTATCGAGGGCTATCGCGCCATCCTCGACCGGCGCAAGCTCGGCTATGCGGTCTGCGCCTTCGTTCATGTGTCGATCGACCGTCAATACAGAGACGTGGTCGGAGACATCGAGGCCCAGTTCCGCAAACGGCCCGAAGTTCTCGAATGCTATGCGACGACGGGCGATTCGGATTTCACCTTGCGCGTGGTCGCGCGCGACATCGACGGCTATGACAGCTTCCTGCAGAAATTTTTGCTGGAGCTCCCGGGCGTCGGCCGCGTGCGGTCGAGCATCGCTCTGCGAGAAATAAAACAGACGACCGAAATTCCATTGTAGTCCTGTCGCATTGCGCGCATCGGGCGCAATTCGTGCGCTGACTTTTTGTTGATTCACGCGACCCGTTTGCGCAATGGTTGCGCTTTTTCAGTCTTTCGATTTGGCAAACAATGTTGCCCGCCGGCAACGCGACGGCGGTCCTCAACCGCTGTCATCAAAGCATCATTGAACTGTCGCTGAACCGTTAGACATCTCTGCCACACATCCGCCCGCGGGACTTGGGGTCTAGTGAAAGCGGGTGGGAACGAATGTGGCAAGGGATCGCGCTGCTTCGTCGTGCTTGTACCGCAGATCGGGCCCTCCATCTGCAACACCTAAGCGAGGGTTAGACATGAAAGCTTCAAAACTGTTGCTCGGCGGCGCCGTCGCCGCAATGGCTTTGGCGTCCGCCACCAGCGCATTTGCTGATGACTGGTGGGAAAGCACCAGGATCAGCGGTCGCATGTATTTCGACACGACCTACATCACCCATAAGTCCGATGGCGCGAAAACCGGTCTCATCGACAACGGTTACGGCTTCGACATCAAGCGTTTCTATGTCGGCGTCGATCACAAGTTCGATGACGTGTTCTCGGCGAACATCACGACGGACTTCCAGTATTCTAGCGCGACCGGCTCCACCGTCCTGTACATCAAGAAAGCCTATCTGCAGGCGCATCTGAGCGACATGCTCGACATCCGTCTCGGCGCGACCGACCTTCCCTGGGTCCCCTTCGCCGAAAGCCTGTACGGCAACCGCTACATCGAGAACACGCTGATCGACCGCACCAAGTTCGGCACCTCTTCGGATTGGGGCGTTCACGCGTCGGGAAAATTCGCGGACGGCCTGCTCAACTACGCCGTCGCCGTCATCAACGGCTCCGGCTACAAGTCGCCGTCGGGCGCGGGCAATCCGAAGCATTTCAAGACGGTCGACATCGAGGGGCGCGTAAACCTCAACTATGAAGGTTTCGTCGTCGGCGTCGGCGGCTACACCGGCAAGCTCGGCAAGGATATTCAGGACGCCGTCACCTATCACCGCGCCAAGCGCGTCGATGCGATCGCGGCCTACAAGACCGAGCAATTCCGCGTCGGCGTCGAATATTTCAAGGCGTGGAACTGGCAGACGGTCACCTCGCCGACATCCGAGAGCTCCTGGGGCTATGGTCCGTTCGCGTCCTTTAACTTTAATCCGCAATGGTCAGTGTTCGGCCGCTGGGATCACGTGAAGCCGAACGATTCCACCAATCCCTCGCTGAAGGATAACTACTTCAATGCGGGCATCACCTATAGCCCGACGAAGATTGTCGATCTGTCGCTCGTCTACAAGCGCGACAAAGCCGACAACGGCTACATCTCGACGTCGAACGGCACGATCGGCGGCGTGACGGACGGCGCCTATGACGAATTCGGCCTCTTCGGCCGTCTGCGTTGGTAGTCAAGCGCTTCCGGCGCAGCCGGTTGGGTTGAGTAATTGTCGGCGTATTCGACAACAGGTTCGGTTCGCGCGGGGCGCCGCGCGGACCGGCCTCGCCGAAGGAGAGCAAAGCCGCCGCCTGCGGCGCGGCTCTCTGAATGGCCAGGCTGGAAGCATGAAGGGCGCTTCTCGCCGGGCCGACGAATTCGACTTTAGCAAACGAGGAACCAAAATGACCTTCCTTTCGATCAAACCTAAAATCGCCGGCATGATCGCCAGCATTGCGTTGGCTGGCGCGGCGACCGCTGCGGCTGCGGCGGACATATCGGGCGCCGGCGCGACATTTCCGTACCCGATCTATTCGAAGTGGGCGGATGCGTACAAGAAAGAGACCGGCATCGGCCTCAACTACCAGTCGATCGGTTCAGGCGGCGGCATAGCGCAGATCAAGGCCAAAACCGTGACCTTTGGGGCGTCAGATATGCCCTTGAAACCGGAAGACCTGGAAGCGGCCGGGCTTGTCATGTTCCCGACCGTCGTCGGCGCCGAAGTGCTCGTTTACAATCTGCCCGGAATCGAATCGAACACGCTGGTCATCGACGGTCCGACCCTCGCGGACATTTATCTGGGCAAGATCACCAAATGGAACGATCCGAGATTGAAGAAGCTCAACCCGGGCGTCAAGCTGCCCAATATGGCGATCGCGGTCGTGCACCGTTCGGACGGCTCCGGCACGACTTTCATTTTCGCCAATTATCTGTCGAAAGTCAGCAAGGAATGGGCGGACAATGTCGGCGCGGCGACCTCTGTTCAGTGGCCGGTCGGCATTGGCGGAAAAGGCAATGAAGGCGTGGCCGGCACGGTCCTCCAGACGAAGGGAGCGATCGGTTATGTCGAATACGCCTACGCCCAGCAGAATAACCTGCCTTACATGCGCATGATCAATCGCGACGGAAAGACCGTCGCCGCGTCTATGGAGTCGTTTCAGGCGGCGGCGGCCAATGCCGATTGGGAGCACGCCGATCATTTCTACATGATCCTGACGGATCAGCCGGGCGAGAACTCCTGGCCGATCGAAAATCCGACGTTCATCCTGATGTATGCAAAGCCGGCCAACGACGCGGACTCCGCAGAGGCTCTGAAATTCTTCTCGTGGGCTTACGCGAAAGGCGACGAAATGGCCGAGAGCCTTAACTACATCCCGCTTCCCGACAGCCTCGTCGAGCGGATCGAGGATATGTGGTCGAAAAACATTATCGGCGCGAACGGCAAGCCGGTCTACGCGCCCCAGAACTAGCCGACGCGGGCGGCAGTGACAGCGAGCGGGCCATCGCGCCCGCTCGTTCAATTTCGCAGAACGAGGATCTGGGCCGAAGGCAAGCGAGCGGTTGCGAACCGGGTCTTTGCTCTTGAGGCGGCGGACGCGGACAGACTATATCGGAGCCTCGGTCCGCTCGGGGGCGGGCGGATTGCGGGTGGCCTGCGGCCGATGAGAGAAAAATGAACGATAGTCCAAGCCGCGCCGCGCCGCCGCGCCTGGAGACCGCTGTCAAGGCGGCCGGCGCGCGGCGTCTGGAGCGCTCGAATACGCTGTTCCGGCAATTGACCTTTGGCTCGGCGCTGTTGGTGCTGGCGATTTTCGTCGGCATGTTTTGCGTGCTGCTCTACGGCGCCTGGCCGGCGCTTCATACGTTCGGAGTTTCATTTTTCACCAAGAGCGTCTGGAATCCCGTTACGGAAAAATTCGGGATATTGGCGCTGGTTTACGGAACGCTGGTCACATCGGCGCTCGCGATGTTGATGGCGTTGCCGGTCGGCGTGGGGATTGCTGTGTTCCTGACCGAATTCTGTCCGCGCCCGTTGCGCCGCCCGATCGGCATATCGATCGAGCTTCTCGCCGGCATACCGAGCATCATATACGGCGTATGGGGCCTTTTTGTTTTCGCGCCCTTTTTCCAGCGGACGGCGCAGCCCTTTCTCGTCGACGTCTTCGCCGACGCGCCCGTGCTCTCAAGCCTGTTCGCCGGCCCGCCTTACGGGATCGGCCTGTTCACCGCGTCGCTTATTCTCGCGATTATGATTTTGCCGCTTATCACAGCGGTGACGCGCGATGTTTTCGACACGGCGCCGTCGGTGCTGAAAGAAGCGGCCTATGGCCTCGGCTGCATGACGCGCGAGACAGTGTGGAAAGTCGTCATACCTTACGCGCGCGCCGGCGTCTTCGGCGGCGCGATGCTGGCGCTCGGGCGCGCGCTTGGCGAGACGATGGCGGTCACATTCGTCATCGGCAATGCGCACCGGATCAAAGCTTCGCTTTTCGCGCCGGCGACGACGATCTCCGCCGCGATCGCGAACGAATTCACCGAGGCGGTCGGAGACCTCTACAAGTCTTCTCTGCTCGCCGCGGGCTTTTTTCTTCTGTTCATCACTTTCGTCGTTCTTGCGCTCGCGCAACTCATGTTGGTTCAGCTGGAGAAACGTGCCGGAGGCATGCGCGTATGAACCGGGCGCGGTATGAGCGGCGCAAGCTCAACAATACGATATTCCTGCTGACTTCCTTGCTTGCGACAGCGTTCGGCCTGTCCTGGCTGCTGGCCATTCTCGGCAATTTGCTGATTTCCGGAATCACTCATATCAATCTCGATCTTTTTACGAAAATGACGCCGCCGCCGCCCGGCGAAGGCGGCGGCTTGGCCAATGCGATTGTCGGAAGTCTGATCATGTCGGCGATTGCGGTCGCGATCGGAACGCCGGTCGGCATTCTCGCCGGCACCTGGCTCGCCGAATACGGCCGCTACAGCCGCTTCGCGCAAGTCGTGCGATCATTGAACGATATTCTCCTGAGCGCGCCGTCGATTGTGATCGGGCTTTTCGTTTATGAGCTCATCGTCGCGACGACGCATCATTTTTCGGGCTTCGCCGGCGCCTGCGCGTTGGCGTTTATCGTCATTCCCATCGTTTTGCGCCAGACCGAAACGATGTTGCTTCTTGTGCCTAATTCGCTGCGCGAGGCGACGTCCGCGCTCGGCGCGCCGACGGCTTTTATCGTGCAGCGCGTCATATGGCGTTCCGCCCGCGCCGGCATCATCACCGGCGTTCTCCTTGCGATCGCGCGCATCAGCGGCGAGACCGCGCCGCTGCTCTTTACCGCGCTCAACAACGCCTTTTGGAGCACGGATCTCAACGCCCCGATGGCGAGCGTTCCGGTCGTGATCTTCCAGATGGCGGTGAGCCCTTATAAAGGTTGGCATGAACTGGCCTGGGCGGGGGCCCTGCTGATTACCGCAACCGTGCTGCTGCTCAGCGTTATCGCGCGCATTATCGGGTCTGAGGACAAGCACCGATGACTGACAATCCGAAGATTTCGATCAGGGATCTCGAATTCTATTACGGGAAATCGAGAGCGCTGCACGGCATCACCATGCCGCTGCACGAACGCAAGGTGACCGCGTTTATGGGGCCTTCCGGCTGCGGCAAGTCGACTCTGCTGCGCGTTCTGAACCGCATTTACCAGCTCTATCCGAACCAGCGCGCCGTGGGCGAGGTGCTGCTCGACGGGCAGGACATTCTTTCGCCGGCGCAGGACGTCAATCTTCTGCGCGCAAGCGTCGGCATGGTGTTCCAGAAGCCGACGCCGTTTCCAATGACGATTTTCGAGAACGTCGCATTCGGAATCCGGCTCTATGAAAAGCTGTCTAAGGCGCAATTACGGGATCGCGTGGAGGATGCGTTGCGCCGCGCCGCGCTTTGGGACGAGGTCAAGGACAAGCTGCATATGAGCGGGCTGGCGCTTTCCGGAGGCCAGCAACAGCGCCTGTGCATCGCGCGCACGATCGCAACGCGGCCCGAAGTGATCCTGCTCGACGAGCCGGCTTCGGCGCTCGATCCGATCTCGACCGGCAAGATCGAGGAGCTGATCCACGAGCTCAAGGCCGAGTACACGATCGCCATCGTCACCCACAATCTGCAACAGGCCCATCGCGTGTCCGACTACACCGCCTTCATGTATCTCGGCGACCTCGTGGAGTTCGGGACGACGGAGCAGATGTTCGGCGATCCGAAAGATCCGAAGACGAAGGAGTATATCAGCGGTCATTTCGGCTGAGGCCGGGGGGACAGTGATTCGCCCATTGGTTGAGCGATTAATTTCCAATAATTCCAATGGCTTGCCGTTGAAAGTTCGATAGATATCGAACACGTTATCGAACGGCGTCCGCGGCGCCTTATGATGCGCGCCATGGAATCGTCGATCGCATCCCGATTGAAAGAGGCCGGCCCGCGCTGCGCCGGCGTCAAGCGCGCGAACGGGCGCGCGGCCTTTCGCCCGGCGCGGGCGCGATTGCGCAATTTCACGAAAGGCGAATTGCGCAAAACGCGGCCGGACCCCGCGAAAACGGGGGGTCGATCAGATTCGGCCTTTTCGGAATTGCGCAATTCGCGCCGCGGCTGGTCTTTCCGGAAAGCTCTGGATAGACCGCGAGACGAAATCAGCGGGAGCCTACGCCATGGCCGGACCTCGTAAGACAAAAGGCGCGACGGCGCCGCGCGCCGGAAGGGCGGCGGGGCTCAGCCAACTCGGCCGGACGGTCAAGGCGCCCGCTTCTCCGGAAGAGGCGCTGATCGAGACGGTCGACAATCCGCATCCGGGCGCGCTCTATCTCGTGCGCTTCGTCGCCCCGGAGTTCACCTCGCTTTGCCCGATCACCGGCCAGCCCGATTTCGCGCATCTTGTGATCGACTATGCGCCGGCGAAAAAAATAATCGAATCAAAGTCTTTGAAGTTGTTCCTGGGCTCTTTTCGCAATCACGGCGCCTTTCACGAAGCGTGCACGCTGGAAATCGCCAGGCGCCTGCGCGAGGCGGCGCGGCCGCGCTGGCTCAGAATCGGCGGCTACTGGTATCCGCGCGGCGGCATCCCGATCGACGTCTTCTATCAGACGGGCGCGCCGCCCGACGGGCTCTGGCTGCCCGATCAGGACGTTCCGCCCTATCGGGGCCGAGGATGAGGAGGCGCATGATGAAAACAGCGGCGGCGGCGCTCACGGCGGCCGCATTCTTTGCGGGAGCGGCGTGCGCCGACCCGATCGAGGGCGCGAAGTCGTCCGCCGAAATACTCGCCGCGAGCGCGGCGCAGGACTGGCGAACGCTCGATCCCGAGAACACGCTCTACATCGAAACGGAAAAGGGCCGCGTCGTCGTCGCGCTGTCGTCGAAGCTGGCGCAGAAAACGGTCGCGCATGTGAAAGCGCTCGCCCGCGCGCGCTTTTATGACGGGCTGTCCTTTTATCGCGTCATTGACGGCTTCGTCGCGCAGGGCGGGGACGCGCTCGGCGAGAAGGGCGAGCAGCCGACAATTGCGGCCGAGTTCGACGAGCCCGCGCCGAAAGACCTGCCCTTCGACAGGCTGAAGGACAAGGACGGCTACGCTCCCGAAGTCGGCTTTGTCGAAAGCCTGCCCGCCGGCATGGATCCGAAGACAAAGCGCGTCTGGCTGCTTCACTGCACCGGCGCGATCGCGCTCGGGCGCGAGAACGGCCGCGATACGCAGAGTACGGAGTTTTACATAACTCTGCAGCCGCAGCGTTATCTCGACCGCAATCTCAATGTCTTCGGACGCGTCGTTCAGGGCATGGAGTTCATCCAGGCTTTGCGCCGGGTTTCGCCGCCGGAGAAAAAGGGCGACGATCTCGGCGACAAGATCGTCTCGATTCGCGTCGCCGCAGACGTGCCGGAGGCGGAGCGGACCCATCTTGAGATTCTCGACAGCGCGCGGCCGGTCTTCAGCGCCTATGCGCAGTCGCGCCGCAACCGGCCGGAAGCCTTTTTCTATTACCGGCCGGACTATCTCGACATCTGCCAGTTGCCCGTGCCGGTGCGGACGGTCCCCAGCCATGACGAATGATGCGGCGCAGACGAACGGGCCGTGGCGCGTCCATGGCGGCCGCGAGGTGTTCGACAATCCATGGCTGACGCTGGTCGATTACCGGGTGACGCATCCCGACGGACGGGACGGCGATTACGGCGTCGTCCGCTTCAAGAACCGGGCGATCGGCGTCCTGCCGGTCGACGAAGAGGGCTGCGTTTATCTTGTGGGGCAGCACCGGTTTCCGCTTGGCCGCTATAGCTGGGAGGCGCCGGAAGGCGGCGCGCCGAAATCGGAGGATCCGCTCGAAGGCGCCAAGCGCGAGCTGAAGGAGGAGACGGGGCTGACCGCGCGCGGCTGGGCGCCGCTGGCCGCTTTCGACGTCTCGAATTCCGTGACGGACGAAGAGGCGGTGTGCTTCCTCGCCTGGGGACTCGAAGCGGGCGAATCGGCGCCGGACCCGACCGAGATCCTCAAGGTCCGGCGCATCCCCTTCGCCGCGCTTCTGGAGGAAGTTTTGACCGGCCGGATTCGGGACAGTCTCACGATCGTGATGGCGCTGGCGGCGCAGGCGCGCGCCTTGCGGGGCGAGCTGCCAGTGGCCATTTCCAGCGCTATCGGCTACGCCGTGGACAAACAAGGGACGGAGCGGGGCTTATGAGCGCGCCTTCCAAAGTGGTGAAGCTGTCGACCGACCAGACTTGGCCGCGCATGCGGGTCGAGGCGGCGGCGGCGGCGACGGCCGAGCCCGCGCTGGCGCGCTTTCTTCACGCCACCGTGCTCAATCATCCGACGTTCGAGGCGGCGCTTTCCTATCGGCTCGCCGAAAAGCTCGCCGACGCGGAAATGAACGCGATGCTGTGGCGCGAGGTCTGCTCGAGCGCCTATGCGGACGATCCTTCGATTGTCGCGGCCGGGCTCGCCGATATTCTCGCCGTCTATGCGCGCGATCCTGCCTGCCATGAATATGTCCAACCCTTTCTCTATTTCAAAGGCTATCTGTCCTTGCAGGCGCAACGCGTCGCGCACTGGCTGTGGGGGAAGGACCGCCGCCCGCTCGCGCTCTATCTGCAAAGCCGCATGTCGGAGCTGTTTCAGGTCGATATCCATCCGGCGACGGTCATCGGCAAAGGCGTTTTTATCGATCATGCGACCGGCGTCGTCATCGGCGAAACCGCGGTGATCGAAGACGATGTTTCGATCCTTCAGAACGTCACGCTCGGCGGAACCGGAAAAGAGATCGGCGACCGCCATCCGAAGATCCGGCGGGGCGCGCTGATCAGCGTCGGCGCGAAGGTGCTCGGCAATATCGAAGTCGGGGAGGGCGCCAAGGTCGCCGCCGGCAGCGTCGTCTTGAAGCCCGTGCCGCCGCATTGCACGGTCGCAGGGGTTCCCGCAGCGCCGGTCGGCTCGTGCGGCAAGCCCCCGGCGGAGTCGATGGACCAGGCCCTCGATTGATTCCTATACGGATTAATTTATGACGCCGGGCGCCTTGGCGACGGCCTTGATCGTTTCCGGCGGCGCATTGCGGAATTTGAGCGTCAGCGACAGTTCGTCGCCCGCCGCGATCGGCTGGAACAGGCCGATCAGCATGACGTGATAGCCGCCGGGCGCGAACCGGACCGGCTCGCCCGGCGGCAGGTCCAGGCTGGAGACCGGGCTCATTGTCATCATTCCGTCATCAGTCTGCGTGCTTTCATGCATTTCCGCCGCGCCCGCCTCGGGGGTCGAAACGCCCACCAGCGCGTCCGGTTCGCCGGTCGCATTGCACAGCGTGAAATAGGCCGCCGAATTGGTCTGCCCCTGCGGGGCTGTGCGCACCCAGGGCCCTGTGACGACGATGCCGGAAGCGCCGTCGCCGCAACCGGCGCGCGCGTCAGGGCCGGACTTTCCGTCCTTGCCGCCGTCCCCGCACGCCGCCGCCAAAAGGCACAGCGCAAGTCCGATGTAAGCGCGTTTCATGGGAAGTCCTCCGCAAGCAATCAATGGCGCGCCTGCCATAAACCGCGCCGCCGCAAAGGTCGAATCGGCCGGCAAAGTTTGCGCGCGCGCGCCGGATGGGGTTAAGACGGGACGCCGAAACCGCTTCAGGAACAACGTCATGGACCCCTTCGAAATCGCCCGGCTGCAGCAATATTTCAGAACGAAGTTCGGATTGCCGAATTTGTCGGTGCGAGCAAGGCCGAACAAGACCGACTCAGCCGAAGTTTATTTCGGCGACGAATTTCTCGGCGTCATCTTCCGGGATGACGAAGACGGCGACGTCTCCTACGATTTCAACATGGCGATTCTCGAAATGGATCTGCCGGAACGTGCGGGATAGGCTTTGAGCGCGGGGGGTCTCGGTCCGGTCGGCGGTCTCGCCGCGAACAGACCGATCGTCGTTACTCTGGTCATAGCGTTCGGTCTCGTCGCCCTGTCGGCGGTCGGGATGCAGACGGGCGCGAGCGACGCCGCCCGCGAAAGCGATTTCCTGATTTCCATCATCGCGCTGACGAGCCTGCCGCTGGCGATCGCGGCGACCGCGCCGCGCGAATTTCTGCTTCGCGCGCTGCTCGTTTGCGCCGTCGCGGCGTTGCTCGCCGGCCTCGATTTCGCCGCGCCGAGGCTTGGCGTCGCGCCGCCGCCGCGTTTTCCGGCGATCGCAGCGGCGATCGTGCTCGTTCTTGCGCTGCTCTTGCTCGCGGCGGACGCGCTCGGCGCGCTGATCCGGTTTTCCTTTCTCGGAACGCTCGCGGCTGCGCTCGGCGTGGCGGGCCTCGGCGGGTTGATGGCGATCCGGCAAGCGGGCGGCGATGCGGCCGGCCCGCTCGCGAGTCTCGTCTTTGCGCTTGGCGGCGCGGTCGTCGCCGGCGCGATCGCGAATTTCGCCCATCTGTTCGCGCGCGGCGCCGATTCGCGCCGGGCGGCGGGCGTGGCGGCGCGCTATGCGGCCGCGCCGCTTTTATACGCGATCGTGCTCGGCGCCGCCGCGGGGTTCGTCGTCGCGCTCGAAAACAATGGGCCGGCGAGCGCGAGCGAACTGGCCTGGATCACCGGCGCCGGAGCTCTGTTCACGGCCGGCGCCGGACTGTTCGCGACCGCCGGGGCGTTGGCCCTGCGGCGTGCGAGCGAGCGGATTGCAGTCGAGGAAAACGAGCGCCAACAGGCGTTCCGCCGCTTCTGGCGCCCTTTGAGAAGAGCGCTCGCGCCGAGCGCGTCGCTCGCTTTCGTCGCCGTCATCGCCGTTCTCACCGTCGCCGCGGCCTTCAATTTAATCGCGACGCTCAGTCCGTTCGAAATGCTGTTTCTCATCGTTGCGTCGGCGGCGGGCGGGCTTCTCTTTCTTTCCCTGCGCACAGGCGCCTTTCTTCTGTTTGCGCTCGTCTCCGGCGCCTTGCTGGTGACCTGGGGCCGCCAGTTGATGGGATCGCCCCTTCTGGCGCCGATCGATTTTGTCGCGGCGATGGGATTTGCGGCCGCGCTCTACGCCCAGATCGGCGTCGCATGGCGCGACGCGCGCAGCCCCCGGCTCAACGCCCGGGAGACGACGGAGGCCGCCATCTCGGACGGCGCGCCAAGTTTTGTATTGAGCGCGATTGTGGGGGCGGCGTCCTTTCTCGCGGCTGATGCGGCGGGCGTCTGGCCGGATGGCGGGAAGACAGCTGTGCTGGTCGCCGTGCTCGCCCTTTACGGGCTTGTTATCGCGCCGCCGGCGCTGACCGCGCTCAGTCACTCGGTTCGGCGCGAACTCGCCTAGGATTTCGTCCGCAGACGATCGACAAAGGCCCGCACCTGCGTGTCGATCGCTTTCCATTCGGCGAGATAGGGCCGTTTGAAATGATAAGTAACGGTGACGGATTGGCCGATCTCATATTCGCGCCAGCAGTCCGGGCTTCTGATCTCCGCTTTTTCGTCGAAGCAGAAAAGCGCCATGACTTGCCCTTCGGCGGTTTTGCCGAGATAGAGCTCCGTGTCGGCGTATCCGTTTGTCGGCACGCTCGCGCGCTGGTCGGGGAAGGCGTACTTCACAAGCTGATACGGCGTTCTGACGCCCCGTTTGTCGGCCGTTTGCGGCAGATAAAGCATGTCGATCCGCTCGGCCTCGTCAAACGCCGCCGTGCGCTTTGATATCGTGATGTCGATGCGGCGCGTGTCCGGCGCGTCATTGATGAAATCGTCGCGGCGCGCGGGCGTGTAGCCGCTCAATGTCGGCCAAAGCGCGTAAAGCGAAACCTCGTCGCGTTCTCCGCCTCGCCGGTCTTTCGGGTAGACCGTGTAATTGGTCGGCACGGTGAACGACATTCCGCCGATCGCAAAGGTGACGGGCTCTTCGCTGATCGCCGGACTCGGCACATTGCCGCTCAATTCGTCGACATTCGGTCCGACGTAATAATAAAGGAAAATCGCGCAAAGAATGAGAGTCGCGAGGAAGATGCCGAGCGGATATCGCCAGCTCGACTCTTCCTTGATCTCGTCGCCGCCAAATCCGTAATTGCTCATCGCGCGATTGTCGCCCGCCACATTGCGGCGGCTTTCTTATCACGGCTCGGCGGGCAGGCCAAAGGCGCGGCGGCCGGCGTCGCCGCCGCGCGCCCCGGCCTCAAAGCGCGTCGACGATTTCGGCGACGAGCGGATGGCGCACGACGTCGGCGCGGGTGAACCGGACGGCGTCGACGCCGCTGAGCTTTTCGAGCCGGTCGACGACCTGCTGAAGGCCGGACAGGTTCGGCAAGAGGTCGGTCTGGGCGGGATCGCCTGTGACGACCATGGACGAATGCCAGCCGAGCCGCGTCAGCAGCATTTTGAGCTGCGCGTAGGTGCAATTTTGCGCCTCGTCGATCACAACGAACGCATTATTGAGCGTGCGCCCGCGCATATAGGCGATCGGCGCGATCTCGATCACGCCTTCCGCCGTGAGCGCCTTGAGCCGCTTCGACGACAGGCGGTCGCACAGCGCGTCATAAAGCGGGCGCAGATAGGGAGAAAGCTTCTCCTCCATGTCGCCCGGCAGGAAGCCGAGACTTTCGCCGGCCTCGACCGCCGGACGCGAAAGAACGATCCGCCGCACCCGGCCCGACTCGAGCGCCTCCACCGCTTTGGCGACCGCGAGATAGGTCTTGCCCGTTCCAGCCGCGCCGATTGCGAAAACCAGAGAAGAACGGTCTATCGCGTCGAGCAGCAATTGCTGCGCGTCGTTCTGGGCGCGGATGTTCTTTCGGTATTTCTGATCGCGTTGCTCCTCCTCAATGGGCGACCATGCCGGCTCGTCGAATAAGCGGCGAACATTGTCGCCCTCAATCTGGCCGTGTGCGTCGTGAACGCGCCGAACCACGCGGCGCGCGGAGCGTTTCGCCATCATGTGTCTCCTGATTTATACGAAAGATCGCGTCGTCGGGCGGACGGGCGGAAAGCAGGCGTCGAAGAGGAAACCGGAGAATATCGCGACCTTAAGCGCGCTCTCTCGCGCGGGCATTCGGAACCGAGATGTGCAGCCGGATCGCTATCGGGCATTCCGTCGCCTGAACTGAACGCGAATCAGTTACGGTTCCCATCTTAGCGGCGTTTCAATCGGCGCACGAGGGGCGGCGGAATCTTTCGCAAAAGATTCACATGGCTCCATACCGGCGCTGAGGATGCGCCGGGCGCGAGGGCTTATTGCCTTGTCGCGGCCCAGGCGGCGGCGATTTTCGCGTGCGTTTCCGGCGAATAGTTCTGCCACGACGAACGCCCGCGCGTCGCATCCACGACGAAAATCGATTCGCGCGGCAAAAGGTAAGGCGTGATGGCGTTGCGCACGCCGATCGCTGTCAGTTCGCACCTTACCGTCCAGACGTTTTCGGCGATCCTGAACGCCGGTCCAAGGCTGAGCATGGCTGTTTCGACACGGCTCGCCGCTGCGTTGACGACGTCGAAAATGACAATGAAATTGGCGAGCTGCGGCTGCGGCGCGGCATGGCTGTCGCCTCGCGGCCGGGCGACCGGGGCCGTCGAATTCTCCTGCGTCTCGACAGGTTCGCCGTCGCCGTCGATGCGTTTTCCGAAGGGGCGCGATTTCGGATAGGCCGAGCGAAGATCGATTCCGAAAAAAGCGGCGAAGGTGGGTTCTTCGCGCGCTTCGCGCCAACTGCGGCTGCCGGCGGGCGCGACTTGCGACCATGCGGCGAGACGGCCTTCATGGGCGAACTTCCGCAATTGGCGGGAAGTGTACGGCCCATAAATCCTGTCGTCGACTTTGACGCACCAATTATCCGCGGCGAGCATCACGACGTCCTTGAATCAATGGCTTAGGCGTTCCCGCCCTTTCTGCCAAAAGACGGTGCAATGTTCGCGCCAGGCTCTTTAACCTCAAGGGCGCCCGTGGTTTGGTGAATCGCCTCTTCCATGCGCTTGGCGGGGCCGGAGAATACGACGCCGACGCCTTTCTCGTGCCGTCTGACGACTTTCGCCGCCATTTTGCCGAGCGTGACATGCGCGCCGAGCGGCGGACGCGGATCGATTTCAATCGATGCGCCGGTCAGGGAGATGTCGAGGATGGAGCAGGCCTGGGTTTCGCCGTTTTCGTAAACGACGAAGGCTGGGGCGTCTTGCTTGATACGGGGCGCGGCGTTGTGATCAAGGCTCGGATCTTTGTGCAAGGCCAGCATCAGCGCATCCGCCGTACGGTTCGATTTTGCGCGCCGGCCGCGGTAATCGACTGCGAAAGTGTGTTTGCCGGCGCGAACGACCTTGCCTTCGAAACGGCCGATGCGGTCGATGTAAAGAACGACCGCTTCCTTTTCAACGGGCGGAGAAACAGCGCGGCAAAGCGCGCCTCCGGCGGAGATGTTGACGACAAGGCAGGGACGCTCGACGCCGTCATTTGAGAGATAGCGCGCTTTGAGACGAACATCGACGCGGGCGTGGCGTCGGCGATCGACGCCGTCTTCTGGGGCCGTGTTGGCTTGCGGCAGGATATTGTCGTCCATTCTTGACATTGACGCGCCCTTGAAGCCGGGTGAATCGGTCTCCTTAATAGGCGGCTAAGGTGAATAAAGGTTTGCGCTGAGGGGCTCGCCGCCCCACATCGCGCCAGATTCTGCGAAAAAGTCGCGACCAGTAAAAGAACGGTAAATTCCAATGACGATCAATGAAGGCGGGCGCGAGGGAGCGGAGGCTCAGCCGATTTTCAACGCGCCGCCGATCGTCCTGTGGCTCGTTGGAATCCTGCTCGCCATACACGCTGTGATCTTCATGCTTCCGGCCCGCGTCGAGAACATCATTACGCTCTACGGCGCGGTGTCTCCGAGGCTGTTCTTTGCAGGGCTGAGGGGACAAGTCGGTCCGGAGATCATGCTGACGCCGCTTGTGACGCATATTTTCCTGCATGCGAGCTGGATGCACGTTGTCATGAACGCCGTCTGGCTATTGGCCGTGGGCTCGCCGATTGCGCGCCGGCTCGGCGCGGGCCAGGGAACGCCGGCGATTCCCTCGGCGATTTTTGTTCTGTTCTTCATCGCCAGCGGAATTTCGGGCGCGCTCGTCTATATCTTCATTCACCCTGATGCGAACTCGCTTCTCGTCGGCGCGTCGGGCGGGATTTTCGGCCTTCTCGGCGGGGCGGTCCGCTTCGCTTTTCGCCCGCCATGGGCGTTTCCGCCGGGCCGGCGATTCGCGCCGATCAACGACCGCATGGTGCTTGTCTGGTCCGCCGTCATTCTGCTGTTGAATTTTCTCACCGGGCCGATCGGGGGCCTGATCACGCCGGAGGCGGGCTCGATCGCATGGGAGGCGCATTTGGGCGGGTATCTGTTCGGACTTCTGGCGTTTCCCATTTTCGCACATGCAGCGCAGCCGCGCTGACGCCGCCGAAAATTGTTGCGACGGCGAGGCCCTTGTCGCAGTCTTCTTCCGCTTGGGGGAAGGAGATGTGCGATGAAAGTCGATCAAATCCTTCAAACGAAAGGCGCGGAAGTCTTCGCCGTATCAGGCGATGCGAAGATATCGGAAGCCGTCGATATTTTGCATGACAAGAATATCGGCGCGGTCGTCGTGAGAGACGGCGGAAAGGTCGCCGGCATATTGTCCGAACGCGACATTGTGCGGCGTCTGAAACGGGAAGGCGCCGCTGTGCTCGACCGGCGCGTTCGCGACTGTATGACGGCTGAAGTCAAGACTTGCGGTCTCAGCGCCACCGTCGACGAATTGATGGGCGAGATGACTCGCCGGCGCATTCGCCACATTCCCGTTATCGAGAACGGAGAACTCGTGGGACTTGTTTCGATCGGCGACGTCGTCAAACGCAAGATCGAGGAAGCCGAACAGGAAGCGCAGGCGCTGAAGGAGTATATCGCATCCTGACGCCCCTTCAGACGAGATTGTTCAGCGCGGATTCGAGCGCGCGCGCTTGCGCGTCGACGGCGGCCCGCCCGAGCGCGATGAGTTCGTCGGCCTTGTCGAAATCCAGAAGGCCGATATGTCCGACTTGCGGGGCGATGAAGACGTCGGGCGGATCGCCTGCGAGGCGCGATCGGGTGATCCTGTCCATGATGATGTTGAATGAAGCCAGCATGGTGGAGCCGAGGCCGGGCGTCGCGCCGCTGGAGCGGAACAGCGTGCGAAACAGGGCGCGCTTGGCGAGCCCAAGACGGCTGTCCGTATCCGGCTCATCGTCTTCCTGGTCGTTCGATTCAAAGCGCTCTCGCCTGAGCGCGGCGGCGCGACCGAAGGCGTCGGCGTGCAGGCCGACCGCGATGACGAGTCTTGCGCCCAGCGCGCGCGCCGGCGAGACGGGCAGGGGATTTACGAGCGCGCCGTCGATCAGCCATCGTCCGTGTAAGGATCGCGGGGCGAAGACGCCGGGGAGCGCATAGGCCGCCTCGATCGCTTCGCGCAGCAGGCCTTCCTGGAGCCAGGTTTCGTGGCCGGTCGCAAGTTCGGCGGTCACCGCGACGAATTTCGTCCCCAGCTCCTCGATCCTGAGATCGCCGAGATATTCGCGCATTGCTTTCTCGAGCCGCTTGCCGCCCATGATGCCCGAGCCGTTGAGGGCGACGTCGACATAAGTGAGCATGCGCCGCCGCGTGAGCGCGCGCGCCCACGCCTCGAGCGCGTCGAGCTCGCCGGCGAGCCAGAAGCCGCCGACAAGGGCGCCGACCGAGGTGCCGCAAACGACGTCCGGCTTGACGCCGAGTTCGATCAGACGGCGGACCGCGCCGATATGAGCCCAGCCCCGTGCGACGCCGCCGCCGAGCGCGAGGCCGATTTGCGGACGGGGAGCAGGGCGAGGGGCGTTGTGGAGCGTTGTCATGGTTTTCTCGTTCATGCCTGTAGTCGCCGGCCTTCGCAAACGCCGGGCGCCCTGCGGCGAGAAGAATCGCCGTCTGCGGCGGCCGGATCGCCGATCAGGGGAATTTGCCGCTTGAAAGTCGCCGAATACCCTTATAAATAAACCCTCCCAGCGATTTTCGAGATTGCTCCGGGAGCCTTGGCTCCAGGCGGCGGTTCTCGGGCCGGATTTTCCGATCCGGTCCGAGGAAAACGGTCTCGAAAAAAGTTTGAATAAGGCGTTGACAGGTCGCGGGCGGATGCGTAAATCCGCGGCCTCACCGACGCGGCCGGGATGGCCGCCGGAGGCCGGGTTGACCGGGCTCAGGGGCGGTCTCGGGAGTGTCGGTTTTTTGTCGGCTCTTTCGCACCCTGGCGCGGACGGGTCGACGGCTCCAGATCCTGTTTTGCTCACTTGGCGCAGGACGCGGGGCGGCTCTTTGACAAGTTGGATTTTGAGGAAGAGAAACGTGGGCGGCGACGTCCCAGCGGAACCTTATGGTTCAACTGGATCCGTCATCCGCTGACGTTTTTCAGAAGCAAAAACCAATACCTTCGTTCATTCGAGGGAGTTTGGTTTTGCGACTACGTCAGTACGATGAGCGCCGGAGTATTCCCTCCGGCATTAGGATCCCAAACTCAACTTGAGAGTTTGATCCTGGCTCAGGACGAACGCTGGCGGCAGGCTTAACACATGCAAGTCGAGCGCCCTGCTTGCAGGGAGCGGCAGACGGGTGAGTAACGCGTGGGAACGTGCCTTTCGGTTCGGGATAAGCCGGGGAAACCTGGTCTAAAACCGGATACGCCCTCCGGGGGAAAGTTTACGCCGAAAGATCGGCCCGCGTCAGATTAGGTAGTTGGTGGGGTAATGGCCTACCAAGCCGACGATCTGTAGCTGGTCTGAGAGGATGATCAGCCACACTGGGACTGAGACACGGCCCAGACTCCTACGGGAGGCAGCAGTGGGGAATATTGGACAATGGGCGAAAGCCTGATCCAGCCATGCCGCGTGGATGAAGAAGGCCCTAGGGTTGTAAAGTCCTTTC
>WGLT01000013.1 GCA_016125425.1 Alphaproteobacteria bacterium
CAAGGCGTGATGACTGTCCACCAGGGCGCGGCCATGTCCGGGAAGGTGCTTGATGACCGGCAGCGCCCCGCCCTCGATCACGCCGTCCATCATTTCGCGGCCAAGAACCGCGATCTGGTCGGCATGGCCGGCGAGCGCGCGATCGCCGATCACCTGCGCGTCCGAATCCTTTTGCGGCACGTCCAGCATCGGCGCGCAATCGATCGTAATCCCGAGATCGGCGACCAGCCGGCCGAGCAGAAAACCGTCGAGCCGAGCCGCCTCTCGCGCTGCGCTCGGATCGAGCTTCCAAAGTCGGCCGAGCGTCGCCGGCGCAGGATGAGAGCGGAAGGCGGGCGGTTTCAATCGCGCAACGCGTCCCCCTTCCTGATCGATCAGGATCGGCGCATCGCGTCCGACAGCCTCGCGCAACTCGGCGCAATGCGCCCTCACCGCCTCCGCAGTTTCGCAATGGCGCGCAAAAAGGATGAACCCCCAGGGGTCCGCATCGCGAAAGAAGGCGCGCTCTTCTTTCGAAAGGCGCGCCCCTTCGCAATCATAAATCGCCGCGCTCGGCATCAACGCCTTACTTCGATTTGACGAGGCAGTCCTGTCCGCGAGACTTCAGACCCTCGCAATAGGTCTTGGCGTCGTCCGCCGTCGCGAAAGAAGCAATGCGCACCCGGTAGAAGACGCCCTTGGCGCCGAGGTCGGCGCGCTCGACATCCATGCTCTTGCCGGAGAGATAATCGCCGAGCTTGCGTTCAAGGCGCGACCAGGTCTGATCGGCTTCCGCGTCGGAGCCGACCGCGGCGACCTGAACCACGTAATCGCCAGAGGAAACGCTGGCCGTCCTGGCGGGCGCCGGCGCCGGCGCGACCGCCGGTTTCTCCGCGGCCGGCTTCGTCGTCTGCGCGGGCGCAGCCTGCGCGCGTTCGTCCGACGCTTTCGTCGCCGGCGTCGCCGGTTTCACGTCGAGATTTTGCTGCGGTTCGTCGTTTTCTCCGGCGGCCGCGTCGCTGGCCGCTGCGAGCTTGGCGATGCGGTCGGCGACCGCATCGTCGACGGCCGAGGATTTGCCGGGATTTTTCGTTGCAATCGCGGCGATCGGGTCCGAACTTGTGCGGTCGACCGGCTCTTCCGGCTTGGCGGCGAGGGTTTCGACCGGATTGGTCTGTTGCCCGTCGAACTTGTCATAGACTGCGGGCTCGTCCGTTTTCGCGGTTTGCGCGTCCTTATTCTCAATCTTCACCGGCCCGGGTTCGGCCGCCACATAAGGCGCGCTGTTGCGCGCCGCCTGCCCGCCGCCGGTCTTCACTCCTTGCTCATACGCGATCCAGACGACCGACGCGAAGGCGCCGAGCATGACGATGCCCATGAGCAGAACAACGAGACCCGACAGGCCGCGCTCGCCGTCTTCATCGTCGTCGAACTCGTCGTATTCTTCATATTCTTCTTCGAAGGTCTCGGTCTGGGCGTTCATCCGTGGTCTCCTTTGCGGCGATCGCGCCGAAGGTCCTCGGCATCGGAGCAGCGCGCCGCTGCGCGTTCATTCGAGCGCGAATCGCGGTCGCAAGGCAAGCATACCATCCCCTAGTCAGGGATCATATCATCGAAGATGAACAGGCCGTCACAAAGCCGGCCCGACGCCGAAAAGACGCTCATATTCGCGCATGGCGTAACGGTCCGTCATGCCTGCGATATAATCACAAATCACGCGCGCGCGCCGCGCATCGCTTTGCCCCTCCTGCCGCTCGCCCCATTCGGAGGGCAAAGTCTCCGGCTCGGCGAGGAACAGATCGAACAGCGCGCGCACGATGCGCTTGGCGCGGCTTCTGACACGATTCACCTTGTAATGGCGATACATATTCTCGTGCAGAAACGCCCTGAGGCCCGCGAGCCGTTCGCGCATCGGTTCGGAAAAGGCCACGGTCTGACTATCGGCGCCGCGAACGCCGTCGGCGTCCTGAGGCCGCAATTCCTCGAGCCGCGCGCGCGTTTCGGCCACCACGTCCGCAATCATCTCTCCGATCAATGCCGAGACGGCCTCGGCGATGACGATGTCGCGCGGGGCGTCCGGATAAGCTTTTTCCACAGAAGCGATTGACGCGCCAACCAGGGGCAGCTCGCGCGCTTCGTCGAATGAGAACAATCCCGCGCGCAGCCCGTCGTCGACATCGTGATTGTTGTAGGCGATGTCGTCGGCGATCGCGGCGACCTGCGCCTCGAGTCCGGCGAAACTGTCGAGCCAGAGATCGTGATCTTCGCTGTACTCGGCGATGGCGGCGGGCAACGGCCCTGCGCCGGCGCCGATCAGCGGGCCGTTATGCTTGACGACGCCCTCAAGCGTCTCCCATGTCAGATTGAGGCCGTCAAAGGCGGCGTGCCGCCGCTCCAGCTTCGTCAGGATACGGAGCGTCTGCGCATTGTGATCGAATCCGTCATAAGCCGCCATGCATTCCTTCAGCACCTCCTCGCCCGTATGGCCGAAGGGCGGGTGGCCGAGATCATGGGCGAGCGCCACGCATTCGGCGAGGTCCTCATCGAGTTGAAGCGTCCTCGCGATCGAGCGGGAGATCTGCGCGACTTCGAGCGAATGCGTCAGCCGCGTCCGGTAGTGGTCGCCCTCGTGATAGACGAAAACTTGCGTCTTCTGCTTGAGCCGGCGAAAGGCGATCGAATGGACCACCCGGTCGCGGTCGCGCTGGAAGGCGGTCCGGGTCTCGCTCTCGCGCTCGGAATGGAGCCGCCCCCGCGTTTCCGCCGCTTTTGAAGCATAGGGCGCAAGCGGAGCCGGAAAAGAGAGGAGGTTCATAGGGTTAGCCAATCATCCTGCGGGATCGCCGCCGCCCGTCCGCTTGCCGGGCGATTTTTCGCGCCGCAGCGTTTGGCGAGGACCGCAACACCGCCTAAATATAGCTCAAACCCGTCTTCAGTAACCGGATTCGTCCATGACCGCTCTCGCCGACGCTTCGCCCGTTTCCGTTTCCAACCGCGCCGCCAAGCGCATTGCGGAGATCCTCTCCCGGGAGCCGGCCGGCGCCATGCTGCGACTCGCCGTGAATGGCGGGGGCTGCTCCGGCTTTCAGTACGACTTTTCGATCACGACCGATCGCGAGGAAGGCGACCTTGCGATCGAGAAAAACGGCGTCATCGTGCTCGTCGATTCGGTCTCGCTCGACTTTCTCAAAGGCGCCGAAATCGACTTCGCCGACGAACTGATCGGGGCGGCGTTCAAGGTGAACAATCCGAACGCCGCATCGTCCTGCGGCTGCGGAACGAGTTTCTCGGTTTAAATTTCGCGTTTGGGAGACTGGACGACCCGCCCAAGAACCGCTAAGAACAAATAGAGAACGTAGCGCTTGGGGTCGAATCGGCAATAGTGAGTTCATGAATGCGTCTTCACTCGCGCCGGCAGACATTCGCGCGCGCTTCGATGTTCACGAATGGCGCAAGGGCTTGCCGTGTTCACCGCCGCGAATTCGGCGGAATGGCGCGATGTTCTCACCGCTCTGCGAGAGTTCGAATTATCCGCAAGAGAGATTTTGTCGCCAGGCGGATCAAAATCTCTGATCGCAAATAAGCTAGATCGTCGTCTGTATGAGCTTGGATGGAAAGAAAAAACATACAAGACAGCGACGATAGTCGATGATGTCAGGTATGAGGCGCCAACCCACAAGGCGGACTGCGTAAAAGGTCGAGTAGCCTTGGAAGTCGAATGGAACAACAAAGACCCATTCTTCGATCGCGATTTAAATAACTTTCGCCAACTATTCGATCTCAGGGCGATCGATCTAGGCGTAATTATCACGCGCGCTTCTGAGCTGCAGTCGATTTTTAATGAATTGGGCAAAGGCGCGAGCTTCGGGAACTCAACGACCCATTTCGGGAAACTTCTTCCAAGACTTGAAGGCGGCGCTGGAGAGGGATGCCCCATTGTCGTCTTCGCCATTACCAAGGCCTGTTATGTCGATGATCGATAAGCTCCGACCGTTACATGGCCCCGGCGATGATCTTCTCCGTTTTGCCGGGAATAATCGATTTGGGACGATCCTCGCTGATCCGCCTTGGCGCTTTATCAATCGGACCGGCAAAATGGCGCCGGAGCATCGGCGGCTAACACGTTACGACACAATGACGACGGATGAAATTTGCTCACTGCCCGTGGAGCAGATTGCGGCTGATCCGGCCCATCTTTATCTTTGGGCGCCGAATGCATTACTCGCCGAAGGGCTCAGAGTTATGAATGCGTGGGGCTTTCAATATAAATCCAACATTATTTGGCACAAGGTGCGCAAGGACGGTGGCTCCGACGGACGCGGGGTCGGGTTCTATTTCCGTAACGTCACGGAGATTATCCTTTTTGGCGTACGGGGGAAGAATGCGCGGACACTCGCTGCTGGGCGCCGACAAGTCAATTGGATCGCAACGCGTAAACGAGAACACTCACGCAAACCCGACGAACAGTATGAAATTATCGAAGCGTGCTCTTGGGGCCCTCGTCTCGAGCTTTTCTCACGAGGCGCCAGAAAAGGATGGGCTTGCTGGGGCAATCAGGCCAACGATGAATATCGACCGACCTGGGATACGTACGCTTACAATTCCGCCGCGGAGTAGCGCACAACAACCAGTCTGACGAATTGTTCGGCGCCGCCCCGCGCACGGGACCAACTTTCTTGGGTATGCGCCGGATAGCCCGCTTGCCTCGGATGGCGGCATCCCCCACTCTCTCCGCTCTTTTAACCTTGGAGGGGAGAATATGGGACATTCTTCTTCAATCGCTGCTTTTTCGCTTGCGTTGCTCGCCGCCGGCTCGGCTTACGCCGCCCCGGCGTCTTCATCGTCGACGACCATGAAGACGCAAGCGACAATTCCGCATCTCGCTGTCGCGCCCGCCAATTTGGTCGCGCCGGGAGGAGATGCGGGAAAAGCGTGGATCGTGGGGCCGTTTTCGCGCGGAGTCATCGGATATTTCGACGTTGTGAATCCGGACCCCGCGGCGAGCCTTTCCGGCCGCATACAATGCCATCAGCAGGATCGCTCCGCGCACGCCGATGAAATTGCGACGAGCTGGAGCTTCACGGTCGCGCCGAATGGCTGGTATTTCTGGACCAGCGACATGCCGGGCCGCGGCCTGCGCTATACTGGGGACGCGCAGACTCCGGCCTTGCTCGGCTGGTGCGCGGTGACGGCTTCGCAGCCCTTTGTCGTCGTTACGGGCGGGCGCGAGGAAACCAATGAGCTCGTCCCCGGGACCAGCCAGACCCGGACGGTCACCCACCCGGCGCCTGGTCCGCAAGCGATCCGCGTGGCGCCGTAACAGCACAAAGGGGCCTATGAACGTTACTGACGCTCTCAAGGCCCGGATTTCGGTTCGGGCCTTTCTCGACAAGCCGGTCGCGGAGGAATTGATCCGCAACATTCTCGAAGCCGCGAAATATGCGCCGTCGGGCGGCAATCTTCAGCCCTGGAAGGTGCATGTCGTCATGGGCGGCGCGCGCGACAGGCTTGTCGCGACGGTGAAAAAAGCGATCGCCGACAATCCGTTGGCGGACGAGTCGGAATTGAAGATCTATCCGGAAAAACTGTGGGAGCCCTATCGCACGCGCCGCTATGATCTCGGCGAAGCGATGTACGCGCTTCTCGGCATACCGCGCGAGGACAAGCCTGCGCGGCTTGCGCGCTTTGCGCAAAATCTCGAGTTCTTCGGCGCGCCGGTCGGCCTGTTTTTCTCGCTCGACCGGGGCTTCGACAAGCCGCAATGGGCTCATCTCGGCATGCTCATGCAGTCGATCGCGCTGGTCGCGGTTGAGAAAGGTCTTGCAAGCTGCATGCAGGAAGCCTGGCAAATGCGCGCGAAAACCGTCGCGGCGTTTCTCGGCCTGCCAGACAGCCAGCAGCTCTATTGCGGCATGGCGCTCGGCTACGCCGACGAAGCCGCGCCCGTGAACAGGCTGCGCTCCGAACGCGCGCCGCTCGACGACTTCGTGACTTTTATCAGGGAATAGCGGTCTATTCCGATCGGGGAAATGAAAAAAGGGCCGGGCTTTTACGCCTGGCCCCTCTATTGTCGCTCGGGCCCTTATTGTCCCGGAATGTTGTCCGTCTTCTCGATGAAGGCTGCGACATTGTCGTGAAGCTGCTTCAGCGACGCCTCATGCGCGTAGACCATGTGGCCCGACGGATAGAAGGCGAATGAAATATTCGACATCAGCGATTTCGGAATCGGCAGATGGCGCATTTCGTAGACGCCTTCGAAGAACGGCGTTGCAAGATCATAATAGCCGGCGTTCAGGAACACCTTGAGATCGGGATTGTACTTCATCGCGAAAGCGAGGTCCGGCATGACATTGGTCGCGCCGGGGAAGGCGAATCCCATGCCGGGCTGCTTGTGCTCGAAGCTCCAGCCGGGGAAGACTTCGGCGAAGAGCTTGTAGGCTTTTTTCTCGCCGTATTTCAGCTCGGTGCGCACATAATTGTTGAAGGCCGAGACATAGGCCGCGCTGATCGCCGCTGATTGCGGATCGTAATCCGAACGTTGACTCAACGGATCCATGCTCGGACCGGAAAAGCGCGTGTCGAGGCGGCCCGTGGTCAGATCCGCATCATCCTGAAGGCTCTTTTCGAATTCGCCGCCGTCGATGCGCAGGTTCGCCTTCTTGATGTAGGACACCGGCAGGCCGGTATATTCGTGCAGCTTGTTGGCGATTTCATCGAATTTCGCCTCCGGCAGCGCCGAGCCGGCGCCGAGCGCCAGCGCATAATCGTTCATAGCGAAGTTTTCGACTTCCTTCAAAAGCGCCTGCAAATCCTTCGGCGCGGAGTCGGGCAGCTTCTTGTGGTACCACGCCGTCGCCGCATAGGTCGGCAAGGCGACTTCATAGGCGACATCGACGCCCGGATTGGTCGTCGGCCCGTCGACGCTGAGATCAAAATTCAGGATCTGCGACAGCAGAATGACGCCGTTCAGGTCGACCGCGTAATCATTGGCGAGGATCGCCGAGAGCACCGCCGAACGCGTCGTGCCGTAGCTTTCGCCGAACAGATATTTCGGCGAGTTCCACCGATTATATTTCGACAGAAACTTGGTGATGAACTCGGCGAAGGCGTGACCGTCCTGGTCGATGCCGTAAAACGCCTTCTTCGCGTCTTTGCCCCGGATGCGGGAGAAGCCTGCGCCCGGCGCGTCGATGAAAACCAGATCGGACGCGTCGAGCAGGCTGTAATCGTTGTTGATGAATTTGTACGGGGCGGCCGGCGTGTGAGTGTCATCCGCAGTGACGATCCGCTTCGGACCGAAGGCGCCCATATGCAGCCACACCGTCGCCGAACCAGGCCCGCCATTATAGATAAAGGTCACAGGCCGCGGACCTGTCCCCTTCTTGAAATAAGCGACGTAGAACATCGACGCCTCGGCGGGCTGCTCCTTGTCGTCTTTGTCCTTGTCGCCTCCGCCGGATTTTTCGGCGGCCGCGTCGTCCCAGCCCTCGGCGTGGACGAGAATCGTTCCGGCGACAGCCTGGTAGTCGATGCGCTTGCCTTCGACGGTGGCCGAGCCCTCGGTCGTCGAGTCCGGCGCGTTGAAGAAAGAAGCGGCATCCGTTTTCGCCGCATCGGCGGCGGCGTCCTTGCTGTCCGGCGCGGCGGCGGCGGCGGCGATCAAGACAAACGAACAAGCGGCGGTCAAAAGAGCGACACGCTTCATGCAGGAACTCCCTTCGTTTCCATGACGGGACGGCGCGGCGGCGCGCCGGAATGTGGAATCAACCCCCCAAGGTCGGCGAGACTAGGCAATCGCGCGCGCATGCGGAACCGGCTCCGGCGCAAAAATCGCTCCTTCCGCCGCACGCGCCCTGGACCCGGGGCGCCCGACGCGGCCTCCGCGGCGAGGCCGGCCGGGGGGCCTGCGATTATTGGCGGCAAGCGGCGGAATTTAAGGTAAGCTCGCCCGGCACGCCTATGCCAAATCCGATCACAACCTCCGTCACGGAGACGCTCCGCGCGCCTCTCGCCGACGCCTTCGCCGCCGCATCGGGCTGCGACATACCGTCCATATTCCAGGCCCATGGGCGCATTCCCGGCGTCATCAAGGTCGACGAGCATCACGGGCCGTGGGGCGCGGTCGGCGAAAAAAGACTCCTCACCCTCAGCGACGGATCGACCGTGCGCGAAGAGCTCGTTTCCTTTGCGCCCAATGAAGAATACTCCTACCGCGTCAGCGGCTTTACGGGCCCGTTCGCCGCGCTCGTCAGCGAGGGCCGCGGCGTCTGGCATTTCACAATCGAAGGCCCGGCGACGACCCGCATCGACTGGACCTATTCCTTCACGCCCAAATCCTTTCTGACCGAGCCCGCCGTATGGTTCATTGTAAAGGCGTTGTGGCCCGGTTATATGCGCAAGGCGCTCGCGCGCCTTAAATCCCAGACCGAAAAAGCCGCCAACGCCTCGTGAAAATCGCGACCTACAACGTCAATTCGATCAATGCGCGTCTGGAGCGCGTGCTCGAATGGTTCGACGACGCGAAACCCGACGTCGCGGTCTTGCAGGAAATCAAATGCGTCGATGAAAAATTTCCGGCCGTAGAATTCGAGGACCGCGGCTACAATGTCGCCGTACACGGCCAGAAAACCTATAACGGCGTCGCCCTTCTCTCGAAATATCCGTTCGAAGAAGTGAATAAGGGCCTTCCCGGAGACGATACGGACGATCACGCCCGCTATATCGAGGCGATGGTGTTCCCTAAAGGCGTCAAGCCTGTGCGCATCGCCGGCGTTTATGTCCCGAACGGCAATCCGGCCCCGGGTCCGAAATATGATTACAAGCTGAAATGGATGAAACGGCTCAAACGGCGCGTGAAGGAGTTGCTCGGCTTTGAGGACGCTTTCGTGCTTGCGGGAGACTTCAATGTCATTCCGCAAGCGGAGGATGTCTACGATCCGAGGGAATGGGGCGCCGATGCGCTTTACTTGCCGCAAACCCGCGCCGCGTTCCGGGAGATTCTCAATCTCGGCCTGACCGACGCCATCCGCCAGATCCATCCCAAAGCCGTGCTTTACACCTTCTGGGATTATCAGCGCGGCGCCTGGGAGAAAGACCACGGGCTGAGAATAGACCACTTGCTGTTGTCGCCGCAGGCCGCGGACCGCCTGAAGGACGCCGGCGTCGACCGCGCCGCGCGCGGCAAGGAAAAGCCGTCCGATCATGCGCCGGTTTGGATCGAGCTGAAATAGTGCAATGGTCAGTCCAACAGGACGCTGCCTTGAAAGCAGTCAGCCGCTGGCTCCATGCGCCGGACCGGCAGGTCTTCCGCCTGTTCGGATACGCCGGCGCCGGCAAGACGACGCTGGCGCGCCACATCGCGGAGAACGCCGGCGGCGAGACCGCATTCGCGGCCTTCACCGGCAAGGCCGCGCATGTGATGCGCCAGAAGGGCTGCGCCGGCGCGACGACCATTCACGCGCTCATCTATCGCCCCGCCGATGAGGACGAAGAAGGCGGACTCGTATTCGCGCTTCGCCATGACGCGCCCGCCTCGAAGGCCGATCTCATCATCATCGACGAATGTTCGATGGTCGACGAAGAGCTCGGCAAAGACCTGCTCTCCTTCGGCAAGCCGGTGCTCGTGCTCGGCGATCCGGCGCAATTGCCGCCGGTCAAGGGCGGCGGCTATTTCACCGAGGCCGAGCCCGATTTCATGCTGACGGAGATTCACCGTCAGGCCGCGGACAATCCGATCATCCGACTCTCCATGGATATTCGTGAAGGACGCGAGCCGGAAGCTTTCGGCGAGGGCCTCCGTTCCATGTCGCGCCACGAGATTTCATCGGAAGAGATTCTCGCCGCCGATCAGGTGCTGGTCGGAATCAATCGGACAAGGAAACGTTTCAACGACCGCATACGCGAGCTGAAAGGCCACACGGACCCGACGCCGGAGGCCGGCGAAAAACTCGTCTGTCTCAGGAACAATCGTCGCAAGGGCCTTCTCAATGGCGGCATATGGACGGTCACTTTGAAAAAAGCCGCCAAGGCCGGCCGCGCGCGCATGTCCGTCCAGCCGGAAGACGGCGGCAAGCCCGTCAACATATCCGTGCCAAAAGCGTTCTTCACCGATGGCCCGGAATCCGTGCCGTTCCCGGTCCGTCGCGGGGCCGACGAATTCGATTACGGCTACGCGCTGACTGTGCATAAGGCGCAAGGCTCGCAATGGGACGATGTCGTCCTGTTCGACGAGAGCTACGCCTTTCGCGAACATCGCGCGCGCTGGCTTTATACAGGCGTTACGCGCGCCGCCGAGCGGCTGACGCTCGTGCGCTAGAGTTTGAACTCTTACTCGTCGGAAAACGCGCTTCGTCGCTCCGCAGGGCGCCGATGCTGAGACGATAATCATGATCACCCGGCGCGTCCGGCTAGACCCGCGTCGACCGGAAATGGATAGCGAGCGTATCGATCAGGCTACGGACGGCTGCGGGCAATCCAAGGCGCGCGGGAAAGACAACGTGGACGATGCCTTCAGGCGCGCTCCACCCGGGGAAAACGCGAACGAGACGCCCCGCTTCAAACGCTTCGCCGCATTGCTCTTCCGGGATCAGCGCGACGCCGAGCCCAACCTCCGCCGCGCCGCGCAAAGCCGCGAAATCGCCGCAGGAAAATCGGGGGCGATGTCTCCACGCGCGGCGTTCGTCATTCGGCCCGACAAGCTCCCAAACGCCTTCGCCGGGGGTCTCGGTATGACTGAGCGTCGGAACGCCGCGCAAGCTCGCCAGATCCGACTGGTCGCCGAGTCGGTTCGCGACCGAGGGCGCGCAGACGAGAATAGCCCGGCTTCGGCCGAGCGTTCGCATGGTGAGCGAAGCGTCCGTGTCGAGCACGGCTCTCACGCGCAGCGCAAGATCGACGCCCTCGCCGATGAGATCGATCCGGCGATTGGTCGCCAGAACCTGCAATTCGACTTTCGGAAACCGCCGCATGAACTCGGTCAGCGCGGGGCTGACTTTTCCGAGCACGCCGAGCGGACAGGAAAGACGGATCAAGCCCTGCGGTTCGTCCCTCGCCGCGCCGACCGCGGCCTCGGCTTCGGCGACCTCGGCGAGCATGCTTTCGCAATGCGCATAGAAATCGCGGCCGATGTCGGTCACGCGGAACCTTCGCGAAGAGCGCTCGATTAACCGCACGCCGAGCCTTGCTTCGAGCCCGGCCACCCGCCGCGACAGCGTTGATTTCGGCTGGCCGATCGCCCGGCCCGCCGGCGCGAAGCCGCCATGTTTCACGACTTCGGCGAAATAATAGAGATCGTTGAGGTCCTGCATGGGCGCTTTCGTTCCATATATGGAACGGAATGTACCAGACCAGGCGTCTTTCAGCATCATCGTTCTGCCCATAGGTCATTGGCGTCTGCTCTCTCAACGGGCCCCGCGCCGGCCCCTCTTCCCCCAAGGCCGGTGCGGGAGCCTTCCGAACAGGCGCGCAGACGATGGCTGTCTGCAGACCGGCGGCGCGAGGCGCCGGTCTCTTTCTTGGGTCGCATTCAGGAGGGCGAAATGCCGAAAGTTCTGGTTCTTTATTACTCCGCCTACGGTCATATCGAGAAGATGGCCGAGGCGGTCGCCGAGGGCGCGCGCGAGGCCGGCGCCGTCGTCGACATCAAGCGCGTGCCTGAACTTGTGCCGGAACAGACAGCGCGCGCCGCGCACTACAAACTCGACCAGCCGGCGCCGGTCGCGAAAGTCGAAGAGCTGGCCGATTACGATGCAATCATTGTCGGAACGGGCACGCGATTCGGACGCATGTCGTCGCAGATGGCGAATTTTCTCGACCAGGCCGGCGGGCTTTGGGCGAAAGGCGCGCTTAACGGGAAAGTCGGCGGCGCCTTCACGTCAACCGCGACCCAGCATGGCGGACAAGAGACGACACTCTTTTCCATCATCACCAATCTTCTGCATTTCGGCATGGTCGTCGTCGGCCTCGATTACGGCCACGCGGGACAAATGACGCTCGACGAAATCACCGGCGGCTCGCCCTATGGCGCGACAACCATCGCCGGCGGGGACGGCTCGCGTCAGCCGTCGCAAATCGAACTCGCCGGGGCGCGCTATCAGGGCCGCAAAATCGCCGAGACCGCGGCGAAACTGGCGCGTTAGGCGGCCGCCGCCGCGCCTCGGCCCGTTTGCAGCCGGTGCGCGAACTGCCGCCGCATGAACAGATAGCTCAACAGCGCTTGCGCCGCGACGGTGCGACGGAGAGGCGCCAGACGTGCTCCAATTCGAAATGCGGCTGTCTGGACAGCCAGATCGCCGGCCCTGCGAATGTGGCGATCCGCGTCGCCGTCGACAAAAGCGCAGGCCAGGTGTTGACCAGCATATCGGGACGAATATGGCGGAGCAGGGTCAGCGATATCATGACGATGCTCGATATGGCGATGCAGGCCCGGTAGGTGGCGCGCACGCGCTCCTTCTCGCCCGCGCCGAAATTTTGCCCCGCGACCGCAGGCGCGGCGAAAGCGATCGCCATCGCCGGCAGAAAGATCGACTGCATCACGCGCGAGCCGACGCCCTTGAGCGCGAAAGCCGCGAAGAGGTTGATGTAATATGCGACGGAGATGAAATAGGCGAAGGCGAGCGCAAGGTCGGAGGTCTTCTCTAAAAAGGCGACCGCGCGCGGCGGCTGGTTTTCGAGCAGCGGTTCGACCTCAGCGATATTGCGCCGGATGGCGTGGCGAAAAGATAGGCGGCGCACAGCCCCACATGCCGGCCCACGCCCGGTTTTCTGCAACGTGCGAGAGGATGGGCCCCGCAGCCAGAAAGCCCGACCCGATAATCGAAGCGAGCGGCGTCACAGTCGCGCGCCAAGCGCGCGACTTCAGGGCGTTAGGATTGATCGTCGCGGCAGCGTGCATGAGCGCGGCGACGACCGAAACGATGTCAATGATCAAGCGACTATTCCCTGCGCGGCTCTGAACAACCTGAGCTTAAGCCGGATTCGCGCCGGAAGCGGGCGCCGCTATTTCTGGAAATCGTAGAATGCGCCCATGCCGAGAAGGCCCGTCAGCGCGTCGAGCGCGGCGAAGGCTTCCTCCATGAAGGTCGGGTCTTTCAGGTCGTCGAGCGTGAGGCGATCGCGGTAATGCTTTTCGACCCAAGCTTCGAGCGCCGCAATTTTCTCCGCGTCGAGAAGGAAATTCTGATTGACCGCGCCGCGCTCTTCTTCCGACATCACGACGCGCAGGCGAAGACAGGCCGGACCGCCGCCATTTCTCATGCTCTCCCGCACATCCATGTAAACAGCTCGATTGATCGGATTGTTCGCCGAAACTGTTTCTTCAATAAAGGCTTTCGTGCGCGCGTTTTCTTCCGACTCCTTCGGCAGGATCAGCGCCATCTCGCCGCCGTCCAAAGAGACAAGTTGAGAATTGAAGAGATAGGAAGAGATCGCGTCTTCGAGCGAGACCTTGCGCTTGTCCGCTTCGATGATCTCGACGAAAGGCGCGGCGGCGCGGATCGCCGCGAGCGCGCCCTCGCGGTCTTCAAAACTCTGTTCATGCAGGAACAGGACGCGGCCATTGGCGACTCCGACAACATCGTTGTGGAAGGCGCCGGCGTCGAGCGCTGTCTTCGATTGCATGACGAAAACCGTCTTGTCCGCAGCGAGACCGTGATTGCGTGCGACAGCTTCGCTCGCGCGTCTTTTCTGGCGGGCCGGAAAGCGCGCGCCGTCTTCGCCGTAGACGAAAAGATGAACGCCCTTCGCGCCATGCTTTTCAGCAAGACGGCCATGATTGGCCGCGCCCTCGTCGCCGAAATGAACGCCGCCCGGCAAAGGCGGGTGATGCGCGAAACGCTTTTCGTCGTTGAAGATGTGCTTGAGCGCGCGCGACGTCTGCCCGGCCTCGATCGCGCGATGGAAATTCGAGGCGAGATTTGCGGGCGTGAAGTGAATCTTGCCGTCCGGCGTATCGGGCGACGGCGCGACCGTCGCGGCGTTGGCGGTCCACATGGAGGACGCGGAATAAACATTGGCGAGAATCTCCGGCGCGACCCGTCCCGCTTTTTCGATGACCTGTCTGTCTGTTCCGGAAAAGCCGAGCGCGCGCAGCGTGTTGAGATCCGGACGCGCCAGCGGCGGCAGAAATCCTTGAACGCAGCCGAGCTTCGTGAGCGCGCGCATTTTGGAAAGTCCCTGGAGCGCCGCCGCTTTCGGATTGGACACCGCGCCCGCATTTTTCGCAGAGGCGATATTGCCGAGCGACAGTCCCGCATAATTATGCGTCGGACCGATCAGGCCGTCGAAATTCGCTTCTTTATAGCCGCTCATGCCGCCTCCCCCGCAATCTCTTCGAGTATTCCCAAAATCTTCTTGCAGCCCCTGAGGCGCGCGCGCTCGTCGGGCCATTCCTGGCGGAAGACGAGTTTCTGGTCGGGGCGGAGTTTGACGTCATGCGCCGCGGTTGAAATGAACTGTACGAGGCCCGCCGGATTGGCGAATTGATCGTTGCGGAAGCTGACGACTGCGCCCTTGGGCCCGGCGTCGATCTTGGCGACGCCGGCGCGCCGGCACAATCCCTTGATCGCAACGATCTGCAAGAGGTGCTCGACTTCGGCCGGGAGCGGGCCGAAACGGTCGACAAGCTCGGCGGCGAAGCCTTCGATCTCCCGTTCTTCGGAAAGATCGCCGAGCCGGCGGTAGAGCGCCATGCGGACATTGAGATCGCCGATATAATGCTCTGGAATGAGAACCGCCGCGCCGATTGAAATCTGCGGCGACCATTGGGCATCGCTCGCCGCTTCGCCTTCGCGCAATTCTGCAACCGCCTCTTCCAGCATGTGCTGATAAAGCTCTACGCCGACCTCCTTGACGTGTCCGGATTGCTCCTCGCCCAAAAGGTTGCCCGCGCCTCTGATGTCGAGATCGTGCGAGGCGAGCGTAAAGCCCGCGCCCAACGTGTCGAGCGACTGCATAACCTTGAGTCGGCGTTCCGCGCCCGGCGTCAGTTTCTGGCGCGGCGACGTCGTCAGATACGCATAGGCGCGCACTTTCGATCGTCCGACCCGTCCCCTGAGCTGATAGAGCTGGGCGAGGCCGAACCGGTCCGCATGATGAACGATCAGCGTATTCGCCGTCGGAATATCGAGCCCCGACTCGATGATTGTCGTCGAAACGAGCACTTCGAACTTGCCGTCGTAAAAGGCGCTCATAATGTCTTCGAGCGCTCCAGGCGCCATTTGCCCATGCGCGATCTGAAATCGGACTTCCGGCACATGCTCGGTCAGGAATTCGGCGACGCCCGCGAGGTCCGAGATCCGCGGGACCACATAAAAGCTCTGCCCGCCGCGATAATGCTCGCGTAAAAGCGTCTCGCGCGCCACCACAGGGTCGAACGGTCCGACCGTCGTGCGCACCGCCAGCCGGTCGACCGGCGGCGTTGCGATCAGCGAGAGATCGCGAATGCCGCTCATCGCCAGTTGCAGCGTCCGCGGGATCGGCGTCGCAGTGAGCGTCAGAACATGCGTGTCGGCGCGATATTCCTTCAAACGCTCCTTATGCTTGACGCCGAAATGCTGCTCCTCGTCGACGATCAGAAGACCGAGATCGCGAAACTTGATGCTCTTTGAAAGCAGCGCATGCGTGCCGATAACAATGTCGACCGACCCGTCAGCAAGGCCGGCGCGCGTTTTCTCCGCATCCGCTGAAGAAACGAGACGCGACAGGGACGCGACATTGACCGGAAAGCCGCGAAAGCGCTCGGAGAAGTTCTTGTAGTGCTGGCGCGCGAGCAAGGTCGTGGGCGTTACGACCGCGACCTGCCTTCCCGTCATCGCCATGACGAAAGCGGCCCGCAGCGCGACTTCCGTCTTGCCGAATCCGACATCGCCGCAAACAAGCCGGTCCATCGGCCGGCCCTTGGCGAAATCCTCGATGACGTCGGCGATGGCGTTCTCCTGATCCTCCGTTTCGGCGTAAGGAAAGCGCGCGCAGAACTCCTCATAAACGCCCTGCTGCGGCGAAATCTTGTCGGCGGCTTTCATTTCGCGCTTGGCGGCGATCGCAATCAATTGCTCGGCGAGCATTTTGATGCGCGCGCGCATTTTCGCCTTGCGCGCCTGCCAGCCGGCGCCGCCGAGCTTGTCGAGGGGCGCGTTCGGATCGTCCGAGCCGAAGCGCGACAGCAATTCGATGTTTTCTACGGGCAGGAAGAGCTTGTCGCCGCCGGCGTATTCCAGTTGCAGACAGTCATGCGGCGCGCCCTGAATATCGAGCGTCTTCAGTCCCGCATAGCGCGCGACGCCATGATCGACATGGACGACGAGATCGCCGACGAGCAGGCTCGACGCTTCTGTGAGGAAATTCTCCGCCCGCTTCTTGCGCCCGCGCCTGACAAGCCGGTCGCCGAGAATATCCTGCTCCGAAATGAACGCGGCGTCGGGAGTCACAAAGCCCGTTTCAAGGCCGAGGACGATTGCGCCGACCGCGCGCGCGTCGCCGCCGCGCGCCTCGCTCCAGTTTTTGTAGCGCTTGACGTCGCCGAGACCGTGATCGGCGAGCACTGAGCTCATGCGGTCAGCCGACCCCTCCGTCCAGCAGGCGATGTAGACGCGTTTGCCTTCGCCCTGGAGGGATTTGATATGCGCCTTCACGGCGTCAAAGACATTGGCGCGTTCGGCGGCGCGCTCGGCGGCGAAGCCGCGGCCAACTTTGGCGCCGAAATGAAAGGCGCGCCGGCCTTCCGGCGGCGCGAATGGAGAAAGCCGTCTCAGCGCGCAATCGGCGAGTCGCGTCTTCCATTCATCCGCCGTCAGATAAAGCGCCTCCGGCTTCAAGGGGCGATAAGGCGGCGCGGAAAACTCGGAATCACGAGGGCGCCTCTCCGCGGCGTCTTCGGCGCGCGCAGCGTAATAGTCCTCTATCGCCGCGAAGCGCTCATGCGCGGCCTCTTCTGCAAGATGCTCCAGAAACACGACTCCTTCGCCCGTAAAATCGAAGAGCGTGTCGACGCGGGCGTAGAAGAGCGGCAGCCAGTGCTCCATGCCGGCGTGCTTCCGGCCTGCGGTGACGGCTTCGTAGACCGGATCGTCGCCGGCGGGCCCGAATGTCGCGACAAAGCCGGAACGAAAGCGCGAGATCGCGTCGTCGGTCAGCAAAACCTCCGTCGCCGCGGCGAGATCGACCTGCCGAAGCTGGCGCGTCGTCAATTGCGTCGCCGGATCGAAAGCGCGGATCGATTCGAGCGTATCGCCGAAAAAATCGAGCCTGATCGGTTCGTCGGCGCCGGGCGGGAAAATGTCGATCAGCCCGCCCCGCACGGCGAATTCGCCCGCCTCGCGCACGGTCGAGGCCCGCGCATAGCCATTCGAGGCGAGATACATATTGAGCGCCTCCATGGAGACGCTCTCGCCGGGGCGCGCCGAAAAGGCGGCCGCAGCGATCGTCTCCCTCGGCGGCGTTCTTTGCGTCGCGGCGTTCACCGTCGTCGTGACGATGAGCGGCGACTTGCCGTCATGGGCCGCAAGCACGGCGAGCGCGGCCATGCGCTGCGAAGACGCCGCACTCGACGGCGACACTCGGTCATAGGGAAGACAGTCCCAGGCGGGAAAATCGACGACCGGAATATCGGGCGCGAAAAAATGCAGCGCTTCGTTCATCGCCGCGGAGCGCGCGCCGTCGCGCGCAATATGAATGACAAGGCCTTTGCGCGCGCGCGCCGCCGCGGCGACGGCGAGCGCATCGGCGCCTTCCGGCGCGCCGAAGACATCGAGAGCGCCCTTCGCCGCCCACGCTTCTTCGGGGCGGATGACCGCAACGCCCGAAATGTCAGTCATATCAGCTGAAACCTCATGCAACGCAAAACGCGCGGTCGCCGGATTTGGCGGCCGCGTACCTATTAAAAAGCTGATCTCTCGCACGCGCTCTTCTACTGCGCAAGCCGTAGCGGTTCGCAATCAGCATCAGTTGACTTCAAATGTCTAATATGGCTCGAAGGGCGATCTTATGCGCAAGCGGATAAGACGGCAGCAGATATGGTCCAGCTTTCGAGACGCACGATTCTGACCGGGGGTTCCGCTCTTGCGACGGGCGTCCTGATCGCGGGCGAAACGCGCGCTGCGCTACAGACCGACAAGCTTGCAGCCGCGATCGACCGCGCCGCCAGCGAGGCCATCGTCGCCAACGCCTGTCCCGGCGTCGCTGCAGCCGTTTGGCGCGGCGGGGAGGCTTTATTTTCGAAAGGCTATGGAACAGCCAATCTTGAGACCGATACGCCGGTCGCTGCGCGAAGCGTGTTCCGAATCGGCTCGCTGACAAAGCAATTCACGGCGGCGGCAATCATAAAGCTCTCCGTCGAAGGTAAGCTCGGACTTGATGATCCGGTTTCAAAGCATCTCGAATTTTTCTCTACCCTCAAGATGGTTTCTATTCGCGAGCTGCTCAACCATACAGCGGGGCTGCACAGCGATGAGGCCGGACCGATGTGCCTTGATGAGAAGCCCAAAACCCAAATTGATCTCGCGCGCGCCATTGCCGAACAGAAACAGCCGTTCGACTTCGCGCCTGGTTCGGCTTGGCTCTACAGCAATACAAACTACATCGTGCTCGGCGCGATCATTGAGAAAGTCGCCGACGCGCCTCTCTCCGCCGCCATGCAGACGCTCGTCTTTGCGCCGCTCGACCTGAACAACACCGCCTTCGACGATTCGACAACGATCGTGCCTGGCCGCGTTTCGGGTTATACGCCCGCGGAAGTCGCCGGAGTCTTTACGCGCGCGGCATATATCCCGATCGAGCAAGCCGGCGGCGCCGGCGCAATGCGCTCGACGAGCGGCGATCTTTGCCGATGGCACGCTCATTTGTTTAACGAACGCCTCTTTAACGCAAAGAACGTCCAGCTGATGATGACGCCAGGCCGGTTGCGCGACGGCCGGCTCGCAAGCGAGAACCGCTTCTCGCCGCAGGACGCGTCCTACGGTCCGACGCAATATGGATTTGGCTTATTGATCCCGCCCCCGACCAAAGGCCATCGAAGCGTCATGCATTACGGATTCATCAACGGCTTCGCCGCCTTGCTTGAGACTTATGTCGACTTGAAACTGACGCTCGCCGTTCTTTGCAACGCCGACGTCAATCCCGCTCTGCCGATCCGCTCCATCCGGCGCATCGTGATCGACCAGCTTCTTTAGGGTCGGCGCCCGATCAGGCCGATTCGCCGCTCGCGCAGACTTCGGCGAGATCGAAGGCGCGGAGGCGTTCGAGAAGCGGTCCGTTGATCTCCTCCGGCGCCGCAACGCCGCCCTTCGCCCAACTGAAGAGATCGTGATCGGGGAAGCGCAAAAGCGCCTCAAAGGCGTCAAGCTCCGCCGCGCTCAACGCCTGGATATGCGCGCGCGCGAAACCGCCGAACAGGATATCGGCCTCTTTGAAGCCCCGATGCGTGGCCTGATAGAGAAGGCGTTTGCGGCGGATGTCGTCGGCGTCAGTCATGGGATGGTCTTACCGGCTAACCGCCCCTTCGACAATTCGCCCGAAACCGCCGATAAATCGCCCGCATGCGGCCCGCCATTCTCAACCCCCTTTTCGCCGACGTCACCGCCCTTCAGGGAGTCGGCCCGAAGGTCGCGGCCCTTATCGCGCGCGCGGCGGGCCCCCGTATCGTCGATCTCGTTTTCACCCTTCCGACCGGCGTCATCGATCGAAGCGCCCGGCCGAAAATAGCCGACGCCGAGTTCGGCTCTCTCGCTACGCTCGAAGTCCTGGTGGACAGGCATGACCCGCCGCATTCCCCCCGCCAGCCTTATAAGGTCATTGTCTCCGACGAGACCGGATTTCTGACGCTCGTCTTCTTCCACGCGCGGGCGGATTATCTCAAACGCGCGCTGCCCGAAGGAGAAAGGCGTCTGATCAGCGGCAAGATCGAAGATTACGGCGGCGCGCGTCAAATGACGCATCCGGATCATATCGTCGACCCGAATGACGCCGCTGCGCTGCCGCTGTTCGAGCCGGTTTACCCCCTGACCTCCGGCCTGACGCCGGGGGTCATGCGAAAGGCGGTCGCGCACGCCGTCGAACGCGCGCCGGCGCTGCCCGAATGGCAGGATGCGGCCTGGCTCGACAAAATGCATTGGCCGGGTTGGCTTGACGCGGTCAGGGCGGTTCATGCGCCCTCTTCGCGCGGCGATCTATCGCTGCACACGCTGGCGCGCATGCGCCTCGCCTATGACGAGCTTCTCGCCAATCAGCTCGCTCTGCTTCTCATCCGGCGCGCGCGCATAAAATCCTCCGGCCGCTCGATCAAGGCGCCGGGAAAACTCCGCGCACGCGCTTTGAAGGCCCTCCCCTTTGCGCTGACGCGTGCGCAAGCCGAAGCGCTGAAGGAGATCGACGCCGACATGGCCGCGCCCGAACGCATGGTGCGCCTGCTTCAGGGCGATGTCGGATCCGGCAAGACGGTCGTCGCGTTTCTCGCCATGCTCTCGGCGATCGAATGCGGGGCGCAGGCCGCGATGATGGCGCCGACGGAAATCCTGGCGCGCCAGCATCTCGAAACTCTCGCGCCGCTCGCGGAGAAAACCGGCGTCTCGCTGGAAATCCTGACGGGCCGCGACAAGGGCGCGGCGCGAGAGGAAAAGCTGGCGAAACTGGCCAGCGGCGAAACGCAAATCCTGGTCGGCACGCACGCCCTGTTTCAGGAGCATGTGACGTTCAAGGATCTCGCCTTTGTCGTCGTCGACGAACAGCACCGCTTCGGGGTCCATCAAAGGATGGCGCTGTCGCAGAAAGGCCCGCGCCCCGACATGCTGGTCATGACCGCGACGCCTATTCCAAGGACGCTGGCGCTCACCGCCTATGGCGATATGGAGGCGAGCGCGCTTACGGAGAAACCGCCGGGCAGAAAGCCCGTCGCGACGAGAACGATACCCGTCGAAAGGCTCGGCGAAGTCGTCGACGGAGTCGAGCGCGCAATCAGGAAGGGCGAGCAGGTCTATTGGGTCTGCCCGCTGGTCGAAGGATCCGACGTCATTCCTGCGACCGCTGCGGAAGACCGCTTTGCTCAGATGCGCGAAAGATTCGGCGACAAGGTCGGGCTCGTTCACGGCCGCATGCCGGGGCCGGAGAAAGACGCCGTCATGGAGAAATTCCATGACGGCGAAATCTCGATCCTCATTGCGACGACCGTGATTGAGGTCGGCGTCAATGCGCCCAATGCGACGATCATGGTCATCGAGCACGCCGAGCGTTTCGGCCTTGCTCAATTGCACCAGCTTCGCGGCCGCGTCGGACGAAGCGACAAGGCCTCGTCCTGCGTGCTTCTCTACAAAGGCCCGCTCGGCGAAACCGCAAGGGCGCGCCTTCAAATTCTGCGCGAAACCGAGGACGGCTTCAAAATCGCGGAAGAGGATTTGCGGCTGCGCGGCGCGGGCGACGTTCTCGGCGCGGCGCAATCGGGTTTTCCCCGATTCCAGCTCGCCGATCTCGCCGTTCATGGAGAGCTTCTCTCCGCGGCGCGCGATGACGCCCGCCTTGTCGTCGAGCGTGATCCCGATCTGAAGACGGAGCGCGGGGAAGCCTTGCGCGCGCTGCTTTATCTCTTCAGCCGCGACGACGCCGTAAAACTTCTCAGATCCGGATAACAGGGCGCTAACGGGAGGAGAAAATGCCTGAACCAGTCATTTTGAAGCGCGATTACGCGCCGGAGCGCGTCAAGAAGCAATTTGCCGCCGTCGCCTGGTTCTACGACGTATGGGGCGCGCTGACCGAGAGAAAAGCGCTGGATCGAATGATCGAACTCGCCAGTCTTAAAGACGGCGACCACGTGCTCGAAGTTGCAGTCGGATCGGGCCGCCTCCTCGCCAGTCTTGCAGCGCAATATCCGAAGAGCAAGTTCTGCGGCGTCGATCTTTCGCCGGCGATGTTGGCCCGCGCGCGCAAGCGTTTTGCTCAGATTGCGCCCGCCGCAGCTTACGAACTCAAGGAAGGCGATGCCTATTGCGTTCCTTATGAGGACGATACTTTTGACGTTCTGATTAACAGCTACATGCTCGACCTTTTGCCAACCGAAGATCACTCGCGCATTCTCGCCGAATTCGGCCGGGTGCTGAAACCGGGCGGAAAACTATTGCTCGCCTATTTCTCCCATGGCGCGCGCAAGCGAAACCGGTTCTGGCCCTGGCTCGCTCGACATTACCCTGCGCTTTTGACCAATTGCCGGCCCATACGACCGCAGGCCGCCGTGACGGCGGCCGGCTTTGCCATCGAAATGCAGGAAGAAGTG
This sequence comes from Alphaproteobacteria bacterium, assembly GCA_016125425.1. GTDB lineage: Bacteria > Pseudomonadota > Alphaproteobacteria > Caulobacterales > Parvularculaceae > Amphiplicatus. The sequence goes on from WGLT01000013.1 coordinate 22,232, forward strand.
AGCCAGAACACTTTTCCGTCCGGCGTCATCGTCGCCCGCAAGGGCGGCGCGCCAGTGTGACATAGACGGTCGGCGCGCCAAACGCCGGCGGACGGAGAATCTCAGCCGTCCTGGCCGGCCTTCCTCCGACCGGGTATGGGCAGCCGGAATCCGTGCTTTTTCGGCTCCGCCGCTTCCGCCGCCATTTCCTCGAGCTTTTTGACCGCATCGTCCGGGCTGTCGAAGGGCGGCGTCACCAGCCCGATCGAAAAGACCGCCTTCGCGGCGTCCTCGACGCTCATCGTCAACGGGCGAAGCGTCGCGCGCGGGACGAACAGCAGGAATCCGGAAGTCGGATTCGGCACTGTCGGCACGAATACGCTCGTCAATTGCTCGCCCTGATCGGCAAGGCGGTAGACGATCTCGCCTTTCGTATCGCCGACGACAAAGCATATCGCCCATGCGCCGGGACGCGGATATTCGACAAGCGCGACCTCCTTGAAGGAGCGCTCCGACTGTTGCAGCGCCGTCTCGAACACATTCTTGAAGAAGCGATAGAGCGAGCGGATGACCGGAACGGAGTCGAGCAGCTCCTCGCCGGCGCGGATGAACGCCCGCCCGACGAAATTCTTCGCGAATGCGCCGAGAATGACGATGAGAATAATCGCGACGATCACGCCGAGAAACGGAATGGCGTGAAGGATGGTGTCGATATTGCCGCCGTTTTCGGGCAGCGCCTGCTTTACGAAAGCGTCAAGCTTCGTCAGCGGCCCGGTCAGGAACCAGTAGACGATCGCAGCCGTGATGCCGATCGGCGCGACGACGACGATGCCGGCGAAAAAGCTCGAGCGCAGATTGGCCATGAAGCTCGGCTTCGGCGGCTTGATGAGGCCCTCGCCGTGCTTTTCGGCGCGCCCGTCGCCCGCGCCGCCCTCCGGCCTGGCCTCCCGGTTGTGATTCGCGTCTTCGGTCATGTTCGCCGTCCTTAGGCGCTGCGGTGGCGGTCCGGCTGCGGCTTCGTCAAGGGTGACAGAACACGGCCGTCCGACTAATTCTAGGCGTCGCCGCCCCGGCCGGCGGCCTCATATCAGCCCCGTGGTGCGGTTTCTATGGCGAAATATGGTGTTTCCCGTAAAGGCTCGCCACAATTTCGCGCAAGAATCGAAGCCGCGCGCGGCTTGCGCGCCTCCGCCGCGTGAAATCCCGGCGCTATATCCTCTTCGCCGCCCTCGGCGCGCTCGTCCTCACGGCGGCGAGCGCCGTGATTTTTCAGGACAATCTCGTTCGCTGGATGATCAAACCGCGGACGCCTTTCCAGGCGATGTCGCCGCCGCCGCCGCCCGAATACGGCGCGCGCGGCGCATGGATCCTTTGGCCGGACAATGACGACGGGCCGGCGGACATCTTCTACGTCCACTCGACCACCTATTACTCGAACAAGAGCTGGAATGCGGCGATCAATGACGCGAAGGCCGACGAGGCCTTGCGCAAGATCGCCGCGCCGAACGAGGCCGGCCCCTTTCTCAAGGCGGGCGCGATCTACGGTCCGCGCTACCGACAGGCGACGCTCTACGCCCGCTTCACGCGCCGCTATGACGGAAGCGCGGCGCGCCGGCTCGCTTACGGCGATGTCCGGCGGGCGTTCGAGACGTTCCTGAAGACGATCGGCGACCAGCGCCCCATCGTGCTCGTCGGCTACGGCCAGGGCGGCCTCATCGTACAAGGGCTTCTGCAGGAATTCTTCGAGAATGACGAATCGTTGAGAAAACGCCTCGCCGTCGCCTATGTCATCGATCAGGCGACGCCGATGTCGTTGTTCTCGACGACGCTCAAGAACATCCCGCCCTGTCTCAAGCCGTCCGACATCCGCTGCGTGGTGTCCTATGCCGATTACGAGCCGCGTTTCGACGAAGAGCGCGAGCGCGTGCGCCATCGCTCCATGGTCTGGTCGCCGGATTTCGATCTCGTAGCCTCCGACACCACCGATCTTCTCTGCGTCAATCCGCTGACCTGGACGGCGACGACGGATTATGTGAGCGCCGATGAAAACATGGGCGCGGCGTCGGCGACCGGGCTTCGCTTTGGCGAGACGCCGGCGCCGGTCACGCACGCCGTCGGGGCCGAATGCCTCAAGGGCGTCCTGCGCGTCGACCGGCCGGTGCAGGGCTATCTTCGCCGCGGCGACTGGTTCGGCGCAAAATGGCGCGCCCAACCCTTCAACCTGTTTTATTTCGACCTTGCGGACGACGTCGAACGGCGCCTCCAGACTCTCGCGGCGCGACGCGCCTTTGAATATCGCCACCTCGCGCCGATCGATAATGAGGTTGATCTTAAAGACAGTCCCATCAATAAGGTCCCGGAATAGCAAGCCGCAGAAAAGTCGAGCATGAAACCCGTCCGCAAAGTCGTCATTCCGGTCGCCGGCCTCGGCACGCGCGTTCTTCCCGCGACGAAATCGATCCCGAAAGAATTGCTGCCCGTCGTCGACCGGCCGCTGATCGACTATGTCGTCGCCGAGGCGCGCGAGGCGGGCATTGACGATGTCATCCTCGTGACCGGCCGCGGAAAAGGGGCGATCGAGGAGTATTTCGATCACGCTTTCGAACTCGAAGCGACGCTTGCGGCGAAGGGCAAGAACGACGTGCTCGCCGCGCTCAAGGCGGCGCTGCCGAAAGCGGGAACGGTTTCCTACACGCGCCAGCAGGCGCCGCTTGGGCTCGGCCACGCCGTATGGTGCGCGCGCGCGCTCGTCGGCGACGAACCTTTCGCCGTGTCGCTGCCTGACGAAATCGTTCCGGAAAGACCGGGCTTTTTGAAGCAAATGGTCGACGCCTATGCGCAGACTGGCGGCAACATCGTCGCGGTCGAGGAAGTCCCGCCGGAAGAGACGTCGAAATACGGCGTCATCGCGCCGAAGGCGCGCAAGGGCGAACTCATCGAAATGACCGGCATGGTCGAAAAGCCGGCGCCGAAAGACGCGCCGTCGAATTTCCGCATTATCGGCCGCTATATTCTGCAACCGGAGATTTTCGCTCTTCTCGAAAAACAGGAGCGCGGCGCGGGCGGCGAAATTCAGCTTACGGATTCAATGAACGCGCTCGTTCGCGAGCAGACCTTTCACGCCTGCCTTTGCAAAGGCGTCATTCACGACTGCGGCTCGAAGCTCGGCTGGCTTCAGGCGAATGTGGATCTCGGGCTGAAAAGTCCGGAGCTATCGCAGGCGTTCCGGAAGTTTGTCGAGACGCGAGTGAAGGATTAGGTTGTCGGCTTTGATTCTTTGCGGAGCCCGTGTCCCCTCGACAGCCTGTTCTCGGGTCGCATGGGGTCGCCGGAAACAGATTGGAGTGCAGCGATAGACGCTCTTACTGTATTCGGGCTTGTCGCCGTCACGCTGATGCTGGTTTTCTACGCGCTGGAAAGCCGCAGCGCCTGGTTCATCCTGGCCTTCGCAGGCGCCTGCGCGCTCGGTTCCGTCTACGGATTCCTACAAGGCGCCTGGCCGTTCGGGCTTGTCGAAGCGGTATGGGCCGTCGTCGCCGCCGCGCGCTGGCGTAAGGCGCGCGTCAGGAATGTTTCGGAATAGAGTCGGCGGATGACGGATCGAGGGCGTCGAGAATGGCGCACTCCGGAACCGCCTCGCCCGAACAGTCGCGCATGTTCCGCATCAGAAAGCTTTCGAGTTTTTGCAAATCGGCGATTTTTGCACGGATCGATTCAAGATGACGTTCTGTGATCGCGCACACATCGGCGCAAGTGGCGACGCCGCGGTCGCCGAGACCGAGGAGCGCTCTGATCTCCTTCAGACTAAACCCGAGTTCGCGCGCGCGCCGGATAAAGGCGAGACGGCGCATTTGCGCCGCCCCGTAGGCCCGCCTGCCGCCTGACGTACGTGGCGGCGGCGGCAACAGGCCGATCTTTTCGTAATAGCGTATGGTCTCAATATGGACGCCCGTACGCCGCGACGCCTCGCCGATCGGCGAGGCGTCGCCTCGCGCATCCGTGATCGCTGCATCGTGCAAAAGATCTTGCTCCTGTAGCCGCTACAGGAACCAGATTTAGGGACGCCGGCGGCGCATTGCAAGCCGCGCCGCCGACCGAAACAAAAGGAAGCCCGATGATCGACCTTTACGCCGCCAGCACGCCGAACGGACGCAAGGCGACGATCATGCTCGAAGAAACAGGACTTCCCTACCGGCTGCACAAGCTGGAGCTGTCGGCGGGCGATCAGCGGCGGCCGGAATTCCTGCGCATTAATCCCAACGGCAAGATTCCGGTCATCGTCGACCATGACGCCGGCCTAACCATCGCCGAATCCGGCGCCATTCTCAGCCACCTCGCGGAAAAATCGGGAAAGCTGCTTTCGTCTGAGCCGGCGCAAAGAATCGCCGCGCTGCAATGGCTGTTCTTTCAGGTCGGCGGGCTCGGGCCGATGGCCGGGCAATATAATCACTTTCGCCGCCATCGCCCCCGCATCGACTACGCCTTCAACCGTTATCGCGACGAGGTGTTGCGATTATGCGCCGTCATGGACGGCGCGCTCGCCAGGAGCGATTTCATCGCCGGCGCCTATTCGATCGCCGACATCGCTTTATCGCCGTGGATGCGCGCCCTGAAGCGCTGGGACATCTCTTTCGCGGACTATCGAAATGTGACGCGATGGTTTGAAAGCCTGACGCGACGCGAGGCCGTTATCTGGGGCTTTGCGGCGCTCGAAACCGACAGAGAGGATAATATGACGGACGAAACGCACGGAGCCGCCAAAAAAACCGCGCCCAGCGCGGCGCCGTTGAATAGCGGCCCGACGAAGCGGCGCGCGCAGAAAATCGCCGCCGCCGGCGGACTTCTTGGCGCGATCGCCGCCTCGTCCTGCTGCGTTGTTCCCTTGGTCCTCGTCAGTCTTGGCGCGTCCGGCGCATGGATTGGAAGCTTGACAGTGCTCGAGCCCTACAAACCGGTCTTCATCGGCGTTGCTCTGGTCTTCATTGCGGCAGGATTCTGGCGCGTCTATTTCAGGAAGGCGGAACAACCTTGCGAAGACGGAACCCTGTGCGCGCGGCCCGATTCTGCGCGCCTGACCAAAGCGGCGCTTTGGATATCGGCCATTCTGGTTTTGCTGGCGGCGACGACTGACTACTGGGCGCCGCTGTTTTATTGAAAAGGAGCAAATCTCATGAGAAAAATTCTGCTTATCGCGGTCGCTGTCGGCGCAGCCGCGCTCGGCGGCTTCGCCGCAATCGCGCGATCCTCGGACGCCGGCGCCGCCGTTCTAGCGTCGGCTGAGAAAGCGGAAGCGACGGCGCGTTTTTCGATCAAGAATATGACCTGCGCGACCTGTCCGATCTCGGTCAGAAAAGCAATGATGCGCGTTGACGGCGTCAAGTCGGTCACGATCGACTTTGACACCAAGATCGCGACCGTCGTTTATGACCCGGCTGTGACGACGCCTGCGGCTATCGCCGCGGCCTCGACCAATATCGGATATCCGGCGAGCGAGCTGGACGCGTAAACGCGCATTGAGAATCTTATCGGCAACACATGTGCCGGCGCCTGAAAAGCGCGCCGCAGGGGAAGCTTATGCCAGACTGTTGCTCATCTGTCGATCGCGACCGCTATGACCTGATCGTCATCGGCGCCGGCTCGGCGGGGTTTTCCGCCGCGATCACCGCCGCCGAAGAAGGCGCGCGGGTTGCGCTGATCGGCTTTGGGACCATCGGCGGGACATGCGTCAATGTCGGCTGCGTCCCGTCCAAAACCATGATCCGCGCCGCTGAAGCGCTGCACGGCGCGCGAGCGGCAAGCCGGTTTCAGGGGATTATAGGCGAAGCGCATATCGAAGACTGGGCCGCGCTCGTGGCGGATAAGGACGCACTTGTTTCAGGTCTGCGCCAAAAGAAATATGTCGATCTCCTCGGCGCTTATGATTCAATTGATTATCTTGAAGGCGCGGCGCGTCTCGCCAATGGCGGCGTTACGGTCGAAGGCCGCTTCATTGCGGCTGAAAAAATCATTATTGCAACCGGGGCGTCGCCGGCGATTCCGCCCATTCCGGGCCTAAATGAAACAGGCTATTTGACCAGCACGACGGCGCTGGAGCTTTCCGAATCGCCGCGATCTCTCATTGTTGTCGGCGGCGGATATATCGGCTGCGAACTCGCGCAAATGTTCGCACGAGCGGGCGCCAAGGTAACGCTTGTGACGCGCAGCCGGTTGCTGCCGAAGGCTGAGCCGGAGATTTCAGACGCGCTTGCGGACTATTTGGAGGCGGAAGGCGTCAGCGTGCGTCGCGGTCTCTCCTATGTCGCCGCCGCAAGAACGGAGGCGGGCGTTTCGCTGACAATTTCCGCTGACGGGCGCGAGGAGACCCTTCATGCCGAGCGCCTGCTATTGACGACCGGGCGCAGGGCCAACACCGAAACGCTCGGCCTCCGCGAGGCCGGCGTTGAAACTCTTCCCAATGGCGCCATCGCCGTTGATGCGCGCATGCGCACAAGCCGGCCCGGCGTCTACGCCGCCGGCGATGTCACGGGACAAGACCAGTTTGTTTACATGGCGGCGTATGGCGCGAAGCTGGCGGCGAAAAACGCACTGAACAGCAATTCCTACACATATGAAAATGCGGCGATGCCATGGGTCGTCTTCACCGATCCGCAAGTCGCGGGCGCCGGACTGACCGAGATCGAAGCCGAGGCGGCGGGCTTCAATGTCAAAACGTCCATAGCGCCGCTCGATCAGGTGCCGCGCGCTCTCGCCGCCCACGATACGCGCGGGCTGATCAAGCTCGTCGCCGACGCCGATACGGACCGCTTGCTCGGCGCGCAGATTCTGGCGCCGGAAGGCGCGGACTCAATCCAAACCATCGTGCTTGCGCTCAAATTCAATATGACCGCGACGCAACTCGGCGAGACGATTTTTCCGTATCTGACGACGGTCGAAGGGCTGAAACTTGCGGCGCAAGGATTCGACAAGGATGTAACAAAGCTCTCCTGTTGCGCCGGATAGGATGGAAGGCGGCCCATGGCGGCAACCACCTTAAACTCGAAGAGTCAGCGCTCGCGAGTTGTTGAAGGCGATCGGCGTCAGTCTCGGCGTTTCGGAAGGCGACGGAATCGTCTAATTTCAACACCCTGGCGAATGAGGGGGGGCGCACCGCGATGCTCAAGGCGTTTCGGGACAACGGCCGAAACTCGGCGGCGAAATGTTGACGCGGCTGCTCGCAGGAATAGGCGCGATCGCCTGCTGGACGGGGCTCGCCATTCAACTCTTCATCCTGATGACGGGTCCGTTGGGAATCGCAGGCGGCGTCTGGCGCTTCCTCGCCTTTTTCACTGTGCTGATGAATCTGCTCGCGGCGCTGTTGTTTTCCGCCGACGCGCTCAGACCGGAGCTATCGCCGTCGCGCGCTCGTCTGCAAACAGCGTCCGCGGTCTATATGACTTTTCTGGGCGTCGTTTACGTGACTCTGCTGCAGAATCTTTGGGACCCGCAAGGCCTTCAATTCATCGCCGACGCGCTTTTGCACTATGCGGGCCCGGCGGCGGCGGCGCTCTTCTGGATCATCTGCACGCCGAAATCCGCCGTCAGATGGAGCGACATTCCCCGCTGGACGGTCGTTCCGCTCGCATATCTCGTCTACGCGCTTCTGCGCGCCCAGGTCGACGGCTTTTATCCCTATCCCTTTATTGACGTAAGCCAGCTCGGCTGGCCCAGAGTGCTGTCGAACAGCGCTGGAATGCTCGTCGCTTTCGTCGTTCTGGAGAGCGCCTTCGTGGGGATCGCCAAGGCGACGAGCCGGCGCCGTTTGAACGTCGAAGCGGGACAGAGAAGGTGGCGCAGATAGGGGCCGTCGTCCTGATCAACCCGAATCGCTCTCGTCGTCCTCCCAGTGAAACTTGTGAAGCAGCCTGTGTAAGACCGGCGCGAGCAGAATGCCGAAAGAGGCTATGAACACCAGGCCCGCATAAAGCGCAAAGACGCCGGCGAACAGTTTGCCGCGGAGACTGTCCGGCGTCTCGACAAATCCCATGCCGCCCAACAGCGATGCGGCGTGGAGAAACGCATCCGCAGGCGGCAGCTTCTCAAACAGCACAAACCCCGCCATGCCCGCGCCAAGCGACGCAAGGATAACGACGCATACGATTCCGACATGGCCCGTCATGCGGGCGATGAACGCCTTGCGAGAAATCGGCGGCTGCGAGCGGCGTTCATACATATTCGACCTTCGCCCAGCGGGTGTCGGCTCCGCGCCGGAAAGCTATATCGGTTCGCTTGCGCGCGAAAATACTTTCGCGGGCCCCGGCCCGCCGGCCGCCGGCCGCCGGCCGCCGGAGCGGGAGCGCGTCCCCTATCCCGCGAACCCATGCAAATCGCCGCGCTTTTTCGCGACAGCGTCTATCTCCATCAGCTCACGGATGAAAGCTTCGAGTTTTGTCATCGGAATTTGCACCGGCCCGTCGGAGATCGCCTTGTCGGGGTCGGGATGGGTCTCGGCGAAAACGGCGGCGACGCCGACGGATACGGCGGCGCGCGCGAGCGTCGGCACGAATTCCCGTTCGCCGCCGGAGGATGCGCCCTGTCCGCCCGGCTGCTGCGCCGAATGGGTCGCGTCGAAGACGACCGGCGCGCCTGTCTCCCTCGCCATGATCGGGATCGAGCGGAAATCGGAGACGAGCGTATTGTAGCCGAAACTCGCCCCGCGCTCGGTGACGAGGACGTTCGGATTACCTGCGCCTGCGATCTTCTGAACGACATTCTTCATGTCCCACGGCGCGAGGAACTGTCCCTTCTTCACCTTGACGACGCGGCCGGTCGCTGCGGCGGCGACAAGCAGGTCCGTCTGACGGCAGAGAAAGGCCGGTATCTGCAAGATATCGACGGCCTCGGCGGCGGGGGCGCATTGTCCGCGCTCATGCACGTCCGTCACGACGGGCAGTCCCGTCTTGTCGCGGATTTCCGCGAAAACGGGCAGCGCCGCATCGAGGCCGAGCCCGCGCGCGCTCCGGCCGCTCGTCCGGTTCGCCTTGTCGAAAGAGGTCTTGTAAACGAGGCCGATCTTCAGGCGGCCGGCGATCTCGGCGAGCGCGGCGGCGCATTCGAGCGCGTGCTGGCGGCTCTCCATCGCGCAGGGTCCCGCGATGACGACGAGCGGCAGCCGATTGCCGATCCGGACCGCCCGGCCCCCGCCCCCGATTTCAACGATTTCATTAACCGCCGCCATTCAGCCTCCCATGGCGTTTGCCGCGAATTCCCCTTAAATGGCCCGCGCCATGGCCAAGAGCAAGCAAAGCCCCGCTCCGATCAGCCCGCTCGACATCGCCCGGGAGGTTCTCGGGATCGAGATCGCAGGGCTCGAAGCCTTGCGCGAGGGGCTGGACGCCGGCTTTGTCGAAACGCTTGAGCTTTTGAAATCGGCGAGCGGGCGAATCATCGTGACCGGCATGGGCAAATCCGGCCATGTCGCCCACAAGATCGCCTCGACCTTCTCCTCGACCGGCGCGCCGGCGCTTTATGTCCATCCGGGCGAGGCGAGCCATGGCGATCTTGGCATGATCGCGCGGGGCGATGTCGTGCTTGCGCTGTCGAAATCGGGCGAGACGGCCGAACTCGGCGACCTGCTCGCCTATGCGCACCGGTTTTCGATTCCGGTGGCCGCGATCACTTGCCGGCCCGATTCGACGCTCGCCCGCGCCGCGGCGGCCGTGATCGCTCTGCCGAATGCGAACGAGGCCTGCGGCGAAACGCAGGCGCCGACGACTTCAACAACCATGATGATGGCGCTGGGAGACGCGCTCGCCGTCGCGCTGCTGCGCGACAAGGGGATTACGGCAAGCGAGTTTCACGGCTTTCACCCTGGCGGCAATCTCGGCGCAGCGCTGCGGCGCGCGCGCGACATGATGCACGGCTTAGAGGCGACGCCGCTCTGTCGCGATTCCGCGAGCGTCGGCGAAGCCGTCGCGATATTGAACGCAGGCGGATTCGGCTGCGTCGGTCTGGTCGGCGAAGACGGAACGCTCACCGGGATACTGACGGACGGCGATTTGCGCCGGCAATTCGGCAAGGCGCGCCCGGACGCGCCTGTGCGCGAAGTGATGACGAAATCGCCGAAGACCATCGGACCCATGACCCTCGCAGGCGATGCGCTCGCCATACTGAGCAAGGGCAAGATCACGGCGCTCTTTGTCGTCGAAGACCGAAAGCCGGTCGGCCTTCTGCACGTTCACGACTGCCTGTCGACAGGCGTTCTCTAGCTTAGAAAAACCGCCGGCGGCGTTTCTTCAACAGCGCGGACGGCACGGTCGCTGCGCGAGTGGCGTCCTCCAGCCGCTGCTCGGATTCGGCGTGCTCGTTATGCGGCTTCGGTTTTTCGTGGCTCGCATGCGGCTTCGGCTTTTCCGCGCTCGCATGCGGCTTCGGTTTCTCATTCTCATGACCCGAATGCGATTCATCATGATCGTCGGGAGGCGCTTCAAGCCCGGCCTCGCCTGCATGATCTGCGACGATTTCAATTTTCGCTTCTTCCGTCGTTTCACTTGCCCCGATGCGAATCGGCGCGGCCTGTCCGGCCGCCGCCGTCGCCCGCGCCGTCGCCTTTTCGACCTGCGCGGTCAGATGGCGAACCTCGACGGCGAGATCCTGTGCGGCGCGAAAGTGTTGCTCCGCCATTTTTCGCGCTTCCTGCGCCGCATGCGTTGCGCGGAAAGCGAACATGCACAGCACGAAGGCGCACACGAACAAGACGCCCGCGCCCAGCGCCACGCCGATCGCGATCACCGGCGCCATTTCGCTGGAAAGAATTCCCGCAAGCCCCAAAGACGACAATACTTCATGAAGACCCATCACGCCCGCTTCCCCTGAAAAGCCGGCGGGAATTTAGCGTTAATGCCCGACCCGGTCTACACGGACACGCTCATGGATGAATTGCAAAACCGTCCCAATGTCGTCCTTCTCCGACGGGAATTGCGGCTCGCCGACAATCCGGCGCTCGCCGCAGCCTGCGCGGCGCGCGCGCCCGTAATCGCCGTATTTGTGCTTGACGACGGCGAGGCGTTCGCGCCTCAGGGCGCCGGGCGCTGGTGGCTTCACAAATCACTGGACCGCTTGGGAAAGAGCCTCTCGGCGATCGGCGTCGCCTTCGCCCTGCGGCGGGGGCCGATGGCTGAGACCGCCTTTGATTTCGCCTTAGAGGCGAAAGCGGGCGCGGTCTTCTGGAACCGGCGGTATGAGCTTGGCGAAATCGCCGCCGATCGCGACCTTAAGACGCGGCTGTCGGCCGCAGGGATCGGGGCGCGCTCTTTCAACGGCCGGCTCGTGCGAGAACCCTGGGAGCTGCAAACGGGCGCCGGCGCGCCCTATCGCGTTTTCACGCCCTTCTGGCGCGCGCTCCGGGCGGCCGGTCCGTCGCGGACCATCGCCGCAGCGCCCCGAAAGGCGCGCGCGACCGCCCAGGCGCCCGTATCCGACAGCCTCGGGGACTGGCGACTGCTCCCGACGGAGCCGGACTGGGCGCGGGAATTCGCCGGCCTCTGGACGCCGGGCGAAGCAGGCGCGCAAGCCGCGCTCGCGCGCTTTCTCGAAGGCCCGGCCACGGACTACGCCGAAACGCGCGACCAGCCCGGCGCAGAGGCGACGTCGCGCCTGTCGCCCCATCTCGCCTTCGGTGAAATCAGTCCCCTGACAATCTGGCGCGCGGTTCACGCGCGCGTCGAATCCGGCGCGATCAGCGAAAAATCCGCTGACAAATTTCTTTCCGAAATCGCCTGGCGCGAGTTCAATCATTCATTGCTTTACTACAATCCCCATATCGCCGACGAACCGATCAACAAAAAATTCGAACATGTGCGCTGGCGCAGCGATAAAGACGCATTTGCGGCGTGGACCAGAGGCGCGACCGGCTATCCGATCGTCGACGCGGCCATGCGCGAGCTGTGGCGGACAGGCTGGACGCATAACCGCGCTCGCATGATCGCAGCGAGCTTTCTCGTAAAACACCTGATGATCGACTGGCGCGAAGGCGAACGCTGGTTCCGCACTACGCTTGTCGACGCAGACGCGGCCAACAATCCGGCGAATTGGCAATGGGTCGCCGGCTGCGGCGCGGACGCCGCGCCCTGGTTCCGCATTTTCAATCCGGTGCTTCAGGGCGAGAAATTCGACGCGGAGGGCGCCTATGTGCGCCGGTTCGTTCCCGAGCTCGCGAAGCTGCCGTCACGCTATATTCACAAGCCGTGGGCCGCGCCGGCGGATGTTAGAACATCCGCCGGCGTAAGGCTCGGCTCCGATTATCCCCGCCCCATAGTCGATCATGCGCAGGCGCGCCGGCGCGCCCTCGCCGTCTTTGATCCAGCGCAATAAAAAGGCATGGCAAAGCGCCGCCCGCTTTCCTATTATAGAGAGCGATGACAGTCGCAGTCCCCGCTCAGCCGAACACGGTCGTCGTTACTTCCGATAACCGTGATCAGCTCCTGGCCGGCGCGCCGATGTTCTTCAGGCTCGCCTGCAATCTCACGTCGCGCATCAAATACGGGGCGCTGACCTATGTCCTTCCGGACGGGCGCGCGCTGAAGTTTCTCGGCGAAGCCGAACAATCCTCCGAAGGCGTCATAATCGTCAAGGACTACGCTTTTGCGCGCCGGTCGTTGCTCGGCGGAAGCAACGGATTTTTCGAAAGCTTCGCCGACGACGAATGGGAGACGCCCGATCTGACGGCCGTCCTTTATGTCTTCGCGCGCAACGCCGACTATGTGCGCGAGGCGTTTCGCGCAACGCCCTTCATCGCGTGGTTCGATCGTCTGCGGCACAATCTGAACGCCAACACCAAGCGCGGCGCGCGCCGAAATATCATCGCGCATTACGATCTCGGCAACGCCTTCTACGAAAAATGGCTCGACCCGACGATGACCTATTCGTCGGCGCTCTATCCTTCCCCCGACGCCGATCTCGCGGACGCGCAGAGAAACAAATACGAAGCGCTCGCGAGGCGGATCGGCCTCCGACCCGGCGAGGAAGTGCTGGAAATCGGCTCAGGCTGGGGCGGCTTCGCCGTGCACGCCGCGAAAAATTACGGCGCGAAAGTGACGGGGCTGACCATCTCTCCCGCGCAATTCGACTACGCGCGCAAGCGGATATTCAGTCAGGGTCTCGCCGAAAAGGTGGACATTCGTCTCCAGGATTATCGCGATGTCGCGGGCCGATTCGACAAGGTCGCCTCGATCGAGATGTTCGAGGCCGTGGGCGAGAAATACTGGCCCGCCTATTTCTCGAAAGTGCGCGAGGTTTTAAAGCCCGGCGGCGTCGCGGGGCTTCAGGTCATCACCATCGCCGACCGGTTCTTCCAGCATTACCGCGCCGGCACGGATTTCATCCAGAAACATGTCTTTCCGGGCGGCATGTTGCCGAGCCCGTCGGCCCTCAAGGACCAGATGGAGCGCGCCGGCCTCGTCTGGCGCCAGGCGAACGCTTTCGGTCAGGATTATGCGCAGACGCTCGCCGAATGGCGGACGCGTTTTCTCGGCGCATGGGACGATATCAAACCGCTCGGTTTCGACGCGCGCTTCAAGAAGCTCTGGCGCTTTTATCTCAGCTATTGCGAAGCGGGCTTCCGCGCGCAAACGACGGATGTCTATCAGGTCGTAGCCGCCCGCGGCTGACCCGGCCCGTCGAAGGCTTGCGTCATTCTGCGGCGCCTTGACCGAACCTGCGATATTATCATCGGCGCGAAAGCGCCCCAATCCGCCGGCCGCGCCGCATCATGTAGCAAGCCTCATTTTGGCGTCAGAAATTCTCTGCTATCCGGCGGACCTTCGAATTGGCGCGCCGCGCCGCTTTCGGTTAGCGTCGCGGCCCTTGGAAACCCGAACCCGCCGGAGACAATGATGCGATTTCACGAGTCTGCGCTGAATGCGATCGGCAAGACGCCGCTCATCAAGCTCAAGCGCGCATCGGAAGAGACCGGCTGCACGATCCTCGGCAAGGCCGAATTCTTAAATCCCGGCCAGTCGGTGAAGGACCGCGCGGCGCTTGGCATTATTCTCGATGCGGAAAAGCGCGGAACGCTGAAGCCCGGCGGCACGATCGTGGAGGGAACGGCGGGCAACACCGGCATCGGCCTCGCCCTTGTCGGCGCAATCCGCGGCTACAAGGTGAAGATCGTCTTCCCGCGCACCCAGAGCCAGGAGAAGAAGGACGCAATCCGCCTGCTCGGCGCCGAGCTGATCGAAGTGGACGCCGTTCCCTACGCCAATCCGAATAATTACGTTCATTATTCGCGCCGCCTCGCCGAGGAGTTGGCGAAGACGGAGCCGAACGGCGCGCTGTGGGCGAATCAATTCGACAATGTCGCCAACCGCGAAACGCACCGCCTGACAACCGGCGTCGAAATTTGGGAGGAGACAGACGGAAAGGTCGACGGCTTCACCTGCGCGGTCGGCTCCGGCGGCACGCTCGCCGGCGTCACAGCGGCGCTCAAGGAGCGCAACAAGGATGTGAAATGCGTTCTCACCGACCCGATGGGCGCAAAGCTTTACAGCTGGGTGAAAACGGGCGAGCTCGCCGCCGAAGGCTCCTCCATCACCGAAGGCATCGGGCAAGGCCGCGTCACCGCCAATCTTGAGGGGCTGACCTTCGACGACGCTTATCGCGTTCCCGACGCCGAAGCGCTCGAAATCCTGTTCAGGCTTGTCGAGGAGGAAGGGCTTTGCCTTGGCGGCTCGTCGGGCATCAACATCGCCGGCGCGATCCGCCTCGCCAAGGATATGGGCCCGGGGCATACGATCGTCACCGTGCTTTGCGATTACGGCAATCGCTACGCCTCCAAGCTCTATAATCCCGACTTCCTGCGCTCGAAGGATTTGCCGGTTCCGCCCTGGATGGCCTAACCTCGCCTCGTTGGCCATTTGCGTGCGGATCGAACCGGCAAGCGCCGCTCGCTCGTCGAGCAGACGCGCCTTCGGGAGGAGCAAATGAAGAAAATGACGTGCAGGGCGCTCGGCGGACCATGCGACGCCGAATTCACTGGAGATTCTTTTCAGGAGATCGGCGAGAAAAGCCATAACCATGTCATGGCGGAGATCAACAAAGGCGATGCGGCCCATCGCGCCGCCGCCGAGAAAATGCGCAACGCCGCGCCGGACGAACTCAAGGCCATGATGGAGACGTTCCAACGGCGCTATGACGACGCGCCTGAGGTTTAGCTTCGGTCCGCGCCGCTTGAAGAATATGAACGCTCCGGCATGGATGAGGCGCATTCCAGTCTGACGCTGGCGGGCAGGCCGCCGCTCTCCCGGAGAGACGGGCTCCGCCTTTGCTTGGAAGGTTTTCATTGTGACTGACCTCCCCGCCCCTCTTGTCTCCACCGAATGGCTCGCAAGCCATCTCGGCGAAAAGGACCTCGCGATTATCGACGGCTCATGGCGCATGCCGGGCTGCGGAATGGCGAGCGACGATTACAGGAAGCGCCATATTCCGGGCGCGGTCTTTTTCGACATTGACGCCATCGCCGACAAGTCGACAGACCTGCCGCATATGCTCCCGCCTCCCGAGGATTTCGCAGCTGCCGTCGGCGCGATGGGAATCGGCGACGGCGACCGCGTGGTCGTTTATGACGATCAGGGGTTGTTTTCGGCCGCGCGCGTCTGGTGGACCTTCAAGGCGATGGGGCATGAAAGCGTCGCTGTTCTCAATGGCGGCCTCAAGAAATGGCTGGCCGAGAACCGTCCGGTGACGGACGAGGCGACGCACCCCGCGCCGAAAACGTTCCATGCAGAGCTGATCCCCTGGCGCGTCGCCGACGCCGCCGAATTGCGCGCCGGGCTGAAAGAGGGCGCCTGCGTCCTCGATGCGCGGCCGGAGGGACGCTTTCACGGCAAGGACGCCGAGCCCCGGCCCGGCCTTCGTTCGGGCCACATGCCGGGCGCGAACAACCTTCCCGCCGCCAGTCTCATCGCGCAGGACGGGACCCTGAAACCGCCGGAGGCGCTGAAGAAAATTTTCGCCGCCGTCGGCGTCCGGGACGGCGCCCGCGTCATAACGTCCTGCGGCTCCGGCGTCACAGCCGCCATCCTCTCCCTGGCGCTTGAGGCTATTGGACGAACGGCCCACGGTCTTTATGACGGTTCATGGGCGGAATGGGGCGACGAAAGAAACGATCCGGCGCTATTCCCCGTGGAGGCGGGAGTTCGTTGAGTGGGAAAAAAGATCGACGTCACCATCACCTATCTCGAACAGAGAACCAAGCCGACCTTCCCGACGCCGCCGCGCCCGCCTTTCAAGGTCGCGATCATGCGCGCGGAGAATCCGCCGGTTCATTTCTACCGCTATATCTACCGGCTTGTGGGCGACCCCTATCACTGGGTGAGCCGGCGCCGGCTCACGGACGGCGAACTCGCCGCGATCCTCTCCGACCCGGCTGTTTATATCTACGTCCTCTATCTCGCCGGCGCGCCGGCCGGCTTTGCGGAAATTGACTTCAGAACGGGCAAGACCGCCGAGATCAAATTCTTCGGTCTTGCGCCCGAAGCGATCGGGCGCGGTCTCGGCCGCTATTTCCTCACCAACGCCATCGAAATGGCTTGGGATCTCGGGCCGAAGCGGGTCAGACTGGAGACCTGCACGCTGGATCACCCCGCCGCCCTTCCGCTTTACCAGAAGCTCGGCTTCACGGTATTCGACCAGAGGAAGGGCCAGGTCGAACTCATTGAGGAAGACGCCCCGCGCGTCGCGAGCCGATGAAAGAAGACACAAAGCTCGCCGCCGCCGGCCGGCCGCATCGCCGGCCTTCCCATCCGGTCAACACGCCCGTCGAACGCGCTTCGACCTATCTGTTTCCGACCTATGACGACCTCATCGAGGGCGGCAAGAACATCGTTTACGGACGATTGGGCGGGCCGACGCACCGCGCGCTCGAGGAAGGCGTGAACATTCTCGAAGGCGGCTTCGAGACGCGCCTCGCCTCTTCGGGGCTCATGGCGGTCAACGCCGCGCTTCTCGCTTTTGTCCGGGCGGGCGATCACGTGCTTGTCGTCGACACCGTCTATGATCCGGTCAGAAAGTTCTGCGACCGGTTCCTGAAGCGCTTCGGGGTCGAAACCACCTATTACGATCCGATGATCGGCGCCGGGATCGAAGACCTTATGCGCGCCGAGACCAAAGTCATTCTCGCCGAATCGCCGGGCTCCCTCACCTTTGAGGTGCAGGATCTGCCGGCGATAGCGGACGCCGCGCGCAAAAAGGGCGCAAAGCTCGTCGTCGACAACACCTGGGGCGCCGGATATTTCCTGAAACCCATCGCGCTCGGCGCGCATGTCTCGGTTCAGTCCGGCACGAAATATCTGAGCGGCCACGCCGATTGTCTCATCGGCACGCTGACGAGCGCGGACGAGGCGACCTCCAAACAGATATTCCTGGCGCTGTTGCAGCTCGGTTCGAATGTCTCAGCCGACGACGCCTATCTGACGCTGCGCGGTCTTCGCACATTGTCGGCGCGGCTGCGGCGTCACCAGGAGAACGGGCTTGCGCTCGCCAAATGGCTGCAAAAGCGCCCGGAAGTCGACCGCGTGCTGCATCCGGCCTTCAAGACGACGCCGGGGCATGCGATCTGGAAGCGCGACTTCACGGGCGCCTCCGGCCTTTTCGGCGCGGTCTTGAAGCCCGTCGCCCCGCCCGCGCTCAAGGCGTTCTTCAATGCGATGAAGCTTTTCGGCATGGGCTATTCCTGGGGCGGCTATGAGAGCCTTTGCATTCCGGTCCGCCCGGAGGCCTATCGCACGGCGAACCCATGGACCGAAAAGGGCCCGACCATTCGCCTGCACGCCGGGCTCGAGGATATAGAAGACCTCATCGTCGATCTCGATCGCGCCTTCGCAGCGATGAACGCCGTAAAGGAATGATGACCCGCAAACTCTTCCATAGCGCCGCCATTTTCGCCGCCCTCGCGCTGGTCGGGGGATGCAAGACCTTGAGCCTCGCCGATATCGGGATCGGCGGCGCGGGCGCGCCGATCACGCGGATCGTCACCGATCCGCCGGGCGCGACGGTGCGCGTCGAAGGCTATGGCGAATGCGCCTCGCCCTGCACGATCGGCCTTGACGGGCCGCGCCAGATCATCGTCGCCAAGGCCGGCTACAAGGCGCAGCGCTTCCAGTTGTCCCCCGGCAAGCCCGTCGTGCGCGTGAAGCTCGAACTCGTCGCGCCGACCAAGGGCGTTGAATCGGACGAACTGCCGCCGGTGAATTAGCCTCCGCGGGGCCTTCCTCCGTATACGGATTCGTGTTTTTGGGGAATCGCCGGAGCCCAGTAACGGCGCGGGGTCTGGCCGTTTTCGGCGGAAAATTTCGGCGAACTTATCAACCCCCTTTCGGCGGGCCGTAAACTGGCCGGCATGGAAAGACGTTGCGCGCATCCGCAGGCCGACTTTTCTCCCCGCGCCTTCCCGCGCGGGCGGAGAGCCGGCTGGCCGCCCGCCCGCATCCCCGCCTTTGAGGAACGGTTCGGGGCGAAGGGCGATGTCGCCCGGAACGTCCGGGGCGCGCGCTTCGACGCGCCCGCGGGACTTCGCGCGCTGCGTGTCGAACTGCGCAATAGTCGAAAGGACGAATTGCGCAATATCGGGCCGAACGCCGCAAAAAGGGCGGACCGATCAGAATCGGCTTTTCGGAAATTGCGCAATTCGCACGGTCCGGAACGAGCGCAATGGGAGAAAAAATCTGGCGACCCCGGCAGGACTCGAACCTGCAACCGTCGGCTTAGAAGGCCGGTGCTCTATCCGGTTGAGCTACGGGGCCGAGCGCGCCCGGCCTTAATGCGTCCAGGGCTTTCTTCGTCTGTACGCGAAATTATCGGAATAGGCTTTGACCACGGGACGCGCCGGCGGCGCGTCGAAGACCTGATAGGGGATGCCGTGTTTTTCGGCGAAAGCGATCGCCGCCTCTTTCGTTTCGAAAGTAAGGCGGAGTTCGCTCGCATCCATGTCGGAGCCGCTGGTCCAGCCCATGACGGGATCGATGCGGCGCGCGGCTTCGGCCTCGAAATCGAGGAGCCACACCCTGGTGTTGGCGACGCCGGACTGCATGGCCGTTTTCGCCGGTTTGTAGATTCGCGCAAGCATGGGCTGGGAGTTATCGCACGCCGCCGCAGGTGGCAAGGCGGCCCGAAAGCCCTAGAGGGCGACCGCCCTGCGCGCATTCGCCCGGATCGCGTCCCAGTCTCTCGCGCCGATCAGCTCCCTTGGCGCAAGCCAGGAGCCGCCGACGCAAACGACATTCTTCAGGGCGAGATAGGCCGGCGCGGCGTCGGGGCCGACGCCGCCGGTCGGACAGAAGGTGAGATCGGGCAGCGGCCCGCTCAAGGCTTTCAGATAGGCGGTCCCGCCCGCCGGCTCGGCGGGGAAGAACTTCATCAGCGTCACGCCCGCCGCGCGCGCGGCCATCGCCTCGCTCGCGGTCGCCACGCCCGGCAAAAAGGGAACGCCGAGGCCGATGAGAGACTGGAGAAGCGCCGGCGGCGCGCCGGGCGTTACGAGAAAATCGGCGCCCGCGTCGATCGCGCGCCGCGCGCCCGCCTCATCGAGGACGGTGCCCATGCCGACGACGAGCTCGGGCTCGGCCTTTTTGGCGGCCGCAAGCGCTTCGCAGGCGCTCGCCGTGCGCAAGGTCAGTTCGACCGCCTTGAGGCCGCCTTCGGCGAGCGCATGAGCAAGCGGGGCGGCGTTCGCCGCCTCCTCGATCTCGATGACGGGGAGAACGCGGGTCGCGCGGAGCGCTGCGATGAGGGCGGTGTGATTCATGGCGTGTCCGACGCGCGTTATACACTGCGTCGGCGCAAACGCTATCTCGAAGGCCTAGGCGCCGCGGCCGAAAGCGTCGAGAAGCGCGCGCTGCTGGGCGGCGGCGTCGCGCTCGGCCGGCTGGGAGCGCGCGTCGCCGAAAAGCTCGGCGTCAAGCCGCGCGATGCGCGCGTAAAGCTGGCCGCTCTGCTCCGCGAGCGCAATGAGCGCGTTGGGAAGGTCTTCGGCATGCATGTCGCGGCAGGCCGGCTCGCGCGCCTTGAGGCGGAACTTCTCGTCCTTTGCTTCGTCGAAGCTCATTTCGCCTTCGCGCACCGCGCGCATGACGAGAAGCCAGGATGCGATCTGCATCAGTTGCGTCGTCAGGCGCATCGAGGAGCCCGCATAAGCGAGCGCGCCCGAACGCGACAGGGCGCGCGAAGCCTCCCGGCCCGCGCCGTCGAGATAGTTCGCGGTCTCCTCGACCAGCGCCATGCCCTCCCGAAATGTTCTGGCGAACAATTCGGACTGCACAAAAGTCGCCGCGTTCGTTCCCTCGCACGCCGCCATGATCGCCTCGCCCCGCACAGCGCCCCTTCTTTCAGCATGCCGGTCCGAGCCGGCGAAGACAACAAGAATTCAGTTAACGCCCCGGATGGTCCCCGAGGTCAGGCGGCTTTGCAGCAATCGATGTGCCAGCAACCGGAAGGGGAAAGCGTTCCGCGATGCGCCACGGCCCTTCGCGCGTTCGGGCGCCGCGCATTCATATGTGCGGCCCCGCGCTCCGGCGATCCCTCCCCCCGGAAAGCGCCGGTTCGGCGACGAATTAAGGCGAAGGGGTCAACCCTTGATCGCGGCTTCCGTCGCCTCCGCGAAGATCGCAAGACCTTCGTCGAGAAGCTCGTTCGAGATCACAAGCGGCGTCAGGCAGCGAAGGCACTGCGCATAAGCGCCCGCCGTGGTGAAAATCAGACCCCGATCGCGCGCCGCCGCCTGAATCTTCCCGGCGAGTTCGCCGTTCGGCTGTTTGGGATCGCCGTCCTTGACGCATTCGACGGCGATCATGCCGCCGACCTGGCGCACGTCGCCGAAATAGCCTTTCGCGGGACCGTTCTGCAATTTCCGCCAGCTCGCCGCAACGCGTTCGCCGATTTCATTGGCGCGCTGAAGAAGATTCTCCTCCTCGAAGACTTCGAGCACCGCGAGCGCGGCCGCGCAGGCGACCGGATTGCCGCCATAAGTGGAGCCCATGCCGCCCGGCGCAATCTTGTCCATCAGCTCAGCCTTGCCGACGAGCGCCGACAGCGGAAGTCCCGCCGCAATCGATTTGGCGACGCAGATCATGTCGGGCTCGACGCCCGCATGTTCAAAAGCGAACCATTTGCCGGTGCGGCCCATGCCCGACTGGATTTCATCGCCAATGAGCAAAATTCCATTGTCGTCGCAAATCTTGCGCAGCGCTTTCAGGAATTCAGGCGGCGCGGCGTTAAAGCCGCCCTCGCCCTGCACCGCCTCTACGATGATCGTCGCGACTTCCTCAGCTGGAATCATCGTCTTGAAAATCTGTTCCACGCCTTTGAGCGCCGTATCAAGGGAGACGCCGTGATAGGCGTCGGGGTAAGGCGCATGAAACACCGCCGGCACGAGCGGTCCGAACCCGACCTTGTAGGGCTTGGCTTTGCCGGTCAGCGTCGTCGCAAGCAGCGTGCGGCCGTGAAACGCGCCCTCAAAGGCGATCACGCCCGGACGGCCCGTAATGCGCCGGGCGAATTTCACCGCATTCTCGACCGCTTCGGCGCCCGAATTGAACAGCGCCGTCTTCTTCGGCGTTTCGCCCGGCGCAATCCTGTTCAGCTTCTCGGCGAGTTCGACATAGACCTCATACTGAGCAATGCCGAAACTCGTATGCAAAAACGCGTCGGCCTGCTTCTTGATCGCGGCGACGACTTTTGGATGACGGTGACCGACATTGAGAACGCCAATGCCGCCGATGAAGTCGATATAACGCTTGCCTTCGACATCCCAGAGTTCGGCGCCTTCGGCGCGCGCGACATAGACGCCCGATTTCGAGGGCAGCCCGACAGGCAGCGCCGCATCCCGGCGCGCTTTCAGGCTTTCATTGCTGACGAATTCATTCTTCCCGTGATCCATGGCGTCATTCCCGACGATTATCGTTTACTGGCGGAGCTTTCCTCCCGGGCCGCCGGTCCCGTCTTCGGAGCCGCGTCTAGCACGTTCCGCACGCGCAGTGCAGGGGCGTCAACGCAACTTTTCTCAGCCATGTCCGTCATTCTGAGCAAACCTGATATCGTCCAGGCGAAAATTCAGGGCGCAGGTCGACAAGCGCGGCCATTAACAAGTTCGAAATTCAGATCCGCGCCCCGCCTCTGGCGCATCCTGCTCAAAACAGCTGTCCGGATCGAGGCGCCGGCGAACGGCGATTCTGGGATTGCAGGCGCAAAAAAGCCGTTTGAGATCAAAAGAACAGGAAGCGCCGGAACCGCAAGCCTCGCGCCCTCCGATCTGACTGGGAATAATGCGACTGCAATGACCCGCAAGGGCCAGAACGTCAACATAATCGCTTCAACAGTAACGTTCTGCGGCTTTCCCGCCGCGCCGTCCGCAATAAAGTCCGACATATCGCCCGCAGCGGGCGGCGCCATGCCCTCGAAGACGATCGGCATTCGCGCCCAAAACCCAAACAGCGCGCCGATAGCCAGCGTCAGGACGGCTGTCGCCGGAATTAAAGTCAGCACAAGAACCGTATTAAGCCCTCACACGGCTTCAAATCGCCGTTTCGACGCTGACATGACGAGCCGTGTCGAAGGCGCTGTTAAGCCGCTTCTTCTTATTTGGCAGGCGCCGGAGGTCGGCGGGCGCTTGATCCTTCAATACCGGAAATCCGCCGATCAGTCCGCCTCAACGAGGCGCCAGCCTTCTGCCCGGCGCGATTTCATTCGCCGACGTCTTAAGATCGATGACCGCCGGCTTGCCGGAGGCGCGCGCCTCTTCAAAAACCGCGGGAAAATCCTCTGTCTTCGTCACCGTCGCGCCGAAGGCGCCGAAAGAGCGAGCGAACGCGGCGAAGTCCGGATTGACGAGCCCCGTTCCGGAAACGCGTCCCGGATATTGCCGCTCCTGATGCATACGGATCGTTCCGTAAGTTCCGTTATTCGATACGAGGACAATCACCGGCAGCTCGTATTGCACGGCTGTCGCAAGCTCGGACGCCGCCATCATGAAGCAGCCGTCGCCGGCGGCGCAGATAACTTCTCGCTCCGGCATAACGGCCTTGGCGGCGAGAGCGGCCGGAAATCCGTAGCCCATCGCGCCGGAGGTCGGCGCGAGCTGCGTCCTGAATTCCTTATGTCTGTAGAAACGATGCAGCCAGCCGGCGTAGTTCCCCGCACCATTGCACATGATTGTGTCCGCCGGGAGGTTTTTGTCGAGCCAGCAAAAGACCTCCGAAAGATTGACGCCTTCCTTGACCTCGATTGGTTTCGAAAAATCCTCGAATTCCTGATGCGCCATATAGGCTTGTTGCAGCCAGCCTTCGTCAAGCGTCCAGCTTTCGGCGGCGAGCGCGCGCGCCATCGCTTCAGGCGCGGCGTTGATCGCAAGCATCGGCGTGTAAACGCGGCCGAGCTCTTCAGCGCCAGAATGAATATGGACGAGCGGCTGACGCGCGAGCGGCGGCTGAAGCAGCGTATAGCCCGACGTCGTCATTTCGCCGAGGCGCGGCCCGAAGGCGATGACAAGATCGGACCTACGCACGCGCTCGGCGAGTCTCGGGTTGGGGGCAATACCAAGATCGCCCGCATATTGCGGGTGAAGGTTGTCGAAAAGATCTTTGCAGCGGAAAGAGGCGCCGACCGGGAGACCCGTCGCCTCGACAAAGGTCTGAAGATCGCGCACCGCGTCGGCCGACCAGCCGCCGCCGCCGACAAGAAGGAAGGGCCGCTCCGCGCCGCCCAACATTTCACGAAGCTCCTCGAGCGCGCGCTCGTCGGGCGCCGGCAAAGCGCGTTGCGCCGGCGGAAGCGTTTCCGCCTCAACCTCTTCGGTCAGCATGTCTTCCGGAAGAGCGAGCACGACCGGACCCGGCCTGCCATTAATCGCTGTCGCGAAGGCGCGATTCACATATTCCCCGGCGCGTTCGGCGACATCGATCTCCGCCGCCCATTTTGCGACGGCGCCGAACATGCGGCGATAGTCGATCTCCTGAAAAGCCTCGCGGTCGAGCTGATCTCTCGCGACCTGCCCGACAAACATGATCATCGGCGTCGAATCCTGAAACGCAGTGTGCACGCCGACGGATCCTTGCGTCGCGCCCGGCCCCCTTGTCACCATGACGACGCCGGGCCGTCCGGTAAGCTTGCCGAACGCCTCCGCCATGTTCGACGCAGAGGCTTCGTGCCGGCAGGCGATCAATTTGATCCGATCACGGACGTCATAGAGCGCATCCAGAACGGCGAGATAGCTCTCTCCCGGAACGCAGAAAACATGCGTGACGCCGTTCATCACGAGCGCGTCGACGATATGGCGGGCGGCGGTTTTTCGTGTCATGCGGCGTTGCTAGCGCGCCCGGGAGGGCCCGGTCAATCAGCGCAGGCGCAGGCGCAGACTCCGGCCATGGCGAAGACAGGCCCAATTGGTGTAAGCAGAGCGCAACGCGGGATGGTTTGAAAATGACGAGAAAATACGACCGGGTTCCGGAGCTTTCCCTCAAGGCCTTGACTGAAGGCTCGCCCGAGACCCGCGCCGAATTCGAAGCGGCGCTGATGGAGGGATTCAGGCAATTCGGGTTCATTATCCTAAAAGACCACAGAGTGAGCCGCGACCTTTTGCGCCGCGCCTATGCGCTCGCCGCCGAGTTCTTCGCTCTGCCCGAAGCCGAAAAGCTTCGCTATGTCGCCGGGGTCGACGGCCAACGCGGTTATACGCCCTTCGGGCGCGAACACGCCAAAAACGCAAAGGTCGGCGATCTCAAGGAGTTCTGGCATATCGGCCGGGAATTTGAGCCCGGCTCGCCCCTCGCCGACACCTACCCCGCCAATGTCTGGCCGCATCGCCCGGACGGCTTCCGCGAAACATTCCTCGCGCTCTACGACGCGCTCGAAGAGGCGGGGCTTTCCATGCTCGAAGCATTGGAGCCGTCGCTCGATGCGCCGCGCGATTACTTCCGCAACATGGCGACGAACGGCAATTCGATCCTGAGGCTTCTCCACTACCCGCCCGTGCCCGACGGCGCGGACCCGGAAGCTGTGCGCGCCGCCGCGCATGAGGACATCAACCTGATTACTATCCTCGTCGCGGCGAACGGCGCGGGTCTGGAGCTTCTCACGCGCGAAGGCGAATGGCTCCCGGTCGAAACCAGTCCGGACAATTTGATCGTCGACGCCGGCGACATGCTGGCGCGCGCCACGAATGATGTCATTCCCGCAACAACGCATCGCGTCGTTAATCCGAAGGGCCCGAATGTCTCGCGTTATTCGATGCCCTTCTTTATGCATCCTCATTCGCAGGCGGTGCTTGAATGCATTCCGAGCTGCAGAGGCGAGGGCGCAAAATACCCTCCGATTACGGCGGACGCATTCCTGAAAGAGCGCCTTAAAGAGATTGGACTGGCGGGATAGAGAACATGACCGAAACAAACACTCCCGATGTCATCATCATCGGCGCGGGCCATAACGGCCTCGTCTGCGCCTGTTATCTCGCGGCGGCCGGCCTGAAAACGCATGTCGTCGAGCGACGGAGCGTCGTCGGCGGCGCGGCCGTGACGGAGGAATTCCATCCGGGCTTCAGAAATTCGACCGCAAGCTACACGGTCAGCCTCCTGAACCCGAAGGTCATAAAGGACCTCGACCTCTACAATAACGGCCTCAAGGTGGTCGAGCGCGACATCTCGAATTTCTGGCCCCTCGGCGCCGAACAAGGGGCGTATCTGAAGCTCACTTTCGATCAGGCGCGCAACAAGGAAGAGTTCGCGCGCATTTCGAAAAAAGACGCCGAGGCCCTGCCCGCTTATTACGATGCGATCGATGAAGCGGCGGAAGTCCTGCGCGGTCTTGTGCTTGAAATCCCGCCCAATCTTGGCGGCGGCCTGTCCGATATATGGCGCGCGATGAAGACCGGCAACCGGATTCGCGCCCTGAAAACCAAAGGCCAGCGCCTCGTTATCGACCTCTTTACGAAGTCCGCCGCCGAATTCCTGAAAGGATATTTTGAGCATCCCTCTATCATCGGCGCTTTCGCCTTTGACGGCATTGTCGGCGCCTACGCCTCGCCCTATGCGGCGGGTACGGCCTATGTGCTACTTCACCACGTCTTCGGCGAGGTGAATGGCAAGAAGGGCCGATGGGGTCATGCGATCGGCGGCATGGGCGCGATAACGGCGGCGATGCGGCGCGTCGCCGAAGCGCGCGGCGTCACCGTGACGACGGACGCGCCCGTCGCGGCTGTCCTGATCGAAAACGGGCGCGCCGCGGGGGTTAAACTCGAAAACGGAGAAATCGTGCGGGCGCGCGCCGTCGCTGCGAATGTCAATCCGAAACTGCTCCTGACGAAGCTCATCGGCGCCGACGCTCTTGCGGCGGACTTCCGAAAGCGGATGGAGAACTATGTTTGCGGCTCCGGCACGTTCCGTATGAATGTCGCGCTGTCGGAACTGCCGCAGTTTTCCTGTCTGCCGACCGACGGCCCCGGCGAGCATCACCGCTCCGGAATCGTCATCGGGCCAACAGTCGATTATCTCGACCGCGCCTGGCTCGACGCAAAAATCCACGGTTGGTCCAAAGAACCAATCGTCGAGATGCTGATCCCGTCGACCATGGATGACAGCCTTGCGCCCGAAGGCAAACATGTCGCGAGCCTGTTCTGCCAGCAATTCGCGCCGGAACTCCCCGACGGAGCAAGCTGGGACGACAAGCGCGAGGCGGCCGCCGAGACGATCATCGAAACGGTGACGAAATATGCGCCGAACTTCAAAGCGAGCATTATCGCCAAACAGATTCATTCGCCGCTTGATCTCGAACGCAAATTCGGCCTCGTCGGCGGCGACATCATGCATGGGCGGCTGTCGCTCGATCAGATGTTCTCGACGCGGCCGCAGCCTGGCTATGCCGACTATCGGATGCCAGTGAAAGGCCTTTATCTGTGCGGCTCCGGCGCGCATCCGGGCGGCGGAGTCACGGGTGCGCCAGGACACAACGCGGCCAAAGTGATCATCAGCGATTTCCGGGCGCGGCGCATGCCGGGTTAACGCCCGGCATCAAGAACATCGCAGAACCAACAGTCCTCTTTCGAGCCGGAGCCGATCGGGCTTCCCGGAGGAACGCTCGCCTGAGGCGCGACTGGCGCGCGCGCCGGCGCGGGCGCGGCAAGATGCGCGTCGATCATAGAGGCGAGCATCGCGCGTTCGGCCGCATCAGCACGATCGCCCGCGGGCGCGGAAAGCCTCGCGCGCAACGCCCTCAAATAGGCGTCTGTGCGGACGATGACCGCGGGCGAAGCCGTCGCGCCGCCCGAAGCGGAAACGAAAAGCGACGCGGCCTGCGATTCCCCGCCTGAAGCCCCGCCGCCGGCGATATCGATCAGCATTGAGACGAAACGGGTCTGCAAACGGCGCGCGATCTCGGCCTCGCGTGAAGTCGGCGCCGGCGCAAACAGGCGCGCCTCAATCGCACGCAGCACGTCCTCATAACGCAGCGCCCCCGGATCGCGACGTTCCGTTTCAATCAGCCGCGCCGCGCGCGCCGGATGAAGCAGCGCCGTCAAGCTTTCTGTTCCCGCCGCATCGGCGGCGCTCAGAAGATCGAACATTGCGCCCGTATCGCTGCCGAACAACTCCGGGCGCTCGAGGCCCGGTCCGAACGAGGCGAGCTTCGGCGTCAGCAAATCGAGCGTCGCATCAGGAAGATCAAGCGCGGCGGGATCGAGCGTGGCGACGATCGCCTCCAGCGCGGCGCGCTGGCGGTCGGCCGGAACCGGCGCGCCCGCGGCCAGGGGATCGCCCTTTTCCGCATATCGGAAGTCGTAACCGCCGATCGATTTCGCCGCCGCATCGACTTCATAGCGATGATAGAGATAGATCGGCGTTAAAATCGCCCGCAGGTCCGATATTGGTTGGCCCGCCTTAAGCGAGCGCGTTCCGAAATTTCGGAGCGCAATCTCGCGCACGCGCATCGTTTGTTTGAGCGCTGCGATCGGATCGTCGCCATTGTCCCAGACAGCGCCGTAAGGGTTCGCCGTTGCGACGCTTCGCGCCTCATTATCATCCACGAAGCGAAGGCCGGACGCATAGGCGTCATTAACGATCTTGTTGAGCGCGGCTTTCTCGTCCGTCCCCTTAGGAAATTCGGAGTAAAGCCATTTGACCATGACTTTGTCCCATTCGCCGACGCCGACAGCATAAGCATGAGAAAAGTCGAGCTTTCCGTCGGCGCCGACTCGTACATCCGGCGCCGGATAATCCATCACCGAAGCGCGCCCGTTCGTGCTCGCCGCGAAGTTGTGCGCAAAGCCGAGCGTATGTCCGACTTCATGCGCGCCGAGTTGGCGGATGCGCGCAAGGGCAAGTTCATTCGGATCGTCTGGCGCGCCGCTCCCTGTTTTGTCAGCGCCCTCAAGCCCTTCGAAGATCATGCGATCCTGCCGCACGCGCTGGCTTCCTAGCACGACATGCGCTTTGATCATCTCGCCGGTTCTCGGATCCGACACGCCGCCGCCATAGGACCAGCCGCGCGTTTGCCGATGCGTCCATTCGACGACGTTATAGCGGACGTCCATCGGGCTCGCGCCCTCCGGCAGGATTTTCACGATGAAGGCGTTCTCAAACCCGGCCGCCTTGAACGCATCGGCCCACCATGAAACGCCTTCCTTCAACGCCGAACGGATCGGCTCAGGCGCAGCGTTGTCGATATAGAAGACAATCGGCTTTTTGACCGGGCTCGACGGCGCGTTCGGATCGATTTTTTCCAGCCGAAACCGGCGCGCAAATCGATTGATGATCGGGTCCGAAAGTTCAGCGCCGAAGTCGTAATAGGGCACGTCGATGTCGGCAATGCGCGGATCGAAGGTGCGCGTTTTGTAGCCGTCATCCGGCAGCCGCACGAATGAATGGTGCTGAATCAGCGTGAAGACGCGTCCGTTCGCCGCCGTCGCCGCAACTTCGCTTCCCGCCTTGTCGCTGGTCAACGTCACATAGGCGTCCATCTCGACATTGTCGGGAAAAACAAGCACCGACCTGTAATCCGGGAAGCTCCGATCCTTGTCGATAGCGTAGTCGCCCTGCCCGCCCTGCTTGAGAATGCCGCGGATGTCGAGCGTGTCGCTCGTCAAGAAACTCGAAATGTCGATCACGACGCCCGCATCGCTCTCGCTTACGATGTCGCCCGACCATAAAAACGACCGTGCGAACGAATCTCGCACGGCGCGCTTTTCATCGGGGTTGTTCGTTGTCGCGCGGTAATTCCAGTTTTCCTGTTCGATGACGACCTTCGGGCCGATCTTGCGGAAATCGATGATGCGGCCGTCATCCGCGAGTCCCCGGTCAAGTCCGACTGGATTTGAGCCCAACCCGGCTGTCAGCCCAGTCGCGTAGATCGCCCGCAACATCAGGCCGTCTTTGTCCGGGGCGGGAAGCGTGACGAGCAGCTTTCCGCTTTTTGCGTCGGCCTCAGCCTTGAAAAATCCCGCCCCGTCTTCATGATCCGTCTGCTGGCCGGCCGGGCTCGGCGGGGCGGCCGCCTCTGACTCCTTGTGGGGCGAACAGGACGCAGCGAGCGCGAGACAGGCTGCGACGAGCGCGAGACGGATCATGAAATGCCCCCGATCGGCTTTAAGACGGCCCGGCACTTTGACGAATGTCCGGCGTCAAGGCAAACGCGAACTGCCGCGTCTCGTTGCCGCCATTCTCGGGCATTCTTATATTGGGCCTGTCCAGCGGAGGCGTCTTGTCTCCCGATGATGCGAGGAAGACGCGTGAAGTTCGCCGGCACCAAGGATTATGTCGCCACTGACGATCTCAAAATCGCGGTCAACGCCGCCGTCACCCTGGAGCGGCCGCTTCTGGTGAAAGGCGAGCCGGGCACCGGCAAAACCGTTCTCGCGATCGAAGTCGCCAAGGCTCTCGGCGCGCCGCTCATCGAGTGGCATATCAAATCAACAACGAAGGCTCATCAGGGCCTCTATGAATATGACGCGGTCGCGCGCCTACGCGACGGCCAGCTCGGCGATGAACGCGCGCGCGATGTGCGGAACTATATCAAGCGCGGAAAACTCTGGGACGCTTTCGCTGCTGAAAAGCGCCCCGTCCTTCTCATCGATGAAATCGACAAAGCCGATATCGAATTCCCCAATGATCTTTTGCAGGAACTCGATCGGATGGAGTTTTTCGTTTACGAGACCCGCGAAACCGTCAAAGCGGCGCAGCGACCCGTCGTCATCATCACTTCAAACAACGAAAAGGAACTGCCGGACGCATTTTTGCGCCGCTGCTTCTTCCATTACATCCGCTTTCCCGATCCGGACACCATGGCTCAGATCGTCGAGGTGCATTTTCCCGGCATCAAGAAGCGACTCGTCGCTGACGCATTGAAGATCTTTTATGAAATCCGCGACATCCCCGGCCTGAAGAAGAAGCCGTCAACTTCGGAACTGCTTGATTGGCTGAAACTTCTGATGGCCGAGGATATCGGCGAAGACGTCCTGAAGGAGCGCGACCCGAGGAAGATCATACCGCCGCTGCACGGCGCGCTGTTGAAGAACGAGCAAGACGTGCACCTCTTCGAACGTCTCGCCTTCCTCGCGCGCCGCGAGGGCGTTCAATAGAGATGACGGCGCGCCGGATTGACGCGAACGGTTTGTCCCATTTCGTTTGCGACGACGGTCCGGAAACCGCGCCCGCGATCGTTCTCCTTCATGGTTATCCGGACTCTTCGGCGATGTGGAGCGGCTTCGTGCCGCGACTTACGGCCGGGGGTTTTCGCGTCATCGCGCCGGACCTTCGCGGGTTTGGCGAGACCGACATGCCGGCGCGCCTCAAGGATTATGACATCGAGACCGGCGCCGCGCCGGACGTCATCGCCATTCTCGACGCGCTCGGCGTTGAGCGCGCGCATCTTGTCGGTCATGATTTCGGAGCCGTCGTCGCCTGGACGCTCGCCATTCGGCGGCCGGATCGGTTCAGAACGCTCGCCGCCCTCTCAGTCGGACATCCGCGCGCCTTCATGACCGCGGGCGCCGAGCAAATAGGCAAGAGCTGGTATATCGGGCTGCACCTTCTGCCGGGCCTCGCCGAAGCCGCGTATCGCCTCGATGACTGGCGCCCTTTCAAGCGTTACTGCGCGGGCCATCCGGACATCGACGCAGCGGCGGAGTTGCTCAAGCGGCCGGGACGCCTCACCGCCGGCCTCAACTGGTACCGCGTCAACGCCAATCCGCTGCGCATGATCAAAGCGCGCCGATCGCAGGAGGACGCCGCCGTGCGCATTCCTACCCTCGGCGCATGGAGCGCGCTCGATCAATTTCTGGGCGAAGCGCAAATGAAAAATTCGCGCGAATTTGTCGCCGCGCCATGGCGTTACGTTCGAATCGAAGGCGCGCGGCACTGGCTGACTCATGAACAACCCGAACGCCTCGCCGCCCTGCTTTTCGAGCATTGGGGCGCAAGCGAGCCCTGAGCCGGCGCGGGGGCTGGCCCTTCAGCCCGCCTTGGGTCACAATCAGCGCGGGTTCGCGGCGGACGGCCTGTCGGCGGAGTGGGTATAGGGGCGCTTGCATGTTGGTTGCGGCGGTAATGCGTTCGCAGTGTTGCGCGGCGTAGGGGGACGGAATGGAACAGCTCGTCAATCAACTGCCATTCCTGCTGCTTTTGATTATTCTCTTCATTCTGCCTGCTTTGGCGCGCCAACAAAGGAACGCTGAAATTGAGCGCCGCTTCGCACGCATTCAACGCAAACGAAAATCGCGTCTCATAACGCTGGTCCACCGCCTGGAGCCGATGGGTTTCCTCGGCATCGCCAATCTTCGCTATATCGATCTGAATGACGCTGAAGATATTCTCGAAGCGATCCGCAAAACGCCGCCGAACACGCCGCTCGAGATCGTCCTGCACACGCCAGGCGGGCTGGTCCTTCCAGCGGTGCAAATCGCCCGCGCGATCAAAGCGCATAAAGGTCGAAAGACGGTTTTTGTTCCCCACTACGCAATGTCAGGCGGAACCTTGATCGCGCTTGCAGCCGATCAGATCGTTCTCAATCCGCACGCTGTGCTCGGCCCTATCGACCCGCAAATCGGCGGCCTTCCCGCTGCGTCGATCATCCGCGTCGCGAAATCCAAATCAGTTGACGCCGTGGACGATTATACGCTTGTTCTCGCCGATCTCGGACAGATGGCGATCGACCAGCTTGAGGCGACCGCGCGCGAGCTTCTGGAGGGAACCGTCCCGCCTGAGAAAGCGGCGGAGATAGCCCGTCAGCTCGCGATGGGTCGCTGGACCCACGATTATCCGATCGAGGCGAACGAGGCGCGCAGCATGGGCCTTAATGTCAGTAACGACATGCCGGAAGACATCATGGACCTGATGGCGCTCTTCCCGGAGACGGTTAAACGCACCTCTGGCGTGCGATGGTTCGACGCCGCCCGGGCCTTTTTCAAGAAGCCCCAGCCGACAGCGGAAAGCACGCCGTTCACGGGATATCAGCCCGGACCAGGCGCGCGCAGCTTCAGCTACGGCCCGTGGGATCCGCGCGACCTGCGCCCGCACGGCGTCCCCGGCCCCGCGCCGAGCGATTTGCGCGAGAACCAGAGCGTTCGCAGACGTTAGACGCCTTGAGCCGCGTCATCCCTGGACGGGATCGAGCCAACCCCATTTGTCCTCGGTTTCGCCGCTGAAGAGACCAAAAAAGGCGTTCTGAATCGCCTTCGTAACGGGGCGCTCCCCAGCGCCGACCGGGAGCCGGTCAACCGAGCGGACCGGCGTAATTTCGGCGGCGGTGCCGGTCAGGAAAATCTCATCGGCCGCATAGAGCATCTCGCGCGGGATCGTTTGCTCGACGACTTCGTAGCCGAGGTCGCGCGCAAGCGTCATCGCCGTATCGCGGGTAATCCCCCATAGTATGGAAGAGGCCGCAGGCGGCGTGATAATCCGGCCTTTCATGACGACAAACAGATTTTCCCCGGCGCCTTCGCTCACCGTGCCGTCGACGGAAAGGCCGATCCCTTCCGCAAAGCCGCGATCTTTCGCCTCCATGCTGATCAGGCGGCTGGAAAGATAGTTGCCGCCCGCTTTGACGGCTGCCGGCATCGTATCCGGCGCGAGACGCCGCCAACTCGACACGCAAACGTCGATGCCGTTCTTGAGGCCTTCCTCCCCAAGATAGGCGCCCCAGGGGAAAGCGGCGATCGCCACTTCAGACGGACAATTCTGCGCGCTGAGACCGATCTCGCCATATCCCAAAAAGGCGAAGGGACGAATATAGGCTGAGCCGAGATCGTTTTGCGCGACGACGGCGCGGCAGGCCGCCATCAATTCCTCTACGCTGTAATCGACGCCGATCTTGTAGATGCGCGCCGAGAACTTGAACCGCTCGAAATGCTCTCGGTTTCTAAAGACGCACACGCCCTTATGCGGCGTTTTATAGGAGCGCATTCCCTCGAAGACGCTTGTTCCGTAATGAATACAATGAGACAGCAGATGCGTCGTCGCTTCGCGCCACGGAACCATTTCGCCATTGCGCCAGATGAGCCTGGTCTCTGTAATCGCCATGGGAGTCCCTTTCCTTGCTTGGACCGGCCGCCTCAGGCCGCGTAATCGGCGACACAATGCGCCCGAAACCGAAAACCGCCCTTGGAGGATAGGCCGGCTGTCGTCAAGATGCCAAAGATGAAGGATGAGAAGACCTTGACCGACGCCGCAATGATGCTCCGCAAAGCGCGCAGGACCGTGATTAAGGTCGGTTCGGCCCTGCTGGTCGGAAACGATGGCGGACTGCGCCGGGACCGGCTTGCGGCGATCGCGGCGGACATCGCAAATCTTCGAGCCCGAAACTGCGAGACGATTTTGGTCACGTCCGGCGCGATCGCCATCGGCCGCCAGCGACTAGGCCTGACGGGGCGGCTGCGCCTGGAAGACAAGCAGGCCGCGGCGGCGGCTGGACAGGCCCATCTCATCGAAGCATGGCAGGAGGCGTTCACGCCGCACCACATGGTCTGCGCGCAGATCCTTTTGACGCTCGACGACGCCGAGGATCGCCGACGCTATCTCAACGCCCGCGCTACGATCGCCGCGCTGCTCAGACGCAAGGCATTGCCTGTCATCAACGAAAACGACACCGTTGCGACGAGCGAAATCCGTTACGGCGACAACGACCGACTGTCTGCGCATACCGCGCTCATGGCGGGCGCCGATCTCCTCGTTCTGCTCTCGGATATCGACGGCCTCTACTCGGCCGATCCGCGCAAGGACCAAAGCGCGGAACACATTGCGTGCGTCGAGGATATCTCGCCTGCGATTGAGGCGATGGCTGGTCACGCCAACATGACGAGAGGCGTGGGTTCCGGCGGCATGGCCACAAAGATCGCGGCTGCGAAAATCGCCGCCACGGCGGGGTGCGCCGTCGTGATCGCCGACGGCGCTGCGCCGGCGCCGATTGCAGCCATCGAAGCGGGACGCCGCGCAACTCTGTTTCTCCCTCATTCGACCCCCGAACGGGCGCGGCGCGCATGGATCGGGGGCCGGCTGAAACCTGCGGGCGCCCTGACAATCGATGCGGGCGCAGCGCACGCCCTGCTCCGCGGTGCGAGCCTGCTCCCATCGGGAATCCGAAAGGTGGAAGGACGCTTCCGGCGCGGCGACGCCGTCTCGGTGCTGGATGAATCCGGCGCGGTGCTGGGACGAGGACTGGTCGCCTATGACGAAGAAGAAGTCACGCGCATCGTCGGCCGCAAATCCTCGGACATCGAAGCTGTCCTTGGCTATCGACGAGGCGGGGCGGTGATCCACAGGGACGACCTTGCCCTCGCCGTTCGCGGTAAGGATAAGAAGCGCGAGAGCGAGGAGAACGGATCGGCGTGAGCGAAACGGCGACGATAATGTCCGAACTTGGCCGGCGCGCGCGCGCAGCCGCCGAGACAGCCCGTCTCGCGGAACCGCCTCAAAAGACTGACGCCTTGCTCGCGGCGGCTGAAGCGATCGACCAGGCCAAAGCGGCGATTCTCGAGGCCAATGCAGCCGATCAAGCCGCCGCCATGAAGGCCGGCGCTGCTGCGCCTCTGCTCGATAGGCTGCGGCTTGATGAGGCGCGCCTGGCTTCAATCGCGACCGCCATACGCGACGTCGCCCGCCTGCCTGATCCTGTCGGAGAAATTATTGAGCGCCGACAAAGGCCGAACGGGCTGGTCATCGAGCGCGTGCGAACGCCCATAGGCGTGATCGCAATCATATATGAAAGCCGCCCGAACGTGACTGCGGATGCGGCTGCGCTTTGTCTGAAGTCCGGCAACGCCGCGATCTTGCGTTCCGGCAGCGAAGCTTTCCGCACCTCGCGCGCCATCCATGCGGCATTTGTCCGCGGCCTTAAGGAAGCTGGTCTCGACGCCGACGTCGCACAACTCGTTCCAACGACCGACCGCGCCGCCGTCGGGGCCATTCTGTCCGGGCTTGACGGCGCCGTCGATCTCATCGTCCCGCGCGGCGGCAAGTCCCTCGTGGAGCGCGTCCAACGGGAGGCGCGTGCGCCGGTGCTGGGCCATCTCGAAGGTCTTTGCCACGTCTATGTCGATCGCAGCGCGGACCTGAACAAGGCCGTCGATATTGTCGTCAATTCCAAGATGCGGCGTACCGGCATTTGCGGCGCGGCCGAAACGCTTCTGATCGACAGGGCGCGGCTCGCCGAACTCTGGCCGCCGATTGCGGCGGCGTTGCGCGCCGCCGGCTGCGAAATACGGGGCGACGAAATCATCCGGTCGGCGGACCCGAAAGTCACGCCCGCATCCGAAGACGATTTCCATACCGAATTCCTCGATGCTGTCATCTCGGCGAAGGCCGTCGAGGGCGTCAACGGCGCCGTCCGCCACATCGCGGAATATGGCACGCATCACACAGAAAGCATTGTCGCCGAGGACAGGGCGGCCGCCGAAGAATTTCTCAAGCGCGTCGACAGCGCGATCGTTATACATAACGCGTCGACGCAATTCGCCGACGGCGGCGAATTCGGTCTCGGCGCGGAGATCGGTATCGCGACGGGCAGGCTTCATGCGCGTGGCCCTGTCGGCGTAAACGAGCTGACCACATATAAAAACATCGTGCGCGGAACCGGACAGACACGCCCATGAGCGCAACAAACGAAATCGAACGACTGATCGCCATCATGGATAGGTTGCGCTCGCCGGACGGATGCCCCTGGGACCGCGAACAGACTTTTCGCTCTATCGCCCCCTATACGATCGAAGAAGCCTATGAAGTCGCCGACGCCATCGAACGCGGCGACATGACTGACTTGCGCGAGGAATTGGGCGATCTTCTCTTTCAGGTCGTCTTTCACGCGCGCATGGCGAAAGAGCGCGGCGCATTTGAATTCGTTGATGTCGCGGCGGCGATCAGTGATAAAATGGAACGGCGGCACCCACATGTGTTCGGGGAAGCTGACTTTCGGACCGCGGAAGAGCAGACAAAGGCATGGGAAGCGCAAAAGGCGGAAGAACGCAGCGCAAATGGCGCGGCGAGCCTGCTGGATGACGTGCCGGTCGGGCTTCCCGGTCTGACGCGCGCGGTCAAATTGCAGAAACGCGCCGCACGGGTCGGATTTGACTGGCCGTCCGCCGGGCCGGTTCTTTCCAAGATCAAGGAAGAAATCGACGAACTGATGGAAGCCGCCGAAGCCGGCGATCAGGACTCCGTCGAAGATGAATTCGGCGATCTCCTCTTCGTGCTGGCCAACCTTTCCCGGCATCTCTCCGTCGACCCGGAAGCAGCGTTGCGGCGAACGAACGAGAAATTCGCGCGCCGCTTCCGTCACATAGAACGCCGACTCGCCGAGCGGGGCGTCGACATTAATGCGGCGAGCCTGGAAGAGATGGAATATCTCTGGACGGAGGCGAAGCAGCGCGAACGCTGAAAAGCCCCATCAACCGCCATAGCCTCCGAGCGGCCTCAATGGCTTTTGCAGCAGCCTGTAAATGGGCAAGAAAGCGACGGCGGTCGCCGCTTTGACCGCAAAATCCGAAATCATCCAATTGAACCACGGCGAATCCGAGGTCCAATAAGCGATCGGGAAGTAGAGCAGCGATTGCGCGCCGAAGCCCGAAAGAACGGCGAAGAGCGGCGCGCGCCACCATTCTCCGCCGCCGCGAATAACGTCATAAACGCCGATTGCGAGATACTGGCCGACGAGCGCGCTGGAAACGAAAGCGACAACAAAGCGAACGCTCGGAAAGTCGCTCGTGCTGAGAATGGGCGCAAGATAGGATATCTCCGCAAAGCTTGCGATCGCAGCAAGCCCCCAAGCCGCTGTGACGGCGCGCGAAGCCTCATCTCCCCCGTACCGCCGCGTGAACAGGATAGCGAGAGGCGCGCCCGCGTTCATGATGAGAGCGCCGATGTTCAGCCAGTTGCTTGGCTTTAGCTCGGCGATGTCAAACAGGTGGTCGAAATTCCGGACAGGCAAATCGGCGGTCAAAAAGGATAGAAGCAGCACCGGAACGAGAAACGCCGCCAGAAGCGACATCCGGACCAGGCCGCCCGCGAAGGCGACAAGCTCCCGCTTGAAACGCTGCATCGGCGTTTCCTTAATCGGGCGTCGCTGTTCGACCGCGACCGAGACTTCCATGCCCTCACCGCTCCGGAATCCGGCGTAGAATCGGACCCTCTCGACTCTTAACCGAGCCGGGCCGTTAAGGAAAATCCGGAAAAAGACTGGTCGGGCGCGTCAGGACGCTTTGGCCAGCGCCCGCTTCACTTTGCGCGCCGCAGGAGACAGCGCATCGTCCTTCGCCTTCATCAAATAGGCGTCAAGTCCGCCAACGTGATCCACAGTGCGCAGCGCCGCCGCCGTAATGCGGAATTTGAAGGCGCGGCCCAGCTTTTCGCTGTGCAACGTCACCTGGCACAGATTCGGCAGAAAACGCCGTTTCGTCTTGTTGTTGGCATGGGATACGTTGTGCCCGGTCATCGGGCCAGTCCCGGTAAGTTCGCAGCGGCGCGCCATGGCGGCAAATCCTGAACGGCAGGCGGCGCTGGGGCGCTCGCCCGGATGAATTGGAGCCGGTGCCTATAGAAGAGGCGTCTCCGGCCGTCAAGGCGGCCCCGAGGGGTTGGCTCGCGCGCCGAACGCCCCATCTATGGGAAGCGGCGCCGTCTGCCATAGTGAGCCCCGGAGACCGACGCTTCGCCCAACCCCTTCCGGAACCACAATCGCCAATGAGCCTTACCGGCCAACCCTCGCCGCGACTTCCCGGTCCTGATCGCAGCGCGCCGCCTCCGATCGGCGTTCTCGGTCCGACAAACACGGGCAAGACCCATTACGCCATTGAGCGCATGCTTGCCCATCGCTCAGGGATGATAGGCTTGCCCCTGCGCCTCCTGGCGCGCGAGGTCTACGACCGCATCGTGGAGCGGCGCGGCGCCCGCGATGTCGCTCTCATCACCGGCGAAGAGAAGATCACACCCCCCTCGCCGCGATACTGGGTCTGCACGGTCGAGGCGATGCCACTCGACCACGAAGTCGAGTTCATGGCGGTCGATGAAATCCAACTTGCCGCAGACCTCGAGCGCGGACGCGTCTTCACCTCCCGTCTGCTCTATGCGCGGGGGACGGCCGAGACGCTGTTTCTCGGTTCGGAGACAATGCGCCCCATTCTCCGCAGCCTATTCTCGCCGATCCGATTTCTTTCGCGCGAACGCTTCTCATCCCTCACTTACGCCGGTCCGAAAAAGGTGACGCGCCTGCCGCGCCGCAGCGCCGTCGTCGGCTTTTCTTCCGATACCGTATACGCAGTCGCAGAACTCATTCGCAGGCAGCGCGGGGGCGCGGCGGTCATTCTTGGGGCCCTTTCTCCGCGCACGCGCAACGCACAGGCTGCTCTTTATCAGTCCGGCGAAGTCGATTACCTCGTCGCGACGGACGCGATCGGCATGGGGCTCAACATGGATATCGACCATGTGGCCTTCGCCTCGCGCCGCAAATTCGACGGATATGCGCGCCGCCCGCTTCGACATGACGAACTCGCGCAAATCGCCGGGCGAGCAGGGCGACACATGCGCGAAGGCACTTTCGGCGTAACAGCTGACTGTCCTCCATTTGAAGATGAGGCCGTCGCCGCGATCGAGGAGCATGAATTCGACCCCGTACGGGCCGTGCAGTGGCGTTCGGAACAATTGGATTTTTCGAGCGTTCGCGCATTGAGCCATTCTCTCGATCAGCCATCGCCGCGCATCGAGCTCAAGCGAGCCCCTCCAGGCGAAGATGAGCTCGCGTTTCATCGGCTCGCTGCGCAGGAAGAGATCGCACGCATCGCCACAGGCGGCGCCGCACTCTCGCTCCTGTGGGAGGTATGTCAGATTCCGGATTTTCGGAAGACGGCCCCCGACGCTCATGCGCGGCTTCTTGCCGATATTTACAAGCAAATTGTCTCAGAGAGCCGGATCAAGAGCGATTGGCTGGAGCCTCGTTTGGCGAGCCTCGACCGCACGGACGGCGATATTGACGCCATTTCGGCCCGGATAGCCCATGTCCGCACCTGGACCTATCTCTCGCACAGGTCTGCGTGGCTTGAAAACGCCGCTTATTGGCAGGAAAAGGCTCGCGCTGTAGAAGACTCCCTTTCGGATGCGCTGCACGAAAAGCTTACGCAGCGCTTTGTGGACCGACGCACGTCGGTTCTCATGAAGAAGCTCAAGGACGACGAGCCGCTTCTGGCCGGCGTCACTGACGACGGAGAAGTCATCGTGGAAGGCCAATTTGTCGGCCGTCTTCTCGGGTTCGAGTTCATTGTGGATCCGCGCGCGCGCGGCCTCGACGCAAAACGCATGCGCGCCGCCGCTGATCAGGCGTTGGCGTCCGTTCTGGCTGTCAGAGCGGCGGCGCTCGCCAATGCGACGAATGACGAACTCACGCTCCGCGCGGACGGAGCTCTTTTGTGGCGCGGAGCGCAAGTGGCGCGTCTCATCAAAGGTCCCACGCCATTGCGTCCGGAGATCGTCCTGTCCGGAGTCGATGCGGTTTCTCCGCATCTTCGCGGACGAATTAAAGATCGACTGACGAGCTTTCTCGCTTCTCGCGTCGAAATCCTGCTTGGCGACCTCATCGCCCTCACTCACGCGGTTAATTCGACGGATGCTGACGGGCTTGGATCCCTCGCACGCGGCGTCGCTTTTCGCCTGCTCGAGAATTTCGGCGCAATGTCGCGCGCGCAATTCGGCGACGAGCTGAAACAGCTCGATCAGAACGAGCGTGGCAAGCTCAGAAAACTGGGCGTGCGTTTTGGCGAATATACGCTGTATATGCCCTCGCTCCTCAAGCCAGCGCCGGCGCGCCTGCTCACTTTGCTTTGGGCTTTGTGGAGCGGCAGGAATGCGGCGGACTTCGAGCCCCCGAAGGCCGGACTTGTATCGCTCGCAGCCGACAATGACCTTCCGCATGCCTATTATTATGCGTCCGGTTACCGGCCGTCCGGGACGCGCGCTGTCAGGATTGACATGCTGGAACGCCTCGCGGGCCAGATCAGGTCTGAACGGAAAGACGGCGCCTATCGGGGAGGTTTCGAGGCGAGTCCCCAAATGATGTCGCTCGTCGGATGTTCGGGAGAAGACTTCGAATCTATCCTCGGCTCTCTCGGTTATCGAAAACAGTCTATCCGCATTCCCGTCGCAGCCAATGGCGAGCCGGCGAAAAACGATACAGCGTCCGAGCAATCGCCGCCGGACAGCGGCGGGCCCGCTGCGGAGCAAGATATTTCGCCGCATGACGATGGGGCGACAGTCGACCCGGCGCAATCCTCCCCCGACGCGACGCCGGCGGATTCAAGCACAAACGCCGACTGCGCAGCCCCGCAGAGCGCCGCAATCGCGGCGGACTCCGCAGGAGAAAACGAATCGCCGGCCGCGATCCGTGCGGAACGCGAAGTCGTCATTTGGCGGTTGGCGCCGCGCAAGCCTCCCCGGTCGAAACATCGGCCCGTTCGCCCGGAACGCGGCGCCGGCGCTTCGAAAACGAAAGCCGGCGCGCCCGGTCGGGAGGCACGCCCGCGCAAATTTGACCGCCCCCGCGCCGGCGGCCCGCCGCCCAAGCCGCACTCTATCAGGCCTCAGCATCGCAAAGTCGCCGATCCGAATTCGCCCTTCGCCGTTCTGGCCGGACTCAAGGACGAACTCGTCAAGAGTAAGACCGCCGACAAAAAACCTGAGAAAGCGAATTGATCCGCGAGAAAAACGCCATTTCCGGAGCGCTGACAGCGCAGAGGATCGACAAGTGGCTTTGGTGCGCGCGGCTCTTCAAGACCCGCTCACAAGCCAGCAAGGCGGCGGCCTCGGGCAGCCTCCGATTGATGCGGGACGGCGCGACCTTTCGCGTCGAGAAAGCCAGCGCTCTCATCCGAGCCGGCGATCGGATCGCCTTCCTTCAGGGCCAAAAGCTCCGCGTCATTGAAATCATCGCATGCGCCGCGCGCCGGGGCCCCTCCGGCGAAGCCCGAATGCTGTATACGGAACCGGCGGCGGCCTCGCTGATTGAGGTCCGCAATCCGGAGTTGGAGTGATGTTCGAAAAGCTGCGTGCGTTCTTTGCCGCTCCCCGTCCGCCCGCGGAGGCCGAAAACGAGCTTGGCGTCGCTGTCGCCGCATTGCTTGTGGAAGCCGCCCGGGCGGATGAATTCTATGACGACACCGAACGAGGCCTGATCGACAGATTCCTGGCTCGTCATTTCAATCTGGACGCCGACGCCGCGGCCGATCTGCGAGCGCGGGGCGAACAAAAACAGGCCCAAGCGAACGACCTTCACGGCTTCACAAAGATCATCAAGACCCTAAGCGGGCCTGAGAAGATCGCGTTGATCGAACGGATGTGGGAAATTGTTCTGTCGGACGCCAGGCGCGACCCACACGAAGAGGCGCTAATCAGACGGGTCTGCGGGCTCATCTATGTGAGCGACCCGGAGAGCGGCGCGGCGCGCCACCGGGCCGAAACGGCCCTTCGTGAGGGTAGGGCATGAACGTTCGCCGCTTGCGCCCTCGCGCCAAAACGCTATCAAAGGCGACCTGCCGGGGACGCTAGGAGTGACAAGCCCATGACTTACGTGGTGACCGAAGCCTGCATCAAATGCAAATACACGGATTGCGTGGAGGTTTGCCCGGTCGACTGTTTTTACGAAGGCGAGAACATGCTCGTCATCCATCCGGATGAATGCATTGATTGCGGCGTTTGCGAGCCCGAATGCCCGGCCGAAGCGATCATCCCGGATACCGACGATTCCGACGGCAAATGGGTGGAGCTCAACGCCAAATATGCGGCGGAGTGGCCCAACATCACGCAAAAGTGCGATCCCCTGCCCGACGCCGACGCCTTCGCGCAGGAAGAGGGCAAACTGGAGAAATATTTCAGCCCGAACCCCGGCAAGGGCTCCTGAACCAAGCCCTCGGGCCTGGGACGGACCCGATGGCGCAGCGTGAAATTTTATGCTATTGTTATCCATAGAACGCTGGGAAGCAGGCTCTTTGCCTGCTTAAGCCAGAGTATTAGGGATTTGAGCAAAGCCGCTGAAGAAGCGCGATTAATCGTTAGATCAACAAGCCTGAACTGGGGTGGCCGGGCACGCAAGGGGTGGTGCTGGCCCAGTGAGGGTTTTGCGCTACGCCGTGACGGCGAGAAGGGACACGCCGTCCGGAAACACAGGAAGAGAGTTTGCGAATGGCGACCAAAACGGCCGGAAAGAGCCCTGCTAAAACAGCGAAATCCAAATCCAAGAAAGCCGCGCCGCGCCGGCTGAAGCCACGTAAGGCGTCGACAAGCCAGGCGAAGGCCGCCAGGACCGCAGGCAAACCCGCCGCCAAAGCGAAGTCCAAAGCGACGCCCAAGGCCGCGAAAGCCGCTGCGGCGAAAAAGCCGCGCGCCAAGACGCAAGCCAAATCTGTCGAACCGACAAAGCACGCGGCGAAGAAACAAGCAGCCGCGGCAAAAACTTCGGCGTCTAAGTCAGACGGAAAGGTCGCATCGACAGCCGCCAAGACAAGCGTCAAAAAGCCCGCCAAGAAAGCGCCTGCAAAAGAGCCCGCGGCGAAGAAGACGTCTCCAAATTCGGCGCCAAAGAAAGCGGCCGGCAAACCGCCGTCCACAAAGTCCGCCAGCAAGGCGACCGCAAAAAAAGAATCGGTCAAGAAAAAGCCGGAAACCGCAGCTAAAAAGAAGGCTCTCGTCGGACAAAAACCACGCTCGCCGAAAGCATCGGAGTCAGCTGACTTCCTCGTCCCTCAACATGTTCAAAAGGCCACTTCTTCCGTGAACGAAGCTCCAGTAAAAGCGTCCCCTGCATCCGCCGAAGCTAAGCTCGATTTCAAAGTGAATGACAGCATCGTCTATCCGGCTCACGGCGTGGGAAAGATTGTGGGTATCGAGAAACAAACCATCGCCGGGGTGACCAATGAGCTTTTTCTGATCGTCTTCGAACAGGAGAAGATGAAGCTTCGCGTCCCGACGGCAAAGGCGAAGGCGGTGGGAATGCGCGCCCTGTCGGATCCGGCTTTGGTCAAGAAGGCAGTCGAAACGCTTAAAGGGCGCGCGCGCATCAAGCGCACTATGTGGAGCCGGAGAGCCCAAGAATACGAAGCTAAGATTAATTCGGGCGATATTATCTCGGTCGCTGAAGTCGTGCGCGATCTTTACCGCGCTTCAGACCAGCCGGAGCAAAGCTATTCAGAACGGCAGCTTTTTGAAGCCGCTCTTGACAGGCTTGCGCGCGAAGTCGCCGCTGTAAACAAGACCGATCTTGCCGCAGCGATCGAAACGCTTGAGGCTTCATTGCAGCAAAAAAAGGCGGCCTAAAACCGTCTGTCAGGGCGATTGTACGGTTTCTACGCGGCCCGACCGCTGACTCGTTTTTTGAAAACGCGGAGCTGCGTTGATACCCCCAGCGTTCACGATTTCGATCTGCGTCAGATTGCTCGCCTCGATCGATGGGCCGTTGATCCATTTTACGTAACCGCGAACGCGGAGACGTGCACCCGCCAACGCAGCAAGATCGTTCCCTTGCCGTTTCCAGTCGCGCGCTTGCCGCGCGCGCACCGTGACGGTGAAATCGGTGCGATAATCTTTCCCGAAGTTTAGATA
Organism: Alphaproteobacteria bacterium; assembly: GCA_016125425.1. Classification (GTDB taxonomy): domain Bacteria; phylum Pseudomonadota; class Alphaproteobacteria; order Caulobacterales; family Parvularculaceae; genus Amphiplicatus. The sequence continues at coordinate 66,280 of WGLT01000013.1, forward strand.
GACACGGCCTCGTCCCGAATAGGTTTTTTCGACGACGCCCTCGACAATATTGAATGCCCCCACGGCGCCGCGCGCCTTTAAAGCATCGAAAACACGATACCTCGGATTAGCCCAGAGACCGCGGTGCGACACCCGCGCTTCTATCTCCAATTTCAGTAATCGCCGAATGAATTCGGCGTCGTCGTCTTCCGGCAGCACCCTCGCCGCGCCTGCGGATACCAGCAATTCCTGCAAACTCCGCCTGACGCCGCCTACGTCGACATAGACACGCCCGGCCTTCCGTCCCCACCGATCGCGCTTCCAGAGCTTGTCATGCTCCAAGGGCGTAAGCGCCAGCAACGTTTGCAGAGCCGCCTTGGCTTCTTTCCCATAAGGATCACTTTCAGGAAGGACGCGCGGCGCGACGATATCAACGAGATGTGTTTCGACGCCGTCCTCTATGAAAGCGTCGCCGTTTATTGCTTCGGCGAAATTGTCGGCGCGTGCTGGGCCGATTATGCTTGCGCACACGAAGCACTGAATGAACCGCCTTCTTATCATCCGGCCGGCAGCACCCTCACCTTTGCGCTCGCGCTGCGTCCGTCCTTGTCAACAGCGGTCAAGTCGTAAAAGCCGGGGCCGCTCGGCCGCCAAACGGCGCGCCCCGCAGCATCCGGCTCAATCGCATCTCCGTTCACATACCAATGATACTCGCCCGTCCCTTTTCGCGCAGACAGCGCGATGGCGCGTCCCGGCGCATTGAAGAGTTCGACGCCGTTGCGAGGAAAAACAATTTCTGGCGCCGTCTGTCGACGCGGCGGCGCAAGCCGCGCGATCGCCGGCCCGTCCGGTTCGGCCGGAAGCTGTTGTTGCGTAAGACCTTCAGGATCCATTCGCGCGAGCATGTCAAAGACGTCCATGAGAAGCGGCGCGGCCGCTTTTCGACCGGTCTGGCCCGGCCGCGGCGCGCCGTCCGCGCGTCCGACCCACACAACAACGGTATATTTGCCTGCATGACCGGCCGACCAGGCGTCCCGAAATCCGTAAGAAGTTCCCGTCTTGTAGGCGACGCGCGGCGCTGCTTTCGAAAGTTCGGCCGGCATACGTCCCTCAAGGGCCGGCGCGCCGGCGAGGATATCGCTTATTCGGTTCGCGCTCGCCGGAGAAAAAAGGCGCAGATTCGGGTCCTGCTTTCGAAGGTTCTCTTCCTGGTCGGTTGTCCATGCGAGCGGTTTCACCGCGCCGCCGTCCGCCAGACCTGCGTATAACATCGCCAGATCGCGCATGCTCACGCCTGCGCCCCCTAGCGCAAGCGTCAATCCAAATCCGGCGTCGGCCTTTTTCGGTCCTTCCAGTCGAACGCCTGCGGCCCGCAAGAGCGCGGCTAGTTTTTCGGCGCCGAGCGCATCAAGCAGCCGCACCGCCGGCAGATTGAGAGAATGCTGCAGCGCCTCCTTCACTCGGACTTCGCCTCGAAACTTTCGATCAAAGTCTTCAGGCGCATATCCGTCGAAAGATTGAGGCATGTCCTCAATCACTGTCTCCGGCCCGACAAGTCCGTCCTCGAACGCCATTCCATAAATGAAGGGTTTTAACGTCGATCCGGGCGAGCGCACAGCACGAGTCAAATCCAGCCAGCCGCCCGGAACATCGAAGCCGGCCGATCCGACCGCCGCACGAACGCCATGCGTATCGTTGTCAACGATGATCAGGGCGGCCGTCGCACCGTCTCTGAAATTGGCGGCGTAGCTTGCAGCGAGCGCTTCTGCCCTGCGCTGAAGTCGTAGATCAAGACTGGAACGTATGGTGGCTTTGGATCTTTCGGCCAAAGCAAGTTCGCGGGCCGCTTGATAGGCGACATTCAGGAGCTGTGAACGTGTCTTCGGAAGCGGCGCAGATTCGGCTTCGGCCAGCCGTGCGCGCGGCATCAAACCTTCCTCAACAAACTTATTGAGGATGAGGTTTCGCGCGGCTCGCGCCGCAGCGGGATGCAGATCCGGTCGGCGGGCCTCCGGCGCCTGCGGCAGCGCTATCAACAGCGCCTGCTCCGCATCGGTCAATCGAGCCGGTTCCTTGCCGAAATAGGTCAAGCTCGCCGCGCGTACGCCTTCGAGATTTCCGCCGTAAGGCGCTAGCGTAAGGTAAAGCTCCAATATTTCTGACTTCGTCAGTCGCCGCTCAATTTGCAGCGCCCGGAACATCTCGATGATCTTTGACGGAATCGTACGCGCCCTGGGCTCAAGAAGCCGCGCGACCTGCATGGTAATCGTCGAAGCGCCGGATGTGAAATGGCCAGTCGATATTGCGCTTGCCGAGGCGCGCAAGATCGCCGCGGGGTCCACCCCCCAATGCGACCAGAAGCGCTTGTCTTCAATGACGACGACGCGATTTACGAAAGTCGGATCGATCGCGTCAAGTTCAGCATGAAACCGCCATCGCCCCTGCGCCGTCGTAAAGGCGCGAATCCATTTGCCGTCGTGATCCAGAACGAGCTGGCTCAAATTGTCTGCGCGCTGTAGCGGCGGCGGAAACGCGTAATCAGCCGCAATAACCATCGCGCAAACCGCCACGACGCCCGCGAAGGCGAACCTCCGGCGTAAGACAGCAAAAATCGGCAAGAAGCGGATCATTGCGCCGGCGATATCGTTAATCTTTGCACGTCCGTCCGCCCGGTTATCCCGGGCCGATACATGTCCTCAATCACGGCGCCCGGCGCCACAAAAGCGCCGGGAGTGACCGCCCGGACAATGTAGGCGAGCTTGAAACGGGCGTCCTGTAGGTCTATCGCCGCAACAAATCGATCATCTCGCGCCTCTGCCACCTTGGCGCGACTGATTTCGCCAATCCATTTATACGGTCCGTCATTATCGCCGGGCATATCGGCGTCTTCGGGATTGAGAACAGCTTCGATTTCGAAGCCGGCGGGCAGCAAGTCCGCGATGACAGCCGGGTGAAGACGCTTATCCTGCGTCGCGCCCGAAAGCACAACGACGATACGCTCATTCTGTCGAACGGCTGAAAGATCCACGGGGGCGCCGTCACGCGTCTCGAACTGCTTCGCAATTGTAAAGCCGTTCGATACGGGGGGAGGCGCAGTCTTCGGCGCGCCGGACACCGTGACGTTCCTGAATATCGGCCCCTCTCCCGTATTCGTATATTTTATGCTGTCACGGAGCTCAGAAATACGAGGCGAAAAACTAGGCGCGGGCGCCAAATTTTTCAACGCAACGTCATTCTGCGACAACGCCATCGGTCCGGCATTTTTTAGCAAGGCGTGCGAGGCAAGGAGGATAAAGGCCTTTTCCTGCGTTTGAAGCTGACTGGGTTCGCGCATCATTGCGGAGAATTTGACAGCGACCTCTTCGACAAGGTCATTGCGGCCCGCTTCCGCTGCGAGCGCAAGCACGCCCGCTACATCGCGCAACGGCGTTTGGTAGTAGTCTCCATTATTTTGATAGCCGATCGCCGCGATCGCCTTAGCGAAGCCGTCGGTCGAACGCGCCCGATCTCCCATTAAGAGCAGCGCGGCAGAAACCTGCGCTCGCGCTAGCGGGCTCGGAGTCGAATCGAACATCGCATCGTGGAAGTAACGCAGGTCTGAAAGGTCTGCGCGACCGGCCCGCGCGAGCACATAAAGCGCGTAAGCCGCCGCGCGACGACGCAAGAGATCTTTCGTGTCCTGCGAACCGGGCCAGGAATAGATTCCCATCTGGTATCCGACAGAAACCCAACTTCCGACCTTTGTGACCTGTGCGAGCGCGTCATACGCTTTGTCGAGGGCCTCGTCCGGAACGGCGTACCCGGCCTGTTTGGCTCTGAAGAGGAAATCCGTGACATACGCGCCGAGCCACGGACTCGCCCACCCGTCCCCTTCGCGCCACAAGCCGAAAGCGCCGTCAGAGCCTTGGCGATTCAGAAGATCATTGATGGCCTTCTGGACGCGCGGCCGAACTGCACGTTCAGGACCTTGCCCGGTTTCTCCGGCCAGGACGTCAATATACAGAAGCGGCATCGCAGAGCTTACAAGCTGCTCCGTACAGCCATAGGGATAACGGGAAAGCGCCTCGAGCAGCGGCCCCGGCTCGACGCCTTTGAGCCGCGAAAATGAAACCGTGATATTGGCCGATGCTGGCGCAAAAGGCGCGAGGAGCGATGCGTCGGCCACATAAGAGTCCCCCGGCTTAAGCTGAGCGGAGCTTGTAGTCGTCACCGGGAAGTAAGGCGTTCTCACCTCAATCGGATAAGAGCGCGAAACATGAAAACCGCCCGGCCCAGTCACATTGAGTTTGACCGCGCCGACGCCCGTTGCTCCCGCAGTCAGCACATAGCGCTCGGTCCGCTTTTGCCCTTTTTTCAAGGCGAAAATCTGCGTTTGATTGATCGATGCCGGTCCCTCGCCCGTGATCGTCACCTTGTAATCGCCGTCCTCCCCATCCACGTTGTCGATGAGAAGCGTCGCTTCGGCCCTGTCCCCCGGCGCGAGAAAGCGCGACATCGCCAGCTCCGCCGGCACTGGATCGCGGACTGTCAGCGGACCCGACATCGACCCCAATTGATCGACGCTCCAAGCGACCGCCATCAAGCGAAGTTCGCCGTTGAAGTCCGGCACAACGACCGAAACGGACGCTTTCCCGTCCGCGCCGACTTTTACCGGTCCCTCAAAGAGCGCAACGGATTTCGTAGGAACGACAGTAAGGCCTTCGCCGCCGATCTGGTCGCCGCCGAATTTCGCCGGCGCCCCGAGATTGGGATCCAGCATGCGGCCGTAGTCGTCGCGCACTTCTACGCCAAGTCTCTTCTTGCCGTAATAGAACCCAACCGGATCTGGCGAGGGAAACTTCGTCAGTCGCAATATGCCTTCGTCAACTGCCGCCAAAGTCAACATCACCGTCTCGTCGGGCTTGGCGTTATGAATAGTCACGGGCAGGTTGACCGTTTGTCGCGGACGCAGGATTTCCGGCGTCTTGATCGAGACATCGAGTTTTCGCGCTGACATATTGAAGGGTGCGTAAGCGACCGCCATCGCCCGGCGCGGCACTGGTCGGTTCGCGGGATCACGCGGCGTGATCACAGTCGCAAGCACGTAAAAGCCCGGCCCCCAGGAAGGGTCCGTTTCGATCGAGATTTCCCGCCCCTCCTCTCCGACTTTCACACGCTGGACAGACTGCACCTTGTCGGTAGCGACCACGATGATCGCCTCGCCGGCATAGGGCGGATTAATGAAGAAATGCGCCTTCGCGCCCGGCCGAATCGGCTCTGTCGGGCCCGTAATCGAGGCTTGATCCGGAGACTCGGCGCCTGCGGCGTAGGAGCGCCAGCCCACATAGAAGCGAATTTCCGATCGAGCGCCGGACTTCGGATCCGTCACTTGCAGACGGTAAGAGCCCGCCTCAAGAGATTGTGTGATCTTCGCGGATCCGTTCGACGATGCGTTCGTCTTGCCCTCGCCGATCAAGACGTCCTTGTAGGATCGGCGCCATCGCCATTCGCCATTCTCTCTGTACCAATCAAACCAATAGTCCTCCTCCACAAGGCGCCATTCGAGATCGCCCTCGATCTGCTCGCCATCCCAGCCAAGCAGCACCGCATCGATCGTCGCAGGGTCCCCGACGCCTACGCCGCCGCCATCGCTCTCCAGTTTGAGGCCGACATACCTATCGTCCGGACGAACAGGAATTCTTGCGCTCTCACGCACCACTCGACCGCCCGGCTCAACCACTCCGATAACGAGATCGGCGCGCAATGGCGCGCCCGCGCCCTTCGGCGCATCGTCAATATTGAGGGCGATGGACGCGTTCCCGTCCTGATCGAGCGAAGTGTTCGGAAGTTTCAGAAATCGTTCATCGAACCGTCCGTCGACCGGACCAAACCGGTAGCCTCGAAGCGCCGGAAAAGGATTGGGGTCGAGCCGCAGGCGCGCTTCGGCCTCAACTGACAGACCCGACGCCGGCGCTCCGTAAAGGAAGCGGCTGGAAACGCCCACTGTTCGCGTCTCCCCTGGCCTCAACGGCGTTTTCGCATCGACGTCGAGCTCCACATCAAGACGCTGCGGCACAAAATCTTCGACCGAAAAAGTCTCAGAGCCGACTTTACCGACGCCGTCTGCGTCCACCTCGACCCGCCAAACGCCGCGCGGCGCCGATGACGGCACGTCATAATCAAAGCTGAAAGCGCCTATCAGTGTTTTGTCGAAGCGTTTCTTTTCGGCTTCGGTATTGTTCGGGCGCAGTATTTTGACAGTGAGCGGCCGATTCTCCACGGCCCGGCCGGCATCATCGCGCAAAAGACCGGTGATATGCGCCGTTTCTCCGGGTCGATAGATTCCTCGGTCAAAATAGACGAACGCATCAGCTTTAGGCGTCGCATCGCGTCCCCCGACGTCGCGGTCCGAAAGATCAAGAGGCGCCCGTTGCAGGTCGAGGGCCGCGAAATCCTCGTCAGCCCCATAAGCCATGATCATGCGCGGCGTCAGCGGATAATCGCCATTAACGACGGCGCCGTCAAAATGCGCGCGCCCGTCGGCATTGGTCTTGGTTGTCGCGAGCAGATCGTTATTTGAAGCGATCAGATCTATTCTCAACCCGGCCATCGGGCGTGCGGTCGAAATGGCGTTCGCGAATACGTCTATGCCTTCGCTGCTCGAATAAGTCGTGAGCGCAATGTCAGTGAACATAACCCAGCGCCATGCTTGCGCAGCTCGGTGTTTGTCGGCGCCGGGCGACACGTCTTTCACATGCACGAAATAGGCGCCGGGTTTCAGGTCTTTAAGCGCCGCGCCGAGCGCGAAAACGGTCGTTTCCGTCTGATTTCGTTCACTGTCGATCTCGAGATCGCCCTTGTAAACGGTAACGCCGACATCCTCGCCGCTTTCATCGCCGTATACATAGTAATAGTCGCTCTCTGCGACGGACGCGCCTTTCACGACTTCCTTTCGCGCAAGAGCGCGATCCGAAATCCGCTTGACTTCGATCCGTATCTTTTCGACGTTTACGGTCTCGATGCCGAGTCCGTCCGCTTCGCGTCGCGGCAGAACCACGCCCTCGCCAGCGAAGCCGACATATGCAGGCTTATCGCCAAAGGAGACTGTGACGTCCTGCGGGCGCTCAAGCATTTCTCCCGAAGCACTCGGTAGTCCCGCTCTTAATGTCGCCCGATAATCCTTGTCGAAGGCAAGGCCTGAAATGCAAAGCGATTGTCCGTCAACCCGTACGACCGGCTTCGTTTGAGGCGAGACGCGAACGTAATCGGCGTAGTTCGTCTTGCCGCTCGTATCGAGTCTCTCGGAAAACTGAAAACACGCCTTCGGCGCATCGCCCGATGTGTCAAGCAGCAGCCGCGTGTAACCAAATCCCTTTTGCGACGGCGCCTCGGGCCGGGGCGCATTCGCCGCCCTTGGCGTTTGGAAATCGAGCCGCCTTTCCGTCTGCGCGCGAACGTCAGAGGAGGACGCTTCTCGGGAGAATACGGATAGGTCATTTCCGGGGATCAAAAACCTTCCAACCCCCAACCCGGCCGCAAATGCTCCAAGAACGGCCGCCGCCGCGATCACCGCGCTCGTACGCCTCATGCCCTGCTCCCTGTCCGCCCGTCCGCCCCGATCGGCGGCCTCCCCCCGGAGGAGGCGGCGCGATTATGGCGCTTAAAGGGAGCGAGGAAAACGATTCTGCGGCGATATTCAGAAAAATGGATGGTGAAGCCGGTTGCCATTTCGCAACCGCAGGGTAGGAATTAGCGCCGCGCGCTCGTCCCCGTAGCTCAGCAGGATAGAGCACCAGATTCCTAATCTGGGGGCCACAGGTTCGAATCCTGTCGGGGACGCCAACTCTTTTGACGCTCCGCGCGTTTAGAGGCGAAGCGAACGCTTGGGGATAATCCTTGGCCAGCCCTGCGAGCGCTTTCGTCCCGCCGATCGACTCTTTCCTACGAAAGAACAAAATAAGGGCGGCCGGTTGGCTGCCCTTATCATGAGAATCTGGCGATCCGCTCAGGCTTTCTTTTTATCGAAACGATCCTCGTTCATCACCTTTGTCCAGGCGGCGATGAAGTCGTTGACGAACTTTTTCTCCGCGCCGTTGAAAGCGTAGGTTTCGACAACCGCGCGCAACTCGGCGTTAGAGCCGAACACAAGGTCCGCCTCGGTCGCCGTCCACTTGACATCACCCGTCGAGCGATCACGGCCTTCGAAAACATATTTGGCGTTTGCGACCGGTTTCCACACTGTCGACATGTCGAGCAGATTCACGAAAAAATCATTCGTAAGAACGCCTGGCTTGTCTGTGAACACGCCGTGCTTGATCCCGCCGGCATTAGCGCCCAACGCGCGCATGCCGCCGACCAGCACGGTCATTTCCGGCACGGTTAGCCCAAGCGTGTCCGCTTTGTCGACAAGAGCGGACGCAGGCGAACGCATCGCATTTGCGTTGTAGTAATTGCGGAAACCGTCCGCATGCGGCTCCAGCACGGCGAAACTCGCGACGTCGGTTTGCTCCTGCAGGGCGTCGCCGCGGCCAGGACGGAATGGCACGGTGACATTCTGCCCGGCGTCTTTGGCCGCCTTTTCAATCGCCGCAGCGCCGCCAAGCACAATCATGTCTGCGCGCGAAATCTTCTTGCCGCCGCTAGCGCGGGCATTGAATGCCTCGCGAATCTTGTCGAGCGTCGCAATGACTTTGGCCAATTCGGCCGGGTCATTCGCAGGCCAGTCTTTCTCCGGCGCGAGCGCAATGCGCGCGCCATTCGCGCCGCCGCGCTTGTCAGTATTGCGGAAGGTCGACGCTGAAGCCCAAGCAGCGCGCACAAGCTCCGGCACCGTCAGACCGGAAGCAAGGATTTCACCCTTTAACGCTGCAATGTCGGCTTTATCGACGAGAGGATATTCTACCGCCGGAATCGGATCCTGCCAGATCAGATTCTCCGCCGGCACTTCCGCGCCGAGATAGCGCGCCTTCGGTCCCATATCCCGGTGCGTGAGCTTGAACCAGGCTTTTGCAAAAGCCGTCTCAAACTCTTCCGGGTTTTGCCTGAATCGCTCCGCGATCTTGCGATATTCGGGATCGAATTTCAGCGCGAGGTCGGTCGTGAACATGATCGGCGCATGCCGCTTTTGAGGATCATGCGCGTCAGGCACGAGATTCGCCGCGTTTTCATCCGTTGGAATCCACTGGACCGCGCCGGCCGGACTGCGCGTTTGCTTCCATTCAAATGCGAACAGATTGTCCAGATACTGCGTCGTGAACGCGACCGGATTCGCCGACCATGCGCCTTCGAGTCCGCTCGTTATGGTGTCGGGCCCGGCGCCGGTTCCGCATTTATTGTTCCAACCGAGTCCCTGGTGCTCCACGCCCATAGCCGCGGGCTCGCGATCAAGGCACTCATCCGGCTTGGCCGCGCCATGCGCTTTTCCGAATGTGTGTCCGCCCGCGATGAGCGCGACCGTCTCCTCGTCGTTCATCGCCATCCGGCCGAACGTATCGCGAATGTCCTTGGCCGCCGCGACCGGATCCGGATTTCCATTCGGTCCTTCCGGATTGACGTAAATCAGCCCCATTTGAACCGCGGCCAAGGGCTTCTGCAGTTCCCGATCGCCTGAATAGCGTTTGTCGCCGAGCATTTCGGCCTCAGGGCCCCAGTTGACAAGTTCTGCTTGCCAATCGTCTTCGCGGCCTCCCGCAAAGCCGTAGGTCTTAAATCCCATGGTCTCAAGCGCGACATTGCCGGTCAGAACCATGAGATCCGCCCAGGAGATGCTTGCGCCGTATTTCTCCTTGATCGGCCAGAGGAGCCGGCGCGCTTTATCGAGATTGGCGTTGTCCGGCCAAGAATTGAGCGGCTCAAAACGCTGCTGGCCGCCTCCTGCGCCGCCTCGCCCGTCAAAAGTGCGGTAGGTGCCCGCGCTGTGCCATGCCATCCGTATAAAGAACGGTCCGTAATTTCCATAGTCCGCCGGCCACCAATCCTGCGAACTCGTCATCAACGCCGCAATATCCTTCTTGACGGCCGCCAGATCCAGCTTGGAGAACGCCGGGCATAGTCGAAATCATCGCCAAGCGGGTTCGAATGGGCTTCATTCTGACGCAGCGGCGAAAGATCGAGCTGCTCCGGCCACCAGAAGCTGTTCGACCTAATCGCACTGGCCGGATTCTTCATCATATCTCCGGCGGAAGCCGCCTTCGAATCGCCTCCGGATCGCGTCTGCGCCGCATCGACTGAAGCGACAACCGTTTCGGCCTCAGCGCGCGCTCCGGAATCACTCTTCTGTCCGCAACCGGCGACAAGGCTTAGCGCCATGACGGCGGCGGTTGCGAGTAGTGCTGATTTGGTATTACGGGTCATGTCTCCTCCATTTCCATGTTCATAGGAAAGCGTTCACAAGCGACAGGCGCGACACTCCGCGCGCACACAGAATGAAGGAGACCCCCGAGCGCGGACGCAGTTTCAAGGCGTCCTGATCATGACGGTCTCGCAGCCGCTTTCATTGACGCCTATCAACTCTGTCAAATAAGCGTACTGGCGCGCCCGATATATGTAAAAGCGATTTTGCGCATATCGCGCATCGACCCGATCGATGGCGCAGATGTGCGCGCGCCCCCAAAATTGAACCCGCCGGGCCGGCCGGACGACGCGTTTCCGCCGACCTGGCGACGGCGCAAACTTTGTAACCCCATTGAGATCACCCGGTCTGGCCGTCGCGGCGCGTCCCAAAACGATACGCCCCGCAGCAGGCTGACACCCGGTCCGTAACTTAAAGTCGAAGGCCGCATGCGCGACGCCCTGCTTCTTGGAATTATCGCGTCAAGCCTTCTCCTGGCGCTGCGCTATCCTTATGTGGGCGTGCTGACTTGGGCGTGGTTCAGCATTATGAACCCCCAACAATTGGCCTATGGCGTATACGGAGTTCCTTTAAACGTCATTATCGCCGCGGTCACAGTTCTGTCGATTATCGTCAATGGCGAGACAAAACGCTTCCGCATCGGACCGATCACGGTTCTGTTTGCAGCGTTCGCGCTTTGGCTCTGGGTGTCGCAGCTCTTTTCGCTCGATCATCAATATTCCGCCGCCTATTTCAGCCGGTTTATAAAGGTCCTCTTCTTCGCTGCGCTTTGCGAACAAATGACGACCGACAAACTCAGACTCCACGCACTTGTGTGGACTGTGGTCATAGCAGTCGGTTTTTTCGCGTTGAAAGGCGGCGTTTTCACTCTGCTGACACTTGGCCGTTACCATGTTCAGGGGATCGAGCACACGATCATGGAGGACAACAATCAGCTGGGTATCATCATTGCTTCAGGCCTGCCGCTAATTCTTTACCTCTACGGCGAGTCCCGGCGGCGATATATGCGCGTGGCGTTGCTTTGCCTATTCAGCGCATCGGTCGTAGCGATCCTTGGCACGCAGTCGCGCGGCGCATTCGTCGCCCTGCTCGCCTTTGCGGCTTTCTTCTGGCTTCGTGCGAAACGCAAATTGACGATTCTCGTCGCGCTCATCGCGCTGCTCGCGCCGGCGATTGCGTTCATGCCGCAAAAATGGGCGAAGCGCATGGAGACGATCACCCAGGCGACAGAAGACGCGTCCTTCATGGGACGCGTCGATTCCTGGATTATCAATACAGAACTGGCGCTCAAGCATCCGCTCACGGGCGCGGGCCTCCGCAACGCCTATCAACCGGCTATCGCCGCGACAGTCGATCCAGAGCGCGCCCCGCGCGCCAAGGCCGCTCACAGCATCTATTTCGAAGTGCTCGGCGGCGCGGGCTTCATCGGACTGGCCGTCTATCTGTCGCTGCTCGCCGCCGCTCTTTGGACCGCCGCCCGCCTGCAGCAGCTCGCGCGAGATCCGACAGTGGAGGCGTGGGTCCCGCGTTTCGGCTGTATGGCGCAGGCCTATTTGGTCGTGTTCGGAGTCGGCGCGGCGACCGTCTCGCTCGAAATGTGGGACGGCTATCTGATCCTCATCGGACTGCTCGGCGCGCTCGCCCGATGGGCGCCCAAGACCGGACCGCAAATCCCGGCGGCGTCCTTTCCTCCGAGATATCGCTGGCGAGTCCTTGCGCGAGGCTATGCGCCGCCGAGACCGCGAGCGCTTGAAAAATGACGCGCGAGCAGAGCGTCCGTCTGGCCTGGATTATTTTGACGCCGCGGCGACGACGGCCTGCGCTCGGTTTTCACAGGCGCCTCTGGGCTGCAAGACCGAAGCGCTCGCTCTGGCGACAACGGTCGCGCCGAGCGCGCCTTCTTCATCCGGGCATGAACCACCCACTTCGATCTGCACAGTTGAGCGCTCGATGGAATATCGCTCTTCGAGAAATGACTTGATCGCGGCAAGCACATGTTCGCCCGACTCAGCGTCGCTGATCCGGGCGTGCAGCGTCATCCTGGAATGTTCGGGCGACAACTGCCAGATATGCACGTCGTGAACGTCTTCGACCTCCGGCGCCGCAGACTTCACTCCTTCGATCAGCGCCTCGACATCGATATCCCGCGGCGCGCCTTCCAGCAAAATGTGGCCGGTCTCGTGCATCAGCGTGAGCGCCGATCGGGCGATCAGAATAACGACGAACACCGAGAGAATCGGGTCGATCGGATACCAGTGAAAGCGCAAGATGACGAGCGCCGCGATGATAGCGGCCACTGATCCGAGAAGATCGGTGACGACATGCAAAAGCGCGCCTCTCACATTAACGTTGTCCTGGCGCGCGCCGTGCAAAATGAAATAGGCGGCGATATTGGCCAAAAGGCCCAACACGGCGATCACGAGCATTGTGTCGCCTTGCACCGACGTCGGATGAATCATCCGTCCGACCGCCTCGACGACGATCAGCACGTTGAGGCACATGAGGACGACGCCATTGACAAATGCAGCAAGGACTTGCGCGCGCCGGTAGCCGAAATGCCGCTTCGCGTCGGCCGGCCGTCCGGCTAGATATTGCGCGCCGGCCGCCAGGCCGAGCGCGAACGCATCGGTCAGCATATGCGTCGCGTCAGCGATGAGCGCGAGCGACCCAGCGACCAAGCCGCCGACGACTTCAACCACCATGAAAACAAGAATCACCACGAAGGCGGCAAGAAGCCGGCCGGCGCTGCCGCGTTTTGGGTCGTGATGATGCTCGTGAGCGCTCATGGGCTGCTTCGTCACCTTCCGATCGGAATACGCCGACTAAAACGCCGCGGGACCTTACGCTGCGCGTCGGCGTCAGAGCAAGCATCTGCGCCGCAATTCCCCCGAAATTCGCGCGAGGATCGCGGCTGGGGCGCCTGCTTCCCCATTGTGGTTAAAACTCGCCGGCGCGGACTAGGTGACGTGATAACATTAGCTCTGCTACAAGGGGACATCTGCGGCGCCGGCGAAGGGGGGAGCCGGAACATCGCCGGTCTAGGGCGTAGGGGATCATCGTGTTTTCGCATTTGGCCAACGACGCCGGCCTAATAGCCTCGTTCGTTGCTGCGGGGATTGGCACTCTCGGCTTGCTTTCCATGGCGGCGCTCGGTGATTGGGGACGTCGAAACAGCCCGTATTTCTCGGCCTTCGCAGTCGGCATATTGATCGCCGCCGTATTGTTCCATCTCATCCCCGAAGCGCTCGCCTATTCGATTGACGCCTGGAAATGGGTTGTTTCCGGTTTCGCTTTCTTCACTCTTCTCGCGGCGATGTTATCCGTATTGATGCGCCGGTCGGGGGAGAATCCCAGCCCTGTGTTGAGCTACGCCTCTACCATGGCCGTCGCGGCTCACTCCTTTACTGACGGTTTCATCTATGAGGCTGCGTTTCATAATTTTGATCAGAACCACATCACGCTTTTTACAGGCGTGCTGACAACCTTTGGCCTGATGCTCCACAAATTCCCCGTGGGCATCATTGCATTCGGTCTGCTGCGTCAATCTGGCATGAATCGTCTGCGCGCAGGACTCGTCGCGTTCGTTGTCGTAGGATTGACGACCCCGCTAGGCGCCATCGGCGGGTATCTGATTTTTGAACAACTTCGCCTCGTTGATATTTCGCTCGTCATGGGCCTGACGGCAGGCGCGCTCATCTACCTGATTGTTTTTCACCTTGGCCCTGACGCCGCGCTGGCGCCGGACAAACGCGGCTACGGATTCGCCATGTTGGGCGTAGGGGTCGGAATCCTAGCGGTCGTTCTCCACGCAATGGGCGGCGTCGGCTAGCCTATTTTGCGCGACAACCGGCCACTCCAGCAGACGGCGCGATGATTCGCCAGCCATCCGGCGCTTCGACGCGAACAATACCCTGCTGAAGGTAGGATCCGCCGTCAAAACCCGTGCTGAAATGCATATCGACCGTGACCTTCAGGCCGACCGTCGTCGAAAACACTTGATGTTCCGAAACGCCAAAGGCGCTTGCCCCGCTCGTTTCGGCGATAGTCAGAACGACAGGAACGCCGCCGACTGAAATCTCGCCGCCCTTGCCGGAAAGATAGCGAAGGATCGGCATCGGCTGCGAATCATCAAGTGTCCACAGGACCATCCCGCACTCGCCCTTTGGAACATTTGATTCGGCGATCGGGCCGAGCGCAAATTTGCGCACCGCCGGGGCCTCGCCCTTTCGTTCGGCTTTCGTCCCGTTAAAGGCGAAAGCGCCGGAGCTAAAACTCAGAAGAATCGATGAGACAAGCAGCGCTACGCGGCGTTTCATGAGCCCACTGTGCGAATGATCCCGGATGTGGCCATCGACATCTCGCCTTCCGATCGTTGGAACCCGAGATAGTGTAGCGCATTCGCAATGTCAGTGCGAGCAGGCGCCGCTTGGGCGAGCAACGTATAGGTAAGCTGGGGCGTGACCCGCAATGTAAGCTTCACCGCGCCGTCCGAGCTCGCCCCCGACAGCGCTACGACGAGATCCTTGCCCGCGCAGGCCCCGCCCCCGAACAGGTCCACGGCTTCGCCGTCAAACCGGCGTGCGGGCCGGGCGAGAACGTCCGTCCAAAGCTTGGCGTCAGCGCGGATGCATCCGCTTCCCGCGATCGCGAGTTCCTTGATATCGGCTTCGACTTTCCCCGACAGAGGTTCGCCAAGAATGAGGTACTCATTTGCGGCGTCAAGATTAAACACAAAATGCGCGTGTTCGAGCTTTAACAGCCCGTTGGCGAGCACGACGGCGCGGCCTGCGCCTGCCAGAGCGCCATTGCGCGACACGAGGTCAGCGGTGATGCGTCCACGGAGCAAATCCGCCGGATGAGTCCTGAACTCAATGTCGCCGATTTTTACGCCCTTCGATCGCACGCCCTTGAGTTCGCCGCGCCAAAGCGTGCCGCGCGCATCATCGACATAGAATTCGACGCCCGTGCTGCGCGCCAGCGCCGGAAGAATTGCGGCTGGAGCATTTACGACAAGAACTGTCAATCCGAAAATTAATCCGGCGAATGTGAGGTAGCGTCCGGAAAACGCAGAGATACGCTTACACATAACCGTAACGTCCCTGATGCCTACTGCTCCATCCCCCTATTTCGACAAGGTCGCCTGAAACCGGACACTGGCCGGATTATCTGCGCTCCGAGCAATGTCTACATCGATAATCTTAACCGCCTGCTTCGTCTCAAGCGTTGAAAGCAATTGGAAGACGCGTTCAGGCGCCGCCGTTCCTCCTTGCACTTCTACTGTGCCGTCGGGAAGAGCATTTACGAAACTTAAATCAATCTTAAGACTCGCGGCCGCTTGAACGACGGCGTTGCGCAATGGCGGCGCATTTGGATCTTTTGCAGATGAATTCGCGAGCGCCGCGGCCCGGGAAACGAGTCGGTACCCGCTTTCCGCCGCTTGCGCGCGCGCCGCGGCGCCGGCGCGCCAGGCGCCCGCCGGCCCAATCACGGCGAACCACAGGAAGACGACCGCGAACAGCGCCGCTGCGCCTCCGACCAGCACGCGTTCGCGTTCAGAAAGGGTCCGCCACCAAGCCGTCATCGCAACCTCGCGGAAAGCTCGCCTGACCAAGCAGAGCCGGTGCGGCGGAATCCGCCGCTGTCTTGCGTGACGACGCCCAACTTCGACAGCGCTGCCTTGAGATCATCGATCCCGCTGTCAGTGCGGCTTCTGACCGTCACGACAAACTCGTTGCGGGCGGCGTTAAATCGTATGCGGTCTATCTGAACCGCGTCGTTGTTTTGCAGGGCGTCCGAGAATCGCGAGGCGAGCGCCAGGAAAGACGCGTCGCCTCCCTGTTTCGCCAAAATCCGCCGCGCATATGCGACAGGATCGTCGTTTGCCGCGTCCGGAAATCTCTTCACGTGAATTTCGCGGGCGGCTTTTGTCCACATCCCCGCCGTGACATCTGCGCGCACGCCTTGCGCGACAACGCCCGTAACGAAGAGCGCGCACGCCGCCGCCGCAAGAAGGCCCGCGCGCCGCCAGGGAACAAGCGCCGGGGCGATCGCCCGTTTCTGCTCAAACTCGCCTTGAAACAGATTCGGCGGCGCCGCCGCGGCCGTCGCCTCACCGTAAAGCGAAAGAATAGCCGCGTCATCGGCCTCGCCCAGACGTTCAACCGCGCTATCTGCCGGAAACACGCGTTCGATGTCGCGCCCGCCAATCAGCTTCACATGCGGAGGCGCAGGCGCGAAGATATTCGGCGCGAGCGCTTCGAACATCCCGAGTTCGATCGCGAAGCCTGCGCCGTCGAAAGCGGCGACGACGCGCCCCGCTTCGGCGATGACGACCGCCTCTTCGTGAAGCCCGCTCAAGGCGAGGTAGTCCGCAGAGAGAATGTCGACAGAAAATCCGACCGCCGCAAAGGCGTCCCGCCAGTCTTCGACGATGGCTCTCTGCAACGCTACAGCCAATCCGCCCGCGGCGGCGACGTGCAACACGTCCGCCGATTCCCCGAGTTCGTCCTCCATCAGGTACAGTGCGGCCGCGCGCGCCTTTGCGGCGCTGCGCGGAGCGGCCGCCATGCGCCGGGCGGCCACGACCTCTCCGGGCAAGAGCGCGATCACGCTATCCGCGTTCTCCGCATACGCCGCCACAGAGGCGAGGTCAGCGGCGTTTTCGAGCCAGCCGCCCTCGATAAGTTGCGCGCCCGAAAAGCGGCCCCATCGGAACGGCGTCGTCGGCGACGCGCCCAGTAGCAATATGAATTGCTCGCCCGTCATTCAAATCGCCCGAAGCGGCGCGATAAAACATGCGCCTTGCCTTCCTGATCGACCTCAAATGTCACGCTGAGGTCCGCGCTCCCATCTGCAAATCCGATAACAGCATCGGCCTCAAGGTAACGCGACCAGAGATTAAACTGCGTGTTTGTAAATTCTTTGATGCCGAGGTTGCGAATTTTGTCATTAGAGAAAAACTCGTCAATTGTATCGAACCCTCCGGGCGGCGTCGCCGCGATGACGTCCTGGGCC
Organism: Alphaproteobacteria bacterium; assembly: GCA_016125425.1. GTDB lineage: Bacteria > Pseudomonadota > Alphaproteobacteria > Caulobacterales > Parvularculaceae > Amphiplicatus. The sequence goes on from WGLT01000013.1 coordinate 83,603, forward strand.
GCCGCCACAGAGAGCCGGCCGCCTGAAATAGCAACCAGCAACGGCGCGTCAGTATCTTGCAACATGTTAATGTTTACCGGCGACGGCGCGCTTGACGGCTGCGCGCAGAGAAAAGGCGCGATGGCGGCGTAGTCTTCGCGCGTGACGCCGGCGACGGCGCGCAGTTCAGAGACGTCGGCGAGCGGCTGCGCGCCGGTGCGATACGGCGTCGGCATATCCGCATAGACCGCGTCTTCAGCCCCTCCAGGCTCCTGGAAAGCGTTCCGGTCTATCCAATCGATGATCGCAGCCGCAATTGCCGGCGCATCGAAATTTGCCGCCCCCGTAGACGCCGCAAGCGCTTCGAATTCCTTTTTCGCCTCCGCGTTCGTCGTCTGCCCGTTCCCATCATCGACGACCAGGCTGTTCAGATTAAAGCAACGCGTCCGGTCGACAATCGCCACAGTCGCTGTTCCGCCCTCCCCGGGGATTACAATCGGTTTCGCCATGAGCGGACTCGACAGGGTGAGCTTTCCCTTGCTTGCCGCCATTTGGGTCTCGATTGCGCTCTTGGCCAGAGTTTCGATCGCCAGCGCGCGCCAGATGAGTACGTTTTGCTGACGCATGTTCAGGGCGCGGCGCGCCGAGAGCATCATCCGTTCGCTCATCGCCAACGATATAAAGGCGAGCGTTGCGACGAGCAAAAGCACGATAATGAGCGCAGCGCCTTTCTGTCGGGCTCGTTCCCGCAGCGTGCTCATGACTGCCCCCCAGTCCCGCGCCCGAGCGCGCCGATCCAGAAGCGCTGCTCAATCAGTCCGTATCGAGCGCTTTCCATCGACAAGGCTATCGCCCGCGGGAAAGTCGCGCTGCCGCGTTGCGGCCACCCCGACACCCAATCGAGCTCTCCTCGCGCTTCGCCTGCGAGAAAGCTGATCTCAATCGCATTCGCGTTCTTAAACAGCACCCTATCGAATCGCGGCTGTCCGCGCGCATCATCGAGATAGGGACGCGTACGCCGGATTATCGCGCCGTTCTTCTCAAGATATTCGACATATTGCAGACTCGAGCGCGGGGCTTGCGCGCCCGGATTCGTCCAGCCGCGCCGAACGAATGCGAGAAGAAGGCGCTCTCCCTGCGGCGCGCGACGAGTCAGCGCGAGTTCCTTCCCGCCCAAAAACGCAGGACCCGAGATCGAACCAAACTCATCGCGCGTGGCGCGATCGACAAGCTGCAGCATGTCGTCCCGAATGATCGCGCGCGCCGTTTCGAATTCCCTCAATCCCTGGTCGACGGCGTCGAGCCGCTCGCGCGTGTCAATCGCAAGGCGGAGCGCGTACACGCACCCCGCCGCCACGAGCGAGAACACGACCAGCGCCACCAGCACTTCGGCCAGCGTGAACCCGTTTTGGCGCGCGCCCTTCACTGTTCCTCCGCCTTCGCCGTAACGGCTTCCGCCTCAACGCGTCCCGCGCGGTCCATCACTTTGACCTGAATGCGCGCGATCCCGCGCGCATTGATATTGGAAACCGAGCGGATAACGGTCCATGAACGACCTGCGAACTGCTTGGAGACCTTCTTGTCCCCGCGCTCGAGCGCGTACACTTTCCCCAGCGCTTCGACCATTTCGTTATCGAGAAGCACGCCGGCGAGGAAGCGCGTCTCCGCCTCGGCTTCAAAGCGCGCGCTCTGTGAGGCGAGCGCAAGCACGGCCCCCGCGATCAGTCCGAGAATCGCCAGCGCGACCAGCACTTCGATCAGCGTAAAGCCGCGTTCGCCTCTAGGAGACGGGGCTGGCATGCTTTTTCACCTTGATATCGCCGTTATCGTCAAAGGATACGTCCCAACGTTCGCGTCTGTCGGCGAACTCGGCCGTGAAGGCGACGCCAAGCCCGATCGGATCGAAGACGACGCGACGCGATGCGTTTTCGGGGTCCGCGGCGGGCTTTTCATTGGCGAGCGCCGGATCGGCGATGTTCAGCGACATCGCGACCCCCTTTGAGAGACTGTGGGCCTTGAGAGCCGCATTGTCGGAGACCGGCCGCCACACGCCGCCGACATAGGCCGCAAAGACATAGCCGTGCGCGCTCGCTTCAAGGCTCAGCGTGCGTTCTGACACAATCGCCTCGTCGGTCGCTGCGGCGAGGTGCGCGGCGAAGCGATCGGCCTCTGCTCGCGCCGGCCCGTGCGGCGGCGGCGCGCTCATGACCGCGACGCTTGCGGCGAGTCCGACGATTGCGAGCGCGACGAGCAGCTCGATCAGGGTGACGCCGCGCTCGCTCGTTCGCCGTCTCAATTGTCTTCCATCCAGTTGCCGATATCGGCGTTGTCGCCTTCGCCTCCCGGCGCCTTGTCCGCGCCGAGGGAATAAAGATCGTACGCGCCATGCTCTCCGGGCGAGCGATATTGATAGGGCGTTCCCCAAGGATCCTTGAGATTGGTCTTTTTGAGGTAGCCGCCCGGACGATATTGAGACGTATCGGGAAGATCGGAGGGCGCAGTCAGCAGCGCATTCAATCCTTCTTCGGTCGTCGGATAGGAAAGCATGTCAAGCCGGTAGAGATCGAGCGCGTTCTCCAGCGCCTTGATGTCGAGTTTCGCTTTCTTGACGCGCGCCTTGTCGGCCTCCGGCAGCACATTGATCACGATAATCGTTGAAATCAGCGCCAGAATGACAAGCACAACAAGGAGTTCGATCAGCGTAATGCCTTTCTGACGCCGCTTTCGATTCAAAATCTCTGCAATTGACTTTGCGCGCATCGGTGCACCCCTGTCCTGGCCTGCTGCTAACCGGAAACGAGAGAGTTGAGACGAAGAATCGGCAACATGATCGCTGCGACGATGGCCATGACGACGCCGCCCATCATCACGATGATCGCCGGTTCGAGCAGTCTCAAGGCGACGGTCGAAGCGGTGTCGAACTCCTCTTCAAGTTGAAGGGCGGCCTTGTCGAGCATCGCCGGCACTTCGCCGGCTCGCTCGCCGGCGGCGACCATATGCGTCATCATCGATGGCAACACATTGGCGCGTCGCAGAGCGCCTGCAAGCGAAGCGCCCTCCCCGACCATCGTAATCGCCCCGTCAAGACGCTCGCGTATATAGTCATTCGACACCGTGCGCTGCGCGCCTTTGAGACTGTCCAGAAAGGGCGCGCCCCCAGCGACAAGCGTCGACAGCGTTCTGGCGAAGCGGGCGCCGTCAAGACCGCGCAGGAGATTGCCGAGGATCGGTATCGCGAGCATGCGCGCGTCGACCTGACGCTTGAACGCGGGAACGCGCATCGCACGCCAGAACGCAACGCCGGCGATGATGATCCCTGCGGCCAGGATCAGCCCGTATGACCCCAGAAACGACGAGACGCCGACGACAATTCGGGTAATCAACGGAAGTTGCGCGTTGAAGGTGTCGAACTGTTCGACAATCTTGGGCACGACGCCAGTCATCAGGGCGATCACGACGCCGCCCGCGACGAATGCGAGAACCGCCGGATAGATGAGTGCGGCGAGCGCCTTGTTGCGCATTGAGCGGTTTTTCTCGAGCATCGTCGCCAGACGATCGAGAACGCCGCCGAGATCGCCGGACGCCTCGCCGGCCGCAATGACGGCGCGATAAAGCGGGGAAAAAGATTTCGGGTCTTCGCCCAGCGCGTCCGCGAACCGCCAGCCTTCCGTCACGCGCTCGCGAACCGCCAGCATCCGGCTTCTTACGCCGGACTTGTCGGTTTGCAGCGCAACCGCGTTCAGCGCCTCCTCGAGCGGCGTCGCGGCGCTGAGCAGAACCGCCAACTGGCGCGTAACGGCGACGAGATCGCCCGCGCCGACGCGGGGCGCTGCGCGTCCGCCGAGCCGGCCCCGACGCTCCTCGCGCGGCGCCGAAACGCGCACCGGCGTGAGACTGAGCCGACGCAATTCGAGCCGCGCCTGGCGCGCCGTGTCCGCGGAGACGACGCCGCGTTTCGACCGGCCGGCGACGTCGAGCGCCTCATATTCAAACGCCGGCATCCTCCTCCTCCTGTCGGACAACGCGCAGCACTTCTTCGAGCGATGTTACGCCGTCGACGACATGCGCAAAACCGCATTGCGCGAGCGTGCGCGTCTTGCGGAATGCGTGGGCCGCCATCTCCTGTTCGCTTGCATCGTCGTGAATAAGCCTTTTCAGTTTTTCGTCAGCGACGACGAGTTCGTAAACGCCGACACGCCCTTCATAACCCGTCAACGCACAGCGCCCGCACCCGGCCGCGCGATAGATGGTCGTCTTCTCGCCCTTGCCTATGCCGAGCAAAGCGCGCTCGGCCGCGTCGGGCTCATAGGGCTCCTTGCAGGACGGGCAGAGCCTGCGCACGAGGCGCTGGGCGAGCACGGCTGCGATCGTCGAGGAAAGAAGAAACGGCTCCGCGCCCATGTCGCGCAAGCGCGTGACCGCGCCGATCGCTGAATTCGTGTGAACGGTCGACAGGACGAGATGGCCGGTGAGCGCCGCCTGAATCGCGATCTCTGCGGTTTCGACGTCGCGGATCTCTCCCACCATAACGATGTCGGGGTCCTGCCGAAGAATCGCACGCAACCCCGTCGCGAACGTCATGCCGACCTTGGGATTGATTTGCGTCTGGCCGACCCCGTCAATGGCGTATTCCACCGGATCTTCAACCGTCAGGATGTTCCGGCTCGGATCATTGAGCAGCGATAACGCCCCGTAGAGCGTTGTCGTCTTGCCCGAGCCCGTCGGTCCGGTGACGAGAATGATGCCGTTCGGCCGCTGGAGAGCGAGCTTGAAACGCGCTTTCAGCTCCGCCGGCATGCCGAGCGCGTCGAGATCGAGACGCGCCTCATCTTTATCAAGAATACGCATGACGACGCGCTCGCCGAAGCGCGCCGGCAGGGTGGAGACGCGCACATCGACCGCCTTTCCGCCGAGCGCAATCGAAATTCGTCCATCCTGCGGGACTCGTCTTTCCGCAATGTCGAGCCGCGCCATCACCTTGATTCGACTGACGATGACCGGAGTCATGCGCGACGGCAGCGAAAGAATCTCGCGCAGCACGCCGTCGATTCTGAGGCGCACGGACAGTGACTTTTCGTAAGGCTCGACATGGATGTCCGACGCCTTGACCTTCACAGCTTCGGCAATAAGCGCGTTGATCAGGCGGATAACAGGCGCGTCGTCCTCGCTGTCGAGAAGATCGGCCGTCTTCGGCAGTCCTTCGGCGAGCGACACGAGATCGGCTTCGTCCGCGGGCAAGGAAAAATCGCCCGAGCTAATAGCGTTCACAGAATAAATTTCTGAAAGCCGCCGTTCGAACGCGTCGGTCGACATTTTGTCGACGACAATCGGCGCGCCCACAACCCTGCGCGTTTCGATGATCGCCCAAGGGTCAGGCTCGCCCCGCGCGCCGATAATGACGGGACGAGCGGCCGGATCGAGCACGATAAGGCCGCGCTCCTTGGCGAATGCATAAGTGAGCCTGACGGCCGGGCGTTCTTCGACTTCACTCATCGCCTGCGCCGCTCCCCGTCCCCGAAGAGGACGGTTGTTTCACGGATGCGCCGGTGCTGGTTCCGGTCACCTGATCGATCAGTCGATCGATATCCGACTTCGAGCGCCCGGTCGAAAGCAGCTCCTTGGCGCGAAGATAATCGAGCTTCTTCGTCGTCGCCGCCCGAGCCGTATCTTCATCGCGTAGGATCGTCGGTCGAATAAAGACCATCAGATTCCGACGCGTTCGCGAGTGAGCCGTATGCTTGAAAAGACGGCCCGCAACCGGAATGTCGCCAAGCACCGGCACTTTGTCCTCGCTGTGCTGGACTGTATCGTCGACCAGGCCGCCGATCACCAGGATGTCACCGTCATCGACAAGCGCGGTCGTCGATATCTCCCGTTTGTTCGTGATGAGATCGGTCGAGGACTGGATGATCTGGCCGGCGACGCTCGACGTTTCCTGCGTGATCTTGAGCGTGACGGTGCCGCCTTCATTGATCTGCGGCGTAACCTTCAGAATTGTGCCGACCTGCTCGCGCGAGACTGTCCGGAACGCATTCTGGAAATTGTCGCCGACCGCTTCCCCCGTCGTGATTGGAATTTCCTGGCCTACAGAAAGCGACGCTTCCTGATTATCGAGCGTGACCACGGAAGGCGTCGACAAGACGTTCGACGTGTCGTCCTGCTTGATCGCCGTCAGAATCGCGCTGAATACCGTTCCGTCGCCGATCTGGCCTGCGCCGCCGAGACCGAATCCATTAATGCCGAGCAACGCGTCAAGCGCCGCCTTTGTAAGATCCGATCCGAACGAACTGCTGACATTGCTCGGCAGGTTTCCCGTTTGCAGGAGAGTCGGCCCGGCAAGCGCGAGCACATTCGGCGACGCGCGCTGAAAGTTCGTCGTCACGAAAGGCACCGTGCTGCCCTTGGTGCCGGTGAAGAAATATTGCAGCCCGAGTTCGCGCGCCGTCGTATCGGAGACCTCGACGATGATCGCCTCAATCAGCACCTGCGGACGCCGGATGTCCAACTGCGCGATCACGTTATGCAACGTACGCTGAATATCAGCGTCGCCATTAATAATTATGGAGTTGGTCGCCTTGTCGAACGCGATCATCGCGCGTCCCTTGCCGACAGACGCTGAGACCGGCGCGGGCGGAGTCGCCCCGGAGGCGCCGCCGCCTGCATCACCGCCCGTGGCGTCGCCGCCCTGCGAATTGACGATTTGCCGAAGCAGCGGCGCAAGCTGTTCGGCGTTCGCATGATTGAGAAAGACGACCGAAAGATCGGACTTCGAACCGCCGATTTCATCAAGCTGGGAAATCACGCCGGTCAGACGAGATATGACCGACGGCTCGGCCCGGATCAGGATAGAGTTGCTCGCCTCCATGGGAACGACGCTGACATTGGATGACTGTCCGCCGTTCTCATTGGTCATTTGCTGGGCGAGACCACTGACCACTCGCGCGACTTCGGCCGCAGACGCATTCTGAAGCGGGATCGTCTTGTAAACGGTCGTATCGCGATCGAGCTGATCAAGCACTTTCCGCAGGCGCGCGACATTCTCCGCTGTGTCGACGAGAATGAGCGCGTTGCCGCTGCGCACCGGCGCGACGATTCCCTTCTCATTGACGAGTTGAGAGAGGTTCGCGGCCGCCTCTCTGGAATCTATATACCGCAAACGGACAATCTGCGTAACGAGATCCCCCCTTTCGGCGGCGCCGACAGGCCCCGCCGATCGCGGCGCCTCCTGCATCGGCACGATTTTGTATTTGTTCGCGCCAAGCGGGGTCGCGACAAAGCCGTTCACGCGAAGCATCGCCTGAAAGAGCTCCCACGCCTCATCCGGACACAGCCCCCCGTCAGGCGGCGATTTCACGGTGACGCGTCCTTGAACGCGCGGATCGAGCAGGAATGTCCGGCCTGTCCTGATGGCGATATCGTCGACCACCGCACGAATGTCAGCATCCTCGTAATTCAGCTCCGCGCCGCATTGCGCGTTCGGTTCGGCCGCAATAGCCGGCAGAGCCAAACCAAGAAGGGCTATCAGGGCGAGCGGGAGCTTCATGCGAAACACTTACTGGCCTCCCGCAAGCGGGACGGTAATCGGCAAGCGCACGCCGTTACGCTCGACCGTCACCGAAATCTGTCGCGCGCCGCGCATGTCCTGGATCGCCTGATCGAGTTCGACGGGCGTTTTGGGCAATGGCTGGCCGTTGATCGCGATCAGTTCATCGCCGTCCGAAAAGCCGAGGCTCGCAAAGCGCGCCGGATCGGCGCCGGGATGCAGACGGACTTCCGATATGCCGCTCGCATTCAGCTTCGGCTCGATCCTGACGAGATCGGAAAAGCTTTTCACGGGCGGCGGCGCGCTCGCCGATGGCAGGCTCGGAGGCGTATAGGGCTTATCCTGCTTCGTCGGCAGATGCAGGGCTTCCCGCATGCCGTCGCGCGAGATGATGACTTTGTCCCGGAAAACCTCGGCCAGCGTTGCTCCGCAGCAAATGGCGTCGCCGACGAAATAGGTCTTTTGCTTGCCGTCGGGCGTCGCGATGACAGCGCTCGCGCGTTCCGGGTCGAGCCATGTGCCGCGCAAAACGAGGCTGAGATTCGTGCCGCCAAGAGCGGCGACTCCCGGCGAATCAACGGCGGCGGGCGCGCCGGCGGTCCGGAACGGATTGCCGACCGCAATCGGCGCCGGCCTGGCGACCGCGCTTGGCGGCGGCGCTTCAATCGCGGGCATGGGCTCGAAAATCGTCCAGAACAAACGCGCCGCCAGAAATGCGATGAGAAGAACGAGCCCGAACTCCACGGCGCCGATCAGCCAGCGGCCTTCGCCGGGCCGCGGCCGGCGGCGGCCCAGGCCCGCGAGCCTGGCGAGCCACGCGCCAAGCTTGGCCGCGGCGGCGGCCGTTTTGTTCAACTGACCTTGTCCGATGACAGCCACGCGCACTACCCGAAAGCCCAAGAGCCTGTCCCTAACCCCTCGAATTGCTCACCGACCCGCCGTTAACCTTTGCGGTCGCGCTGCCTTGTATCGCGGATTTCAGATCGCGCTCCTTAGGATTTCGTCAGGGTTCGCTCTTCAAGGTTAACGAGATTTCGCGCCATAAGGTTAAGAAACGGTGGAAAGTTAAGAAAGTATGGCCTGTCCGCGGGGACCCGCTCGCCCGAAAATCCTAGCTTTCGGCCCTTTCAGCCCCCCCTGTCCGGCCCGGGCGGGCGCAGGCCGCCCTGCGTCCGCGCGCCGCGATTCGCCGGCCGCCGCCGGAGGCGAGGAATGAACGCCGCACTGATCGTCATCGCGATCCTCGCCGGGGCCGCGATCGGAAGCTTTCTCAACGTGGTCGCCCATCGGGGCCCCCGAATCTGGGGCCTGGTCGACGGGGCGGACCCGGCCGAATCGCTCGCCAGCCCCCGCTCGAGGTGCCCGGCTTGCCGAACGCCGATTCGGCGGATCGACCTCATCCCGATCGCCAGTTTTCTCTTTCTTCGCGGCAGATGCCGCCATTGCGGCGCGCCGATCAGTCCGCGCTATCTCCTGCTCGAACTCGCCGGCGCGCTCGCCGCCGCGCTCTGCGTCTGGCTTTTCGGATTCACGCCCGACGCGCTTCTGGCCGCTCTTTTCCTCTCGGCGCTGACAGTTCTCGCCGCGATCGACCTGGAAACAGGCTTTCTTCCCGATGCGATCACGATTCCGCTCATTTGGGCGGGACTTCTCTCCAATATCGGCGCGCGCTTTGCGCCGCTGGATGCGAGCGTGATCGGCGCGGCGGCCGGATATCTCGTCTTTTGGGGAATCGCGGAGGGCTATCGCGCCGTGCGCGGCCGAGAAGGGCTCGGGCTGGGGGACGCAAAACTCGTCGCAGCGATTGGCGCCTGGGGAGGATGGATGATCCTCGCGCCGGTCGTTTTGATCGGCGCTCTGCTCGCTCTGGCCGGCGTCGGCGCGGCGCGGCTTTTCGGACGGCGCTTCAAGACCGACTCGCCGATCGCCTTTGGTCCTGCGCTTGCGGCCGCCGCCGCGCTTTGTTTCCTGCTACAGACGAGCGGCGCGCTCCCGCTAACGCCGTAACGCCTCGCGCCTATTTGAAGCCGGGCGGTCCTGTTTTAGGTTCGGCCAGCAGCCGCCGGAGATTTCAATGAACATCGCCCCAATTTTCAGAGCCGCCCCCCAAATTCAAATTCATCTCGCGACTGCGCTCGCCGCATTCGCGATCGGCGGTTTCATTCTGATGAACGCGAAAGGCACGCGCCTGCACAAGACTCTTGGCTGGGTCTATGTCGCTCTGATGACGGTCGTCGCGGGATCTGCGATCTTCATTCACTCCGCCGCGCGAGTCGGCATGGCGAACATCGCGGGATTTACGCCCATTCACCTGTTCGTTGTGATAACCGCAGTCTCGCTCCCCTCCGCGATCTATCACATCAAACGCGGCGACGTGAAAGCTCATCGCGACGCAATGATCGGCCTGTTTGTCGGGGGACTCGTGATCGCGGGCGCGCTGACCCTGTTGCCCGGCCGACTGCTCCACACGGTGTTCCTCGGCGATTGACGCTAGCGGCCCTTGAATTGCGGCTTGCGCTTGGCCATCAGCGCCATCACGCCTTCGCGGCAGTCTTCCGTCGCAATCGCGGTTTTCTGAAGCATCGCTTCGAACGCCGCCGCCGCTCTCAACCCGTCATGGGCCGCGGCGCGGAACGAACGCTTGGTCAGCGCGAGCGCGATCGGCGCGCGTTCGGCGAGCGAGCCCGCCCATTCGAGGGCGTTTTCCCGCATTCGCTCCGGTTCGACGACGCGGTTCACAAGGCCGAGCTCAAGGCAGCGCGCGGCGCTGATCTTCTCCGCCTCGACCGCCAACTGAAAGGCGCGCGCATATCCGATCTCGCGCGTGATCAGCCATGAAAGGCCGCCGTCCGGGACGAGGCCGATATTCGAAAACGCCATCATCATATACGCCTCGGACGACATCACGCGCAGATCGCAGGTTAATGCGAGCGTCATCCCGATTCCGGCGCACGGACCGTTGACGGCGGCAATGACCGGTTTCTCGCAAGTCTGAATGATCGTGAGAAAGGCGCCGTACTCCGTATTCAGAGTATCTTCTATATTCCCGTCGATTCCGTCGCCGACGTCAGCGCCGGCGCAAAAACCGCGGCCCTCGCCTGTGACGACAACCGCGCGGACCGCCTCGTCCGCGGAGACCTTGCGCATCGCATCGGTCAGATCGCGGCGCATCTGTCCGTTTATCGCGTTCAGCGATTGCGGACGGTTGAGCGTGATCAGGGCGACGGCTTCGCCCCCTTTTTCGAGTCTGACGGTCATCGCTTGTTCTCCGGCCTGTTCGGGCGCCGATCTTGCCGGCGATCCCTCGCCATTCCTAGACCCGTATGCAGCCGCGCGCGACAATCGGCGCGACGACTCCGCTAGCCTTCCGCCCGGTTCGGCGCTAACTCGGGTGCGACCGTTCCGAAGGAGACGCCCGATGATCGACAGCAAGTATTTCCGTGAAGAATGTTATATTGACGGGCGCTGGATGAAAGCCGGCGGCGACGTCATCGAGGTGACGAACCCGGCGAGCGGAAAAACCGTCGGCTCCGTTCCGAAATTCGGCCGCGCCGAGACGGCCGCAGCGATAGACGCGGCGCATCGGGCCTTCGCGGACTGGCGGGCGCGTCCGGCCGCCGAGCGGGCCGAATTCTGCCGCAAAATCTATGAATCCCTGATGGCCAATCAGGACGACCTTGGACGGATCCTGACGATCGAAATGGGCAAGCCACTCGCCGAAGCGAAAGGCGAAGTCGCCTATGCGGCCAACTTCTTCAAATGGTTCGGCGAGGAAGCCAGGCGCGTTTATGGCGATGTGATCCCTTCTCCCTGGAAAGACAAACGCATCGTCGTCACCAAGGAGCCCGTCGGCGTCGTGGGCTCGATCACGCCCTGGAACTTTCCGACGGCGATGATCGCGCGCAAGGCCGCCGCCGCGCTGGCGACCGGCTGCACCATCGTCTGCAAACCGGCGAGCCAGACGCCCTACTCCGCGCTCGCTTATGGCGTCATCGCCGAAGAAATCGGTCTGCCGAAAGGCGTCCTCAACGTGATTACCGGATCGGCTTCCGCAATCGCGGACGAAATGTGCGAGAATCCGAAGGTCCGGAAGATCACGTTCACAGGGTCGACCGAGGTCGGAAAAGCGCTCGCTTCAAACGCCATGAAGCATATGAAACGGGTTTCGATGGAGCTCGGCGGCAATGCGCCCTTCATTGTTTTCGACGACGCTGATCTTGATCGCGCGGTTCAGGGCGCGCTCGCTTCCAAATACCGCAATTCGGGCCAGACCTGCGTTTGCAGCAACCGTCTTCTCATTCAGTCCGGCGTCTATGACGCCTTCGCGGAGAAATTTGCGAAAGCCGTGGCCAAAATGAAGGTCGGCGACGGTCTTGAAGCGGGCGTCGAACAGGGACCGCTGATCGATGAGGCTGGCGTCGCCAAGGTCGAGGAGCATATCGCCGACGCCACGCGCAAAGGCGCGTCGGTGCTTCTCGGCGGACATCGCCACAAGCTCGGCCATACATTTTTCGAGCCCACCGTTCTGACGGGCGTCACCGAAAACATGCTCGTCGCGAAAGAAGAGACTTTCGGCCCGCTCGCGCCTCTGTTCCGGTTTGATTCCGAAGAAGACGCGATCCGTATGGCGAACGACACCGAATACGGTCTCGCCTGCTATTTCTACACACAGGATCTCGGCCGCGCCTGGCGGGTGATGGAAGCGCTCGAATACGGCATTGTCGGGATCAATGAGGGCATCATCTCCACCGAGGTGGCGCCGTTCGGCGGCGTTAAGGAATCGGGAACGGGCCGCGAAGGGTCGAAATACGGACTCGAGGACTATCTGAATATCAAATACGCGCTCATTGGCGGGTTGTCGGCCTCCTGACCGCAATCATAACATTACCGCACTATTAACCATCGCACGATAGCATCGTTCGGCCTCTGGCGAGAACAAGAGACGAATGAGGGCACCTGCGATGGCGCTTGACAAGGCGCGGAAACCGCTTTCCAAAAACGCGCCTTCCGGCGCGCGTCTGATGGCGACCGCCCTTGCGGCAGGCGCGCTGTCCGTCATCACAATCTTTTTTGTCTTCGCGTTTTTCCAAAACGTCGTGCAGTCCGACATCCGTCGATCGGAAATCGACAAATATCTGCGGACTATCAGCAATTCGACTGCTTGGGGGATTGATAACTGGCTCGCCGGCCGTCTTACTCTCGCGGAGGATGTGGCGCATTGCATTGAAATAGCGTCTTCGGACGGAGACCCCTCCGACTGTCTGAAAAGCCCTGTCTACGGACGAACATTCCTGTGGACATATTATGGCGACGACAACGGCGGTTATTACAGCTTCCCGTGGGACGACACGATCCCGAAGGACTACGATCCGCGCGCGCGTCCTTGGTACAAAGCCGCCGTCAAGGCCGGCATGCCGACGCTGACCGAGCCCTATCTCGACATCACCACGAATATCGAGACCGTGACCGCCGCCGTGCCGGTGCGACGGGACGGACAGATTGTCGGCGTCATCGGCGCGGATTTTTCGACGGACTCACTCGCCGACAAGCTGAAGGAAACGGATCTCGGCGGCCTAGGTTACGCCTTCATTGTCTCGGGAGACGGACGCATTCTCGCTCATCCGGACCGAAAACTCGTTTCTCAAAAGCTGTCGCTAGCCTATCCCGGTGCGGCGTTGCGCCTCGACGGCTCGGTTCAGTATGTTACTGTCCGCAAGCGCCCATTGATTATTCGGATCGTGAAGATTCCGGGGCTTGAGGGCATCGATTGGCGGCTCGGCCTTGCGATTGACTCCGACAAGGCGTTCGCCAGCGTTCGCGAATTCCACACATCGGTGATCTTGGCCACGATCGCCGCGGTGCTTTTGATGATCATCGTCCTTGGATTCGTGATTCATCGTCTGCTGGTGTGCCCGCTCATGCGCGCCCGGATCGCCGCCGACGCCGCTAGCGCCGCGAAGTCAGAATTTCTCGCTTCAATGAGCCATGAAATCCGTACACCTATGAACGGCGTTCTAGGCATGGCGGAGATTCTTCTCAATTCCGATCTCGGCGACCGCCAGCGCGAACTTGCTTCGATCATCGTTTCTTCGGGCCAGGCGCTGATGACGGTGATCAACGACATTCTCGATTTCTCGAAACTCGAAGCCGGAAAACTTCGCCTTGCGCCGCAGGGATTCAATCTGCGACAGATGGTCTATGAAGTCGCCACGATGATGCAGGCGCGCGCGCTCGAAAAGAACATCGAATTGATCGTCCGTTATGCGCCCAATCTGCCGGAAGGAATCGTCGCCGACGAAATGCGCTTGCGTCAGGTTTTGACCAATCTCATCGGCAACGCCGTAAAATTCACTGAGGGCGGACATGTGCTTATCGACGTCTCGGGCCAGGATACGGGCGGCGAAGTTAATCTGGAGGTGAGCGTCACCGACACCGGCATCGGAATCGCGCCTGCGGATATTCCGCGCATGTTCGAAAAATTCGAGCAGGCCGACGCCTCGCACACGCGGCGCTTCGGCGGAACCGGGCTTGGTCTGGCCATTTGCCGCGACATCATCAACCTTATGGACGGCGAAATCGGCGCTGAAAGCGAACTTGGAAAAGGCTCTCGTTTCTGGTTCAAGATCACGACGCCCGTCGACAGCAAGATAAAGCCGATGGCGCCGATGAGCGTGGCGGATTTCGACGATGTTCGCCTGCTCGCCGTCGACGATAACAATGTCAATCGCCGCATCATTCAGGAACTGGCCCAGGGCTGGGACATGCGCGCGACCGTTGTTGCTGACGGCGCCGGCGCAATCTCGGCGCTTGAACACTCAGTCCTCGCCAACGATCCCTACAGCGTCATTCTGATGGATTTCCAAATGCCGGTCGAAGACGGCGCGGCGCTGACGCAGCGGATTCAGAGCGACCCGCGCTTCGCTGACATACCGGTGATCATGCTGTCGTCGATCGATCCGTCTCAGGCCTCTCTGGGCGGTCATGCGGCGCGATTTGCAGCCCATCTCAGCAAACCCGTCCGCCCGTCCCATTTGATGGACGTGCTCACGCGCATTCTCTCCAATCGCGTAGCCGACACGGCCAAACGCATCGCGGTCGCGGCTCAGCTAGCCTCCCCGAAGACCATCGCCGCGTCCGTTCCTTCGCGGACCAAAATCCTCGTCGCCGAGGACAATACGGTCAACCAGCTTGTCGTCAAAAACATGGTCAACCGCGATCTCTACGAGGTCGTCATCGCCGAGAACGGCGAACAGGCGATCGAGCTCTTCATCCAGCACGCGCCGGCGATCGTGCTCATGGACTTGTCGATGCCCGTGATGGACGGCTTCGAAGCCACCCGGCGCATTCGCGCACTGGAGCGCGACCGCGGCCTCGCCCGCACGCCCATTATCGCGACCACCGCGCATGTGCTCGACGAAGACCGCAACCGGTGTCTTGCGGCCGGGATGGACGATTTCCTCGCCAAGCCAATCCGCAAGCCGCGCATCGAAGAGATCCTCGATCGGTGGATCGTCCGCGCCGCCGAGGACCAGCGCAAATGCGCAAGCTGACGCGTCAGAGCTTGAACAGTTTCTCCGCCGCCGCGCGGGTCGCGCCCCGCTCGACAAGCGCTTTTTCACACCGTTCGATCTCGGCTTTAAGCGAGGCGATGCGCACTTCGAGATCGCCGACGGACATGGCGTAAAGATCCTGCTTGCCGATCTTCTCAAGCGTGAGATCGGGGGACTCTTTCGGCTCTTCGATGTCCATCGTCTTCTCCCTCTCGCGGGGGATTGTGGGCGCGCCGGCCGTTTCGTTCAAGCGTTCGCCGCTCAGCCGGCAATGACCTCCGCAGCCTGCGCATGTGCGGCCAAGAAGACCATCGCGGGCGCCAGCACTGACGAGTAAACTATCGACGTCAGCAAGAGCGCGGCGGCGACCCCGCCCGCGCAAAGCGTGCAAAGCGCGGCGGTTGAAATCATGTCTTTCAAGGCTTGCTTCTGTCGAGCTCTCCAGTCCAACCCGCTGAAGGGGCGCTTCGCCCTCAGCGGCGGCGCCGGCGATGACAGGAGCCGCAACCGCCGTCCTTTGGTTAATAATTTTTAAACCCCTTGAAGCGTGAGGAGACCGCGATGCCCCAGACCCCGCCGGAAATGATGCGCGCGATCGAGATCGCGGCGCCGGGCGGACCCGAAGCGCTCCGTCTCGCCAGACGCAGGACGCCGACACCTGGTCCCTGCGACGTGCTGATCCGCGTCGAGGCGGCCGGCGTCAACCGGCCGGACGTCCTTCAGCGTCAGGGGCTTTATCCGCCGCCGCCCGGCGCGAGCGACATTCCCGGACTGGAGGTCGCCGGCGAAGCGGTCGCCGTCGGCGCCGATGCGCGCGCGGTGAAGGTCGGCGACAAGGTTTGCGCGCTCATTCCGGGCGGCGGCTACGCCGAATACGCCCTGGCCGATGAAGGCGCATGTCTGCCGATCCCCGCAGGGCTTTCTGTCGAGGAGGCCGCGGCGATCCCGGAGACTTTTTTCACGGTCTGGACGAACCTGTTTGAGGACGGCGCGCTGAAAGGCGGGGAAACGCTGCTTCTCCATGGCGGGGCGAGCGGCATCGGCGCGACGGCGATCGTCTTGGCCAAGGCCTTCGGCGCGACCGTGATCGCGACGGCTTCAAGCGAGAAAAAATTGGATGCGATTCGCGCCATGGGCGCCGATCACGCCTTCAACTACGAAACGGACAAATGGGAGGACGAGGTCAAGCGCCTCGGCGGGGCGGATGTGGTCCTCGACATGGCGGGCGGCGATTTCGTTCCGCGCAATCTCGAAGCGCTCAATCCGGGCGGGCGGCACATTTCGA
The DNA here is from genome assembly GCA_016125425.1 of Alphaproteobacteria bacterium. Taxonomy (GTDB): domain Bacteria; phylum Pseudomonadota; class Alphaproteobacteria; order Caulobacterales; family Parvularculaceae; genus Amphiplicatus. The sequence goes on from WGLT01000013.1 coordinate 99,960, forward strand.
TCGCCACCCTGCGGGGCGCGACGGCGCAGATCAATCTCTTCCAGATCATGCGCAAGCGGCTCGTCCTTACCGGTTCGACGCTCCGCGCCCGAGACAAGAGCGAAAAGGCGCGCATCGCCTTCGAACTGCGGGAGAAAGTCTGGCCCCTCTTGGAAGCCGGACGGGTGCGGCCTGTGATGGACAGGGTCTTCCCGCTTGAGCAGGCGGACGAAGCCCACCGGCGGATGGAGCAAGGCGCCAATATCGGCAAGATCGTCCTCAGGACGGCCCAAGATTAGCTTGGCCTTCGCCGGCGAACCCCCTATATAGCGGGGCAAGTCGCGCTTTAGCGCGCCGCTTTCCCCGACAATTCGGCGGTTGGCGCGGTCCCCGGAAGCGGGGGCTGGGACTTTCGCCATTTGGAGATAATGCATGTCCGACAGACCCTTGATGCCGATCGCCACCGCTGTCTGGCTGATCGACAACACTTCGCTGACCTTCGACCAGATCGCGGATTTTTGCATGCTGCACCCGCTGCAGGTGAAAGGGATCGCCGATGGCGATGTCGGGGCGGGCGTTAGAGGCATCGACCCGATCTCGAACAATCAGCTGACGCGCGAGGAGCTTGAAAAGGCGGAGAAGGATCCCGACTATCGCATGAAGCTCGCCCGCCCCAAAACGCTCGTCGCGGACCGGCCGCGCAAGGGCCCGCGCTATACGCCTGTTTCGAAGCGGCAGAATCGCCCCGACGCCATTGCGTGGATGGTCCGCAACCATCCGGAGGTTTCGGACGCGCAAATCTCGAAACTGCTCGGCACGACGAAATCGACCATCCAGGCGGTGCGCAATCGCACGCACTGGAACTCGGCCAATCTGACGCCGCAGGATCCGGTCGGCCTCGGTCTGTGCTCGCAGATCGAACTCGACGCCGTCGTCGCCAAAGCGGCGGCGCGCAGACCGCGCGTCACGGTCGAGGAAGGTCCGACGCTCGAACCCGCCGAAGCGACGACGGCGCCCGAGCCGCAGGAGGACGAAGACGAGCGCGAAACCACGCATGTCGACGCTGACACCGTCTTCGCCAATCTCGGCGGCAGTTCGACGCGCCGGCGCGACGAGGATGAAGACTCGGACAAAGACTGAGCCCCCGCGCCGAACCTCAGCTCGCTTTCGTCTCCGGTCCCGCGACCGAGCGGATCAACCGTCCGCCGTCGACGAAAATGCTCTGGCCGGTGATATAGGAGGCGGCGGGCGAGGCGAGGAAGAAGACCGTTTCGGCGACTTCTTCCGGATCGCCGATCCGAAGCAGAGGCACGCTCTCGCGGGCGCGCTTCCTGTCCGCTTCATCCGCAAATTCAGAACGGATCGCGCCGATGCCGACCGAATTCGCGCGCACGCCGTAGCGCGACAGCGCAAGCGCCACCGCTTTCGTCATCTGATGGACCCCGCCCTGCGTCGCTGCGAACGTCACATGATCGGGCGCAGCTGTAACCGCCTCGACCGACATGAGATTAACGATCGCGCCCGGAACCTGCGGCGCTGTTCCATCCTCATGTTGACGAATGAACTGGCGCGCCGCCGCTTGATTCAGGAGAAAGGCGCTTCGCAGATTGGCGGCGACAACCGACTCGAACTCCTCTTCGCTGATTTCGAGAAACGGCGCGGAATGCCGTTGCAGCGCCATATGCGCGAGGACGTCGATGCGGCCGTAATTCTCCAGCGCCTCAGCGACGATGTTGTGGACATGAAGCCGGTTCGTCACGTCGGCAAGGACAAAAGTCGCCTCTCCGCCCCTGTCGACGATTTCAGCGGCGAGCGCGCGGCCCGCTTTTTCATCATCGCCCGCGATAACGAGGCGATCGCCTTCCTCGGCGAACCGGCGCACGCAGGCGGCGCCCACGCCGGACGCGCCGCCGGTGACAATTACCGAACGCCGGGGCATTGCGGCTCCCTCAAAAACGAGCGCCCACAGGCGCGCGCAATCGCGCGTCAGGCCATGGGCTGAGGACTTCTCTCAGGCGATCAGGGCGAATAACTCCGTATACGGAGGCTTTCGATCTGATCCTTAATTCGAAGCTTGAGGCGTTTGAGCTCGTTAATTCGGCTCTCGTCATGGCTGGGATGTTTTAGTTCCGAGGCGATCGCCGCCTCCAGCTCCTGATGACGCTGATTTAGCGTATCGAGATGAGCCTTCAAAGCCATACCAAGCCTCCTTGAGATTGGAAGACACAAGCGAGAGTAAAGCACGATGCAGCGCCGGGAGTCGACTGGCCGGCGTTCAAATGCCGGTTAACCTTGAGGTTTTGCCAATGCTTTGCGCCTCCGCTATCTTGCGCCGCGCAAGCCCTTGAGTCGGCGATGAAAAACCAGCCTCGAATCATTGTCGGCGTCAGCGGCGCTTCCGGCGCCGTATACGCCCGTCGCGCATTGCAGGCCCTACGGGACGCGGGCGTCGAAACCCACCTCGTGGTGAGCCGGGCGGCCGAAATGACGCTCGCCTACGAACTTGGGGAAAAAACGCGCGATTTCGTCGCACTCGCCGATTTCAATTACTCGCCAAACGATATTGGCGCGCCGATTTCCTCAGGCTCCTTCCTCACCCTCGGCATGCTCGTCGCGCCCTGCTCCGTGCGGACCATGTCCGAGATTGCGACCGGCGTGACGTCCACCTTGCTCACGCGCGCAGCGGATGTGGTTCTCAAAGAGCGCCGGCGTCTCGTCCTCATGGTGCGCGAGTCGCCGCTGCATCTCGGCCACCTGCGAACCATGACGCAGCTCGCCGAGATGGGTGCGATCATCGCTCCGCCCGCGCCGGCCCACTATATTGAACCGCAGACGGTCGAGGAGTTGATCGATCAGTCCGTCGGGCGCGCGCTCGACCTCTTCGGGATCGAAACGCCTCTTGTGCGGCGCTGGGGCGAGGATCTCGAAAAAGGGAAGCGCGGATGAGCGCCGCATATTTCAGCGCCGACCGGGCCGCCGCCGCGCCGGCCGTTCCGGCCAGGGGGAGCGCTTCGGCATGACAGGCGACGAACCGCCCAAGGAGGAAAGCGCTGACACGTCGAAGCGTTTTTCTGCGCGCGAGGAAGAATTCGACGGCGCAAATGACGAAGCGCTGGCGATCAAGCTCGCGCTCCTGGCCGAGGAGCACGCCGACCTCGATGCGGCCATCCGCGCGCTTGAATCCCAAGCCCATCACGACCGTCTCTCGGTCGCGCGGCTGAAAAAGAAAAAGCTCCAGATCAAAGACAAGATGCAGGCGATCCGGGACCAGATGACGCCGGACATTATCGCCTGAACGCCGCCGCTCACAGGAAGAGTTCGGCGACGGCGTGCGTCGCGCCGGCGGCGAGATAGGCGAGCGCCATCAGATAGCCGAAAGCGAAGACTGTCCAGCGCCACGAATTGGTCTCGCGCCGGATCGTGGCGAGGGTCGCGAAGCATTGCGGCGCGAAGACATACCAGGCGAGGAATGCAAGTGCGGTCGGCAGGGGCCAGGCGGATTGAAGCACATTCGCAAGCCCGCCCGACGCGTCGACATTTTGCACCGCATAGACCGTTCCGAGCGCCCCGACGGCGACTTCGCGCGCCGCAAGGCCCGGAATGAGCGCGATGGCGATCTCAAGATTGAACCCGATGGGCTTCAGGATCGGTTCGATCAGCGCGCCGATCCGGCCGGCGAAACTCTCGCGCAGGCTCGCGCCCTCCGGGAAGCTCGCAAGAAACCAGATCAGGACGGTCATGGCGAGGATGATCGTTCCCGCGCGTTTCAGAAACGCCATCGCCCGCCCCCAAAGGCTCAAAAGGAAATCCTTCGGGTCGGGCATCTTGTAGGTCGGCAACTCCATGATCAGAGGCTGCTGGCGGCCCTTGGTCACTGTCCGTTTCAACACAAAGGCGACTGCGACTGCGCCGGCGACGCCGGAGAGATAGAGCCCGAACATGACGAGGCCTTGCAAATTGAACGGCCCCACCATTTCCACCGGAACGAACGCAGCGATGATCAGCGTATAGACCGGAATGCGCGCCGAGCAGGTCATCAGGGGCGCGATCAATATCGTCGTCAGCCGGTCGCGCTCGCTTTCGATGACGCGCGCCGCCATGATGCCGGGAATGGCGCAGGCGAAACTCGAAAGCAGGGGAATAAAAGCCCGTCCGTTGAGACCGACGCGCGACATGAGTTCGTCCATCAGGAACGCCGCGCGCGCCATATAGCCGGACGCCTCCATAATGAGAATGAAGGCGAATAAGGTCAGGATCTGCGGCAGGAATACGACCACCGATCCGACGCCGGCGATGACGCCGTCGACAAGCAGGCTTCGCACCCAGGTGTCGGGAAGCCGCCGCGTGACGAAATCGCCGAGCGCGGCGACACCCTGGTCGATCGCATCCATGGGCGCGGCCGACCATGAAAACACCGCCTGAAACACCAGAAAAAGGATCGCGGCGAGAATGAGCGGTCCGGCTATAGGATGCAACACGACATCGTCGATCGCGCGCGTCGCCCTGTTCATCATCGGTTCGCTGACGATCACATCACGGTAGAGGACGCGCGCGTCTCGCTGAAGCTCGTGCAGACTCGCACCCGGATTCGCGGGCGGGTGCGGCAACGGATCGGCGTCGAACATCCGATCAAGTTTCTCCAACAATTCCGCGCGCCCCGCTTTTCTCGGCGCGCGCGAGGTGACGACGGGCAGGCCGAGTTTGTCTTCAAGCTTTTTAACGTCGATGACGAGGCCGTCGCGCGTCGCCAGATCGATCATATTGAGCGCAAGAATCATCGGTCGGCCGAGCGCGCGCAGTTGCAGGACCGAATGCAAGTGCGTCTTCAGATTCGCCGCGTTGATCAGGACGACAAGCAAATCAGGCGGCGCAAGGCCGGCCGCGCGGCCTGCTATCGCGTCGACCGCGATGCGTCCGTCCATCGAGCGCGGCGTCAGTCCGTAAAAACCCGGCAGATCGATCAGTTCGACATCACGGCCCTTGGGCGTGCGGAACCAGCCCTTGCGCATCTCGACCGTCGCGCCCGGATAGTTCGCAACCTTTGCGCGGCCGCCGGTCAATCCGTTAAAGAGCGTGCTCTTGCCGCAATTCGGCGCGCCGACAAGCGCCAGACGAAATGCAGTCACAGCGAATCTTTCACCTCGATGGCGGCGGCCTCTTCGGCGCGCAGCGCGATGAGGGTCTGGTTGAGGCGCACGCAAATCGGCCGGGCCGCGAGCGGTCCGAAATGGACGATCTCAACCTCGTCATCTTCTGCGAAGCCGACTTCGCGAAGCTTGGCCTCCATCAGGGGGTCCGCGCCGTTCAGCCGGCGAACCCTCGCGGGGCGGCCCTTCTCCAACCGGTCGAGACGCATGCAAACTCCTCCATCGCCTGCTATGTGTCATCTTTGCAAATGCTTTTCAATTGCGAAAATGACGCAGACGCCCCTCGCCCGCGCCAACCGCACGAAGGAGATCGAATTATTGCGCGGCGTCCCGCGGAAAAAGCGATCCAGATCAAGGACGACGCCGACGAAGCGGCGGGAAGGGGGAGCCGGGCGTCAGCCGCCCCGCTTCGAGGCGTACATGGCCTGATCCGCGGCGGCGAGGGCGTCGGCGGCGGTCGAACCTTGCGAAATCTCAACCGAGCCGATCGCGACGCTGACATTGAAGGCGGGCCCGCTCCATTCGACCGAAGAAGCGGCGATGTGGTCTGCAAGCGAAGAGGCTTTGGCGCGCGCGCCCGCCCCTGTCGTCTGCGTCAGGATCACGGCGAACTCGTCGCCGCCGAGACGGCCCACCACGTCCGACTTGCGGACATTGCCCGAAATCGTTCGCGCGACATGCGCGATTGCCGCGTCTCCGGCGGAATGGCCGAAATTGTCGTTGATGATCTTGAGATCGTTAAGGTCGAGAAAAACCAGGCTCGACGGCGTTTGATAGCGGTCGGCGATCGCAATTGCGCGCTGCAATTCCCGCGTGAAACCGCGGCGATTGAGAATGCCCGTCAATTCGTCGGTGTCAGCGAGCTGTTCGAGCTCGCCGATTCGCGCGCGACTGGCGGAAAGCGCTGCGCGCAGCTCAGCGACCTCCCCGCTCAGAGACTGAAGCGCTTCGCGAACCCGCGGCGTGAGTTCGGCGGCCGGAATCGCGCTAAGACCGGCGCGTTCCCCTGTCCGCGACAGCGGCTTCAACCTCGTCAGAAAAGTAGGCGCGTTTGTGAGCTTCATCGCCTCTATACTGCAAGACCCGTTTGCAATGCGCGCCCGCCCCTACAGGCCAGACTTCGCTGATTCGCGCCCGCAACAGCGTAAATTTGGAGCGCGCACCGGTTCAGCGCAAGAACTCTTCGCCCCGTCGCTTGTGAGTTGTGGGCGCCTTCGATGACGCGCCACACTTGTCGCTGCGGATAAGGCGTGCGCCAGTCCCCTTCACATAAGCGCCGCCCCCGTCACTAGAGGAGACGCCGGCTTACGCGCCCCCGTCCAGTCGGTCGGCGTCTCCTCGCCCTTGCCGGGCGGCGCGAGGCTGCTATAAGCCCCCCTTTTCCGAGGGGACCGGAGAGCGACCCCGTGAGCACCAAAGACAAGGCGAAAGACCCGTCCGTCGGCGTCATCATGGGTTCGCAATCCGATTGGCCCACCATGCGGCGCGCGGTTGAGGCCCTCGAAGAGCTGGGCGTCGCGGTTGAAACCGCGATCGTATCGGCGCACCGCACGCCCAAACGCCTCTACGACTACGCGACCGGCGCCAAGGCGCGCGGCCTCAAGGTGATCATCGCCGGCGCCGGCGGGGCGGCGCATCTTCCAGGCATGACAGCCTCGATGACGACGCTCCCGGTGATCGGCGTGCCCATCCACTCGAAAGCGCTCGACGGCATGGACAGCCTTCTCTCGATCGTTCAGATGCCGCCCGGCGTTCCGGTCGCCACTGTCGCAATCGGCGAAGGCGGCGCGGCCAATGCGGGGCTGCTCGCCGCCGCGATTCTCGCCGTCTCCGACGAAGCGCTTGCGACCCGGCTTGACGAATGGCGCGCGCGCCAGACGCAGGCGGTCGCCGAAACGCCCGCGGACTAGGGTGCCCTCCTCCGGTCCCATAGGCCCCAACGGAACCGTCGGCGTTCTTGGCGGCGGCCAGCTCGGGCGGATGCTCGCGCTCGCGGCCGCGCGGCTCGGCCTCAAAACGCATATCTTCACGCCGGAGCGCGACTCGCCCGCCAGCCATGTCGCCGCCCGCACGACGATCGCGCCCTATGGCGACGAGGCCGCGCTCAAGGCGTTCGCCGGCGTCGTCGATGTCGTCACCTATGAATTCGAGAACGTGCCAGCCGAGACGGTCGAGCGGCTCGAAAGCTTCGGCGCGTCCGTCGCGCCCGGCGCGCGCGCGCTTGCAATCGCGCAGGACCGGCTCGCCGAAAAGGATTTCGTCAATTCAATCGGCGCGAAGACTGCGGCCTACGCCGCTGTCAACGATCTCGCCTCGCTCGACGAAGGGCTGAAAAAGATCGGCCGCCCGGCGATTTTGAAAACGCGCCGCCTTGGCTATGACGGCAAGGGCCAGACGCTCATCCCGGAACATGTTCGCGATCTCGGACTCACCTGGGAGGAAGCGAACAAGAAGGCGTGGGAGGAAATCGGCGCGCAGCCTTCGATCCTCGAAGCGCTTGTCGAATTCGAATGCGAGATTTCGATCATCGGCGCGCGCGGGCGCAATGGCGACATCGAGCTTTACGATCCGCCGGAGAACCGCCATCGCGGCGGCATATTGAGAACCTCGATCGTTCCGGCCGGAATCGGCGAAGAGACGGCCGACGAAGCGCGCGAGATCGCCGCTAAGATGCTGAGCGAACTCGACTATGTCGGCGTCATCGGCGTTGAATTCTTCGTGCTGAAGGACGGCTCGGTTCTGGTCAATGAATTCGCGCCGCGCGTTCACAATTCCGGCCACTGGACGATCGACGCCTGCGCCTGCTCGCAATTTGAGCAGCATATCCGCGCCGTCTGCGGCTGGCCGCTCGGCGACCCCGCCCGCCACTCAGACGCGGTGATGGAGAATCTCATCGGTCAGGATGCGGATAATTGGCGCGACTGCGCCAGAGAGCGCCAGCTTTGCGTTCATCTCTACGGCAAGCAGGAAGCGCGGCCGGGCCGCAAAATGGGGCATGTAACGCAGTTGAAGGGGCGTTGACGTCAGCGGTCATCGCCGCTTCGGCCGACATAAGGCTTATTGCACCCTCACGTTGGGCCTTAGCATTTCCTGCCGAAAATGTTTCGCAGCTTTAGATAATAGGAAAAAATAACCCCAATCGACATACCGGTGAGTATCCGTGTGAGAACAGTCAAGACTATTTTAGATCTCCATCCTGGGTCGAAAATTCTGTCGATTTCCGCCATTCCAGCCGTTTTGAATCTGGCGAACTACGATCTTCAGAATTACGCCTACGCCCAATCCCGTCGCGATTAGGTGACATGTGGCCGCTACGGCCCAATTGAACATCTACATTTCATTCCCCCGTTTCATCGCAGCTATATAGTAGGCGTTCAAATTTTGAGCACACGCTTCGATGAAATCGGCAACCAGGGATTCGAAATCCGCTGATATCATCAACTGGTTCAGCATCATGCCGCTCTTGGCGTGATCGCTTTCAATTCGCCTTCAATCTCGCGACGACGCTCCATCAGATCGAAGTCGGGCTGAAGACCGAGAAAGAATCCTTCCGACATTCCGAAATAACGAGAGAGCCGCAAATCGGTTTCCGCCGTCACATCGCGCTCGCCGAGCGCAATTTCATTGATCCGGCGCGGCGGCACATGCAGCGCACGGGCGAGCGCATTCTGCGCTGAGCGCCATCGGCCTCAGAAACTCTTCAAGAAGAATCTCGCCCGGGTGCGGGTTCGGCAAGAGGTTCGCCTTAGTGGTAATCCGCGATTTCGATATCTCTCGGCCTTCCTTCCTCCCATTCAAAACAGATAGCCCTCAAGGCGTCCAGTAAGGCGCATCGCTCGCGGGGAAGCTCTCTTCGAGCGCTTCATCAACGCGTTCTTCTTCGTGAGCGCGCCCGGAGTTGCGGCCGGCCGGATAGCGCAGCTTGCCGAGCCAGGCGGCGGCTTTCGACGGATCGAGCCCGGATTCGCGCAGCCGGCCCTTCAGCTTTTCGAACTGCATGACATTTTCGATCCGGGCGCTGAGAAATTTCTTTGTCGCCTCTTCGCCCGGCTCGTCGTCGGCGAACCAGCGCGCCATGGTCGAGCCCAGAACGCCGACGAGGATCGCTCGCTTCGTATAAAAGTTGAAATCCGTCGATTTGTCGCCGAGGCCGCGCCAGATCGTGTCGGCGCTTTTCCAGGCGAGTTCTGCGCCGAGGGCGGCGTGATGGGGAAGCGCCAACGTCGCCGCCGCGCGGCGCGCCGCCTCCTTATGCGGGCGAAGCGCGTCGAGCCGCAAAAGCACGGCGCCCGCGACCTTGTCTCGCACCCGCTTGGCGGCGAATGAGGGCGCGGCCATGCCCGCAGCGACCGCCCGGTCGACCTTCGCGGACCAGAATCGCAGGAGATCGCCGATCCCGCCGGGAAAGGCGGCCGCAATCTCGGCCCGCGACACGCCGGCCGCGCGCGCGGCTTTCTCCGTCATCGCCGGCGTCCAGCCCTCAAACGGGGCCTGCTCCAGCGCGGCCGCGAGCAGATTTTCGCGGACCGGCCCGAAGCCGTCCGCCGGGGCGGTTTCGCCCTGCTGTTTCATTTCGGTCTCCATCTCCGGGAAACTAGTGTCTTATGCGGCCCGCGCCCATAGGGCGAGTGGACACGGCAGGCCCCTTTTGCTATAGCCCGGCCCGCCGACGCCGCAGAAAACGACGCCGGCGCCGGTATCCCATGTAAAGCGTCGCGCCCCGGGAACGACCCGGCCGTGGCGTTTTTGTTTCAGAAGGAGGCTGTCCCCTGGTCCAGATCTTCGTCCGCGACAACAATGTCGAACAGGCCCTGCGCGCGCTCAAAAAGAAGATGCAGCGCGAGGGAACGTTTCGGGAAATGAAGCGCAGGAAATTCTACGAAAAGCCGTCGGAGAAGCGCGCCCGCCAAAAGGCTGAGGCCGTTCGCCGCGCGCGTAAGCTGATCCGCAAACGCCTCCAGCGCGAAGGCGCGCTCTAGATCCGCTTTGCGTGGCGGCCCCTGCGGCGCCGCCCCCTCCAGATCGCCGGAATTTTTTCGCGGGGCCCCATCGGGGCCCCTTTGCTTGGCGGCGAGAATCCGGGTGCATTTCGCCCCGCAGGCGCCTTAGAATTAACCAAAACTGGGCGATCTATCGCAGCCTGGAGGGCGCGAGGGGAAAGACCGCGCCATGCGTGCAGTCGAGCGCTCCTTTGGGGAAGCCCCCTGCGGGAGCCCAAATTGGGGTGCTTCCATGCGTATATCTGTTGTCGCCGCGGCCTGTTTTGCGGCCGGCCTGTTTCTGACCGAACCGGCCGTCGCCCAAACGACCTCAGAGCCGCCGCAGAACACAGCGGACGAGCCGAAGCTCGATCCGATCTTCGGCCGCCGCTACGAAGAACCCCCGCCGCCGCCGGTCACGAATGACGACGAATACGACTATGAGAAGAAGGGCTGGTCGCCGCTCAGAGGTTTTATCGGCGTCCTCAACTTCCTGACGCCGGAGCAGACCAATCTCAGCGTCGGCGTCGGACCCGAATACAAGCCGGACTATTACGGCTCGGACGATTACAAGGTGATCGCCTCGCCGGTCGCCTATATCAAGGTGAAGAACTTCATCTTCTACAATGACAACGGCGCCGACCTCGCCCTGTTCGGCTTTTCGAATTTCGCCTTCGGCCCGACGATCCGCATTCAGGGACGGCGGAGCGAGTCGGCCAATCCCGCCCTGCACGGGCTCGGTTCTGTCGGCACGACCTTCGAATTCGGCGGCTTTGCGGCCACGACCTTTCTCAACCGCTACAGCGTGCGCTTCAAGGTGCGTCACGGCCTGAAGACCGGCCATCGCGGCACCATCGTCGATGCTCAGGGCACGGCGCTTTTATTCCGCTGGGGGCGCGTGTCGACGTCCATTTCGGCGCAGACCTCTTGGATCGGCAATCGCTACGCCGACGCCTATTTTTCAGTGACGCCCGAGCAGTCGTTGAATTCCGGCCTGTCCGTCTATGACGCGCATGCGGGATTTCGCGATGTCGGCGGCAGCATCAACGGCTACATCAATATCGGACGGCATTGGTCATTCAATCCTTATGTGAGCTACGAATATATCGCGCATGATATCGCCGAGACGCCGATCATCCGGCTCTATGGCGACCGCAACCAGATCCGCGCGGGCTTCTACTTGATGCGACAGTTCAACTTCCACAAGCGCGGCTAGCGGGCGCCGCAGCCCAAGCGCGCCGCGTTTACACGGCGCGCCGTCTCATTTAGCTTCCGCGTCGCAACGGAAGCGAGCGAACGCATGGATCCGGGCAAAACGCCGGCGCAGCCGACCGGCGGCCAATACGCCCGGCGCGAGGACATTCAGGGCCTGCGCGCGATCGCCGTGCTCGCGGTCCTTTTCTTCCATGCGAATGAGGACCTTCTTCCGGGCGGCTTTGTCGGCGTTGACATTTTCTTCGTTCTGTCGGGTTTTCTCATCACCGGCGTTCTGTTGCGTCCGATGGAGGGCGGCGCGTTCTCGATTCTCGATTTCTACCGGCGGCGCATCAGACGGCTCTTTCCTGCGCTCTTCGCCATGCTCTTCGCCGCGCTTGTCGCCGGCCTCGTCTATTTTCCGCCGGTCCTGCTGAAGAGCTTTCTGGAATCGCAGTTCTTCACGACGCTTTTCGCGTCGAATTTCTATTTTCTGGACAAGACCGGCTATTTCGACCTGCAGGCGGATTTGATGCCGCTCCTGCACACCTGGTCGCTGGGCGTCGAAGAACAATTCTACATTTTCTACCCGCTGCTGTTGTGGAGCCTTTATCGATGGGCGCGCCCGTTTTTGATTCCGGCCCTCGCGCTTGGCGCGCTCGTCTCCCTCGGCTACGCGCAGGCGCTCCTTACCTCGCCTCTTCCGGGGCCGGCCGAGCTTGCATTCTATTCGCCGTTCTCGCGCGCCTTTGAGCTCTTCATCGGCGCGCTTTGCCTGTTCGCAAGCCGGCGTTTTTCGCCCGCGCCGCGCATTGCAAATCCCGCATCCGCCGCCGCGCTTATCGCCCTCGCGGCAAGCTTCCTCCTGATCGGCCCCGGCGCGCCCTTCCCCGGCGCGCTGGCCTTAGCGCCGTGCCTGGCGACCGCAACGCTGCTTCTCGCGCAAAAGAGTTTCGCGGCGCGCATCCTCGCCGCGCGCCCGCTCGTTGCGATCGGCGACATGTCCTACTCGCTTTATCTCTGGCACTGGCCGGCCTTTGTCTTCGCAAGATTTCTGGCGCCGGACAGTCCCATCGCGCTTGGCGTTGCGGGGGCCTTCGCCTTCGCGGCCGCCGCCCTGTCCTGGCGCTATGTCGAAAAGCCGTTTCTTGACGGCCGGGCCCGCCCGCCGATTTTGCTGTTGGGCGCCAGCGCCATCGCCGCCTCAATTTTGATCAGCTTGCCGATCTATCTCGCGCACGGTCTTCCGTCGCGCTTTCCCCCGCGCGCGCAAGCCTTCATCGCGGCCGCCAATGATTACAACCACGATCGCAAACGATGCCACATGCGCTCGGACCGGCCGATTCCCTACGCCGACACCTGCGTTTACGGCGACAATGACGCAAAGCCGAGCGTCGCCGTTTGGGGCGACAGTCACGGGGCAGAGCTTGCGCCGATCCTCGGCGCAAAAATTTCGACGATGGGTCTGAGCCTCAGATCGATCACAATGTCAGGCTGCCGGCCCGAGACACTGAGCGCCAATCCCGTCTGCGCGCGTCACAACGCGCGCGTGCTGAGCGCGATAAAAGCCGATCCCGCGATGCGGACGGTCGTCTTGACGGCGAATCTTTACGGCGACGACGACTTCGCCCGTCGCTCCGTCAAAGGAATTGAGGAGACAGCGCTTGAACTCGAAAAGGCCGGCAAGCATGTGATCATCGTCCAGCCGATCCCGACATTCGATTTCGATCCGCCGTCCATGCTGGCGCTCGCCGCGCGCGCGGGCCGCAATCCGGCGGAAGTCGGCATGACGCGCGCGCGTTTCGAAGAGCGCAGCGGGCGCATCGACGCCGAATTGTCCGAATTCCGGCGCCTCCATCATATCGCGGGCGTCAAACCCTCCGACATCTATTGCGACGCGCAGCGCTGCCGCGCCTATCGAAAGGGCGTCGGCGCGCTCTATTTCAATCACAGCCATCTGAGCATGACCGGCGTCGCTCTTCTCGCCGATGCGATCGTTCCGCTGATCGCCGTCAAAACCGAGGCCGAGGCGTTGCCGCGCTCGGCGGGCTGAGACCTCACGCCGACGCCAACGACTCATCCGCCTGGGCGTCAAGCTTCTCCGAACGCACCATGCTAATGCAGCGCCTTGACGATTTCCTCGCACATCTTCTTGGCGTCGCCGAACAACATCATGGTGTTGTCGCGGAAGAAGAGCTCGTTCTGGACGCCGGCGTAACCGGTCGCCATGGAGCGCTTGACGAACAGCACCGTCCCCGCATTTTCGACGTCGAGCACCGGCATGCCGTAGATCGGCGACGACTTGTCGGTTTTCGCAGCCGGGTTCGTCACGTCATTCGCGCCGATGACGAAGGCGACGTCGGCAGTGCGGAATTCCGAATTGATGTCTTCCAGCTCGAAGACTTCGTCGTAAGGCACCTGCGCTTCGGCGAGAAGGACGTTCATATGACCGGGCATGCGTCCCGCGACCGGGTGGATCGCGTATTTCACTTCGACGCCGTTTGCTTTCAGCGTGTCGGCCATCTCCTTCAGCGCATGCTGGGCCTGCGACACCGCCATGCCGTAGCCCGGCACGATGATCACCTTGTTGGCGTTCTTCATGATGAAGGCGGCGTCATCGGCCGAGCCCTGCTTGACCGGGCGCTCTTCGGCCCCCGCGCCCGCCGCGATCGCGTCCTCGCCGCCAAAACCGCCGAGGATCACTGAGACGAAGGAGCGGTTCATCCCCTTGCACATGATATAGGACAGGATCGCGCCCGATGATCCGACGAGCGCGCCGGTCACGATCAGCGCCATGTTCTCGAGCGTGAAGCCGATGCCGGCCGCCGCCCATCCCGAATAGGAGTTCAGCATCGAGATAACGACCGGCATGTCGGCGCCGCCAATCGGAATGATCAGAAGAAATCCGAGGACAAAGGCCGCGAATGTCAGCCAGAAGAACGTCACGGGCGACTGCGCGCCGAAAAGCAGCATGCCGATGAAAAGCACGATCATGAAGCCGAGCGCGAGATTCACGACATGGCGCGCCGGCAGGATAATCGGCTTGCCCGACATGTTTCCGTTGAGTTTCAGGAAGGCGATGATCGAGCCCGAGAAGGTCACCGCGCCGATGGCGACGCCGAGCGACATCTCGATGATCGAACGCAGATGAATCTTGCCCGGCTCTCCCACGCCGAAAGCGTGCGGGGCCAAAAACGCCGCCCAGGCGATCAGCACCGCCGCGAGGCCGACCAGCGAATGGAACGCCGCGACGAGCTGCGGCATCGCCGTCATCGGCACGCGCCGCGCGATATAGGCGCCCGGAACCGCGCCCATCGCAACCGCGAGCAGGATCAGCGCCCAGGTGCCGAACCCGTGATTTTCAAGAACGAAGAGCGTCGTGAAGACGGCGATCCCCATCCCGATCATGCCGAAGCGATTGCCGGCGCGCGCGGTCTCGGGAGAAGACAGCCCCCTCAACGCAAGGATGAAGAGGATGCCGGAAGCGATATAGGCGAGCGCCGAAAGGTTGTCCGCCATGATCGCCCCTATCGTTCTTTCTTCTTGTACATCGCCAGCATGCGCTGCGTGACGAGAAAGCCGCCGAATATGTTGACGCTCGCGAGCGCCACGGCGAAGAAGCCGAACAATTTCGACCATCCGCCGCCCGTCGCGCCTTCAAGGCTCGCGCCCACCGCGAGAAGCGCGCCGACAATGACCACGGACGAAATCGCGTTGGTGACCGACATCAAGGGCGTGTGCAGCGCCGGCGTCACCGACCAGACGACGTAATAGCCGACGAAGATCGCCAGCACGAAAATCGCAAAGAGATAGACGAAGTCGGACGGCCCGTGCAGCGAGGCGGACAGCGCCGCGAGCGCGTCGGCGTATTCGCGCGCCTGATGCGCGGCCGCCTGCGCGGCGTCGGCGTTGCCGGATGCGCTGGCGGCGGCCGCTTCGGCCGCTTTGGCGGCCTTGTCGGCGGCTTCCGCGGCTTTTTCCGCAGCATCCCTGGTCTGGTCGGAAAACATGGGGGGCGCTCTCCTTGTGTCAGCCTTCTTCGCCGCCGCCGCTCGTCTCGCCATTCGTCGGCTCGGATGCGGGCTCGGCGGCAGGTTCAGGCGCGGGCGCCTCGACGAATGCCGGATGCACGACCTTGCCGTCATGCGTCAGCGCGACGCCCTTGATGATTTCGTCATTCCAGTCGATCGCAAGCGTCTTGCCTTCCTTGTCCCAGAAGGCGGAAAGGAAGTTCAGCAGATTGCGCGCATAGAGGGTCGAGGCGTCCGCGGCGAGCCGTCCGGGCACATTCGCGAAGCCGAGTATGATCACGCCGTCGACTTCCACCGCCTCGCCGAGCCGGCTCATGGCGACATTGCCGCCCTGCTCCACGGCGAGATCGACGATGATCGAACCCGGCGCCATCGAGCGCACCATCTCTTCCGTGACGAGTTTGGGCGCAGGCCGGCCCGGAATGAGCGCGGTCGTGATAACGATGTTCTGCTTCTTGATGTGCTCGGCGACGAATTCGCGCTGGCGGCGCTGGAAGTCTTCCGACATCTCCTTGGCGTAGCCGCCCGCGGTTTCGGCGTTTTTCATCGCCTCTTCATCGACGGTGACGAAGGTCGCGCCGAGACTTTGCACCTGCTCCTTGGCCGCCAGACGCACATCTGTCGCCGATACGACCGCGCCGAGCCGCTTCGCCGTCGCGATCGCCTGAAGTCCCGCGACGCCCGCGCCCATGATGAAAACTTTCGCCGGCGCGATCGTGCCGGCCGCCGTCATCATCATCGGGAAGGCGCGGCCGTAACAGGCGGCGGCGTCGATCACCGCCTTGTAGCCCGCAAGGTTTGACTGCGATGACAGCACGTCCATCGACTGCGCGCGCGTGATGCGCGGCATCAGATCCATCGCCAGCGCGTCGATCTTCGCGCCGGCGTAAGATTTGAGGAGGTCCGGTTCGGCGTAAGGCTGCAGGATCGCGGCGAGCGTCGCGCCGGGCTGCATCACCGCGAGCTCCTCTCTCGTCGGACGCATAACCTTGAGAATGAGATCGGCCGCATTGGCGGCGTCGGCCGCGCTTCTTGCGATCTCGGCGCCAGCCGCGCGAAAGGCGTCATCGGAAAAACGCGCGCCCTCGCCCGCGCCCGTCTCGACGGCGACGCTCGCGCCCATCGCGACGAATTTCTTCACCGTGTCGGGCGACGCGGCGACGCGGGTCTCGCCCGGACGCGTCTCTTTCAGAACGGCGATCTTCATCGAACCTCCCGAATTCGGCGCCGGAGCGCGCCAACGCGGAGAAACCGCACGCGGGCGAAGAAGACTGATCTTTACGGCGATTCCCGTCGAGCCGGTCCGCCGTCCGCCCGGTCAGTGGGAAAAGAATGCGCGGACAACGTAGTGGACGAGGATATAGGTCAAAACGCCTGCGACCAGCGACAGAAACATGCCATGATCCAGCAGGAGATTGGTGACGAACATCGTGATCCCGAGACAGGCGGGCACGCCGACCTCGCCGGACACCTTCATAATCGTACGATAGGTCTTCAGGTGCTCTTCGGCGTCGTGCGCGCGCTGCATTACGTCGTCAGCCATCTATTCGCCCCTTCTCCATTGGGTAAGCTGCGGTGTTTTCTGGCGGAATTCAGGCCCTTGGGCAAGGGGGCGGGCCGCCGCGCCTGCGTAACCTCGCGCGGCCGCCGATATGGGGTTTCAAGCGGTTGTGATCGAGGCGCGCCGCGCGCCGGCTTGCCGCAGGCCCTGAGACGGATAAAGTAGCTGCGGGGGCAGTGCGGCGGCGCCCCGCGCCAATTATCGCCAGTCTGGTCTAAACAAAACCTATGTCAGGCAGCATCGCCGGCGCGGCCGCGTTGGTTTTCAGCGCCAGTCTCACGGGATTTTTCCAGTCGCCGCCAGCGAAAGCGGCCGAACCCGGGCGCGCGGAATTCGCAGCGGGCGACTTTGACGCGGCCCGACGCATCGCGCGCGACGCCGGGTCTGGCGAGGCGCTCGCGCTCGCCTGTCAGGCCGGCTTGATCATCGGCGGCTATCTCGAAACCGGCGAACCGGCGGTTGTCTCCTTACACGACGCCATATCCGACTGCGCCAATTCGATCAAAAGCCGCGCAAACCGTCCTGACGCCTATATCAATTACGCGATCGGAATCAGTTTCGAAGCCAAACGCCTGCATAGCCGCAGCGACGCCGCCCTCGCGAAAAACCTGATGGAGGCGGCGATCGAGCGGTTTCCGAACTCCGGATTCGCGCATACGGCGCTCGCCACATGGAATGCGGAAGTCAGCAACCGCAGCTTTTTTGCAAGAGCCTTGCTGGGCGCCAGCGAAGATCGCGCGCAACGGGAATTCGCCTTGGCGCTCACGCTCGATGGGGACAATTACGCAATCAACTATCAGTGGTTTAGATATCTGGCGGCGCACGGCAAAAAAAACCATGCAGAGGCCGAAGCAGCCGCAATGCGCCTGCTCGAAGAATTGCAGCCAAAAGATCAGTTTGAAAAACTTCTTCGCGAGCGCGCCCGAATTATTGCGGATGCGCTCGCCCTGGACGATACGGGCAAGATTGACGAGGCGCTCAAGGCGACAGAGCCTTTCCGCGACATTGAGAACGTCGCCGCAGACGAAAAATATTCGCCGTCTCTCACAGTTTTCCCGCCGCCGGAACCAATCGCCGAGCAAGAGACGGCCCATGAGTGAGGCGCGATCGCAACTGCCGCAGGCGTTATGCGCGGTTTTGCTCTGCTTTGCCTTGGCCGGCTGCGCATCGGCGGCGTCCGTGCTTTTTCCGGTCACCCACGACGCCTTAAAGGCCAAACCTGGGGATTATGAGATCGACCCGCACCATACCCAAGTTGTCTTCGGGGTCGAACACCTCGGATTTTCAACCTATTATGGGCGGTTTGCGAGAATATCGGGCCGCCTCTCGATTGATCCCGCCGCTCCCGCCGCCAGCGAGGTGGCGGTCAGCATCGCGGCGGACAGCGTTGATACGCCGAGCGACGAGCTCGACAGGCAGCTGCGCGCGCCTGCGTTCTTCGATTCCGATCGCTATCCCGAGATCATTTTCGTCTCAAAGCATATCAACATCACTGGCGACAACAAGGCGGACATTGAAGGCGTGCTGACGATCAGGGATGTTTCGCGACCCTTCATCATCCATGCAATGTTTCATGGCGCGGGCACAGACCCTGCGAACGGGCGCCGGACTGTCGGCTTCGATGCGACCGCAACGCTTCGTCGTTCCGAATTCGGCTTGAATGAATGGCGTGCTTTTGTCGGCGACGATGTGAAGCTCATCATCGAAGCGGAATTTATCAAGGCGAACTGATCGCCGCCTAGGCGCCGACGCGGACCGGCCAGCACGCGAACAGCGCCCGCAAGGTCGTGATGAAAGCGATCGGCTGCTCCATCATCAAATGGTGGTGGGCGGACGGCATCACGATAAAGGGCGAGCGCCCCCGCGCCTGCGCGCGCAGATGCTCGAACCCGTCGCCATTCGCAAACATCGATTGCTCGCCGTAAAGAAAGGCGATCGGACACCGGGCCGCGAGCAATAGGTCCCGGTCGAAATGGATATCGAAATTCGCGCCCTGACTCGGGTCGAACTTCCAGGTCCAGCCCATGCCGCCCTCGGGCGAAGGCGTTTCCTTCAGGCCCATGCGCGCAATGTAATCGACAAGATAGAGTTCGCTGCAAGGTTGGTTCGGCAGGAAGCGGAAGCGCTCGATCGGTTCGGCGATCGTCGGATAGATCCGGTTTTGCGGACGCTTTCTCGAACCGTCATCCGGCTTGGCCTTGGCGACGGTGTAGCCTTCGTCGGGATCGGGCACGCCGAGAGGGCTGTCGATGACAACCGCGCCGGCGAGACGCTCGCCCGCGCGCTCGACCGCCGCAAGCGTCACCCATCCGCCGAAGGAATGGCCGACGACGAGCGGGCGCCCGCGCGTCAGCCGCGCGGCTTCGATCACCGCGAAAAGCTCGTCCACCACGCCATTCAGCGAATAGCGGTCGCGCCAGCCGGAATCGCCCATGCCAGAAACGTCGAAAGCGACGACGCGATGCCGGTCAGCGAGATAGGGCGCGAAAGGACGCCACCAATTGCGGTGCGCCCGCCCGCCATGGACGAAGACAAGGCCGCGCCGGTCCGGCTCGCCCCAGACGGAATAGCGGATCTCGGCGCCCGCGACGTCGACCGAGCCCTCTTCGGAGGGCTGAGCGAGCGCCCATTCGAACCATTGAGGCGCAGGCGGCTTTACCCCTTTCAAGCCGGCAAGGGGGCGTATCGGTTCGTCTTGTCTGGTCTCGTCAGCCATGTTTGCGCCGTCCTCTCCTCTTACGCGCGGCCACGCCTCATAAACCATTGCGGGGCAGGCGGGAAGCGCCATGGGCGCCGGCGTCCATCTTCCGCAAACGAATTATTAACCAATCGGTCTGCCCCGATATGAAACGGTTTAAGCGCAAATTTACTCGCTCGCGATATCTCTAACGGAGATTTATCCGTCTTAAAGGATCCCTTTCGCGATGGCGACGAAAACCATCCTTATCGTTGACGATGATCCGACGCAGCGCCGGCTGATGCGCGCTGTCTGCGAAAAGGCCGGCTATCCGGTCCTTCAGGCGGATAGCGGCGAAAACGCGCTCGCCCTGCTGCAGAGCCCTCAGGGAGCGGAGGTTTCCCTAATCATGCTCGATCTCCGCATGCCGGGGCTGGGCGGCATGGAGACGTTGAAGCGCGCCAAATCCTATCGCGAGGATCTGCCCGTCATCGTGCTGACGGCGCAGGGCGGCATCGACACCGTCGTGCAGGCGATGCAGAACGGCGCATCGGACTTTTTCGTCAAGCCCGCGAGCCCGGAACGCGTCATCGTTTCGATCAACAACGCGCTCAATCTCACCGTCCTCAAAGATGAAGTCTCCCGGCTTAAGCGCAAGCAGGAAGGCTCGATGGGATTCAAGGATCTCATCGGCGACAGCCCTGCGCTTCGCCATGTCATCCGTCTCGGCGAGCGCGCGGCGGCGTCGAACATACCGATTTTGATCACGGGCGAATCCGGCGTCGGCAAAGAGATGATCGCGCGCGCCATTCAGGGCTCGTCCGAGCGCGCGCGCCGGCCGTTCATCACGGTCAATTGCGGCGCCATTCCCGAAAATCTCGTTGAAAGCATCCTCTTCGGGCACGAAAAAGGCTCGTTCACCGGCGCGGTCGGCAAGCATATCGGCAAGTTCCAGGAAGCCGACGGCGGCACGATCTTTCTCGATGAAGTCGGCGAACTGCCTCTCGACATGCAGGTGAAGCTTTTGCGCGTCCTGCAGGAAGGCGAAGTCGATCCCATCGGCGCCAAGCGCCCGGTGAAAGTCGACGTGCGCTTTATCTCGGCGACCAATCGCGATCTCACCGAAGCCGTGAAGCAGGGAACCTTTCGCGAAGACCTGCTCTATCGCCTCAATGTGTTCCCGATCGTCGCGCCGCCCCTGCGCGACCGTCCCGAAGACATTCCCGCGCTGATCGACCATTTCATCGAGCGCTATAACGCGCAAGAGCGGCGCGACATTCTCGGCGCCCAGCATGAAGTCCTCGACGTGCTGATGCGCCAGCCTTGGCCGGGCAATGTACGCCAGCTCGAAAACACGATCTTCCGGGCGGTCGTGCTCGCCGAAGGCCCCTATCTCACCGCGGCCGACTTTCCGCTTCTTGCGTCGGAGTTCGAGGCGGCCGGCGTCGATGTCGGCCCGCCGATCCTCGCGCCCGCCCGTAGCGAGGACGACGACGTCGCGGAAAGCGACGCCCCGCCGCCCATCGAAGCCGCGCCGACCTCCGACAGCCCCATCCGCGTCTTCGACCGGGAAGGCAATCTGCGTTCTCTCGAGGAGATCGAACGCGATCTCATTCGGCTGGCGATCGACACCTATGACGGGCGCATGTCCGAAGTCGCGCGCCGGCTCGGAATGGGTCGCTCGACGCTCTATCGCAAGCTGCGCGACCACAATATCGAGGTGAAACGGGCGAGTTGATGACGCGCGCTCTTGCTTTCGCCGTCGCGGCCGCAATCGCCGCAGGCGCGGCCGGACCGGCTTCGGCGAAAGACGCGACGCGCATCGACCCTTCCTTCGTCGCCGCCGCGCCTTCGCCGGCCTTGCGCGAGATCGCAGCCCGGGCGGCGGGGCGCTCGATCGCCCTCGGCGAAGTCGTCGTCGCCCCGGCGTTTCCGGGCTCCGAGGCCGATCTTCGCGCAGCGCTCAGGAAATCTCTCGCCGCTTTCGGCCTGAACGCGCGCAGCGCGCGCGCGGCGCGTTACGTTCTGTCCGCGTCCGCCTATGCGTTCGACATGGACGACCGGCCCGCCGCCAAGAGCACGACGGCCCTCGTCGATATCGGCTACCGCATTCAGGATCGCGCAACGGGCGAAATTCTCTTCGAACAGACATTTGAAACGGGCTTTACCGCCCGGGCGCCGCGCAAAGGAAAAGCCCCCGATGCGCGCCTCGCCCTCGCCAAGGCCCGCACTAGAGCCGAACTCGCCGCCATGATGAAAGCCGCCGAACTCAACCCCGCCCCGGCGAGCAGCTTCGAATCCGTTCGCTGCGCGCCGAAAGGCGCGGCCGGCCCCGTCGGCGACGGCGAACTCGCCGACGCCGCGCGCCGGCGCTGCGCGGCCAATCACGCCGTGCGCGCCAATCTTTCCGCTGTGTTCAGCCGTCTGCTCGCTGCGGCGGGGGAGGCCCGCTAGGCCCGCGCGGCGCCGTCAAGCTTCGCCGAGAGCCGAAAGATAGAGCTCCAGCAGCGCTTCCTGCTCCTGCCGGTCGGCGCGGTCCATTTTTCTGAGACGCACGACCTGCCGGAGAATTTTGGTCTCATAGCCTTCGCCCTTGGCCTCGGCGTAGACCTCCTTGATGTCGCCGGCGATGGCGGCCTTTTCCTCCTCGAGCCGCTCGACGCGCTCGATGAAAGACCTCAGCCGGTCCGCCGCGACTGTCGTTGCGCCGTCCGCCGCCTTTTGAACGCTCGCCGAACCGTCCGCCATCTTTCAACTCCCGCTTCACGCCGCCCATGATCCGTAGACGGACCATGAGCGATTTCCGACGAGTCGAAATGAGGCTGCGTCGCCGCGCCGTTCAAGCCGGTGTGGAAACTTCTGCGAGGCGCTGCGTGAGTTTTCCACAGGGAAAAAATTTTCCCCTGCCCTGTGGAAACCCGCCCCCTCGCGCGGCGGCGCGCCTGGCGCTGCGCAAAACGCGAGGGGACCCGGTTTTCCCGCCGGAACAGCCCGCATCGGCCGTTCCGGCGCATCGATTCACATTGTCAAAGAGCCAAGTCGCCGAACGCGCCCGCCAGGACGACGCCCGACGCTGTGAGGATAAGTCTGTGGAAAAGCCGTTCGATAACTATCGAACGCCCCGATCGGGGAATTCCCGCATGAGGCGTCGCGTCAACGGAGAAAAGGCTTTGCCGGCGGCGCGCAAAATCGACGAAAAAATTTTTCGTCCAGGCGCGGTTTCAACTTATCCGCGCGGAAATTTGCGACAATGTTTTCGCATTTGACCCAGCGACGGAGGGCGCCGCCCGGTTAAATCTCCTGCCCGTCGAGCTGGCGGCGCAGCGCGCGCGCCTTCTGGCGCGCTTCCTCGTCATGGGGATTCCATTCGAGCGCCTTTTCGAGCATTTCATAGGCTTCGCGCTTGGCCTTGTTGGCGAGGAGAATCTGGGCGAGCGCAATGCGCACTTCGAACTGCCGCGGCTCAAGCTCGAGCGCCTTCGAAAAATCCGCGATCGCGCCGGACTGGTCCTTCTCATTCAGCCGGATGACGCCGCGCATCGCATAGCCTTCCATGAAATGCGGGGCGAGGCCGACGACATGATCGAGAAGCTCGAGCGCGAGGTCGTAATCGCCCTGATCGGCGCTGGCGAGGGCGCGCTGATAGAGAAGGTTGACGGTGTCAGACGAGGAATGCGCCCAGATATCGAGGATGCGCTGGGTGGTCGCCTCCGCGCTGATGGCGTCGCCAGTCCGCAATTCCTTAAACAGGGCGTCGAGCCGCGGATCCGTCTGATCCGCGGAAGCCGCAGGCGCCAGCAAAGCTGCGCCGATAAGCGCCAAAACGAAAAACCGCACAGGCGAAAGTCTACCGGGATTGCGGTTACCGTTCCAACTCAATTTGGCGAATTTGGGGTGAGCCCGGGGGGGGCGGACTAGCCCTGGCGCGCTTTATAGCGGCGCTGCGTCTTGTTGATCACATAGACGCGGCCCTTGCGGCGCACGATCTGGCAGTCTTTGTGCCGATTTTTCAGGGACTTGAGCGAACTGCGGACTTTCATGGGGCCACCGACGATTTGGAGGGCGCGGGATAGCCGCGCGAGCGGTCCGTGTCAACCTCGCGGCGCGCGGCTTTGGCCCGCATTCTGCAAGGGCCGGCCCATGGCACGCGGGCTGACAGCGCTCTGTATCCTCGTCATCCTCTCCCTCGCGATCGGGACGGGCTGGAGCGTGCTCGGTCAGATGGGCTTGGCGCCCGCTCTTCCCTGAAACCTGCGCGCCGCCCCGTCAAAGGTTAACGAAACCCGCCCTGGCGGCTCTCGCCGCGGCGATTCGCCCTTTCATATCGCCAGCCGCGCCGCGGCCGGCGGGTCAGCGACCAGCAAGGCGGGCGCGATCGGATAGACGCGCGCGCGCCCCATCACCCAGGCGACCGGCTTCTGAAGGATGCAGGCGAACGCCTCGTCGAGCAAGTTGAGCCCGCCCGCATAGGCCCCGAATGCCGGCATGACGAGCCGCGCGCCGTCGGTCGCAAAGCAACGGCGTCTCTGGACGCGGCTTTCCGTCCGTACCCGCGCGCAAGGGTGAAGATGGCCGGCGATTTCGCCTTCCGCCGGGCCCGCCGCCGGTTCGTGCCGGAAAGTCAGACGGCCGATCCGTTCGGCGGCGACAGCCTCGCCCGCAAAGCGTTTCGGCGGAGCCGGATCGTGATTGCCGAGCACCCAGGTCCAGCGCACGCTGGCGACAAGCCGCTCAAGAGTCTCGGCGTCCCTCTCGTCTATCCGCGCCTCGGCCCCGCCGTCATGAAAAGCGTCGCCCAGAGAGATCACTCGTTTCGGCTTGAACGTCGCGACAACGCGGCCGAGCCGCTTCAGCGTCGTCCGCGTGTCGTAAGGCGGCAGAAAAACGCCGCGCGCGGCGAAGGACGAGCCTTTCTCGAAATGCAGATCGGAGACGATCAGCGCTTCTTTTTGCGGCCACCACAACGCGCCTTCCGGCGTCGGCGTGAAACGCGCCCCGCCAAGCTCAATAAACACGCCGTCCGCCGTCACCCATCGCCTCTTCGATCAGCGCGTCGGCGGCGTCCTGCAACATCGCCTCCTGCGCTTCGCCGTGAATGGTCTCCTTGTTTATTTCGAGCATCACGGGAACGGCAAGCGGCGAAACCCGGTCGAGCCTTGCGTGAACGAGACGGCCTTTGACGCGCGCGAGCAGGCCCGAGAGGCGCTTCAGATCGAGATATCCCCCTGCGGCGTCGGACCACGCCGCTTTCATGAGAACGTGCTGCGGCTCGTGTTCGCGCAAAACATCGTAAATGAGGTCGGCCGAGAAGGATATCTGCCGGCCTGTCTTTTCCTGTCCCGGATAACGCCGTTCGATCAGCCCGGCGATCACGGCGCAATTGCGGAAGGTGCGTTTCATCAGCATCGATTCCGACAGCCAGTTCTCCAGATCGTCGCCGAGCATGTCCTCAGCGAAGAGATCGTCGAGGTCGACGCCGCTCATGTCGCGCCTGCCCCAGACGGAAAGGGAATATTCCGTCGGCGTGAAGCCGAGCGGCTGCAGGCCGAGCCGTTCGAGACGGCGCGTCAACAACATGCCGAGGGTTTGATGAGCGAGCCGCCCGTCAAACGGATAGCAGACAAGAAAATACCGGTTCGAATACGGAAAAGTCTCGATCAGCAGCTCATCCGGCTTCGGTATCCGCGAAACGGCGCGTTGCGTTTCGAGCCAGTCGCGCAGCGCTCCCGGCAATGCGGGCCAATCACGCTCTTCATGGATCATGTGACGGACGCGATCGGCCAAATAGGTCGTCAGCGGAAACTTGCCGCCATTCCAGCTCGGGACCTGCGGCGAGGCGTCCGGCGCGCGCGAAACGAAGGCGTCAGTCCCGGCGACGCCCTCGAAACGCCAGACTTCGCCTGCGAACAAAAATGTGTCGCCGGGCGTGAGGCCTTCTATGAACCATTCCTCGACCGTCCCGAGTTTGCGCCCTGCGCGAAGGGGACGCGCGCCCGACACGATGCGCACATTGAAGGCGGGCGCCTCGACGATCGTGCCGACATTCATTCGGTATTGCTGCGCGACGACCGGATTTCTGACGCGGCGCCGGCCGTCGGGCGATTTCACGATGCGCCGGAAACGGTCATAGTTCTTGAGCGCATAGCCCCCGGTCTCCACGAAGTTCAAAGTTTCGTCGAACGCCTCCCGCGAGAGAGCGGCGTAGGGCGCAGCACTGGTAACCTCTTTGTAAAGATCATCCGCCTCGAAAGGTTCGGCGCAGGCCATGCCGAGAATGTGCTGGGCGAGGACGTCAAGCGCGCCCTCGCGCGGCGGCTCGCCGTCAAGCGCGCCATTCTCAATCGCCTCCTTCGCAGCCAGACACTCGAGAACCTCGAAGCGATTGCCGGGCACAAGCAACGCCGAAGACGGCTCGTCCATGCGGTGATTGGCGCGGCCTATCCGCTGCGTGAGCCGGCTCGATCCCTTCGGCGCCCCCATCTGGATGACAAGATCGACATCGCCCCAGTCGATGCCGAGATCGAGCGTCGAAGTGCATACGACCGCGCGCAGCGTTCCCTTCGTCATCGCGGCCTCCACCTTGCGGCGCCGCTCGACGTCAAGCGAGCCGTGATGGAGCGCGATCGCCAGATTGTCGTCATTCATCCGCCACAGCGCCTGAAAGACGCGTTCGGCCTGGCTGCGGGTATTGACGAAGACGAGCGTCATCTTCGAACGGCGGATCGCTTCGTAAACCTCCGCATAGGCGTGGCGCGCGGTATGCCCGGCCCAGGGAATATCCGTCTCAGAATGCAGAACCTGAACCACGGGCCTTGTCCCGCCCGGCGCCCGTATCAAGAGAGGCGGATCGGCGCCGGCGTTCATCGGGACGAGGAAATCGAGGAGCGGCTGGGCGTCCGGCGCCGTGGCCGAAAGACCCGTCACGCGAAGGCCGGGCGCGAGCCTGCGTAACCGCGCAAGACCGAGCGCGAGCAGATGTCCCCGCTTGACCGCGATCATCGAATGCAACTCATCGACGATCACGCACTTCAGCCCGCGAAATAATTCGGCGGCTTTCCTGTTTGCGAGCAGCAAGGCGACTTGCTCCGGCGTGGTCAGCAGAATGTCGGGCGGGTTGAATTTCTGCCTTTGGCGGCGCGAGGCGGGCGTGTCGCCGGTCCGCGTTTCGAGCGTCGCCTGCAAGCCCATCTCTGCGACGGGCGCGGCGACATTGCGCGCGATGTCGACGGCGAGCGCCTTCAACGGCGAAACGTAAAGCGTGTGCAGGCCGCGCCCGCCGCCCTGCTCGGCAAGCTCGATCAGGCTCGGCAGAAAACCGGCGAGCGTCTTGCCGCCGCCGGTCGGCGCGATCAGGAGATGTGATCGCCCGGCTCGCGCGGCCGCGAGACAGTCAAGCTGATGCCGCCTCGGACGCCAGCCGCGCCCCGCGAACCAGTCTTCGAATTTTCGCGGCAAGCCTGTGCGGGCGGTCTGAGCGTCCATAACGCCACCGTAGAACGTCCCAGACCGGGCTCGCAATCGGCGCGACTCTGGCACAGTGCGCCCTCGGAGCGGAACCGTACCCCGCGCAGATCGGAAAGCGAGAATGTAGAGGAGCTTCGGCGATGATTTCGGTCGTCCTGCCGGTTTATAATGGCGCCGCATTTCTGGGCGAAGCGATTGAGAGCATGCTCGCCCAGACCGAATCTGATTTCGAGTTCCTCGTTCTCGACGACGCTTCGACGGACGGCTCGGCCGATATCGCCCGCGCCTACGCCAGGCTGGACGCGCGCATCCGGGTGATCGCGGACAAATGCAATCGCGGGATCACCGCCCGCCTCAATCAGGCGCTTGCGCTGACCACCCGTCCGCTGATCGCGCGGATGGACGCCGACGACATCAGCGAGCCGACACGGCTCGAAAAACAGCGCGCATTCCTGGATGCCAATCACGATGTGGTTCTTGTCGGAACGCGCGTCCTGCTCATCGACCCCGAAGGCGCGCCGTTGATGGAGATGGGCGACGCGCTGACGCATGACGAAATCGACGAGGGATTGCTGAACGGGCGGGGCCAACTCGTTTACCATCCGAGCGTCATGTTTCACGCCGAGGCGGCGCGCGCCGTCGGCGGTTATGATGAAAGTTTCCGCGTGGCGAGCGACCTCGATTTCTTTCTGAGGCTGGCCGAGATCGGCCGACTGGCGAATTTGCCGGAACCGCTTTTACGCTATCGCCAGCATTTCGATTCAGCCGGCTATGCGCGCGTCGCCGAACAGGAGCGTGCGATCGATGAGTCTTTGCGGCGCGCGCGATTGCGCCGCGCCGTCGCAGACGTCGAGAGTCCTGCGCCGCCGCGCCCGCGGCGTGCGCCCCGCACGCGCGCCGCAACCTATCGCATCTGGGGCTGGTGGGCGCTCACCGGAGGAAACATCGCGACGGCCCGCAAATACGCGTTCAAGGCGCTCGCAGGCGATCCGCTGGACCGCGAGACCATGAAGCTCGTATTCTGCGCGCTACGCGGACATTGACGGGCGCCGGACGCAGGCGTCCGTATCTGCAAAGAAACCGCGCCGCAAGAGAATTTATGACCCAACCCGCGCTGTCCGTTCTGTTGCCGGTCTATAATTGCGAGCCTTACCTCTCCGCGGCTATTTCAAGCATTCTCGACCAAACCGAGCCGCGTTTCGAATTCATCATCATCGATGACGGCTCGACGGACGCTTCGCCCGAGATCGCAAGGGCGTTCGCCGCGCGTGACGCACGTATCCGTTTTTACTGCGACGGCGTTAATCGCGGGGTTTCAGCGCGCCTCAATCAAGGCCTTTCTCTTGCGCAGGCCGACATCATCGCGCGCATGGACGCAGACGACATCAGCCTGCCGGAACGATTCTCCAGGCAACTCGACTTCTTGCAGGCGCATCCCGACGCCGTTCTTGTCGGCGCGCGCGTCATAGTTATCGATCCGGATGGGGACGAATTGCGCGAAATGGGCGACGCTTTCACGCATGACGAAATAGACAGCGGCCTGATGAACGCCGGCGGGCAGCTCATCTACCACCCCGCCGTATGTTATCGAAAAGACATCGCTCTCTCGATCGGCGGCTACAGCTCAGACTATCGCGGCGTCGAGGACCTCGACTTTTTTTTGAAAATGGCGGAGCGGGGACGCGTGGAGAATTTGCGCGAGCCGCTGCTTTTCTACCGCGAGCATTTCAACCGGGTCGGCTACCGGATGCGCGTCGAGCAGGCGCGTGCAATCGGCGCCGTCATCGCTGCGGCGCGCGCGCGTCGCGGCCTTCGCGGCGACGGACCCGAATTGAACAACGTCGCCATTCTCTCGGCGCCGATGAATCGCGCCGCCGCGCATCGCAAATGGGGCTGGTGGGCCCTGCAGAGCGGCCGCAAGGCCGCTGCGCGCAAACACGCCTGGCGCTCGATCGCGCTCGGGCCGAACGCGGCGTCGGCGCGACTGCTCTATTGCGCCCTGCGAGGACGGTGAGTTGTCAGGCGGCGACGGGAACGCCTTTTTCGGCGAGGAAGGTCTTGAGCTCGCCCGACTCGAACATTTCCCGGACGATATCGCAGCCGCCGACAAACTCCCCTTTGACGTAAAGCTGCGGAATGGTCGGCCAATCGGAAAATTCCTTGATTCCCTGCCGAAGGTCGTCGGAGGCGAGCACATTCGCGGATCCGAATTCGACGCCGAGGTAATCGAGGATCTGAACCACAGCTGAGGAGAATCCGCATTGCGGGAATTGCGGCGTTCCCTTCATGAACAGCATGACGGGATTTTCGTCGATCTTTTTTTGAATCTCGGCGAAGACAGGATTGTCGCTCATGGGAACGCCTCCGGGTGAACCGGATTTAGCTAGGATTGGCTGACGGAAGCGTCAAGGCCGCCGCGTTCAAGTTTTTTCGAGATTTCGGGCGGCAGCGCGCGCCGGCTCGCCCTGACCAGGCCGGCGAGATGGGCGAGCCGCGTCGTCGAGGCGATGGCGACGTCGATATTCGGATTGGCGAGGGCGAAGGCGAGCGCGACTTCGGCCGCAGACCAGCCGTCGACGCCTTCGAGAAGCGCGCGGCCCGCCCGCGCCAGCCGCAGATCCTCGCGTTTAACGATGACCGCCCGCGCCGCCGTCCACAGATCCGCCGGCGATCGCGGCAGAAACAGTCCGCGCCGGTAAAGCCCCTGCGCCAACGGCGCGATGGCGACGACGCCGATCCCCCTGCCCCTGGCGCGCGCGAAGGCGTCCGCATGCGCGCGTTGGAACACGTTATAAACGCCCATAACAACGTCGACGCCGGGGGCCGCGATCGCCCTTTCCAGAAAGGCGCCCTGCGCGCAAACGCCCGCGAGCGCGATCTTGCCTTCCTTT
Organism: Alphaproteobacteria bacterium; assembly: GCA_016125425.1. Lineage (GTDB taxonomy): Bacteria > Pseudomonadota > Alphaproteobacteria > Caulobacterales > Parvularculaceae > Amphiplicatus. Next base: position 129,883 of record WGLT01000013.1, read on the forward strand.
TTCAGCGCATTGAGCGTTTCAAGCGCCGGACCGAGCGCGGCGTCGCTCGGTCCGTGCAGGTATAGAAGGTCTATGCGTTCGCGCCCGAGACGGGCGAGGCTCGCCTCGACATCGGCACGGATCGACGCATCTGAAAAATCCTTGGCCGGCGGTTTTCCCGGACGCAGCCGCGTTCCCGTCTTTGTACTGACGAACACCGGTTCGCCGAACTCCTTGAGCGCGCGCCCCAAGCGGCTTTCGCCTTCGCCGTTCGCATAAAAGCCTGCTGTGTCGATGTGACGTACGCCCGCTTCGAGCGCCGCGAGCAGGACCGCGCGCGCCTTGCGCTCAGAAAACCAGGGTTTCGCCCAGGCGCCGGCGCAGCCGAAACCAAGACGCAGACTCCCGGGTTGAAGATCCGGCGCGCTCATATCCGGGTCAAACCGCGCCCTCGATGGTCATGCCGTCAAATGCCGGCTCGACGCCGGCCGGCAAGCTGCGCCTGAGGGTCGCATAATCCATTGTGACGTGAAGATTGGTGAGCACGCCGCGCTCCGGTTTAACCCGCGCGATCCATTCCAGCGTCTTTTCAAGATGCGCATGCGTGCCATGCGGCTTCATTTGCAACGCGTCGACGATCCATGTGCGAACCCCGTCGAGAATTTCAAAGCTGTCTTCCGGCAGGTCGACGACATCGCTTGAATAGGCGATGTCCCCGATTCTGAAGCCGAGCGAGTCGACCGGTCCGTGATGCTGGAGAAACGGCGTGACGGGAATAGGGCCGCCCTCGCCCACAATCTCGATTGTTTCGCCGCATGCCGGCATAACGCGCTTTTCGAGCACCGGCGGATACCAGCTGCCTTCCTTTTGAACGAAGCAATAGCTGAACCGTTCGACAATGCGTCCGCTCGTGTTCTCGTCGATGAAAACGGGCACGCGCGCGCGCTGTTGAAGCGCGAAAACGCGCAGATCGTCGACGCCATGCGTCTGATCCGCGTGATCGTGGGTGTAGAAAACCGCATCGAGACGCCGGCATTGCGCGCCGAGCAGCTGGACGCGCATATCGGGCGAAGTGTCAATGAGGATTGCGGTCGAATGATCGCCCTGTCCGCGACGCACGAGCAGAGAACATCGCGTCCGCCGGTTTTTCGGCTCGTCAGGATCACATGCGCCCCAGTCGCCGGCGCCGTCCGGCCCGCCCAGGCGCGGCACGCCGCCCGAAGACCCGCAGCCGAGAACCGTTGCGATGATTTTTTCGCTCATTCGCCCGCCCCGTGCGCGCGCCAGAATAGGCGGAAGAAGTTTTCCGTCGTGGCCGTGGCGACCGCATCGCGCGTCATTCCTTTTATCTCGGCGAGCTTTTCGGCGACGTAAACGACATAGGCCGGCTCGTTTCGGCGCCCGCGCATCGGAACCGGCGCGAGATAGGGGCAGTCGGTTTCGATAATAATGCGGTCCATCGGCGCGGATTTCGCGATCTCCCGGATATCCCGGGCGTTCTTGAACGTGATAATTCCGGAGAACGAAATATATCCGCCCATGGCGAGCACGCCTTTGGCGAGTTCGGGACCGCCCGTATAGCAATGCAGCAGCGGCGTGAACGCGCCCTTCGCATATTCCTCCGACAACAATTCAAGCATGCGGGCATCGGCATCGCGCGTATGGATGATGAGCGGCAGATCAGTCTCGCGCGCCGCCGCGATATGCGCGCGAAAGACGCTTTCCTGTGCGTCGCGCGGAGAAAATTGATAGTAGAAATCGAGGCCGCACTCGCCGATCCCAACCACATCGCGCGCGCCCGCGAGATCGATGAGCGTTCCGGCGGCGAGATCGGCCGCGTCTTTCGCATAATGCGGATGAACGCCGACCGAGCGCCAAATTCCGGCGTGAGACCGGGCGAGCGATTTGATCGCGTCCGTCGATTCCAGCCTGTCGGAGATAGTCAGCATGCCGGCGACGCCCGCTTCGCGCGCGCGCGCGATCACCTCGTCAAGATCGCCGGCGAATTTCTCCGAGTGCAGATTGACATGGCTGTCGATGAGCATCGCCGCCTCACGCCGCCCGGGTCAACGCCGCCGCATGCAGCGTGCGGCCCATGGCGAGGATCAGGTCTCGCCGGTCGAGATTGAGCGCGTCGCCGCGCTCCAGCAGCGCGCCGAGTCGTTCGCTCGCGACGAGCAGGGTCGCAGGCGCCATTCCGGCGAGCGCGCCCTCGCCTTCTTCGCCGCGCGCGCCGGCGCGCGCGGCGTCGCGCAGGCGCTCCATCAGCCTGTCCTTGAAAATCGTCCAGCGCTCGGCGGCGGCCTTTCCCGTCAGCGCGGCCGCGACGCGCCCGACATCGCCCGCGCCGAGCGACGCTGAAAGAAACGCCTCGACCGCCGCGATCGCCTCGCGCCCCTCTCCGGCGGCCAGCGTCAACGCATAGCCCGGCCGGCCGTGCGCCGCCGCCGCAACAGCCCGCGCGTCGCGTTCATCGAGTCCAGCCTCGTCCATCAGCAGACGGATAATTTCGGCGTCCGCGACCGGCCGCAAATCGATCCGCCGGCAGCGCGACCGGATGGTCGCGAGCAATCGTCCGGGCGCGTTCGCGCACAGCAGGATCGCGGTTCTGGGCGGCGGTTCTTCGAGCGACTTCAAAAGCGCATTGGCCGCATTGCGGTTGAGGTCGTCGGCCGTGTCGACGATCGCGACGCGCCAGCCGCCGAAACCGGCTGTCTGGTTCAGGAAATGATTGAGATCGCGCACCGTATCGACTGAAATTTCAGTCTGATGCCGGTCTTTCTTTTCGTCATATCGGCGCGCGGCGACGAAGAGGTCCGGATGAGCCTCGCCTGCGATCAGGCGGAAGACCTTGCTGTCGGCCCCGACGCGCAGGGACGCGTCATCGCACAGCGCGGCGGGATCGAGCAGCGCCCGCGCGAGCCGGTAGGCGAGCGTCGCCTTGCCCGCCCCCGGCGGGCCGGCGATGAGCCAGCCATGCGAAAGCGCGCCCTCGCGCAAGCTCTCGCGCAGCGCCGCCTCAAGCTCGGCGCGGCCGATGATGTTCTCGCGCTGGTGCGGGACAGGCTGGTCGTCGCTCATGAACCCTGCATAGGCGCTCGCCGCCCCCGATTGAAGAGGCGGGCCGGCTTAACCGAGGCCGAGCCTTTGCTGAACGGCCCGGACAATATCCGCCTCGATAGCATCGGCGTCGCGCGCCGCATCAATGACAACACAGCGCCCCGGCTCGCGCGCGGCGATCTCGAGGAACGCCTGGCGCACCTTTTCCTGATAAGCCGGTCCCTTCGCCTCGAAGCGATTGTTCCCGCCCCGGGCGCCGGCGCGACCGAGACCGATCTCGATCGGCGCATCGAGTATGATCGTCAGGTCGGGCCCGTCTTCGCCGACGACGAGCCGGTGAAGCGCCGCCACTTGGTCTTCGCCGAGCGCGCCCGCAATCCCCTGATAGGCCATGGACGAGTCGGCGAAGCGGTCGGAAAGGACCGCCGCGCCGCGCGCGCGCGCCGGATTGACCGTCTTCTCGAGATGGTCGGCGCGGGCGGCGAACATCAACAGCGCCTCCGCCATCGGCGACCAGCGGTCAGAGGGGCCGCTGACGAGCAGAGCGCGGATCGCCTCCGCCCCCGGCGAGCCTCCCGGCTCGCGCGTCGTCACGACCTCCTGCCCGTTTTCCCGGAGCCGCGCGGCCAAGCGCGAAATCTGCGTCGACTTGCCGACGCCGTCGCCGCCTTCGAAGCTGATGAAGGGTCCGCGACGTGCGCCTGCGGCGGGACCGTTCATATCAGCGTGCGGTCTCGGCGGCCTGCGCCGCGCTGGGCCGGGCGAGAAGCCGCTTCGCTGCGATCGCGATCTTGCCGAAGACCCCCGTCTCCTTCACGGGTTTGGCCGCATAGAGCGGATATTCGCGCGGCGCTCCCGCGCCGGTGTCGACCTTCAGATAACCGATCTGCTGATCGGCCGCGATCGGCGCCGTGACGGGGCCTTCATAGACCACGGTCGTCTTGATGTCGTTCGCCGCCGAACGGTGAAGGATCAGCGAGACGGGCTCTTTCGTCATAAGCGGAACCGAGCTCTCCGCGCCCTTGAAGACGGAGGCGTCGCCGACGATGTCTCCAGGCTTGTAGAGCGTTTTCGTTGTGAAATCGTTGAAGGCGAGACGCAGCATGCGCGCGCCCTCAGTCGCGCGTTCATGTTCGGAGGACAGTCCGTTGAGAACAACGATGCGCCGCACGCCGTGCTGAACGGCCGAGGCGACAAGGCCATAGCCGGATTCTTCCGTATGCCCGGTTTTGAGGCCGTCCGCGCCGTCGACCGCGCCGAGGATCGGATTGCGGTTTTGCTGGCGTATCTTCTCCCAGGTAAACTCGCGCTCGTTGAACAGCGCGTAATATTCCGGATAGTCGTGAATGATCTTGCGCGCGAGCGTGGCGAGATCGCGCATGCTCATCTTCTGACCCGGATCGGGCCAGCCCGTAGCGTTTGCAAAGCTCGAATTATTGAGCCCCCATTCGCGCGCTTTCTTGTTCTCGAGCTCGGCGAACGCTTCCTCCGAGCCAGCGATGTTCTCCGCTACGACAATGCAGGCGTCATTGCCGGAATCGATGACAATGCCGCGCAGGAGATCCTCTAGCGGGATCTTCGTGTTCACGCGCACCCACATTTTGGAGCCGCCCATGCGCCAGGCCTTTTCGCTGACCGAAAACTCGTCGGTCAATTTCAACTCGCCGCGCTTGAGCTTCTCGAAGACGATCGCGACGGTCATGAGCTTGCTCATAGACGCCGGCGCCGTCGGCGCCTCCGCGGCTTTCTCGTAAAGGACGTCGCCGGTCGCGTAATCCATGATGATCGCATGGGCGGCGGGCGTCGTGATCGGCGAGTCGTCAGCGGCGAGCGCAGGCGCGGCGACAAACAAAGCAGCCAGCGCGAGAGCAAATTTCATTCTTCCGTCCTTCCGGGTCCTCAACAGGTTGCGATTTGGTTCTGCTGCGGTTCGGCGGCGCATAGCCCCAGATCCGAAACCGCTCTGGCGTCAGAATAGCCCGCTTCGCGCAGCGCCGCCAAGCTCGCCTCCAGCGACGCTTTGTCAGGATAAGGTCCTGATTGCAGCGAATAATTGAATGCGCCGCTCGGCGTAGGATTGGTGACGATGCGATAGTCGCCGAATTTGACGAGAGAAAGGCGCGCATGTTCAAGCGCCTTGAGATCGGAATAGGTCGCGACGTCGATCCAGAATTCGCCCGTGGCCGCGGCGGCTTTCGGCGCAGCGCGGGGCGCGGGCGGCGCGCTGAGCGCTGTCGTGATGAGATTGGCCATGGAGTCCGCAGGCGCGGCGGAGGCGGTCTGAACGGGCGGTGTCGGCGCCGCCGCAGGCCCGCCAGGCGCCGCAGTCGTGAAATGCGGAGCCGGCGCGGCGGGCTGCGCGATCTGCGGCGCGGGCGACGGCGCCGACGCGACGCGGACCGACGGCTGGTCGCCTTTGTAAAGCGGGGCCAGCGCGGAGAGTTCGGCGCGCCCGAGATAGCGCACGCGCACGCGCGCAAGCCCCTTCTTGTCGAAACCGAGAGCGCGCGCGGCGGCATGCGAAACGTCGATCAGCCGGTCGCCGACAAAGGGCCCGCGGTCATTGACGCGCACGACGACGCGCCGGCCGTTTTCGAGGTTTTCGACCTCGACCAGCGACGGCAACGGCAATGTCGTGTGCGCGGCCGACAGGCGCGCCTTGTCGAAAATCTCGCCATTCGCCGTTTTGCGCCCGTTAAACTCGTCGCCATACCAGGAGGCGACGCCGATCTTGTCGTAATCGGGGTCCGCGTGGGGGACATAGGTCTTGCCGTTGACCTTGTAGGGCGAACCGACCTTATAGACCCCCGTCGAAGGCCCGGAGGCCGGCGGCGTAGTCGAACAGGCGGCGAGAAGCGCAAGCGCGCAAAAGGGAACGGAACGGAAGAAGGCGGCTTTGAGCTTCGGGAGGATCACGGGTCCGGCCATCGGCTGCTTACGAAACGACCCCTCCCTATCGGTCGAGGGTCGTTAACGATGCTTTAAGGCCCGCACAGCCGGCGGCGCTTGTCAACCTAGCGGCGGACCGGGCGAGATCGGTCTATGCTCGCTGAGAGTGGAGCGGCCCTGAAACGGGCGCGCAGAAAAAGGCATAGTCTATGGGCGCGCGGTCGATAGAATTCATCACGCCGGCGAATGTCATGGCGCCGATCGGCGCCTACAGACACGTCGCCAAAGTTGGCGACTTCATCGCCATCGGCGCCGTCGCGGGCGTCGATCCGGACACCGGCGACCTCGCGGGTCCGACCATCTCGCAACAGGTCAGCCAGATCATAAAATCGTTTGAACTCATGCTGGGCACCGTCGGATCGGACCTTGATCATGTCGTTCGCGTCAACATCTTCCTCAAGGACATGGGCGATTTTCGAGCTATGGACGAGGCCTACAAGAAGGCCATGAATGGCCGAAAGCCCGCCCATACGGTTGTCGCCGTCGCCGGCTTGCCGAAACCGGGCGCTCTGGCGACGATGAATCTCACGCCATTGCAGTGCGATAGAAAGCGGCGCCGGCGAGCTTGGCCGCCGCCTCCGCAAGCCGCTTACGCTTGATTTGGCGTGCAGATTGGTCCAGTTCACGCCCCGAACTGCAGCCGTTTGCGGAACAACCCCGAAAAACGGTTGCGTCTTCATGAGCGGATGGGTGGCCGAGTGGTTGAAGGCACCGGTCTTGAAAACCGGCAACGGGCGACCGTTCGTGGGTTCGAATCCCACCCCATCCGCCAGCGCTTCGGGCCACCCGCCCGCAAAGCCGATGGGATCTGTCTGCCTGAAGCGCCCGAGGACCGGGTGATAGACCCGCGCCTTGTAATAAGAGACGCCGGCCTCCGCGAGTTGAGGCGGATCAGCGATTTGGGACGGGTCCCAAATCGCCCGCCGATCGGGCCGCAGGAGAAGGTCCAGGACTGGTCGTCGCCCGTCCCGTCAATCGGGGCCCCAACCCCAATTGACCATCGTGGGCGAGCGAGGTCAGCCGCGAGATGTTGTCGAAGCCGTAACTCGTCACCGTCCCGTTGCCGCGCGTCAGCGAGACCTGCCGGCCGAAGTCGTCATAGGCATAGGTCGCAAGAACCCCGACGCCCGATGACCTGCCACTGAGATTTTCCTCCACGGAGAGTTAGAGTCCGGCCCATCAGAAGGGACTGGACGATGAAGCGATCACGGTTTTCGGAAGAGCAGATTATCGGCGTCTTGAAGGAGCATGAGGCTGGTGCGAAGGCGGCGG
>WGLT01000004.1 GCA_016125425.1 Alphaproteobacteria bacterium
CAGCTTCATGACATCGCAGGCTCGCCGAATGGAAACACCCCAAATGTCGCGCAGCTCGTCAATCAGCGTCCTTTTCCGAGCAGGCCTTAAAGCTTTCGCTTGATGACGTCCTGAAGCATCTCTTTGTCGAGCGACAGGTCATGCAGGGCCCGCGCGAGACTCATCAAGCGGCGCATTCGCTTGAGCACCGCAGGCGAGGCGCTCTCTCGCTCGCGCTTTTCGATAAGCTCATCGGCGAATTTCTTGAACGTGTTGTCGGCGCCTCTGCGCGCTCCCGGTCGATTCGGCGTTTCTCGTTCGAGGGATCGAGGCCGTTCGCGAGCGTCTTGCGCGCCTCGCGCCACTTCTCGCGCGCGTCGCTGAGGCCGAGCGCGGGATAGCGGCCAAGCACCAGGCGGCGTTGACGGCCGCCGAAGCGATAGACCATCCGCCACGATTTCGCGCCGTTCGGGGTGATGGCGAGATAAAGGCCCCCGCCATCATGAAGGTGATAGAGCTTCGCCTGCGGCTTGGCCGCCCGAATCGCCGCATCAGTCAGATTTTCGATAGCCATCTTCCGTGATCCCTTTCCAAGAAGGCAGAACGGAGCCGGAACAGGTGTGACATCGGGAAAGCGGCCTTATGCCGGCATCACTCTCGATGTCACGCCTTTGGCTGTCTGCCCAGACATGACGGTTTCCGCACGTTTCCAAAAAAAGCGCGACGCACCAAGGGATTGCGCTCTTTGGGATACGTTGGTTTACCGCCAGAGATGATTAGATGGCTCCCCGAGCAGGACTCGAACCTGCGACCGTTCGATTAACAGTCGAATGCTCTACCAACTGAGCTATCGGGGAATAGCCTTTGGAAAGCGGCATATAGCAAAGGGCTCGCCCCGAATCTACTCCCGTTTGGGCCTTGGAGGGGGCGGAAAAAGCGAGACGGCCGCGTCTTGGGGGGAACGCGGCCGCTACTCACTGTCGTGGGGTATGGTGGGGTATCTTCTCGGGAGAAGACCGTCCGAGAATCCGCCCGATTCCTTAAGATAGAGTTAATAAAACGGCCGATTATCACTCCGCCGGCCCAAAGGAAGGCGTTTCCAGATCACTGCGCCGGGAAGCGCCTTCCCCAAGCGCCGGCTGCTTCTCGCCGGTCCAGGCCCAACGGTAGAAACGCGCAATGTCGACGCCGACCGCATACATGCACGGCACGAAGAACCAGGTAACGAACAAAGCGAAAAAGACTCCCCACGCCAGCGCAACGACGGTGGGCATCAAAAATTGCGCGTCGGTGGAGCGGGCAAGCATCATCGGGGCAAGGCCGAAAAAGGTCGTGACGGATGTCAGGAAGATCGGCCGGAAGCGGCCGACTCCGGCTTTCACCAGCGCCGAAAAGGCGCCTTCGCCCTGTTTGCGCAAACGATTCACGTAATCGAGCAGAACGAGGTTGTCGTTGACGACGACGCCCGCCGCCGCGCCCACCCCGAAGAAGGAGAAGAGCGCAAAATCAAGATGGAGCAAAAAATGCCCGAACGCGGCGCCCATGAATCCGAACGGGATCGCCGACATGATCAGGATCGGCTCCCAATAGGAACCGAAGCCGATCGCAATCAGCATGTACATCGCGAAAATGGCGACCGCGTAAAGGGTCAGGAATTCGACGACGAATTTCGCTTGCTCTTCCTGGTCGCCACGCTGCGACAGCGAGACATTGGGATGGCGTTGGCGCCATTCCGGAACGAATTTGTCGTAAAACGCCTTGGTGAGCGCGGCGCGGTCCACGCCGTCGCGGACATACCCCGTCACCATGGCGGTGCGCCGACGATCGCGGCGCTCGATCCGCTTGTAGCTCGGCTCGAAATGGGCGTCGGCGACGGCCGAGAGCGGCACTTCGCGGCCATCCGCCGTGCGAATCCGCATTGTGTCGATCGATGCGAGAGAAGTTCGCGCCGATTCCGGATACCGAATCATGACGCGAACATCCTGACCGTTTCGCGGCAGGCGTTGCGCTTCCTCGCCGTAAAACGCTTGCCGAACCTGACGGGCGACGTCGGCAAGGGTGAGGCCGAACCGTTCGGCCCCCGGTTTGAGTTCGAGACGAAGCTCCGGCGTGGCCGCTTGCAGCGAGTTCCTGACATCGTACACGCCGGGAAGCGTGCGGATGTAATTCTGGATATCGAGCGTCGCGAGGCGAAGGTCCTCAAGACTGTCCGAATCGACCCCGAATGAAAGATCCGGTCCGTTATCGCTGATGGTGTAGTTGACGTTGATCTCTTCAGCGTCAGGAATATCCCCGAGCGTGTCGCGGAACCTTTGCGCGATTTGTTCGGTTGACTCTTTGCGCTTATCGGAGTCGACGATCGTAACGTACGAGGTGACTTCCCCTTCATTCGCTCGTACGTAGATGTTTTTCACATAGTCTTCCCCGTCCTTCACCTTGCCGAGTTCTTTTTTCATCTTGTAGGCGGCGTCGTGAACGGAATCGAAAATCTGGAGGCTTCGCGAAAACGGCGCCCCTTCAGGCAGGCGAACGCTCAAAGAAATGAAAGTGCCTTGCACTTCCGGCATAAACTTGAATCCGACCCATCCTTGAGCGAGCAGCGCGACCGCGACGGCGAACGCCCCAAGGAATATCGCAACTGTGAAATATTTGGCGTGCAACGCCATTTCGATCATCGGCTTGTAGATCTTGTGCGCGACCGTCACGATTCCATCCGCGAAGAAGCTCTGCAGCCGATAGATCACGCCTTCTTTATACTGTTTTTTCAGATGCGCGAGGTGAGAGGGCAGGATGAAGAACGCCTCGATCAGCGAGAATGAGAGCGCGTAAACGATCGTCAGGGAAATATGCTTGGTGAACTGCGAGGTGCCGCCCGACATGAAAAGCCAGGGGAGGAAAGCGATAATCGTCGTCAAAACCGCGAAGAGCACCGGTTTGGCGACGAGCTGCGTGCCGACGATCGCCGCGTCGACCCCCTTGCCTCCGGCCTCGACCTCATTGTGTATGTTTTCGCCGACCACAATTGCGTCGTCGCACAATATGCCGACGACGAGCAGGAAGGCGAACAAGGACAGCATGTTCAGAGACACGCCGGTCGCGGGCATGAATATGAACGCCCCAACAACTGAGACCAGGATGCCTCCGGTCACCCAGAATGCGACGACGGGTCGAAGGAATAAGAGCAGAATGATCAACACGAGCACCAGGCCGCTGATTGCATTCGACGAGACGAGGTGCATGCGCGCGTAATAGAGGTCCGCCGTATCAAACCAGACGGTCAAGGTCGCTTTGCCCGCGAGCTCCTTGTTCTTCTTTTTCACCCAGTTGTTGACTGATTTTGAGAGCTCGACGATGTTTAACGTCTCCGGCGCCATCACCGCAATCGTGATAGACGGCTTGCCGTTCATCTCCCGCTTCTGCTTGACGTCCTCAAATCCATCAATGACTTTTGCGACGTCGCCGACATGGATAACCGATCCATCCGGCAATTGTCGGACGACGATCTTTTCAAAGTCGGATTCGGTGTCGGCGAGATTGCGAGTCGCCACCTGCACGTTTCCGGTATCGGTCCGGACTTCGCCGCCGGCCAGATTCAAAGACGAACCGCGAACTGCGCGGGCAATGTCGTCGAAGGTGAGGCCGTAGCGGCGCATCGCTTCTTCGGAGATTTCGATCGACACCTGTTCGCGCCGGTCTCCCCAGAGCTCGACGAGAGGGGAGCCATTCGGGAGCTGCGAAACCTCATCGCGCAGCTTCAGAGCCAGTCGATTCAATTCTTTTTCGTCAAGGTCGCCATAAAGCGCCACGGCGATCGCCATATTCTGGTTTCGCAACTGTTGGACAACCGGCGGATAGGAGTCCGGCGGAAGCGTCGATATGCCATCAACGCGATTTTTGATGTCATTCAGGAATCGCGTCGTATCGATATTATCTTTGCCGTAGACGGTGACCTGCGCGCGCCCTTCTCGCGCGGTCGCCTCGACGTGATCGATGCCGTCGACATCCGAAACCGCTTCCTCAATTCGCAAAATGATCTGTTGTTCGATTTCCCGAGGCGAAGCGCCTGGCCAGACCACGCTCACCAGCGCATCATTGAACGATGCGCTTGGGAAAACTTCGCGTTGAATCCTCGAAAAGGATAGCACGCCCGTGATGATGATTGCGATCATCAACAGATTCGAAGCGACGCCGTTCCGCGCCCACCAGGCGATCAAAGCGTTCACAACTTGTCTCCGACGGATGCAGTTTCAGTCATCGGCGAAGGTTCTTCGTTGCGGTCCGGATCGGCGGCGTTCGGATCCGTCGGCGTGACCTTGTCGCCGTCATCGGCGCCCCGCAGCGGCGACGTCGCGACTTTCTCGCCCGGGGAGACGCCGTCCGCGATGGTCACGGTGTCGCGCGCTGAGGCGATGACCCTCACTGTCCGCTTCGAGAGGGTGTCGTCGTCTTTAATGACGTAAACGACATTGCGGCCGTAAAGCGACGAGCGGGGAAGAACGATCGCGTTTTTGTAAGGTTTGCCCTGGATTTGCGCATCGACGTAAAGGCCGACTGCAAGGGGGACGCCGGCGTCCGATCCGGCGCCGTAAGGATCGTCGACGACGGCGATGGCGAACACCTGTCGTGTCGATGGGTCTATCGCGCCCTCCGTGCGGGCGATCCGGCCGGCCCAGTGATGTGTTTCTCCGGCGATCGTCGCCGACAGCAATACGGGCGGGCCGGGGTGTTCCTTGCTTTCCGCAAACGCCAGCGGAAGGCCCAATTGCGCAAGATCGTTGTCGGTGAGGGCTAGCTTCACCTCGGCGACGTCGGTTGAGAAGATTCTGCCCAGTTGCGAGCCGGGCGCAACATATTGTCCGTCGCCGGCGAGCCGTTGACGGACCCGGCCCTTGAACGGCGCTCTCACGCTTGTGCGCTCGAGATTAAGTTCAGCCGCGGCTTCATCAGCTTTTGCGGCGGCGTAGGCGGCTCGGGCCTGTGCGAGCTGAGGACGGCGCAGAGCGAGATCGGACGGGTCGGTTTTGCGGCCGAGTTCCTGATAATCTTTTTCTGCGAGCGTCGATTCAGCCTCTTCCATTTTGAGCGCTTCTAACGCTTGCGCGACACGCGCTTTGGCGCTCGTGACAGCGAATCTATAGTCAGCGTCCTCGATTTTTACGAGCAAATCGCCTTTGTCGAAAGCGCCGCCGTCCACGAACGCCGGCCCCGTCGAGACAATTTTGCCTGACACTTGAGAGGTCAGCGTAATGTCGGTGCGAGGCTTGACCTCGCCTTGCGCGGCGACGTCAAGCGTTACGGATCGCGCTTCAGCGACGGTATAGAACACGGTCGGCGGCGTGATCGTCGGTTCGACCGGAGCCACTTTCGGACGCGCCGCGGCCATGATCGCAATAAGCAGGCCGAAACCGAATATGATCCCGAGCGTGCCGACAATGGTGATCAGCTTGCGTATCATTCTCGCTACTCTCCCGACACAGCGCTCGATGATTTGTCGCCGCCCGACTCCGCGCGTTTATCTGCGGCGTCGGATTCGCTTGTCTTGAAGTCGCCGCCGATCGCAAGGTAGAGCGCAACGCGGTTCGAAAGGCGTTGCTGCGTGGCGTCGATATAGGCGCTTTCCGCGGAGATGCGTCTTGTTTGTGCGTCGAGCAGGTTGAAGATCGTCGCTGCGCCGCTTTCGTAGCGACGCTCTGTCAGATCTTCGGCGGCGGCCGCCTCTTCGTAAGCGGTTTTGAGCGCGCTTTCGCGTTCGGCGAGATACTTTTCAGCCGAAATAGCATTCTCCGCTTCCTGATAGGCTTGGAGCGCGGTTTGCGCATAATCCAGCAACGCCGCCTGCGCCGCGGCGCGCGCGCGTTTCGAATTCGCAATCAGCCTTCCGCCCTGAAACAGAGGCTGCAGGAGACCGGCGGCGATATTGCCCGCGAGCCGCTCCGGATCGACCAGATCCGACAGATTGGGGCCGCTGGTGCCGATCTGCGAGGACAGGGTGATTTGCGGCAACAATTGCTTGCGCGCCTCACGCGCTCTTAATCCTGCCGATTGCATACGCGCTTCCGCCGCCTGCAAATCGGGCCGGCGCGCAAGGATGTCGGCGGGCGCGCCCGCGCCGGAAAGGGCATGCAATTCCGGGAGGGATTGCGCCGCATTCACCTCGGCGGCCGGGTAGCGGCCAAGCAGAACTTCAAGGGCTCGCTCCGCTTCTTTTTCTGCGCGCTGACGAAATGCGAGATTGGCCTGGCTTGTTCCGAGCGCTGACCGGGCGAGGCGGACGTCAAGGCTGGACGCAACGCCGCGCTCATATCGCCGATCCGTTACGCGCAGATTGCTCTGACGGCCCGCCACGTCGCGCTCGGCGAGTTCTCGCTGCAAGCGCGCGTCGATCAACCGATACCAAGCTTGCGCCACAGCGCCGGCGATCGAAAGACGCGCCGCCCGGTAGTCCTGAAGGCTCGCCCGCGCGTCACGATAGGACGCTTTCGTTTCATCGAGCAGACGCCCCCACAAGTCGGCTTCCCAGCTGAGTTGGGCGCCGAGCGAGTAATTGTTGAGATAGACGCGCTTGTTAACGGTCGTCGTTCCGCCGCCGCTTTGGGCGGCCACCGAAGGGCTTGTGACGATCGCATTGCGGCTTGCATTTGCGGAAGCGCCCAATGTCGGCAAGAGATTGGCGCGTGCGATGTGCGCGCTCGCCATCGCGGCTTTCATGTTCTCCGCCGCCGCGAGAAGATTGTTGTTGTGCCGCATCGCTTCGTCGATGAGCGCGTAAAGCTGCGGGTCATTGAAGGCGGCGACCCAGTCGTCGGTCGGTTGCGCGCTGGCGCTCGCGTCAGCCGTCCAGGCGGCTGGCGGTTTGGGCAATTGCTGGTCCAGCAGTCCCTGATCGACGCTTGCGCAACCGGCAAGCATGACCAGCGTTAAGGCGACGCCCCCTCGATACATCTTTGACTCCATCCGGCCCGAGCCTGTCACATACCGCTAATAGGACCGGGTTCTGTGATCTCAACCGCCAATCGACAGGCGGAAGCGGCTCTGCGACAAGCGGCGGGTTCGCATTCGCTTCGGCTCGCTGTGCCAACGGCTCGGCGGGGGCGGTTGTGCGCAAACTTTAAGCATTCTGGTTAACGAATTCATGCGGCGCGCGCCCGCGGCCCGGAAAAACCGGCAATTCATGAGGAATTGCAGAGGGATGGGTTCTGGAGGCCACGGCCGGAATCGAACCGGCGTACACGGCTTTGCAGGCCGCTGCGTCACCACTCCGCCACGTGGCCCCAGCCCGGAGGAGCAGTGTCCGCCGGCCGGCCCTCTTAGCGCGCGCGCGCCGGTGGGTCAAAAAGGATTTGGGGCCCCGGCCCCAGGCGCGCAAGAGCAACCAGTTGCGCGAGATGGGCGGCGCATGTATCCCCCAACCGGCTCCAATAGAAGGGTTGCGGGACCATGGATTTCAAGGAAGCGCGCCGGCGTATGATCGACAGCCAGGTGCGCACCAATGACGTCAGCGACTTGAGGATTCAGGCGGCGATCGAGGCCGTTCCGCGTGAAATTTTTCTGCCTGGAGAGCTTCGCGACAAGGCCTATGTCGACGCCGATGTCGGCTACGCCCCGGGACGGCGCCTGCTTGCGCCCCGCAGCTTCGCCAAATTGCTCGCCGTGGCCGGCCCGCGGCCGACCGAAGTCGTTCTCGATGTCGCCTGCGGCTCGGGCTATTCGACGGCGGTCTTGGCGCGCCTCGCCGAAATGGTCGTCGCGATTGAATCGGATGAAGCGCTCGCCTTGCGCGCGCAAGAGAATTTGGAGGCGCTGGGCGTCACAAACGCCGCCGTGGTGGTCGGGCCGCCGAGCGAAGGCGCCGCGAAACAGGGGCCGTTTGATGTTATTTTTATCGGCGGCGTGATCGACGTCGAGCCTGTGATATTGCTTCGGCAACTTAAGGATCGCGGGCGTCTTGCGGCCCTGAAGCGCGAGCAAGGCGTGGTGCGAGGGGTGGTTTATACCCGCAGCGGCCAGGCAATCGGCGCGCGGACTGTCTTCGATGCAGCCAGCGCGCCTGCATTGCCGGAATTCGAAGCGCCCAAGACGTTCGTATTTTAACCGCTTCGGCCGGCCGTCTGGAAAAGCTGGCGGGCAAAAATTCGTTAACCTGGCCGCAACCGGAAGGGTTGATAGTTTCCGCGAAGCGCCTGACAAATCAGGTTGCGCATTGCTCACAACCGGCGCCGCATGAAGGGGCCTATCACCAATGTCCAACGCCCAGCCTGAACCGAGCATGGAGGAGATCCTGGCTTCAATCCGCCGGATCATTTCCGAGGATGGCGAGGAGGAGGGTGCTTCGCGCGCGAAAGAGGCGTCAAAAACACCGCGGGGGCCGATCGAGCCGCCGCCTCCGATCGCTACGCCGCCAGCCGCCGCCGCGTCAAAAGCCGAGCCAGTCCGAAATGAGGACCGGGGATACGGGGACAAGAAGGAATTACAGCTCATGCCAACGAATGCAGCCCAACCCGCGCATGACGATGACGATATAATCGCCGAGACGACGGCCAAGGCTGCGAGCCAGGCCTTCCAGACGCTTTCCCAGTCGGTCCGCGTCTCCGCTGGCGAGGGACGCACGCTTGAAGATATTGTGACAGAGCTGCTTCGTCCGCTCGTCAAGGAGTGGCTGGATGCGAACCTGCCTGCGATCGTCGAGGAAAAGGTCGAGGACGAGGTTCAGCGCCTCGCGCGCCGCCGCCGCTAACCTTCGCAATTCGCGCAAAATGCCCGCGCGGGTCAGTCGAAGCTAGAACACAGATCGCGCCGATCGTCGCACGCCCCGGGACGAGGCGCGGAGTTCTGTGACGGCTGGACAGGTTTGCGGCGCGCGAACGCGTCCCGGAAGCCTTGCCGAGTTCGACCGGCGCGGGGTTTCAGTCAACCGATGAGTGAGCATCGGCGAGCGCCTTCTGAGCGGTCTCGTCTGGAGGGACGCGCGAACGCTATGCGCTCCGGGCGCGTCTGTCTGCGCCATCGGCCGCCGCCGCGGGCGCGCGCGAATGTTTAAGCGCCTCTGAGCAGACCCGAATCAGCTCGCGGTGGTCGACGGGTTTCGCGATGTAGTCAGTCATCCCCGCGCCCAGCAAATTGTCGCGGTCGCCGCTCATCGCGTCGGCGGTCAAGGCGATCACCGGTATGTCCCGCCAAGGTTCTTCGCTGGATCTGATACGGTCGATTGTTTCGAAGCCGTCCATCACAGGCATGTGCACATCCAGCAGCACAATGGCGAATTCATTTCTGCGCAGCGCGGCCAGCGCCTCAACGCCGTTAGCGGCTTCTTCGATCTCCACATTATTCGCCGCGAGCATCAAGCGCACGATTTGGCGATTGACCGCGATGTCATCGACGACAAGCACCCGCCGCCCAGACAGTTCGGCGGAAGAGATTTCCGTCTGATCGGCCCGTGATGCGTCCTCGCCGCCTTCATCGGCGCAGCGCTGAGCGCAGAAGCTCAGCGTGAAGGTCGAACCCTCGCCGGGCGCGCTTGCCACCTTGATATCGCCGCCCATCAAGCGCGCCAGCTTGCGCGTAATCGAAAGACCGAGGCCTGTGCCGCCGTAGAGGCGGGTCGTGGAGGCGTCAGCCTGCATGAATGGGGAGAAGAGTTGGGCGATCGTCGCCTCACTCATGCCGATGCCTGTGTCCTGTACCCGGATTTCCACGCGATAACTATTTTCGTCGGACTCGATCGCGCGAATGTCCACATCGATTCGGCCTTCATGCGTAAATTTGACGGCGTTCGAGATCAGATTTGAAACGCATTGTCGTACCCGCACCGGGTCGAAACGGAGCCGGGAAGGCGCCGCCTCGTCGATGGTGAGGGCGAATTCGAGCCCCTTATCCGCCGCGCGGGGTTTCCAAAGGCTATGCAGGCTTTCGAGCGTATTGCGCAGGTCGCATTCGAGAGGGGAGATCTCGAGTCGTCCGGCCTCAATCTTCGACAAGTCGAGCACATCATTCAGGAGCGCCATGAGCGTTTTTCCGGACTCGAGAATGGTCTCCACCTTGCCTTGCTGCGACGGAGCAAGTTCATCCAGCGTCAGCGCTTGGGCCATGCCAAGCACCCCGTTGAGCGGCGTCCGAATCTCATGACTGAGCGAAGCGAGAAATTCCGATTTTGCGCGATTGGCGGCGTTCGCTTTCTCTTCGCTGATTTTGAGAAGACGAGCGCGTTCATTTGCGAGTGATTTGGCGCGATGCTGCGCGCGATAGAGAAAAATAAGCACGACCGTCGCGCTGGCGAGCAGCAGGCTGGCGACAATCATAATTAAAACAATGAGTCTTCCTCTCGCCAGTAACCGTTGGGATGTTGCTTGTTTATTTACAAGGTTTTGGATTTCCTGATCGCGCTTGAACAGCTTGAGTTCGGCGTCCGCGATGGCTCCGCGGCTGCGGACCTGCTGCGAGGAGATTTGATCATTATAGGCCACATATTCCCGTAAATGATGCAAGGCGGATGCATAATCGCCCTGCGCTTCACGTATTTGCGCTAGAAGCAGATGCGTTTGGCGGACTTCAAGCTTCTGTCCGGTCGCAATGTTAGCCTCAAGTTTACGTTTTGCGAATCCGGCCGCCTTGTCAAACTGACCGCGACGGAGCGCAATCTCCGCAAACGAACCATATGCTCCGGAAAGAAGGTCAGTAAGACCTAATGTTTGCAAAATATCTTTGGCTTTTTTCGCGTCTTTTTCCGCTTCATCGATTCTGTCGAGTTTGATCAGAGCGGAGCTCTTGTTAACGAACACGGCGCCCAACAAACGCTGATTGCCGAGCGTCCTGGCGACGGCCTCCGCTTTTTCGAGTAGAGGCAGCGCCTCCTTTGCTTGCGTCGGCGTCGAGTCAATATAGGAATTTGACCAGTTGATGAGCACAACCGCCTGATCGTAAGTCGGAGGCTTTTCTTTGAGCTTCTTCCATGCGGCGGAATAATATTTCTGGCAGCGTTCGGCGTCGCCCGCTGCGTTGTAAAGCGCTGCAAGCTGTGTCAGCAGGACGGCAGCGTGATCGTCATCGCCCAACTGCGCCCAGAGCCGGTAGGATTCTTGAAAATGTGAATAGGCTTCTCCAGTTCTTCCGGCGACCATGGAGATCCATCCGGCGGCGGACTCAAAGTCCGCTCGCGCCTCAGGCGAAGCCTTGGCAAGCGGCAACTCCGAGAGGGCTTCGTCGAGCGCTTTTGTCGCCCGGACGTTTTGACCGTAGCGCTGAAGCGCCGAAAGCCAAGCGGCCGTCGCCTCGACTCGCAATGTCGGGTCCTCGCGCCCATCAAGCTGGGCGAGGATTTTTTCCGCGAGTTCTACGGCTGAGCGCGGATCGGACTTGCTCAGCTCTTTGGCGCGCTGGGCGAGAACGAGATCCTCAGAAGATGGCTGCGGCGGCGGGTTCTGTTTGGCGGCGCTCGGCACGGATAGGCACAGGCCGGCGATGAAGAGAGAGAATAGCGCAATCCCGGCGCCCCGCCGGATTGAAGATTCCGGTGCCCTCGATTGCATGAACATTATTGGCCCTCGCGCCCGCATCGGCGGATAAGATAATGCCGAACAAGGGTTTAAAGGCTCCTAACCAGCTGGCCCCGCGCCTTTGTGCATCGCGGCGGTCCGGCTATAAGCATCAATCTTCAATCGCCCCTCTGAAAGCCTCGCAGCTCATGCTTGACAAATCCTTTGATCCCGCCGCCTCGGAATCCCACATTTACAGGAAGTGGGAGGCTTCGGGCGCGTTCGAGCCTTCGGGCGAGCCAGGCGCGGAAGCCTTCACGATCGTCATCCCGCCGCCCAATGTCACCGGAAGCCTGCATATGGGGCACGCCCTCAACAATACGTTGCAGGACGCCCTGATCCGCTTCGCGCGCATGCGCGGCAAGTGGACCCTCTGGCAGCCCGGCACGGACCACGCCGGGATCGCGACGCAGATGGTCGTTGAGCGCCAGCTGATGGAGCGGCAGGAGCCGGACCGCCGCACGCTGGGGCGCGAGGAATTTGTGAACCGTGTCTGGGCGTGGAAGGCGGAGTCCGGCGGGCGGATCACTCAGCAGCTCCGCCGGCTCGGCGCATCCTGCGACTGGAGCCGCGAACGGTTCACCATGGATGAAGGGCTGTCTGCGGCCGTCCGCAAGGTTTTCGTGCAATTATACCGCGAGGGACTCATTTACCGCGACAAGCGGCTGGTCAATTGGGATCCCGAGCTTCTCACGGCGATCTCCGATCTCGAAGTCGAGAACATCGAGGTCGACGGGCATATGTGGCACTTCAAATATCCGCTCGAGGACGGCGAGACCTATGAATTCCCGATCGCGTTTGACGAATCGGGAGAGCCGACCGAGTGGGAGACCCGCGATTACATCTCGATCGCGACGACGCGCCCCGAAACGATGCTCGGCGATGGCGCAGTCGCCGTGCACCCCTCCGACAAGCGATACGCCCCGATCGTCGGCAAGAGGTGCCTGCTGCCGCTCGCTGACCGCTACATCCCGATCATCGCGGACGAATATCCGGACCCGAATTTCGGTTCGGGCGCGGTCAAGATCACGGGCGCGCATGACTTTAATGACTATGAAGTCGCGCGTCGTCACAATATTCCCCTTTATGTGCTTATGGATGAGCGCGCCCGTATGTTGGACGATCCGATCGTTCCTGAAAAATATCGAGGCATGGATCGGTTCGAGGCGCGAAAAGCGGTTGTCGCCGATATCGAGGCGCGCGGCCTTCTCATAAAGATTGAAGACAAGAAGATCATGCAGCCCTTCGGCGATCGATCGGGCGTTGTGATCGAGCCGATGCTGACTGACCAATGGTATGTCGATGCAAAAGCGCTCGCCGAACCAGCGATCAAAGCGGTGGAAAAGGGCGAAACGCGCTTCGTCCCCGAGAATTGGACGAAGACGTACTTCCAGTGGATGCGCAACATTCAGCCTTGGTGCGTGTCGCGCCAGCTCTGGTGGGGGCATCAGATTCCAGCCTGGTACGGACCTGACGGTTCGGTTTTCGTCGCGGAAACGGAAGAGGAGGCGGCTGAGCAGGCGATCGCTAAATATGCGGCCGAAGAAGACTACACCATGGAGGAAATCGACTCCATGGTGCGCGAAGGCAAACCGACGCCGCTGCTTCGGCGCGACGAAGACGTGCTCGATACGTGGTTCTCGTCCGCGCTCTGGCCGTTTTCAACGCTCGGCTGGCCGGAAGAAACGCCGGCGCTCAAAATGCATTATCCGACGAGCGTGCTCGTCACGGCTTTTGACATTATTTTCTTCTGGGTTGCGCGGATGATGATGATGGGCCTTCACTTCATGAAGGACAAACGCGGCCGCGCCGTCGTTCCGTTCAAGGATGTCTATATCCACGCCCTTGTTCTGGATGAAAAGGGCCAGAAGATGTCGAAGTCGAAGGGCAATGTGATCGACCCCCTTGGCCTCATCGACAAGTACGGCGCCGATGCGTTGCGCTTCACGCTTGCGGCCCAGGCTGCGCAGGGCCGGAATATCCGTCTTTCCGAGGCCCGCGTGGAAGGCTACCGCAATTTCGGCACTAAACTCTGGAATGCTGCGCGATTTTGCGAAATGAACGGTTGCATCTTTGACCCTGATTTCGACGCGAGCGGGGCGCAAAACGTTCTCAATCAATGGATCATACATGAGACGAATGCGCTCGTCGAAGAGGTCACGAGGGCGATTGAGGCTTATCGGTTCAACGACGCGGCTGGAGCGCTTTACAAGTTTATCTGGAACATTTTCTGCGACTGGTATGTCGAGCTGTCGAAATCGGCGCTCACGGGCGGGAATGAATCGCTAAAGGCGGAAACGCAGAAGACGGCGGCCTGGACTCTCGATCATATATTGAAACTCCTCCACCCCTTCATGCCATTCATTACCGAAGCGCTGTGGGGCGAGACAGCGCAGCGTGACACGCTGCTTATCAGCGCGCGCTGGCCCGAACGTCATTCCGCGCTCGACGCGCCCGAAGCCGCGGCTGAAATGAACTGGGTGATCGGACTTATCTCGGCGATTCGTTCGGTCCGTACGGAGATGAATGTGCCTGCGGGCGCGCGAATACCATTCGCTGTGATCGGCGCGGGCGATCAGCGCCTGAAAGTCCATGAAGAAGCGTTTTTGCGCCTTGCGCGCCTTTCCAGCGTCACGACTGTAAAGGAGGCGGCGAAAGGCGCTGTGCAGATCGTCCATGACGGACAAACCTTCGCACTGCCGCTCGCAGGCGTCATCGACATCGCCGCCGAACGCGCGCGCCTCGAAAAAGAGATCGCGAAGGCCGAAATCGAAATCGGGCGCATCGACAAGAAATTGTCGAATAAGAACTTCGTCGAAAAGGCGCCGGAGGAGGTGGTGGAGGAACAGCGCGAGCGCCGCGCTGAATACGAGGCGCAGCGCGAGAAGATTGCCGCAGCGCTCGAACGATTGAAGGGGCTTTGAGGGGAGCCTCTCAATTCAAATCACAAAGTCATCCCGGATGCGACGCAGCATGCAATGCGGTGTCGCTGACCCGGGATCGGCCGGCGGTATGGTCGGGCGGAGAGCGATCCCGTGTCTGCGCAGCGGCGTTTCGCGCCCCAGCGCGCACGGGATGACGGCGGAGCCGGGCCTCGAAGGATGGGCGGCAAGCGCTGGCGGGCATCAATCGTCGGCCGGGACCGTTCCCGTCACTTTCTCCTGCAGTCCCTTTGCTGATGTCGTGTGCTGGAATTTCAGCTTCCTGTCGGGGAAGACATAGTGAAACGCGCCATGCGACATCAGCGCTGCTTCGTGGAAGCCTGAGAGAATGAGTTTGAGCTTGCCGGGATAGGCGGCCATATCTCCGATGCAGAAAATGCCGGGTATGGAAGTCTCGAATTTCTCGGTGTCGACAGCGATGCGGTTCTCTTCGATGTTGACGCCGAACGCTGCAATGGGACCGAGTTTCATCGTAAGGCCGTAAAAGGCGAGTAGAACCTCGCACGGGATTTCATAGACGCCTTTCGCCTCCGACTCCGTCAGCAAGGCTTCGATCTGGCCGTTCGCGCCTTTGAGCCCCTTGATTTGCGCTATTTCAAGCCCGATCTGGCCGGCTTCGACAAGCGCGCGCATTTTCTCGACGCTGTCGGGCGCGCCGCGGAACTCGTCGCGACGGTGGACAAGCGTGAGTTTTTTGGCGATGGGCGCGAGATTCAATGTCCAGTCGAGCGCAGAATCCCCGCCGCCGGCAATGACGATCTCCTTGCCGGCGAACATGTCGCGCTTTCGAACGGCGTAGAAAACCGACTTGCCTTCATAATCGTCGACGCCCGGTATGGGCGGCTTTTTCGGCGTGAAGGAGCCGCCGCCGGCGGCGATAACGACGACCGGCGCTGTGATGGTCGTGCCGAGATCCGTCGTGATCCGCCACTTGCCGTCGTTTGTTTTTTCCAGGGCGTCCGCCATTTCGCCCAAATGAAAGGTTGCATCAAAGGGCGCAATCTGGTCGATGAGCTGCTTTGTCAACTCGACGCCTGTGATCGACTTGATGCCCGGAATATCGAGAATTGGCTTTTCGGGATAGAGCTCGACGCATTGGCCGCCCGGCTTGTCGAGAATATCGACGAGATGCGCTTTCATGCCCAAAAGGCCGAGCTCGAAAACGGCGAAGAGGCCGCACGGTCCCGCGCCGATAATGATGACATCGGTCTCATGCGCGCCGCCCGGGGGCGCGCTCTCCACCAGCTTCCCGCTCATGCTCCTCCCGACCTTTAAATTTTCGGAGGCCGAACGCAATGCGCCGCCGGATGTCGCCGGTCAGAGATTAGTTGAAGTCGGGTCCGGAAGACAAAGCCTCTCTTCGCCGCGCCGCGGGATGTCAGGAACCCTCCGGGCCGACGAGCGCGGAAAGCACGCCCCTTCGGGGGGCGATATCGGCCCAAATCTCGACCTCGAAAGTGAAAGTCACGAGGGTTCCCGGCGAGAATCCATCGGCGAGACGACGAAGCAGGTCAGGCGGCGAGCGCCCCGGATCGGCGAGGTCAAGCGCAAGCTGATGCAGGCCCGGATTGTGACCGACAACCAGCAAACGCGAGCAGGATTCAGGCGCGCCGGCTATTTCGTTCAAGATCGAGTCCGGGAAGGCGTTATACAGCTTGTCCGAAAAGCGAGACTTCGGCTGCTTCGCGAAAGCTTCCGTGACGCCTTCGAGCGTTTCACGGGCGCGTCGCGCCGGCGAGCAGAGAGCGCAATCCGGCTCCATGTCCGTCTTGCGCAGTAATGCGCCGATGCGTCGCGCGTCTTCAAGACCGATCTTCGTTAGCCGCCGCTTGCGATCAAGGTCGCCGTCGCCCTTTTCCGCTTTCGCATGGCGCAGGATGAGTAGGGCTTTCATGACGCGAAGAATAGAGAATAGCGCGCTTGCAATCCATGGTCGCGACGGCGGCCCTCGGATTAATCAACCGTCAGCACGATTTTGCCCAAGGCCTTGCGGGTTTCGATCAATTTCAGCGCGTCCGCCGCTTTTTCCAGCGGAAAGCGCGCGGTGACGCGCGGACGGATTTTCCCTTCGTCATACCAGCGGAATAGTTCGGCGACGTGTTCTTGGTTGCGTTTCGGGTTGCGCATAGTGAAAGCGCCCCAGAAGACGCCCACAATATCGCAGCTCTTCAAAAGCGTGAGATTGAGCGGAATCTTGGGAATACCGGCCGGAAAGCCGACGACAAGGAAGCGTCCTTCCCAGGCGATAGCGCGCAGTGCGGCTTCTGCATAATCGCCGCCGACGGCGTCGTAGACGACATTGGCGCCTTCTCCGCCGCACAGGCGTTTTATCTCCGCCGAAAGATCTTTCTGCGCGCTGCGATCGAGAGGACCTTTCGGGTAGACGAGCGTTTCGTCGGCGCCGAGCTGTTTGCAGAACGCAGCCTTGTCTTCGGATGATACGCCGGCGACGACTTTCGCGCCCATCGCCTTGCCGAGTTCGATCGCCGCCGCGCCAACGCCGCCGGCCGCGCCCAAAATAAATAGCGATTCACCAGGGTTGATCTTCGCACGGTCTTTCAGCGCGTAATGCGAAGTGCCGTATGTCAGCATAAAGGCGGCGGCCTCATCGAAAGGCATCGAGTCCGGGATTTTGTGCGCACGCGAAGCGTCGGAGAGAAAATGAGTGGCAAAGCCGCCGTTGATTCCGCCTGTCAGGATGCGTTCTCCGGGTTCGAACTCCGTTACTCCCGCGCCAACCGCCTCCACGACGCCGGCGACTTCGCCGCCCGGCGCAAACGGACGCTCCGGCTTGAACTGGTAGAGGTCGCGGATGATCAGCGTGTCCGGAAAGTTGACGCCTGCCGCCTTGACGGCGACGCGGATTTGTCCCGGCCCGGGCTCGGGAGTCGGCGTTTCCATAAGGATCAGCGTTTCAGGGCCTCCCGCGGCCGCGCTCATCATCGATTTCATGATTCCGCCTTTCGCTCGCCGATTACGCTTTCGCGCATCTTACGCGATCAAGCGGGCCCTGATAAATGTCGAGGCGCAGCTTCGGCGGGAGAAGGAATATGAAGGTCAGTTTGGCCGCGCTGGTGGTGCTGGCGGCGGCATGCGCCTCGTGCGTGACAGTCGCGCGCGCCACGCTGCAAAACCGCTTCGAAGCGCTCGGCATTCCGCAAAACACGTCTTCCTGCATGGTGGATGAGCTCGACCGCAGCCTTTCCGATCAGGAGCTTCAGCAACTGGCGCGATTTTCGGTCGAGTTATCTCGATCGGAAACGACGCTCGCCGCAATTCGGTCGCTGATGCGGATCGATAATTCAAATATCGCCGCAGCCGTGGGGCAAGCCGGCGTTTCCTGCATTTCGGGCTTTCGGCCCAACTAACCCGCGCCGCGATTGACTCTCTCGCGCCCTGAGCGTACGGACGCGCTTCCCACTGGGCTGACGTGTTCGCCTTGTCAGGAGAGCCGATCAAATGAGCGCTAAGAGGCCGAAAATTGAACGCCAGGCGGGCGGACGCATTCGCGTCGCGCCGGGCATGGCGACGGCGCGCGAGGGAGGAGGCGCTTAGAAGCCTTCCGGATCGGCAAAATCCGCAATGTCCCTCCGAGCCGCAATTCGCGCCGGAGGGTTTTTTTTGCGTTCGTCTCCGTCGCGTCGTCGATCAGTTGAATGGATAAAGCGATGTCAAGGACGACTAGCGAAAGTGAAATCCGCGGGACTGCGCCGCTCACGCCGGCCGCGTGGTTGAGCGAATTACGAGCGCTGCTGGTCATCGGCGTCCCGATGGGGCTGACGCAGCTCGTTCAGTTTTCCGTGAATACGGTGGACGTGTTGATGATTGGCCGCCTGGGCGCGGCGCCTCTCGCGGCGGCGTCGCTTGGCCTTGTGATCTTTTATACCACGTTCGTGATTTCTTTCGGTCCCGCCATGGCGGTCTCGCCCTTGGTCAGTCATGCGCTCGGCGCCGACCGGAACGAAATTACCGACGTAAGGCGCTCGGTGCGCATGGGGCTATGGGCCGCAGGGATTATTTTCCCATTCGCCGTAATCATCTATCTCAACGCCGGCCGGATCGCGCTTCTTCTGGGCCAGCCGCCGGAGCTTGCTCAGCTGGCTGGGCCGTATGTTATGGCCGTCGGACCGTCGCTTCCGTTCATGGTGGGAACGATCGTTCTGAGAAATTACCTCGCGGCGATTGAGAAGACACGCGCGCCGTTGATCATCATTATCGGTACGACGCTGCTCAACGCCTTCCTCAACTACCTGTTGATTTATGGGAATTTCGGGCTTCCCCGGCTCGAACTCGCGGGCGCAGGCATAGCGTCGGCGATTTCGCAGGCGACGGGCTTTTGCTTTCTCGCCCTCTATGTGCAGTTTGAAAGAGAGAGCGCGCGGTTTCAGATTTTCCAGAATTTCTGGAGGCCTGACTGGCCGCGCCTGCGGGAGGTCCTGCGTCTCGGTTGGCCAATCGGGATGACCATGGCGTTTGAAGTGATGTTGTTTAATGCGGCCGTGTTTTTGATGGGCCTCATTGGGGTCAACGAAGTCGCCGCCTATCAGGTCACTCTCAACGTTGCGGCGATCGCATTCATGATGCCGCTCGGACTTTCGCTCGCCGGCGCGGTGCGGGTCGGTCTCGCCGCCGGCGCAGGCGATGCAGAACGCATGCGGCGCGCCGCCGTGCTCACAATCGGCGTCTGCATCGCAGCGATCATGGTCGTTGCGGCGCCGGTGATGATAGCGCCGCGCTTCATAGCCGGTCTCTATCTTGAGGCGGACGATCCCGAGAATGCGACAGTTCTGTCGCTCGTCGTGGCTTTCCTGCCGATCGCTGCGGGCTTTGCGCTGTTCGATGCGACTCAGGTCGCGGCGAATCAGTGCCTGCGGGGCCTCAAAGATGTGCGCGCGCCGATGATCATCACGGGCGTCAGCTATTGGTTGATCGGATTTCCGCTCGCTGTCTGGCTGGGCCTCGGCACGCCCGTGGGCGCTGTCGGCGTGTGGTGGGGATTGCTTGCGAGCCTCTTCGTCGCGGCTGTTTTGTTGTCGGCGCGGCTGTGGATGCTGGTGCGTCCGGCGGCGGCGCGCCGGCCGGTCCCTTCTAGTGTCGGGTGAAGGGGCCGCGCTTCTCCTGCGCCTCAATAGCAGCCATTCGGCGTATCCTTGAGTATGCCCTGCGCGTAGAGCTGTTTTGCGGATGCAATGACCGAGAATGTTCCGGTCTGTTTGTTGAGACGACATTCGTCATAACAGCCGAGATTTTTTATGACGCCTGGAGTCGTTGAACTGTCGACATGCGTGATGTTCGCTGGCGGCGGAACGACTTCCCCGGCGCAGGTCCACCTGTCTCCGGGAGCAATGTTGCTGTCATCGACAGGTTTCGCCTTCACCGCCCAGCCTTTGAGGGTCTTCTTCTCCGTCTTGAAGTGAAGCGGTTTTTGCGTTGGGTCGTATTTGACCGAATTGTAGACGTAGTCAGGCACGCCGATGCAGATATTGCAGGGCATGTCGATGACGTCGACGAGATCGTTTCCGTCACCAGGCTCATAGGTCGGCTCGTCGGGCTTGCTTTCCGGCGGCGCCGGATCCGACAGGCACGCCTGAATATACGCCAGTCCGTCGACTGCGCCGCCGTCTAGGCCCTGTTTACAAAGTTGCGGCTCGCAAGCACTTGCGGATGGCGGCTATGTGTAGCGCATCAAGGAACGATCTGGCGAGCTTGTCGTAGCGGGTTGCGACGGCGCGATTGATCTTCAAATGGCCGATCATTCGTTC
>WGLT01000031.1 GCA_016125425.1 Alphaproteobacteria bacterium
CTTGCGCAGCGCGGCAAAGCGAACCGTCGAAGCCCTTTGGGACGAAATTGGACGACTGCTTGACCGCTTTCCGCCAGACGAATGCGCAAGCTACATCCGTCACTCAGGATATCGCATCGCCTAATATGCAACCGGCTCTAGTTTCTCGCCTGAAGGCGCGTATGATGAGCCATCTTCCCCATCAAAGGACGCGCATCGCGATCTTGCCTGCTCACCGCCGCTTTTAAGCGCGCCTGGCGACGCCGCCGATCCTCAATACCTTCGCATCAATCCGACGAGTTTGCCCTGCACCGACACGCGGTCGGGACCGTAGATGCGGGTCTCGAAAGCGGGGTTGGCGGCTTCAAGCGCGATCGAGCCGCCCTTGCGGCGCAGGCGCTTCAAGGTCGCCTCTTCGCCGTCGACGAGGGCGACGACGATGTCGCCGCTCTGCGCGTCGTCGGAACGCTGGATGACCGCCATGTCGCCGTCGAAAATGCCGGCCTCGATCATCGACTCGCCCTGCACCTCGAGAATGTAGTGCTCGCCCGAGCGCAGCATGGATTTCGGCACGGCGAAGCGGTCGACTTCGTTCTGGATCGCCTCGATGGGCGTGCCCGCCGCGATGCGGCCGAGAACCGGCACCTCGATGCTGCCCGCGTCTTCGACCGACGCGTCGCTGCGCGCCGCCCGCCGGCCCTTGCCGAAGCGGCCCTCGACCACGGAGGGCGAAAACTTCCGGTCGGCGGGGCTCGAGGTCGCCGATTCCGGCAGGCGCAGGACTTCGAGCGCGCGCGCCCGGTGCGGCAGGCGGCGGATGAAGCCGCGTTCTTCAAGCGCGGTGATAAGGCGATGGATGCCCGATTTCGAGCGCAGGTCGAGCGCCTCCTTCATTTCGTCGAAGGAAGGCGAAACCCCCGTCTCCTTGATGCGGTCATTGATGAAGACGAGAAGCTCGCGCTGTTTTTGGGTCAGCATGAATGGCCTCCGAGCCAAAACCATCCTCGCGCTTCGGCGCTCCTTGCGCGCCCGAAACGAGGGAAAGAACAAACCGTCAACGTTCTATGGTTGTTCTTCTCCGCCGTCAACCGAGACCTGGGGAAAACTTCCCCGGGGTCAGGCAAGCGCGCCGTAGGGAGAAAGGAGCGCACGGGTCGCCGCGGCGACGTCCTGCTGGCGCATCAGGCTCTCTCCGACGAGAAAGCCCTTTGCGCCGAAGCCGGCGAGGGTCTTGAGGTCCTCATGGGTGGCGATGCCGCTTTCGGAGACGACGAAGCGGCTCTTCGGAATGAGGCGGGCGAGTTCTCCCGTGCGCGCGAGCGAGGTCTCGAAGGTCTTGAGGTCGCGGTTGTTCACCCCGATCAGCGGCGAACGCAGGCGCACGGCGCGTTCGACCTCGCGCGCGTCATGGGTCTCGATCAGGACGTCCATGCCGAGGCGCATGGCGGCGTCCTCGATCTCGGCCGCCTGGAGATCGTCGAGACAGGCCATGATCAGAAGGATGCAGTCCGCGCCCCAGGCGCGCGCCTCGATCGCCTGATAGGGATCGATCATGAAGTCCTTTCGCAGAACGGGCAGAGTCGCCGCAATGCGCGCTTCGCGCAGATCGAAAGGCGAGCCCTGAAAGCTCGGGCCGTCGGTGAGCACGGAAAGGCACGCCGCGCCGCCGGACTGATAGGCGCGCGCCAGACGTCGCGGGTCGAAATCGGCGCGGATGAGGCCCTTGGACGGGCTCGCCTTCTTGATCTCGGCGATCAGGGCGAAGCCGGACGACGCCTTTTTGCGCAAGGCGTTGAGAAAGCCGCGCGGCGGGGCGTTTTCCTTGGCCAGGGTTTCGAGCGCGGACAGCGGCGCGTTCGCTTTCGCGCGTGCGACTTCCTGGCGCTTATAGGCGACGATGTCGTCAAGAATGGTCATGCGGCTCCTGTGGATAGGGCGATGAGGCGGGAGAGGGCGCGTGCGGCGCGGCCCTCGTCGATCGCGGCGGCGGCCATCGCCGCGCCTTCGCGAAGATTGGGGGCGATATCGGCGACGATCAGCGCCGCGGCGGCGTTCAGCACCACGATGTCGCGATAGGGCGAATGCTCGCCCGCAAGCAGGCGTCTCAAGGCGTCGGCGTTCTCCTCCGGCGCGCCGCCCTTGAGGTCTTCGGGCCGGGCCCGCGCGAGCCCGGCGTCTTCGGGGGCGACTGTAAAGGTCCGCACCGCGCCGTCCGCGACTTCGGCGACATAGCTGCGCCCGGCGGTGGTCAGCTCGTCGAGACCGTCTTCGCCGTGAACGACCCACGCCCGCACGGCGCCGAGCGCGAGCAACGCCTCAGCAAGGGGTTCGACGAGGTCACGCGAGAAGACGCCCATCAATTGCCGGCGCGCCCCGGCCGGATTCGACAGGGGGCCGAGAAGGTTGAACAAGGTTCTGACGCCGAGCGCCTTGCGCACATTGGCGACATTGGCGACGGCGCGGTGATGCAGGGCGGCGAACATGAAGCCGACTCGCGCTTCGGCGATGCTGCGGGAAATCGTTTCCGCAGGCGCATCGATCCTGACGCCGAGCGCCTCGAGCACTTCGGTCGATCCCGAACGCGAGCTTGCCGCGCGGTTGCCGTGCTTGGCGACGCGCGCTCCCGCGCCCGCCGCCACAAGCGCGGCCGCAGTCGAAATATTGAACGTGCCGGCGCCGTCGCCGCCGGTGCCGCAGGTGTCGACGACGTCTTCGGGCGCGTCGACTTTCAGCGCGGCGGCGCGCATGACCTCGGCGGCGGCGGCGATCTCCTCGACCGTTTCGCCGCGCGCGCGCAGCGCCATCAGAAAGCCGGCGGTCTCGATGTCGCTCGCCTCGCCCGCCAGCAGCAGCGCCATCGCCGCGCGCATCTGCTCGCGAGAAAGCGGCGCGCCCGTCGCGGCCTTGTCGAGAAAGGGACGGAACGCGCTCATCGTTTCGCCCATTTGAGGAAATTCTCGAAGATCGCGCCGCCATGTTCGGTCGCGATGCTTTCGGGATGGAACTGCACGCCTGCGACGGGACGCGTCCTGTGCGCGAGCGCCATGATCTCCGCGTCGTCTTCGCTTGTCGCGACGACCTCAAGCTCCGTAGGCAGACTGTCAGGATCGGCGACCAGCGAGTGATAGCGGGTTGCGGTGAAGCGGTCCGGGATGTTTTCGAAGAGGCCTTGTGCGCTGTGCCGGATGCGGCTCGTCTTGCCGTGCATCAGCTTGCGGGCGCGTATGATCTTGCCGCCCAGCGCTTCTGCGATCGACTGCAAGCCGAGGCACACGCCGAAAAGCGGGATTTCCGACTGCGCCGCCGCGCGCACGAGATCGACGCAGATCCCGGCGTCGGACGGGGTTCCGGGGCCGGGCGAGAGAACGATCGCGTCCGGGCCCATAGCGACGGCCTCGCGCGCCGTGAGGGCGTCATTGCGCTTCACCACGACGTCGCGCCCCGCCCCGATCAGGTGAACGAGGTTCCAGGTGAAACTGTCGTAGTTGTCGATCACGAGAAGCATCGCGCGCCTGCCAATATACGAGACTTCTTATATCGAACCGGCCCGGACGCCTACTTCGCCCGCGCAGCGCTGGCGTGCTGGCTGCGCGAAGGCCCCCTGAATACGTTGTTTGACCTGTCCCGATCGGGGATTTTGTGCTGCGGATCGATAGTCACCGAGACGATCGGCGCCGCAGAGTCGAGATCCAGCTCAAACTCCTTTTGCTGAATCCAAGTTTCCGCCGGCAGGCGCACATCGCGGGTCACGCCGTCCTGGAAGACGATCTCGACCGTCGCCGGCATAACGAGCTTGTCGAGATTGGCGATGGTCACCCGCGCGCCTTTCGACGGGCCGCCCGCGTTATAAGAGACGCTTTTCACGGCGAGATCGAGCGACCAGTTGTTGAAAAACCAGCCGCGCCAGAACCAGGAGAGGTCTTCGCCGCCCGCGCTTTCCATTTCGCGGAAAAAGTCGGACGGCGTCGGATGTTTGTAGGCCCAGTCGCGAATATATTTGCGGAAGGCGTAGTCGAACCGCGTCGGTCCGAGAATCTGCTCGCGCAGCAACACCAGTCCGAGCGCCGTTTTGAAATAGGTGATCGGATGACGGTATTTCTCTTTGACCGCATCGGGCCGCGTCATGATCGCGGGCGCTTGCGGATCGTCCAGCGTCTTTTGTATTTCTTCGACGGGATCGCCGCCGCCCGGCGCATATTCGCCGTCGCGTTTCGGCGCCCATTCGCCCTTATTGAAGTCCTCGGATTCATAGACATCGATAAAGGTGTTGAAGCCTTCGTCCATCCATGCGTCGCGGCGTTCGTTCGAACCGACAATCATGGGAAACCATGAATGGCCGATTTCATGCGCGGTGACCGCGAAAAGATCCTTGCCGGTCCAGCCCTCGCCATAGCCGTCGAACGCCATGCCGGGATACTCCATCCCCTCGGCGGGACCGGCGACGTTGATTGCGGTCGGCCAGGGATAAGCGAACCAGCGCCGCGAAAAATTCTCGACGGAGTCTTTCAGATATTCCGTCGACCGGCTCCAGGCGTCGTCGCCTGCGGCCTCGGCCGGGTAAAACGACATTGAGAGCGCGGTTTTTCCGCCGGGCAGGTTGATGCGCGCTGCGTCCCAGACAAAGGCGCGCGACGCCGCAAAGGCGACGTCGCGCGTGTTCTTCATTCTGAAACGCCAGGTGAGCTCGCCCTCCGTCGCCGGGCGGCTCCTCGGATCGTTCACTTCATTAGGCGCGCGGATGTAGATCGTGCGGTCGCTTGCGCGCGCCTCGTCGAGGCGGGCGATTTCGTCTTTCGTCAGAACGTCTTTCGGATTGAGGAGTTCGCCGCCGCCGGCGACGATCATGTCGGCCGGAACGGTGATGTCATAGTCGAAATCGCCATAGTCGAGATAGAATTCATTGGCGAGATAAGGCAGCGTGTCCCAGCCGCGCAGGTCGTCATAGACGGCCATGCGCGGATACCACTGCGCGACCGAAAAAATATCTCCGTTCACGGAGCGGCCCCAGGCCGTGCGGTCGCCGGGAATGCCGGGAATCGTATAGCGGTACGAAATCAGAATACGGATCTTATGATGGGCCTTGAGCGGCCTGGCGAGGCGGATCTGCATGCGCGTGTCGGAGACGATATAGTCCGCCTTTTGCGGCTTGCCGCCGGAATCGATCTCGACCGAGTCGAATTCGAAGCCGTTTGTCGTCGCAAATCGGGCGGCGTCGCCGATTTTTTTCAGGAATTCCTTGGGCAGGGGCGCTGCGAACTGCGCGCGCGAACCCTTTTTGTAGAAATTCTGCTCAAGCCGCAGCCAGAGGCAGTCGAGCGCGTCCGGACTGTTATTGGCGTAGGTGATGACTTCGCGGGCCGAAATCTCTTTTTCTTTCGCCAGCAGACGCGCATGGATTTCATAGTCCGCCCGGTTAGACCAATAAGCCGGGCCGGGAGCGCCGTCGCCGCCCCGATAGGCGTTGACGGGCTGGGGGAGCGTCAGCGGCGCGAAAGTCTCCAAGGGGTCGTATCCCGCCGTCCCTGACGGATTGGCGAGGGCGCCGCGCCAGAGGCCGAGCGCGAGGACGGCGGCGAGCGCAAGGCGCAGGGCGGATTGTGTCATTGCTGGCCTGATCGCTTTGGCGAAAGAGAATCATGAGAGGTTCGCCCGTCACCTTAGCGGCGAGCCAGTCTCGCGCAATCCGGCGGGCCGCCCGCCGGCGCGCGACGAGGTCGCATCATCGGGGCGCCTGTGGAGACAGGGAGCAGCAAACGGTCGGCCCGTCATCGGGCTCCGGGCCGCGCGGCGCGCGCCCGCCCGGCGCGCCGTTTTGTCCGCAACCGCTCGGGCAGCGTCGGTCTGATCGCAACCGTGATCATGGCGCTGTCCGGCATGGCGCTCGGCGGAACGGCGTCTTATCGCGCCGGCGTCAATGCGGGCCTGGCGGCGGCGCAAAGCTATGCCGGCCTGCTCGATCTTCGCAGCGCGCCCGAACTCGGCGAAAGCCCGGCCTTCGCCAACCGGGCGGCGATGATCGAGAAGGCGCTGAAATCCGATTCGCTCGAGCGGCTGCCGCCGCCTCAATTCATCGCCGGCCCGCCGCGCATCATCCTCATCTTCGACGACATGGGCCTCGACCGCGAGGCGTTCGAGCATGTCATGCATCTGCCGGGGCCGGTGACGCTCTCCTTCCTTCCCTATGCGAAGGGTGTTCAGCCGATGGTCGACCGCGCCAGGGCGCGCGGCGATGCGATCATGCTTCATCTGCCCATGCAGCCGGAGGGGGCGGCCAATCCCGGTCCGCATGCGCTCCGGACCGATATGACCGCAACATCGCTTTTGAGCGAGCTCGATTGGAATCTCGACCGCTTCGACGGCTATGTCGCCGTCAACAATCACATGGGCTCGCGCGTCACGCGCGACGAAGCGGCGATGAAGACGATCCTGTCCAATCTCAAGGCGCGGAATGTCTTCTTCATCGACTCTCTGACGACGGGAAAGAGCGTCGCGGCGAGCGCGGGCCGCGCCGTCGGCGAACGCGTTTACGCCCGCGACGTTTTTCTCGATCCCGAAGCCGGCCAGGCGGAGGTGCGCAAGCAGCTCGCGGTGGTCGAGGAGATCGCCCGCCAGACGGGCTTCGCGGTGGCGATCTGCCATCCGCACAAAGACACGCTCGCAATTGTCGGGCCCTGGCTCACCTCGGCCCCGGCGCGCGGCTTCAAGCTCGACACCGTTGCGTCTCTGCCCGTGATCGAAAACGCCTGGAAGGCGCATGAGCAGGTGGCGTCAAAGCGCGCCGCCGATTCGAAGTCCTAGAAGGAGGACGCGAATGAAAGCCGTTGTCATTCTACTGATCATCCCTTGCGCAGCGTCGTTCGCAGCTTTCGCCGCCGAGCGGCTTCTCTGGGGGCTGGCGGGAAACTAGTTCCCGCTTCGCGCGAGCGCCGATCGGGCCGCCGCGAACAGCGCGGCCGCCTTGTTTTCGCATTCGCGCTGTTCGGCGGCGGGATTTGAATCGGCGACGACGCCGGCGCCCGCCGTGACATTGACGACGCCGTCTTTAACCACGGCGGTTCTCAGCGCGATGCAGGTGTCGACATTCCCGTCCGCGGAAAAATAGCCGATGGCGCCGCCATAGGGTCCGCGCGCCTCGCGTTCGAGCGAGTCGATGATCTCCATCGCGCGGATTTTCGGCGCGCCCGTGACGGTGCCGGCCGGAAAGCCGGCCGCGACCGCGTCGACGGGATCGACGCCGGGCGCCAGCCGGCCCGTCACGTTCGAAACGATGTGCATCACATGGCTGTAGCGTTCGACGACGAAACTTTCCGTGACGCGCACGGCGCCGACCGACGAGGAGCGGGCGACGTCGTTGCGGCCGAGATCGAGCAGCATCAAATGCTCGGCGCGCTCTTTCGGGTCGGCGAGGAGTTCGGCCTCCAGAGCGCGGTCTTCTTCCGGACTCGCCCCGCGCGGGCGCGTGCCGGCGATCGGCCTGATCGTGACCTCGCCGTCGCGCACGCGCACCAAAATTTCCGGGCTCGAACCGACCAGAGCGAAATCCTCGAAGTCCAGAAAGAACAGAAAAGGCGAGGGGTTGGTGCGCCGGAGCGCGCGGTAGAGTTCGAAGGGCGGCGCGGCGAAAGGCGCTGAAAAACGCTGGGCGAGCACGACCTGAAAAATGTCGCCCGCGGCGATGTGTTCTTTCGCGCGCGCGACCATGGCGAGGAAATCCTCGCGCGGCGTGTTGGAGGCGACGGCGATTTCCTGTTCGGCGCCGAAGGCGCGGGGCGCGCCGGCCGGCGTCGGGGCGGCGAGATCGCTCACTGCGTCGGCGAGCCTTTCGCATGCGCGCGAATAGGCTGCGCGCGCGGACACGCCCGGTTCGGGCCGCGCCGGCGCGACAAGAATGATTTCCTGCCGGATATTGTCGAACACCGCCACGACCGTCGGCCGGATGAACAGCGCGTCCGGCACGTCGAGCCCGCCGCCCGGCCGCGGCGGCAGCCGCTCCATCTGGCGCGCCATGTCGTAGCCGAGAAAGCCGAAGACGCCCGCCGCCATGGGGGGCGCGTCCGGCGGAATCTCGATTCGCGAGGCGGCGAGCAGCCTTTTGAGGCTCTCCAGCGGCGGCGCGTCGTCGCGCCGGAAGGCGTTCGTGTCGGCCGCGGCGTTCTCATTGATCTCCGCGACGTCGCCGCGCGCGCGCCAGATGATGTCGGGCTTGAGGCCGATGATCGAATAGCGGCCGAGCTGTTCGCCGCCTTCGACGGATTCGAGCAGAAACGCGTTTTTCCGCCGCGCGCCGAGCTTCAGATACGCCGAGACGGGCGTTTCGAGATCGGAAACAATCCGTGTAGAGACGATTTGAGCTTCGCCCGCCCTGTGCCTTGCATCGAATTCCGGGAAGGCGGGCGAGAAAGTCATGGCTGTTCGTTGAATATCTGCGTCAGCGCCGCCTTGTTGACCTTCACGCCATATTCCTTGCGCAGGGATTCAACATAGGCTTCGAGAATCTCCTGATTATACCGCTCGCCGACATAGCGCGCGAAAGCCTCTTCTTCGCCGGGACCGATCTGGCTCCGCGCGAAGCCGATATCCTCGATGACGGCGATCGTCTGCGCGTCGGTCGAACCGCCCGCCGATCCGGCCACGACGTCTCCTTTGCTGGCAAGGAAAATCTTGCGAACGAGATCGGGAGAAAAGGCGGGGTCGCTCGCATTGCGCGCGAGAATTTTTTCAAGCGCGACGCGATTGAACGGCGAGGCGGCGTCGGAAAGCGATTTTCCGGAGCGCACCGCGTCGACGACGTGTCGCACGGCGTCTGCAATGCGGTTCTTCTGTTCTTCGGCCCGCCAGCGGGACTGAACGAGGTCCGCAACTTCGTCATAGGGGCGGAGTTTGGGCGGGCGCACTTCATCGACCTGCACGAAGAAATAGCCGGCGTCGTCGGCGAGCGCGGTCGCCTCCGATTCTTCGCCTTCCTGAATCTTGAACGCCTCGGCGAGAACTTCGGCCGGAATATCGGGCACGATCCCGCCGCCGGGCGCCAGACTGGCGGAATCGACCGGGCCGTACTGGACGGGTTTGAGGCCGATGTCTTCGGCCGCCTTCACCATGGGCTCGCCGGTGTCGCGTCCGTCCTCGATTTTCTCGACCGTATCGAAAACCTGCTTCTTCGCGTCTTGAGCCGTATACTGCTTGGCGAGTTCGTCTTTGACTTCGTCGAAAGATTTCGTCTCCGCCGGCTTGACGCTGACGAGTTTGACGACGGTGTAGCCGAACATGCCCTTGATGGGGCCCGCGACGTCTCCGTCCTTGAGCTTGTCCGAAAAGGCCGCGTCCGCGACGGCTTTGTCGAGAATCGCGTCGCGGCTGATGTCGGTGAATGTGGCCTCCTTCAAGGTCATGTGCTTTTCAGCCGCGATATCGGCGACGGGCTTGCCGTTGCGCAATTCGTCGGCGGCGGCTTTCGCGGCGGCTTCGTCGGCGTAGTTGAACTGATACAGCGTGCGCGTCTCGGGCGTTTCGTAAAGGCGCGCCTTGTTCGCTTCGTACGCCTTGCGTAGCTCTTCTTCCGGCGCGGCGATCTTTTTGGCGAAGTCCGACGCTTTCACTTCGACGACGGTGAAGGTCCGGTATTCCGGCGCCATGAAGGAGTCCTTGTGCGCTTCATAATAGGATTTGAGCGCGTCCGGCGTCGGCTCGGCGGGCTTGCCGGCCATGTCCGCGGTGATTGTGAGATAGGCGACCTTGCGCCGTTCAATCTCGCGCAGGATGAGCGCGTTCGCGAACGGCATCGAAACAGGCGGGCCCGCAGCGACCGAGCCGATGAGCTGGTCGCGTATGAGGTCTTCCTGGATCATCGACTGAAACTGCGCGGCGGTCAGATTATTGTTCGCGAGAATGCTCCTCAGAGTCGTCTCGTCGAATTTGCCGGTGACGGGATTCTTGAATTGATCGATTGATTGGAGATAGGTGCGGACCAATTGCATCGGCGCGGCGACGCCCATTTTCTTGGCCTCCTGCCGGAGGACCGAACGGGTCGCGATCGAATCGACGACCTGATCGGGCAGGCCTTCGGCGACGGCTTGTTCCTGCGTGAATTTCCCGCCCTCCTGACGGCGGCGCGCATTAAGCGTGCGGTTGTATTCCGTCTGGATCGTCTGCGCGGAAAAGGCGTCGCGGCCGACTTTTAGCGGCGCCCGCTGGACGAAGGTCCGCATCTCCGGCACGCCCCAGGCGGCGAAGGCGAGAATCAAGAGAAGGCTGACAAAGGCGGCGACCACCGTCTTGAGGGCGCCGCGGACTTGTTTGAGCATCGAGAAATCCCGGAAGGTCGAAGGGCCGCCCTGATGGGAAGGCCGGATTTGCGATTTGGCGCGGGACTTTAGTCGCGCCGGGCGAGGCGAACAAGGCGCGTCGCCGCCGGCCGGTCGCCCCGGCGCCGGTATCGGCTATATAGACGCGACGTCCAATTTGCGGAGAGACATGATGAAGCCGCTGATCGCCGGCAACTGGAAAATGAACGGCCTCAAGGCCTCATTGAATGAAATCGAGGCGCTCGGCCCCGCCCCGGCGGCGTGCGATGTCCTGATTTGTCCGCCGGCGACGCTGATCGCCGCCATGGCTCCCGCGGCCGCGCGGTTCGGCATTGCGACCGGCGGACAGGACTGCCATCCCGATCCGAGCGGGGCGCATACAGGCGACATCAGCGCGGAGATGCTCAAAGACGCGGGCGCGCGCTTTGTCATTGTCGGTCATTCCGAGCGCCGCGCCGATCATGGCGAGAGCGACGCGCTCGTGCGCGCCAAGGCCGAAGCGGGGCTGCGCGCCGGGCTGGTTCCGATCGTCTGCGTCGGCGAGACGGAAATCCAGCGCGAGCGGGGCGAGGCGGAGGCGGTCGTCGGCGGCCAGCTCGAAGGCTCGCTTCCCAAAGGGGACGGATTCGTCATCGCCTATGAGCCGGTCTGGGCGATCGGCGCCGGGCGCACCCCGACTTTGGACGACATTGCGGCGATGCACGCCTTCATCCGGAAGCGGACGAATGAGAGGATTCGCATTCTTTACGGCGGTTCGGTGAAACCTTCGAATGCGAAGGAGATCCTCGCCCTGCCTGACGTGAACGGCGCGCTGGTCGGCGGAGCGAGTCTCAAGGCCGCTGACTTCTCCGCGATCATCGCGGCCGCGTGACGGCGGTCATGGCGGCGCTCGCATTCCTCGCTGCGGTCTTTGTGATCGCTGCGATCGCGGGCGAAGTCTTGAGACGGCGCATCGAGCGAAAAACCCCGCCCGTCGGCGAATTCGTCGAAACCGGCGGGGTCCGGCTGCATCTTCTCGATATTCCGCCGCGCGAGGAAAGCGCCGCGGCGCCGGTCCTCCTGATTCACGGGGCGAGCGTCAATCTGCGCGATATGCGGATCGCCTTCGCCGACAAGTTCCCGCGCCGGCGGCTGATCATGGTCGACCGGCCTGGCCGCGGCTATTCGGCGCGCCCGAAACAGGGGTGGCGGCTCGCCGCGCAGGCGCGACTTATCCGCGACGCCGCGCGCTCGCGCGGCGTCGAGCGCCCGATCCTTGTCGGCCAGAGCTTCGGGGGCGCCGTGGCGCTCGCTTATGCGCTCGCCTTTCCGGACGAGATTTCGGGCCTCGCCCTTCTCGCGCCGGTGAGCCATCCATGGCCGGGCGGAGTCGCATGGCATAACCGGGTGTCCGGCTGGCCCGTCGCGGGCTTTCTCCTGCGCCGGCTTGTCATCCCCCTCTGGGGGCCGGTCGCGGCGCGGCGCGGGCTCAAAGGCGCTTTCGGCCCCGGCGGCGCGCCGGACGGCTATCTCCGGGAATCGGGCCTGCCGCTTCTTTTCCGGCCCAAAGACTTCCGCGCCAACGCAGAGGATCTGCGGCGGCTGAAGACCGAAGTCGCGGCGATGCAATCGCGTTACGGGTCGATCCGCGCGCCGACCGTCGTCCTCGCCGACGAAGACGATCCGACCGTTTCGGCCCGGCGGCACGCCATGGCGCTCGCGCGCGATATCCCCGGCGCCGTCTATGAGGCCCTCCCAGGGGCCGGCCACGCGCTGCATCACGCCGAGACCGACCGCATCGTCGCGGCGGTCGAACGCGTGGCGGAAATGGCGGCCCGGGCGCAATCGGGCGGCGCGCCGGCCGGCTGACGGCGCGACGACGGCGCTCCTTGCGGCGAGCCCCGTCTTTGGCGTAGACAGCGCCCTTCCAATTCGGCCGCGACGGCCTACATCCCGCCTTGCGGGGCAATTCGGGCGCTTTCTTGAATGACGACCATCATCCTGACGATCCACATCCTCATCGTGCTGGCGCTTATCGGCGTCGTGCTGCTCCAGCGCTCTGAAGGCGGCGCGCTCGGCATGGGAGGCGGCGGCGGCGGTTTTTTGACCGGCCGCGGGGCGGCGAACGCGCTGACGCGGACGACCTCGGTGCTGGCGGCTTTATTCTTCGCGACGTCGATCGCGCTCGCCATGACGTCGGGCGGCGGCAAAACCAATGAAAGCGTGCTGAAAGAGCTGACGGGCGCGCCGGCGCAGCAAAACGCCCCCGACGCGGACGGGACGCCGTCCAATGTCAACGATCTCCTCAAGTCGCTCGGATCGGAGAAGAGCGGGGAGGCGGCGCCCAAGACCGGTCAGGATGTTCTGAACAAGATTCCCGAAGCGGAGGGCGACGCGAAGGCGGCGGCCCCTGCGGGCGACGCGTCCGCCCCGCAGCCGGACGCGAAAGCGCCGGCGAGCGGCGATGAGCAGAGCAAGCCGTCCGGCGCCGAGCCCGAAAAACAGCCGCAATAAGGCGAACGGGCCAAGCGCGCGTCGCGTCAGCGGCCGGCGCGCGCAAATATTTCCCGGCCTTGGCCGAATCTCATTTGACCGGCTCCGAATCCGGGCTATCACGGGCTTCCATGGCGCGGTACATATTCATCACCGGCGGCGTGGTTTCCTCTCTTGGAAAAGGCGTAGCGGCGGCGGCTCTCGCGGCTCTTTTGCAGGCGCGCGGCTACAAGGTCCGTTTGAGGAAACTCGACCCCTATCTCAACGTCGATCCGGGGACGATGTCGCCCTATCAGCACGGCGAGGTCTTCGTCACCGATGACGGGGCGGAGACCGATCTCGATCTCGGCCATTACGAGCGCTTCACGGGCGTTTCGGCGTCGAAAGCCGACAACGTCACGACCGGGCAGATCTATTCCGGAATCATCGAACGCGAACGGCGCGGCGATTATCTCGGCGCGACGGTGCAGGTCATTCCCCATGTCACCGACGCGATCAAAGCCTTCATCCTCAACGACGCCGGCGGCGCCGATTTCGTCATCTGCGAAATCGGCGGCACGGTCGGCGACATCGAAGGACTTCCCTTTTTCGAGGCGATCCGGCAGCTCGGCAATGAATTGCCGCGCGGCGATGCGGTGTTCGTGCATCTGACATTGATGCCTTACATCCCGTCCGCCGGAGAATTGAAGACCAAGCCGACGCAGCACTCGGTCAAAGAACTGCGCTCGATCGGCATCCAGCCCGACGTGCTGCTCGTGCGCGCCGACCGGGAGATACCCGCAGGCGAAAAACGCAAGATCGCGCTGTTCTGCAATGTGCGGCCGTCAGCGGTCGTGCAGGCGCTCGACTGCCGCACGATCTACGAAGTGCCGCTTGCCTATCATCGCGAAAATTTCGACGGCGAGGTGCTCGCCGCTTTCGGGATCAAGGATGCGCCGGCGCCGGACCTTTCGCGATGGGAGACGATCGTCGAGCGCATCACCCGGCCGGACGGCGATGTGAAAATCGCAATCGTCGGCAAATACACCGTGCTCAAGGACGCCTACAAATCGCTCACCGAAGCGATCGCGCATGGCGGCATCGCCAATAACGTCCGTGTCGATATCAAATGGGTTGACGCTTCCGTCTTCGACAATGAACAGGAAGTCGTCTCGGCGCTCGAAGACGCGCATGCGATTCTCGTTCCGGGCGGGTTCGGCGAACGCGGATCGGAGGGCAAGATCAAGGCTGCGCAATTCGCGCGCGAACGCCAAATTCCCTATTTCGGCATCTGTTTCGGCATGCAGATGGCGGTGATCGAAGCCGTGCGCAACCTTCTCGGCGAAAAGGACGCCTGCTCGACGGAGTTCGGCCCCTGCAAAAAGCCTGTCGTCGGACTCATGACCGAGTGGACGCAGGGCAATCAGAAGGTCGAGCGCCGGGCCGGCGGCGACCTCGGCGGCACGATGCGGCTCGGCGCCTATCCGGCGCGGCTGACGCCCGGGAGCCGGGCGGCCGAGATTTACGGCGCGACGGAGATTTCCGAACGCCACCGCCATCGCTATGAAATCGATATCTCCTGGGCCGAGCGGCTCGCCCGCGCCGGGGTGATATTCTCAGGCCTTTCTCCCGACGGCGCTTTGCCCGAGATCATGGAGATCCCCGATCATCCATGGTTTATCGGCGTTCAGTTTCATCCTGAACTGAAATCGCGCCCGTTTGAGCCGCATCCCCTGTTCGCGGCCTTTATAAGGGCGGCGGTAGAGCGTTCGCGGCTTGTATGATATCTTCATCAATAATCAATACGAAAGCCGGAGACCGGCTATGTTTAACGCAGAAAGCATTCATCGTGTCGTGCTCGAATCGATGGAGCACGGTTTTGTTTTCTATAATCGCGAAGGCGAAATTGCGTTGTTCAACAAGGCGGCTTGTCGGATTCTCGGCGTCGCGCCGGAGGAGCTGAAGGGCAAGACCTCCTACGATCGGGACTGGAAGACGATCCGCGAAAATGGCGATGCGTTCCCGCCCGATCTCCATCCCATCATGGTCAGTCTGAAGAAAGGCACGCCCTGCTTCGGCGTCGTCATGGGAATCACGACGGGAAAAAGCGCCAAGCGCTGGCTTTTTATTAATTCAGATGTCGTGAAAGACGAGGAATCGAATGAAATTCTCGGCGCTGTCGCAAGCTTTTCGGACATCACCCAGCAGATCAATCACAAGAAATATCTCGAGCGCTCGCTCGAGGCTTCGGAAGCGGCGGCGCGCGCCATGTCCTACAACGCTGGCTACATGAAAAAGACGCTGCTTTCGCTGACGAAAGACATCGCGGAAGCGATCAAGCGAACGCGATTGCTTATCGGCGATCAGACAAACGACGTGCGCGCTGAGATTGATCTGATCGAGAAACGGGCGACCAAACTGGTTTTGTTGCTCGAAGAGAAAGACGCAGCCTGAACAGCGGGCGGCGGGCGATCGCGCGCCGCCTGTCAGCCCGTTTGCGGAACATTTCATCGCAAGTCCCTTGGCGTTCTCCCGCGAAGTCTTCGAAATGGCTTCGAGCAGGCGGCGAGAGTCAGAACCATCCGCCCCGCCCGGACCGCGCAGCTCAAAATTCGCAATGCAGGGCGGACGTGGAACAGCCAAGGGACGAGAGAATGAACATCAAAAAAATTCGATCTCGTCGAGAAGCGTGATTGCGCGCTTCGGCGCCGTCATTCTGGCGGGAGCAATGCTCGCCATATCAGGCCCGGCGCTCGCCGGAATCGAGGACGCGCTGAACCAGCTTGCGGACTCATTCGACGACGGACATGCGAAGGCTTCGCGCCGGGCCCGCTGAAACTTCACGCAAGCGCGAAAAGACTCGTCTTTTCGCGCTTTGCTTCTGATCCGCTTATGTCGATCGGCGATTGAATTCGCTTCGACACAGACAACCGGCGTATGGCCGGCCGCCGCCTGAGCGCGCCGCCGGTGTTCGCCTTGATTGTCATCCCTGATCGCCGGCGCTAGCAATAGCGCGCGGGAGGGGAGGAACATGTCATGCGGATTTTGACAATGACGGCGGGGCTTCTCGCCGCTCTGTTCGTCGCAGCAACGCTGCTCCTGAGAACGCCCGCGGTTGAGAATGCGCTGTTCGAGCAGGCGCTTGCGAATGCGTTTTCGCCGCGGCAGGCGGCGCTCTTTGACGGCGACGGCCTCAAAGTCGTCTTTTGCGGCACGAGCTCGCCGATACCGTCGAAGAAGCGCGCGCAGGCCTGCACGGGGATAGTGGCCGGCGACAGGTTTTTCATGGTCGACGCCGGAACCGGAAGCTGGGAGACCTTTGCGGTCGCCGGCGTTCCGGCCGACAAGCTTGCGGGCGTATTTCTCACGCATTTTCACTCCGACCATATCGGCGATCTCGGCGAGGCCAATCTCGGCTCATGGATCGCCGGCCGGCCGGAACCGCTCTCCGTCTACGGACCGAAGGGCGTCGAGACGGTTGTAGCCGGCTTCGATGAGGCGTTCGCGCTCGACAATATTTACCGCACCGCCCATCACGGCCCCGAGATCGCCAATCCGAAGACGGCGGGGATGGTCGCCGCTCCCTTTGACGGCGCCGCGCCGACGGTCGTCTATGACGGAGACGGGCTCAAAGTGACGGCGTTTCCGGTCGACCACGGACCGGTAAAGCCGGCGGTCGGCTATCGTTTCGATTATCAGGACCGCAGCGTCGTCGTTTCGGGCGACACTTCCTACACGCAGAGCCTCATCGAAAACGCCAAAGGCGCCGATCTTCTCGTTCACGAGGCGCAATCGAACCGCATGGTCGCGAAAATGCGGGCGGCCGCCGAAAAAGCCGGCGATACGCGCATCGCCAAGGTGCTCGGCGATATTCCCTCCTATCACACGACGCCGGAAGAAGCGGCGCGCGCCGCAAATGAAGCG
Organism: Alphaproteobacteria bacterium; assembly: GCA_016125425.1. Lineage (GTDB taxonomy): Bacteria > Pseudomonadota > Alphaproteobacteria > Caulobacterales > Parvularculaceae > Amphiplicatus. The sequence continues at coordinate 16,656 of WGLT01000031.1, forward strand.
GGCGTCCCTTGGCTGGTCCTGACGCATCTGACGCCGCCGCCCGACAATCCCGTCGCCAAGCGGATTTTCATGCGCGGCGTGTCGAAAATCCGCAAAGATCATGTCCGGCTCGCCGAAGACGGGCTTGTCGTTTCGCTGCCGAAGGCGGGCGGAGTCAGGTTTTCCCGTTTGAAATAAATACGCGGCCGGCAAGGCCGAGGCGTCATTCCGCCGAGCCCGTCTCGACATAGCGCTTAAGGCGGTCGAACTGCTCGCCGATGACGCGGTCGACCGGCGCGGCGAGTTCGCCGAGTCCGGCGCTCTCGTCGCCCGCGACGCGATAGGTCCAGGTAAGATGCGTGCGCCCGTCTTTCTCGGCGAGCGTGAAAGACATCAACCCATTGACGGCGAGCGCCTGCAAGGGGCCGATCGCGCCGTCGAGGCGCAGCGTCTTCGGCTCGGCCGCATAGACGACCCGCGCATGTTCGACAAAGTCGCGACCGCGAATCTCGCAAAAGCAGCCGCCCGGTTTTGCGGTGAGGCGGAGATCGCGCGAGTCGCCGAAAAATGTGTGAGCCTGGCTCCACCATTTGGACGGATGGACAAGCGCGCGCCACACCCGCTCAGGTTTGGCGGCGATGTCGGCCTCCTGCGTGACCATGAATGCGGTCGGGCCGGCGTCGGACAAAGCGGCCTGCGCGCCCGGCGCGGCGATGAGCAGGATCAGGACGGCGGCGATGGCGCGCATAAGCGGCCTCCATTCTGCGGCTCCGGCCGAATGGAGCGGCGTCCGCCCGCCGCCGTCAAGGGCGACGGGACATTTCCGGCCGCATAGTTACATGATCACGCTTGTTCGCGCGCGGGCTTTGCCTGTAGGAAGTCTTTCGCTTTCCTGGGACCGAAATCTGAGAATTATCAATGCCGACGCCTGTGCTGATGCCTGCTTTGTCGCCGACCATGGAGGAGGGCACGCTCTCCAAATGGAACGTCAAGGAGGGCGACAAGGTCTCCGCCGGAGACGTGATCGCCGAGATCGAGACCGACAAGGCGACGATGGAGGTCGAAGCGGTCGAC
>WGLT01000010.1 GCA_016125425.1 Alphaproteobacteria bacterium
CGATCCCGCAAGCCGCGGCCCGATTTCCGTCGTCAACCCTTCGACGAATGTCCACGCGACGTCGTCTTTCAGCGCCCGGTCGATCAGGGCGTTCGCCGCGCGCGCCTGCTCGGGCGCGAAGGCCGGGCCTGCTCCGTCGGCGGCGATCGCCGCAGTCGTAAGCAAAACTCCGGCGACAGCAGACAGAGAAACCGGCTTCATTATAGCTCCTTGAAATTCGCTCAATCGACTTCAAGCGACGGCGAGCCAGGCCGTTCTATGGAATAGCCTCAGCTTCGCGAAATTTTTTGTCCATGAAACCTTCGAACGCTCGATCATATTGAGAATAACCTTTAACGAGTTTCCTGTCCAAATTGTCGCCGACATTGTCGTTCCACCACGCCCTGTAATCCGCACGCGCAGCGAAGTTTTCGATGAATGCTTCCCAACCCGGCCACTGTGACTTGTATATGGCCTTTGGAGCCAGGCGATAGGTAATATGCGCACGCTCGAACATCGACGTTAAAATATCGAACAAAAGCGCTTTGGAAATCATCTCTCTGGCGCTTGGGGCGGGATGGTCGCCGTCAGCCGGAGCCAGATACCACGAAGTTTGGAGAAGCGGATGGTCGAGACAAAGTTGCTGATACTCAATGTAGCTTCGATTAACTGCATCGTATCGGGCGAGTAAAGTCTCCCTCGCCAGGATCATTTGATTTCTGGCGAATACAAAAATGGTCGGCAGGATGCCGAAAATGGTGACGATCGCGGTAATTTGATCGGTATACTTTACGAATAAGCCCCATGCGTCGGACATGTCCCCCTCCCTCTTCGGCCTTAATAGCGTTCATCTCCCGCAGACAACTCTATTTCATGTGCGAGCAGTTCATAGCCTTCAAAAAAGTCTTTGTAATTGCATGTCAGCTCCTCCCCAGCGGCTATGTCGCGGAGGGCGACGCCGCATGCGAAGTTCGAAAAATCCGTATTAGGCTCGTCGGAGTGATTCATGAATCGGGCGTTGTCGACTTCATAGACCAGAAGCGACGGATTATCGGGATGCGGAAAAGAATACCGATCGAGCAGGCGCTTCAGATAAGGCGGCGCGGCTTCATAAGCCTCCATCGGAATGAGCCGGTCGAAATCCGGTTCGAAGCGCGATATGGGCGCGCCTTTCCGGATCGGCTCAGCGGCGAAAACGCCAACTCCTTCAATCGCGCTTGGTGCGATATAGGTGCTTACGATCAGCATATGGACGCGCTCCGCTCGGTGATGCGCATTTGGTTGAAATTCCGCCGAAACGCAAGCCGCGCCTCAACCAAACCGCTCAAGCCAGGCCTCTCGGTCGGCCGCCCAGATATCGAGCGCGAACCCCTCAAGCTGAAACGTTTCGTCGGTTTTCGCTTCGCCGATTTTCCGCGCCACGCTCTGACTTCTCGCATTTGACGGCTCTATCAGCGAAATGATGCGCGAAAGCTGCGGTCTCTCGCGGAAAATCCATTGGATCGAGGCGATGGCGGCTTCCGGGGCGTAGCCCTTGCCCCAATAGGCGGGGGCGATCCCCCAGCCGCACTCGAGGCCGGGCCATCCTTCCGGCCGCCAAGGGCCGACGCGCCCGACCCATGCGCCGCCCTCTTTCTCAAAGACCGAAAAGAATCCGAACCCGCGGATCCGCCAATGTCCGATCATGGTCGCAAAGCCGCGCCAGCAGATCGCGCGCGACTGGGGCTGCCGGTTGAACGAGAGAAATTCAGCGACGCGGCTGTCTGCCATCATGGCGGCGAGGGGTTCGAAATCCTTCGGCGCCATCGGGCGCAAGATGAGTCTTTTCGTTTCGATTTCCGTCGTCATCGCCGCCGCCGCGCCGTCGTCGCTTCTTGCGCGAGACGCTCGAGCCTCGCCGCATTGCCGGCCCAGGTCAATTCCCCGCTGACAAGACGGGCGCGCGCGGCCGCGCCCAGACGCGCGCGCAAGGCGTCATCCGCGATGAGCGCGTCGAGCGCGGCGAAGAAACCGGCATCGTCGTCCGGCGCGAACAAAAGCGCGTCCGCGCCGCTGGTCAGGACCTCGCGGATATTCTCCTGATCCGGCGCGAGGATTGCGCGCCCGAGCGCCATATATTCGAAAAGTTTCAGCGGCGAGGCGTAGGGTACGGCGGCCGGCTGCAAGGCGATGTCGAACGCTGCGACATGAGACGGAACCGCCTCGCGCTCTATCGTTCCCGTAATGACGACGCGCTCTAAAACGCCGAGGCTGGCGGCAAGCCGCTCGATGGCGACGCGCGCCTCTTCGCCGTCGCCGACGATGAGGAGGCGCGTGTCGCCCGGACGGGCCTTGAGATAGCGCACCGCTTTCTCGAGACCGTGCCAGGACCGAATGAAGCCTGTGAATCCGAGGACGATCTTGCCTTCAAGGCCATATCGGGCGCGAACGGCGCGCGGATCCTGGTCCGTCAGGAAAGCCTGCCCGACGCCGTTCCGCACAACTTCGATCCTCTCCGCCGGAACGCCCGCCGCCTCTATCATCCGGGCCAGGACATTCGTCACCGGCAGCACCTTGTCAGCGCTGCGCCAGATGGCGTTTTCGCTTCGCCGCGCAAGATTTCGAAAGGCGAGCCCGCCATGCGCGGCGCGCTCGGCGGCGAGCGGCGCATTCACCTCCAGAAGAAAAGGCAGCTTGCGCGCGCGCGCGACCCGGGCGCCGGCGTAGTAGAATAAATTATATCGCTCATAGAGAATATCGGGCGCGAAACGCCGCGCCGCGGCTGCAAGCCGCGCCTCGCCGCGGAGCGAATAGGAAAGCTCGGCGATCTCGGCGAATGGCCGCGGCATGAGCGCGCGCATGGCGCCCGCGCCGGCGGCCGCGTCAAGCGGCCTCGCGCTCGGCGCGCCGAATTCGTCCGGACCCGCCATAAACACTTGATGACCGCGCGTCAAAAGCGCTTCGGTCAGGGCGCGTATATGGACATATTGCCCGTCCGCCGATTTGGTCCGATGCGAATACAGGATTTTCATCAGAAGCGAAAATGCGAGCGTTCGCCGGGGCCGCGCAATCGGAATCGCCCCAGAAGCGCGAGCGCCGCCCGCGACGATTCCCCCGGAAATTGCGCCGCGCCGCTTCGAACGCAGATTTTTGCCGCCGGCGCCCGGCCGATCGATTGCGCCGCCTTCGCCTGAAGCGCATTGTTAACCAAGACGGAACGACGAAGGCGGATTTCATGCGGTTGAGATCGATCTTGCTCGGCGCTGCTGTCACGGCGATTGCGGCGAGCGCGGCGGCCACGGATGCGGGCGCGGCGACCATCCTTCAACTGGGCGCGCACAAGACCGGCGCCGCTTCCGGCGTCACGACAAGTTCGGAAAAGGGCGTCACTGTCTATCGCGCGGCGCCGCTGCGCGAAGAAGCCGCGCCTGCGCTCGAAAAGAAAATCGTCGAAAAACGCATCATAATCGAAAAACGGACTGTCTGGCCGGTCAAGCATGTTCGCACTGTCGGCTTTTATTCCGGCCACCCAGGCCATACGCGCCGGTTTACGCAGGGCTTCTATTCCGGGCCGCCGGACTATTCGAGCTGCGACTAGGGCGCCTCTTTCGGGGCCCAACCCTGCCTGACGGACAAAAGCCGAACGCTCGGCCCGCCGCAAACTTGTTGTGCCGGGCCGCGACGCGGCGCTAATGCTGGGCCCCGCGATATCTGAAACAAACCGCAGGGCCGCAATGCTCGAATCGGACAAAGCGTTCGCCGGCTCGATTCCCGAGAATTACGACCGGTTCATGGCGCCGTTGATTTTCGAGCCGTTCGCCGCAGACCCTGCCCGGCGGGCGGCCGCCTTATCGCCCGGCGCCGTATTGGAGACGGCCGCGGGCGCCGGCGTCGTAACGCGCGCCCTGGCGCCGGATTTGTCCGCCGGCGCCTGCTATGTCGTAACGGACATCAACCAGCCCATGCTCGATTACGCCGCTTCGCGGCAGGGCCCCGACGATCGCCTCTTATGGCGTCAGGCGGACGCGCTTGCGCTGCCGTTTCAGGACGCGTCCTTCGATGTCGTTCTCTGTCAGTTCGGCGCGATGTTTTTTCCAGACCGCGTGCGCGCCTACCGGGAAGCGAAGCGGGTTCTCAAGCCGGGCGGACAATTCCTCTTCAACGTCTGGGATCGCATTGAGGAAAACATATTCGCCGACGATGTGACCAATGCGCTCGCGCGACTGTTTCCAAGCGATCCGCCCCGCTTTCTGGCCCGAACGCCGCACGGCTATCATGACGCCGCGCTGATCCGCCGCGAGCTGATGGAAGCCGGATTCTCTCACGTGACGTTCGAAACGATCGCTGAGCAGAGCCGCGCCTCCGCGGCGCGCATACCCGCCATTGCGTATTGTCAGGGAACGCCTCTTCGCAACGAAATCGAGGCTTTAGACGCCGGAAAACTCGAAGCCGCGACCGATTGCGCCGCCGCTGCGATTGAAGACAAGCACGGCGCCGGCGAAATCGCCGCCAAGATTCAGGCGCATGTGATCGCAGCGGCCTGAAGGCCGGATGATCCTGCCTCCCGCGCCGGGCTTTATCTCCCAATGCGGCTTTTGACTCTCCGTCCATGCTTGATGCTTGCGCAGATCAAACCCATGGGCGCGACGCCCATGGAGAGGCACGCGCCCCCGCGGGCCCGACGCGCCGAGAGCGCAAAAGCTCTTTTTACTGAGCGACCAGCTTCAGCCGCTGCCGCGCGCCGGCTTTGAGATCGTGCTTGCGCACGAAGGCTTGAATCCGCGGCTGGATTTCCGCCCGCCAGCGCGACCCGTTGAACACGCCGTAATGGCCGACGCCGGGTTGAATGTAATCTTCCTTCAGACGATCCGGCAGATTCACGCACAGGGCGTGCGCGGCCTGCGTCTGGCCGATCCCGGAAATATCGTCTTTCTCGCCCTCGATCGTCAAAAGCGCGACGTCCGTGATCGCTTCCGGTTTTACGCGCCGGCCGCGATGCATGAACTTGCCTTCGGGAAGCGAGAATTCCTGGAAGACCTCCTTGATCGTCTGCAAATAGAATTCCTCCGTCATGTCGAGCACAGCAAGATATTCGTCATAGAATCTGCGGTGCTTTTCGGCGGAGTCGCCGTCGCCTTCGACGAGATGTTTGAAGTAGTCGTAATGGGCGTTGAGATGCCGGTCGGAATTCATCGACAGGAATGAATAAAGCTGCAGGAATCCCGGATAGACGCTGCGCAGCATTCCCGGATAGGGCGCCGGCACCACCGAAATCATATTCCGCTCGAACCATTCGTAAGAACGCTCTTGAGACAGAAGATTCGGCACGGTCGGGGAAAGCCGCGCGTCGATCGGGCTTCCCATGATCGTGATCGTCGCGGGGCGCGCCGGATCGTCGTCTTCGGCCATGACCGCGGTCGCTGCGAGCAGCGCCGGCCCCGGCTGGCAGACCGCCATCGCGTTCGCGCGCGGCCCGATGGCCCGGAGGAATTCGATCACATAATCGATGAAATCGTTGAGATCGAACCGCCCCGCGGCGATCGGCACAAGGCGCGCATCGGTCCAGTCGGTGACATAGATGTCATGAGCGGGCAGCATCGCCTCGACCGTGCCGCGCAAGAGCGTCGCATGGTGGCCCGACAGCGGCGCGATAATCAGCACTTTCGGATCGGCGCCTGCGCCCGCGGCCTTAAGCGCCTGCTCGTCGCGGCGAAAATGCAGGAGCGTGCAGAAATCCTTGCGGCGCACAGCCTCGATCGTGACCGGCACGCGCCGTTCGTTCACGACCGTTTCCGAAACGCCCCACTCCGGTTTCGGGTAGCGCCGCGTTATGTTCTCAAAGACGTCGAGCGCCGCAGCGCTTGTACGCGCAAGCCAGCTGTCCGCGAGCGGATTGAACGGCGAGCGCCAGAACCGGGCGCCGAGTCCGGCCGCGACGCGGGCCGGCGTGATGGCCGCGTGGCCGAGTTCATAAGCCGCGTATAACATAGCCCCCTCGAACTCTTACCTTACACAACGCGCTCAAAGTCTTCTTTTCGCATGCGCACAATTAGTAAGATGGGACGATGACATAGTTTGTCACGAATCTGCAAACCTTACTGGCCGATTTGTCGCGGCGCGACATCAGGAAATCCCCCCGCGGCCCCTCCCCGGACATGATCGCAGGCCAAGATTTACCGAAAATCAATAGATTAGGTTAGCGAACCCTTGAGGCCGCGGCGCAATATCTCAGCCATTTCGTCCGGGCTCGCCGAACCGCGCACGGCCGCGACGGGCCGGCCATTGCGGTCGACGATATAGAAAAGGCTCGAATGCTGGACCTCATATCCCAGGGCTGAATCGGGCAGCTTCTCCTTGCGCGCGGCCACTTTGAAGGACTGGCGCGCGACGGCGATTTCATCCTCCGTGCCGGTCAGCCCGATGAGGCGATCGTCGAAGGAAAGATAGGCCTTCATCACTTGCGGCGTGTCGCGATCCGGATCGACCGAGATGAAAATAGGCGCGATCTGCGCGCGCTCCTTGTCGGTAAGGCGCGTCAGCGCCGCGCTGATCGTTCCGAGAGAAAGCGGACACACGTCCGGACAGTGCGTGTATCCGAAATAGACCAACATTAGCTTGCCGCGGAAATCCTTGTTCGTGACCTTTTCGCCGTCCTGATTGACGAGCGTGAAATCGCTCGAAAAGGCGTCCGAGAGCTGGATGATGTCGGCCGCCGCCGCGTCGTGTTCGGGGGGCTTGTGACAAGCTGCGGCGGCGAGCATCAACGTCGCCAGCAGAAATCGGGCGGCTTTGCGCGCCGCCGCGTCGCGCGATGACTTCGCCGGAATTGCGCGCATGGCCCGTCCTTCCGCTTTTTGGCTGGCGGCGCTCCGCCTGCGAGCGCTATAGACCTTGGAGCGCGAAAATAAAAACCACCGGACTGCGTTTTGACGCCGCATGATTCCGCCGACATTGCGCCGCCCGAAGTCCTGAGCGGCGGCCCGGTTCGCCTCAGAACGCTGACGACGCTGCGCTGGCTCGCCGTCGCGGGGCAGACAGCTGCGATCTGCGTCGTGCATTTCGCGCTCGGCTTCCCGGCGCCGCTCGGCCTATGTCTCGGCGTCATCGCGGCGAGCGCGTGGCTCAATCTCTTTGTATCGCTGCGGTTCTCGCCGCAGCGCGTGCTCACCGATCGCGAAGCGGCGGGCTATATCGGTTTCGACATCATCCAGCTATGCGCGCTGCTCGCCCTGACGGGCGGACTGCAAAACCCCTTCGCCGCGCTCATTCTCGCGCCTGTCACGATCGCCGCGAGCGTCTTGCCGATGCGCCTGACCATCGCCATCGGAGCGCTCGCGCTCGCCGGGATCAGCCTGATCGGGCCCTTCAGCCTGCCGCTTCCCTGGCGGCCGGGACAGACGATCGCCATGCCCCCGATCTATGTCGCCGGCGTGTGGGCCGCGCTCAGCTTTTCGGTCGCCTTTTTCGCCGCCTACGCCCACCGCATCGCAGCCGAGTCGTCCCAGATGCGCAGCGCGCTCGCCGCATCCCAAGCGGTGCTGGCGCGAGAGGAGCGTCTGGCTGCGCTTGGCGGTCTCGCCGCCGCCGCCGCGCATGAACTCGGAACGCCGCTCGCGACGATTCAGGTCGCGGCGACCGAGATGGCTAACGAGCTCAAGGGCAAAGGCCCGCTCGAGGAAGACGCCAGGCTGCTCGTCGCGCAGGCGCGCCGCTGCCGCGAAATCCTGAGCCGGCTTTCAAGCCGCGGCGAAGAAGGCGACGCCATGCTCGATCGTCTCGGCGTCGACGCCCTGATGCGCGAAGCGGCCGATCCCTATGTCGAGTCCGCCCGCGGCCCGGCGATCATTTTCGAGATGATCGGCGACGGCGCGCCGCCCGCGCTGCGCCGCCGGCCCGAAATTATCTACGGCCTCAGAAACATTATCGAAAACGCCGTCGGCTTCGCCCGTTCGAAAGTGCTCGTCGCGGCGAAATGGACGGAGGACAGCCTGACCATCACCGTTCATGACGACGGGCCGGGATTTTCGCCGGAAATCATGACGCGTCTCGGCGAGCCCTATGTCAGCCAGCGCGCCCGATCCGCCTCGCCAGCGGGGCGCAAATCGGGGCTCGGCCTCGGTTTCTTCATCGCAAAGACCCTGCTGGAGCGCTCGGGCGCGCGGATCGACTTCGATAACCGCCCCTGGCGGGACGCCCCGAACGGCGCGTGGGTTTCGATCGCCTGGCGGCTTTCTGACGTCGCCGCCGGGCCGCGGGCCTGATCCGGCATGGACATATCCGGCCTGATTGCCTATGTCAGCCTTGGAATTGGCTCGCGCGTCGATGTGTCCGCGCAGCAGGAACAAGCCATGGCGGTAACGATCGAAGAGGCCCAGACCGATCAGGCGCTGGCGGAGGGCGCAAGCGTTCTGATCGTCGATGACGACGAGGCGTTTCGCTTGAGGCTCGGCCGGGCGATGGAGAAGCGGGGGTTCAAACCGGTGCTCGCCGCCGGCGTGCGCGAGGCGATCGCCGCCGCGCGGCTTGACGCTCCCGACTACGCCGTCGTCGACCTCAGGCTCGAAGACGGCGACGGTCTCGAAGTTGTGAACGCGCTCCACGAACTGCGCGAAGACGCGCGCGTCGTCATGCTGACAGGCTACGGGAACATCGCGACCGCGGTCGCGGCGGTGAAAGCCGGCGCGGTCGACTATCTCGCCAAGCCGGCCGACGCCGACGACGTCGCCAAGGCGCTGCTCGCCAAGAGCGGCGAGCGGCCGGAACCGCCCGAAAATCCGATGTCGGCCGACCGCGTGCGCTGGGAGCATATCCAGCGCGTCTATGAACTCTGCGACCACAACGTCTCGGAGACGGCGCGGCGCCTCGGCATGCACCGGCGGACCTTGCAGCGCATCCTCGCCAAGCGCGCGCCGCGCTAGAGCCGGCGCGCCCGGCAGAGCGGCGAGATGAGCCCTGCGCGCGACAAGCCGCAGGGTATCGAGCTTGACCCTCCGGGCGCCGGCGGCGAAGGTGCCTGGTTGCCAATACTCAGTTTCACAATCCTCGGAGGGGCTCCATGCGACTTCTGATCGCCGCGGCGGCGGCCGCCGGCGCGCTTGCGCTTGCGCCGGGCGCAATGGCTGCGACCGACATACAACTTCCCTATGAAGAATTCACGCTGGAGAACGGCCTGCGGGTCGTCGTTCACGAAGACCACAAGGCGCCGGTCGTCGCGGTTTCGGTCTGGTACCATGTCGGCTCGAAGGACGAGCCGCCAGGCAAGACCGGATTCGCCCATCTCTTCGAGCATTTGATGTTCAACGGCTCAGAGAACTTCAAGGGCGAATGGTTTCAGCCGCTCGAAGAAGTCGGCGCGACCGACGTCAACGGCACGACCTGGTTCGATCGGACCAACTATTTTGAAACGGTGCCGACCACCGCGCTCGACCGCGTGCTGTGGATGGAGTCCGATCGCATGGGCCATCTGCTCGGCGGCATCGATCAGGCCAAGCTCGATGAGCAACGCGGCGTCGTTCAAAACGAAAAACGCCAGGGCGACAACCGGCCTTACGGCCGCATGGAATACGCCGTGCTCGAAAACCTGACGCCGGCGGGTCATCCCTATCACCACTCGACGATCGGTTCTATGGAGGATCTCGACGCCGCCTCTCTCGCAACCGTGAAAGATTGGTTCAAGGAGTATTACGGCCCCTCAAACGCCGTGCTCGTTCTCGCCGGCGATATCGACGCGAAGAAGGCCCGACCGCTCGTTGAAAAATATTTCGGCGACATTCCCGCGGGCCCGGCGCTGACCCGGCTGCAGGCCGACGCGCCGAAACTCACGACCAACAAATTCGGCGTGATGTACGATCAGGTCGCCCAAACCCGGATCAACCGCAACTGGGTGGCGCCCGGGCGCACGACGAAAGACGAAGTTCTGCTCGAACTCGCGACCAAAGTGCTCGGCGGCGGCAAGACGTCCCGGCTCTATCAAAAACTCGTGCATGAACTCGAACTCGCCACAAGCGCGACCGCGAGCATCGATCCGCACGAGCTCATGAGCTTTTACGACGTCACGGTCGACGCCAAGCCCGGCGAAGACACGGCCAAAGTCCAAGGGGCGATGGAAAGCGTCATCGCGGATTTCCTCGCGAGCGGACCGAGCAAGGCCGAACTCGACCGCGCCAAGGCGGAGATCAAAGCCAATGTCGTGCGCGGGCTTGAAAAAGTCGGCGGGTTTGGCGGCCAGGCGGTCACGCTCGCGGAAGGCGCCGTCTACGCCAATGATCCGGGCTTCATACTCAAACAGCTCAGATGGCTCGACGAGGCGACGCCGCGCGAGGTGCTCGATGCGGCGCGCTCGGTCATGAATGCGGGCTTTTACCAGCTCGAGGTCCGCCCCTTCGCGGAGCACTCCACCGTCGCTTCCGACGTCGACCGCTCGAAGGGCGTGCCGACCGTCGCATCGACGCCGGACCTCACCTTCCCGGCCGTTGAAGAGACGACGCTGTCAAACGGCATGAAAGTCGTGCTCGCGAGCCGCACCGCGATGCCGCTCGTCGAAGTCGCGCTGCAATTCGACGCCGGCTATGCGGCGGACGCCGTCGCGGGCGGCCATCTCGGCGCCGCGTCTTTCACCGCCTCAATGCTCGATGAAGGCACGAAGCGGCGCTCGTCTCTGCAAATTGCGCAGGAGTTGGAGTCTCTCGGCGCGACGCTAGGCGCAGGCTCTTCGCTCGACACGACGAGCGTCTCCATGTCGGCGCTCAAGGAGAATTTGACGCCCTCGCTCAACCTCCTCGCCGATGTCGTGCGCAACCCGGCCTTCGATACGACGGAGATGGAGAAACTCCGTGCACGATGGATCGCCGGCATCGCCAAGGAAAAGGCCAATCCGGTGCAGCTCGCTTTGCGCCTGCTGCCGCCGGAGATCTACGGCAAGGACAACGCCTATGGCGTTCCCTTTACCGGCTCCGGCACGGTCGAGTCGATCAAGTCGCTGACGCGTGACGATCTGGTGAAATTCCAGCGGACATGGCTTCGGCCCGATAACGGCACGATCTTTGTCGTTGGCGACACGACCATGGCGGAGATGAAGCCGCTGCTGGAGCGCGCTTTCGGCGATTGGCGCGCGCCGCAAACGGCGTTGCCGAAGAAAAATCTCGCCCATGTCGACCTGCCGGCGCAAGGCAAGGTGATCCTGGTCGACAAGCCCGGCGCGCCGCAAACGCTGATCCTCGCCGGCGAAGCAGCGCCGCCGACCGGCGCGCCGAACAACATCGCGATCGAGGCGATGAACGACATTCTCGGCGGGCAGTTCACCGCGCGCGTGAACATGAACCTGCGCGAGGACAAGCACTGGGCCTACGGCGCCTTCACTTTCATGCAGGGCGCGCGCGGTCAGCGGCCTTTCATGGTCTACGCGCCGGTGCAAACCGACAAGACGAAGGAGTCGATCGCCGAACTTATGAAAGAGCTGACGGCGATCAATGCGGCGAAACCGGCGACGAAGGCCGAGCTCGACCGGACGATCCTCAATTCCACCCGCTCGCTGCCGGGCTCGTTCGAGACCTCCGACGACGTGCTGGGCAGTTTGCAGTCGAGCGCGCGTTACGGCCGCCCGTGGGATTATCCGGCGACGCTGAAGGAAAAATACGAGGCGCTCACGCTCTCGGACATTCAGCAAGCGGCGAAAGAAGTCGTGCATCCGAAGAGCCTGATCTGGGTGATCGTCGGCGACCGCTCCAAGATCGAGGACGGCGTTCGTTCGCTCAATCTCGGCCCTGTGGAGGTCAAGAAAGCTAGCGATCTATAGGTTCTTCGGTTCGAATCGACGGGAGGGCGCCGGGTGAATCGCGCAGCCTGATTTAGGTCAATCAGACTGCGCGATATAAGCGTCTCGGCTCTCCGGGGCCGCGCAACAGAAAGCCAATCCGCCCGGGTCACGCATTGCGGCGCGGCGCGACCGCGCTTTCTGATTCTCGGCTGACTAACCGCAACCCTTCCCTGATACGCAGATCATGATCGCGACGAGCGGCCGCGGGGACGTTCTTCGGGTCAGGATTTCTTTTCGTCGCGGCCGAAATTCGGCACGTCTCGCTCCTGACCGGCGGCGACGATCGCGCGGCGAATCGCGCGCCCGCGCGTGAACGTTTTCGCGAGCGTTTCGCCGTCGCTCCAACGGATCGCGCGCTGGAGGACCGCAAGCTCTTCCGTGAAACGGCCGAGGACTTCGAGGACGGCCTCCTTGTTGTTCAGGAAGACATCGCGCCACATCACGGGATCGGACGCGGCGATGCGGGTGAAGTCGCGAAAACCGCCCGCGGAATATTTGACGATCTCGGCTTCGGCGACGGTCTCGAGATCGTCTGCGGCGCCGACCAGCGTGAAGGCGATCAAATGCGGCAGATGACTCGTCACCGCGAGCGCGAGATCGTGATGGGCCGCATCCATGATCTCGACATTCGAGCCGACGGCGCGCCAGAGCGCGGCGGCTCTATCGACCGCCGCCTTGTAGCGCTCGGACTGGCGCGGCAGGGGCGTCAGAATGCACCAGCGATCCCTGAACAGGCTTGCGAAGCCCGCCTCCGGTCCGGACTGCTCCGTGCCCGCCACCGGATGACTGGGAACGAAATGGAAGCGCTCCGGGCTCAAGGCGCCCGCCGCCGCGACCGCGCCTTTGACCGAGCCGACATCGATCACCAGCGCGTCGTCGGCGACCGCTCCGCCGATCTCGCCGATCAGCGTCTTGGTTGCGCCGACAGGCGTTGCGAGAATGACGAGGTCGGCGCCCGCAAGCGCGCCGTCGAGATCGGCCGCGATGCGATCGACGACGCCGAGCGCATGCGCGCGCGAAAGCGCGTCGGCGTCGGCGTCGAAGCCGACGATCTCGTCCGTAAGCCGGTTCTCGATCATCGCCCGCGCGAGCGACGAGCCGATGAGACCGACGCCGACGATCGCGGCGCGGGAGAAATGCACCGGACCCGCGTCAGGCGATGTCATGTCCGTTCCCAATTCCTAGGCGTCGCTGCGATATAGCCGGCCCGGCGCGGCCGCTTCAAGGCGCGCGAGACGGGCGCGGCGACGCCGGGCGCGCGCAGCGCGGCGCGCCGGGCCCGCTGGACCGATGCGGCCGGCGCAAACAGCTCTTTCGAGGCCTCGACCATCACGACGCCGCCAAGGCCGGGCCACAGCCGCGCCCCCGCCCGCTCCCAGGCCGGGGCCGCCCGCAAAAGGAACCGCATGTCAAATGGCGGAAAGAACAAGGCGCCGGTCGCAAATTGCGGCCTGAACATCGACGCCGTCAGCAGATTGATCAGCTGTCCGCGCAGATAAGGCCGGCCCGCGGCGAACGGCGTCGTGTCGATAATCGACCACAATCCGCGCCGATGCGCGACGACGACGATGACGCGGCCGTCGCCCGCCAGCACGCGCCAGGCCTCGCGCATGAGGCGGCTCGGGTCGCCGGCCTCTTCAAGACCGTGAATGATCAGCAAACGATCGATCGAGGCGTCGGGCAGCGGCCAGCGGTGTTCGTCGACAAGCATGGCGCGATTTTTTTCGCCGGGCGGCCAGGCCATGACGCCTTGCGCGTCCGGCGCGAGCGCCAGCGCGCGTTCGGCGTTTTCGAAAGCCGGGAGGTAAGGCGCGGCGTAGCCGAAGCCCGCGACGCGCAGGCCCTTCGCGCCCTCCCAGACATCGGCGATCCGCGCGGCGATGAAGCTGCGGGCGGCTCGCCCGAGCGCGGCGCCGTAGAATTCATGCAGATCGAGAACGTCCTTGCGCATCGCTCTCCGCCGTCATTGTTCGCCGCGGGCTTTCCCGCCTAATATGGCGCCGTTCGCCGCGTATTCCACAAATCCAGCCAAGCTTAAAACGCGCTTAAGGAGGCTCCGTGCCGATCGAAATACGCCAGTTCCCCTGCCTTGCGGACAATTACGGCTACCTCGTCCGCGACGCCGCGAGCGGACTGGTCGCCGCGATCGACACGCCGGACGCCGGCGCCGTCAACGCCGCGCTCGCGCGCGAAGGCTGGCGGCTTGATTTCATCTTCAACACGCATTGGCATCCCGACCACGCCAGCGGCAATCTCGCGCTCAAGCGAAAATGGCATTGCCGGATCATCGCGCCGGAAGGCGAAGCCGATAAAATCCCCGGCGTCGACCAGAAAACGCAGGACGGCGACCGGCTGGCGCTGGGCGAGACGACAGCGCGCGTCATCGCAACGCCGGGGCACACGCTCGGCCATGTCATCTACTATTTCGAATCCGACGGCGCCGCCTTTGTCGGCGATACGATTTTCGCACTCGGCTGCGGGCGTCTGTTCGAGGGGACCCCGGAGCAAATGTGGCGCTCGCTGAGCGCCATCGCCGCGTTGCCGGCGCAGACGAAACTCTATTGCGCGCATGAATACACCGAAGCCAACGCCCGCTTCGCCCTCGCGATCGATCCCGCCAACGCCGCCTTGCAGGCGCGCGCCGCCGAAATCGGCCGGCTGCGGGCGCAAGGCGCGCCCACCGTTCCCACCGATGTCGCGGCCGAACGCGCCGCCAACCCGTTTTTGCGCGCGGGCGATCCCGGCCTCCAGGCGCGAATCGGCATGGCGGGCGCAGACCCCGTCGCGGTCTTCGCGGAGATCCGCAAGCGCAAAGACCGGTTCTAGGCCCCGGAAAATCGGCGTTTCCCGGTAAAAGTCCCGCGATGAGGCGGCGGCGCGCCGGATTTTGGGACGTTTCGGGTCGACACGCTGTGAACGCCCTCTTTAGGCTTGTCCCGTTATTGCTTAGGTCTTTCGACGAACCCCAAAAGCGCCGCCAAGAATGATCGACCCCGTACTGTCTCTCGAAAACGTGGTGAAGGAATTCGGTCGATTCGCCGCTGTCGACGATCTCTCATTCTCCGTGCGGCAAGGCGAAATTTTCGGATTTCTAGGGCCGAACGGGGCGGGCAAGACGACGACGCTCAGAATGGCGCTCGACATCATTCAACCGACGAGCGGGCGGATCGTCGTTCTGGGATCGGATTCGGCGATTCCGGTCCGCAGGCGGATCGGCTATCTGCCGGAGGAGCGCGGTCTCTACCGCAAAATGAAAGCCGCGGAGACGATCGCTTATTTTGCGCGGCTGCGCGGCATGTCGTCGGGGCGCGCCAAACGCCGCGCGCATGACCTTCTTGATCGCTTCGGGCTCAGGGCGTTCGCCAAGACCAAGAACGAAGCCTTGTCAAAGGGCATGGCGCAGAAGGTGCAGCTCCTGTCCACGATCGCGCATGACCCGGAACTGCTGATTCTCGACGAACCCTTCTCCGGGCTTGACCCGATCAATCAACATGTCTTCGAGGAATTGATCCGTGAGCTGAAACGTGAGGGACGGACGATTATTTTCTCGACCCATGTGATGCAACACGCCGAACGGCTTTGCGACCGCTTCCTGATTATCGCCAGGGGCAGGAAGCGCTTCGAAGGCGATCTTTCAGCGGCGCGCGCCGCCTTTCCGCCGCGACTGACGCTCACCACGCGCGATCCGGTCGACGCGCTTCGGCGAACGCCCGGCGTTGAGAAAATCGATCTGATCGAAACTCATCCGAACGGCGACAGCGATTACGAAATCACGCTCTTGCGCGGCGCCGATCCGCAGGCGGTGCTGAAAGCGGCGTTCGACGCCGGTCTGCGCCTGAGCCGCTTCGAACACGCGGGCGCGAGTCTTCATGATATTTTCGTCGCCCTCGTCGGCGAAGAGTCCGCCGCCGCGCCCCAAGGCGCGGACAGAGCCGAGGAAGCCGCATGAGATCGGCGCTTCTCATCGCTTGGCGCGAATACAAGCAGTATATTTTTTCGCGCGGATTCCTGATCTTCCTGATCATGTTTCCTCTCTCCGTCACTTTCGTCGGCGCGACAGTCGGCTATCTCGAAAACGCCAAGCCTGCGCGCGATTACGTGATCTTCGACAAGACGGGCGCTTACGCCGACGCGATCGAGGATGAGATCAACTGGCGCCATCGGCGCAGCGTGCTCGCAGCCTGGGACGCCTATGTTTCGGGCGTGGTGGATCAAAGCGTTCTGGATGCCGAGAAGATTCCGGCGCCTTTTGCGCCCGCTGCGACGTCGCGCGCGCGAATCCGCGCTTTCGAAAACGCAGGACTCGATGCGGCGGAAGCGGCGATTGCGCCGTTCAGGAAGGCCGATGCGCCGCTCTTCACGCCGCCGCGCGCGCGGTTTCATCGGCTCGACCTGCCGCCGGATGTCGCAAGCGCCGCCGACGTCGCGCAGGCGGCTGATCTTCTAAGGCCGTATCTTCTCGGTCAAAAGCCGACGCCTGGCGCCGGCAAGGCGCTGTTTGCGGCGATCTTGATCCCGGAAGGGTTCTCCACCGAAAAGGATGCGCCGGCGGCGCAATTCTGGAGCCGCAATCTGACCGATAGGGCGCTGGCGAGCGCGGTGTCGTCGGCGCTCAATTCCGCGCTCAGGCGAGAAAAGATCGAAAAGCTCGGCGTTTCCGCCGACGCGCTCGATGAAATCTCCGGCATTGAGGCGCCGCTGACCGATTACCGGCCCGACCGCGCCGACGGCGAGGCCGAGCTCAGCGTCAAGGACCGGATCGAAACCACTCTGCCGGCCGCAATGACCTACATGCTGCTCGTTGTCATATTCGGCGTCGGCAATCTGCTCTTGACGAACACGATCGAAGAACGTTCGAACAAGATTGTCGAGGTGCTGCTATCCTCAGTGACCGCCGATCAGCTCATGATCGGAAAGCTCATAGGCATCGCGGCCGTCGGCCTCACCATGCCGACGATATTCATCGTGAGCGGCGTCGTCGCAGCGCTCGGCGGCGGCGGCGGCGCATGGGCGGGCGACGCGCTTTCGGCGCTGTTCGGATCGCATCTCCTCTTCGTCTATCTGTTTTATTTCGTATGCGCCTACGTCATCTACGCGATGATCTTTCTGGCGATCGGCGCAATGTCGAACTCCTTGCAGGACGCGCAGAGCTTTATGGGCCCGCTGATGCTCGTCGTCTTTCTGCCGCTGCCCTTCATGCTGATGGTCTATCAAAATCCGAACGGCGTGATTGCGCAAATCCTGACATGGATTCCGATCTACACCCCCTATGCCGTCATGATGCGCGCGGCGTCCGACCCGCCCCTCTGGCAGATCGTCTGCGCGACGGCGCTCATGATCGCGTTTGCGATCGTGCTCGTCCGCGCGATGGGGCGGATATTCCGCAATGCGATTCTGGACGCCCAGCCGGCCCGCGCGAAGGACCTGCCGCGGCTGCTCTTCAGCGGGAAGCGCTAGCGGCTTTTTCCGGATCGAATACGAATTTGCGGTCGCAATAGCCGCATTCGGCCTCGCCGTCCTCGAGCGCATACCAGACGCGCGGATGGCCGAGCGCGCCGCCATCGCCGTCGCACGCGACGCGCTTCGTCGCGACATAGATGACTTCCGGAGGCGGGGGCGCGGACTGCGCGGCGTCGCTCATGGTCAAAATCCCTGAAGGGTCCGTCAGCGTGGCTTTAAAGAACTGGCCGTTTCAATGGAGGAGGAGCCGCTTTCGCGTCAAGAGCGGGCGATCAGGCGTTGACGGCGCCGCCTGTGGCCATGATATGCCGCGGGCAGCGTCCAAGGAATCCGAGCCGCATGAACGTCCAGCCGAAAATCCCCGAGACCCAGCCGGCGCAAGCGGGCGCCGTCGCGATTTCGGCGCGCGGGCTGCGTAAGGTCTACGCCGGCACGAAGCGTTCGCCGCAAAAGGAAGCGCTGAAGGGCGTCGACCTCGATATTCCGCGAGGGTCGATTTTCGGCCTGCTGGGACCCAACGGCGCCGGCAAGTCGACTTTCATCAATATTCTCGCCGGTCTTGTGAACAAGACCGAGGGCGACGTCTCGATCTGGGGTTTCGACATCGACAGGAACCCGCGCCAGTCGCGCGCTTCGATCGGCGTCGTCCCGCAAGAGATCAATATGGACGTCTTCTTCACGCCGAAAGAAGCGCTCGACATTCAGGCGGGGCTCTACGGCGTGCCGAAATCTGAGCGACGGACGATGGACATCCTTCGCGCGCTCGGTCTTGAGGACAAGGCGGACGCCTATGTGCGAATGCTGTCGGGCGGCATGAAGCGGCGCCTCCTCGTCGCCAAGGCGATGGTGCACAATCCTCCGATCCTCATTCTGGACGAACCGACCGCCGGCGTCGACATCGAGCTTCGCAAGCAGCTCTGGGACCATGTTCTCGGCCTGCATGCGCAGGGCGTCACTATCGTTCTGACGACGCATTACCTCGAAGAAGCCCAGGAGCTCTGCGACCGCATCGCGATCATTCATCAAGGCGAAGTCGTCGCCTGCGAGCCGACGGAAAAACTGATCGCCTCGCTCGATAACAAGACGCTCGTGGTGACGCCGCTGGAGCCGCTTTCCTCCGCGCCGGATCTGTCGCCTTTCGGCTGCGAATTGCGGTCCGACGGCCAGCTCGCCATCCCCTATCAACCGAGCAAGGCGCAGGTCGCCTATATTCTCGAGCGGCTATCGGCGGCGGGGGTGCGCGTCAAGGATCTCTCGACGGTCGAGGCCGACCTCGAAGACGTCTTCCTGAAACTGACCTACAATTCCGGACGCTGACTGATTCGCCAAGGCCGGCCCGCCGGCACGTCCTCGGCGGCGTGCCGGCGCAGCATTTCCGCGGCCTCCTGCGAATTGTGCGGCAATTCTTCCGGCGCGATCGCGGCCCCGAAGCGAATCTCAAATCGCTTGCCGCGCTTGTTCAGGAGTTCGTGGAACAGCGTGATGTCGCGCAGCTCCGTATTCAGTTTCCAGAACCAGTAATAGAGCCGAGAATTGCGCGCGCTCATATGCGCCGGCACGACAGGAGCGCGGAATTTCCGCGCAAAGGTCGCAACCGACGCAAGCCAGGGCTGCTCCGTCTGCTCGCCCCGCTCATTCATGTATGCGATGCGCCCGGACGGAAACAGAACGACGCACCGTTCGCTTTCAAAGGCGGCGGCGGCGCTGGCGAGCGTCTCGCGCGAGCGCTCGCGCGTTCGCTTCGACTGCACCCATTCAACGGGGATCAGAAGATCGCCGAGACGCGGATTGACGCGCATTGCGTCGCGATTGGCGAAAAATATGAGATCCTCGCGCAGGCTTTTCAGCGCGTCATACATCGCGATGCCGTCCGGAATGCCGGTCGGATGCGTCGAGGCGATAATTATCGGCCCGGTCGCGGGAATATGCTCAAGGCCCGTCGCGACAACCTCGAGATCGAGAAAGCCGCTCATGAAATCGAAGACCTCGCGCGCGGACAAGTCGACGATCGAGTCGGCCATCCGCACGGCGTCGCGATGGCGAAGCAGGGGATAGAGCACGCCGCGATAGACCGGCCAGAACGGCGAGGCGCGAAGGCGCTGACAGCGCTCCTCGATGAGAATGTCGACAATATGCTTTTGCGCTTCCGCCCCCCCTGGAACGGACGAAACCGCATCTGTCAAACCGCCGCCTGGCGCCATAAGCTTTCAGTCCGGCAAGAGCGATCGCCGATTTTTCGACGCCGCTTCGCCTGTCCGTTCTTTCTTCTAGCAAGGGAACGCATGCAAGAGATTAAAGCCTTGGAAGCGGCGGCTGAAGCTGGCGACGCCGCAGCGCAATATCGACTCGCCGCCATGCTTAGCCAGACGGGTGAAAAGGCGCGCGCCGCGCACTGGCTCTCGCTTGCGGCCTCCTCCGGCCATCCTGGCGCGCTCTATACGCGCGCGACCGAATTGCTCGCCCGCCCGCCCGCGCAGATGGCGCCGGCCGAGGCCGCGTCCATGCTCGAAAGAGCCGCCGCCAAGGGCGGGGCCGCGGCGGCGATGCAGCTTTCCGTTCTCGTCGCGCTCGGCTTGGGCGCCACCCGCGACTGGCCGCGCGCGGTCGGGCTGCTCTCGCGCGCGGCGAAGGCGGGCCATCCGGCCGCGGCGCGGGCGTTCCGCGCTCTCGGCGCGGTCTGCGGCGCCGGCGGACGCGCCGACGCGCCTATTGAATTCGCTGCGATCGAGGACGCCGCGCGCGCTTTCGCGCCGCAAAGGCGGCCAAGCGAAAGCGTTCATGATTCGCCCGAAATATCAGTTTACAGAGGACTCCTCGCGCCATTCGAATGCGCCTATGTCGCGCAGGCGGCCCGTCCCATCCTGACGCCATCCGCCGTCGTCGATCCCGCGCGCTCGGGCGCGGTCGAGGCGACCTACAGGACTTCGGACGGAGCGACGATCGGGCTTCTCGATCTCGACCTTGCGCTGATCGCCATCGACCGCAAGCTTTGCGCGGCCGTCGGCGTTCCTTTTGAGAACGCTGAACTGATGGGCGTCCTTCGTTATCGGCCAGGCGAGGAATACAAGCCGCATCACGACTGCCTGCCCGAAGACGCGAAAGACTATTCCGAAGTGCGCCGCACCGGACAGAGAACACGCACGCTGCTCGTCACTCTGAATGAAAATTTCGAGGGCGGCGAAACGATATTTCCGCGCCTCGGCGTCAGCTTCCGCGGCCGCGCGGGCGACGCGCTCTTGTTTCAGAACGCCGACGAAAACGACCGGCCCATTCCTGACAGCCGGCACGCAGGCGCGCCCGTAACGGCCGGCGAAAAGTGGATGCTCACGCTCTGGATTCGGAGCAAACGCTTCTGGTTCTGGTGAATCCCTAGTCGAGCTCGCCGCGCTGCAATTCCGACAGGACGCGGCATCCGTCCTTGGCGAGCGACAGAAGCGCCTGGAATTGTTCTTCGGAGAATGGCGCGCCTTCGGCGGTCGCTTGCACTTCGACCAGCCCGCCAGACCCTGTGATGACGAAATTCGCATCCGTATGCGCGGCCGAATCCTCCGCATAGTCGAGATCGAGAACCGGCGCGCCTTCGACAATGCCGCAAGAAATCGCAGCGACTGAATCCGTCAGCGGATTGGTCTTGATAACGCCGTTGGCGAGCGCCCAGTCGAAGCATTCTGCAAGCGCGACCCAGCCGCCCGTGATCGCCGCCGTGCGCGTGCCGCCGTCCGCCTGGATGACGTCGCAATCGATCAGGATCTGGCGTTCGCCGAGCGCTTTCAGATTGACGACGGCGCGCAAGGACCGGCCGATAAGGCGCTGGATCTCCTGCGTGCGGCCGGACTGGCCGCCTTTCGCCTCGCGCTTCATGCGCTCGGTGGTCGAGCGCGGCAGCATGCCGTATTCGGCCGTAACCCAGCCCCGCCCCTGCCCTCTTAACCATGGCGGCGTCGTTTCATCCCAGCTCGCCGTGCAGAGAACATGCGTGTCGCCAAACTTGACGAGACAGGATCCTTCGGCGTGTTTTGCGACGCCGCGCTCGAGCGAGATGGCGCGTAATTCATTGAATGTGCGGCCCGACGGGCGCATGAGCGACTCCTGTTGGAAGCAAGGCCACACGCCTAATCTCCCCGCGCGGGAATGTCGAGCCGAATGCTTTTCTTTCGCGGCGACGGGCTGTTATGCTCCAGGCCCGTCGCGCCGCGCAGTGGGGAGCCGGATGCCGATACGCGCTTTTGTCGCCGCTCTTGTCGCCGCAGGATTTCTCGCCGCGGGCGGCTATTTCATCCTGCATCAGTCCGGCGCAGCCCCTTCCGATTTCATCGCGCTCCTCATGCATGGCGCGCCGGACGGCGCGCTGCTCTGCCGCATCGCGGGCTGGGCTTCGGTCGTCTTTGCGGCGCTGACGATACTCGCCGCGCTGGTCCTGTTCGCGCCGGCCGATGACGACGAAGATGATGACGAAGGCCGGCGGCCGGGATGGGTCGCGCTGGTTCTGCTCGCCGTCGCGCTGGCGTTTTTCTGGTTCGCGCTGCGCTGCGGCCAGAGCGTCGAGCCCACAAAGCCGCAAGTCGTCACGCAAAAGGTCGAACCGCCGCCGGCCGAACCCGCCCAGGCGGCGCCCGCGCCGAAAAAACCCGCGCTCGCTACCCGCGCGACTTCGTTCAAATGGGACTACATGATCCCCCTGATCGACCCCGACGGCGGCTATCATCAATCGCCGAAAATGGCGAAAGCGCTCGAGGACATGTTCCCGGCGGCTGATCCGGACGGTTCGGTCGCCGCAATGCTGTGCGGCAAGGCCTGGGTCGCGTTCACCGGGTCCTCGTCCGAAGAAGGCCCGCCCGAACGCAATGAACGCCGCGCGCGCGTGCGCGCCGACCTCGTTCTTGCAGCGGCTCAGAAATGGCTGGCGGCGCATCCGGGCTGCGCAGCGCCGGTTCTGCTCGGCGTCGATCTCGGCCAGCATGTCTTCACCGTGGCGACTTCGCCCGAGGCGACCGCCTATCAGCGCCAGATTCTGATGCTCTCGCGCGACCGCGCCGACGCGGGCGAGACCGTGACGGCCGATGAGGCCGAAAACGAGCTGTCGGCCTTTCTCGCCGACCCGGACAATGTGATCCGCTTCCTGGCGGGCCGGCGCTTCATGCGGGCGCCCAAAGTCTATCTCGCCGCCGAAAACCCTGCCTGAGGCTCTTTTGGGGCGACAGAGCTTGACGCTATTCCTATATCTGGACTGACCTATGAGCGTGCTCAACGAAATCGACGCGCGGTCGCGCGAGATCTTCCGCCAGCTCGTCGAGACCTATTTGAGGACCGGCGAGCCCGTCGGCTCGCGCACGCTGAGCCAGGACCCGGGCATCGCCGTCTCGGCGGCGACGATCCGCAATGTCATGGCGGATCTCACCGAGCTCGGGCTTCTCCAGGCGCCGCATGTCTCGGCCGGGCGCGTGCCGACCGAGGTCGGTCTTCGCCTCTTCGTCGACAGCCTCCTGCAGATCGGCGACCTGTCCGATGATGAGCGCCGGGCCATCGAAGAATCGCCCGACGCCGATTCGATGGATCAGGTCCTCGAAGACGCCGCAGCCAAGCTCACCGGCCTCACCCATTCGGCGAGCCTCGTCGTCACGCAGAAAGCCGAAGCGCCGCTGCGCCATATCGAATTCGTTTCCGCCGGCCCCGGTTCGACGCTCGTCGTTCTCGTCTTCGAGGACGGACGCGTCGAAAACCGTCTGATGAAAACCCCGGAAGGCGTGCTTTCGTCATCGCTGGTCTCAGCCGGAAACTATCTCTCGGCAAGACTCCGCGGCCGGACGATCTCGGAGGCGCAGAAGCTGATCGAGCGCGACATCGAGCGCGACAGGGCCGAGCTCGACACGCTTACGACCCGCCTGATCGAAGCAGGCGTGGCCGAACTTTCCGGCGGCTCCGGTTCGACCCTGATCGTGCGCGGCGCCGGCCGCCTTCTCGATGAAGCGACGGAGCAGGACCTTGAACGCGTGCGGCTGCTGTTCGACGATCTCGAACGCAAAGAGGAAGTGATCGAACTGCTCAGCGCGGCGAAAAACGCCGAAGGCGTCAAAATCTTCATCGGCTCGGAAAACCGTCTTTTCTCGCTCTCCGGCTCTTCGGTGATCGTCGCGCCCTATCGCCACCAGAGCCGGAAAATCGTCGGCGTCCTGGGCGTGGTCGGGCCGACGCGGCTCAACTATGCGCGGGTGATCCCGATCGTCGATTACACAGCGGAAGTCGTCTCACGGATGTTGAAATAACCCCTCCCTCCGCGTACATGGCGAACGGCTTTACGACATCCCGGAAGGACGCGATGACGGACGAAACCCATCAGACGGACGATGAAAAATCCGCGCCAGAGGCCGGCGCCGCCGAGGAGAGCGGGCAGGACGCGCGCGCCGAGCTTGAGGCCGCGCGCGCTGAAATCGCCGAACTCAATGACCGCATCCTGCGTCTGGCCGCCGAGCTTGAGAACACGCGCCGGCGCGCCGAGCGCGAAAAGCAGGACGCCTCGCGTTACGCGATCGCGAATTTTGCGCGCGATATGCTGAACGTCGCCGACACATTCGAGCGGGCGCTTGCCGCCGCGCCGGCCGATGACGGCTCGGCTTCGGGCGAGACGATCGCCGCCTTCGTCTCCGGTCTCAAACTCGCCGACAAGGACCTGATGGCTGCGCTCGAGCGTCATGGCGTCAAACGCATCAATCCGGTCGGAGAAAAATTCGACCCGCATCTCCATCAGGCGGTCGCGCAGGCGCCGGGCCCCGCGCCGGCCGGCTTCGTGCTCGAAGTCGCCCAGCCGGGCTTCGTCATCGGCGAACGCGTCTTGCGCGCGGCCATGGTTATTGTCTCAAGCGGGCCGGTCGACAATCCGAAAGAAGACGAAAGCGGCTCGAACGGCGTTCATTTCGACACGCGGGTGTGAGCCTGAGAGCGCACAGGCAAGGGGGAGGCGGCGATGCTGACGAAAAGAGGATTGTTCAAGCTCGCCGGCGCCGCCGGGCTCGCCGCCGCATCGACCGGAGCGCGCGCTGCGGCTGCGGCTACGGCGCCGTCTCCAACGCTCAAGAAGATGACCGCCGGCGTCAAGCCGATCTCCGTCGAAGAGCGCCTGCAACGCATCGACCGGGCCCAGCGCCTCATGCGCGAGCACGGCCTCAACGCGCTCATTCTGGAGCCCGGCTCCGCCATGGTCTATTTCACCGGCATTCGCTGGCGGCGGTCCGAACGCTTTACCGGCGTCGTTATTCCGCGAGAGGGCGAGATCGGCGTCGTCACGCCCTATTTCGAAGAACCGTCCGTGCGCGAGAGCATGACTTTCGGCGACGACGTCCGGCCCTGGAACGAAGATCAAAATCCGTTCGAATTCGTCGCCGGCGTTTTGAAGGATCGCGGCCTGAAATCCGGAAAGCTCGGCTTTGAGGAGACGGTCCGCTATTTCATCGTCGACGGCGTGACGAAAGCGGCGCCGAAATTCAAGCCGGCGAACGGCGCGTCCGTGACCCGCGGCTGCCGCATGATCAAATCGCCCGCCGAAATCGCCCTGATGCAGATCGCGAATGACATCACTCTGGCGGCGCTTCGCCATTGTCACGCCAATATCGAGAAAGGCATGAGCGCGCAGGACATAGCGGCGATGATGGACGACGCGACCAGGGCGCTGGGCGGCGCGCCGGAGTTCGCGCTCGTCCTTCTCAATGAAGCGAGCGCCTATCCGCACGGTTCGAAAAAACCGCAGATCGTCGAAGACGGCGGCGTCGTGCTGATGGATTGCGGCTGCTCGGTCGAGGACTATCAGTCGGACATTACGCGCACCTGGGTTTTCGGCGAGCCGACGAAAAAGCAGCGCGACGTCTGGAACACCGTCAGGCGCGGTCAGGAAATCGCGCTCGAAGCCGCCCGGATCGGCGCGCCGGCCGGCGGCGTCGACGACGCGGTGCGCGCTTATTACGAATCCCTTGGTTACGGTCCGGGATACAAAACACCGGGCCTGCCGCACCGCACCGGTCACGGCATCGGGATGGACGGGCATGAGCCCCCTTATTTCGTGCACGGAGATATGACGCCGTTGGCGCCGGGCATGTGTTTCTCGAACGAGCCGGGCCTCTACGCCTTTGGCGAGTTCGGCGTGCGCCTCGAGGATTGTCTGCACATGAGCGAAGACGGCCCGAAGCTTTTTTCGGGCCTCGCGCCGTCTATCGAAAATCCGATCGGCTAGGCCTTCGGCGCCGCCTTTCGCACGTCGTCCGAAACAAAGGGCGCGAAGGCTTCGAAATTCTCGGCGAACATTCTCGCCAGCTTTCCGGCCTGCGCGTCGTAGTCGGCCTGACTGCGCCAGCCGTCGCGCGGGCGAAGAAGACGCGCATCGACGCCCGGCGCGCTGCGCGGGATTTCAAATCCGAAGACCGGATCCTTCTCCATCGCCGCATCATTGAGCGAGCCGTCGAGCGCGGCGGCGAGCAGCGCGCGCGTCGCCTTGATCGGCATCCGCTCGCCGACGCCGAAAGGCCCGCCGGCCCATCCGGTGGAAACGAGCCAGCAGGATGCGCCACGGCGCTCGATCTGCTCGCCGAGAAGCGCGCCGTAAACGGAAGGATGGCGCGGCATGAAGGGCGCGCCGAAACAGGCGGAGAAGGTCGCTTGCGGCTCCCTGCCCAATCCTTTTTCGGTGCCCGCGACTTTCGCCGTATAGCCTGAGAGAAACATATACATCGCCTGCTCGGGCGTTAGGCGCGCGATCGGCGGCATAACGCCGAAGGCGTCACAAGTCAGCATAATGACATTTTTAGGGTGACCGGTCCGCCCTTCCGCGCTTGCATTCGGAATGAAGTCGATTGGGTAGGCGCCGCGCGAATTTTCCGCAAGCGTTGCATCGTTGAGATCAAGAATTCGCGTTCTTTCATCCATTACGACGTTTTCGAGCACCGTGCCGAAACGTTTCGTCGTCGCGTAGATTTCAGGTTCGGCGTCCGGCGAAAGACGGATCATCTTCGCATAACAGCCGCCTTCGAAGTTAAAAAGCCCGTTCGGGCCCCAGCCATGTTCGTCGTCGCCGATGAGCGTACGCGCCGGATCAGCAGAAAGCGTCGTCTTGCCGGTTCCGGACAGGCCGAAAAAAATCGCCGGATCATTAGCCTTGCCGACATTCGCCGAGCAATGCATCGGCATCACGCCCTGCGGCGGCAGCAAGTAATTGAGGATCGTAAAGACCGATTTCTTGATCTCCCCCGCATAGGACGTGCCACCTATCAAAACAAACCGTCGTTCGAAATCGATGGCGATCACGGTCTTCGACCGGCAGCCATGCCGTTCCGGGTTCGCCTCGAAACTCGGCAGATCGACGATTATGAAGTCGGGCTCGCCCGCGCCGCGCTGGTCGAGAGGCGGACGCACGAGAAGGTGCTGGATGAACAGGCTGTGCCAGGCGAATTCTGTGAATACGCGGACCTTGATCTGATGTTCGGGATCGGCGCCGCCGCAAAGATCCTGCGCATAAAGCTCAAGATTGCGCGCATGCGCGAGCATATCGTCATAGAGACGCTGAAACGCGTCCGGCGCCATCGGGCTGTTATTGTCCCACCAGATCGCGTCGGCGTTCTCCGGCCGGCGGACAATGAACTTGTCCTTCGCCGACCGGCCGGTATGCTCGCCCGTCTTCACGACGAGCGGGCCTTCGGCGGCGGCCTTGCCTTCGCCGCGGCGCAGCGCATGTTCGTAGAGAGTCGCCGTTGTC
The DNA here is from genome assembly GCA_016125425.1 of Alphaproteobacteria bacterium. Classification (GTDB taxonomy): domain Bacteria; phylum Pseudomonadota; class Alphaproteobacteria; order Caulobacterales; family Parvularculaceae; genus Amphiplicatus. The sequence continues at coordinate 26,970 of WGLT01000010.1, forward strand.
AGATTGCGCAAATGCGAAGGCGCCGCGTCGTCAAAACGCGACAGGGCGGCCGAAGCCGCCTTCAGGGTTACGCTCATTATGTCTTCCTCCCAGAAGCAGCGCCTGTATCGGCGCCGGCGGTCCGCGAAATGGCTGTTTCGAGGAACGCACGCTCGCTCATAGGCCAAAATCGGGCCGAGATCGAGCCTTTCCGGCTCGCACGCCTTGATCTGCGCTGCGAGGACATGCGACATCCCCATTAACCAAGAAGCGGAGTAACAAGCTGTGACGAATCATCTGAACCTCATCGCCGCCCTGTCGGCGCTCGCTCTCATCGCTGGCTGCGGCAAGAGCGGCGAGAAGGCCAAGGAGGCCGCGGCCGTTCCGGCGACGACGGAGACCAGTCCCGACATCACCGGCGCCGATTTGAAAAAACACATCGCCATGCTCGCTTCCGACGACTTTGAAGGACGAGCGCCGATGACGCCGGGAGGCAAGAAAGCGCGCGACTATATCGCCGCGCAAATGAAGCGAATTGGGATTGAGCCAATCGGCGACAGCTATTTTCAACCTGTGCCGTTCGTCAAAAAGACGATCGATCCGTCGAAGTCCTATCTCAAAATCAACGTCAACGGCGCGGAGCGCGCGCTCGCCTATAAGAGCGAGGCTGTTTACACGACAAAACGCGCCAAGCCTGTCGTCTCTTTCGACAACAGCGACATGGTCTTTGTCGGCTACGGCATCGTCGCGCCGGAATATAACTGGAACGATTACGCCGGCGTCGACGTCAAAGGAAAAACCGTCGTCATCCTGATCAATGATCCGGGCTTCGCGACGAAAGACCCGAACCTCTTCAAGGGCAACGCCATGACCTATTACGGGCGCTGGACCTATAAATACGAGGAAGCCGCGCGCCAGGGCGCGGCGGCGGCGATCATCATTCACGAAACGGCGCCGGCGGCCTATCCCTGGCAGGTCGTCGAAAGCTCCTGGTCCGGCGCGCAGGTCGACCTGAAGAGCGACGACGACGGCGCGAGCCGGTGCGCGATGGAGGGTTGGGTGACGAACGATGTCGCGCATGAGCTCTTCAAGGACGCCGGACTCGATCTCGACCAGCTGGAAAAGGCGGCCGCCAAGCCCGGCTTCAAGGCCGTTCCGATGACGGGCCTTAAGGCCTCGGGCGAGATCACGCAGGCGATCGAACGGGCGAGCGACGATAATGTCATTGGCGTCGTCAGAGGGACCGAGGCGCCGAACGAATATGTTCTCTATACGGCGCATTGGGATCATCTCGGCGTGAAGCCGGGCAAGCCGGGCGAGGACAACATCTATAACGGCGCCGTGGACAACGCGTCCGGGGTCGCCGCGATCCTCGAAATCGGGGAAAAATTCGTCCACAACCCACCGAAGCGTTCAGTCATCATCGCATCGGTCACGGCCGAGGAATCCGGGCTGCTCGGTTCGGCCTATATGGCCGACCATCCCCCGACGCCGTTGAAGGACATTGTCGGCGGCATCAATATCGACGCGCTTTTGCCGACGCCGAAAACAAAAGACCTCATCGTGGTCGGTTACGGCGCGTCGGAAATGGAGGACGTCTTGCAGGAAGCGGCCGCGCGACATTCCATGCATCTGACGCCCGATCCGGAGCCGGAAAAAGGTTATTATTACCGCTCCGACCATATCTCGTTTGCGAAAAAAGGCGTGCCGATGCTGGACGCCTCGCAAGGCGACGATTTTGTCGATGGCGGCGTCGCGGCGGGCGAAGCCTTCGCCGCCGACTACACGGCGCACCGCTATCATCAGCCGAGCGACGAACTCACCGACGACTGGGATTTCTCCGGCATGACGGAAACGACGCAGATTCTCTACGAGACCGGCGCGTTGATCGCCAATTCCAGCGCATGGCCGACCTGGTATGACGGCAATGAGTTCAAGGCGATCCGCGACAAGCAGCGCGCGGGCGCGACCGGCCAATAGCCGCAAAACCCGGCGCAGGCCTTATCTGGAACGGCCTTCCCCGCGGGGAAGGCCGTTTCGGTTTGAATTGTCTCTTATATTGTTAACCACGCTTTCTAAGCCGGTTTTAATCATGGCCCTTCAAGATCGGAACCCGGCTGAAGAAGCACGGGCAAATAACGCTATGTTCGACTGGCTTGCGACTTCGCTATTCGCCGCCGCCGCGGCGATGTTCATGTTCCGGATGCGGTTTGAGCGTCCGGCGGTCGCGCCTTATGCGCTTGTCGGCTTCGCCGCCGTGATCGGCTGGTGGGCCGGCGAGGACGGTCTTTATGCGCTCGGCGTCGGCCTTATAATCACCGGCGCGTTCCTGCTTTTGCATCTGGCCAGCCTTCCGTATTCGGAAGAGAGCGAGGATCCCGGACCCTGACCGGCCGCTGGAGCGCCTTGCGGCCGGACGCCGGATCCCGGCGCCGCACCCCCCGCCCTTCGGCCCGAACAGGCGCGTCAGCGGGGGAGCTTTGTTCGGCGGCGGAAACACTCTAGGTTGCCCGGCGAATCCAATTCAACGCGCAGCCATGCTCCAGACGCCGCAAGATTCGTCGCCATCTCCGCCGGCCGACGCCCCGCCTCCCGACGCCTCCGCGATCGAAGATCTCGTCGGCGGCAAGGAGATTCGCGCGCAGGCCGAGGCGCTGCTGCAATGGGCGCATGATCATCTCCTGACGGTCAATGTCGCGATCGAGTGGCTCATCCTGATCGCGGCGCTCGTCCCGGCGGCCTTGTTCGGCCCGCATATCAAGAAATTCATCACCAACCATATTGCGCCGCACGCGCCTTACGGAATCATCCGGCGCGCCGCGCACGCCTTCGCCATAATCGCAACGCCCATCGCGCTGCTGATCATCCTGCAGGTAGCGGTGATCACGCTGCACGCCTTCGGCCAGCCGAGCAAATTCGTCGAAGCGGGCGTCAGCGTGCTGTCGGCGTGGATCGTCGTGCGCCTGTTCTCGCTCGTGATCCGCTCGCCATTCTGGTCGCGCGTCGTTTTCTGGATCGTCTGGCCCGTCGCCGCGCTCAATGCGTTCGGGCTTCTGGGCCGCGTCATTCGCGAGCTTCAGGCTTTTTCCTTCCCGATCGGCGCCGACGCGCAGGGCAAGCCCATTCCATTTTCGGCGCTCGATCTCCTGCGGACGGTCGTGATTTTCGCCGCGCTGTTCTGGATCGCCAATCTTTTCAAGCGATTTCTGAAGGGCCGAATCAGCGCGATCGAAGAGCTCACCGCCTCGTTCAAGGCGCTGCTGTCGAAGATTCTCGACGTTCTCCTGCCCATCATCGCGCTGCTCATCGCGCTGCAGCTCGTTCATTTTCCCTTCGGCACGCTCGCCGTGTTCGGCGGCGCCGTGGGCCTTGGCGTCGGACTCGGCCTGCAAAAGACGGTTTCAAACTTTTTCGCCGGATTCACGCTGATCGCCGACAAGTCGATCAAGCCCGGCGACGTCGTGCAGATCGGCGACACCTTCGGCTGGATCACGGAGATGAACGCGCGCTATGTCAGCATCCGCACGCGCGACGGCATGGAGCACCTCATGCCGAACGACAAATTCATCGAAGAAGGCGTGGTCAACTGGTCGCATTCGGATCGCGTTATCCGTCTGCACGCGTCCTTCTCCGTCTCATACAACACCCGGGATCTGCGAGGCGTCAAAAAACTCGCGGAAGAAACGGCCCTGACCGTGGAGCGGGTTCTGAAATCGCCGGCGCCGATGTGCAATCTGATGGAGTTTGCGGACAGTTCGGTGAATTTCGACCTGCGCTTCTGGATCAACGATCCCGCGAACGGCGTTTCCAATGTGCGGAGCGCCGTCCTGCTGGCGATCTGGGACGCGCTGCACGATCACAATATCGAAATCCCGTTCCCTCAGCTGGACCTGCATGTGAAATCGCTGCCCGCCGGCCCGTCGCCGCTCGCCGGACCCGACCAGACCTGATTTCGGACGTCTTCCCTTGGCCGCCCCCGCGACCTAGGATGCCGTCCGGCTGGATCGGCGACGCGCCGCTTCCCGAACGCGCCGCAGGCGTTCGCGAGGAAGCGGAGCCTGAAGTCTGGAGATTGAGATGATACGCAAACTGGCTCTTCTGGCGATCGGCGCGCTCGCGCTCGCGGCCTGCGCGACGTCGACGCCTTATCAGCCCGCGTCGCAGGGACGCGGCTACGGCTTTTCCGAGCAACAGATCGAATCGAACCGCTATCGCATCACTTTCCGCGGCAATTCATCGACAACGCGGGAAATGGTCGAAAACTCGCTCCTTTATCGCGCCGCCGAACTCACCGTGCAGAACGGCTTCGATTATTTCATCGTGCAGGAGCGTAACACCGAAGCCAACAAATCCTATTCGACGACGGCCGAGCCCGCCTTTTTCGGGCATTACGGCTTCGGCTATCCGGGCTATTATTACGCCTTCCCCTATTACGCCTATGGCTGGGGCTGGGCGCCCTATAACAGCTACACGCGCGAATTCACGCGTTATTCCGCGGTCGCCTATATCGTGATGATGAAGGGCGACAAGCCGCAGGACAATCCGCAGGCTTTCGACGCGCGCAGCGTCATGAAGAATCTGGGCCCGCTCGTTCTCGGGGCGCCGCAAAGCCGCTGACGGCGAAAGCGACGCGCCGCTAGACAGCTCTCAGGCGTGATTGACCGGTTTCGGCGGCGTCCGGCTCGAACACGGCGACAAAGCCGCGCGGCGTATGCCGCACGATGACGGCGCGCGCGCGGCCGATATGGATATTCGAGCCGACGGGCGGCTTTCTCGGCGCGTCGACGGAAACGCCGTCCACGGATCTGTCAAGCACGCGCACGAAGAGCGACGACCCGTCGGCGAGACGGCACACCATGCGCTGATCGTTCATCGGATGACGCGGCGTCGAACGCCGATCCTTGAGCCCGTCCGCAAAGGCGGGATTGACGGCCAGCATCAGCTTTTCGACCAGAATCTGGCGGCGGCGGCGCGACAGTATGAAGGATAGCGCGAAGCCGTCGGGCATGACCCTGGCGATCCGGCCTTCGACCATGTCGAGATCCTTGATCGCCACGACCGCGGCGTCGCCGACGACGACATTGGCGTCGACTTTCACGGCGAGATCGCCAGGCGAAATGTTAACGAGACGTCCGCGGTATTCATCGATGCCGTTGACCGTAATCTGCGCCGGCAAATCCAGCGCAAAGCGGCGATAGCGACGCAGATCCGGCTTCGGCATCTCGGATTTCCTGTGATAATGCAGCATTGGCTGAACCATATGTAACCGGCGCTCAAGTCTTCGCTAACGAAGCGCTTACAATTGTCGGAATCCTGCGCCGCGCTATGTCGCGGCATGGCCGTGCAAAAGCTGTGCTAGAGGAGTCCCGATTTGCGCCGCAGCGTTGCGGCGCGCATCTGTTTGGCTATGGTCGGGCCGGGGAAGTTAACCAATACCGGCGCCGAGAAGCGCCCGGAGGGAGCCAAAACAGCATGTTGAAGATCGTAATGGCCGCAACGGCGGCGGGCGCGGCGCTGGCGTCGGCTGCGACTGCGGCGAACGCCGACAAGGACCCGTTTCAATGGCTCGAGAATGTCGACAGCCCGAAGGCGCTCGCCTGGGTCGAGCAGCAGAACGCCAAGACCTTCGCCGTTCTCGAAAAGGATCCGCATTTCGCGCCGATGAAGGCTGAGGCGCTGGCGATCCTCAACTCCAAGGCGCGCATTCCGTTCGGTTCGATCCACAACGGGATGGTTTACAATTTCTGGCAAGACGAAAACCATGTGCGCGGGCTTTGGCGGCGCGCCAGCGTCAAAAGCTACAAGTCCGGCGACCCAAAATGGGAAACGCTGATCGACTACGATCAACTCGCCAAGGACGAGGGCAGGAACTGGGTGGCGGAAGGCGTATCCTGTCTCGAACCGGAATATCGCCACTGCATGGTCCGGCTGTCTGACGGCGGCGCCGACGCCAATGTGCAGCGCGAGTTCGACACAAAAACGAAGCAATTCGTGAAAGACGGATTCTTCGTTCCCGAGGCGAAGTCGGCGGTCGGCTGGCTCGATGAGAATACGCTGGTCGTCGGCACGAACTGGGGCGAGGGATCGCTTACGACGTCGGGTTATCCGCGCACGGCGCGCATCTGGAAGCGCGGCGAGGACCTCGCCTCTCTGCCCGTATTCTTCGAAGGCGCGCCGACGGATGTCAGCGACGGCCTCAACGTCGTTCACGATGGCGGAAAGGCGTATATTTTCGGCTCGAAGAATGTCTCCTTCTTCGAAAGCGAGCATTATTACTGGCCGGAAATCGGCGGCGAACGCGTCAAACTGCCTTTGCCGCTGAACTCCGATCTTCAAGGCGTCCTCGACGGGCGAGCTATCTTTTTCCTGCGCGAAGCGTGGAGCTATCAGGGCGCAGATTATCCGGAAGGCGCCGTCATCGCCTATGACCTCGCCTCCGGAAAGGCTGAAACAGTCTTCCGCCCGAGCGAGAAGGAAGCCGTCGAAGACGTCGAGACCGGCAAATCGAGCATCGTCATCCAATATCTTGAAGACGTCTCCGGCAAAGCGGCGCGCCTGACGCGCGGCAAGGACGGAACATGGGCGGCGAAAGAAATCGACATGCCTGCAAACGGCGTCGTCAAGATCATATCGGCTGGCGGCGGAACCGACGACGCGATGCTCTCTTATGAAAGCATCACGACGCCGAACACGCTCTATTTCGTCGACCGGAAAAACAGGATGACCAGGATCGCGCAGGCGCCCGCCTTCTATGACGCCTCGGACATCGAAGTGCGGCAGCGTTTCGCAACGTCGAAAGACGGGACGAAAATCCCCTATTTCATCGCCGGCAGAAAAGAAGTGCTGGCGAAAGGCGACGCGCCGACCATGCAATACGCCTATGGCGGTTTCCTCATTCCGACCTTGCCGGTCTACTATGAGGATCCGGGCCGTCCGCAACATGGCGCCCTCGCCGGCAAAATCTGGATGTCGCGCGGCGGAGTTCTCGTTCTCGCGAATATTCGCGGAGGCGGCGAATACGGACCGGCCTGGCATCAGGCGGCGATGAAGGCGAACCACCAGAATGCGATCGACGATTTTATCGCCGTTTCGGAGGACCTCATCAAAACCGGCGTGACGACGCCCCAAAAGCTCGGCGCCATCGGCCGCTCTAATGGCGGGCTTTTGATGGGCGCGATCCTCACCCAGCGTCCCGACCTCTACAAGGCGATCGATTGCGGGGTGCCGCTCTTCGACATGAAGCGCTACACCCATCTCGGCGCCGGCGCGTCATGGATCGGCGAATATGGCGATCCCGAAAAACCCGATCAGTGGGCCTATATCAAAAAATATTCGCCCTATCAGAATCTCAAAAAGGGCATGCCCTATCCGAAGGTCTTCTTTTACTCCTCGACCAAGGATGATCGCGTCCATCCGGGCCATGCGCGCAAGGCCGTCGCGATGATGGAATCGCTCGGCTATCCCATTTTCTATTACGAGAATACGGAAGGCGGACATGGCGGCGCGTCCAACCAGGATCAGCTCGCTTTCCGCACCGCGCTGGAATTCACCTATTTCGCAAGGCTGCTGATGGGCGACGGACAGGCGGCGAACTAGGCCTGCTGCGACTGCAAATTTGACCCGCGCCGAAAACGCGGGTCATTTTGCGTCTGAAAACAAGCGCGGCCCAGCGGAACGGAAAAACTATGGCCTGGTGGTTCAAAATCAAGCTCTGGAAGCGGGTTTTCGCCGGCCTCGTTCTCGGCGTGGTTTTCGGTCTTGTCGTCGCGCAGACAATGGACGCCGCGCACGCCGAGGCGCTTCTTTCGAAAGTGAAAATCATCGGCGACGTATTCATTCGCCTGATCCGGATGATCGTCGTCCCCCTTGTCTTCTTCACGCTCGTCGCCGGCATTTACGCGATGGGCGATCCGAAGAAACTCGGCACGATCGGCGTCAAGGCGTTTGTCCTCTATTTGCTGACGACTTTCTTCGCCAATCTGCTCGGCCTTTTGATGGGCGCGCTCTTCCAGCCGGGCAAGGGCGTCGATCTCGGCGGCGCGGCGCCGAAAACGCTCGGCGCGGCGACGTCGATCGGCGACCGGCTGATGTCGATCATTCCGGAAAATCCGTTTGCGGCGCTGGTTCAGGGCGACATGCTCGCCGTGATCTTCTTCGCGCTGCTGCTCGGCGTCGGCCTGCTCATGGCGCGCAAGGCGGGCGAACCGGCCGGACGCTTCTTTGAAGCGGTTTCCGAAGGCGTCTTGATGATGACCCATATCATCATGGAGCTTGCGCCATTCGGCGTTTTCGCGCTCATCGCCTATGTCGCCGGCACGAAAGGCGTTGCGACCTTCACCGCCATTCTGTCGCTGACGCTCGCCGTCTATATCGGCTGCGCGCTTCATATGGCGATCGTCTATGGCGGCATGGTGCGTTTCCTTGCGCGCCTGCCGGTTGTCGATTTCTTCCGCGGCATACTCGACGCGATGATGGTCGCCTATTCGACGTCTTCGTCGTCGGCGACATTGCCGGTGACGATCAGGACGGCCGAAGAAAATCTCGGGGTCAAAAAATCCGTCGCCGGATCGGTGCTGCCGCTCGGCGCGACCGTCAATATGGACGGCACGTCGCTGTATCTCGGCATTGTCGCGTTGTTCACCGCGCAGGCGTTCGGCTATCATCTGGAGCCGCAACATTATTTTTTGATCGCTCTCACCGCCGCGCTCGTATCGATCGGCACCGCGGGCGTGCCTTCCGCCTCGCTGTTTCTGTTGTCAATCGTTCTTCAGGTCTTCAATGTTTCGCCCGAGCACACCGCGCTTGTGATCGGCTTCATCTTTCCCTTCGACCGGCTTCTCGACATGATGCGCACCGTGACGAATGTGACAGGCGACTCCGCGGTCGCGGTGACGGTTGCGAAATGGGAGGGCGAGATCGACGAGGAGGTTTACCGGGCGAGACCGGCGGCCTGAGCCTGCGCCGCCAATAGCCCCGCAAAAACAGATCGATAGCGCAAGCGCTCAATGATATTTGATTGGCGGCGCCCTTCGTCTACCATCCTGACTGTCGGGGATATGGGGAGGGGCGATGGCCTTGCAAAAACGCCAATGCAAGATCGACCGCGCAGGCGGCGAAATCGTAATCGAATTGCGCGCGCAAAAAGCCCAGCCGATGGAAGGCGTGCTTTCGACTTTACGCGGACAAGTCGTAGGCCCCGAACCGAAGAGCGATGAATCCGTCGTCGTCTGGCGGCTCAGTCCGCGCGAAATTTCCGGCTGTGTCTTTTACGGCGTCGTCACGCCTATGGGGCGACTATGGGGCGCGCCGAAATATGAGCGGCGAATTTCGCAGGACGGCCAGCTGCTAACAGGATTGCCGAACCCCGCCCTCTTCACGACGCACAAGCTGCATCCCGGCGAATATGTCGGCCCGCCGGAGGCGGTTCGTTTCATATGAGGCGCGAGTGGTCGGTCCTCGCCGCGGCGTTTTTGGCGACAGCGGCGCCGGCGGGCGCGCAGGATGCGCCGAACGCGAACGCCGCAAACGACGCCGCCTATCAGAATGCGGACGATTACGATCTGGATCTATTCTCGCCCCCCGGCCCCGCCCTGTTGTCGCTCGACATCGCGTCGCGCCGCGCCTCCGCGCCTTCAACCCCGAAAGATGTCGGTTACGACATCGGGTCGGCCTCCGGCCCCGACGGCGATCAATACGGCCTTGCGCTTTCCGTCATGCCCTATTGGCTCGGGGCGCGTCGCATCACGCTTGAAGACTACCGCAACAATACGAACGCTTTGACGCGCATTTTCGCGCGCTCCGAATGGAGCGCCGGCGGGTCTTACATCAGCGCCGACGGCGATCACGCCTGGCGACTCGGCTTTGCGATGGAAACGCAATTGCTTGACGCGCAGGACCACCGCTTCGACCGCGGCGCCTTTCAATGCCTGCACGAGGCCTGGAATCGCACGCGCCGCGGCGAGCATGAAACCGCCGTCACTGACATCGCGAAAGCGCTCGCCGAAAATCCCGACATGACGGACGAAGACCTGCTCGCGCTGCAGCAGCAGGCGCTTTCAGGCGGCGCGGGCGCGGGCGCTTTCGACGACGCCCGTCGCGCCTGCGAGGATGCGAGCGCCGCGCGCCTTCTCGCAAAGCCCTCATGGCTCATCGGCGCCGGCGTCGGCCTGCGCTCGGACCAGAACCGTTTCGCCGGCTTTTCCTATGACGGCGTTTCGACCTGGACGCAGTATCGCCAGCCGGTGACGAAGAACGGCCGCTTCGCCTTCTTCGCCGTCGCGCGCGGCGATTTCGGCCGCGCTTTCGATATCGGGCTCGCAACGCCCGTGAAGGCCGATGCGTGGGAGGCGGGCGGCGGCGCCTCGCTGCAAACGACGCGCTTTCGCCTCGATCTCAGCGCGACCTATGACCGGCGCAATTACGACGGGGCGAAGAATGACAATTTCATCCGTTACGCCGCGATCGCCGACATCAAGATTGTCCGCGGGCTGTGGCTCGAAGGCAGCGTCGGTTATATCGACAACTCGCTCTATTCCTCCGGCGCCTTTGGCGGCGTTTCGGTGAAGTTTGACTTTTCGGATTTCCGGCGCGCGTTTTAAAGCTGCGCGAACAACATGAAGGTGTAGGCGGCGAAAATCATCGCAACGCCCGGCGCCAGCAGCTTGTGATAGAGCCGCGAGCGCGTGACCATTGCGGCGACTGACGCCGTAAGAAATGCGACGTGGAGCGCCATGTCCCATGACTGCGGGAGCGAACCGTAGATCACAAGGTCTTTCACAGCGCTCGCCAGAACCGTGAGCACCAGCGCGCCGAAGAACCAGCGGCGATGATCGAAATAGGCTTGTTCGAGGTCACAGCCCGCCTCGCTGACATCCGGAAAGATCAGGCCGGCGGCGAGATAGAACGCCACCGTCTGCAACAGGACAACGCCATAGCCGGCGAACGTCCATTCCGTGATCGCGCGCAGCGAAAACATCGCCCACCACATCTGCGTGGCGATCAGCAGGAGGACGGCCCCCTGCAGGAGCGCCGGCCAGTAAAGCTTCACCTTCCTGCGATGAAGGAGGATGGCGCGAAAACCCATCAGGACCTGCGTGATCGCAAGCCCGATGATGATCGAGATCAGGACCGAGAGATAGGAAAAGGCGTCCATAGCGGCTCCGGCTCTCCGCGCCGGAGATTGCCGCTATTCGCCAGCATCGCCAAATCGACCGGACCGAACCCTTTCCACAAAAAAGCGCCGCGCCTCGGAGGGAGCGCGCGGCGCCTTCTTGACCCACTGGCCACAGCCGATCGACCGGTTGTTTTCGCCCTTGGGCTAAAAGCTGAAGCGCAATCCGACATCGACATTGCTGCCGGCGTGATCGTAAGTCGCGCCCTCTGCGCGTAGGTCCTGACCTTTGAACTTGCCCGCGTTGAACCAGCGATATTGCGCGGTGAGGGAGACGCGATCGCTCACCGGAACCGCGATCCCGGCCATGACCTGATAACCGAAACTGCCGGCGCGGTCGTCGATCAACTGGCGGGGCTGCTCGGTCGGGAAAGGCGCGCGCGGCGCGACGAAATCAAGATGCGTGCTCGCATAGCCAAGCCCTGCGCCAAGATAGGGCTGAACGCCCTTCATGCTGAAATCCCAATAGGCGTTCGCCATCAAACGAAGCGTCGATTCAGTCACGTCGGCGAAGATCCGGCCGGTCGCCGGCACGACGGCCTCATAACTGCGCTGCGTATCGCGCGTATAACCGACTTCACCCTCGAGGCGGAAAGACCCGAACCGGCGGCCGAGCGCGACCTGCCCGCCAAGACCGGGCTCAAAGAAATTCTTGGTTCGCACCGTCATGCCGGGCGCCGGCGCATTGACGATCGCCCCGTCGGCGTCCTGGCGCAGCGAAACCGATCCGCCGATCGCGGAGTACCAACCGTCATCGGCCCTCGCGCTGACGGCGGCGAGCGTCAGCGCGGAACACAGTAAAATCCCCCTCGAAACGGAAGCCTTCATTTTCGTTCTCCTTCAATGACAAACAGCGGCGGCCGGCTGGGTTCGCAGACTCGCGCCGTCCGGCCATTTCGGCTTCGGCGGCCTTCCCCCTCAACATGGCGGCCCTGATGAAACCCTGATCGCGATCTGATATTTTCAGGCCGTCGAACGGGGGAGGCTGTGCATGCCGTTGGATGAGGATCCGCCGCAGGCGGCGATCAGGCTGACGGAGGTCGCGCCCTTCCGCATCGGCGCTCTCGACGTGCGGCCGGCGACGCGCGAGGTCGAAAGGGCGGGCGTCGCCGAGCTGCTGGAGCCTCGCGTCATGCAGGTCCTGGTCGCGCTGGCGCGCGCAAACGGCGCTGTCGTCAGCCGCGACCAGCTGGTCGCGACCTGCTGGGGCGGACAGGTCGTCGGCGATAACGCCATCCATCGGGTGATGTCCAAGATTCGCGCGCTCGGTCAGACCCTCGGAGAGGGCGTCTTCAAACTCGATACGATTCCAAGGGTCGGCTACCGCCTCATCGCCGCGCCGCATGTCGATAAAGGCGATCCGGCGGAGTCTTCGGCGGCAAGCCAACAGGGCGGCGCACTGTCACCCGCCGACGCCGCTCCCCGCCGCGTCGTGCTCGCTCTCGGACTGGGCGGTCTCGCTGTTGCGGGCGGTCTCGCGACGAGACCGCTCCGGCGCGCGCGACGCAAGGCCCGGCGCGTCGCCGATCTCATCGCGCAGAGCGAGCAGGTCGAGCGGATGGGGATGCCCGATTCCGAGGCGCAGGGCGTTGGCTTTCTTGAAGAGGCGGTCTCGCTCGAGCCGAATAGCGATCTCGCCTGGGGGCGGCTCGCCCTCGCGCGATGCCAGGCCAGTGAATACGCCGCGCCCGATGAGATGGCCGGCGCCGTTCTGGCCACGCAGGACGCGGCGCGGCGCGCTCTCGCCCTCAACCGGCGCCAGGTCGACGCGCTTGCGGCGCTCGCGCTCTTGCCGCCCTATTACGGCGATTGGACGAATGCCGAAGCCCGGATGAAATCCGTCCTCAAGGTCGACCCGGATCACGTGCCGACGCGCAATGCCCTCGATTTCTTCTATGTCGCAGTCGGCCGCGCGCTGGAAGGGGCGCGCGACAGGCTCGTCTACGCCATCAAAGAGCCGCTCCATGCGACGCACCAATACCGGCTGATTTACGCCTACTGGATCTTGAATGAGATTGGCGAAGCCGACCGCGTCGCAGAACGCGCCATGCAGCTCTGGCCGAAGCATCCCGGCGTGTGGCTGGGCCGCTTGTGGACGCTCGCTTTCACCGGCCGCGCAGACCGCGCCCTGGCGCAGGTTGAAAACGCCTCCGGCAGGCCGGATTTCTCTCCGCGATTCGTTGAAACCCTGCGGCTGTCCATGCTCGCGATCATGTCCCGCAAGGACGCCGATATCGGGCTTGCGATCGACCGGCTTCTGGGGTTGCTGAATGACGCGCCCAGCCACTCGATCAATGCGATCCTGATTTTGAACGGACTTGGCGAGATCGAAACCGCATTCAGTGTGGCAGAGGCCTATCTGCTCGAGCGCGGACCGCTCATGGCGAGCGTGCGGTGGCGGAACGGCGAGGTTTCGATCAACGACCAGCGCAGACGAAAGACGAATATGCTGTTCGTTCCAGCCTCAGCGCCGATGCGGGCCGATCCGCGTTTTAACAAGCTCGCGGCCGATATCGGCCTGGCCGGCTACTGGACGCGCGCCGGCGTAACGCCAGACTACCTCGCGGCGTAAGCGGGCGAGGCGAGCCCTTACAGTCCCGCCTTGCCTCCCCGCCCCTGAGCCTCTATAGAGCCCCCGATTTTCGGGAAATCCGCTTTTCCCGCGTCTGCCGACACACCCCCCGGCGCCTATATCCGGGACGAGGTCGGGGATGTCCCGCCGCCGGGGTAACGCCCTCGCGGCGGCGAACTGCGTTTTGTGCGCCTTCGCGCACGGGGCTTCGTTTGCCGCCGCTTCGGGCTTTCGGTTTGCCGGCGTTCGCCGGCGGGCGGCGGCGATGGTCGTTTGACCGCGGGATAAGCGAAAGGACGTTGGATGTTTGAGAGCCTAAGCGATCGTCTCGGTTCGATCTTCGAGAAGCTGCGCGGCCGCGGAGCTCTTGAAGAAAAGGACGTCAATGAGGCCCTCAGGGAGGTGCGGATCGCCCTCCTCGAGGCGGACGTCGCCCTGCCCGTCGCCAAGGATTTCATCGCCAAGGTGAAAGAGCGCGCAGTCGGGGCGGAAGTCCTGCGCTCGGTGACGCCGGGCCAGCAGGTCGTCAAAATCGTCCATGACGCGCTTGTCGAGATGCTCGGCGGCGACGCCAAGGATTCCGCGCTGGATCTTGCGATGTCGCCGCCCGCGCCGATCCTGATGGTCGGCCTCCAGGGCTCGGGCAAGACGACGACGACCGCGAAAATCGCGATGCGCCTTGAAAAGCGCGAGAAAAAACGCGTGCTGATGGCCTCGCTCGACACGCGCCGCCCCGCCGCGCAAGAGCAACTCAAAATCCTCGGCGAGCAGTCGGGCGTCAAAACCCTCCCGATCATTGCGGGACAAACGCCGGTCGACATTACGCGCCGCGCGATGGAGGCCGCAAAGCTCGGCGGCTTCGATGTCGTGATGCTCGACACCGCCGGCCGGCTTTCGATTGACGAACAATTGATGGCCGAGGTCGCGGAGGTTCACAAAATCGCGCGGCCGATCGAGACCCTGCTCGTCGTCGACGCGCTGACCGGCCAGGACGCGGTCAACACGGCCGAGAAATTCAAGGAACGCGCGCCCGTCACAGGCGTCGTCATGACGCGAATTGACGGCGACGCGCGCGGCGGCGCGGCGCTTTCGATGCGCGCGGTGACGGGCGCGCCGATCAAATTCATCGGCGTCGGCGAAAAACTCGACGCGCTCGACGTCTTCGATCCCGAGCGGATGGCGGGACGCATTCTCGGCATGGGCGATATCGTTTCGCTCGTCGAGAAAGCGACGGAAGAACTCGATATCGAGAAGGCCAAGAAACAGGCGAAAAAGATCGCCAAGGGCGAATTCGATCTCGACGATCTCGCCGACCAGTTTCGCCAGATGCGGAAAATGGGCGGCATGGGCGCGATTCTCGGCCTGTTGCCCGGCATGGGAAAAATGAAAAAGGCGCTCGATGCGGCGGGCGGCTTCGACGACAAGGAAATCAAGCGTCAGGAAGCGATCATCAGCTCCATGACGAAAAAGGAGCGCAAGAAACCTGCGCTCCTCAACGCCTCGCGCAAAAAGCGCGTCGCCGCCGGCTCCGGCACGTCCGTGCAGGAGATCAACCGTCTTTTGAAGTCGCATCGCCAGATGGCGGACATGATGAAGAAGATGGGCAAGGGCGGCATGAAGGGCCTCGCCCAGCAGATGGCGAATATGGGCGGCATGGGCGGAATGCCCGGCGCCGGCGGCGCGGACCTCGCCGCGCTCGGCGCGCCGTCTGGCAAGAAATATCCGGGCTCGGAGGATGTCGATTTCGACGCCATCGAGCGCGCGCTTTCAGGCCAGGGACCGATGCCGCCGGGCGTCGGCCTGCCGGGACTGGGAAAGAAGAAGTAAGCTCACATCGCAAGAAGGAACGAAAAATGTCTCTCAAAATACGTCTGGCGCGGGGCGGGACGAAAAAACGGCCCCATTATTCGATCGTCGTCGCCGACTCCCGGATGCCGCGCGACGGCCGGTTCATCGAAAAGGTCGGCACTTACGATCCGCTTCTCAAAAAAGACGACCCGAAGCGCGTTCAGTATAACGAAGAACGCGTCAGGCACTGGCTCGGTCATGGCGCGCTGCCGACCGATCGCGTCGCGCGATTCCTGTCGGCGAACGGCCTTGTGAAATGGGAGCGCGGGAATAATCCGAAAAAGGGCGAACCCGGCGCGAAAGCCAAGGAACGCGCCGCCGAGCGCGCGGAAAAGCAAGCCGCGGGGAGCGCGCCCGCCGAAGAAGCCGCCGCGGAATAGACGCAAGGCTCGCCTTTTCGCCGCGTATGGCGAAAAGCGTCGAAAGGGGGCGGGGCGTCTCGGGCGTCCGGTCACGGCGATCGCCGAGCCGCCCGCCCCCCGTCTCGCTTCGCTGGACGCCTTCCCCGTAAGCGGGGAAGGAGAACCGAGGCGCGCAGCGGCCCGTTTTTGCAATCTCGCGCAATATCGCCCATGTAGAGGCGCCCTTTAGAAGGAACCGGAGTCGGACCGATCCCCTTCGACAAACTCAAAGGAACCCGACCGCTCGTCTTCTGGCCGCCCGCCGCCGTGCTGGTGCTGGCGCTTTGCGCAAGCCTCATCGATTTCAGGGATTTCCTCGCCGCCGCGACGGCTGCGAATGACTGGATTCTCGCCCATTTCGGCGGGCTCTTCTCCCTCGCCTCTTTCGCCGCCGTCCTTTTGATCGCCTTCGTTTTTTTCTCGCCCCTCGGCAAAGTCAGAATCGGCGGCGAGGAGGCGGTTCCCGTGCTCAATCGCTGGAACTGGTTCGCGGTGACGCTGTGCACGACGATCGCGACAGGCATATTGTTCTGGGGAACGGCCGAGCCGCTTTTTCATTTCAACGACCCGCCCGCCTTCGCGCATGCGGCGGGACGCAGCGCCGGCGCCGAAACTTTCGCGCTCTCCACGCTCTATATGCACTGGTCGATCACGCCCTATGCGATTTACGCCGCGCCCGCGCTCGCATTCGCGCTCGCCTATTACAATCTCGGCAAGCCTTACTCGCTGAGCGGACCGTTATCGGTCGTGATGGGCGGCGCGGCGCGCGGGCCGGGCGCAGCGGCGATCGACGCGATCGCGCTCTTTGCGCTCGTCGCCGGCGTGGCGGCCTCTTTGGGCGCGGGCGTGATGACGCTGGTCGACGGCCTCGGCCGCGTGATCGGAATTCATGACGGCGCGGCGCCGCGCCTTGTCGTTACGG
The DNA here is from genome assembly GCA_016125425.1 of Alphaproteobacteria bacterium. Classification (GTDB taxonomy): domain Bacteria; phylum Pseudomonadota; class Alphaproteobacteria; order Caulobacterales; family Parvularculaceae; genus Amphiplicatus. The sequence continues at coordinate 43,862 of WGLT01000010.1, forward strand.
GAATAATCGTCGCGACCTATGTCGCCTCATCGGTGAGCGGATTGCAGAAGGGGATCAAGTTTCTCTCCGATGTGAATGTCCGGTTCTTCGCCGTCCTCGTTCTGTTCGTACTGATCGCGGGCCCGACATTCGCCATCCTCACGCATGGCGCGCAAAGCGTCGTTTATTATCTGAAAGAATTCCTGCCCTGGAGCGTCGGCGCGATCGAACGCGGCGACGATCAATGGACGCGCGACTGGACGATTTACTATTTCGCGAACTGGCTCGCCTGGGCGCCGATAACCGCGCTTTTTCTGGGCCGCATCTCCGTCGGCTATACGGCGCGCGAATTCATCATTTTCAACATGGCGCTGCCGGCGCTGTTCGGCGTCGTGTGGATGACGGTTTTCGGCGGGGCCGCGATCAGTCTCGACCTGTCCCATCACGGCGCGCTGACCGAAGCGCTCGACCAGCGCGGACCCAAGGCGGCGGCCTACGCCCTGTTCAAGGCGCTGCCCTTCACTAGTCTCGTGACCTTCGGCTTCCTGTTCACAACCTTCATCTCTTTCGTCACCGCCATGGATTCGAACACGCATTCCATTGCGAGCGTGTGCCTGAAAGCGCGCCGGCAGATTGACGACTCGAGGGGCGCCGGGCTCTGGATCAAAATATTCTGGGGCGTGCTGATCGGCGGCGTCGCCTGGGTGATGACCTCGACCAACGGCGTCGCGGGCGTCAGGATGCTTTCCAATCTCGGCGGCCTGCCGGGACTTTTGATTCTCATCGGTTGCGGCGCCGCGCTCGTCAGATTCGCGCTGATCGGGCCCGACCGCCTCAACGGCGCGTCGCGCGCCGGCGAGGACGATCCGGCGAAGCCGGCCGAACCTTCGCCCGCCGAATAACGCGCTATTGCGGCGTCAGCCGCAGGAGCTTGCCGGTCGGCGCGCCCGCCTTGTCTTCCGTCGTCACCCAGATTGCGCCGTCCGGCCCCTGACGGACGTCGCGCACGCGCATGCCGACGAGATAGCGCTCGTCGCCTGTCGGCTTGCCGTCCTTCATCGTAATGTGATGGAGCGAATGCTCGGCGAGCGCGCCGGCGAACAAATCGCCTTTCCATTCGGGAAACAGATCGCCGCTGTAATAGGCGAGACCGGAGGGCGCGATCGACGGCGTCCAGTATTTCAGCGGCTGCGTCGTTCCCTTATACTCCGTATAGGGCGTAATCCGCGCGCCGGAATAATCGATGCCGTAGGTCGCGAGCGGCCAGCCATAGTTCAGGCCCTTTTCGATCTTGTTGATCTCGTCGCCCCCGCGCGCCCCATGCTCGGTTTCAAAGACGGTTCCGTCGGGCGCAAGCGTCAGCCCTTCGGGATTGCGGTTGCCGTAGGTCCATATTTCCGGCAGCGCGCCTTCCTTGCCGACAAAGGGATTGTCTTGCGGGATCGAGCCGTCCTTGTTGATGCGCACGATCTTGCCGAAATCATTGTCGAGCGTTTGCGCCTTTTCGCGATAGGTGAAGCCGTCGCCGACGCTTAAGAGCAGCGTGCCGTCGGGCAGGAAGAGAAGACGGCCGCCGATATTCGCCGCCGTGTCGCGCTCCGGCCGGCCGGTGAAAATGGTCTTGATGTCGGAGAGCGCCGCGCCGTCGAAGACGGCCGAGATGACATGCATGGCGTTCGATTGTCGCGTCCCCGCCTCATAAGCGAGATAGATCGTGCGGTTCGAAGCGAAATCGGGATCAGCGACGACGTCGAAATAGCCCGCCTGGTTTTCGACAAAGGGCGTCGGCGTGTTGGCGACGGGATCCGGCGACAGCTTGCCGTCCTTGATAACGCGCAGGCGGCCGGGCCTTTCGGTCAGCAGGATCGTTCCGTCTGGCAGGAAACAGATGCTCCACGGATTTTGCAGGCCGTCGGCGATCGTCTCCACATTGAGCGCCGTCTTTCCCTCGGGCGCGGGCGGTTGCTGGAATGTCTGGAGATCGCGCGAAGAACAGCCCGACGCGGCGAGCGATCCGATCAGGATGGCGAGAGCGCCGGCGATCGCCGCGCGGCGAATGATGGTCGACATTGGCGGCTCCTTTCAGGGCGGCGCGCGCGAACGGCGCCGGAGGCAGGACAAGCGGGCCGCAATCGTTTTATCCTGACCGCGCCTCGCACGGCAAACAAAGGGAGTAGGGCGATGGCGGTTTTTCGGATCCTGATCGGCTTTATCGCGGCCGTCGCGACGGCGGCCATTGTCGGCTCAGCCTTTGGAACGCAGATTGGAATTCTCGCGCTTGCGAAAGCCGGCGGCGCGGTGCCGCTGTCCCTGCGGCTCTCCATGACCTGGTCGGATATTCAAAATTTCGGCCCGGCTTACGCCGCCGTCATCGCCATCGGCTTCGCCGCGGCCTTCTCCGTCGCCGCCTATCTCAAACGGATTCTGGTCCCGCTCGCGCCGCTCGCCTATCCCCTCGCCGGAGCCGCGGCGATCGCCGCCGCGCTCGTTCTGATGACCCTCTGGTTCAAAGGCGAGACCGTCGTCGCCGCGACCCGCGACGCGCTCGGCTTCACCCTGCAATGCCTCGCGGGCGCGCTTGGCGGGGCCGTTTTCGGCTGGATCGCGAAAAAGCGAAATTGACGGGCGTCGCGCCGGCGAAACCTTTCTGCTAAAGCGCTGGCCCCATGAGCCGCGCCGCCCCCCAGAACCCGAAGATCGGTATCGTCAGCCTCGGCTGCCCGAAGGCGCTGGTCGATTCCGAACGCATCCTGACGCGCCTTCGCGCCGAAGGCTATGAGATCGCGCCCGACTATGCGGGCGCCGACGCCGTGCTGGTCAATACATGCGGCTTTCTCGATTCGGCGCGCGCCGAATCCCTCGACGCGATCGGCGAAGCGATCGCCGAAAACGGACGCGTCATCGTCACCGGCTGTCTCGGCGCGGAGGAAAGCGTCATCCGTGCGGCGCATCCGAAGGTGCTCGCCGTAACGGGCCCGCACCAATATGAAAGGGTGATGGAAGCCGTGCATGACGCGGTTCCGCCCGTCCACGATCCGCTCTTCGATCTTTTGCCGCCGCAAGGGATAAAACTGACGCCGCGGCACTACGCCTATCTGAAAATCTCCGAAGGCTGCAACAATAGCTGCAGTTTCTGCATTATCCCCTCGATGCGCGGGAAACTGAAAAGCCGGCGCATTGATGCGGTGTTGAAAGAAGCCGAAAAGCTCGCCGGCGCCGGCGTCAAAGAGCTGCTCGTCATCTCGCAGGACACGTCCGCCTACGGCGTCGATCTGAAATACGCGCCTTTCGCATGGCGCGACCGGCCCTATGAAACCCGCTTTCTCGATCTCGCCAGGGGACTCGGCGAACTCGGGATCTGGACGCGGCTTCACTATGTCTATCCTTACCCCCATGTCGACGCCGTCATACCCTTGATGGCGGAAGGCCGAATCCTTCCCTATCTCGACATCCCCTTCCAGCATGCGAGCCCGAAAATTCTGAAAGCGATGCGCCGTCCGGCGCATACGGAGAAAACGCTCGAGCAGATCAGCCGCTGGCGGTCGGTCTGTCCGGATATCGCGATCCGTTCGACCTTCATCGTCGGATTCCCCGGCGAAACCGAAGAGGATTTCAACTTGCTGCTCGACTGGCTGGAAGAGGCGCGCCTCACCCGCGTCGGCTGTTTCAAATTCGAGCCCGTCGAAGGCGCGTCGGCGAATGCGCTTGCCGGCGCGGTTCCGGATTCGCTGAAGGAAGAGCGCTACGCCCGCTTCATGGAGGCGCAGCAGGCGATCTCCGCCGACATCCTCCAGGGCTTCGTCGGACGCGAACTCGACGTGCTGATCGACAGCGTCGATGCGGACGGCGCCGCCGGACGCTCCTTCATGGACGCGCCCGAGATCGACGGCGCCGTCATTCTTGACGGCGCTCAAGAAGTTGACCCGGGCGACATGGTTCGCGTCCGGATCACGGCGGCGGACGCCTATGATCTGTTCGGCGATATCGTCCGCCCCGGGCCCGACACGGCGCGCCACGCGCGGTAAGGCGCCGAAAGCCGCCGCCGGCCGCATTTGCCTCCGCGGCCCCGGGCGCTATAGGGTTCGGCCCGAGCCGGGGGCGCAAAGAATGCAGGACGATCTCGCAAGCCTCATACGCAACACCGCAACGCGCGTGCGCGCGCGCGATCTGACCTGGGTGATCGCGATCGCGGCCGGCATCGGCGCCGTGCTGGTCGGTCTCGGCCGGCTGGACTGGAAACTCGCTGTCGCCGCTTTCGTCGCCTTCGGCGTCGCCCTCGCCGTGCGCTACCGGTTCTCGTCGGCGCGGCTCTGGGCCGAACCGGTGCAACGCATCGTCGACGCCGAACTGGCGGCGCGCGAAGCGGAGATTTCAAGCCTGCGCCTCGCGCGGGGCGTCGCTCAGGCGCTGCCCGAGCCGCTTATCATCATCGACGGCGAAGGCGTCATCGAGCTCGCCAATCCGGCTGCTGAGGAGTTTGTCGGCGCCCCGATCGAGGGACGCCATCTCGCGACCGCCGTGCGCGCCGCAACCGTTTTCGAAACCGCCGAGGCGGTGCTGCGCAATCGGTCGTCGCAAACTGTCGATTTCGTGACCGCAGGCGCGGTCGAACGCTCTTGCCGGGCCTTCATCGCGCCGCTTGACGGCGGCGAGTCCCGCGCGCTTATTTTCATCCGTGACCTGACGAGCGAGCGCCGGCTGGAGCAGATGCGCGCCGACTTCATCGCGAGCGCCAGCCATGAGCTCAGAACGCCGCTCGCTTCGCTCACCGGATTCATCGAGACCCTGCGCGGGCCAGCCAAAGGCGATGAAGAGGCGCGCGAGCGGTTCTTGACGATCATGCAGGCGCAGGCCGAGCGGATGCAGCGCCTTGTCGCCGATCTTATGTCGCTGTCGAGGATCGAGCTTAACGAACACGTCCCGCCCAACGCCCCGCTCGACCTCGCCGAGACGGCGCGCGACGTCATCGACTCCATCCAGCCGCTGCTTGAACAATCGGGCGCGATCGTCGATTTCGAATGCGCTGGCGATGGTCCGTTCACGATCCTTGGCGACAAGGATGAAATCTTTCAGGCGATCCAGAACCTGATCGACAACGCGCTGAAATATGGCGGGGACCCCGCGCTCGTCAAAGTGCGCGTCGGCAGAGGCCCCGCGCCGTCGATTTCAAGCGAGGGCGAGATCGCCCACCGCGCGGGAGACTCCGCCGCGCAGATCGCCGCGCGGCGCATGATCCCCGCCGACGACCTCGTCTATCTCAGCGTGCGCGATTTCGGCCCCGGCATTGAGCGCTCCGACCTGCCGCGCCTGACCGAACGCTTCTATCGCGTCAATGTCGAGCGCAGCCGCAAGAGCGGCGGCACAGGTCTCGGCCTCGCCATCGTCAAGCACATCGTCAACCGCCATAAGGGCGGGCTGCAGGTCGAAAGCCGGCTCGGCGGCGGCACCGCCTTTGTCTGTTATTTCAAGGGCGTGAAGCAGAAGGCCGCGGTCCCGGCGACCGCCTGAGGGCGGCTCGGCCGGCCGGCGCACCCATTGCGCTAATCTTCGCAGCGGTACAAGATTCTGTCACAAAGAAAGAGCAAACCAACCGTCCGCCGGATGGCGCGCCGAGCGCCGTCCCACCCCAAAGGATCGAAGCCCCGACGGCGCGCCGAACGCAGTCGTCCGGACCTTGCCAACAGGAGCTAGCGCATGCCGAGCGTCGGGCGTCAAAGACCTACGGACAATCTGCAGGGTCTCAGCGTCGACATCGCGCGCATGGCCAGTCTTGTCGAAAGCCAGCTCGCCGAAGCGATTGGCGTCTTCGAGCGCCGCGACGTTCTCGTCGCCGAAAGACTGATCAAGGATGACGAAAAGATCGACGAAATGCACGCGGCCGTCGAGGCGAAAGTGGTCGCGCTGCTCTCCGAAGGCGGACACGACCAGGCCGAGCTTCGCGAAATTATCGCCTATCTCAAGGTGTCAGGCGATCTCGAGCGGGTCGGCGATCTCGCCAAAAATGTCGCCAAGCGCACGCTCGCGCTGAGCCGGGAGCGCCCGCCCAAGCCTTACGCCGCCGTGGCGCGGCTCGGCCGGGCGAGCCTTCGCCAGATATCGGACATTCTGACGGCGCTCGCCGCCCGCAACCTGCCGGGCGCGCAGGCGGTCTGGGGCGGGGACGAAGAGCTGGACGAGCTCCACAACTCGCTTTTTCGCGAGATCGCCGAGGCGACGCGCGAGGAGCGCAGCGACGTCAACGCCTGCATTCAGCTCGCCTTCATCGCCAAGAATTTCGAGCGGGTCGGCGATCACGCAACCAACATCGCCGAGGCGCTGCAATTCCTGCTGACCGGAGCGGCGCCGCGGCGGTGAGCAAGCGCAGCATTGAGGGTTGACGGGCCGGCAAAGCCCGCCCAGAGAAAGGCCGGGCCCCTCGCAAAGCGGAGAATAAAGGCATGGCGAGCACCCGCGTACTGGTCGTCGAGGACGAAGAAGCGCTGGCGACGCTGCTGGAGTACAATCTCAAGCGCGAAGACTTCGAGGTCGCTCTCGCCTCGGACGGGGAAGAGGCGCTGATGAAAATCGACGAGAGCCTCCCCGATATCGTCATTCTCGACTGGATGCTGCCGAAGGTCTCCGGGATCGAAGTCTGCCGGCGCCTCCGGCTGAAGCCCGAAACCAAGAACATCCCGGTCATCATGCTGACCGCGCGTTCGGAGGAGAGCGACCGCATCCGCGGCCTCGAAATCGGCGCGGACGACTACATGACCAAGCCGTTTTCGACCAATGAGCTGATCGCGCGGGTGCGCGCGGTCCTGCGCCGCATCCGGCCCGCGCTCGTCCAGGACGAGATCACGCATGGCGATCTCAAGGTCGACCGCACCGCGCATCGCGTCTGGCGCGACGACAAGGAGATCCATCTCGGCCCGACGGAGTTTCGTCTGCTCGACCATTTGATCCGGCATCCGGGGCGCGTTTTCTCGCGCGAGCAGCTTTTGAACGCGGTCTGGGGGTCGGACGTTTTCGTCGAGGTGAGGACCGTCGACGTCCATATCGGCCGGCTCAGAAAAGCCCTCAACAAATACAATCAGGGCGATCCGATCCGCACCGTGCGTTCGGCCGGCTACGCGCTCGATGCGGCTTAGGCGGCCTAGGCGCCCGACAGGCCGGATCGGAACAGGCCGGATTTGAGCCCCACTCCCGAACGCGCGTGACGCCGCAAGCCTCAAAAGAAGGGCCGGCGCGACGAGCCGTCGGCCTTTCTGCGCCTGCGCTCCGGCGCGCCCTTCGCCCTACCCCGCGGCGCGGCGCTTTTGCGCCTCGATGCGCTGGGGCGCGGCGGGGCGCTCGGGCTTTTTCGCCTGCGCCGGCTGGAAGGCGAGATGGGCGTGATAGGCGCAATAGGATTTCCCCGCCGGGGTCGACTGGCCGCAGAAATGGAAATCATCGCGCGCCGGATCGCCGATCGGCCATTTGCACATATTGTTCTTGAGGGTCGCGACCGTCGTCATATCGCCGGTTTCGAGGATCAGGGGCGCTGCGAATTCCGGCTCGGCCACGATCGGCTTCAGCGCCGCCTCGCGCCGCGCCGCGGGCTCGAAGGCTTCGTCGCCCGCTTCGAATGAAGAACAGCCGCGCTGCGGCTTGGCCGGCGTCGCGCGCCCCGACAACCCGAGACGATGCACCTTGCCGATCACGGCGTTGCGCGTAACGCCGCCCATCTTCGATGCGATCTGGCTCGCCGAAAGGCCTTCGGCCCAATACTTTTTCAACAGCTCGACACGCTCGTCGTTCCAGGCCATGACCGTGCTCCCTCGAAAAAACCGGCGCGCCCGAACGCCCCTGGGCTGTCGCCTGAGCAAATGCTATATGTAGTAGAACCTTGCGGCGGTCACCGCCGCGACGCCTAGATATAGTATCCCAACGGATGAAAAAGACAACATATCGGCGTCGTCTAGTTTTGCACACCAGATATTGACGACCCGATTTCGGAATGACGCTGCGCTGCGTCATTCCTTGACCTCGCCCGGATGAAGCGCGACATCCCGGGTCCCGCCCTTCCGGAGACGACGTCATGCTCGACCAGCCCGTTTTGCCGCAAAGCCTCGCCGCCGAGGAGGAAAGACCGGCGTTCGGCGAACGCCGTTTCGGGCGCGTCAACTGGCTCGGCCTTCAAACGCTCGTCGTCAAAGAGATCCGCCGCTTCATGAAGGTCGCCTTCCAGACCATTTTCGCGCCGGTCATCTCGACCATCCTCTTCCTGCTCGTCTTCATGCTGGCCTTCGGCCGCGCCAAAACCTTCGTCGACGGCGTTCCCTATACGGAGTTCCTTGCGCCCGGCCTCATCATGATGGCGATCCTGACCAACGCTTTCGCCAACTCCTCTTCGTCGATCATCATCGGCAAGGTCCAGGGCTCGATCGTCGACATATTGATGCCGCCTTTGTCCGCATCCGAACTGACAGTCGCTTTCGTCATCGGCGCGGCGGCGCGCGGACTTCTCGTCGGCCTCGTCACGGCGATCACCAGCGCCCTCTTCATGGCCTTTTCCGATGCGCCGATGTCGATCGCCGAACCGTGGGCCATCGCCTATTTCTCGCTCGCCGCCGCGTTCATTTTCGGCATGATCGGCGTCGCGGGCGGGATCTGGGCGGAGAAATTCGACCAGCTCGCGGCGGTGACCAATTTCGTCATCACGCCGCTCACTTTCCTGTCCGGCACTTTCTATTCGATCAAGAACCTGCCCGAGCCGTTCCTGACGATCAGCCATTACAATCCGGTTTTCTATCTGATCGACGGTTTCCGCTACGGCTTCACCGGCCAATACGACGCTTCGCCCGCGGCCGGCGCGGCGGCGACGGGCGTCATCACGATCGTGCTCGGCTATTTCTGCTACCGGCTGTTCAAGTCGGGCTACAAACTGAAATCCTGATCGATGGAGCGCGAAGCGCAAGACGCGCCGGCGGCCGGCGATGACAGGGTCCTTCCCTTTCAGGTGGCGCAGACCGCCGTGCGGGGCCGGGTCGTGCGCCTCGGCGCGGCGATCGACGACATTCTCGCCGCCCACCCTTTCGCCGAACCGGTGAAGGAGCTTCTCGGCGAAGCGACGGCGCTCGTCGCGCTGATGGGCGCGGCGCTCAAATTCGACGGGCGCCTCATCTTCCAGGCGCAAGGCGACGGGCCGGTTTCGGCGCTGATCGCGGACTATGCGGCGGACGGAAGCCTGCGCGCGACGGCGACCATGGCGGGCGAGATCAAGGATGGCGCGCGCGGGCTTCGCGCGCTGATGGGAAAGGGCCATATCGCGCTCACCATCGATCAGGGGCCGGACATGGACCGCTATCAGGGCGTGACCTCGCTCGACGCGGACAATCTCGCCGCCGCGGCGGTCGCCTATTTCGACCAGTCCGAGCAGATCCCGACCGCGTTGAAGCTGGCGGTCGGACGCGTGTCGCGGCCGGGCGAGCGCGAGCGTTGGCGCGCCGGCGGCGTCATCGCGCAATTCGTGCCGAGCGAGGGGGGCGAACGCGCGCGCGGCGAGGCGGCGCTGACGAGCGAAGCCGATAGCGAGACCTGGAATCGCGCGGCCGCCTTCCTCGAAACGACCGAAGCCGACGAATTGCTCGACCCGGGCGTTTCGGCCGAAACCCTGCTTTACCGGCTTTATCACGAAAACGGGGTGCGCGTGTTCCGTCCGTCCCCGCTGCGCGCCGAATGCCACTGCAACGCCGGAAAGATCGCCGCCGTCCTCGCCCGCTATGACGAGGATCAACTCGCCGACATGGTCGATGAGGGCTATATTCGCGTCTCCTGCGAATTCTGCCGGCGCGAATATCTGTTCGACCGCGCCGGCGAGCCGGCCGGCGTGCGATGAAAAACAAATTCTACAAGAAAGAACTCGCCGAGCTCGAATTCGAGCTCGCGAAGCTGCAGGAGACTGTCGTGCGCAAGGGCATGCGCGCGGCGATTATTTTCGAGGGCCGCGACGCAGCCGGCAAGGGCGGCGTCATCAAGACGATCACGCGACGGATGAATTCGCGCGTCTGGCGCATCGCAGCGCTGCCCAAACCTTCGGACGTCGAGCGCACGCAATGGTATTTCCAGCGCTATGTCGCGCATCTGCCCTCGGCCGGCGAAATCGTGCTCTTTGACCGCTCCTGGTACAACCGGGCCGTCGTCGAGCCCGTCATGGGCTTTTGCACCGAGACCGAGCATGAAACCTTCATGCGCGAGGCGCCGGAATTCGAGCGCATGCTGACGGAAAGCGGAATCATTCTGCTCAAATACTGGATTCATGTCTCGGCGGACGAACAGGAAAAGCGCTTTCAGGACCGCGCCCATGACGGGCGCAAGCGCTGGAAACTGTCGGCGATCGATCTCGAAAGCCGGCGGCGGTGGGCGGAATTCTCGATCTATCGCAACAAGATGCTGCGCGAAACGACGAGCGAATGGGCGCCCTGGCGCGTCGTCGACGGCAACGACAAGAAAAAGGCGCGGCTCAACACGATCCGCTCCATCCTCGAAAACATTCCCTACGAATACAACGAGGCGGCCTTCGCGCCGATCGAGCTGCCGCCCCGCCAGACCATGGAGCAGGCGGGCTACAAGCGCACCGGCTACGAATACACCTTCCTCATCAAGGATCATTATCCGGAGGACAAATAAGGATGATCGACTTCGAAGCGATGGCGCGCGGGGAATATCGGACCTCGCCATTCCGCTACATGACGGCGACGGGAACGCTTTCGCGCGAGGACGCCGCCGCCGTGCGGCGCGATTACCCTCATATCACCAAGAGCGGCTATCATCCGCTGGCGCAATTCGAGGCGAAAGGCGCCTTCGCCGAGCTGATCAGGGATTTGCAGTCGCCGCGCCTCGCCGAAATTCTCTCCGAAAAGCTCGATCTCGATCTTGAGGACAAGCCGCGCATGATCACGGTCAGGAAGCTTTCGAAGGAAGGCGACGGGCGCATCCACAATGACTCCGCCTCGAAGATCGCGACCATGCTGATCTATCTGAATGACAGCTGGAACAATGCGGAAGGCGGCGCGATCCGCGCGCTCAACGGCCCGGACAGCATAGACGACTTCGCCGATGAGGTCGCGCCGGTCGCCGGCAATGTCTTCGCCTTCGCGCGCTCGGAGACGAGCTGGCACGGCCATCCGCCTTTCGCCGGCGAACGTTATGTCGTGCAGACGACCTTCCTGATTTCGCAAGAAGCGCTCGACCGCAAGGAGAACCGCGGCGGCTTGCAGCTCTTCATGAAGAAGCTCAACCCCTTCGCGCGTTAGGCGAGCGCCGGGCCGCGCAGATTGCGCAAACCCGAAAAGGCGGATTCTGATCGACCCGCTGTTTTCGCGCGGCTCCGCCGGATATTGCGCAATTCGCCGGTCGGCCGATTGCGCAATCACGCCCGCGGAAGGAGAACCCCGGGCGCGCGGAAAGTCCCGTTCAAATCGCCGAGGCGAGCGGCGGTCCTGGAATCGCGCCCGACGACGCCCGCTGCGAAGCAGCGCCAAGGCCGCTTCGGCTCGCATTTTCACAATGTCAAAGAGCGGAAAGCCCCGCGGGCTTTCATCCCGCCGGCGCGCAAGCCCGCCGACGCGACGCGCACAGAATAAGACCGCCCGCAAGGCGTTCGATAAGTTTCACGCATTGCGGGAATTAACCATGCAGCATGCTGAATTTCTTCAACACGCATAACGGGCGACATCCATAAATTGTGCGAAGGCGGAGCGTTTCGTCCGGCCTTCCGAACCTGCGCTTTGCGCGGGCCTCGAAGGCTGGGCCGCGCGCGTCAGCCCCGCTCGAACACGGCGTTGAGCCGGTTCTTCATAACCGTCTTGTAGCCCCTAGACGCGATCAGGGCGGAGGCGGCGCGCTCGGGATCTTCATGCGAGGTCTCGATGATGACGAAGCGAGGCCAGAGCGCTTCGGGCGCGTTCGCGAAAAAGGCGTCGAGCGCGGCGTATTCATGGCCTTCGATATCGATTTTCATGGCGTCGACATGTTCGACGCCCTGCTCGGCGAGCATGGACGCGATCGGCGCGCCCTCGACGGCCTCCCCGCCGTCTTCGACAATGCGCGTCATGCCGCGGCTGCGCGCATTCACTTGAAGACGCACCGCGCCATGCGCGGCAGTCGCCGCATAGGGAAGGATTTTCGCCTTGACGCCGGAGGCGGCGAAATTGAACGCCATGCGCACGCACATCACCGGATCGGCCTCGATCGCGACGATTGCGATCGCGCGCCCGGCGCGCCGCGCCGCGCTCGCCGCAAACAGCGAATAAAGACCGGCGTTCGCGCCGACATCGACAAAGACGAACGGCCCCGCGCCCCGTTCAATGAATTTCGCGAGCGCGCGGCGTTCGTCAGGGTCCCAGTGCTGCGGCGTCAGATAAACGCGTTTTTCGCAGATATTGTCATAGGGATGGAGGCGCGCCTTCATCGAACCGAAGACGGACACGTCATAGGCGCGGCCGTCGCGCCCGCCGGCCGGCCCGAGCAGGATCGAAGACGTCTTCCGGAAGAGCGCGACATCCGGCAGCAAATGCGCCAAGACCCTGACCGCATTCCGGAATGCGCCCGGCGGACAGGCGCCGAAAGGCGGCGGCGGGCCTTTTTTACTCATGCCGTGTCCTTGCGAGGCAATTGCGTTCCCGGCGATTCAAGCTTCGGCGCTGTCCTTCAATCCAAGCTTTCGCGCCAGATTTGGAACAGGAGAATAATGGGAAGTATTGCCTCTCTTTTGCTTACGCAAATAACCCAACGCGGCGAGTCCTTCCAGATCGCTGCGCGCAGTCAGGTAGCTGACTCCATGAAGTTTCTCATGCTCAGCAATCTTGTAAACGGCCGCGTGTGACCTGATTGCATCGTGTAACAACGCTAGCTGTCGATGATTGAGGCTGTCCTTCAATTTCTTGCTATTCAACGCCGCGCTGAGGGCGCTAATTTCATCTTGCTTGCGTTTTATGAATTGACCAAGATCTCTGATCGCTCGAATGAGCACATCTAATTGGTGATGAATGAAGTAAGTTAGATCATTGTCGTCCGTTTCGGTATATAAGAAGGCGTTTCCATACCTTACTGGCGCCTCATTTATGATGCGGCTAATTGAGACGTATTCTAATAGCCAGTACCCGTCCTTCACAACGGACCAATAGAATAATGCGCGCGCGGTTCGACCATTGCCGTCCACATAAGGATGGTCATAGGCGAGCATGAAATGAAGAATGATCGCCCGCAATACGGGGTGAATGAACCCATGATCTTGGCTTTCGCCATTAGCAAAATCGCATATTAACTGAACGCGCTTTGGCAAATCCCGCGCTGGCGGCGGAATGTGAAGTATTTCGTCCTCAACCTCATCGACCACATTTATATTATCTGTCTCAGATCGGAATGCGCCGGCTTTTCGGTCGTCATCTAAAGTGCCCTGCGTAAGAATTCGATGCAAATGATGGATGATTTCGATTGTCAGCAACTCGTTCTTTTGCTGCTTGATAAACTCTATCGCCCGATAATTGTTTAAAACCATTCGCTCGCTGATAGTCATAGGGCGCTTATTCTCTCGGATTAGCTTTTTCGCTTGATCACGTGTTGTCGCGGCGCCCTCAAGGAGAGAGCTGTTGAACGGCTCCTCGAGCAGCGACTTTATGAGAAAGCGCTCCGCCTCCTGATCTTTTGGGGCGATTCCGGCAAACTGGACGCCGCCTCTCGCTTCGCTGTCAATTTCGTGAAGTCGCCTGGAAACCGTATCAGTCTGCACAAAGACAAAAGGCTGGTCGAGCTTGCTCACGAAAGGAGTCATGCGCCGCTGCATGAAGCGTGCGTTTCTCGTCAGGGCCCAATACGATTTCGAATCAAGGCCTTGCGGAGGCTTGCGAAAGCGGAATTCGCTCCATGGAAGATACCGCCCCTTTTCATCTGTTGGTTTGGCGTTCGCCATGAGACTAGCGAACCGTTCGGCGTCTTCGCCTCCGGCTGCGACTTGTTTTATGAGTTCAAAAAATTCGCTCCTGAAATCAGGAGGAGACGCCGGGATCTTCATCTATATAGCCTATAATAACAAGCAGATGTTTCTTTTTATATCAGTGGGTTAGGAGTTTATAACGCCTCAGAAGGCCATTGGCAACATCTTTTTATAGCTTATAAGCACTTCGCGCGACGAAAGCCATTTTTCAAAACTTTTCAGTGGGTTATGCGTTTATAGGCGCAAGGATTCCGGATCTGAAAAGGAGCCGCCCCTTAATCAAACGCGAAACTGAACGGCGCGGCGAGGCGGCGATATTCGTCGATGACGAGCCGCCGGCGCAGCGGCGGGTGGGCGCGCGCCGCGCAGTCGACCCGTTCGCAAAGCCGGCAGGTGACGCCGATCGGCGTCGGCTCGGCGTCGGCGAGGTCGAGGCCCGCCGCATAGACAAGCTTTCCCGCATCCTCGAGCCGGCAGCCGAGCGCGACGGCGCGTTCGGCCTCCGGCGCGCCGAAATAGGCCGCGCCCCCATGCACCGCGCGCGCGATCGAAAAGAATTTGCCGCCGTCAGGCAGCGCGACGACCTGCGTCAAAATCCGCCGCGGCGCCCGGAATACGTCATGCACGTTCCAGAGCGGGCAGGAGCCGCCATAGCGCGCGAATGGAAACACCTCGCCCGAATAACGCTTCGAGACATTGCCAGCCGCGTCGACGCGCAAGAAGAAAAAGGGCACGCCTTCCGCGCCGGGCTTTTGCAGGGTCGTCAGGCGATGGGCGATCTGTTCGAAGCTCGCGCCGAAACGCCGGCCCAGGGCTTCGACGTCATAACGCAATTCCTCGGCCGCCGAACGAAAGGCCGTATAAGGCAGCATGATCGCGGCGGCGGCGTAATTGGCGAGCGCGGCGCGCGCGAGCCTGCGGCCGGCGTCGCTTTCGAATTTCGCGTCATTGACGAGCCTGTCGAGCGCGCCCGTCTGCTCGATGAGAACGAGCTGCAAGGCGAGCTGAAAGCGGCGGCTCGCCCCGTCGAGGCTTTCCGAAATCAGGACCTCGCCCGAATGCCGGTTCAGACGGCGAAAAGCGTCGCCCATCACCTCGCGCGGCAGGACGCGCACGCGCAGATTATGCGCCTGCCGGAAGCGGCGCGTCAGCGATTCGAACAAAGCCGTATGCGGATGATCGAGCGCGCGCGCGGCCTCCTCGCCCGCTTCGTCGAGCGCCGGAAAATAATTGCGCGAGGCCTGAATGAAAGCCCGCGCTTCCTCGACCGGGTCCGCCTCGCCCGTGCGCCCCGCCGCGCGCGCATCCGTGAGTTCGGCCTGCGCCGTCCGATAGGCGCGATAGAGCGCCGCGACCGCCTCGCCGAGCACGGGATTGCCGGCCGCGAGCTCATGGGCGTCCTCGCGCGTCGCGCCGGCGTTCTGGAAAATGGGATCGGCGAAGGCCGCGGTCAGGCTCTCGAAAAGATCGTCCGTCCTCTCCGCCGAAAAGGCGGACAGGTCGAGATCGTACGCGCCGGCGATGCGCACAAGCAGATCGGCCGAAACCGGGCGCTGGTTGCGCTCGACCAGATTGACATAGGAGGGCGACACGCCGAGCTCGCCCGCCATCTGCGCCTGGGTCAGCCCGCGCTCGCGGCGCAGCCGCCGGATCTGCGGCCCAAGGTAAAGTTTGCGTTTTTTCGCCGGCATGCGCGCGCTCGAAAAATCCCGGTTTTACAGCGGTATGGCGTCAGAAATTTACTAAATTGACAATATCACAGAAATTTTCGTCCTCAAGTATACAAGGCGACCCGGATTGGCTCGCTTCGCAGCCGCAACAATGATTTTCTGCCGGCGTGAAGTTGCTGGAGAGCCCGATGGCCACATTCAAAGATCTCGTTCCCGCCGCCGCGCCCGGCCGTTTCGACGGCATTGAGCGCAAATACGGCCCCGAAGAGGTTCGCCGCCTCAGAGGCTCGCTCGACGTCGCCTACACGCTCGCCGAACGCGGCGCGGTGCGGCTTTGGGAGCTTTTGAAGACCGAGCCTTACGTCAACGCGCTCGGCGCCCTCTCGGGCAATCAGGCCGTGCAGATGGCGAAAGCGGGGCTCAAGGCGATCTATCTTTCCGGCTGGCAGGTCGCGGGCGATGCGAACGCCGCGGGCCAGACCTATCCCGACCAGTCGCTTTATCCGGCCAATTCCGGCCCGGAGCTCGCCAAGCGCATCAACAACGCGCTGCGCCGCGCCGACCAGATCGAATATTCCGAGGGCGGCGCGAAACGGGATTTCTTCCTGCCGATCGTCGCCGACGCCGAGGCCGGCTTCGGCGGCCCCCTGAACTGCTTTGAGATCATGAAGGCCTATATCGAAGCGGGCGCGGCCGGCGTTCATTTCGAAGACCAGCTCGCCTCCGAGAAGAAATGCGGCCATCTGGGCGGCAAGGTTCTGATCCCGACCAAGGCGCATGAGCGGAATTTGAGCGCGGCGCGCCTCGCAGCCGATGTCTGCGGCGTGCCGACGGTGCTCATCGCGCGCACCGACGCCGAATCCGCAAGGCTTATCACTTCGGATATCGACGAGCGCGATCACGAATTCATCGATTTCGACCAGGGCCGCACGCCGGAGGGCTTTTACCGGCTGAAAGAGGGCACGGGCGTCGATCACTGCATCGCGCGCGGCCTCAGTTACGCGCCGTATGCGGATCTTCTCTGGTGGGAGACCTCGCACCCCAATCTCGACGACGCGAAAAAATTCGCCGAAGCGATCCAGAAAGAATATCCCGGCAAGATGATGGCGTATAACTGTTCGCCGTCCTTCAACTGGGAAGGCAAGCTGGACAAGGCGACGATCGCGAAATTCCAGCGCGAAATCGGCGCGATGGGCTACAAATTCCAGTTCGTCACCCTCGCCGGATTTCACGCGCTCAACTATTCGATGTTCACGCTGGCGAACGCCTATCGCGACCGCGGCATGGCCGCCTATTCGGAGCTTCAGCAGGCGGAGTTCGCGGCCGAGAAAGACGGCTACGAAGCGACGCGCCACCAGCGCGAAGTCGGGACCGGCTATTTCGACCTCGTCGCCAATACGCTGTCGGGCGGCCAGTCCTCGACGACGGCGATGGGCGAGTCGACCGAAACGGCGCAGTTCAAAGCCGCGGAATAAAGCGCGTCTTCTGGGAGGAAGCGCGTAAAGGAGCGCCGCCCCGCGATGGCTCCCGGGGCGGCGTTTCTCATTTGCGAGTCTCGCCGCTCACTCAGTAAGGCTGGCCGCCTTCGTCGCCGTCGCCCCCGGGGCTTTCGCCGCCCGGGCCCTCCCCGCCGGGCCGCCCGGGGCCGCGCGGGCGAGGGCCGCCATAAGGCCCCTCCGCCCCCAAAGCGCGACGCTCCTCGCCGCGCTGGCCCGCCTCGCGCCGCGGCGGGCCCTGATAAAGAGCGAGACGGACGGGCGTGAAATTTTTCACGAAAGCCTGCGCCTCTTCGACGGCTTCAGGCGACAGAACGCCTTTAAGCCCCGGCACGAAGGTGCGCGGAAAATCCTTGTAGCCGTATAGGCTGGCGTCGGGATTGGCCTCGTATAGCAGCGCCCATTTCAGCGCCTCGAGGTCGGAATGCTCCGGATTTTTCGGCCCGGCGTAAAGCTCGGCGAGCGCGCGTTGGGCGCGCGCATTGCCGGCATAGGCCGCGCGGCGCAGCCAGAAAAGCGCTTCTTCGCGCCTCAGCGTCGTTTCGATCGCGCTCGCGCCGGGCGCTTCGAGCAGACACTCGCCGAGTTCATCCTGCGCGGCTTCGAAGCCTTCGCCCATCGCCGCGATGACGCGATAGTCGGCGAGCGCCGCCTCGCAGCCTTTCGCCTGCCGGGTCTCGCGCGCGAATGCGAGAATTCGATTGGCCTCCGCCGCCGTCGGCGGGCGCGCCGGCGCCGGCTCGGCCTTGTTTTTCGCCAGCGACGCAGATGCGCCGAAAACGAGGATTGCAATCGCCGCAACGCCAAGCTGTCGCATCGTCATGATCGCCGCTCCCGATTTCGCCTTGCATTTAGATGGAACGGCCGGACGAGCGCAAACCGTCGAAATAAAATTCCCGAAAATCCCGACGGAGCGGCCCGCCCGGCGCGTTTCAGCGAATGATCGGGCGGCGCCGCCCAAGCCTCCCGATCGCCGGTCCGGCGACGCCACGCCCCTCCCAAGCAGCATCGGCGACGCCCGGCCAACAAGACGTGCGGAAGCGTCTTCGCCCTGGACGCTTCCGCACGCGCCCTTTTCGATCTCGCCGCGCCGCTCCATATCAATCGCCGTGACTACGCGCCCGATCTCCTCGCCCGGACCGGTCAGCGCCGCCGCTCTCGGCGCGCTCTGGCTCTATCAGCGCGCGCTTTCGCCGGTTTTCTATTTCCTCGGCGCGCGCTGCCGCCACGGACCGACCTGCTCGGACTATGCGGCGGAGGCTTTTCGTCGGCACGGAGCATGGCGGGGCTTCTGGCTCGCTTTCTCGCGGCTGTCGCGCTGTCATCCCCTCGGCAGCCATGGCTTCGATCCTGTGCCGGAGACTTTGCCCGATCACGGCTGGCGTTTCTGGCGCTATGGCGACTGGGCGTGGACGGAGCGCGGGGAGACGCCGCCAAATCCCTGAATTACGCGCCCTTCTTTCTTGACGAGGCGGGCGCGCTCATGGAAGTCGAACCCTTCGACAATCAACCGGAACGCCAAGAGAGCCCGCCATGCCCGCGATAACCCTGCCCGACGGATCGGTCCGCCGCTTCGATCGCCCCGTCACGGGGACGGCGCTGGCGGAATCGATCTCGAAATCGCTCGCGAAAAAGGCGGTCGCGATGAAGGTCGACGGCCGGCTGACCGACCTTTTCGAGCCGATCGACCACGACGCGAAGGTCGAAATCGTGACGCGCGAGGGCGCCGACGCGCTCGATCTCGTGCGCCATGACTGCGCGCATTTGCTCGCCCAGGCCGTGCAGGAGCTTTATCCCGGCACGCAGGTGACGATCGGCCCGAATATCGAGGACGGGTTCTTCTACGATTTCGCCCGCGACGAGCCTTTCTCGACCGACGATCTCGCGCGCATCGAAAAGCGCATGAGCGAGCTTGTCGACGCCGACCTTCCGACCCGCAAGGAGATCTGGGACCGCGGGCGGGCGATCGAGCATTTCAAGGGCATCGGGGAGAACTACAAGGCCGAGATCATCGCGGACCTGCCGGAGGACGAAGACATAAAGGTCTATTTCCACGGCGAGTGGCACGACCTCTGCCGGGGACCGCATCTTCCGTCTACGAAGCATATCGGCAAGGCGTTCAAGCTGATGAAGGTCGCCGGCGCCTATTGGCGCGGCGATTCGAATAACGCCGTCCTGCAACGCATTTACGGGACGGCCTGGCTCAGCGACGCCGACCTCAAGGCGTATCTGACGCGGCTTGAAGAGGCCGAAAAGCGCGATCACCGCCGGCTTGGAAAGGAGATGGACCTTTTCCACCTTCAGCCGGAAGCGCAAGGCTCGGTTTTCTGGCACCCGAAGGGCTATCTCGTCTGGCGCCAGCTCGAAGCCTATATCCGCCGCCGGCAGGACGAGGACGGCTATGTCGAAGTGAAGACCCCGCAGGTTCTCGATTCCATTTTCTGGGAGCAGTCGGGCCACTGGTCGAAATTCCGCGAGAATATGTTCGTCGTGCCGGACGAAGTTCCGTCAACGGAGGAAGGAAAACCGATCCTGTCGGGCCAGGCGAAGCTGATGGCGCTGAAGCCCATGAATTGCCCGGCGCATGTGCAGATATTCAAGAACGGGATCAAATCCTATCGGGACCTGCCGATCCGCATGGCCGAATTCGGCTGCTGCCACCGCAACGAGGCCCATGGCGCGCTGCACGGCCTCATGCGCGTGCGTCAGATGACGCAGGACGACGCGCATATTTTCTGCCGCGAGGACCAGATCAACGCCGAAACCCAGCGCTTCCTGCGCCTGTTTGCGCGCGTCTACGCCGATATGGGCATGACCGACATCCGCTATAAGCTTGCGACGCGGCCCGAATTGCGCGCCGGAGACGACGCGACATGGGACCGCGCGGAGGGCGCGCTCGCGAGCGCGCTCGACGCGGCGGGCGCGACCTTCGAATACGCGCATGGCGAAGGCGCGTTCTACGGGCCGAAGCTCGAATTTCACCTGACGGACGCGATCGGGCGCACATGGCAAGCCGGAACCTATCAGCTCGACTATGTGCTGCCCGAACGGCTCGATGCGAGCTATATCGACGCGGCCGGCGCCAGGCAGCGCCCCGTCATGCTCCACCGCGCGGTGTTCGGCACCTTCGAACGCTTTATCGGCCTGCTGATCGAACATTATGCGGGACGGCTGCCCTTGTGGCTCGCGCCGGTTCAGGCTGTCGTCGCCACGATTACGTCGGAGGCGGACGATTATGCGAAGCAGGCCGCCGAGGCGCTGCGCAAGGCGGGACTGCGCGTCGATCTCGATCTCAGAAACGAGAAGATCAACTACAAGGTGCGCGAGCACAGCCACGCCAAAATTCCGGTGATCGCGGTCGTCGGCGCGCGCGAGGCCGAAGAGCGCAAGCTGTCGCTGCGCCGTCTCGGCGCGCAGGGCCAGCAGATCATGACGCTCGAGGAGGCGGCGAAAGCGCTGGCGCATGAAGGAACGGCGCCCGATCTTCGCGGCGAGCGCGCGGCTTGACCGCCGCATGGCAGGCGGGGCGGCGTTTTCTGCTCGGCGCGGGCTCGTTCGCGCTGGCGCCGGCGCTGCCTGTGCTTGTCGTCTTCGCCCATCGGGGCGTCGCGCCATTGCTTCTCGTCATGGCGATCGTCGCCGCGAGCCTCGCGGGGCCCTGGCGCGGGATCGCCGCGCTTTTCGCGCCGCCCGCGAGCTTCAAAAAGCCCGGCGCGGTCGCCGCCTGGGCCTTGGCCGCATTCTGCGCCTGGATCGGCGCGGCCGGATTGTGGTCGCCGATTGCGGGCGCGTCCGGCCTTGCGCTGGATGTCGCAGCGCCCGCGCTGGCGGGATATTTCGCCGTCGCAGGCGTGTTTGCGCGCGACGCCGACGCGCGCGCGCACCTCGCGAAAGCGTTCGCCGCATCATGCCTTCTCGCCCTCGCCCTGCTGACGTTCGAGGCCGCGAGCGGCGGCTATCTGCGGCTTATTATGCCGCCTGCGGATCATTCGCCGGGCCGGATCCGCGATTTCACCTCTCTCGGCCGCGGAATGACAGCGCTTTTGCCGGGTCTCTTCGCCGTTTGCGGCATGATCGCGCTTGCAGGCATGCGCGCGCAAAAGCGCCGGAAGGCGGCGGCGGTCGGCCTTGCGGCGATCGCGCTAGTCGCGCTTTTCGCCGCCGCGCGGCTCACGATTTCGTCCAATGTCGCCGCGATCATCGCGGGCGCCGCCGCCGCCGTCATCGCTTTTTCCCTGCGGCGCGGCGTCGTCGCCGGCCTGACCTTCCTTTATGTCGGCGCGCTTGCATCGGCGCCGGCGCTCGCCTTGACGCCGGCGCGCGCGCTCGCGGCGCGTTGGGCGGGTGCGGCGCCCGATTCCTGGCTGCAGCGTCTGTTCATCTGGCGCCGCGCCGCGCGCGAGGCGCTGGCCTGTCTTCCCTTCGGATGCGGCGCCGATTACGCGCGCGCCCTGAGCGAAAAAGGCGAGACGGTCACGATTTCCGGCGCGGCCGCGCCGCTGGCGCTGACGCCGATCCATCCGCATAATGTGTTTTTGCAGATCTGGCTCGAGCTCGGGCTGCCCGGCGTGGCGCTCGCCGCGCTTTTCATTTTTGCCTCCGGCCGCGCGCTCGCCGACGCTCGCCCGGGCCGGGCGACGCGCGCGGCGATTGCGGGTGCGGCCGCAGCGACGCTCGTGTCGTTTCTCGACGAGGCGAGTCTGTGGCAGGTCTGGCGCCTCGCGGCGATCGGCCTCGGCGCGGTCGGTCTTGCCCTGCTGCGCGGATTCGAGTCTGATAGCGCCTTCAAGACGGGGGCGTCTGCGTGAGCGTAACTGGTTCAGATTCGCGTATTTCAGCGATCGTCGTCACCTATTACACTGGCCCCCTTCTCGCGCGCGCGGTCGCTTCATTGAAGGCGCAGCCGGAAATCGGCGAAATCATCGTCGTCGACAACGGCAATTGGGAGGGCGCCGTCGAGCAGGCGGTCTCGGCCTCCCGCCACGGGGCCCCGGTCGAAGTCATCACGGGCCAGGGCAATGTCGGTTTTGCGGCTGCGTGCAATCTCGGCGCGAAACGCGCGCGCGGCGAGTTCCTGCTCTTCCTCAATCCGGACGCCGTCTTGCCGCAAGGCGCGGCGGCGCAGCTGCTCGAAGACGGCGCCGATCTGAAACGGCCCTGGCTTATCGGCGCCAAGCTTATCAATCCCGATGACGGCACGGAGCAGCAGGGCTCGCGCCGCGCGACGCTGACGCCCTGGCGCGCATTTGTCGAGGCGACGCGCCTTTACGCGCTGGCGCCGCGCCATCCCTATTTCCGCCGGTTCCATCTGCATCACGAGCCCTGTCCGGCGGAGGTGACGCCGACGCCGACCATATCCGGCGCCTGCTTTTTTCTGCCGCGAGCGGACTATTTCGCCGTCGGCGGCATGGACGAGCGCTATTTCCTGCATGTCGAGGACATTGATTTTTGCCTGCGCTTTGCGAAGGAGGCGGGCGGGCGCGTTTATTTCGATCCGCATGTCGCGGTGCCGCATTACAAGAGCTCCAGCCGGGTCAGCCCGATCGGCGTCGAAGCGAAAAAAACGGCGAGCATAAACCGTTACTTCCGCCGGCATTTTTCCGATCCCTATCCGCCGCCCTTTCTCTGGATCGTGGAGGGCGTGTTGTGGGCCGCCTTCGCGGCCAAGGCGGCGCGGCGCGCGGCGAGCCGGACGGTCGCGCTTCTGGATCTGAGGGCGCGCCGCGGCGGGGCGGTCGCAAGGCGCGCGCGCAGCCTCAACGGAAGACGCTCCGAACGCTGACGATCCCGATCAGCCGCCGCGATAGCCCGACACTGCGAAGAAATACAGCGTGCGTTTGCGGCCGCGTTTCAAATCCGCTTCGCTCGATCCCGCCGGCGCCTGCCGGGCGAAGGCGTTTGCGAGACCGGGCGCGTCCGGACGCTCGGTCACGTAAAGCGCGCGCGGCGCCTTCGCAGGATCATAGGCCATGAACGCTTCATAATGGCTGTCGACGCGATGGTTCGAATTCCACGCGCGAATCGGCGGTCCGCCGCGCGCATAATAAAGAAGCTCGCCCATCAACTCCCGGTCGTCGACAAGAATCGCGTCATAGCCGGCGGCGGCGGCGCGCACCGCCGCGCCCTGCGCCGGCCATCCGCGCACGCGCTTGACGGCGTTCGAGGCGCCGACGGCGTCGACAAGCGCGAAATCCGATAAGGCCACCACCAAAATCGCGGCGACGCAGGTATTGAAGACGGCGTTCGCCGTCACGGCCCACAGGGCATGCGCGCGCAGAGCCCAGACCGTCACGAGGATGATCGCGGCCGGATAGGACGCCGCCGCCCAATTCGCATGCGCGCGCGAAATCAGCGCCTCGGGCGCGACGATGGCGAGCGGCGTCAGCGCGAAAGCGAGAAGCGCGATATCCGCCTCCCGCCGCTCGCCGGCCTCGCCGATGCGCCGGCGCGCCGTCGCAAGACCCCAGATCAAGCCGAGCGTCGGCAAGACGCCGAACACGCCGAACTGCGAGGACAGAAAATTCAGAAAATTCGCGGGATGAAACAGCCGGCCGCTCCAATTGGCGTTCGCCGCCGTATGCGCCAGCGTGTCGAAATTATGCGCTGCGTTCCACCAGATATTCGGCGCGAAAACCGCCGCCGCGACGGCCGCCGCGACGAGGCCCGCGCGCCAGGGGAAGGCGCGCCGGGTCTTGCGCGACAAGACAAGGGCGAGCGCCGCGCCGATCAGAAAATAGACCATCGCATATTTGGCGAGGAAGCCGAGCCCGACAGCGGCGCCGAGCAGGATCGCGGGCGGGAGCGCGCTTCGCGCCTCCGCCTTTGCGCTCAGCATACTGAAAAAATAGCAGAGCGCCGCCGACCAGAAAAAAAGCAGCGGCGCGTCAGTCGTGATCAGCGCCGAGGACAGCGACACGCCGGGAAGCAGAAGCCAGCCGAGGCCGGACCAGAAACCCGCCGCTTCGCCGTAAAGCCTGCGCGCAAGAACGAAAAGATAAAGACATGCGCCGAACTGGAACAGCGGCGCGGAAAGCCTGACCGCCCAGGGCGCGTCGCCGAACAGCCCCGTCGTCGCTCCGATCGCCCAGGCGATGAGCGGCGGCTTTGAATAATAACCGAAGGCGGGCGCCTTGCTCCAGATCCAGTACTGCGCCTCGTCCGGACCGATATCGGCCTGAAAAAAGAACAGGGCCGCAATCCTCGCCGCGGCGATGATTCCCGCCGCGCAAAGGAAAAAAGCGACGGGCCGCGCGCGCCAGAGAGCGAGAAGATCTTTCATGCGTTCGTCTCAGGGCGCCGCGTTTTTTTCGGGCGGCGCTATTGAATAGACGACAAGACGCACATGCCGCCCTTTCGAGTAATTGAGCCCTTCGATCCAGGCGATCGTCCGCGGCTTGATCTTCAAATGATAGAGCGCGGTCTGAAAATCGTCCTCCTCCGGCAGATCGACGACGACCGCGGCGTTCGGGCGCCTCGCCAGCCAATAGGCCGCGCCGTAGCCATCGGTCAAAACCGTTTTCGTGCCGAGCAAAAAGATCGCGGAGGGTTCGGAATAGCCGGCGAGCGCGACCGGCGGCGCGCCGTCGCGAAGAGGATGCAAGCCCGCCTTGGCGATCGCCGCGGACAGGCGCGAGGACACGGCGAGCTGGCTCAGCGAGGGCAGCACGCCGTTCAGCAGAATGACGCAAACCGCCGCGCCGAGCGCGGCGGCGGCGTAGGCGCCGGCGAGCGCGCGGCCCTTCCAGAACAGACGCGCGGCGAAGACCGAAGCCGCCGCCGTGGCGAGCGCGCCCGCGAAAAAGGCCGGCGAGACCGTTCCGCCGCCAAGCGCGATCGGCAAGGCCGCGATCGCCGCCGCGACGCCGAGTCCGACCGCGAGATAAAGGCCTGCGCCGATCTTGCGCCAAAGCCGCCGGCGCGCCGCCTCCCCGGTCGCCGCAGCCCGCGCGGCGAGAATGGCGAGCGCCGGATAGAGCGGCAGCGTGTAATGCGGCAGCTTCGTCGCGACGAGTTCGAAAACGAGCCAGGACGGCGCGATCCACGACAGCAGAAACCAGGACGGCCAGGCGTCGCGCGTGCGCCATGCGCGCGCCAGACCCGGCGCAAGGAGCGCCGCCGCCGGCCAGAACAAAATCCAGACAAGCGCGAAATGATAACCGGGAGGGCCCGAATGGCTCTCTTGCGCGGCGCCGACCTTGCCCAGCATGTCATGGCCGACGGCCTGCGCGAAAAAGCGCCCCTGCGTTGCGCGGCTGATCGCGAAAGCCCAGGGCGCGACGATCGCCAGGACGAGGAGAAGGCCGCTGACCGGACGCATCGCCTTCACCCATCCGAAATGCGGCGTCCGGATGAAAATTCCGGCGCAGGTAAGACCGACGACCATCGGCGTGATCGGCCCCTTGATCAGCACGCCGGCGCCGATCGCGGCCCAGAAGGCGATCGGCCAGGCCCATCCGGCGCGCCGTCCCTCCCGCCATCCGAGATAGATATGCGCGAGCGCCGCCTCGGCGACGGCGATGCTGGCGAGGACATTCGCGTCCGTCGTCGCGATCGTCGATTCTGCGGCGAAGACCGGCGCGGCCGCCAGCAACACGCCGGCGAGCAATCCCACGCCGGGCCCGTAGAGCCGCGCGCCGGCGACATAGGTGAAAAGCGCGGCGACGATCGCCGCAATGGCGGAGGGAATCCGATAGGCCCAGATCTCGCGCGCCTTGACATCCGAAAACGCGGAGACCGAGGCGGCCTGGAGCCAGTAAATTCCGGCCGGTTTCTTGTTGCGCTCGCGGTCCTGAAAACGAATGTCGATATAATCGCCGGTCTCGAGCATTTGCGCGCTCGCCTGCGCAAAGCGCGCCTCGTCGCGATCAAGCGGCGGAAGCGTGAAGACGCCGGCGAAGGCGACGACCGCCGCGAACGCCGCGACCAGCGTCATGCGCCAGAGGCGCCCTTCCGCTGCGTTCCGGCCCGCCGACTCGGCCATCATCCCCTCTTCGGCCTCCGCCCGTCCTCGCGGGCGCAAGACATTCTGGCGCAAGCGCTGCGGCCTGGCGAGCCGCGCCCGCGGATTTCCATTCCCGTCCGATTCTGCGATTTAGGAGAAACTGTCCCGCGCCGCCACCGGAAAGCTGAATGACCGCCGCGTCCGACCGCCGCTCCGCCAAGGCCGCCCTCTTCGAGTGGCGCCGGACCGATATGCGCGCCGGCGGGCCGGAGATCTCCGTCGTCGTTCCGATGTTTGACGAAGAAGGCGGCGCCCGGTCTTTGATGCGCGAAATCGCGGCGGCGCTCAAAAACAGACGCTTCGAGATCGTTGCGGTCGACGATTGCTCGAACGACAGGACGCAGGAGGCGCTGTTGCAGACGCGCGCGGAGATTCCGCAGTTACGGATCATCGCGCACCGGAAAAATGCGGGACAAAGCCGCGCGATCCGCACGGGCGTATTCGCCGCGCGCGGGGCCGTCGTCGCTACGATCGACGGCGACGGACAGAACGACCCCGCGGACATCCCCGCCCTTCTCGACCGGCTTTTCCGCGCGGACGCGCCCGACGATCTCGCCATGGTGGCGGGCGAACGCGTCAACCGGCGGGACAAGGCTTCGAAACGCTGGGCATCGCGCATCGCCAACAGCGCGCGCTCGAAACTGCTGAATGACGGCGCAGCCGACACCGGATGCGGCCTCAAAGTGTTCTATCGCGAGGCGTTTTTGCGATTGCCCGCCTTCGACCATATGCATCGCTATCTGCCGGCCTTGATGCGACGCGAAGGATTTGCCGTGGAGTTCGCGCCCGTCGCGCACCGTCCGCGCGCGCACGGCCGTTCGAAATACACCAATCTGGGGCGCCTCGCCGTCGCCTTTCGCGACCTGCTCGGCGTCCTGTGGCTCAACGCCCGGGCCCGCGATCCGCAGGAAATCACGGAGCTTTAGCGCTCCCGCCGGGCTGTGCTAGGCTTGAAGCGTCGCTGTTCGGGGCGAGGGGATGAAGGAGCGCGCCGTGTCCAAGCTTGAAATGTTTCCGTTGCTGTTTGTCAGTTTCGCGATTTATGCCGCGCTGACGCTCATTCAGGGCGGCGGCGGCTGGACCGAAGGGGTCATCACCACCCTGCCGCTTTATTCGAAAGACGCATGGACGATTCGCTGGGGCGATCTTTTTATCGTCGGCAGCATGGCGCTCTTGTTCATCGAGCTCGTGCGGGCGACAAAAACGGGCACGGCGTCGATCACCAACCATCTCCTTTCGTTTCTTCTGTTCATCGCCGTTCTGCTCTGCTTCATCCTGGCGCCCGGATTCGGCAACTCGGTCTTTTTCATATTTTTGACGATGACGCTGCTCGACCCGATGGCGGGATTCATCGTGACCACCGTTTCGGCGCGGCGCGATCTCGGCGTGGCGGACCGGTCCGGACTTTTAGGCTGAGACGGACGTCGGCTCAGGCGACAATATCGACGCGTCGGGGCGCGCGCGACAAAAAGGCGCCGTAGCGCGCTTCGGCGTAAGCGAGCGCGGCGAGCCGGCTTTCCGCGCGTCCGCGACGGCGCGGGGTCCGTCGGCGCTCTTGCCTGAGATGAAGCGCCTCATCCGTCGGCGCGCAGGGGCGAACGGGCTGCAAGGCGGGAAGGTTAACAAATCCTTTCATGAACGAAGCAGAGCAAGATGCTTGCCGCTCGCCCGCGCGCGGCGGCGATCAGATTTCAATTTTATTTACGGCTGCCTGTCTAATGTCGGACATCAATACCCGATCGATGGCGAACGCGCTTGGAGAGCGAGCGCCCGCCGGCGGGCCCGGAGCAGCGGCGGAAGATGTTTGACGAGGGGCGAGGCGGGGCGACATTGAGAATGGGCGGGATGATCGAGATCGCGAACGGATCTCATGAGAGCGGCGAAAACGCCCTCCAGACGCTGTTTGAATATGATCCTTCAAACGGGGAGATCCGGTGGGCCGACCCGGCCGCGGCGGCCCGGCTTCTCGCCTGCGACGAAGCGGGCGCGGCCATGGACCGCGCGGATTTTTCAAAACATGTCCTGAACGGGCCGGTGCCGGCGCGCGAAGCCGCATTCGACGGCGCGACGAAAAGTTATGTCTGCGAATATCAACTGAAGCGCGCGCATGGCGAGGGGCACTGGGTCGAAGAGCGGGGCGGCTGGATCGGCGCCGGCGAGTCGCGCCGTCTCATCTCGATCCTGCGCTCGACCGACGGCGAAAAGCGCCGCAAAATGGAGCTTTCCTGGCTGGCGCAGAATGACGAACTGACGGGACTTCTCAACCGCTCCCACTTGCGCGACCGATTGCACGCCGCGCTCGCCGAGGCGCGCAAGACGTCGCGGCGCTGCGCCTATCTTCTTGCGGGCATCGACGATCTCGGTGCGATCAACGCCGATTTCGGATTTGAAATCGCCGACGAAGTGATTGTCGAAATCGGCGCCCGACTCTCGCGCGTGCTCGGCGAGAACGATTCGATCGGCCGCGTCGCCGGCACCAAGTTCGGCATCGTCATCGCCGACGCGACCTCGGCGACGCTGCGCGAGACCTCCATCAAACTGATGAACGTCGTGCGCGAAAGCGTCGTTCACACCAGACGCGGCGGCGTCGCCGCCTCGATTTCGATCGGCGCGGTGAACCTGCCCGATGACGCCGACGAGCCGCAAGGCGCGATGGCGCGCGCCGAAGCGGCCCTCGATCAGGCGAAGCGGCACGGAAAATCGAGCTGGTCCTCCTTCACCGAAACGACGGATGTCGTCACGACCCGCCGGCGCAACACGCATATGTCGGACGTGATTCTCACCGCGCTCAATGAGCGGCGCGTCCGCCTCGCCTTTCAGCCGATCGTCAGCGATCTCGGCGAACCGCCGGAAAAATTCGAATGCCTGATCCGGATGCGGGCGGAGGACGGACGCGAAATACCGGCGCCGGAATTCATTCCGATCGCCGAGCGTCTCGGCCTTGTGCATCTTCTGGACCGGCGCGTTCTCGAACTCGCCGTCAATACGCTCGCCGTTTGCCCGCACATCCGCCTCAATGTGAACGTCTCCATGGAGACGGTGAAGGATCCGGTCTGGGCGGAAGGCTATCTCGCGCATTTGCGCGCCCACGAACAGCTCGCCAGGCGCATCGCCGTCGAACTCACCGAAACGCAGGTGATCGACGCGATCGACGCCTCGATCGAATTCGTCTCGGAGCTGAAGAAACTCGGCTGCAGCTTTGCGATCGACGACTTCGGCGCCGGTTACACCTCGTTCCGGAATCTCAAGGCGCTCGATATCGACACCCTGAAGATCGACGGCTCCTTCGTCACTGGCGTCGCGTCATCGAGAGAGAACCAGCTTTTCGTCCGCACCCTGCTCGATCTCGCCCGCAATTTCGGCATGAAGACCGTCGCCGAATGGGTCGACAACGAGGCGGACGCCATGCTCCTCAAGGGGCTCGGCGTCGACTATTTGCAGGGCTATCTGATCGGAAAGCCGGAGATCAATCCGAGCTGGCTGCCCTCGGGCGCGCCGAACGACATCCCCGCGGCCATGCGGGCCTAGATCCGGCTTGACTTCGCCGCGCCGCGCGCGTCTCGCTCGCGGGGATGAACTACCGGCACATCTATCACGCAGGCAATTTCGCGGACGTCTTCAAGCACGCCGTCCTCGCGCTTTGCCTTGACTATCTGCGCCTCAAGGAGGCGCCCTTTCGCGTCATCGACACGCATGCCGGAACCGGCCGCTACGACCTTGCCTCGGTCGAAGCCGGCAAAACGCTCGAATGGATCGAGGGGATCGGAAGGCTGGCGGGCCTCGACGCCCCGCCCTTGCCGGATGAAATCGCGCCCCTGCTCGCGCCCTATCTCGACATTGTGCGGGCGCTGAACGCCGACGGGCGTCTTTCGTCCTATCCGGGCTCGCCGCTGATCGCGCAGGCCATGCTGCGAAAACAAGACCGCCTGACGGCCGTCGAGTTGCATCCCGACGACAACGCCGCGCTCGTCCGCCTCTTCGCAGGCGAGCGGCGCGTCAAGGTCGAGGCGGGAGACGGATGGACGGCGCTGAAAGGGCGGCTGCCGCCGAAAGAACGGCGCGGGCTCATCCTCGTCGACCCGCCGTTTGAAGAGCGCACCGATTTCGAGCGGCTTGTTCAGGCCGTGCGCGAGATCAAAAAGCGTTTCGCGACCGGCGTGGCGCTGCTCTGGCATCCCGTAAAAGACGAAGAGAGCGCAGCTGCTTTTCGGAAAGCCGCCGCCGAGGCCGCGCCCCCGGGAAAAACCCTTCACGCCGAGTTGTTCGTCCGCGCGCCGTCGGCGGAAGGCCCCCTCGCCGGCTGCGGGCTTTTCATCATCAACCCGCCCTGGACATTGCGGGAGAAGCTGGCGTCGCTCGGTCCGTTTCTCGCCGAGAGGCTGGCGCAGGGAGAAGGGGCGAATTTCGCGCTCGCCTGACCGGCGCTCACCCCTTCTTTTCGAGCTTGTCGAGCTGGCGCTGAAGCGCGGCGACCTGCGCCTTGAGCGCCGAAATGTCCTCGCTTTCGCCCGCCGCCGGCTTCGCCGCGCCGCCCGCCGGGAAGCCGGCGCCCATCGGCGTGAACATTTTCATCGCGCGCTCGAACAGCGCCATGTTCTGACGCGCCGTCTCTTCGAACATATTGTAGCCGGGCGCGGCGCCGAAAGTTTCGCGCATTTGCTCGCGGATCTTTTCCTGGTTGCGCGAGAAGGCGTCCATGCTCATTTCGAGATAGGACGGAAGGAATGACTGCAGATTGTCCCCGTAAAATTTGATCAGCTGCCGGAGGAACTGGATCGGCAGAAGGTTCTGTCCCTTGTTCTCCTCCTCGAAAATAATCTGCGTCAAAACCGAACGCGTGATGTCCTCGCCCGATTTCGCGTCGTAGACGACGAAATCCTCGCCGTTCTTCAGCATGTCCGAGAGATAGTCGAGCGTCACATATGAGCTCGTCGCGGTGTTGTAGAGCCGCCGGTTCGCGTATTTTTTGATCACGATCGGGCTTTCCGCCGAACCCGTCTTCCGACCGGCGTTTTCCGTCGCTTTTTGCTGCTCGGACATGCGTCCGTCCTCCCAAGTTTGGCGCTCCCCCGCGCTCTAATGCGGCGCCGCGATTTTGTGCGCTTGCTAATCCTGCTATAGCATGAAATCTCTCTCCGCCCACGCGCGCCGCAGCGCGGCAAAGGCGGCAAGCGCCATTTTCGCCCAAGGAGGAATTATGTCCGAAGTCGTCATCGCATCGGCCGCGCGCACAGGCGTCGGCTCTTTCGGAGGCTCGCTGGCCTCGGTTCCGGCGGCGAAGCTCGGCGAAACCGTGATCAAGGCCGCGCTGGAGCGGGCGGGACTCGAGCCTGATTCCGTCTCCGAAACGATTATGGGCCATGTGCTTCAGGCCGCGCAGGGCCAGAACACGGCCCGGCAGGCGGCGATCGGCGCGGGCCTTCCGAAAGAGCGACCGGCCATGACCATCAACCAGGTCTGCGGCTCGGGGCTGCGCGCGGTCGCGCTCGGCGCCAATCTGATCCGCGCCGGAGAGGCCTCGATCGTCGTCGCGGGGGGCCATGAGAATATGTCGCTCGCCCCGCATGCGGCCCATCTCAGGAACGGCGTCAAAATGGGCGACGTCAAATTCGACGACACCATGATCAAGGACGGCCTCTGGGACGTTTTCAACGATTATCACATGGGTCAGACGGCCGAGAATCTCGCGGCGAAATACCAGATCACGCGCGAGGAGCAGGACGCCTTCGCCGTCGCGAGCCAGAACAAGGCAGAAGCCGCGAAAAAGGCCGGAAAATTCAAGGACGAAATCACGCCTGTCGTGATCAAGACGCGCAAGGGCGAAACAGTCTTCGAAACGGACGAATATATCCGCGACGGCGTGACGCTCGAGTCGATCTCCGGGCTGCGGCCCGCTTTCGTCAAGGACGGCACGGTGACGGCGGCCAATGCGTCGGGTTTGAATGACGGCGCGGCCGCGCTCGTCGTGATGTCGGCGCGCGAGGCGGACAAGCGCAATATCGAGCCTTTGGCGCGCATCGCCGCGTCCGCCCATTGCGGCGTCGATCCGTCGATCATGGGCATCGGCCCCGCGCCGGCGACGCGGCTGGCGCTCGAAAAGGCGGGCTGGCGCATCGACGATCTCGATCTTATCGAGGCCAACGAGGCCTTCGCCGCGCAGTCGCTCGCCGTCTCCAAGGAGCTCGGCTGGGACATGGCCAAAGTGAACGTCAATGGCGGCGCCATTGCGATCGGCCATCCGATCGGCGCGTCCGGCGCGCGCATTCTGACGACGCTGCTTTTCGAAATGAAACGCTCCGGCGCCAGGAAGGGCCTTGCGACGCTTTGCATCGGCGGCGGCATGGGCGTCGCCCTGTGCGTGGAGCGCTAGCGCCAAGCGCGCAGACATTCGTTTTTTTGCGCCGGTGCGAGATAGCGGTCTCGGCTTTTCCGCTATTGCGTGCGATGCTTGATCTCGATCAGCGCGCACGTTGCGCGCGCGCTTCATCTAGGGCGGCACTTTGGGAGAGACGCCATGGCGAAGAGGAATGCGATCGTAACCGGCGGCACGCGCGGCATCGGCCACGCAATCGCCATCGCCCTCAAAGAAGCAGGCTGCACGGTCGCCGCGACCTATCACGGCAATGACGAGGCGGCGAAAGCGTTTCACGAGGAGACCGGCGTCGCTGTCTTCAAATGGGATGTCGGCGACTACGACGCCTGCAAGGCGGGCGTCGCCGAGATCGAAAAGGCGCACGGCCCCACCGACATTCTCGTTAACAATGCGGGCGTCACCAGGGACGGCTTTTTTCACAAGATGACGCCGGCGCAGTGGCGCGAGGTGATCCGCGCCGATCTCGACAGCGTATTCAACATGACGCACCAGGTCTTTCCCGGCATGCGCGAGCGCGGATTCGGCCGCATCATCAACATTTCGTCGATCAACGGCCAGAAGGGCCAGATGGGGCAGACGAACTATTCGGCGGCGAAGGCCGGCATGATCGGCTTCACGCGCGCGCTCGCCCAGGAAGGCGCGTTCAAGGGCGTGACCGTCAACGCCGTCGCGCCCGGCTATATCGCGACTGACATGGTGGCCAAGCTTGACGAGACGGTCCTGCAGAAAATCGTCGCGCAGATCCCGGTCGGGCGGCTCGGCGAGGCCGAAGAGATCGCGCGCTGCGTCGCCTTCCTCGCCGATGATGCGGCGGGCTTTATCACCGGCTCCGTGCTCACCGTGAATGGCGGCCAGTATATCGCCGCCTGACGGCCGGCCCGCCCGGCCGCCGATCGCCCGCCGGCGCGGGCGATCCGGCCTGTTTTTCGCCAAATTGACGTCTTATTGAGCCAAATGCGCGACTTTCGCTAAAGACGCGAAGGAGGCGGCTTGAAGCCGATGACGGGCGAACGGATATGGCGCGGTCTGGCGGCGCTGGCGGCGGGAGCCGGCGTCTGGGCGATTTTGTCGTCCGCCGCCGCCGAACCGTCGCAGCAGGCGCATCGCGAAATTTCCGAGCAGGCCGGGCCCTTCGGCGCGCTGCTCGGCCGGCGCGGCCCGCGCGACGAGCGCGAGGATCGCGAACGCGAGGTCGAGCGCTATGTCGTCTCCGCCGACGGCCGCGTCTTCCTGTTCGCGCATGAAGGCGCGCACGGCCGCATCAAGTTCCTTTGCCACGAAGGCGACGCCCGGCTCGATTGCCGGGTCGATCCGTCCGGGCCTGCGGAAGAGATTTTCAAAGTGACGGCGGACCGCGGGCCGCGCGGCGATCTGATCTTCAAGAACCGCGAAGGCGAGCCGCTCTTGCGGCTTGCGCCCTATGGCGGGGCGACGGTGTTCTGGCCGGGCGACCCATATGGCCAGGCGGCGTCGAAATCTTTCGGCGAAGACGAAGGCGCGCTCGACCTGCCGGAGGAGACTCGCGCGGACGCGCGCGCGCGCGCGCAAGCCGCGGCGGCGAATTTGAGCGCCCTCACCGGCAGCCCGATCGTCTTCGATATCGGGCCCTATCGCGCAGCGGCGGAAATCCTGACCGACGCGGGCGCGGCGGCGGCGCCCGAGACGCCCGAGGCGGCGGAGGACGCCGAGGAGGCCGCCGAGCCCGACCGCGCGCGCGGCTTTCGCGACGCCTCCGTCCTTGCCGACGCGGTCGCCCGCGCCGCGGCGGGGCTTTACAGCGTGGCGAGCGATCCGACGGGCGCGCGCGTTCTCGGCGCGCGCATCGCCGAAGTCCGTTTCGTTCCGGGGCCTGCGCCTTCCCTCGCCCTCGAGGACAAGATCCTAACCGTCACTTACAATCCCCAAGGCGGCCTTGACGGGCGGCCCTCTTCGAGCGCGATCTCGCGCTATCTTGAGGACAATCTCTAGGATTGGCCCAAAAAAGCCGCATTGGTCCGGCAGGATGCGACGATGATGAAATGCGGTCTCAGCCTCCTGGCGGCGCTCGCGGCCCTCGCGGCCGCCGGGGACGCGGGCGCGCAATCGCTGAAATCGCTGCGGACGCAGGACGCCGAGGAGGCCGCCCTCGCCCATCAGATCGACTATACAAACTCCGTATGCGGAACGCATATCCGCTCCTCGATCGACTGGACATCGCTTCGCGGCTGGCCGGCGAACGCAAACATCGTCGAGGTCTGCGACGGCGCGCTCGGCGCGCTTGAGGCGATGTGCCGCTCGGACGACGGCAAGAATCGCGTCCGGAAAGTCGCGGCCTTTGTCTGCGCCGGCGACGGCGCCGGCCCTTCCTTCAACGGATCGACCTTGCGCTACGGCGCCTCGCCGTCCGGCGACGGCTTTTCAGAAATGATGCGCTATATCCAGAACGCGCTTTAGCGTTGGGCTTCAGCCAAATCGAGCGCGCCTGCTGCGCGGACGCAAATCAGGCGCGCGCAAGCCTTGCTTCGCGCTGGGCCTGCGTTTCGGCGACCTTCGGTTTCAAGATAGTCCGTTTGGCCTCGTCCGGGATCGAGTTGTAAATCTCGGGCGTGAGAATATTCAGCCTGCGGCGCGCTTCGGCGAGCGGCAGGGGGAGCAATTCCTCGACATCGCAGCCGAGCACCCATTGCGCCTTCAGCCCCATGCGGCGCGCCTCATTCGCCGCTTTCCAGATCGGCAGATCGGGGCGCTCGCGTTTCATTGCGAGAATCCCGACCCAGATGATGAGCCGGAAGCCGGGATTTTTCGATTGCGCGCGCGTGAAGCACAGATTGCACATCTCGCCGATGGCGTCGCGGCCGTAGCCGGTCAGCACATGCCAGAGATCGTGACTGACCTGGGTGTGCATGAAGAGCCGGCGATAGCTCTCGAAATCGGTCGGCTTGTCGAAATCGACATCGGCTTCTTTCGCCGCGGCGCGCAGGCCCTCGACGGTGAGATTTTCGCCTTCCATAAAAGCGAGATAGGCGCGGCCGAAACTCCCTTCCGGCAAGGCGCGCAGGCGCGCGCGATCGGAGAGGATCTCCTCGAGCCTGACCGGCTCGGCGATCACGCGCCGGCCATAGTCGGTCGACAGGAAGCGCCGGAACATCCGCTTGCCGGAACGGCCCGAAAGCGCGCTCACCGCTTCGAAGACCTGGCGGGTGTCCTCCTTGTTGCGAACGAGCTTGATGACCGAGGACAGGGCGTGGAGCGGCCGGATCGGGGGCGCGGGCGGGGTCGGATAGCCGCCGATCCACTCCACTTTCTCTTCCGGAATGTCGTCAAAGGTTCGGCCGGCCATCTGCGCCTCCGCGGGTGAGCCCCAACTTTACACCGACTGGTTTACTTTTGGTATGTCGCGTCGCAGCGGCGGGCCGTCAAGGCCCGGCGGGGCCCGTCCGGACCGGGCGGGGCGGGGTCAGGCCGCTTTTTCGAGAGCCGGCGACCATTCTCCGCGCTGGGCGAGGGAATTCATTCTCGCCCGGTGGGCGAAGGCCGCCTGCGCGGCTTTGACATTCTCCGCCTTGCCGGCCCAGGCCTTTTGCGGCGCGGCCTGGAGCGCGCGGCCATAGGAGAAGGTGAGCGTCCAGGGCAGATTTCCGAGCGCGTTCATCGCCGAAAGATGCGCCGTCGCCTCTTCGTCTGACTGGCCGCCCGAGAGGAAGGCGACGCCCGGCACCGCGGCGGGGACGGCGGCCTTCAGCACCCGGACGGTATTCTCGGCCACTTCCTCGACCGACGCCTTCCGCCCGCTCTTCTTGCCCGGCACGACCATATTCGGCTTCAAGATCATGCCCTCAAGCGCGACGCGATGAAAATAAAGCTGTTCAAAGACGAGCTTGAGGACGAGTTCGGTCACCTGATAGCAGCGCGCCATGTCGTGATCGCCGTCCATCAACACTTCCGGTTCGACGATCGGAACGATATTCGCTTCCTGACAAAGCGCGGCGTAACGCGCGAGCGCATGCGCATTCGCCATGATCGCCGTATAGCTCGGGATATTGCCCGGCGCGATGTCGATCACCGCGCGCCATTTCGCAAAACGCGCGCCGAGCCCGTAATATTCCTTGAGGCGATCGGCGAGACCGTCGAGGCCCTCCGTCACCGTCTCGCCGGGGCAGAAGGGAAGCGGTTTTGCGCCCTTGTCGACCTTGATGCCGGGGATCGAGCCCGCCTGTTCGATCAGTTTGACAAGCGGCGTTCCGTCTTTCGCATTCTGGCGGATCGTTTCGTCGTACAGGATGACGCCGGAAATATAATTTTGCATCGCGTCCGTCGTGCGGAAGAGAAGCTCGCGATAGTCGCGGCGGTTTTCTTCCGTCGACTCAACGCCGATTGCGTCGAAGCGCTTCTTGATCGTGCCGGTCGATTCGTCGGCGGCGAGAATGCCCTTTCCCGGCGCGACCATCTGCGTCGCGATCTTGTTCAAAGCCTCGAGTTGCATCCTTCGTCCTTTCCCCAAAATTTCCGGCGCGTCCGCTATTTTTCAAGCGCCTTGACGCCTGGCAGCTCCTTGCCCTCCAGCCATTCAAGGAAGGCGCCGCCGGCGGTCGACACATAGGTGAAATCATCTGCGACGCCGGCGTGATTCAGCGCGGCGACCGTATCGCCCCCGCCCGCGACGGCGACGAGGCCGGCCTCTTTGACGCGTCTTGCCGCAAAGCGCGCGGACTCGACCGTCGCCGTATCGAAAGGCGGCGTCTCGAATGCGCCGAGCGGGCCGTTCCAGACAAGCGTTTTCGCCGCCTCGATTTCAGCCGCGATCGCGTCGACCGTATCGGGCCCGAGATCAAGAATCATCCTGTCGGACGGCACATTCTCGACGCTGACGACTTCGCTTTCAGCGCCCGCGCGCAGCGCGTCCGCGACCACGACGTCGCTCGGCAAAATGAGCGCGCAGCCGCCCCGCGCCGCAGCCTGCTCGATCTCGCGCGCCGTCGCCGCCAGATCGGGCTCGCTGAGCGATGCGCCGACGCAGACGCCGCGGGCCGAAAGAAAAGTGTTCGCCATCGCGCCGCCGATAACCAGCGCATCCGCCTTGCCGACCAGGTTTTTCAGCAGATCGATCTTCGTCGAGATCTTGGCGCCGCCGACGACCGCGACGAGAGGGCGCACGGGATTCGACAGCGCGGCCGTCAGATAATCGAGTTCGGCCTCCATGGCGCGGCCGGCGGCCGCGGGAAGAACATGCGCGAGGCCTTCGGTCGAGGCGTGAGCGCGATGCGCGGCCGAGAATGCGTCATTCACATAGAGGTCGCCGTTTGCGGCGAGCGCCTTGACGAAGTCAGGGTCGTTTTTTTCTTCGCCCGAATGAAACCGCGTATTCTCGAAAACGGCGACGTCGCCGTCGATCAATCGGTCCGCGGTTTTCTTCGCCGGCTCGCCGACGCAGTCTTCGGCGAATTCGACCGGGCCGCCGAGCAAGTCGCCCAGCGCCTTGGCGACAGGCTTGAGCGAGAATTCGGGTTTCGGTTCGCCTTTGGGACGGCCGAAATGCGAAAGCAGAATGACCTTCGCGCCCTTTTTCGACAGCTCCCTGATCGTCGGCAGCGCGCGCTGAATGCGCGTGTCATCCGTGACCTGACCGTCTTTCATCGGCACGTTGAAATCGACGCGCACAAGCACGCGTTTGCCCTGAACGTCGAGATCGTCAAGCGTTCTGTAACCGCTCATGCGCGCGCTTCCTTCCGTGCGGCCGGGCCGGCTTCGCGACCGTCCCCCGCTAGAGACGTTTGCCCATCTCGAGCGCGACGTCGCTCATCCGGGTCGAGAAGCCCCATTCATTATCGTACCAGGTCAGGATGCGCGCCAGGCGCTTGCCGATCACCTGCGTCTGGTCCGCCGCGAAGATCGAGGAATGCGGATCGTGGTTGAAGTCGTGCGAAACGAGCGGCGCCTCGACATAGGCGAGCACGCCCTTCATCGGCCCTTCCGCGGCTTCGCGTATCGCGGCGTTGATATCTTCGACCGTAACGTCGCGCGCGGTCGTCAGCACGAGATCGACGACCGAGACATTCGGGGTCGGCACGCGGATCGCCGAACCGTCGAGCTTGCCCTTGAGCTCGGGCAGCACCAGGCCAATCGCTTTCGCCGCGCCCGTCGACGTCGGAATCATCGACAGCGCCGCCGCGCGCGCCCGATGCAGATCCTTGTGCAGCGTGTCGAGCGTCGGCTGATCGCCCGTATAGGAATGGATGGTCGTCATATAGCCGTGCTCAAGCCCGAACGCGTCGTTGAGCGCTTTCGCGACCGGAGCGAGGCAATTGGTCGTGCACGAGCCGTTGGACACGATGAGATCGTCTTTCGTCAGCGTGTCATGGTTGACCTTGTAGACCACGGTCTTGTCGGCGTCCTTCGCCGGCGCCGAGACGAGCACGCGCTTTGCGCCCGCCTTCAGGTGCATCGCCGCTTTTTCGCGATCGGTGAAGAGCCCGGTGCATTCAAACACGATATCGACGCCCAGCGAATTCCACGGCAGTTTCGACGGATCACGCTCGGAGAAGACCTTCATCTTGCCCATGCCGGCGTCGATCGTGTCTTCGGTGGTTTTCACCTCCCCCGGGAAGCGTCCGTGTACGGAATCATAGCGAAGCAGATGCGCGTTCGTCTCCACGGGTCCGAGATCGTTGATCGCGACAACCTCGATTCCCTTACGGCGCGTTTCGATCATTGACCGCAGCGCGAGGCGCCCGATGCGTCCGAACCCGTTGATGGCGACTTTGAGGGCCATAACCTTCTCCTAACCGACCAGTTTTTTCGCGGCGTCGACGATCGCCGCTTTGGTGACGCCGAAATGCTCATAGAGGACAGGGGCGGGCGCCGACGCGCCGAAGCCCGTCATGCCGATGAAGACGTCCTTGCGCCGCAGGAAGAGATCCCAGCCCTGGCGAATCGCCGCTTCGACGCCGATCCTCGGCGCCTTTCCCAGGACATCCTTGCGGTATTTCTCAGGCTGCGCCGCGAACAATTCGAAACAGGGGGCGGAGACGACGCGCGCGCGGATCTTGCCGCCGGCGAGGCTCTGCTGCGCGGCGACGGCGAGTTCGACTTCCGAGCCCGTCGCAATGAGGACGACATCGGGGTCGGGCGCATCGGAAACGACATAGGCGCCTCTCGCCGAGAGGTTTTCGTCTGTATGCTGAAGCCGCGCCGGCGCGAGATTCTGACGCGTCAGCGCCAGCAGGCTCGGCCCCTTGTCGTCGGCGAGCGCAAGC
The DNA here is from genome assembly GCA_016125425.1 of Alphaproteobacteria bacterium. Taxonomy (GTDB): domain Bacteria; phylum Pseudomonadota; class Alphaproteobacteria; order Caulobacterales; family Parvularculaceae; genus Amphiplicatus. Next base: position 83,567 of record WGLT01000010.1, read on the forward strand.
TCCCAGCATTCCGCGGTCTCGATCGCATCGGCCGGCCTGTAGACTTTCAGGTTCGGAATCGCCCTCAGGGCGGCGAGATGTTCGACCGGCTGGTGCGTCGGCCCGTCTTCGCCGAGTCCGATCGAGTCGTGCGTCATCACAAAAATCGAGCGCACGCCCATCAGCGCCGCGAGCCGGATGGCGGGCCGGCAATAATCGGAAAAAACGAGGAAAGTGCCGCCATAGGGAATGACGCCGCCATGAAGCGCCATCCCGTTCATGGCCGCGGCCATGCCGTGTTCGCGGATGCCGTAATGGATATAGCGGCCGGCGTAATTCTCCGCGCTCAGAATATCGATGTTCTTGGTCTTGGTGTTGTTCGAGCCGGTCAGGTCCGCCGAACCGCCGATCGTCGTCGGCGCCGCGGCGTTGACGACTTCGAGCGCCATTTCGGAGGCCTTGCGCGTCGAAACGGTCGGCGGCGCCTTGGCGAGAGTTTTCTTGTAGCCGGACATCGCTGACGCCAGCGCCCGGGAGCAATCCCCGGCGAGCGCCGCCTCGAAGGCTCCCCTGTGCGGCGAGGCGTCGAGGCGCGCGCGCCATTGCTGGCGGGCGTCCGCGCCGCGCCGGCCCGCCGCGCGCCATTCGCCCAGGATGTCGTCCGGAATTTCGAAGGGCGGGTAAGGCCAGCCCAGAGCCTCGCGGGCGCCCTTGATCTCGTCGGCCCCGAGCGGCGAGCCGTGACTGGACGCCGCGCCGGCCTTGGTCGGCGCGCCCCGGCCGATGATGGTCCGGCAGGCGATCAGACTCGGCCTGTCCGAGGCGTGCGCGCGTTCGATCGCCGCCGCAATCGCGCCGGGATCATGCCCGTCCACGCGCTCGGCCCGCCAGCCCGAGGCTTCAAAGCGCGCAAGCTGGTCGGTCGAGTCGGAAAGCGAAGTCGGCCCGTCGATCGAAATCTGATTATCGTCGAAGAAGACGATCAGCTTACGGAGCTTTAGGTGGCCAGCCAGCGCAATCGCCTCCTGGCTGACGCCTTCCATGAGGCAGCCGTCGCCGGCGATCGCATAGGTGCGGTGATCGACGACGTCTTCGCCATAGCGGGCGGACAGATGCGCCTCCGCGATCGCCATGCCGACCGCATTGGCGAGCCCCTGGCCCAACGGGCCCGTCGTCGTTTCAACCAGAGGCGCGTGGCCGTATTCGGGATGGCCCGCGGTTTTCGAGCCGAGCTGGCGGAAATTCTTGATCTCCTCGATATCCATGCCCTCAAAGCCGAGAAGATAGGCGAGCGCGTAAAGCAGCATCGAGCCGTGGCCGGCCGAGAGAACAAATCGGTCGCGATCGGGCCAGTCCGGCGCCGCCGCGTCGAATTTCAGAAAGCGCGTGAACAGCACCGTCGCGACATCCGCCGCGCCCATGGGCATGCCGGGATGGCCTGATTTCGCCTTTTCGACGGCGTCCATGGCGAGCGCCCTGACGGCGTTGGCGAGGCGCGCATGGGCGGCCATATCAACGGGCGCCTCGGCGCGAGCGGGAGCGAGCATGGCGGCCTCAAATAATAGAGCGGAAGGGGCGGGCCTTTGGGCAGCCCCGCTAATGCCTGCGGCGGCGTTTGCGGTCAAGGCCGGGAAAGCCCTTACGCGGCCCCGGAGCGTGGGGAAAGCGTAACTTCGCAGGCGCTGGACAGCGCCCGCGGCGCTCTCCAGACTAACCGCTCCGTTCCTCTAAGGAAGACACGCCATGTCGGCCCTCGAAGAAGCGGTGCACTCCCTCGCCTCCGCCCTTGACGCGCTGGAAGCGCGCCTTGACGACCGTCTCGGCGAATTCGCGGCCGATGCGGACGCCGTCGACGCCGCCCGCCGTCAGGCGAAGGTTGCGAGGACCCATGCGGCCGCCGCCGCCGCAGGGCTCGCCGCCGCGATCGGCGAACTTCGCTCCCTGCTCGGCGAATATGGCGGCGAAGGAGAATGAAACGATGGCCCAGGTCGAAGTCAGCATCAACAGCCGCGCCTACAAGATAACGTGCGAGAACGGCCAGGAAGGCCGCCTGCAACAGCTCGCGAGTTATTATGACCGCCTCGTCGTTCAACTCGCGCGCGAACTCGGCCAGATCGGCGACACGCGGCTGATGCTGCTCGCCGCGCTCACCGTCTGCGACGAGCTCTTTGAAACCAAACGCCGCCTCGCCGACCTCGAACACGCCACGGACGCGCTCGACTCGGACACGGTCGGCGGGGCGAGCCGCGTCATCGACGCCGCGACGCAACGCGTCAACGCGATCAAGGAAAAACTCGAGACCGCCTAGATCACGGTCAGGATTTCGCCAAGCGGCTTTTTCCTGAGCGCGTGCTCGGGAACCTTTGCGTCGGCGGCGGGCAGGCCTGCGACGATCAGCATATAGGGTTTTTCGCTCGCGGGACGGCCCAGCAGATCGTTCATGAAACCCATCGGATTCGGCGTGTGCGTGAGGGTCGCAAGGCCCGCGCGGTGCAGGGCGACGAGCAAAAACCCGCAGGCGATGCCGACGCTCTCATGCATGTAATAGGTTTTGCCCTCGCCCCTTTCCCCGTCGGCGCGGCGTTTGGCGAAGACGGCGATGATCCAGGGCGCGATTTCGAGATAAGGCTTGTTTTCGTCCGTGCCGAGCGGCGCCAGGGCCTCCAGCCATTCCGCGGAGGCTCTGCGCCAATAAAACGCCCGCTCTTCGGCTTCGGCCGCTTCGCGGATTTTCCGTTTCACAGTCTGATCGCCGATCAGGACGAAATGCCATGGCTGAAGATTGGCGCCGGACGGCGCGCGCCCGGCCGCCGCAATGCAGTCTTCGATGACGGCGCGCGGCACAGGCGTCGGCGCGAAGTCGCGAATGGTGTGACGGCGCTTGATGTCGGCGAGAAACGCCTTTGCGTCCGCTGCCATTTCATCGGGCGCGCGTTCGGTGAAATCGCCCAGTTCGGAAAGCGGCGTGAAAGCCGGATGCTGCGCGCTCATAAATCCTCGCCGATCGTCCTTTGCGGTTACTATAACGGCTTCGCTGTCCAGATCGATAAGACGGCGTTCAGCGCCGGCCGAACAGGCGTTCGATATCGGCGAGTTTCAATTCGACATAAGTCGGCCGGCCGTGATTGCACTGGCCGGAATGCGGCGTCGCCTCCATCTGGCGAAGCAGCGCATTCATCTCTTCGGCCGTGAGACGCCGGCCGGCGCGCACCGAACCGCGGCACGCCATCGAGCCGCACACGTCCTCGAGACGCTCCTTGAGCGCGAGCCCTTCCTCGAATTCCGCGAGATCTTCGGCGAGCGCGCGCACCAGCGCGCCGATATCGGGCTTGCCAAGAAGCGCCGGCGTTTCGCGGACAAGGATCGCGTCCTCGCCGAAGCGCTCCAGCACAAGGCCGAGCTCGGCGAATTCGCCGGCGCGCGCGGCGATGCGCTCGGCCTCTTCCGCGCCGAGTTCGACGATTTCGGGAATGAGAAGACCCTGGCGCGGAACGCCGCCTGCGGCGAGCGCCTCTTTCATGCGTTCATAGACAAGCCGTTCATGCGCCGCGTGCTGGTCGACGATGACGAGACCGTCTTTCGTCTGGGCGACAATATAGGTCTCATGAATTTGCGCGCGCGCCGCGCCGAGCGGAAATTCGTCGGGCGGCGCCTCGGGCGCCGTTTCGGCGCGCGCGGTCGGCGCCCCGAAGCCTTCAAAGCCCCGCGGACGATCTTCGAGCCCCGCGCCGGCCGTTGGCGCCTCGACAGGCGCGCGGAAAGGATTGCCGGCGGGCGAAGCGAGCGCGGGCGCCGCGCCGGCGCGCATGCGCCCGAGCGCGAAGGCGCCGGTCGTCGTCGCGGCGCGGTGGCCGGCTTCGGCGAGCGCATGGCGCAGCGCGCCGACTATGAGGCCGCGCACGCCGGCGGCGTCGCGAAATCGCACTTCCGTTTTCGCCGGATGCACATTGACGTCCACGAGTTCGGGCGCGAGTTCGAGAAACAGCGCGACGGCGGGGTGCCGGTCGCGCGCGAGAAAGTCCGCGTAGGCGCCGCGCACGGCCCCGACCAGCAGCTTGTCCCGGACAGGCCGTCCGTTCACGAACAGATATTGCCTGTCGGCGAGCCCGCGGTTGAAAGTCGGCAAGCCGGCGAACCCTCTCAGGCGCACGCCGGCGCGCTCGGCGTCTATGGCGAGCGCGTTATCTTCAAAGTCGCGCCCCATGATCGCGCCGAGCCGCTTCAGCCGGCCCGCCTCGTCGGCGCCCGTCGCCGGCAGGGAGAGAACGCGCTTTCCATCCGCGGCGAGCGAAAAGGCGACCTCCGGAAACGCCATGGCGAGGCGGCGCACCGTCTCGGAGACCGCCGCGCTTTCGGCCCGCTCCGATTTCAGGAATTTGAGGCGGGCGGGCGTCGCATAGAAAAGATCGCGCACTTCGACGCGGGCGCCATCGCCCGCAAAGGCGGCCGGCGCCGGCTCGCCGACCCGTCCCGCATCGACGACAAGCCGCCAGGCGTCCTTTTCGCCGGCGGCGCGGCTTGTGATCTCAAGCCGCGCGACGGCGCCGATCGAAGGCAGAGCTTCGCCGCGAAAGCCCATGGTCGCGATATTGGTCAGATCGTATTCGCCTTTCGCCGACGCAGCGAGCTTGGACGTGGCGTGCCGTTCGACGGCGAGGACGAGGCTGTCGCGCGCAATGCCGGCGCCGTCGTCGAGCACGACGAGCCCTTTCGCGCCGCCGCCCCAGATTTCAACGTCAATCCGGCGCGCGCCGGCGTCGAGACTGTTTTCGACAAGCTCCTTCACCGCCGCGGCCGGGCGTTCGATCACCTCGCCCGCGGCGATACGGTTGACAGCGTCCGGCGGGAGGCGGCGGATCTCGGCTCTGCGCGGCGGCGGGGCGGGAGACGCGGTCAGCATGGAGGGATCATGCCCGATTCCAGGGTCGGCCGCGCCGGCGCGGCCATGAATTGGGAAAACCGTCCGCGGCGCGCGTTCAGAAGACGCCCGGCAGGCCGAGCGACTTGCCCTTCTTGATCTCGACTTTGGCGTCCTTGCCGATGACGGCGTCGATGGCGCGCTGGCGTTCGGCCATCCAGGCGGCCGGATCGTCGACCTTGAGCGGCGCGGCCGAGTCGTCGACTTTTCCGTCGAGAAATTTCCAGAAGATAAGTTCGTTCGCGAAGCTGCGGTCCTTCTTGGCGCGCCCGCCATTCTCCGCGTCGAGCTGCGCGCGAATGTCCGGATCGGCCTGAAGCGCATTGGCTTTCGTCATGAGCGCCTGTTCGCCCGGCGAAGGCGGCGCGAAATTGGGATCGCCCAACAGCACCTGCCGGGCGCGATCAGAGGGCGCGAGCTCATCGGGCCGGGTCTCGCCCGGTTTGGGCGGGCGCAGCGAGTAATCAGGCGGCACCACCAGCGGCGCCTTGGTCGTGATGGCGAATTCGTCCGGAGGGTTTTTTCCCCCGCCGACGGCCTTGGTGAAGCCCGCGCAACCGCTTGTCGCCGCCGCAAGGATCGCGAACAGAGCCCCCGCCCGAATCGCCGCCATTCCATGACGCATTTTCATCACGCTCCAACAAAATTCGGCCGGACTATATCGCCGCCCCTCCGCCAAGGCAAAAGCCATCAGGATTCGGGGGGATGCGGCTTTTGCGACCGCCCCTGAAGGAGCCAGTCGGCGACAAGCGCGGCGATGCCGACATTGATCGCCGCGTCCGCCACATTGAAGACCCAGGGAAAATAAAGGCCCGAGAAATCGAGGAAATCGCGCACATAGCCATAGAGCGCGCGATCGATCAGATTGCCGACGGCGCCGCCCATGATGAGCGCGACCCCCGTCGCCGTCAGCGGGCGGCGGATCGTCGCAAGCCAGCCGCAAAGCAGGCCCGCAATGAAGAGAGCGAGAAGGGAAAGGAAAACGCGCGAGACGAGCCCGCCGGCGAACAGGCCGAAACTGACCCCCTTGTTTTCAACGAAGGTGAGATCGAAGACGCGTGAAATCTCGATATGGCCGCCGGGGCGCATCGGCAGACGAATGACGTCGACGATGTAGAACTTGGACGCCTGATCGAGCGCGGCGACGAGCAAAGCGCCGATCACGCCTGCCCAGAACAGCGGATTGGCGCGCGCCAGGCTCGCCCAGGCGCGGAATTTTTCGAGCGCGCGCGCCGCAGCCATCAAACGACCTTTCCTGCGCCGGCGTCATGCGCCGCGACCGCATCGGCGCAGCGCGCGCACAGATCGGCGTGAATCGCGTCCGCGCCGACATCATCCGTATACCGCCAGCAGCGCGCGCATTTTCTGTCCTGCGACGCCGCCGGTTCGACGGCGACGCCGGGCGCCTCATCGAGGCGAAACGCGCCGGCGGGGCCGGCGCCGTCCGTCAGCGTCACCGCGCCGGTGATGAACAGCTCGGCGAGATCGTGATTTTCGCACAAGGCGCGCAGGTTCGCATCCTCGATATAAACGACGGGCGCGGCTTCAAGGCTCGCTCCGATTCGCTTTTCGCGCCGCTCAACCTCAAGCGCGCCGGTGACGACCCGGCGGACCTTTCTCAAATTCGCCCATTCGGCCGCCAGCTTCTCGTTCCGCCAGGACGCGGGCGTTTCCGGAAACTGGCGCAGATGCACCGACTCCTCATCGGGATAGAGCGAGCGCCACGCCTCCTCCATCGTAAAGACGAGAATGGGCGCAAGCCACGCCGTCAGCCGTTCGAAACAGCGATGCATGACCGTGCGCGCCGAACGTCGGCGCATGTCGTCCGGCCGGTCGCAATAAAGGCTGTCCTTGCGGATATCGAGATAGAAAGCCGACAGATCGAGCGCGCAGAAATCGAAAACGCGCCGCCACACGCTCTTGAAATCGAAATTCTCGTAGCCTTCGCGCACGCCTGCGTCGAGTTCGGCGAGACGATGCAGAATGTAGCGCTCAAGCGATGGCATGTCGTCCTCGCCGACAAGTTCGTTTTCGGAAAAACCGCTGAGCGCGCCGAGAAGATAGCGGATCGTGTTTCTGAGCTTGCGATAGGCGTCGACGGCGGAGTTGATGATTTCAGGGCCGATGCGCGGATCTTCGGTGTAATCGCCGCTCGCGATCCAGATGCGGGTGATCTCCGCGCCGAATTTCTCATTGATCGCTTCCGGCGCGACGACATTGCCGAGCGATTTCGACATCTTCCGGCCGTCGGCGTCGACGACGAAGCCGTTGGTGATGATGTGGCGGTAAGGCGCGCGCCCGCGGGTGCCGCAGCTTTCGAGAAGCGAGGACTGGAACCAGCCGCGATGCTGGTCGGAGCCCTCGCAATAGACGTCCGCGGGCCAGGAAAGATCGTCGCGCCCTTCGAGAACGAAGGCGTGGGTCGAGCCTGAATCGAACCAGACGTCGAGGATGTCCGTCACCTTTTCATAGCGCGCGGCGTCATAGGCCGGGCCGAGGATTTCGGCGGCGTCGGTGTCGAACCAGGCGTCGGCGCCGCCTTTGCGGATCAAGTCGATGACGCGCTTGTCGACCGCCTTGTCGCGCAGGATTTCGCCCGTCTCCTTGTCGACGAAAATCGTCAGCGGCACGCCCCAGGCGCGCTGGCGCGAGACGAGCCAGTCGGGACGCGTCTCGACCATGGAGCGGATGCGGTTTCTGGCTTGCGGCGGGGTGAAGCCCGTCGCGTCGATCGCGGCGAGCGCGGTTTCGCGCAAGGTCTTGCCGTTCGCCATTTTCCTGTCGAGCGCGATGAACCATTGCGGCGTATTGCGGAAGATGACGGGCGCCTTCGAGCGCCATGAATGGGGATAGGAGTGCGTGAGGCGCCCGCGGGCGAGCAGCGCGCCCTTCTCAATCAGCGCGTCGATCACCGCCTTGTTGGCGTCGCCGTCCTGGCCCTTTTTCTTGCCCTCCAGAACGAGGACATGCCTGCCCTCGAAACCGGGCGCTTCCTTCGTGAAGGCGCCGAATTCATCCACCGTGTGCGGAATTTCCGCGCCTTCCAATTTGACGAGCGCTTCGCGCCACGGCTTGGCCTCGGCGCCCATCCACGCAATGTAGTCTTCCTGGCCGTGGCCGGGCGCGGTGTGCACAAAGCCCGTGCCGTCTTCGTCGGTGACATGATCGCCTGCGAGCAGCGGAACCTGGAACTGGTAGCCGCCGCCGAAGCCTTTCAGCGGATGATCGCAGACGAGCCCCGCTGGATTGACATCGCCCAAGCGCTTCGCATCGGCGATTTTCGCGGCCGCGGCGACACTCGCCCAGAGGTTATCGGCGACGATCAGCTTATCGCCGACCTTCGCCCAAGGCGCGATTTCCTCGCCCGTTTTCGGATCGACGATCTTGTCAAGGGCCGTCACTTCATAGACGCCGTAAGACAGTCTCGGTCCATAGCAGATCGCGCGATTGCCCGGGATCGTCCATGGCGTCGTTGTCCAGATGACGATCGAAGCGCCGTTGAACTCCCTGACTGCTTTTTCGTCGCTTCTGACACCTTCGTGGGGCTGAACCGGAAACTTCACCCAGATCGTCGTCGAGACGTGATCGTGATATTCGATCTCGGCCTCGGCGAGCGCGGTCTGTTCGACCGGCGACCACATGACGGGTTTCGAGCCGCGATAGAGGAGGCCGGCGTCCGCGAATTTCAAAAGCTCGGCGGCGATCACCGCCTCGGCGTCGAACGCCATGGTCGTGTAAGGGTTGTCCCAGTCGCCGGTGACGCCGAGCCGCTTGAATTCCTCGCGCTGGATGTCGAGCCATTCCTGCGCGTATTCCCGGCAGCGGGCGCGAAATTCCGATGACGGAACATCGCGCTTGGCGCGGCCCTTCGCGCGGAACTCCTCCTCGACCTTCCATTCGATCGGCAGGCCGTGACAGTCCCAGCCCGGCACGTAATTGGCGTCGAAGCCGGTCATCTGGCGCGAGCGCACGACGAGATCCTTCAGCACTTTCGTCAGCGCCGTGCCGAGATGGACATGCCCATTGGCGTAAGGCGGCCCGTCATGGAGAATGTATTTCTTGCGGCCCTTCGCGTCCTCGCGCAGGCGCTTGTAGAGATCGAGCTTCTCCCAGCGCTTGAGGATCTCCGGCTCGGCTTTCGGCAGACCGGCGCGCATCGGGAAATCCGTCGCCGGCAGGAACAGCGTTTCTTTGTAGTCTCGGGGCGCGGGAGCGTCCCTATCCGATGCGTCAGGCATCGCTCGTCTCTTCGGGTTCAGGTTGATCGATGGGTGAAAGACCCGGTCCCGCCCGCGCCTGTCAAGGAGCCGCCCTCAAGGGCGGCTCGGCGCGCGGCGAGCCGGGCCGGTAATTCGCCCGCAGACGCGGGACATGGCTGAACGGCGAAAACGCATGACGCCGGTCTTATCAGGGACCGGCGCCGGCGTCACCTGAGAGACGGGACTTTACGTCAATTCGAGAAAACGCACGCCGCCCGCATCGGCCTCGCAAACCATGGTGCGGCGGATATCGCCCGATTGCCCGCGCAAATTCGACGCGACGAAATCGGCCTCAAAGCGCACCGCCGCGCCGTTGTCGATCGGGGTGATGCGCTGGGGCTTTGCGGGCAGCGACACGATGAGCCCGCCATCGGTCGCGGCCTGACGCGTCTCGGCTTTGCAGTCATTATAGGCCGCGCCGTAATTATAGCCGCCGCGCGCGCCCCGCTCGTCGCCGCCGAGGAGGCGGCCGTCGAGATCGTCGTCGTCGCCATAAACGGCGGGCGGCGGATCGCGATCATCGCGCCGGTAATAGAAATCATCGCGCGGGGGCGCGTAGCCGCCCCGATAGGCGGGCGGCGGATAGGCGCCGCCGTAATAGGCGGCGGCGTTCGCCCGGTCCGCCTCAAGCGCGCGGTCGATGAGAACGATGCCGCCGAGAATGCCGACCGCAAGCAGCGCCGCTTCGCCGCCGGAAAGCCCGTGATGGTGGCGGTAATAGCGCGAGCCGTAATAGTAGCGCGGATGATGCCCGTAAGGGCGATAGTGGCCGGGATAGCCATGCGGCCCGTGCGCATAGCGGCCGGGCCCGTAATAGCCGCCCGCAGACGCCGGCGCGACCGCGCCGACCGCCATGGCGGCCGCCGCCGCCGACATCAGCGATTTCTTCCAGGAAAACATGACGACGCCACTCCTTCGCCCGGCCGCCCGCATGGCCGCCCGTCGGGGAATCTCCCTTTCATTTGTGTCGACTTTTGGGCGCGGACAAGCTCTCTCCGGGGCGTCGTCTAGCCTTGCAGGGCGGCAAGACGCCGGCGCGCGGCGGCGCAGTCCGCGGCGATCTGGGCCCTGAGCGCGGCGACATCGTCGAACTTTCTGTCCTCGCGCACAAAGTCCAGCAGGCGCGCCTCCAGGCGCTGGCCGTAAAGATCGGCGTCGAAATCGAAGAGGTGGACTTCAAGCAGCGGCGCGCCCTCGCCGATCGTCGGGCGGCGGCCGAAATAGGCGACCGCGCCGAATGCCCGCCCGCCGACGCGCGCCTGCGCGACATAGACGCCGCGGCGCGGCTCGATCAATTCGCCGAGCCGGAGATTGGCGGTGGGAAAGCCGAGCCCGCGCCCGATGCGCTGGCCGGGCAGCACCTCGCCCTCGACGGACCAGGGGCGGCCGAGCATGGCGGCGGCGGCTTGCGCGTCGCCCTCGCGAAGCGCGGCGCGGATCGCGCTTGAACTGATCTTGCCGTCGCCGGCGATTTCGATTTTCGGGGTGACTGCGCGCACGACCAGCCCGGCCGCCTCGCCCAGCGCTTTGAGCGTCGCCGCATCGCCCGCCCGGCCCTTGCCGAAGCGGAATTCGGTTCCGGTCACGACGCCGGCGAGACCAAGGCGGCCTTTCAGCACGACGTCGACGAACTGCTCCGGCGTCATCGCGGCGAGCGCGGCGTCGAAGCGCAGCGGCGTCACATGCGCCGCGCCATGCGCCTTCAAAAGGGCGTCCCGGCTTTCCGGCGTCGTCAACAGAAAGGGCGGATCGTCGGGGCGGAAAAAGCGCCGCGGATGCGGTTCGAAAACGACCGCGCCGGCGGGCGCGCCTTTTTCCGCCGCGAGCGCCGCCGTTTCGGCGAGCAGGCGCTGGTGGCCGAGATGAACGCCGTCGAAATTGCCGATGGCGGCGACGACGCCCTTCACCATTGCAGACTCTCCATCACCGCCGTCGCCGAAGCGCCCGCCTTTTCAAGCGCGGCGCCGATCGATTCCGGCTCGCCGTCATGCACGCCGCCGGGCCCGGAGACAAAGATCGCGTCGACGCCGAGCGCATTGGCGCCGGCGATATCGGTCCGAACGCCGTCGCCGATCGCGAGGACGCGCGCCCGATCGACCGGCGCGCCGCGGGCCCGTTCGACATGGCTGAGCGCGACGTCATAGATCGGCTTAAAGGGTTTGCCGGCGTAAACGACCCTGCCGCCGAGCCCCTCATAGACCTGCGCAAGCGCGCCCGCGCAGTAGATGAGCCTGTCGCCCAGCCGGACGACGATGTCCGGATTGGCGCAGATCATGTCGAGGCCGCGCGCGGCGGCGCCGGCGAGCATTTCGCGATAGTCGTCGGGCGTTTCGCGGCCCTCGTCGAACAGGCCGGTGCAGACGATGAACCCCGCCTCCTCGACAGGCGCGAAACGCGCGTTCAGCCCCTCATAGAGCTTATCGTCCTTATCCGGACCAAGTCGGAACACGGCCAGCGGCAGGCGCGCCGCGATTTCGGCGCGCGTCGCATCGCCCGATGTCGCGATCGCGTCATAGGCCTCGCGCGACAGCCCAAGCCGATCCAATTGGCGCGGAATGACCGAGGACGGGCGCGGCGCGTTCGTGACGATCACCACGGGCCCGCGCTCGCGGCGGAAACGCATCAGCGCCTCTTCGGCCCCGTCGAACAGACGCACGCCGTTGTGGATGACGCCCCAGGCGTCGCAGAGCAGCGCGTCATAACGCCCGGCGATCGCGGCGAGATGCTGGATATGGGGCGGCTCTTGCACGGCGCCCGGCGTTAAGGCCGACGGGGCCGAGGGTCAAGCGCCGAGGCCTCAGGAGGCCTTGGCGAGCGGCGCGGGCTCTTCGACCTCGCGCGCGCCCACATAGAACTCCGCGCGGCGCGGCGCGCCGAACAGATTGCCCTGGCCGTAGTCGATTCCAAGCGCGAGAATCTCCGGCATGTCGCTTTCGTGCTCGACCTTCTCGGCGATAAGATCGATGCCCGCGTCGGCCAGGCGTTTACGGAAAGCGCGCACTTTCGCCGCGCCGACATCGCCCTGCGCGCAGGCGGACAGAAGCAGTCCGCTTGACGCCTTGACGAAGCGGAAGTTCTTGGCCCTGAGCGCGCCCCAATCGACGTCGAGATTGTGAACGTGGTCGAGTGAGAACGCGAACCCTCTGCGCGCGATCGCTTCGAGATTCTCCTCGAACCGCGGATGCATCATGTGGATCGCGGGATAGGTGAATTCGAAGACGAGCCGCGTCGAAAGATCGTCGTTCGCTTCAAGATAGTCCGTAAAGTGATTGAAGAAGTCGGTGTCGAACAGCGTGGCCGGAGAAAGGTTGCAGAACACCGCGAACTGGCTGTCCTGCTTCTTGAGACGCCGGAACGCCTGCACGCAGCGCAACAGAATCATGTTGTCGATGACGCCGATGCGGTTCGCGCGCTCGACCGCGTCGAGGTAATCGGTCGGGCGCAATACGGAGCCGTCCACGTCGCGCAACCGTGAAAACGCCTCGTAGTAACGCGTCTTGCGTTGCGGCAAGCTGACGATCGGCTGCAGGTAGAGATCGATGCGATTGCCCTCGATCGCCCTGCGCACGCGCTCGAGCATTTTTGCGTCTTCGTTTGAAACGCCCTTCGCGGGAGACAGCCGATAAAGCGGCGCCACTTTTTTCGCGGACTCGATCGGATCTTCTTCGCAGCGTTCGCCGAGTTTTTTCAGCATGTCGAGCTCCGCCTGCGCCTTGGAGAAGGCGAAGCCGAGGCGCGCATGCATGATCAGCGTCACGACAAGCGCCGCGCCGAGCCAGATCTCGGTGTCGGGATTAAAATTCGCGCGCACGCAGGCGAACACGAGGAAAATCCCCGCGAGCCCCGCCGCAAACAGGACGCCAGCCCCGTATCGGGAGCTTCTCTGCCTCAGATTCATCCAACGTGCCTTTTTCCCGGCGCCGGCCGCCGCAGCCGCCAGGCGTCTGGAGGGCGATGCTAATCGAGGGCAGTTGACAACGAATTAACTCAAATACGCGACGGAGGCGCAAAAAGGCCGCCCTCCCGCAGGAGGGCGGCTTGCAGGCCGCAAGGGCCGGACCGGTAAAGAAAGCCTAGCTCGGAAATTCCGACGCGATCGGGTCGATCACGATCTCGACGCGGCGATTTCGCGCGCGCCCTTCGGCGGTCGCATTCGACGCGATCGGGCGGCTTTCTCCATAACCGACGGCGTGCAGACGCGAGGGAGCGACCCCCTGCGCGGCAAGATAGTTGGCGACCGCCAGGGCGCGGCGTTGAGAGAGATCCATATTGTAGGCGTCGGAGCCGGTCGAATCGGCGTGGCCGTTCACCGTGATCGTCGTCTTGTTATATTCCCTGAGAACGATCGCGACCGAGTTCAGCGTCTCATAAAAGCTCGGTTTGATGTCGGCGTGATCGGTGTCGAAGGTAATGTCCGAGGGCATGTTGAGATAGATCTGATCGCCCTGCTTGGTCACGGAGACGCCCGAGGCCGCAAGCCGTTCGCGCAGCTTCGCCGCTTGGCGGTCCTGATAGACGCCGATGCCGACGCCCGTCGCCGCCCCGACCGCGGCGCCGATCGCCGCGCCCTTGCCGGCGTTGCCGGTCAGCGCGCCGATGACCGCGCCGGCGGCCGCGCCCGCCGCGGCGCCGCCGGCGCCGCTGGTGACCGTCCGGCTTGCGCGTTCTTCGCCGGTATAGGGGTTGGTCGCGCAGGAAGCGGCGAATAACGCCAGCACTCCAGTGATTAAGACTTTCCGCATGAGGTCGCTCCTTGTTGCGATGCGAGGCAAAACTGTCTTTACAGCGCTAGCCCGACTCCGGCCGGAGAAAAAGAAGTGGGCGGCGGCTTACCGCTTTTTGCCGCCGGCCGGGATTAAAAGCAGGTAATTGCGGCAGAATTTCAACGCCCCTTTCCGGGAGCCGCGGGGTCGGGCGACCCGCCCGCCCGGCTGCGGTCGGACCCGCCATGAAATCGGGCGCGATTTTCCGGCGGCTTAATTGAGGGCGGTGAATTTTCCGCGAATTCTGCGCGCCGCCCCGTCGTCCGACCTCTTGACGACCGCCCCGCCGGCGCCTAAGTCGCCGACAAGCACTCGGCGCCCCCGAGTGCTAACAACCGCGGCCTCCGCCGCGGACGCCTCATTTAACCGGCTGTTTTTATTGACAGATCGCAAGCAGGGAGACCTAATCTATGGCTTTTCGGCCGCTCCATGACCGCGTTCTCGTTCGCCGCATCGAGGAAGACGAGAAAGTCGGCTCCATCATCATTCCGGACACCGCCAAGGAAAAACCCCAACAGGGCGAGGTGCTCGCCGTCGGCTCGGGCGCGCGCGGCGAAAACAATGAAATCATCCCGCTCGACGTCAAGAAGGGCGACAAGATCCTCTTCGGCAAATGGTCGGGCACGGAAGTGAAGATCGACGGCGAGGAACTCCTCATCATGAAGGAGTCGGACATCCTCGGAATCATCGGCTAACCAATCAATCTGATCAGGAGATCGAAGAATGGCTGCGAAAGAAGTCAAATTCGATATCGAAGCGCGTGAAAAAATGCTGCGCGGCGTCGATATCCTCGCCAACGCCGTAAAGGTGACGCTTGGGCCCAAAGGCCGTAATGTCGTCATCGAAAAGTCGTTCGGCGCGCCGCGTACGACGAAAGACGGCGTGACCGTCGCGAAAGAAATCGAGCTTGAAGACAAGTTCGAGAATATGGGCGCCCAGATGGTTCGCGAGGTCGCGTCCAAGACGAACGACGAAGCCGGCGACGGAACGACGACCGCCACCGTGCTTGCGCAGGCGATCGTGAAAGAAGGCGCCAAAGCGGTCGCGGCCGGCATGAATCCGATGGACCTTAAGCGCGGCATCGATCTCGCCGTCGCCAAAGTCGTCGAGGACATCAAGAAGCATGCGACGAAGATCGCCTCTTCGGCCGAAATCGCGCAGGTCGGCACGATCTCTGCGAACGGCGAAACCGAGATCGGCGAAATGATCGCGAAAGCGATGGAGAAAGTCGGCAATGAGGGCGTGATCACCGTCGAAGAGGCGAAGTCCCTCGAAACCGAACTCGAAGTCGTCGAAGGCATGCAGTTCGATCGCGGCTATCTGTCCCCGTATTTCATCACGAATGCGGAGAAAATGATCGCCGAGCTGGAAGATCCCTACATCCTGCTTCACGAGAAGAAGCTGTCCGGCCTGCAATCCATGCTGCCGCTGCTTGAATCGGTGGTGCAGTCGGGCAAGCCGCTTCTGATCGTCGCTGAAGACGTCGAAGGCGAAGCGCTTGCGACGCTCGTCGTCAACAAGCTGCGCGGCGGCCTCAAAGTCGCTGCGGTGAAAGCGCCGGGCTTCGGCGATCGCCGCAAGGCGATGCTCGAAGACATCGCCGTGCTGACGGGCGGCCAGGTCATCTCCGAAGACCTCGGCATCAAGCTCGAAAACGTCACGATCGACATGCTTGGCAAAGCGAAGAAAGTCGTGATCAACAAGGATGACACGACGATCGTCGACGGCGCAGGCGAGAAGAAAGACATCGAAGCGCGCACTTCGCAAATCCGCCGTCAGATCGAAGAAACAACGTCGGATTATGACCGCGAAAAACTGCAAGAACGTCTCGCCAAGCTTGCAGGCGGCGTTGCGGTGATCAAAGTCGGCGGCGCGACGGAAGTCGAAGTCAAAGAGCGCAAGGACCGCGTCGACGACGCCCTCAATGCGACCCGCGCGGCGGTTGAGGAAGGCATCGTCCCCGGCGGCGGCGTCGCGCTGCTTTACGCGACGAAATCGCTTCAGGGCGTCAAAGGCGCCAACGCCGATCAGGATGCGGGCGTCAACATCGTGCGCAAGGCGCTCGAGGCCCCGATCCGCCAGATCGTCAAGAACGCGGGCGGCGAAGGCTCGATCGTCGTCGGCAAGCTGCTTGAACAAACGAACGACAAGTTCGGCTTCAACGCGCAAACCGACGAATATGTCGACATGATCAAAGCCGGCATCGTCGATCCGGCGAAAGTCGTGCGCACGGCGCTGCAGGACGCGGCCTCTGTCGCGGGCCTTCTGATCACGACCGAAGCCATGGTCGCCGAAGCGCCCAAGAAAGAAAGCCACAGCCACGCCGGCATGCCGGGCGGCGGCATGGGCGGCATGGGCGGCATGGACTTCTAGCCGCGCCGTTTTCAATGAAACGCAAGGGGCGGCCTGCGGGCCGCCCTTTTTCTTTCCCGGGCGCAGACGGCCTAGGCGGAAGCGGGAAAGACCGGCCAGCGGCCGACGATCGCCCCGTCCTCATAAACGGCGATGTCGCCGAATTGCAGAAAGACCGCCTCCGATTGATGCGGCCGGAAGAACACGAATTCGTCGGGCCTGACCGAGAGGTCGCGTCCCCCGTTCAGCATTTCCTGGTTCGACGAGCGCCCGAATGTCTTGTTGTAGGAAAGCCCGGGCGGGTCGACCGGATCGGCGAGCCAGTTGCCGCCATAAATAAAGATCGTTCTCTGATAATTCGGATCCCAAGCGCGTTTGACGCCGTCCGCGAATTCAAGTCCGGGCATGCGCGTTTTGTCCATCGCCTTGATCACAGGCGTTGCGATGAAGCCCGCGGGCTGGTGCGGCTTGAGCAATTCGGTGTCGAAATGCGTCGGCTTGACAAGGCAGGAGCCGGCCGAAATCTCATTCGCGATCTCGGTCGTCTCGTAATAACGATAGGTCGGGCTGCCGGCGGCGTTGCGGCAGAGCGAAGAGACCGTTTCGCCGCCGAAGCGCTCCGCCGCCTGCTCCAGCGCGGCCTGATAGGCGCGCCATGCGGCGTGCAAGCCGCGCTCGCGCCACCCGAACGCTTTCGGCAGAGCCGGGACATGCGGCTCATAACCCATAAACCCGGCAAAGGTCAGCGACGGATCCGCCTTTATGGCGGCGAGCGTTTCGCCAAGCGCGGCGCCGGCGACAAAGCCGCCGCGATGAAGGCCGACATCGAGCTCGACATTGACGCGCAAACGGCGTCCGACCGTCTTTGCGAGCGCGCTGTATTGCGCGAGCCGGCGCGGCGTATCGACGAGCCACTGAACGCGGTCTGCGGCCGCGGCGTTTGCGGCGGGAAGCCTTTCGAAATAGCGGCGCGCAGCTGCGACCGGCAGCGGCTTGCCGAGGAGTTGATCCGCCTCCGGCATTTTCGCGCTCAGCTCTTCGAGCATCTGCAAATTGAAGGTCATCAGACGGTCCGAGCCCGAGCGCGCGCGGATATGCGCAATGAGATCGGACGAGGGCAGAGATTTCGCCACGATCCGATAGCCCATGCCGGCGGGCAGATGCTTCGTCAAAACGTCGATATTGGCGTTGAGTTTTTCGCGGTCGATGACGAGCGTCGGCGTTGCGATTCCGGCGTCAATCAACGCCTTTTGCATGGTCAGAAAATAGGCCGCGCGCGGCCCGCTCTTGTCCCGAGGTTTCGTTATCATGAGCCCGGCTCCCGTCAGCGCGGCGCCGCCGGCGATGACTGCGCGCCGTGAAAGGTCAGCCATTGAAGCGTTCTCCGAAAAGTTTGGCCAGAAATGGGTTGAGAAACTTGCCGTCAGGATCGAGCGCCCGCCTTATTTCGCAGAAACGGTCGAAATCCGGATAAAGCCCGCTCAACTCCGCATAGCCAAGCGAATGCAGCTTGCCCCAATGCGGGCGCCCGCCTCGCGCGCGATGCAGCGGTTCGATGTCTTTGAAGAAATAGTCGTATGGCTCGGACACGGCCGCATGGCAGGCGATCGAAACGCGGGGGCCGTCATTGAACGGGCTCAGCATCGCGTCGTCCCTTCCCGTCCAGCGCATCTCGATCGGGAAATAGGTCTCCTTGCGCCGATCGAGCGCCTTCAGCACGGCGCGCAAGCCCCGCACGCCTTCTTCATGCGGCAAGTGATATTCCATTTCGTTGAATTTGATCGGCCGCGCTGTCGACAAGAGCCGCCAGGACTCATCCGTGTCATCCTCGACGACGCCGCGCGGCAGGGACGCCTCCGCGAATTTCCGCCGGAGCCAGGGCTGCCAGCCGAGACTGTCGCGAAGTTTTTTGAGGCCGAGCAGCAATTCGTCGTCTTCGCTTTGCGCGCGCCCGGAAAGCGGCCCTTCATAGATGTCGTGCGAGATCGCCGCGGCCAGCCCGGTATGCGGCAGGAAATACAGCTCGAAATTGCGATGCGTCGACGCCAGCTCCTCCGCCTGTTCGAGCAGCGCCTCGATGCGGTCCGCCCAGACGCGGCGGCGAAGCGCGAAACTGGGCGCCATCTTCATCGTCACCTGCGTGACGACGCCGAGCGCGCCGAGCGAGACTTTTCCAGCGGCGAACAGATCAGGATCGCTTTCGCGCGTCACGTCGCGGATGTCGCCGGACGCCGTGACGAAACGAAAGCCGATCACCTGATCATGCAGCGCTTTCAGCTTGAGCCCGGCGCCATGAGTCGCCGTTGCGAAGCTGCCGGCGAGCGTCTGGATGTCGATATCCGGCTGGTTCGGCCAGGCGAGCCCGACCGCCGCCATTTCGCGCGCCGCCTGATGAAGGCGCGTTCCCGCGCCGAAGGTGACTATGCGCTTTTGCGCGTCGTGGGCGACAAGCCCCGACAGACGGCTTACATCGACTATAATATCCTCACACGGAACAAGTCCGGTGAAGGAGTGACCGCTGCCGGCGGCGCGCACGCGGCCCCGGGCGGCGCGGACAAGATCGGCAAGCGCCGCTTCATCCGCCGGAACCGCGATTTGTTTCGGCGTCGCGCGTTCGATTCCCGACCAGTTCGTCCACGCCATTCGCCCTGCGGGCGCGGACGGCGGAGTCGGATCATATCCGGGGCGCGTGAAGTCTTTCAGACTCCATGCGATTTGCTGGCCCGCAGGAATCCCGATCGCCGCGCTGACGGCGCCGCCGGCGATCAGAAGCTGTCTGCGCGTGAGACCCATCACTTCGCCTCCGTCGCCATGAATTCAATCAGCGCCCGGAAGTCTTCGTCCGTGCAGTCGGGGCAAAGCCCCATGGGCGGCATCGCGTTTAGCCCCGTGCGCGCGGAAGCGACGAGGCCGTCGAGCCCCTTGGCCTCGATGCGCGCCCGCCACGCCGGCGCGTCGCCTGTCAGCGGCGCGCCCGTCTCCCTCACGGAATGGCAATTCCGGCAGGACCGCTCGTAGATCGCCGCGAGCCGCGCATCGGCGGGAAGCGCCGTCTCGGCATAGGCCAGCACCGCGCCGCTCGGCGGCGGCGGGGCGGCGTTGTCGCCCGCCCCCGTTCCGCCCCGCACGCAAGCCGCCGCAAGCAGCATCGCTGTCGCCGGAATGCCTCGTCTCACCCGCCCCTCCCTGGCTGATCGCCGAAAACGATAGTTGACACTATCGTTCAGCGCTGAGAGACAAACTGTCAAGGAGGCGCGCCAGCAATCCCATGTCTGAAAAGCCCGCCATCGATATCGGCGCCCGCACGACGCCGATCCAGGACCGAAGCGCGCGCACGGTCGAACAGGTGCTGGACGCGGCCGCCGACATTCTGTCGGAAGTCGGCTTCGAAAGGCTGACCACCAACGCGATCTGCGCGCGCGCTGGGCTGACGCCGCCGGCGCTCTATCGCTATTTCCCGAACAAATATGCGGTCCTGAAAGCGCTCGGCGAAAGGCTGATGCAGCGCCAGAACGACGTGCTCGCGCGCTGGGTGGAATTTGAATTCGATCCCGAAAAACTGGAGGCGAGCATGGCGCGCCTGCTGGTTTTGACTCTCGAGGCGACGCGCGCGCAGAAGGCGAGCAACTGGATCATGCGCACGCTGCACGCGACTCCGGCGCTGATCGACGTGCGCCTGAAGTCGCACCGCGCCGTCGCCGCGCTCCTGGGCCAACAGGTTCGCGCGCGCTGGCCGAAGAGCGACCAGGCCCGCGTCGGGCGCTTGATGCGCCTTTGCGTCGACTGCGGTTACGCCGCGATCGAAATGATTTTCGATGAGGCGGGCGCGGATGAACAGCAGGTCATCGCCGACGCCGCCCGAATGATCGCCGACACGCTGCGAAGAGCGATTTCGCCCGCCTGAACGCATTCGCTCCGCCGCGAAATTCGGCGCGCCCGGCTCAAAATCATTCCGCAACCGCCGATCTTTGCTAATCTCGACCCGGGAATGATGCGGCGTAGCTGCGGGGCGGAAATGAACAGAATGATCGGGGCGGCGTTCGCCGCGATGGTGAGCGCGATCGCGCTGGGGTCGGCCTCGGCGCAAACGAGGAATGAAGCGGCGTCGAACGCTCCAGCCTACCAGACCGGAACCGTCGGGCCGCATGCGGACGATTCGATCTTCGCGCGCGACAGCTACAAGCTGACGCCGGCCGTCTGCCCGTTCAAGGGAGCCGTTAAATACAAGCCCGGCGAAGTCTCCTGCGGATTCCTGACCGTCCCCGAAAACCGCGAAAAACCGGATTCGCGCATGATCGATCTTCTTTATGTGAAGATCGCCGCGAAAAAGCCCAAGGACTGGGACGAGAAAAAGGACGGCGCCTGGTCGAAGCGGGACGATCCGATTATCTATCTCACCGGCGGGCCCGGCGCGCAGGTCGCCGGCTATGTGAAGCGCCTTAAAAAGCACAGCGTTCTCGACCGCCGCGATCTTTACATCCTGGAGCAACGCGGCATCGGCGAATCCGGCGATTTTTGCCCTTTTTACTATTTGCTCGACCCGGCCGCTTCGAACACGCCGGATTTCGACGCCGCCCAACGCGCGCGCATTGACGCGATGGAGAAATGTTTCGCCAGCGCAAAGGCCCGCGGCGTCGACCTGTCGGGCTACAACACCATCGAGAACGCACGCGACGTAAAGGCTCTGCGCCGCGCCCTCGGCTTCAAGAACTGGAATGTCTGGGGAATTTCCTACGGCTCCTATCTTGGCCAGGCTTATCTCAAAGAGGACCCCGAGGGCGTTCGCGCCGCGGTCATCGACGCGATAGCGCCGCTGGAGCCGCGCGCGCGCTTCCAGAAAATCGGCGGCTCGTTCCAGCGCGAACTCGACAAGCTGAACGAGACCTGCAAGGCGGACGCGGCCTGCGCCAAAAATTTCCCGGATTTTATCGGCCAGTTGAAGAAAGCGATCGTCAAGGTTCGCGATAAGGGGCCGATCAAGGTCAAGGCCATCGACACGGAGGCATTCCCTTCCGGCGAGGCATATTTCTTTCAGGATCTCGTGGGCGGCGCCGCATTCATGCAGTTTTACGAACAGAAGAATTTCGGCGGCATGCCGGCCTTCATCTCCGCCCTGTCGGAGATGATTGAAAAGAACGATCACGAAGTCTTCCGCTTGCTGACGGCAGGCGACATGGGAGGCCCGGAAGGCGTGGCGATCAGCCAGGGCATGTATGACGCCATAGGCTGCAACGACAACTGGGTCAGCAACCTGCGCGAAGCGCTCGAAGAGGACCGCGCCGCGCATCCGGTGCTTTCTTCGCTGCAGGGCGATCCCAAATACGCCGACGACATCAAGGCGCTCTGCAAGAAATACGGCATGCCGGGCCGCCCGCCGGAGCAATATGCGCCGACGCAAACCTCGATCAGAACGATCATCGCCGACGGCGCGATGGATCCGATCACGCCGCCGCCTTTCGCGAAAATGATCCTGCCGGGATTTTCCAACGGGACCTATGTGGAATTCCCCTATGCCGGGCACGGCCCGACGCGCTCGGTCAAATGCGCCGGCGATTTCCTCAACAAGTTCTTCGACAATCCGGACGGCGAACTTGACAGATCGTGTGCGGACGACATGAAAGCGCCGCACTTCACAGGAAAGGTCTATCGCGCGCGCGGCCTCGTGCGACTGGCGATCGCCGCCGCCGAAGACCCGAAAAACGTCGCCCTGCCCGCTATGTGGATCGGCTTTTCCGCGCTCATCCTGCTGTTTGGCGCGCTCATTTATTCGATCGCGCCGGTCGCCCGCCTGATCAACGGATCGCAAACGCCGACGACGGGCGGCGCGCGGCCCCTCGCCTGGGCCGTCTCGCTCCTCGGCGTGGCGAGTCTCGGGGGCCTCGCATATTCGGCCTTCGCGACGGTCAAGGCCGCGCAGCTATTGCTTCTTGTCGGCCTCGTTCCGATCGCGCAGACTTTCGTGCTCACGGGCTATCTCGCGGGCGCGCTCGGCCTTGCGGTCCTCTTCATGACGGTCCGCGCCCGCGCCCGGGAAAAGCTCCCCGTCGGAGTGCTCTCCGGGCTCTGGCTGACAGGTCTGGCGGCGGTCGCGCTCGCGGCGTTTCTCGGCGTTTGGGGATTCTCGCCCTTCTAGGCGGCCGTCCTGCGCCATGGCGGGAACGTTTCGCCCTTCGCGCCCGGGGCGCGGGGCGCTTATGGTAAACGGGCGCTGCGCTGCGACCGCGTCGCATGAATATTGCAGCCATATGACGCCATGGGCTAATCGTGGCGCTCCCGCCCGCACCGCGCGGGGCGCCGCGCGACAATCACGGAGACGCATGAATGGCGATCATCGAGGAAGCGCGGGCCCTGTTCGCAAACGGCGGGCGAAAGCGGGCCTTCGTCCTCGCCGGCGCCGCGCTTGTCCTCATCGTTCTCTACTGGGGCGCGCTGGGCAATCTGTGGAAGCGCTGGGGCGAACAGCAGGAGCTGAGCCACAGCTATTTCATACCGCTCATCTCGCTCTGGCTCGTCTGGGTCAGCCGGAAAGCCGTCATCGCGAGCATCGGCGATCCCTCATGGTCAGGCGTCGCCATTTTCGCTTTCTCCGGCCTGCTCCTCATCCTCGGCAAGCTGCTTGACCTTTATCTCTTCCAGCAGATCGGCCTTGTCTTCGCGATCGCCGGGCTCACTGCGGCGCTGGGAGGCGTCTCGCTGCTGCGCGCCACATGGATTCCCATTGCGTTTCTGTTCTTTGCTGTGCCGCCGCCCTATTGGTTCATAACCGTCCTTTCCTGGAAATTCCAGATGATGTCGTCCGTGCTTGGCGTATGGATGATCCGCCTGATGAACATTCCGGTTTATCTCGAGGGCAATATCATCGATCTCGGGAACTACAAATTGCAGGTCGCCGAGGCGTGCAGCGGGCTGCGTTATCTGTTCCCTTTCCTCAGCCTGGGCGTGATGACCGCTTACATTTTCCGCGGGCCGATGTGGCAGAAGCTCCTCATCGTGGCGGCGACAGTGCCGATTACGATCGTCATGAACAGCTTTCGCATCGCCGTCACGGCCGCGCTCGTGCAAGCCTTCGGACCGGAGCAGGCGGAAGGCGCGCTTCACTTATTCGAGGGCTGGGTTGTCTTCCTTTTTTGCCTCGCCGCGCTTTACGGCGTGATCGTCCTGCTCTGCCGGTTCGCAAGACCCCGGCGGCGCGCGCTCGACGCCCTGGTCGCGCCGGAGCTTTCGCCGGCGCAGCCGAGCCGCACCAGGCTCGGTTTTCCGCTCGCAGCGAGCGTCGTCGCGGGCGCCGCCCTTGTGTTCTTTGCGGTCTCGCTCGCAACGTCGCAAAACAAGCTGATTCATCCCGAACGCACGCCGTTCGCGGCCTTGCCGAGCGAGTTTCCGGGCTGGCGGACGCAAGTGCGGCCGCTCGACCCGAGCGTCGCCGAAACGCTCAATGCGGACGATTCCCTTGTCGTCGACCTCCAGTCCCCGAAGGGCGACTATGTCAATCTCTATCTCGCTTATCTCTATGAGCGCGGGGACGGGCGGGCCTGGCATTCGCCGCGCCAATGCATTCCGGGCGGCGGCTGGCAGATAACGAGTCACACCATTCACAAGATGACCATGCCGGACGGAAAAATCGTGAATTACAATCGGCTGATCATCGAGCACGGCGACCAGCGCAGCCTTGTCTACTATTGGTACGACCAGCGCGGGCGCGAGATCGCCAATGAATTCATGATGAAGATCTGGGTGATTTACGACTCGCTCGTCAAGCGTCGCGGCGACGGCGCGCTCGTGCGCCTCATCGCGCCCATGCCCGCGAGCGACGACGGACAGGCCGACAAGCTGCTGAAGGACATGATGGTCCGTATGCACCCCTTCTTGCCGAAATATATCCCGAACTAACGCCTCAATATGAAAAACGCCCCGTTTTTACGGGGCGTTTTTCATGATGCGCGGAAACGGCGATCAATCCTGATCGTCATCGATTTCCTGAAGATCGCCGGAGTCATGCAGCGTGTCCACGCCGACGCGCGGGCTTTGCAGCGCCTGGCCGGTCTTGTCGACCGTCGCCTTGAAGATCACGCCGCCGAGATCGGCGTCCTGCTCGACGCGAACCGGATTTGAGAACGCGCCCTTCGCGTCGGTCCTGACCGAGCCGACATATTGCATCTCGCGGCCGTTCGCGCCGCGATAGAGCGAGATCTCGCTGTTCGGCGGCAGATTTTCTCCCGAAACGACGACCTTGCCGCCCGGCGCGACGACGCGGCGATCGACGCCGAGTTCAGACGGCGCCTGTCCGCCGCCGGGCGCCGCCGGCGTGGCCGGCTTGTAGCTATAAGGCATCACATTCGTCACCGAGGGCGATACGGGATAGACATAACCCGGCCCGCCGGCGCTCTTGTCGCGAATGACCTTGCGGGCGATCGAGGCGGGCTTGGGCGCGCCGTAAGCGGCGGGAACTCTGACGGGCGAGCCCGGCGCCAGCGAGTCCCAGTCAAGACCCGGATTGAGGCGGATGAGATCGGCGGGCGTCGCAAGGTGACTCGCCGCGACCGTTTGCAGCGTGTCGCCGTCGCGCGCCACATACCAGCCAAAAGCGGTTGCGCCCGCGCTTGCGATGGAGCCCGCGCTCGCGCCGGCGGGCGGTATGGCGACGAAGGCGCCCGCAGCGGCGAGTCCCGGCGCGTCAATGCCCGGATTGTAGGCGGCGAGCGCCGCTTTCGAGACGCCGCATTTCGCGGCGACATCGCCGAGCGTCTCGCCCTGTTCGATCTTCGCATAGGGGCCGCATGGGCCCGTCTCGGCCGCAACATAGCCCGCATGAATCGGCGCGCCCGCCGCCGCCCACGGCGTCGGCGAAGGCGCCGCGACCTGATCGGCGGCGCTCGCGCCTTGATTGACCGGGCCGCTCTGGGCGAGTCGTTCCTGCGATTCGCTCACCGCCGCAGCGTTGAGACGATCGGCGCCGACATAAAGCGCGCTCAATTCGCCCGCGCCCATCGGCGGCGGCGGCGTTTGCGTCGCGCAGCCGGCAAGCCCGAAGGCCAGAGCGGCGAGCGCGCCGGCGCCGGCGCGCGCGGATGCGTTCCGAATTCCGTTGAATCCCACCATGGGCGGCTCCCCTGCCATGCGCGGGAAAAAGGCCCCCGCGACTTGCTCCTTTATGGTTAACACAGCGCGCGCCGCTCCGACAGGGCGGCAGACTCAGCCGGGCGCGCCAATATCCGCTCGCGGCGGCGCAAAGGCGCTAGATCATTGGAAGGGCGTCGCTTTTCGGCGCAGCGTAACCCTCGCCCCGGGGGCGAGGCGGGGCTTGCGCGCGGGCTCGGACGCGTGCAGGAGAGCAGGCAGCCATCGCTCCCGACGCCATGCCGCCGCTGCTCGCTTCCTTCGTCGCCGCCTTCGTCACGCTCTTCATCGTGATCGATCCGATCATGGTGACGCCGATTTTCGCGTCGCTGACCAAAGAAGAGTCGCATCGCGCGCGTTTGAAGATCGCCTTCATGGCCGCGGTTTATTCGGTCGCGATCCTTGTCTTTTTCGGATTTGCGGGGAACGCGCTGCTCCACCGGCTCGGCGTCAGCCTCGCCGCCTTTCGCGCCGCGATGGGAATTATTCTGTTCATCATGGGCTTTCGCATGTTCTTCGACCCGGACAGCGAAACCAATGCGAAAACGCCTGGTCCGAAAGCGGCCCAGCGCGAGAACATCGCCTTCTTCCCGCTTGCGATCCCGATGCTCGCAGGGCCCGGCGCGATTGCGACCGTGATGCTCTTGATGGGCCCGAACACCGGACTGATCGAAAAAGGCGCGGTGCTCGTCGCGACGATCATCGTCCTGGCGATCGGCGTATTGATGATGGCCTTCGCAGGGCGCATCGGCGACGCCCTCGGCCGCACCGGCATGAATGCGATCACGCGCATTCTCGGCATGCTGCTGATGGCGCTGGCGACGCAATATGTATTCGACGGCGTGCGGATCGGCATTCTGGGCCTGACGCAGCAGGCGACCTAG
Organism: Alphaproteobacteria bacterium; assembly: GCA_016125425.1. GTDB lineage: Bacteria > Pseudomonadota > Alphaproteobacteria > Caulobacterales > Parvularculaceae > Amphiplicatus. Next base: position 109,839 of record WGLT01000010.1, read on the forward strand.
AGCCGGTTGCATATTAGGCGATGCGATATCCTGAGTGACGGATGTAGCTTGCGCATTCGTCTGGCGGAAAGCGGTCAAGCAGTCGTCCAATTTCGTCCCAAAGGGCTTCGACGGTTCGCTTTGCCGCGCTGCGCAAG
>WGLT01000027.1 GCA_016125425.1 Alphaproteobacteria bacterium
CTTGCGCAGCGCGGCAAAGCGAACCGTCGAAGCCCTTTGGGACGAAATTGGACGACTGCTTGACCGCTTTCCGCCAGACGAATGCGCAAGCTACATCCGTCACTCAGGATATCGCATCGCCTAATATGCAACCGGCTCTAGAGACGGCGTCAGCACGCCCTGAGGCGGCCCGCGACATCGCCGAGCTTCTTCGAAAGCAAAGAGAGCTTGCTGACCGTGACGCCGGCGGTGAGTTCGAGGCTCGCGACAAAGTCTTCATAGCCCTCGAAGGCGCCGTCGCCCGCTTCGCGCCAGCGTTCGATAAGATTGTCCAGCCATTCCGTCGGCGCGCCTTTCGGCTCGTCTCCGCCGAATGCGATCACGCTGGCTGAGAGCGCGCTCTGCCGGGCAGAAAGATCCTCGACGAGCCGTCGCGTCGCAAGTTTGTCGAAGTGCTCGACGGGCGGCGACTCCTTCACAAAATTACGCGCCTCGTCGATGCCGAAACGGTCGCCGACAGCAAAAAACACCGCGCCCGCCGCTTTCGCCGACCACCCAGTTCTGCGAGCCAGATTCACGATGTCGAACGCGTATTCAAGCGACGGCATCAGCGCGGCCTCTTGCGCCAGCGCGGCCGGCGCGCCGCCTTTCTTCCAGTCGGCGATGCGCGCTTTAAGAGCCGCCGCCGCCGGCGCGGACAATACGGCATACAAAGACTCTTTCAGCGCCTTGATCGGTTCGTGATATTGCTCGATGACGCCTTTAAGCCCGCGCTTGCCTAAGAGTGTCGAAGCATCCGGGTCGCTTACAATCCGATAGAGCTGCTCGCGCAACAGATCGGCGGCCGCATTGTAAAGCGCGATCTGAAGTCCGGCCGGCGCTTTATTGTCGAGCGCATCAACCGCCGCGGCGTAGTCTCCGAGATTAAGAATGCGTCGCGCCGCTTCATAGGCGAGCGCGACTTGCGCCGGCCGCGCGCCCGTCGCCTCAACAGCGCGATAGGGGAAACTGGCGCCGCATGTGTCGACAATCTCGTTTGAAAGGCGGGTTGCGATAATCTCGCGCCGCAGCCGATGCCGCACGATCGCATCCGTAAAGCCGTGCAAGGGCTCGGGAAAATAGCCGAACAGTTCGGTTTCAAGCAGCGGATCGTCCGGCGCATCGGATGCGACGAGCGCCTCGAAAAGCCACATTTTAGAATAGGCGAGCAACACCGCCATTTCCGGCCGCGTCAGTCCGAAACCGCGCGCACGCAGCGCGCTGATTGTTTCAACGTCGGGCAGGCCTTCGACCGCCCGGTCAAGCCGGCCCTGCTGTTCGAATACGATCATCAGACGCGCATGTCCGTCGAGATCCTGCGGGGCGGTCGCTTCCATCATCGAGAGAGCGCGTGTCTGCTCATAATTATGACGCAGCACATGCGCGGCGACGTCCTCGGTCATGGATGCGAGCAAGGGGTCTCTCTCTTCCCGTCTGAGATCGCCATGTTCGATGGCGGAAGAGAGCAAAATTTTGATGTTCACCTCATGGTCGGACGTATCGACGCCGGCCGAATTGTCGATTGCGTCCGTGTTGATCCGACCGCCATTGCGGGCGAATTCGATCCGCGCCGCCTGCGTGAAGCCGAGATTGGCGCCTTCGCCGACGACTTTCGCGCGCAGTTCGTCCGCATTGATGCGCAGCGCGTCGTTTCCACGGTCGCCGACTTTCGCATTCTCTTCATGCGAAGCTTTGACATAAGTGCCGATTCCGCCCAACCAGAACAGCTCGACATCGGCTTTCAAGATGGATCGAATCACATCGATCGGCGTCGCTTTGTCCGCGGAAATTCCGAGAAGCTTTTTAATTTCAGGCGTGAGCGTTATCGATTTCGAATTGCGCGAGAATACGCCGCCGCCCTTGGAGATGAGCTTTTTGTCGTAATCAGCCCAGGAGCTGCGCGGAAGTTCGAATAGGCGCTTGCGCTCCGCCCAGCTCTTTTCCGGATCGGGATCGGGATCGAGAAATATGTCGCGATGGTCGAAGGCGGCCACGAGCTTCGTCTTTTTCGACAAGAGCATGCCGTTGCCGAAAACGTCGCCCGACATGTCGCCGACGCCGATCGCAGTGAACGGCTCGCTTTGAATGTCTTTGCCCATTTCGCGGAAATGGCGCTTGACGGCCTCCCACGCGCCGCGGGCGGTGATGCCCATCGCCTTGTGGTCGTAGCCGGCCGACCCGCCCGATGCGAAAGCGTCGCCAAGCCAGAATCCGTATTCGGCGGAGATGGCGTTCGCCGTGTCGGAGAATGTCGCGGTGCCCTTATCCGCCGCGACGACAAGATAGGGATCAGGATCGTCCCACAGCACCATGTTCGCCGGGCGCTTGATTTCATTGCCGACGATATTGTCGGTGAGGTCCAGAAGACCGCGGATGAAGATCTTATAGGCTTCGCGGCCCTCTTCGAAAATCGCGGCGCGGTCTCCCGCCGGCAATTGCTTCGGATAAAAGCCGCCTTTCGAGCCAGTCGGCACGATTACGGCGTTCTTGACGCGCTGCGCCTTGACGAGGCCCAGCACCTCCGTACGGAAATCTTCGCGCCGATCGGACCAGCGCAGTCCGCCCCGGGCGACCGGGCCAAATCTCAGATGCACGCCGTCGACACGCGGGCTCGAAACGAAAATCTCACGATAGGGCCGGGGGGCCGGAAGGGTGTCGATCTTGGCGCTGTCGATCTTGAAGGAGATATAGGGTTTGGGCGCGCCGTCCGCGCCGCGCTGATAATAATTCGTGCGCAGGATCGCGGAGAACAGATTGAGATAGCGCCGCATGATGCGGTCTTCATCGAGGCTCTCGACGCCCTCGAGACTCTTGAGAACCCTGGCCTCCGTCTTTTCGACTTCAGCTTCGCGCTTTGCAGGGTCTTTCGGTCCGGCGGGATTGAAGCGCGCATGAAAGACAGCGATCAGCTCGCGCGCAATTTGCGGATGAGCGGAAAGCGCTTCTTCAATATACTTTTGCGAAAAGGCGAAGCCAGCCTGCAGATGATATTTCGCAGCGGCGCGAAGCATCCACGCCTCACGCCAGTTCAGGCCCGCCTCGACGACGAGCGCATTGAAGCCGTCGTCTTCGGCGCGACCGTCCATGACGGCCGTCATCGCCTCTTCGATGTTCTTCTTGACCGCGCCGATGTCGATTTCGCGGCCGAATCTGTCCTCCGAATAGAAATCCTGGATCCAGAATTTGTTGTCGTTGTCGAGACGGACTTCGTACTCAGACTCATGAATGACGCTGAGTCCGAGATTCTCGATCGTCGGAATGAGCGAGGACAGCCTGACGGGTTCGTCCCGATTGTAGATCTTGATGCGCATTGTCGAGGCGGGATTTTCCGGCCAGCGGAATACGCGCAGATGAAAGTCGCGATCGCCCAATTGTTCGAATACGGCGATATCGTCGAGCGCTTCGCTCGCCGGATTATCCTCCTTGTAGGCGGCGTCGAATGCGCGCTCATATTTCTGGAAGAGGCCTCGCGGCGTGGCGCCCTGATGCGCCGCTCTCAGGGCGTCGAGAAGGTCATCGGACCAGTCGCGGCAGATCGCCCGTATTTGGCGCGTCAGCTCAGCGATGCCGGGGCCTTCCGGCGCGCCCGGATCGATACCGATGATGAAGTGTACGCGCACCAGCGCGGCGTCGCCGAAAAAAGGATAAAAGGCCGAAACGCGACCGTTGAAAGTCGCGGCCAGGAAGTTTCCGATCGCTTCCCGGATTTCCGAACTGAACTGCTCGCGCGGAACATAGACCAGCGCCGAGATGAACCGATCGAACCGGTCGCGTCGCATGAAAAGCTTGACGCGCGGCCGTTTATACAGCCGCAGGATGCCGACCGCGGTCTCGCCCAGGGTTTCGACGTCGTCCTGGAACATCTCGTCGCGCGGAAATGTCTCGAGGATATTGATCAGCGCCTTTTCGTTATGGCCGCCAGGCTGAAAGCCGGCGGCTTCGACGACTTTCCTGACCTTCGAACGCAACAGCGGAATATCTGAGGCCGGACGATTATAGGCTTCTGCGGTGAACAGGCCGACAAAACGTTCCTCTCCGTTGACCTTGCCGTCGATCGAATAGGTTTTGACGCCGATGTAATCCATATAGCCGCGGCGATGGACGAGCGATTTCGCGTTCGCCTTCGCCACAAGAATCACTTCGCTCGACGCCATGAAATCTTCGACCGCAGGCGAAAGATGTCCCGCCTCGGAATAGGTCGATTTCAGGATGCGGCGTTCGCTGCCGCCCCTGAGAATGCCGAGATCGCCTTCTTCGTCATGCGTGAAATCGACGCCTTCGGCGGTTTTGGCGTATCGATATCGCCGTACGCCGAGAAACGCGAAGCGATTGTCCCACAGCCATTTCAGGAATTCGACCGCTTCGCGCAATTCCTCGCGAGGAACGCCCTCGGGGCGCGCGCGCTCCAGCTGAGCGATGCACGCGCCAAGTCTCGACCGCATGGGCTCCCAGTCTGCGACCGCGGCGGCGACGTCAAAAAGCACGCGGCGGAGCTCTGCTTCAAGGCGTTCGACTTCCGCCTCGTCGACGGGCGGATCAAGCTCGGCGTGTATCATCGACTCGCGGATGGTTTCGACGCCGCCGGTCGTCTTCCGTCTTCCTTTTGCGTCGCGGTCGCAGCCGATCACGGCGTTGACGAAGAATGAGGCGGGCTTGCCCGAATCGAACAGCGCCGCCGTGATTGAATCAACGAGGAAGGGTTTGTCTTCGGTTACGATATCAAGAACGAGACGGCTCTGTCGCCAGTCTTTCGCGTCGTTCATCCGGAGCGAGATGAGTTGCTCGCCCGGTTTTCTGACGGCGCTTGCGCTCCATGCAGACGCCACGCGGTCGAGAAGCGATTGCGGCTCATCCCAGATTTTGTCTTCGCCCGTCGCGAACCTGACGAGTTGCCCGACGAAACTTGCAAAAGCGAATGTCGGCTCGCCGTTTTCTTCGTAGTCGCCGACCTTTTCCTTCTTAGCGAGGGCGAGCACTTCTTTGAGAGCGGCTTCGTCGGCGCTCGACCGGAACCCCTCGGCCATGTCCTTCCTCCTCCCGCAGGGTTCGCGCGCCATCCGTCCGGCGGCGCTCGCTACAAAGCTGCGGAAACCTAAATGCGAAGGCGCTCAGCGCCCCCTGTCTGATTGTGCGCGGTCATAGCGTGAAGCCGTTGCTCAAGTCTAACGAATTGGCGCAGGAATTTAGGCGCTCGCCGGTCGGCGCGCGCCCTCTGCGTCTGCGGCGCCGGAAAGCGACGGCGGCTCGGCTTCGCGGCGCTGATAGCTGGTGCGGGGAAAGCGGCTGGCTGCGCGCGCCCGCATATAGCGCCGGAGGAAGTAGATGGCTGCAAGGCCGGCCAGGCTCGCTCCGGCGAGAGCGGCGAAAGGTCCGGCGAGCCCGCCAATGCGAAGCGCCGAGCCGAGAACGCAGGCGGCGGCCGGGAGCGCCAGCGCGGCGGCCGCGCGTCCATGGGCGGCGTGTAAGAACGCCGCGCCGTATGCGGCCGCCAATATCAGCGTGAGCGACTGATAGGAGAGCTCCGAAGGCGCGCCATCGGGAAAGACGATCAGCGCCCCCGCGCCGAATGAGGCGGCCACGACGACGAGGCTGGCCGTGTAATTGGCGCGCCACCGGAAAGGACGCGCCGCCGACCGCCGCCCGGCGCGGAAGTCTTTGGTCAGACGACGCGACAGATAGAGCGCGGCCATGACCATGACCGCCCAAACGCCGGCGCGAAGCGGATAGAGCGCGCCCGCAGAAACGGCGACGAAGATTGAAACGCCCGCAATCAGGGCGAGCCCGGCCGTCGCCGAACGCGACATCGCGTCGATGAGACTCAGACGCGCGGCTCGCGACAGCAAGCGGCGACGGCGCGGGCGCCGCTTGCCGGCCTCTCGGGCAAGCTGTTGCAGTTCGTGAACCGTGGGCCTTAAGCCCGGCGTCGACAATTGACTCATAAGGCTCGCCCGATTTGGCTGCGGCGCGCTCGCCGGCAGCGTCCTCAATCCTGATTCGGCGCGCTACGCCGTTAAGACGGCCTTAACGCCCGCGAATAAGCGCAACGGTGGAGCGATTTGGCCGCCGCGTCGAGCGCGCGCTGGCGTCGTCGAAGGCATAAAGAGACGCCTCCGGCGGGCATGACGACGCGCCGAAAGCCGAGCGCTCAGCCTCTGCCGGGGCCTTTATTCGGTTTTGTCCGGCGCCCGCTTGTAATGGGCCTTGATATTGACGCCCGCCCTGTGGAGATCGCCGCGCAGCACGAGCGCATCAATATTGAGCGGATCGAGCTTCAAGGCGGCGATGACATCCTCTGCGGCTTCGCGATTGCGCGCCAGCGCATAAAGGGCGCGGCCGCGAAGAACATGCGACTCGGCGGTTTCGAATCCCTTGCTCTCGGCTTCGGTCACGGCGTCGACGGTCGCCTGCATGTGACCCTCGGCGAATTCGATTTGCGCCTTGATCAGATAAAGCTCGCCCGCGCCCGGCGCGAGCTTGAACGCCTCGTCGAGCGCCTTGCCGGCGAGTTCGTTTTGTCCGGCCTCGAGCCAGGCGAGCGCGGCTTGCGAATAAAGGCGCGCCCGGACGAGCGGGTCGCCCGCCTCGGGCCGGCCGGCGAGCGTTTGCAGGCGCACGGCGGCGAGTTTTGGAAAGCCGGATGCGAGATCGGCGACAGCGAGACAATGCTCGGCCGCCGGGCCGCCGCCCATCGCCTGCCACTGCATCGCCGCTTCCCGGCCTTTGGCAAGATCCTTGTCGAGGCCTTTTATGCAGGCTTCATAGTCGGGGTCGGTCCTTTCGTGAATCACCGTTTCGCCGTCCGGCGCGGCGGAGGAGGCGGCGGGGGCCGCGTTGGCGAGGAGGACTGACGCGAGAACCGAGATCACAGCGACAGACCTTAGACAAAGGCTTTGCGGCGAGAAAGCGGCGGGCGGCGAGCGCCGCGCTATTCCGCTGCGCGGGCCTGCGGTTTCGCGCGGCGGGTTTTGCGCCGGGCGGTTTTCGCTCCGCTCTGGCCGGCGCGCGCGCGCGGCTTCGGCGCCGAGTCTCCGTCCGGCGGCGCGCTCGTTTGCAGCGCCGGCTGCGCCGGCAGGTAGCACGTGACCTGCGTGCCCTTGCCGGGCTCGGATTCCATGCGCACCCAGCCGCCATGCAGGCTGATGAAGCGCTGGACGAGCGAAAGGCCGATGCCGGCGCCGGCGGACGGGCCGCGGCTCTCAAAAGGATCGAACGCTTTCGCCTGATCTTCGGGAGAAACGCCGCGGCCTGTGTCGGCGACCCAGAGCCGGACGAGCCCGGGGGTTCGATCGGCTCCGAGCGTCACCTTTCCGCCTGCGCCGGTATAGGCGAAGGCGTTGGAGAGAAGGTTGAAAAGGACCTGCTTCAGGCGCTTTGCGTCGGCGGTGATGACGCCGATGTCCTTCGGACAATCGACAGCCAGGCTCACCTGTGTGTCTTCGGCTTTCAGCGCGGCGTAGGTGGCGGCGTTTTCAAGAAGGTCGCGAATGTCGACGAGCTGCGGATCGAGAGTCATCTTGCCCGCATCGATGACCGCGAGATCGATAATGTCGGTGATGAGATCGCGAAGATGGTGCGAGGCTGCGAGGATGCTCGCGATGTAATCCTTCTGACGGTCGTTCAGAACGCCGAACATTTGACCGTCAAGCATTTCCGCGAAGCCCACAATGGTCGCGAGCGGCGTCCTGAGCTGATAGGAAACGTGATTGACGAATTTCGATTTCTGCCGGTCGATGTCTTCGAGGAAGGCGTTTCTTTCCTTGAGCTCCTTTTCGCGCTCGCGCGAGTCCGTGACGTCAAGAAAGTGAACGAGCGTCGCGCCGTCAGGAAGCGGCTCGGTTCCGAAGGCGAGCGTGCGTCCGTCCGTGAGCGCGATCGACCCATCGCGGACGGGGGCGCGGTCTTCCGGCGATAATGAGGTCGCGCGGCGCTTGATGTCGGCGAGAATATCGCCGCCCTTCAGCATTTGCGGGCGCATCGCGCCGAGCACGCGATCGATATGCGGCCGCTCTTCAAGGAGATCCCTGTCCAGCCGCCACATTTTCTGGAAGGCCGTATTAGACAGGCGGAGGGCGCCGTCCGCGGCGAATACGGCGACGCCTTCGGCGAGATTGTTCAGCGTCGCGCGCTGTACGTTGAGCTGCGTATTATAACGCGCTTCGAGCGCCAGCCGTTCAGTGATGTCGTCGAACACGACAAGAACGCCGCCCAGGGGATGGCGCGCGCGCGCCACGCGCAAAGTGCGCCCGTCCGGCAGGTGCCAAACGTCGTCCGGCGCCTCGCCGTCGCGCTCCGTTCCGGGCGCCGCGAGTTCGGCCGTGTAAAGATGAAGCTGGTCGGCCTTCCACGCGCCGTAATCGGCCGGCTCGGGCAACTTTCCCGCATGACGCAGCCTGTCGAGAATCTCCCCATGGGTCGGATGGCTCGCGAGATCGGCTTCGTCGAGGTCCCAGAGCTTCAGAAACGCCTGATTATAATAAAGGAGATTCTGCGCGCCGCCGAACAGCGCGACCGCGACGGGGATCTGATCCAGGGTGCGGCGGTTCGCCTCGATGTGCTGGCGAAGTTCGGCCCGTGTCTTGTCGAGTTCGGTGATGTCGATCGCGAGGCCGCCGAGCGCGGCGTCGCCGGCGGCGTGCATGGGCGTTTCGGCGATCTTGAACACCCGCCTTTCGCCGCGAATGTTGACAATGATGCGTCCTTCGGCGGGCTTGCGGTCATTGGCCGCCGCCTCCGCGATTTTCCGCGCGCCCGGATCGAGTTCGGTCTGATCCTTGAGAACCTGCGCCGCATTTTGCGCCTCGACCGCATCGACATAGGCCTTGTTGACCCACACGAGCTTCAGGGCGGCGTCGCGCCGCCAAGCCGGAACCGGCGAGCGCTCGAGCAGCGACAGGGCGCCGTGGAGATCGGCCGTTTGTTCGCGCACCTTGCCGAGAATGCCTGTGTCCTCGGCCAGACGCGCCGCGGGGTCGGTCAGCCAGAGCGCCACTTGCCCGCCGGCGACCCGGCCGTCCGCTTCGATCGCGCGCCCCTCGGAGGTGACGACGGAGCCCGAGAACGCGATGCCGTGCGCGCGCAATTCGCGCACCTTTTCCTTCAGTTTCTTGATGTCTTCGGGCGGACCGTCATCTTCGACTGGCAGATCGCCCAGCGCTTCGAGCAGCCGGTCGACCGGGGAGGCCTTGTCCCCGGCCTCGGCCGGCGAGAACGACATCAGGGAGGCGAGCGCGGCGGGCCCGCCCAGGATTTTCGGCCGGCCCCACCCCTTTTCCACAGAATCGTAGTCGTCCTCCCAAACGAGAACGAGGCCCGGATGGGCGGAGAGAACGGCGTCCGCCTTTTCAAGCTGGGCCTCCATCTCCGCGAGACGGTTCGACCAGGTGACGGACTGGTTGATCGAGGCCGCCGACACGCGCACCGCCCAGGCGACGGCGGCGACCGCGACGGAAACCGCCCCGATCGCGCCCAGGACCAGCGGATCAGCATGGGACAGGCTTTGCAGGACGCCGTGAATCCGCTCCGTCCCGCTTTGGGCGTAGGCGACCGGCGCCGCGAAGACGCTCGCGCCGACAAGGAGCGCGCGCCGGAGCGCGCCAGATGATGGTTTCTCAGTGCGTCTGCGCCGCATCGCCGCCTGTTCCGGCGCTCGCTTCAAAGGCGTCTCGCCCCGGGTCTAACCGCTGCGATTGCGCCAATATCTAGTGAGCATCCATGTCTAAGCTCGCAATATGTACCCTGTTCGCAGGGCAGGGCTAGGCCCGGCCCCCTGAAAAAACAGCGAGCTTGGGCCGAGTTTTCAACAGGCGGGCGGTGGGCCTATTGCGGGGATTTTTCCGGCTCGGTCTGCTCTTCTTTCGTATCCGAGGGCCCAGCCGCGGCCGGCTCCGCCGCAGGCTTCGGTTTCAACAGCTTGTTGATCGCGTCGACGGCGCTCTTGGAGGCCGCGGCGTCGCCGGACTGGCCGGATGAGACCGCATCGAGAACGGCGCCGACGGCCGAGGCCGCGCCGTTCTTGTCGCCTGACGCAGGCGCGTCATCCTCCTTCTTGCCGCCGAGTCCTTCGAAGAGTCCCTTTACGGCGTCGGTCGCGCCGCCGCCGATCAGGGATTCGATGTCGACGGCGAGCTTCGGCTGCGCGAATGTTCCGGTGAGGCGAAGCGGCACGCTGAAAGTCTGACCGCTCTTATTGTCCGCTGTCGTCGACGCCTTGGGCGTCAGCCTGAGATCGAGCTTTTGAGCGGGAAGATCGACCGTTCCGCCGCCGGACATGGTGAGGAACGGCCCGACAAGGGAAATCTTGGTCGTTTTGACAAGCCCGTTCGAAATGCCGAACTGCGAGGCGAAATCGGAAAAGTCGGTTTGTTCGGCCGGGCTTTTCGCGGTCGAAATCGCGCTCGCCAGCGTAGTCGGATTGATCCCGCCCTTTTGAAGGGCGCCCACCGTGCGCGCGAGCTTGGCCAGATTGACTCCCTTGATCGCGCCATCGGCGATCTCAAAGCCTCCCGAGCCGTTGAGCGAACGCATGAGCGCCGCCTGGCTCGCGCCCTGCGCGGTGAAATTCAATTTGAAGCCGCCGATGCCGAGCAGCCGGTCGATCCGGAGCAGGTCTTTCGAGAACGGCTGGGCCTCGACCGAAGCGACGTCGAATTTGCCCGCGATCGCCGGCGTCGAGCGGCGCGCGTCGACGGTCAGCGTTCCCGAGCCGCTGCCGCCATAGACTCCGAGCTCCGGAATTGTCGCGGTCAGCACGCCATTGTCGATTCGAAGCCGCATGCGGCTTTCGCTGAAGGTCATGCCGTTGAGTTCGATCTTGTCAGCGCTGACAGTGAGATCGGCGTCGATATTACGCAGCGCGCCGAAATCGATCTTGTCGTCGGACCATGCGGGAAATGTCGCCGAATCGCCTGTTGGGGGCGGAAGATAGGGTTGGAGATTGAGGTCGGGCGTCGACAATCGTCCTGTGGCTTTGGGGCGCGCGCCGGTCCAGTCGAGCGCGAGCTCGCCCTGCGCGTTGATCGCGTCGAAATTGATTGCGGCGTCGCTCAGGGAGACTTTGCCGTCTCCGCCTTGAGCCGCGCCTTTCACCGAGAATTTGTCAAAGCCCGGGGCGTCTTCCAGCGGCGCGCCGAGCAGTTTGGCGAGCGCCGGCAAATCGGGCGCATTGAGCGAGACGGGCCCCGAATAGGATAAGCCGTCGGCGGTGTTGAGAACGAGATCGGTGCCGGCGGCCGTTTTGGCGAGCGTAAGGTCGAGTTTGAGATTGGCCGGTTGCTTGTCGGCGAGTTTTTTAAGACTGGTTAAAACGAGGTCGACTTTGGCCGGCGCGCCTTCGAAGGTCATCGTGCCGTGAACTTCAAGCGGTTCGGCCATGCTCTGAAGCCGCGCCTGCGCATTGATATCGCTCGCTTGGTATTTCTTGCCTGACGCTGCGTCCGAATAAGACGCCTTGCCGTTCGTAATGCGCACGTCGCCGAGGCTGAGCCCCTGCACGTCGCCGCTTTTCCCAGGCCCCGCCGCGGGCTTGGCCCGCGCGCCCGCCATGTCTTCGGCGATGTTCCAGTTGACCCGTCCGTTCCTGGCGCGTTCGAGCCGGATGTCAGGATCGGTCAGGATGAAGCGCTCGACTTCGACGGTTTTCGAAAGCAGCGGGAATAATTTGACGCCGATATCCGCGCTTTTCACTCGCGCGAGGTAAGGCGCGGAGAAACCGTCCGCATTCGCAATTTCAAGGTCGCTGACGTGAAAGGCGGTCGTCGGCACGAGACGAAAACTGAGGTCGTCCCCGATCGACACCTTGCGGCCGAGCGCTTCGGACGCGGCGGCTTCGAGGCGCCCCTTATAAGCGTCGACCGGAATGAGCGCCGGCGCAACGACGACAAGAGCGACAAGGAGCAGAACCAGGGCGATGACGGCGAAGACAAATCTGCTCATGGCGAACCTGCTTTCTGTATAGGGCTTTGATGACAGCGCAGACGGCGCTCGCTCGCATTGATCTACGATAATTCTGCGACAGTTTTCCAGCGCCAGCCGCCGGCCCGCGGCCCCGGCCGCTCAGGAAAGCCGCTCGCGCAGATGCGCGGCCACCCGGAGCGCGTTGGCCACGATCGTCAAGGTCGGGTTCACCGCCGCTGAAGACGGGAAAAAGCTTGAATCGACGACATAGAGATTGTCGAGCTCATGCGCCTTGCAGTCGGGGTCGAGAACGCTCGATTTCGGATCGGCGCCGAAGCGCAGCGTGCCGCATTGATGCGCGGTGCCGAAAAGCGGCAGCAGCGAATCGACTTCATAGCGGTGTTCGAGGAGAGAGTGCGTGTGTCGGGCGAAGCCGCACAGCGCATTTTCGAGCCGCTTGACGAGCCGCTCATGCGCGCTGGTGTCGCCCCATGCGTAGCTGAGACGAATCCGACCTTCCCGGGTCAGAGTCACGCGATTGTCGGACGAGGGCAGGTCTTCGGACATGGCGAGGAAACTGACCAGACGATCGGCGACGGCGTCGGCGAAGGCGTCGGGGATCAGGGCGGACGGCAGCCAATTCGCGATTTCCCCCTGCAGCGTGTCGCCCGACATGTATTCAAGCAGCTGAATTTGACCCATGGGAAACGGATAGGATCCGTCCGGCTCGCCGAAATAGAAATCGTTGACGCACAGCGTCTTCGGAAACGTCGCTTCGAATTTCTCAAGCGACAGCGAAAGCACGGCCGAGGTCATGTGGAACATGTAGTTCCTCCCGACCTGGTCGGAGCCGTTCGCAAGTCCGTTCGGATGCGCTGCGTTCGCGGAGGCGAGAAAGAGCGCGGCCGAATTCACTGCGCCCGCCGCACAGACGACAATGTCCGCCCTGTAGCGCTCCGGACCGTCCTTCGTTTCGGCGACGACTTCCGTAATCCTTCGTCCGTCCGCCGAAGTTTCCAGCCGGACGACTTTTCGTTCGGTCAGGATCGTCACATTCGGCGCGCGCCAGAGCGGCAGGATTTCGGTCGTCCTGGCGTCGACTTTTGCGCGCAACAAACAAGGATGGCCCCCGCAGGTCGAACAGCGGATGCAGGAATCCAGGACAGGCGCGGCGTCGTTGCGCCGGACGCCGAGCGGCAAGGGCGACGGACGCCAGCCCAGGCTTTCAAAATGGTCTTTCAGGCGAACGATTCCGGGATCATGCGTTAGCGCCGGATAAGGATAGGGCGGGTCGTCCTTTTCGTCGAAAGGATCGATCCCGCGCTCGCCATGGACCTGCCAGCGCTCTTCGGCTTGCGCATACCAGCCGCGCATCTCGTCATATGAAATCGGCCAGGCGGGCGAAACGCCGCCGCCGCAATGCGGAACGGCGTCGAAATCACGCCGCTTCATGCGCATCAGCGCGGCGCCGTAAAATGTCGTATTGCCGCCGAGCCAATAATGCGTATTCGGACGAAATTCCTTGTTGTTCTTGTCGAGCCAAAGCTCCTTTGCGACATATTTCTTGTCGATGAAGACCGCTTTCGAATTCCAGTTATCCGGTTCGATCGGAAGCTGCGGGCCCCGCTCAAGGATGAGGATCGACTTGCCGGTCCGCGCCATCGCATTAGCGAAAGTCGCTCCGCCGGCGCCGGAGCCGATGACGACGATATCGTAATGACGTCCCATTTTGAATTTGTCCGCCCGTTTGCGTGATTTGACCATGCGGCCGATCGGCCCGGCGGGCGGCTAGTCCGGAAGCGAAAACTTCGCCGCCCGCGGCCGGATCAGAGCGGCGGAGAGCCCGTCGGGCAGAACCTTCATCGCCGCGACCGCGAGACGATTTCTCAGCCCCGTAACGATGATTTCGCGGCCTCGTTCATTGGCGCGGATTGCGGCTTTGACGACTTCATCGGGCGTCTGCGTCGGCATGCGCGCGCGCGCGATTTCGCCGCGCGTTCCATTGGCGTCGGCGAATTCGCTTTCCGTCTGTCCGGGGCAGAGCGCGGTCACATGAACGCCCTTTTCAGAGACTTCGGCGGCGAGCGACTGGCTCATCTTCAAGAGAAACGCCTTGGCTGCGGGATAGAGCGTGTGGCCCTTCGCGCCGGGCGAGAAGGCGGCGATCGACGAGACATTGATGATCCGTCCCCATCCTTTTTCCACCATGGCGGGCAAAAGCGCGCGCGACAGCGCGGCCGGCGCCGTCACGCAGACTTCGATGAAGTCCTGCTGCGCCGGCCAGTCGGCGCCGAGAAAGGTCCGCGCGATCGAATAGCCGGCGTTGTTGACGAGAATGTCCGGGAAAAGCCGGCGGCGCGCGAGTTCGCCGGCGATTTCCTGAACGGCCCCGGGCTTTGCAAGGTCGGCCCTGACCGGCAGCGATTTCGTTCCGTGGGCGTTTTTCAATTCCTTCGCCAGCGCTTCGAGCCGCTCCATCCGCCGCGCAACGAGGACAAGGCCGCAGCCGCGCGCCGCATAAGCCCGCGCGAACGCGGCGCCGATCCCCGACGAAGCGCCGGTGATGAGGGCGATGCGGGCGTTTGAACTGTCTGACACGGGCGGTGGCTCCTTCAGGTCCCGGAAAGGCGCCGATGGCGCGACCGGCTCTAAGGCGCCGCCCGCGTGCGGGGCAAGCGCCGGCCTTGCGCCCGGCGCAGGGAATCGCCGGCGTCAAGCGCGGCGGGCGCATCGCCGGCCGTCCGTGGGAACGGGAAACGGAACTTCAGGGGAACAAAATCATAAAATAGTTATTTTTCAATTAGTTGGATATCTTGCCAAAAAAGAACAAAGAGCGTACAAGTGCGCCATTGACGGGCGCAGGCCCTTTAAGGCACGGAGGCGGCGGTGATCAAATCGAGCGCGCAGAACTTGCGCCTGGTGGAGGCGGACGAGGTGGATAAGAAAAAAGCGCTCGAGGCGGCGCTCTCGCAGATCGACAAGCAGTTCGGCAAGGGCTCGGTGATGAAGCTCGGCGATCGCGAGGTGGTCGACATCGAGGCTGTGTCGACGGGCTCGCTCGGGCTCGATATCGCGCTCGGCATTGGCGGTCTGCCCAAGGGCCGCATCGTCGAGATCTACGGGCCGGAAAGCTCCGGCAAAACCACTTTGGCGCTGCATTGCGCGGCCGAAGTCCAGAAAAAGGGCGGCGTCGCCGCCTTCATCGACGCCGAGCATGCGCTCGATCCGATCTATGCCGGCAAGCTCGGGGTCAATCTCGACGAACTTCTGATTTCGCAGCCCGACGCCGGCGAGCAGGCGCTTGAGATCGCCGACACGCTGGTGCGTTCGGGCGCCGTCGACGTGCTCGTGATCGACTCGGTCGCGGCGCTCACGCCGCGCGCCGAACTCGACGGCGAGATGGGCGACCAATTGCCGGGCCTGCAGGCGCGGCTGATGAGCCAGGCGCTCCGCAAGCTGACGGGTTCGATCTCGCGCTCGAACTGCCTTGTGATCTTTATCAACCAGATCCGGATGAAGATCGGCGTCATGTTTGGCTCGCCGGAAACGACGACCGGCGGCAATGCGCTGAAATTCTACGCTTCGGTGCGTCTCGACATTCGCCGCATCGGCGCGATCAAGAACCGCGACGAGGTCGTCGGCAACCAGACGCGCGTTAAGGTCGTCAAAAACAAGGTGGCGCCGCCCTTCAAGCAGGTCGAATTCGACATCATGTATGGCGAAGGCATTTCGAAGACCGGCGAGCTTGTCGATCTCGGCGTCAAGGCGAATGTCGTCGAGAAATCCGGCGCCTGGTTCTCCTATGGCGGCGAGCGGATCGGACAGGGGCGCGAGAACGCCAAGCAGTTCCTGAAAGACAATCCCGACATCGCGGCTGAAATTGAAAAGGCGATCCGCGCGAACGCCGGGCTCGTCGCCGAAGAGATGTTGACCGGCGAAACGGGCGAAGGCGAGGAAGATATCGCCGCAGAGGCCTGAGGCGGCCAGCGCCTTCGGCCTATCCGGGTTATGGAGCGCCCGCAGCGGCGCAAGGGGAGAGAGCTTTATGATCGGCTATGTGACCATCGGCACGAACGACCTGGCGAGGGCCGCGAAATTCTACGACGCGTTGCTCGCCGAACTCGGCGGCAAGCGGATGATGGAGAGCGAGCAATTCGTCGCCTGGGACCGCGGCGACGGCGGCGCCGGCCTCGGCGTCACCAAGCCGTTTGACGGCAGGCCCGCGAGCGTCGGCAATGGCGTCATGGTCGCCCTCATGGCCGGCGCGCCCGAAACGGTCGACCGCGTCTACAAAAAGGCGCTCGAACTCGGCGGGACGGACGAAGGCCCCGCCGGGCCGCGCGGCGACACCGGTTTTTACGCCGGCTATTTTCGCGATCTCGACGGCAACAAGCTCAACGTCTTCTGTATGACCAAATAACGGCTGGCGCCCGCGCGGCGCTGGACGGGAACGGCCGCACTGCCTATCTAACAGGCCCGCGCCCGCTGACCGGCGGGCGCGGTTTCGCCGTTTCCGGGGGCCCCGGCTCCCGCCGCAGGGATGATCGCAGCGCCGCCCATGACCGCTTCATTAAAGGACATTCGCTCAGGCTTTCTCGATTTCTTCGCCGGCCGCGGCCATTTCATCGCGCCTTCGGCGCCGCTCGTGCCGCAGAATGATCCGACGCTTCTCTTCGTGAACGCGGGCATGGTGCCGTTCAAGAACGTCTTCACCGGCGCGGAGAAACGGCCCTATACGCGCGCGGCCTCGTCGCAGAAATGCGTGCGCGCCGGCGGCAAGCATAACGATCTCGACAATGTCGGCTACACCGCGCGCCATCACACCTTTTTCGAGATGCTCGGAAATTTCTCGTTCGGCGACTACTTCAAGGAGGAGGCGATCAACGCCGCCTGGCGGCTTGTCACCGGCGATTTCGGTCTTGCGCCCGAAAAGCTGACCGTCACGGTCTATCATACGGACGACGAAGCCTTCGATCTCTGGCGGAAGATTTCGGGCCTGCCAGAGCGGCGCATTATCCGCATTCCAACGAATGATAATTTCTGGGCGATGGGCGACACCGGACCCTGCGGGCCCTGTTCGGAGATATTCTACGATCACGGACCGGAAATTCCGGGCGGGCCGCCAGGCTCCGATGACGCCGACGGCGACCGGTTCATCGAGATCTGGAATCTTGTCTTCATGCAGTTCGAACGCCATGCGGACGGGACGCAGACCGACTTGCCGAAACCGTCGATCGACACCGGCATGGGGCTTGAGAGGATCGCTGCAGTCCTTCAGGGCGTCCATGACAATTATGATGTCGATCTCTTCCGTACCCTGATCAAGGCGTCCGTCGATCTCACTGGCCGCCCCGCCGAGGGCGAGGACAAGCCGGCGCACCGCGTCATCGCCGACCATTTGCGCGCAGCGTCTTTTCTGATCGCGGACGGCGTTTCGCCCTCGAATGAGGGGCGCGGTTATGTGCTTCGCCGGATCATGCGGCGGGCGATGCGTTATGCGCACGGTCTTGGCGCGAAAGAGCCTTTGCTGGCGCGTCTTGCGCCGGTGCTGGCCGCCGAAATGGGCGGCGCCTATCCCGAACTCGTGCGCGCCGAGCCGCTGATCGTCGAAACGCTGCGCGCGGAGGAGGAGAAATTCAACAGCCTTCTCGATCGCGGATTGAAGCTCCTCGCGGAAGAGGTTGCGCGGCTGCAGCCCGAAGCCGCGCTTCCCGGAGAAGCGGCGTTTCGCCTTTACGATACTTACGGCTTTCCGCTCGATCTGACGCAGGACGCGCTGCGCCGTCAGGGCCGTGACGTCGACGTCAAAGGATTTGAGGCTGCGATGGCCGCGCAAAGGGCGGCGGCGCGCGCCGCATGGGCCGGCTCCGGGGACGTCGCGGACGAGGCGCTCTGGTTCGATATCCGCGAAAAAGCGGGCGCGACCGAATTTCTCGGCTATGTGCATGACGCCGCTGAGGGCGTCGTCCAGGCGATTGTCAGAAACGGCGAGAGCGTCGACGAGGCGAAAACCGGCGACGCGGTCGAGGTGATTGTCAATCAAACGCCCTTTTACGCTGAATCGGGCGGGCAGGCGGGCGACGCCGGCGTGATCACGTCCGACAAGGGGCTGAAGATCGAAATCCGCGACGTCAAGAAGCGCGGCGGCGCTCTTTCCGGCCATATCGGCGTGGTGACGTCAGGCGCGGTGAAAGTCGGCGATTCCGTACGCTTGGCGATCGACGTCGCGCGGCGCGACAGAACGCGCGCCAATCATTCCGCCACGCATTTGCTTCACAAGGCGCTGCGCGAAGTGCTTGGCGCCCATGTCGTCCAGAAGGGCTCGCTTGTCGCCGAAGACCGGTTGCGCTTCGATTTTTCGCATCCCAAAGCGGTGACGGCGGCGGAAATCGCGGAGATCGAGCGGCGCGTCAACGCCGTCATCCGGCAGAATTCCGCGGTCGACACGCGTATCATGCCCTATGAAGACGCTGTCGCCTCCGGCGCAATGGCGCTCTTCGGCGAAAAATACGATGAAGATGTCCGTGTGCTGAGCATGGGTCATGACCTCGCGGACGCGCGCGCGCCCTATTCGGTGGAGCTTTGCGGCGGCACGCATGTCCGGCGCGTAGGCGACATCGCGCTTTTCAAGATCGTTTCCGAAGGCGCCGTCTCCGCGGGCGTGCGCCGGGTTGAAGCGCTGACGGGCGAGGCGGCGCGACTCTATCTCGAAGACCAGGCGAAACTTGCGCGCGCCGCGGCCGACGCCATCAAGGCGGCGCCCGCCGAACTGCCGGCGCGGCTCGAAGCGCTCATTGCGGAGCGCAAGAAGCTCGAGCGCGAACTCGCCGCAGCGAAAAGGCGGCTCGCGCTCGGCGGCGGGCGCGCAGACGGCGCTGCGGCCCCGGCCGAGCAGGCGAGACAGATCGGCGACGTCAAATATGTCGGCCGCGTGCTTGACGGCGTCCAGCCAAAAGACCTCCGCAGCCTGATCGACGCGGCGAAGAAAAATCTCGGCTCCGGCGTCGTCGCCTATATTGGCGTCAATGAGGGCAAGGCCGCGCTTGCAGTCGGCGTCACGGATGATCTGAAAGCGAAATTGTCGGCGGTCGATCTTGTGCGCGCCGGCGCGCAGGCGGTCGGCGGGCAGGGCGGCGGCGGCCGGCCTGACATGGCGCAGGCCGGCGGGCCGGACGGCGCCAAAGCGGACGCGGCCGTCGAGGCGATCGCCGAAGCAATCGCCTCCGCATTATAGTTATTTGACGATCGTTACGCTGCCGCCGGAGGATTTCTCGATCGTCGCGCTTTTCGGTTCGCCATAGACTTTGACGCTGGCGCCGCTCGATGCGTCGGCGGTGATGCTATCGGACACGTTGATTTCAGCATCGCTGCCGGAGGAGGCGTCGGCGCGCGCCGATTTGCATTTGAAGCCATGCGCGTCGACATCGGCGCCGCTCGAAATGTCGAGTTCAAGCGCGTCGCACTCGCCCTCAATCGTCAATCCGGCGCCGCTGGATGCGTCGATTTCGAAATCGCCGCCCTTGACGCCGCTCGCCCGGGTTTCGGAACCGGAAGAGACGTCGAGGCCAGCCAGCTTCGGAAGCGTGACGCGCACCGTGATGTTCGGCTGGCGGCCGAAGCTCATAAAGCGGCTTTCGCGGCCTATATGAAGCTCACGCCCGCGCAGACGAATTTCGAGGCGTTCGAGCCCTTCGGCCGAGCTTTCGGCGTTGACGGAATAATCGCCTCCGACCGCGATGACGGCTTCGACGCCGGCCGACACCGAAATCTTGTCAAAATCCTTGTAGTCATAGCTCTTCTGATCGGCGAGCGCGGCGCTGCTGCATAGGGCCGAAATTGCGAGCGCGCCAAGGCCGAGCCTGGAGAATTTTCCCATGATTGATCCCCGTTGCTGAACTTGTTCGCGCCATCTTGCCATGCGCGCGCGCCGAGAACACGTCTATTCGACGAATCGACCTCATCGCGCGGGGAGCCGCTGCGATGCGGTCTTCCGCGCCGCAGCGGGAAACGCCTGCGGGGCGGTTTGGGGCTGCGTCAGGCGCTCATCGCCTTTTTGAAGTTCTCGTCGATCTTGTCGAGGAAGCCCTGCGTCGTAAGCCAGCGTTGTTCGGCGCCGATGAGAAGCGCGAGATCCTTCGTCATAAAGCCGGCTTCGACAGTCTTGATGATGGTGGTCTCGAGGGTTTCGGCGAAACGGATGAGCGCCTGATTGCCGTCGAGCTTGCCGCGGTGGGCGAGGCCGCGCGTCCAGGCGTAGATCGAAGCGATCGGATTGGTTGAGGTCTCTTCGCCGCGCTGATGGGCGCGATAATGGCGGGTGACCGTGCCGTGCGCGGCTTCGGCTTCGACCGTCTTGCCGTCCGGCGTCATCAGGACGGAAGTCATCAGACCCAACGAGCCGAATCCCTGCGCGACCGTGTCCGACTGCACGTCGCCGTCGTAGTTTTTGCACGCCCAGACATAGCCCCCCGACCATTTCAGGCACGACGCGACCATATCGTCGATGAGACGATGCTCGTAGGTGAGTTTCAACTTGTCGAATTCGGGTTTGAACTCCGTTTCATACATCTCCTGGAAGATGTCTTTGAAGCGACCGTCATACTTTTTGAGGATCGTGTTCTTGGTGGACAGATAGAGCGGATATTTCCGCTGCAGCGCGTAGTTGAAACAGGCGCGCGCAAAGTCCCGGATCGACTGATCGAGATTGTACATGCCCATGTAGATGCCGGAAGACGGCGCGTCGAACACCTCGCGCTCGATGACGTCGCCGTTCTCGCCCTGCCACTTCATGGTGAGCTTGCCCTTGCCCGGGAACAGCATGTCGGTCGCGCGGTACTGATCGCCAAACGCATGGCGGCCGATGATGATGGGCTGCGTCCAGCCCGGCACCAGGCGCGGCACGTTGCGGATAATGATCGGCTCGCGGAAGACGACGCCGCCCAGAATGTTGCGGATCGTGCCGTTCGGCGACTTCCACATTTCCTTGAGGTTGAATTCCTTGACGCGCGCTTCATCGGGCGTGATCGTCGCGCATTTCACGGCGACGCCGTACTTCTTCGTCGCTTCGGCCGCCTCGATCGTCACCTGATCGTTGGTGCGGTCGCGTTCTTCGATGCCAAGGTCGAAATATATCAGGTCGATATCGAGATAGGGAAGGATCAGCTTTTCCTTGATCATCGCCCAGATGATCCGGGTCATCTCATCGCCGTCCATCTCGACGACCGGGTTTTCGACTTTGATTTTCTGCATGGAAGGTCCTACCGGGTTCATCTTTCGGGAAGGCCGGAGCGCGCGACGCTTCCCGGCGAGGTTGCGGGCGCCTATAGCATCGGGCGTCAGAGGAAAAAAGGGGCGCAAGGTGGTTCGAGAACGCCGGAGCCGGCGAGACGGCGCGAGCGCGCTTCGTCCCGCGCCGGCCTTTGTGCTCGTCGAGCCGCAACTCGGCGAGAATATCGGCGCGGCGGCGCGCGCAATGCTGAATTTCGGGCTTTCGGCCCTCCGTCTCGTCAATCCCCGCGACGGCTGGCCGAATCCGGCCGCTGAAGCCATGGCGTCGGGGGCGTCGGCGGTCATCGAGGGGACGCGCATATTCGGTTCGCTCGAGGAGGCGCTGGCCGATTGCCGCTATGTGCTGGCGACGACTGCGCGCCCGCGCGAAATGCTCTTGCCCGTGCTCGATCCTGCGGCCGCGGCCGACGCCCTGAAAATTCGGATCGAACGCGGGGAGACTTGCGCGGTCCTGTTCGGACGCGAGCGGGCGGGTCTCTATAACGAAGAGGTGGCGCGCGCCGACGCGGTGATCTCCATTCCGGTCAATCCGTCTTTCGCTTCGCTCAATCTCGCCCAGGCCTGCCTGATCGTCGCGTATGAATGGGCGAGAGCCGACGGGCGCGAAGCCTTCGCCGGCGGCCTCGATGAGGCGGTTCCAGCGCCGAGGGCGGATTTCGAACGTTTCATCGACCACCTCTTCGGAGAGCTCGATGCGCGCGGCTATTTCTTTCCGCCGGAAAAGCGCGAAGTGATGGAGCGTAACCTGCGCGTCGCCTTCACGCGCGCCGGGTTGACGGAGGGCGAGGTGAGAACCCTTCGGGGCGTCATCAAGGCGCTGACGCGCGGCCGTAAGAAGTGAAGCGCGAGAGCAGGCGCCGACGAAATGCGGCGCGAGAGCGCATTGGCCGCGAACTGCTCCGTTGCGCGTAAAGGAGAACAGGCGTTTTCTGGCGGCGGTTCAGTTGGCTGCTCCCGTCATGACCCCGCAAAACGCCTTGCTTGAGAAAATCGAACAAGCAGATGCCCTCTCCGCGCATCGCTTCCGCTATTATGATTTCGCCATGGCGGCGACATGCGTCATCGTCGTGTGTTCGAACATCATCGGCGCCGGGAAGGTGGCTCAATTCGGCGCTTTCACCTTCGGCGCCGGCGTGCTCTTCTTTCCGCTTTCCTATGTGCTCGGGGACGTTCTGACCGAGGTCTATGGCTATGCGCGGGCGAGGCGAGTCGTGTGGGCGGCGTTCGCGGCCGCCGGCTTCGCTGCGGCCATGGCCGCCATCATCACCAACATGCCCCCAGCGCCTGAATGGAATGTCGACCTTGGCGGCGTCGACCGGCAAACAGCCTTCGCGGAGAATTTCGGCCAGGCGCCGCGGATTGTGTTCGCCTCCGTCGTCGCTATGTGGGCGGGCGAGCTCTCGAACGCCTATGTAATGGCGCGCATGAAAGTATGGACGGAGGGGCGATTGCTCTGGACACGGACGATTGGCTCCACCATCGCCGGCCAGGGCGTCGACAGCCTGATCTTTTACCCGCTTGCATTCGCCGGCGTGTGGAAACCGCACCTTTTATTGACGGTAATGGCGACGAATTACGCGCTGAAAGTCGGATGGGAGGCTGCGCTGACACCCTTGACCTATCGTATTGTTTGGCTTCTGAAACGAGTCGAAGGCGTCGACGTCTACGACAAGGACACCGATTTCACGCCGTTTTCGGTGCGATCCTAGAGCCTTTCCCGGCGCGAAAGAATCGCAACGCGCAATCACGGCGACGCTGTTGTCCAACGCGGCTTTCCGCGCCGAGACTAGCCAATAGAGAACAGATCATTACTATGCGGCGTCCGCGCTTACATGACTCACTGGAGGTAACATGCCGCTGTGGCGCCTTTCTATTGACGCTCTGGCCGGCAATACGGTCCCGAATGCGCCGTCTGCGGCGCCTGTGTCGATAACCGAGGCGAGCCAACATCTCGCAAACGCCGGTCGGGCCGCCTGGTCCTGGCTTCGCGAGGATGCGCCTGAACGGATCGCCTGGCTTGCGGCGGCCGCCGCCTTCTTTCTCATTCTTCGCGCGCTTCGTCCGCGTGTCGCTCGCCTGGTGCGTTCGAAAAAAGAGGGCGAAGCTTCGCTCCGGAATGTTTTCGCCGATCTTGTGAAGAATACTTGGTCGGTTTTTCTGTTTTTCGCTGCGCTTGCGGTTTTCGCCCCGCTCCTTTCGCTTCCGAAAGCGGTCGACGAGGTCTTGCGCACCATGCTCGTGATTGTCGGCGCGCTACAGGCGGCGACATGGGCGCGCACGCTGTTGACATCGATTCTCATAGACATGGTCTCGCGCAAGTCCGACGATTATTCGACTCTCGCGAATGCTTCGGCTTTGCTGCGCGTGTTTGTCAATGTGCTCGTCTGGGCGCTCGCTGCGCTGTTCATTCTCGACAATCTGGGCGTCAATATCACAACCCTCATCGCCGGTCTCGGAGTCGGCGGCATCGCCATCGGTCTGGCGGCGCAAGGCATTTTCGCCGATTTGTTCGCGTCTTTGTCGATCGTGCTCGATAAACCGTTCGTACGCGGCGACTTTATCACTTTCGGCAATTATCTGGGAAACGTCGAGAAGATCGGTCTTAAGACGACCCGGATCCGCGCGCTGTCAGGCGAACAAATCATCGTCTCCAACACGAATCTTCTGAACGAGAAAATCCAGAATTTCAAACGCATGATCGAGCGACGCGTGGTGTTTCAGGTGGGAACGACCTATTCGACGCCGGCTGAAAAGCTCGCCGAGATACCGCTCTGGATCAAGGAGGCGATTGAAGGCGTGGAGGGGACGCGGTTCGATCGCTCGCACTTTAAAGGCTTCGGCGATTCTTCTCTCAATTTCGAGAGCGTCTATTACGCGCTGACGCCGGATTACGCCGCCTATATGGACAAGCAACAGGCGATCAATATCGCCATCTTCAAGAAATTCGAAGAAGAGGGAATCGAATTCGCGTTTCCCACCCGCACCTTGCATATCGAGCCGCCCGCCCCGGCGCTTGCGAGTCCGAGCTGAGCGAACTGCGCTTGCGGCTTTTTCGAGCTGAGCCCCGGCGCTAGTCTGGCCCCTGTCTCGCGAAGACAGGAACGCCCATGCTTCAGACATCGCCAAATGCGCCGGCGCGCCGGTTCAATCCGAAGATCGCTATTCTGGGCGGCGGATTTTCAGGCATGGGCATGGCGATCGCGCTCAAGAATTCCGGATTCGCGAATTTCGCTATTTATGAAAAGGCGTCCGATTTCGGCGGAACTTGGCGGGAGAACACCTATCCCGGCGTCGCTTGCGACGTGCCTTCGCATTTGTATTCGTTTTCCTTCGAACCCAATCCTCATTGGTCGCGGCGTTATTCCTCGGGGCGGGAGATCTGGGAATATATGCGCGTTTGCGCTCAGCGGCATGATCTCTACGCCCATGCCGTTTTCGGCAAACGCGCCGAGCGGCTCGTCTGGGTGGGCGCTCATTGGCGCATCGAATTCGCGGACGGAACGCAGGAGGAGGCCGATTTCGTCGTCAGCGGACTTGGCGGCCTTCATGAGCCGAATATTCCGGCCTTTCCAGGCGCCGATTCATTTGCAGGGCCGAAATTCCATACCGCGCAATGGCGTCATGATGTCGATCTCACAGGCAAGCGCGTCGCGATCATCGGCTCGGCGGCGAGCGCCGTGCAGGTTGTCCCCGAGATCGCGCCGAAAGTCGCGCATCTCAGCGTGTTTCAGCGGACGGCGAATTATATTCTGCCCCGTGACGATCATGGTTACCCGGCCTGGCTGAAAGCGCTGTTTCGCGCGGCGCCGCCGATTGCACGCGTCTATCGCGGATATATCTTCTCCTTGATGGAGGCGCGTTTCGACGCCTTTCGCAAGGAGGACAGCTTCGCCCGGCGGACTGTGCTGAGGCTGTTCCGGCGGAATCTTGAGAAAAAGGTGCGGGATCCGGGCTTGCGCGAGAAGCTGACGCCGCATTATCCGCCCGGCTGCAAGCGCATTCTGATTTCCGACAACTTCTATGAAGCGATTCAGCGCGAAAACGCGTCTCTGGTCGTCGAGGGCGTCGAACGCATCGAAAAAGAAGGCATACGGACGAAAGACGGCGCGCTGCACGAAGCGGACGTCCTGATCTATGCGACGGGATTTAAACCTTTCAACCTGCTCGAGTCGGTCGAGGTCGTCGGGTCGGGGGGGCGAAGCCTGCGCGAGACCTGGTCTCACGGAATCGCGGCGCATCGGACGATCGCGGCGCCGGGCTTTCCGAACTTCTTCATGTTGCTCGGGCCCAATTCGGGCCTCGGACATAACTCGGTCGTTTTGATGATCGAGGCGCAGGTGAAGTATTTGATGCGGCTTTTGGAAAGGATGACCGAAGAGGGGGCGGCGACGATCGAGCCCACGCAAGAGGCGGCGGCGGCCTATGACGCGCGCATCCAGAATGCGCTCGCCGACCGCGTGTGGGCGGCTGGTTGCGGCGCCTGGTATGTCGATGGGGGCGGGCGCAATTTCACGCTTTATCCCGACACCGTTCGCGCTTTCATTCGCGAGATGAGGCGCCCCGACTTCCATGAATTCCGCTTCGCCAAATCGTCCGCCGGGGCGAATTTCGCGCAATAGGCGAGCGCCGACAGGCGACTCATCCGATGGCGCGAATTCTCGCGCCTTTTTCGCATCTCCTCCGAAAAATTCGCGGTTAACAAGAGCGCAACGGATTGCGGAGAATTTTACATGTATGTAATGAAGACAATGCTTTCAGGTCGCCACATCAGTAGCGACTCGTGGGAGTGGTGGCAGTGATTGGGGAGAACGTATGGTCCGCTCGGCATTTTCGGGCTTGAAATTCATAGCGATATCCGTGGTTTCAATGCTCGGCTTCGCCGTCGCGCCGGCTTCGGCGACCGTCATTACGATCGGCACGACAGGCGCAACCTTAACCTGCTCGGTGTCCTGTGAGGCCTTTTCGGGCGCCGGCGGTCTCGACATCGATCCGGGCCCGCCCGATGTGGTCGATCCGACAGGCGCGGGCACGGCCGGCACGCTCGCTCAGCTTTACAAGGGCGAACCGTCCTCGCCCAGCGACGAAGGATCGAGATTGGCCACGCTCGTCGGCTCGCCGGTCGGCGCCGGCGTGCAATCGGGATCGAATCCGGACCCGGTCTTTGATTCGTCCGCGTCCTATCTGGTGCTGAAGATCGGCCGCAATGACATCTTTATCATCAACACCTCAGGCGGGTCGCAGACCTACACGTACGCGCAGAACAATTCGACTGGGCTTGGGCTCAGCCATTATACCGAGTTCGGCGGATCGGAAGTGCCGCTTCCCGCCGCGGTCTGGCTGATGGCGGCGGGTCTTGCGGGCCTCGGCTTCGCCGGCCGCCGTTCAAGCAAGGCGTAGCAGTCGCTCCGCTTTAGCGTCATTTCGCAATCAGGAAGGCCGCCCGTTGCAATCGCAGCGGGCGGTTCTCCGTTGACGGGAAAATTTAGTGTCTTTCCCGAGACGGCGTTGCGAATGGTGTGTTTCTTGCCAACGAAGTCTTTACAATTGAATCGAGTTGGGTCTACGCGTGCGCGCGGACTTTTGGCAGTTGCGTAGTTGAGTTTGCGGGGAAGTTAGAGTGTTTGTGTTGAAGCGCGTAACCGCCGCCATTGTCATCGCGTCAAGCGCCGTCTTGTTCGCTGTCGCGCCCGCATCGGCGAACACAATCACCATCGCCGGGGACGCCGGCAGCCTGACATGCAACGGCGCCGAAATCGGCGCGTGCGAGGCGATCGTCGGCGGCGGCCTCATCGTCGCCAGCCCCAGCAATCAGGTCGTCGGAGGAACAGCCGGAACATTTTCGGCGACGGCCGCGGATGAATTCGACATCGGGAATTCCAGCGCCTCGAACGAGGCGGCCGCTCTCGACACTCTGGCCGGCGCCTCTTTCGGCGGCGGCGGCGGAGCCTATGACGGCGAACAGACGCTTGGCTCTGGCGGCGCCGAGAATTCTCCCGACGACGTTTTTATAAGCTTCGCGCAATATGTCGTGCTGAAGCTGGGCGCCAGGCACATCTTCCTGCACAACATTTCCGGCGGGATGCTCTCGATCGCCTATGATGCGACGCCGGGCGCCGGCAGCGGGCTGAGCCATTATTCGCAATTCGGGCAGGTCAGCGCCGTGCCGCTTCCCGCCGCCCTGTGGTTGATGGCGGCGGGGATCGCCGGGCTCGGATTCGCCGCCGGCCGGCCGAGATCCCATTATTGACCCCGGCCGGCGGGCGCGCGCATTAACGCCCCGCAGACCAGCCGCAAGCGGAGCGGACGCGGTTTGACAGCGCCGTCTCGCGCCGCTATCACCCCGGCCTTCACGACGGGCAGCGCAGGAACCGCCGTTGCAATCGCTCCGAAGATCGGCTTCGGGGCCGGGCTGCGCTAAAGCGAGGATGAATGACCAAGCGCATCAGCGCCAAGCACAAGCTTGACCGCCGGGTCGGCGAAAACATCTGGGGCCGGCCGAAATCACCAGTCAACAAGCGCGATTACGGCCCCGGCATGCATGGCCAGCGCCGCAAGGGCAAGCTATCCGACTACGGCCTTCAGCTGCGCGCCAAGCAAAAGCTCAAGGGCTATTACGGCAACATCTCCGAGCGGCAATTCGAAAAGATCTATCTCGAAGCCGTGCGCCGTCGCGGCAACACGGCCGAGAATCTGATCGGGCTTCTTGAAAGCCGGCTCGATGCGATCGTCTATCGCGCGAAATTCGTGCCGACCGTTTTCGCCGCGCGGCAGTTCGTCAATCACGGCCATGTCAAGGTGAACGGCGTACGCACGAATATCCCGTCCTATCGCTGCAAGCCGGGCGACGTCATCGAGATCAAGGACAAGTCGAAGAACATGGCGCTTGTTCTGGAGGCCCTGCAAAGCGCAGAGCGCGACATTCCCGAATATATCGAGGTCGATCCGAAAAAGATGACGGCCTCCTATATTCGGGTGCCCGAACTCGCCGAAGTGCCGTATGCGGCGACGATGGAGCCCCATCTCGTCGTCGAATATTATTCTTCGTAAGACAAGCGCGCGGGCGGCCCCTGCGGGACGCCCGTTTGCCGCTAGTTGTTCGTGCGATCGGGCGGCGCGGCGGCGCCGTCCTTTGGGGGCGCCAGGACGGTCGCTCGCGCGCGGGGAGCGCGCGGAATTTTGGTCCGGCTGGGG
Organism: Alphaproteobacteria bacterium; assembly: GCA_016125425.1. Taxonomy (GTDB): domain Bacteria; phylum Pseudomonadota; class Alphaproteobacteria; order Caulobacterales; family Parvularculaceae; genus Amphiplicatus. The sequence continues at coordinate 28,390 of WGLT01000027.1, forward strand.
CGCTTCCGACGCTTTCAATTTCGACCAAGGCGGTGCAAAAGAACCGCCTCTTGGAGAGGTGCCGGAGTGGTCGAACGGGGCGGTCTCGAAAACCGTTGTGCCTTTGCGGGTACCGAGGGTTCGAATCCCTCCCTCTCCGCCACTTCAGTCCCTGAGTGGGCACTGAGTTTACGCTCCCGTTCGCGACAAGCGCCTGGAGCAGCCGGGACTTCGATCCCATGATGCGGACCTCCCCTTCGGCGACCTCGACGCGCTGGGCGAGCGCGCGCAAGTGGTCGCGGCGGTAGCCGCCCCCTTCGAGCCGGATGCGCTGGCGCGCGGCGCGGGCAAACTTGCTCAACATTTGCGGCGTAACCGCCTTACTCCCTGAGTTCTGAAGCATGGCCTGGGCGCGCTCGGCATCGGCCTTGGCCTGATCGCGGATGGCCTTGAGTCCATCGATCCGGTCCTTGAGCGCCGGATCGTCCAGGTCGGCAATACCCGCTTCGATGGCGTCGTAGAGGCGCTTGAGGCGGGCTTCCGACTCCGCCGCTCGCCGGTTCAGCTCGCCAATATGCTTGCGCTGGCGCTCGGATCGCTCCTGCCGCCGGTCGAGCACGGTGGCGAGGATCGCTTCCAGCCGCTCGAGCTGGAGCAGGCGATCTTCAAGGTGGCTGGCGACCAGATCGTCGAGCTTCTCCATCGGCACCGCCATGCCCTCGCAAGCGGTTGGTCCCTGCCGCGCTTTCATGGAGCAGGCATAATAGCGATAGCGCCCGCCTTTGCCGGTGCGGATGGTCATGGCCCCGCCACACTTGGCACAATGGATCAGGCCGGTAAGAAGGGTCGGGCCGCTGATGACGGCGGATGGCGTCACCGCAGGATGCCGGGCCTTGAGCAGCGCCTGCACCGTGTCGAAGGTCTCACGGTCGATGATCGGTGGGACCGGCACAACCACGATCTCGCTGACCGGCTTCAACTCCTTGCTCTTGGACCGCTTGTTGAACTCATGCTCGCCAACATAGGTGCGGCGGGTCAGGATGCGGTGAACCTGGCCGATGCCCCAACGGCCGCCGTCGCGGGTGAAGATGCGGTTGCGGTTGAGATAGCTGACGATGTTCTTCACACCCATCTGGCCGTGGTCGCCGTCGCCGTAGAGCGCAAGCCGATAGATCAGCCGCACCGTCTCGGCGTGAAGCGGGTCGATTTCCAGCTTCTTCTTGGTCTTCGCGCCGCGCTGCTCGGCCGCGACGACACGGTAGCCGATGGGAGGAAGCGAGCCGTTCCAGAACCCTTGTCGCGCATTCTCCTTTAACGCCCGCATGACGTGCTTGGCGTTCTCTTTGGATTGGTATTCATCGAACAGCGCCATGATCTGCCGCATCATGACGTGCATGGGATCATCGCCCATCTCCTGCGTGATGGAGACGAGCTTGACGCCGTTCTTCGCGAGCTTCCTGACGTAGAACTCCAGCTCGAAGTGATCGCGGAAGAAGCGGCTGAACGAATGGACGACCACCACGTCGAAGGGCGCGGGTTTAGACGTGCCCGCCTCGATCATCCGCTGGAACTCCGGGCGGCGGTCGTTGGTGGCGGATGCGCCTGGCTCCACATAGGTTTCGACAAGCTGATAGCCGCGTGAGACGCAATAGGCTTCGCCCTGGTGCTTCTGGTCGGGGATGGAGACATCATGCTCGGCCTGCCGCGCCGTCGAGACGCGCAGGTAGAGGGCGGCGCGTAGCGGCACTGTCATGGGCAATGTCTCCTTCTCAACCGATGCTCCAGCCCGAGCGGTGCGGTCGCATAACTCAGGCCGCGCTCTGCAACGGGCGTGCGCGCTTGATCCGCTCGCGCTCCTTCGGCGTGTTCATCACCTCCCAAAGATCGCTGCGCCGCTGCACGTTGAGCCAGAACTCGGGGCTGTTGCCGAACACCCGCGCCAGGATCAGGGCCGTCGCCGCCGTCACGTTCCTGCGGTTGCCGCACAGTTCGTTGACATGCTTGCGCTGAACGCCCATCGCCTCGGCGAGCGCGCCTTGCGTCAGGCCCATCGGCTGCATGAACTCTTCGATGAGGATTTCGCCGACAGTCGCCGGCTTGCGCTTGGTGGTCAGCATCCTTGCCTCGCTTTCATCGGTAGCTGTGATTGTCCAGATAAATTCCGTCCGCCTCGCCGCGCGCGCCATCCCAGCGAAAGATCAACCGCCATTGCTGGTTGACGCGGATCGAATGCAGCCCCGCCAGATTGCCGCGCAGCTTCTCGAAGTGATTGCTGGGCGGCACGCGCAAGTCCTGATCGGTCACGGCATCATCGATCATCTGGAGCTTTCTAAAC
>WGLT01000018.1 GCA_016125425.1 Alphaproteobacteria bacterium
CGGCGCGCCGGGGCAGGGCGGCCTTGCCCGGCGAGAAATCGGCGCCGCCCCTTATGAGGGGGCGCCGTCTGATTCAAATTCCCAAACCAATCAAAGATTGGGATGCTGCGGATCGCTTGCGCCGGAGTCTTTGTCGTCGGGCGACGGTTGATCGGAAGGCGTGACGTCGCCTGAATCCGCCGGCATGTCGACCGCGTCGGTGTCGACCGGCGGCGCGTCTGCGCTATAGTCTTCGTCGGGCGTCGCATAAACGTCGCCGGTGCTGTCTTCGCTCGTATCAACCGCGTCGTCTGGCGTATCCGTCGCGTCGTCGCCGACAGGCGGCGCCATATCAGCGGAATCGTCCGGCAGGGCGGCGGCCGCGTCGGCGTTCGGCGCGGCGCTGTCTGAATTTTCGCTGTCCGGCGAGGACGTCTCGCCGGATTCCTCGTCCGCGCTGTCCGGCGCGGCGCTTTCCGCCGGCATGGCGTCGCCATTGTCTTCGCTCGCGCCGGAAGTCGCGCTCTCATCCGTCGCCGCCGCGGGCGCCGCGGCGTCCGACTTGTCTTTTTGCATGTAGAAATAGGCTCCGCCCGCGGCCAGGACAGCCAGCACCGCCACAGCGACGCCTATGTTTCGCGCACTCATCGCGCTTGCTCCGTTCAAATGATGGGCGCGCGCCGGCCGACGCGCGCCGCGGGCAGCCCCCGCATCCTTCAGGATTATGCCAAAGGCCCGAATTTACAAGGGGTTTCACAATTCGCAACAAAAGATGATCGCCGAAAATCCCTATAGGAATCATCCGCGAAGATGAAAGTTTGTACAGGAACGACCTGTTTCTCCGAAAGCGGGCGCGCCTCTATGGAACGAGCCCGGCGAGGCTTGACTGAACGGCTGGTACTTCAATCACCTCGCGTCCGCCTTGATAGATCATCTCCGCGGCGACGAGCACGATGATTCCCAGACCGATATAGGCGATCCAGCGATGTCTTTTCAAAAGCCTCGCGATCATCGCCGCGGCGAACCCCATGAGAAGCACGGAAAGGGTCAGCCCGAAAACCAGCACCGCCGGATGCTCGCGCGCGGCGCCGGCGACGGCGAGCACATTGTCAAGCGACATTGAAACGTCCGCCAGGATGATCTGGATGACAGCCTGAAACAGCGATTTCTCCCGCGCGGGCGCGCCCGCGCCGTCGCTGAGTTTCTCTTCGATCTGCGCCGCATGGATTTCCCGCCACAGTTTCCAGGCGACCCAGAGCAGGAGGATTCCGCCGGCGAGCACAAGTCCGACAACGTTCATCAGCTCCGCCGTCACGACGGAGAAGCCGATGCGCAGAACGGTTGCGGCGGCGATGCCTATGATGATGGCGCGTATGCGCTGGCGCGCAGGAAGACCGGCGGCGGCGAGGCCGATAACGACGGCGTTATCGCCGGCGAGCGTCAGGTCGATGATGACAACCTGAAAGAATGGATAGAGCCATTCGGCGCTCAAAGGGCCCATGCGACAATCCCGACGGCGATCACGCTGATATAGGGTGATTGCGGTCTTGCGCCACCCTGCGCTGGCTGCGACGGCCAGCAGATTGACGATCAGGCATTAACAAAGAATGGGGACGGGCGCTGCGGCGCAGCGCCCGTCGGTTATGCGCCGGGAAGCCGGCCTAAAGCGAAGCAAGATCGACGGATTTCGGGTCGCCCGCCCAAGCGGCTTTGAACAATTTCTCGGCGTATTTGGCGCCTTGCCTGTCTTTCTGCGCGCGATAAGCCTGCGACAATCCGTAATAGGCCCACCCATTGTTCGGCGCTTCGGCGAGCGCTTCGATGAACAACTGCTCGGCGCGCTCGGCGTCGCCCTGACGCAGGACCATCGCGGCGAGCGTCTGCTTGGCGGGATAATACCAATAGGGCGGTTCGGTGTAGGCGAGGCCTTCCTGCAAGGCCACGGCTTCCTCCATTGCGGCGACCGCGCTGGAAAGATCGCCTTCCGCCGCGGCGGCGCGCGCGGTTACGATTCTTTCTTCGATCCGCAGGATGTCACGCGCGGGGATCGACACGGCTTCGAGCGTTGAGAGATCTGCCTCCTTGATGATCCTGGCGACCGCGCGGGCTTCTGCGCGCGCCTTTTCGGGGGCGCCCGACCGCGCGAACGCCTCTCCGCGCGCATAGCGCCAGGCGGCTTCGAGGAAGGGCAGGTCGCGGCCGGGATCGGGCAGATCAAGTATCGCCTGCGGTTCGGCGAATTGCGCCATGGCGAAATAGGGCGCCGCCTTGATCGGCTGGGCGAACGGCACCAAGCGCGCCATTTCAGCGGGCAGCTTCGCATCGAGTTTCGCCGCCATGGCGAGCGCCGTCTTCGCATCGCCCGCCATCTGCGCCGATGTCATGAGAAAATGCACATTGTGCGGGTAATAGCCGAATTCATAAATCGGGCTCGCCTTGTGTCCGGCGAGAAAAGCCTCATCCGCGGCGACGGCGGCCGCGTTTTGCGCGATCGACTGCTTGAACCGTCCGATCCGGTAATAGGTGTGCGACGGCATGTGGATGAGGTGGCCGAGCCCCGGCGCGAGGGCCGGCAGTGTTTCGGCGAAGCGCGCGGCCCGATAGGGATTGTCGCTCGCCTCGGTCATGTGGATGTAGAGATGAATCGCAGCCGGGTCTTTGGGGCTGCGCGCCAGAACGGTTTCGAGCAGCTCCATCGTGCGCGCCGCGCGGCCTTTCGGCAGACGTCCGTCCGCTGTCCAGTAATCCCATGGCTGCGTGTCCATATTGGCTTCCGCAGCCAGTGTCAGGACGAAATCGTCATCCGGATAGGCATGCGTCAGCTTCTCCATTGCGTCCGCATACGCATTATCGAGCTTCGAGCGGTCAGAAAGCGGTTTTGCCTGATAGCGATAGCCGAGCGCGGCGATCAGCGCGCGCTCCCTCTCGCCCGCGCCGTCGCGCAGGGACAGCGCTTTTTTGATCGCGGCGAACGCCGGCGCGACGGCGTCGTCTTCCATCGGCGCGTTGATATTGGGGCCGTAGGCGATCGCCTCGCCCCAGTAACACATCGCGCATTCAGGGTCGGCGGCCTGCGCCATCCGGAAGTCCTCAATCGCCGCGCCGTGATTGAAATTCAGCATGTCGGCGAGGCCGCGATTGAACCAGCCTTGCGCGTCCGCGCTCTTCGTCGAGATCTCGCGGCGAATATCGCCGACCGCCTCCGGAACGTCCGTGGCGGCGGGCGTCGCGGCCGGCGCTTCTTCGGCGTAGGCGCGCGCGATGGTGAGAAAATAGGCTTGCCGGCGCGCCATTGCGGCCGGATCGCCGCCGCACAAAGACCGTGCGAATTCGATCGGATTGATGAAGGAGACGCCTTTCGCGCCCGAATGATCGCGGACGCCGAGTCCGACGCCGCCAAGCGCGAGCGCCGCGCCGGCGGCGGCGAGATACAGCCTGGTCTGCATGATTTTCCCCTTTGGCCTTGCGACGGCTCCGCGAAAGCCGCTGCGGATACAACGCCGTCGGTTCACATACAGATTTCGATAATGCGGAACGCGTCGGCCGCCGCGTTCGAAAGGATGGTCGCGCGTCGGCGCGCTTATCCCGCCATCCGAATTATGCTGTAACACAGCTTATGACGGAGTCAAATTTCGGCAATGTCCGCGAATACACAGTCAGCGAGCTCTCCGGCGCGATCAAGCGCTCGCTGGAGGAGGGCTTCGGATTCGTGCGCGTCAGGGGCGAGGTCGGGCGCGTCACGCGCGCCGGCTCCGGCCATGTCTATCTCGATCTGAAAGACGAGCGCGCGGTTCTGTCGTCGGTGATCTGGAAGGGCTCGGCGGCGCGGATCCGTTTCCAGCCTGAGCAGGGGATGGAGGTCGTCGCCACGGGCCGCCTCACGACCTTCCCCGGCCAGTCACGCTACCAGCTCGTCATCGACTCGCTTGAACCCGCCGGCGTCGGCGCGCTGATGGCGCTATTCGAGGAGCGCAAGAAAAAGCTCGCCGCCGAAGGGCTTTTCGCGCCCGAACGCAAGAAAAAGCTCCCCTATATTCCGGAAGTCGTCGGCGTCGTCACTTCGCCTTCGGGCGCCGTCATTCGCGACATTCTGCATCGCCTGCGCGAGCGCTTTCCGCGCCATGTGATCGTCTGGCCGACCCTCGTTCAGGGAAAGGGCGCGGAAATCCAGATCGCCGCGGCGATCGACGGCTTCAATGCGCTGCCCGAAGACGGATCTATTCCGCGGCCGGATGTTCTCATCGTCGCGCGCGGCGGCGGGTCGCTGGAGGATCTGTGGTGCTTCAATGAGGAAATCGTCGCGCGTGCGGCCGCCGCAAGCCGTATTCCGCTGATTTCGGCAGTGGGGCATGAAACTGATACGACGCTGATCGATTATGTCGCCGATCTTCGCGCCCCGACGCCGACCGCGGCGGCGGAATTCGCCGTGCCGGTGCGCGCCGAGCTTTTAAGCGAAGTCCTGAATAAGGAGCGGCGCATGGCGAGCGCCATTGCGCGCCTCGCGGAAGCGCGGCGGACCGGGCTTCTCGCCGCGATCCGCGGTCTCGGCCGCCCGGGCGATCTTCTCGGCCCCGCCGCGCAGCGACTCGACGCCGCCGCGGAGCGGTTCAAATTCGCGAGGGCGCGCTTTTTTGACGCGCGCCGGCGCGATCTTTCCGAAAAACGGCTTTCCCCGTCTTCTCTAAAACGTCTCTATACGGAGAAGGAGCGGGAGTGCGCGCGGCTCGCCGAGCGCCTGAAACCCGCCATGCTCCGGATCATCGAACGCGAGCGCGCGCGTCTCGGCGGCGCGGCGAAACTCCTTGGCGCGCTGTCCTATCAGAACGTGCTTGAGCGCGGCTTTGCGCTGGTGCGCGCCGAAAACGGCGCGCTCATTCGAAGCGCGGCCGCGGCGAAATCCGGCGCGCATGTCCGCTTGCGCTTCGCCGACGGGGAGCGCGGCGCGGTCATCGACGGCGAGGCCGCGCCGGCGGCGAAGCAATCCAAGCCCGCCGCAAAGAAGCCGGCGGCGAAACAGAAGAGCTTGTTTGATTGAAGGTCGGATTGCGCCCGGATCGGCGTCCCGGCGCGAGGACCGCGTCGGCGCCTCTTTTTGACCTCGCCCACCTTCGGCGCTACTTCTTGGCCCCGGAGCAGCCCATGATCGAGCCATGAATATCCAGGAGTCCTTCGGCGACGGCGAGGCGGTCGTCGAATTCAAGGACGGCGAGTTCGTCATCGTCAAACCCGGCGGCTTCGTGCGCTGCGCGGTGACAGGCGTGCGCATTCCGTTGCGCGCGCTCAAATATTGGAGCGTCGACCGCCAGGAGGCTTACGCCGACGCCGCCGCGGCGCTGAAGGGCATGGGGCTCGGCGGGGAGTGAGCATGAAACGCGTTCTGACAGCGCTCGCCGCCGCCTTTTGCTCCAGCGCGGCTGGCGCTTGCGCGCAGGAGCCCGAGCCGCCTGCGCCGCCGAAGATCGAAGCGCTGGCGCCGGCCCCCGATCCGAACGATCCCGCCGTCCTGAAACGGCGCGCCGATTTCGCCGAGGCGATGCGGCAAGTCGACAAGCGTCAGCTTGTCTTCAACGCCTCTTCCGAAGACGTCTCGCTTGAGGGCGCGCTGACGCAGGGCGGTCTTGTATTCGGAAAGACGCTCGCCGGCGCGAAGGTGCGCCTCGACGGCGAAGACGTGATGGTCGGCGATGACGGACGGTTCGTCATCGGCTTCGGCCGCGACGCCGCGCCGTCCTCGCTGCTCGCCGTGACCTTGCCGGACGGAAAGATCGAGCGCGTCGCGCTCAAGATCGCCGCGCGCGACTTTCCCGTGCAGCGCATTGACGGTCTCCCGGAATCCGAAGTCTCGAAATTCTCGAAAGCGGATCTCGAAAAGATCGCCGAAGACAAGAAGCTGAAAGACGCCGCGCGCGAAAGCTCCGAGAACAAAGAGGACTGGCGGAGCGGTTTTGAAATGCCGGCGCGCGGCGTCATCAGCGGCGTTTACGGATCGCAGCGCATTTTGAACGGCCAACCGAAATCTCCCCATAGCGGGATTGATATCGCCGCCCCGACCGGCACGCCGATTCGCGCGCCGGCGGACGGCGTGGTCACGCTCGCCGAGCCCGATATGTATTTCGAGGGCGGCCTCGTTTTGATTGATCACGGCTTCTGGGTCGAAAGCGCGCTGATGCATATGTCGAAGGTCGAAGTGAAGGCGGGCGAGCGCGTGAAGAAGGGCCAAGAGATCGGCCGCATCGGCCAGACCGGGCGGGCGACCGGCCCGCACACCCATTGGAGCGTCAAATGGATGGGGATTCCTGTCGATCCGCAGCTGCTGGTGCAGGATGGGCCGGGCGCCGGAGCCCCCGTCGCGGCGGGAGCGGGCGAGAAAGGCGCTCAATAGTTCCCCGCATATTTTGTAATTGACAATCATTTGCATCTAGGCCAAGGAATAGGCGTCCGGCCTGTGCGCCATCAACCTCGCCAGAGCGTCCGCCCATGTATGTCTGCATCTGTAACGCCTTGAGGGATAAGGAGCTTTCCGAAGCCGCGCGGGGCGGGGCGCGCACCGTCGCCGACGCCTTCCGGCGCTGCGGCCGGCGCCCCCAATGCGGCAAATGCCTCCCGGATGTCGCCGACATCATTGAAGAAGCCCGCGGCGACGCCCCCGCCATCGCCGCCGAATAGGCGCGCTTTCTCAACAGGCGCGAATCGTCCGCAAATTGAAATCTGACTCTGGCGCATATGGTGCTAGGCTTGTCGCCGGACCTTAGGGGGAGACTTGCGCGTGAAGGGCGATCCGAAAGTCATCGAGCATCTGAACAAGGCTTTGAAGCTCGAGCTGACGACGGTCAATCAGTACTTTCTCCACGCCCGGATGTTCCGGAATTGGGGCTTTGAGCGCGCCGCCAAGAAGGAATATGACGAATCCATCGATGAAATGAAGCATGCGGACGAGTTGATCGAGCGCATTCTCTTTCTCGAAGGTCTGCCCAATGTCCAGGATCTCGACAAGGTCTATATCGGCGAGACGTTGAAGGAATGTCTCGAGCTCGACTTGAAGGCTGAAAAGCGCGCGCACCCGGTCTATTCCGAAGCAATCCAGCACTTCGAAAGCGTGCGCGACTATGTCAGCCGCGAAATCCTCGTGCGCATACTGGAATCTGAGGAAGAGCATATCGACTATCTCGAAACGCAGCTTGAGCTGATCAAGAAAATCGGCGAGGCGCGCTACATGCAAAGTCAGATGAAAGGGGATGACGACTAGGCCATGAAATATGAGATGACAGCGACCCTTATCGCCGGCGCGTTGTTGCTCTGCGCCGCCTGCTCGGGATCCAAAACGCCTGAACCGACGCCGCCCGACGAAGCGGCGGCGCAGGAAGCCGCGCCGACAGGCGCCGTGGCGGCGGATGAAACGCCGGAAGCGCCGGCCATTCCCGCGGGCGAACGCGGCGGCATATGCGGCGGCATTGGCGGGGTGCAATGCGTCAATGATGACGATTATTGCGCTCTGGAATCAGGCGTCTGCGCGACGACGGCGGACGCCGCCGGCGTCTGCAAGGAGCGTCCGCAAGTCTGCACGCAAGACTACACGCCGGTCTGCGGCTGCGACGGCGAGACCTATTCCAACGCTTGCGTCGCCGCGTCCAAGGGCGTTTCCGTCGCCTATGGCGGAGAATGCACGGCGGCGCAGGAATAGCGGGCGGTTCGCCGGTTCTGAAGCGTTCGCGGCCGGCTTATCGAGGCCCGGCCTTGCGGCGGCCTCGGTCTGAGGCGTCGCTGCGAGGGCGCTGCGAGAAAAAGCCCTTCAAGGACGGGGCGCGGGGCCTTCGCTCCGTGAACTATTCTTTCGGCCAGCGACGGTGCAGCCAGAGCCATTGCTCTGGCCGCGCCAGGATCTCCGCGCCGATCGCGTCATTGATCTCTCTCGTGATCTTTACAACGTCTGCGGAAAAATCGCCCGTAGGCTCCGCATAGATCGGCTTTAGCGCGCGCACGCGGAAATGGGCGCCTTCAAGGCGTTCGACGCTCGCCGGCACGATCGGCGCCTTGAAGCGCAAGGCGAGGCGCGCGGCGGTGGTGGCGGTCTTCGCCTCGCGCCCGAGAAACGGAACAGTGACGCCCGCGTTCTGCTTCTGGTCGACGAGCATGGCGAGCGACACCCCGTCGGCCATCATATCGAGCATGGCGCGCGCGCCCTGATTTCCCTTCGGCGCCTGCAATCGCGACATGATTTTCGAGCGCGACCTGACGATCAGTTCGTCGGTCAGCGGATTGTTCGCCGCGCGATAGAGGATCGCGAATTTGATCCCGCTATATTGAAGGAGAACGGCCATGATCTCCCAGTTCGCGAAATGGCCGGAAACGAAAATCACCGGCCCGTTCCCGGCCGCCTCGAACACGTTCTCGGCGCCGATGACTTCGACGCGGCTGTCGGCGGCCGCAGGATCGAACGCGTCGAGATGGGCGAATTCGCCCGCGGTGCGGCCGAGATTGTCCCAGACTTTCATGATGACCGCGCGTCGGCGCTGTTCATCCCAGTCCGGAAATACGGCTTTGAGATTCTCGTCGGCGCGGCGCGTTTCCGGCAGAAACGGGCCGATCGAACGCGCGATAAAGCCGCCGATCGCGGAAGCGCGGTCCACGCCGACGGCGCGCGAGGCCGACAAAAGCCCGCACGCAATAAGATATTCGAGGCGATTCCCGATCGTCGTCTTGCGGCCGGAGCCCGTCTCGGGGCGCGGCGCGCCCGCGTCGTCGATCGCGCGCGCGTCAGCCACGCGAAGGTCCCTCTTCATGGAATTGCGCGACAACGCGTTCGGCGATCAGGGCGAGCCTCGTTTCGTCATCCGCGACCATGCGGATGGGAAAAGTCTCAACGCCCCGGCGCATGTCTTCCGTCATGCGCGCGAAATCCTTCGTCGTCGTGAACAGGCGCGCGTTCTTGCCGGCGGCGATCGCTTTCAGCCGGCCGATTTCGGTTTCGGCGAAGCGATGATGATCCGGAAAGGCCGCGGCGCCGGCGAGCTCGGCGCCTTCGCGCTTGAGCATCGCAAAGAAACGCTCCGGGGCGCCAATGCCGCAAAAGGCGAAGATTCGCTCGCCCGCGACCTGGCGTTCCGGTTCCAGCCAGACGCGGAAATCAGCGCCTTCAACCGCGGGCGCGTCGGCGCTTCCGACGACCGCCGCGCAAAGATCGGCGCGCGCGCGCGCGGCCGCCGCCGGTTCGCGCAAAGGGCCGGCCGGAAAGACGCGGCCATTGCCGTAAGGATCGGCCGCGTCGATGAGAAGGATAGAGAGCGTTTTCTCAATCGTCGGATTTTGAAATCCGTCATCCATGATGATCGCCTGCGCGCCGGCTTTCGCGGCGGCGACAGCGCCCGCCGGCCGGTCTTTCGAAACCCATGTCGGCGCGGCGCCGGCGAGCAGCAGCGCCTCGTCGCCGACCGCGCCTGCGTCATGCGCGCCGGGATCGACCCGCGCCGGGCCCTTGAGCGCGCCGCCATAGCCTCTGGTCAGGAAATGCGCTTCGATTCCCCGCGCGGCGAGGATGCGTTGAAGCATCAGCGCGAAGGGCGTTTTGCCGACGCCGCCAAGCGTCGCATTGCCGACGCAGAATAGGGGAGCAGGCGCGCTGGCCGGCCGCGTATGGGCGGCGCGCAAACGGCGCGCCGCGTCATAGACGACGGCGCCCGGCGTCAGGCTGAGAGCGACGGCGCGCCCTGCGAGCGAGCGGTCGCGCCAGAACCAGGGTTCTTTGATCATGCGGCGCGCGCGTCCGTCTGGAAGCGCCGGAGAAGAAACTCGCTGATCTCGACGAGCACCCGCTCGGCGCTCGCTTCAGCGGCCTTTTGCGCCGCGTTCGCCATCGCAAGCCGCGTCTTCTCATCGGCGATGAGGCGGCGCACCGCGGTCGCAAGCTCGCGATCATTGCGAACAAGCGCGCCGCCGCCTTTCGATCGCATTTCGGCGTAGGTCTCGCCGAAATTAAAAGTGTAGGGCCCGTGCAGAATGGCGCCGCCGAGCCGCGCCGGCTCAAGCGGATTGTGCCCGCCTTTCGGCGTCAGCCCGCCGCCGACAAAAGAGATTTCGCTCAGACGGTAGAAGACGCCGAGCTCGCCGAGCGTGTCGGCGATATAAACATCGGTTGCGGCGTCGATCGCTTCGCGCAGGGAGCGCTGGCGCGCGGACAGGCCGAAATCGGCTGCGAGGGCGCGCACTTCCGCGCCGCGATTGGGATGACGCGGAGCGAGCAGGGTGAGAACGTCCGGAAAGAACCCCTTGAGAATCTTGTGGGCGGCGAATACCGCCTCCTCTTCGCCGGGATGCGTGCTCGCCGCGAGCCAGATCGGCCGCTCGCCGATTTCGGCGCGCAATGTTTCGATCGCGCCGGAAGGCGCGGGAAGAGGCGGCGCGGCGTTCTTCAGATTCCCGAAACACATGACTTCGCGGCCCGACAGCGCCGAAAGTCGCTCCGCATTCTGACGATCCTGAGCGATGATCGCCTCGAACGCCGAAAGCACATAACGGATCGTTTTCGGCTTTCGCTTCCATTCCTCGAACGATTTCGGCGAAACGCGCCCATTGATGAGCGCCATGAACGGAATTCTCCGGCGCGCGCTCAAAATGAGATTGGGCCAGAATTCAGACTCGACGAAGAGCGCCGCATCCGGGCGCCAGTGATCGAGAAAGCCTTCGACGAAACGGGGATGATCGAGCGGGATATATTGGTGGAAGGCGCCCTCGGGTAGACGCTCGGCCATCAGTCTGGCGGAGGTCGTGGTTCCCGTCGTCACGAGAAAGCGCCAATCCGGGCGACGGGCGCGCAGCCTTTCGACCAGGGGCAGCACCGACAGCGATTCCCCGACGCTCGCGCCATGGATCCAGATGAGCTGACCCTCGGGGCGGGGGCGGCCCGGCACGCCGCGCCGCTCATTGATCCGGTCCGGATCCTCCTTGCCGGCCTTGAGGCGGCGTTTCAGGGCGATTTCGGCGACCGGCCCCGCCGCTCGGCTCGCGACGCGGTAGAGCTTGAGGCCGAGGGGTTCGGCGGCTGTGGTTAGGGCGGTTTCGCTCATTGGCGTCATCCTAGAGCGCGTTTGCGAAAAGTGGAGGCCGGTTTTCGGAAAGAACGTGCGTCGAACAGCCTCTAGGCCCGCACGGACCCGTCCGGCGGCCGGCGCAGGGCGGCTTCGGCGCGCGCCCCGGCCTCGTCGAGGCGCTGTTCGAGTTCCCGACGCGCCGCTTCGGCGGCGCCGGCGTCCGCTTGGACGGGCACGCGCAAGGGCTCGGCGGCGGCGAAGGCGCCGCGCGAGAACGGCAAGGCGAGGAGAAACCGGTCCCAGCTATCGAGAAAACGGCCCCGCGTGACAGCGTAGGAAACGGGAAGGATCGGCGCGCCGGACAACTGGGCGAGCTTGATGACGCCGGGTTGAACCTTGCGCGCCGGCCCGCGCGGGCCGTCCGGCGTGACGCCGACGATTGCGCCGGCCTGAAGGGCGGCGATCATTTGCGCGATCGCGGGCGCGCCGCCTTTCTGTTTGAATTTCTTGCGGGGATCGGCCGTCGAACCGCGAATGAAGTCGATGTCGAAGCCTTTCACCGCGTCGGCGATGATTTCGCCGTCCCGATGGTGCGAAATCAGCATGTAAACGCGCTTGGACGTCTCGCGGCGTAAGAGGGGACTCATCAACAGGCGCTGGTGCCAGAAAGCGAGAATGAAACCGTCCGGGGCTTCGAGAAGCGGATCAGCGAATTCGCGTCCGACAATGCGCCAGCGCGTCGTCGCGTCGACGAGCCGGATATAGGCCGCGATCGCGAAACTGGCGGCGCGCGCGGCGAGATCGCGCCGGGCGGCGGGTTGGGTGGGGCTCAACTCGACCATGGCTTGAGGTCTTTAGATTCCCGTTATTCGTCAACGCCTTGCATGCGTTGCGTCAGACCGCGATGATGCGTCCCGCTCCGGGGGGCTTTGACAGAGAAAGGCTTTTCATTGTCGCCGCGCGTCCTATCCGATCAGGCGTCGAGCGTAAAGCTGGCCGTCCGTCTTTGGCGCTCCTATCTCGGGCGCTATTGGCGCCGGCTCGCCTTCGCCCTTCTCGCCATGGGCGTTTACGCCGGATCGGCGAGCGCTATTCCTCTCGGCGTCGAATGGATCAACTCAGCCTTTGTCGGCGGCTCGACCCGCTTCGCGGCGAAAGCGCAGGATGTTCTCATCTGGGGGCCGGTCATCGTCGTGACGCTCGGTCTCGTTAATGCGCTCGCGCAATATGCGCAGGCGCGCGCGAGCCAGGGCGCGGCGCTCTCGGCCTTGCGCGACTTGCAGAATGACATGTTCGCCAAGCTGATGACGCTCGATTTCGCGCAGATCCGGGCTGATGCGTCGGGCCAGACGATTTCGCGCTTCACGAACGATCCTTTGGTGTTGCGGGATGCGCTGACGCGCGCAGCGACGGCGATCCGCGACGCGCTCACCCTCGTCGGGCTTTGCGCGATGATGATCTATTACGACTGGGTTCTGTTTTTGATCGTGCTCGCCGTTTATCCCGCGATCGGCTGGCCGATCATGAAGATCGGCAAACATTTGCGGAAAACGTCGGGCGCGGCGCAATCGCAGACGGGCGAGATCGCCTCGCTGATCGGCGAGACGGCGCAGGGCGCGCGCATGGTCAAGGCGTATCAGCTCGAGGATTATGAGAATGCGCGCGCGCAGGCCGCGTTCGACAGGCGCTTGAAGCTGCAAAAGCGGCTCGCCTACACGCGCGCGATGAACGAGCCTTTCGTTTTCTTTGTCGGCTCCGTCGCGCTCGCGATCATCGTCGCCGCCGTCGCCTGGCGCATTTCTTCGGGCGCGATGAACGGGCCGCAATTCGTCTCCTTCATCATCGCGCTTTTATTGTTGTCGCAGCCCGCGCGCGGGCTCGGCGCCGTCAACGCCGCCCTGCAGGAAGGCTTCGGCGCGCTCGACCGCATGTTCCACATTGTCGACATGGCGCCGACGATCGTCGACCGCCCGAACGCGCGGCCGCTCGCGATCAAGGACGGCGCGGTTTCGTTCCGCAATGTGCGTTTTTCCTATGCGCCGGAAGCGCCGGCGCTCAACGGATTCACGCTTGAGGCGCCGGCGCGCGCGACGGTCGCGCTGGTCGGGGAATCGGGCGCGGGCAAATCGACAGTGTTTCAGCTTCTCGCGCGTCTTTACGACATCGACGACGGCGAAATTCTCATCGACGGACGCAATATCGCCGGCGCGACGATCGCATCCGTTCGCAGCGCAATGGCGTTCGTGGCGCAGGAGCCCGTGCTGTTCAACGACACGGTGCGCGCCAATATCGGCTTCGGCAGGCCGGGCGCGAGCGAGGACGAAATCGTCGCCGCGGCGAAAGCCGCCGCGATCGATGATTTCATCATGGCCTCGCCCAAAGGCTATGACATGATCGTCGGCGAGAACGGCGCCAATCTCTCGGGCGGCCAGCGCCAGCGCATCGCGCTGGCGCGCGCATTTCTGAAGGACGCGCCGATCCTGCTGCTGGACGAAGCAACGTCCGCGCTGGACGCTGAATCGGAGGCGAAAATCCAGACCGCGCTCGACCGTCTCACCAAGGGGCGCACGACGATTATCATCGCGCACCGCCTCTCGACCGTACGCGCCGCCGACCTCATTGCGGTCATGGACAAGGGGCGCGTGATCGAGACCGGCACGCACGACCAATTGATGGCGCGCTCCGGCCAATATGCGCGGCTCGCCGCCCTGCAGCTGGAAGCGCCGGTTTCGTAAACCGGTTAACAATCTGTATAGAGAAGAAGATCGGGTTAATACGTACGCAATCGCCCCGACTCGCATTTTCTCCTTCCGGCGTATAATTCTCATTCCTATGACGGCCGCGCGGGCAAGGACGGCGGGAGTCTCGAAATGAACGGCGTTGCGTTATCGACGGTCGAAGCTTTTCTGGTTCTGGCGCTTGGCGCATGCTGGGGTTTTTTCGCCGGCCTCGCGGCGGCGCAATTGGCGGCGGACGGGAGGCGGCGCCGTCGCGCCGCGGAGAGAGCGGCGGCGATCGAGTCGGCGATGCGCGGCGCGGACGCCGATTTCTCGAAAGCGGCCGCCATCATGCGGTTGGTCTGAAATCCCCTTTCCGATCCTCGATCCGCGCGCCGGCAGGCGGCGCAGCGCGACTTTTTCTTTTGATATTTTATCCGTTCCCCAATGAGTTGTGCGGCGAAAGCCGAATGATTCCGGCGCAGTAGCCTTCAAAGTTCGATAGTTATCGAACGACTTATCGAACGGCTTCCAGGGCGCCGTAAGATCGCCGCCATGAAGACCGGTTGCGACGCAAATGCTTTCATCGACAGCGGCCGCGCGACGCGCGCGCGGCGGGCGACTGCGCGCCCGTCATTTCGCCGCTCGCCTGTAAGAAAGCGCAATTTGAAAAAAGCCGGATTGCGCAAAAACGGCCTGAACCCCGCGGAAATGGCGGGGCGATCAGATTCGGCCCTTTACGAAAAGCGCAATTCGCTATTCGCGGTTCAGGATTCGGTCGACCAGCAGATTGCCCCACCAGGTCGCGAGGAATGTCTTCTTCGTCGTCTCGGGGTCGTATTCGCGGTCGACCCAATCGAAAAACGCGTCTGCGGAGGAAAGGTCGAGGCCCTTTGCGGCGGCGTACGCCAGATAGTCGTCGAAAAACTTGTCGATGACGCCGGTTTTCCCGGCCCGCACATGGCCGTATCGGAAGGAGAGCTGGCCGATGGCGTCGTCAAGCGGTTTTCCTTCGCGCAGGAAAAGAAAGAGCGTCGACATCAATCCGGCGCGGTCTGCGCCCGATTTGCAGTGCATGACCGCGGGATAGTCGATCTCTTCGAAGAGGCGGCGCGCGCCATAGAGAATTTCTTTCGACGGCGGCTCGCGCGAGAACACCTGAAAGGCGACCAGTCTGAGGCCGAGCTTCGCGCACGCTTCTTCTTCCAGAAGATATTGGCCGCTGGGGTTGTCGCCTCTCAGATTGACGATGGTGCGAACGCCGCGCGCTTTCCATCGCGCCAGCCGCGCCGGCGAGGGCTGATAGCTGCGCCAGAGTTTGCCGGCCGATACTTCATGCGTGTTGTCATAGAAGAGCCGCAACACGCCGTGGTCGCCGAGCATCAGCGCGCGCCAGGCGCGCCGCCTGCCGGCCGGCGTCTGAAATTCCTCGCGGGTGAAGGGTCTCGCCATCGGCCTCGCGCGCGCCCGGAGCCTCGTCCGGAAGGGTGGACGCCTCTTTTCGGTCAGAACGCGCGGCCGGACAAGATGTCAGAACTTCCCGTCGTCATCCGGATCAAGCAGACGATGAAGATGAACGATGAAATAGCGCATATGCGCGTTGTCGACGGTCTCCTGCGCCTTCGCGCGCCACGCCTTCTCGGCCTCGGCGTAGCT
This sequence comes from Alphaproteobacteria bacterium, assembly GCA_016125425.1. GTDB lineage: Bacteria > Pseudomonadota > Alphaproteobacteria > Caulobacterales > Parvularculaceae > Amphiplicatus. Next base: position 15,377 of record WGLT01000018.1, read on the forward strand.
GCCGAAAACGCCGACGATGTCGAGAGCCGACAGATCGCGGAAGCGGACGTCTTCGAGATTTTCAAGCTCGCCGCCAAAGACGAGATGAAGCCTTTGCTTACTCATTGCTTACTCCGATGGAATTTCCGCCTAGTCGCCCGCGATGGTCATTGCGCCGACAAGAAGCGTGGGCGCGTTTATAGCGCCGATGAATTCGAGATCGTTCGCTGCTGCGAGCGAAGCGTACATATCGAGAAGATTCCCTGCGATCGTGATTTCGCTGACGGGATAGGCGATCCTGCCCTTCTCGAACCAGAAACCCGAACAGCCGACCGAATAATCGCCCGTGTTCGGATTAACTTGCGGGCCGAACATTTCCGCGACGAGCAGGCCGTCTCCCGCCTCCGCCATCAGCGTCTCGGGACTCGACTCGCCGGGTTCGAGATAGAGATTGGTGGGCCCGGCGCCGGGCGGGCCGGAGACGCCGCGGCTCGCGCGGCCGTTCGTTTGAAGGCCGAGCTGGCGCGCCTGCGCCGAATTCATCAGCCAGTCGGTGAGAATCCCGTCGTCGATCAGCTTGATGCGCGCGCCGGCGACGCCTTCCCCGTCGAAGGGGCGCGAGCCGTGCCCGCGCCGGATCAGCGGATCGTCGATGACGTTCATGCCCTTCGGAAAAATTTGCGCGCCTTTCTTGTCCTTGAGAAAACTGACGCCGCGGGCGATCGCCGCGCCGTTGACGGCGCTGGCGAGCGAAGCGAGCAGCGAAGCCGAAAGGCGCTTGTCGAAAATCACGGGCGCCGTGCGGCTTTTCAGCTTGCGCGGCGAAAGCCGCGCGACCGCGCGTTCGCCGGCGCGCGCGCCGATCGCCTTCGGTTCGCGCATGTCGACATAATGCGTCTTCGAATCGTAATCGTAATCGCGCTCCATGCCCTTGGCGTCCTGGGCGAGCACGCTCACCGAAACCGCGTGCCGCGCGCCGCCCGACGTTCCGAAAAAGCCCGCCGAGGTCGCGAACCATTTGCGGCCTTCGCCGTAGGAAGCGCCGGCGCCGGACGAATTGACGACGCCAGGGACGGCGAGGGCGGCGGCTTCGCATTCGCCCGCGCGCGCCTTCAGCGTTTCTGTCGACGGCTCCTCGAAGTCGCCGAGATCGAGATCGGGGAAGGGCGGCTGCGCGAGCCTGTCTTCGGGCGCAAGGCCGCACCAGGGATCTTCAGGGGCGGATTTGGCCATCGCCGCGCACCGTTCGACGAGTTCGTCGAGGGCCGGCCGCGAAAGATCGGTCGTCGAAACGCTCGCCTGTCGGCGTCCGACAAGAATGCGCAGGCCGAGATCCTGGCCTTCCGATCGTTCGATGTCTTCCAGCTTGCCGAGCCGCCAGGACACGCTCGACGACACGGCGTTGTAGATGAGGGCGTCGGCCGCATCCGCGCCCGCGCGGCGCGCGTCGGCGAGCAGGCCCGTCAGGATCGCTTCGGCTTCGCTGTCATTCATGCCGCGGGCATAGAGGCTCGCGCCGGGCCGCGCAACACTAGCCGCGGCCGGCGACTTCTTCGGCGGCCGCCGCGCCCCATTCCTTCATTGGCTCGAGCGCGAACATCATGTCGCGATATTCGGCGGCCGGCGCGGGCAATTCGACGGGGCCATAGGTCATGAATCGGGAGACGACCGGGGCGAACATGGCGTCCGCGATCGAAAACGAGCCGAAAAGGAACGGCCCGCCGGCGCCGAATTCGGCGCGGCTCGCCGTCCACAGATCGGCGATGCGGTCGATGTCGCGTTTCACCGCGGGCGGGCAAAGATGGCGCATGCCGGTTCTCGAAAAATTCATCGGCCAGAGCCGGCGCAGTTCGGCGAAGCCGGAATGCATTTCCGCCGCAAGCGAGCGCGCCCGGGCGCGGGCGCGCTTGTCGGCCGGCCAAAGCGACTTTTCCGGAAAGATTTCGGCGAGAAACTCAAGAATGGCGAGCGATTCCCAGATCGGAAAGCCGTCATGGACGAGACAGGGAACGAGCCCCGAAGGCGAAGCCTCGGCGAGGGCCTTGGCCGATGTCGGCCGGTCGAGCCGGACCATGACTTCGCGAAAGGAGACGCCGGCCATTTTCATCGCGAGCCACGGCCGCAACGACCAGGACGAAAGGTTCTTGTCGCCAATGAACAGCACGAACTCGCTCATGAAAGCCTCCCCGACAGATGATAGAAATTGACGATCCATTCTGCGATCAGCCGGCGGTCGGTCGGCTTGGCGAGGCTTTCGAGCGCCGCCTCGACGGTTTCGGCCGGCATGCGGCCTTCGCGCGCGCGAAACAGCGCGGCCGAAAAGTCGGCGTCGAATTCGGGATGCATCTGAAAAGAGATCGCCGGGCCCTGCGCATAGGCGAGCGCGCCGTAAGGCGTGAAGTCGGAGCCGGCGATCACGCGCGCGCCGAGGGGCGGCGCGACGACCTGATCCTGATGCGAGACCACGCAGGACAAACGGCGCGCGGCGGGGCGCATCCAGTCTTCCTCGCGCCGGACTTCGTAATCATGCACGCCCGCCCCCCAGCCCTTGTCGGATTTGACGACATGGCCGCCAAAGGCTTTCGCCATCGCCTGATGGCCGAAACAGACGCCGACATTCGGCTTTCCCGCCGCCGCCATGTCACGAATGAAGCCTTCGAGCGGGCCGAGCCATTCATGGTCTTCATAGACGCCATAGGGCGAGCCGGTGATGATCGCGCCGTCGATCGAAGAAACGGCAGGAAAGGGCGCGCCTTCGACGAGCGGATAGGTCTTGTAGCGGAATCCCGGCGCAAGCGGGGCGAGCATGCGCGCCATCATGTCCGGATAGAAGCCGAATCGTTTTTGCAGAAGGGGCGGCGGCGCGCCCGTCTCGATGATCGCGATCAGCACGCAGCCCTCCCGATACGCGGACTGACCCTGTCATTGGCGGCGGGCGCCGGGCGCGTCAAGCGTCTATTCGGCCGGGCTTTTGGGCGCCGGGTGAGTCCGGTCGATCGTCGATCTGATGACGGGGGGGAAGCGGTGGTGGTGCTTGAGCAGCGAGGCGTCGATGTGCGGCCACTTGCGGCGGATCGTGCGCACCAGCGCCTGAACGGGAGTCATATAAGGGGCGAGCAGCGCAAGTCCGATCGTCAGAAGAATGAGGCCGACCGGGATCGGCGTCGGCGTCAGAATAGCGCCTGTGATCACCAGAAATCCGCCGAAAACCTTATGCATGAACGGCAGCATGCCGAACGCTACTCCAAAGACCTGCTTACGCCTTGCGCGCCCGCAAATCCGCCGCCGCAAAGGTTGCGCTATGCAACACAGATAGGGGCTCGCGCGACCAGCGTAAAGGGAAACTTCCAACGCAGGCTTAACTCTGCGGTTCACAAATTGTTAAGCCGCGCGCTAAGTCGGCGTGCGGAATGAGAAAGAGGGCGGCGCGATGGCCTATCGATCCTTGCGGGATTTCATTGAGCGGCTGGAGGCGGCGGGCGAACTCGTTCGCGTCCGCGAGCCGGTTTCGACCGTTCTCGAAATGACGGAGATCCAGACGCGGCTCCTCGCCGAGGGCGGCCCGGCGGTGATTTTCGAGCAGCCCGTGACGGCCGACGGGCGGATTTCGCCGATCCCGGTGCTGGTTAATCTGTTCGGTACGGTCAAGCGCGTCGCCATGGGCGTCACGCTCGGGGGAGAAGAGCGCGCCGATGCGGCCGCCCTGCGCGCGGCCGGAGAAACGCTCGCCTTCCTGCGACAGCCCGAGCCGCCGGCCGGCCTGCGCGAGGCGATCGAACTTTTGCCTCTGGCGAAAACCGTGATGTCGATGAAGCCCGCCCGGGCGCACGCCGCGCCGTGTCAGGAGATCGTGCTCGAAGGCGACGACGTCGATCTCGGCGCGCTGCCGGTCCAGACCTGCTGGCCGGGCGAGCCCGCACCGCTCATCACCTGGCCTCTCGTCGTGACGCGCGGGCCGGGCGCGGCGAAAGAGGACGACTTCAATCTCGGCATCTACCGGATGCAGGTGATCGGAAAAAACAAAACGATCATGCGCTGGCTGAAGCATCGCGGCGGCGCGCAGCAGCATGCGCGCTGGGCGCGCGAACGGCGCGAGCCGCTGCCGGCCGCGGCCGTGATCGGCGCCGATCCGGGCGTCATCCTCGCCGCGGTGACGCCGACGCCCGACACCTTGTCGGAATATCTTTTCGCCGGACTGCTCCGTGGACGGAAGGCGGAGCTTGTCGATTGCAAGCGCGTGCCGCTGAAGGTTCCGGCCGAAGCCGAAATCGTGCTTGAGGGCCATGTTTCGCTCGACGAGTATGCGGATGAAGGTCCCTATGGCGACCATACGGGCTATTACAACTCCGTCGAGCGTTTTCCGGTTTTCACTGTGTCGGCGATCACGATGCGCCGCAATCCGATTTATCTCTCCACATTCACCGGGCGCCCGCCGGACGAGCCGAGCGTTCTCGGCGAGGCGCTGAACGAGGTTTTCATCCCGCTCTTGCAGCAGCAGTTTCCGGAGATCGTCGATTTCTGGCTGCCGCCGGAAGGGTGCTCATACAGAATCGCCGTTATCTCGATAAAGAAGGCTTATCCGGGGCACGCCAAACGCGTGATGATGGCGGCGTGGTCCTATCTTCGCCAGTTCATGTATACGAAGTGGATCATCGTCGTCGACGACGACATCAATGCGCGCGACTGGAAGGATGTGATGTGGGCGATTTCGACGCGTATGGATCCGGCGCGCGACATCACGGTCATTGAAAACACCCCGATCGACTATCTCGATTTCGCCTCGCCGGAGAGCGGGCTCGGATCGAAGATCGGCCTCGATGCGACGAATAAATGGCCGCCCGAGACCAAGCGCGACTGGGGGCGGAAGATTAGAATGTCCGAGGACGTCATAAAGCGCGTCGACGCGCTGTGGCCGTCGCTCGGCCTGCCGGGGAGCGGGAAGAGCATTTGGAAGTAGAGCGTCAATGCAATTTTCATCTGTTGACGGAATGCTTTGATGTTTTTTGTGGTTTGGATGCGGGCGCAGCGAAACGGCGAGCGGCTCTTTTTATCTTCTCCGGTCCTTCGGCCTGCGGCCGCGCCGCGCCAAGCGGCGCAAAAGAACCGACCGGCGTCCGGAAAAACTCTGCGCGCCTTAGGCTTCAAGCGCTTTGCAGACCGTGTCGGCAAATCCGCTGCAAGATTGAGAACCGCCGATATCAGCGGTGCCTTCGCCGGCGGCGATCGCCCTTTCGACGGCGGTTTCAATCGCATCCGCCGCGTTTTCGGCCTTCAAAGCGTGCCGCATCAGCATGGCCGCGCAGAGAATGGCGCCCGCGGGATTGGCCTTGTTTTGCCCGGCAATATCGGGGGCGGACCCATGGATCGGCTCATAAAGTCCGCCGCCGCTTGCTCCGAGCGAGGCCGACGGCGCAAGCCCGATCGAGCCAGCGATGACGGAGGCTTCGTCGCTCAAAATATCTCCGAACATGTTTTCGGTGACGATGACGTCGAAGCGCGCGGGCGCCTGGACAAGCTTCATCGCCATCGCGTCGACGAGCACATGTTCGAGCGCGATGTCCGGATATTCCGCTGCGTGCAATTCGCTGACCGCAGCGCGCCAAAGCCGCCCGGTCGCCAGCACATTCGCTTTGTCGACGGACGCGACTTTGCCGCGGCGGCTGCGCGCCGCTTCGAAAGCGACGCGGGCGACGCGCTCGACTTCCTCGCGCGTATAAGCGCAAGAATCGCGCGCCGCCCGGACGCCCTCCTCCCTATCTCCGAAATAAACGCCGCCGATCAGTTCACGAACAATGAGAAGATCCGTTCCTTTCGCGATATCGTTTTTCAGCGGCGACAAATGCTCAAGACCCGGCGTCATCTTCACGGGACGCAAATTCGCAAAGACGCCAAGCTCTTTTCTGAGTTTCAAAAGTCCGGCTTCCGGCCGCGCCGGGCCGCGGTCCCATTTCGGTCCGCCGACCGCGCCGAGAAACACTGCGTCCGCTTCAAGACACGCGCGCCGCGTTTCGGCCGGAAAGGGATCGCCCGTACGATCGATTGCAATTCCGCCGAAATCGCACTCGACGAACGACAGAGAGATACCGGACAGGGCGGCGGCGCGCTCCATCACGGCGCGGGCTGCCGCGCCGACTTCGGGGCCGACTCCGTCGCCCGGCAGATAAGCAATCGTGAACGTCACGCATGCGCCCTTTCATAAGCTTCGATGGCGGGCAATTGGTTGAGAAGATGACCGAGCGGATCGACGCCGTCGAGCAGACACCGCCGCGCGAAAGCTTCGACTTCGAAGGTCGTTCCCGAGCCGTCCGAAAGCGTTACGGAAAGCGTTTCAAGGTCGATTGTCACTTCCGCGCCGGGCGAAGCGAGCAGTTTTGCATGTGTCTTTTCGTCGACTGTGACAGGCAGCAACCCGTTTTTCAGCGCATTGCTTTTAAAGATATCGGCGATGTCAGAAGAGATGACGGCCCGGAAGCCGAAGTCGACCAGCGCCCAGGGCGCATGCTCCCGGCTCGACCCGCAGCCGAAATTCGACCCGGCCACGAGAATGCGATGCGTTTGAGGATCGACGCCGTTGAAAACCGAAGAGTTCTTCGGCCGTCCGTCCTCGTCGTAACGCCAGTCGTAGAAGACCACTTTGCCGAGCCCTTTCCGCGACGTCGTCGTCAGGAAGCGCGCCGGGATAATTTGATCGGTGTCTATGTTTTCCTGCGGCAGAACCATTGTGCGCGAGGTCAACGCCGAAAACTTGTCAAGCGACATGGCGCGCCTCCTTCGCGGCGGAAAGATAGGGACGGGGATCTGTGATCTTGCCTTCGATCGCCGAAGCGGCGGCGGTCGCAGGACTCGCAAGAACGGTTCGAACGCCCTGTCCCTGACGTCCGACGAAATTACGGTTCGACGTCGATACGACAAGTTCGCCGGGCGCGCCTTTGTCGCCGTTCATGGCGATGCACATCGAACAGCCTGGTTCGCGCCATTCTGCCCCCGCCTCGATGAAGATACGATGGAGATTTTCCGCCTCCGCGGCCCGTTTGACGGCTTCCGAGCCCGGCACGACAAGCGCCGTGACGCCCTTGGCGATCTTGTGGCCGCGCATGACCTCCGCCGCTTCGCGCAGATCCGAAAGCCGCGAATTGGTGCAGCTCCCAATGAAAACCCGGTTGACCGCAATTTCAGAAAAAGGCTGGCCGGGATTGAAGCGCATATAGGCGGCGGCTTCCCGTTCCGAGTCCGTTTCCGGCGCGGGCGCGCGCGAATCGACAGGCGCGGCCGCGTCCGGCGAGACGCCATAAGTGATCATTGGTTTCAGATTGGTCGCATCGATCGTCACCTCGCGATCGAAGCTCGCGCCGTCGTCGGTCGGCAGGCGGCGCCATTCGGCGAGCGCGCGCTCCCAGTCGTCGTCCTTCGGAGCGAAGTCGCGGCCCTTGACCCATTCGAATGTTTTTTCGTCCGGCGCCGTCATGCCGAAGCGCGCGCCCGCTTCGATCGACATATTGCAGAGGGTCATTCGTCCTTCCATCGACAGTGCAGAGACGGCTTCGCCGGCGAATTCGACGGCATAGCCCTGTCCGCCGTCGGCGCCGATCTCGGCGATCATGGCGAGCGCCATGTCCTTCGCGCCGACGCCGTCCGGCGGCAGTCCTTTGAAAATAACCCGCATCGATTTCGGCTTGCGCTGCAACACGCATTGCGTCGCAAGCGCATGACCGACCTCCGTCGTGCCGATTCCAAAAGCGAGCGCGCCGAATGCGCCATGCGTCGATGTGTGGCTGTCGCCGCAAACGATGGTTTTTCCAGGCTGCGTCAAGCCCAGCTCAGGTCCGATCACGTGAACGATGCCGCGCCGCGGATCGCCGAGATTGAGAAGCTGGACGCCGTGCTTCTCGCAGTTGCGGATAAGCGTCCGCACCTGGGCTTCTGCGTCCTTGGTCGCATAGGGCGGACGCCCCGAAGCATCCGCCTGAAGGGTCGGCGTCGAATGGTCGAGGGTTGCGAATGTAAGGTCCGGCCGTCGGACCTTGAGCCCTCTTTCGTCAAGCGCGGAAAAAGCCTGGGGCGACGTCACCTCATGAACGAGATGCAGGTCGATATAGAGAACCGCTGGAGCTTCCGGCGTTTCTTCGACGACAACGTGGCGCCGCCACAGTTTATCAAACAGCGATTGCGGCCGCACGATGCGCCTCCTTGGATTCCCCTACATAGCGAAGCCAGTTCCACCGGTCCGCCGTGACGCCGGTGAACAAGCCGAAGAAGCGCTCCTGCAACAACGCCGTGATCCGTCCTCTGCCATTTGCTTTGACGCGTCGTCCGTCAACGGAGCGCACGGGCGTGATTTCCGCCGCCGTGCCCGTGAAAAAGATTTCATCGGCGAGATACAGCGACTCGCGCGGCAGGGGCTGTTCGATAACTTCGAGCCCCTCGGCGCTCGCGAGTTTCATCACCGTGTCGCGCGTGACGCCCTGTAATATCGAGGCGGAAGCGGGCGGCGTGTAGATTTTTCCTTTTCGCACGAGAAACAGATTTTCGCCCGCGCCTTCGGAAATGAGGCCATTGACATCAAGGCCGATCCCTTCGGCGTAACCGCGCGACTTCGCCTCACGTGAAATGAGAACGCCTGAAAGGTAATTGCCGCCGGCTTTCGCCGCCGCGGGGATGGTGCCCGGCGCGACGCGCCGCCAGCTCGATACGCACACGTCAACGCCGTTCATTCTGCCGTCTTCGCCAAGATAGGCGCCCCACGGAAAGCCTGCGACGGCGACCTGCACCTTGGCTTGCGACGAGGGCGCGACGCCGATCTCGCCATAACCGTAGAACGCGATCGGGCGGAGATAGGCGCACTTTAACCCGTTCTCGCGGACGACCAGCGCGCAGGCCTCGACCAATGTGTCGAGGTCGTAAGGCAGCTCGCAGCCATAAATGGCCGCGGAGTCGAACAGACGCTCGATGTGATCGACGAGACGAAACGCCGCCGGGCCCGAGGGCGTGTCGTAAACGCGGATTCCTTCGAAAAACGACGTGCCGTAGTGCAGGGCGTGCGAAAGCACGTGCACGGTCGCTTCGCGCCAGGGTCTAAGCGCGCCGTCCATCCAAATATACGCTGTTTCCTCGATCGCCATTTCATGCTCCTAGGCCGCGCCGGCGAGCGCCGAGGCGCCCCGCGCGAATTCGATGTGATTGAAAGCGGCGACAAGCGCCTCGCTCGCTGCGATGATGACATCCGGGTCTTCGCCGGCGCCGACGAACACGCGGCCGTCAGCGGCGACGCGAACCTCTGCGCGGCATGAGCCGGAAGCGGACGCTACGTCGATATTGTCAAGCATCGCTGATACGCCGGTCGCAGAGCAAAGCGCGTTAAAGATCGCTTCGAAGGGCGCAGCCCCGACCCCGATCTCGCATACTCGTCCGCGCCGCGAATGTTGAAGCGTCAACCGCGCGAAAGGATTCATCCGAGCTTCGGCGCTTGCGCGAATTTCGACGCGATTGAGCCGCCATCCGGCCTCGCCCGGGGTCTGTCCGCTGATCAAGGCGCAAAGGTCGCTGTCGGTCACCTCGCGTTGCTTGTCGGCAAGCTCCTTGAACGCGGTGAAAACAGATTCAAGGCGATCGGCCCCGAGCTCGATGCCGAGCGCGGCGGCGCGCGCCTTGAGAGCGTGCTTGCCGGAGTGCTTGCCGAGCACCAGCTCATTTGACGGCACGCCCACATCGCTCGGCGTCATGATTTCATAGGTTCGGCGGTCCTCGAGAACGCCGTGCTGGTGAATGCCCGCTTCATGCGCGAACGCGTTCCGTCCTACGATCGCCTTGTTGCGCGGCGGCGTCTGGCCTGTGAGTTCGCCGAGTAGCTTGCTCGCGGCGAAAAGTTCTTTCGTCGCAATCGCCGTGTCCGCGCGGAAATAGTCCTGCCGCGTTTTGAGCGCCATGATGACTTCTTCAAGCGCGCAATTGCCTGCGCGCTCGCCGATTCCGTTGATCGTGCCTTCGATCTGATTGGCGCCTGCGCGGATGGCGGCGAGGCTATTCGCCGCCGCCATGCCGAGATCGTCGTGGCAATGCGCGGAAAAGATAACGCCTTCGGGGCGCCTCACGGACGCGATGAGGTCGCGGAACAGCTCGTAGATCTCCTCAGGCGAGGCATAGCCGACGGTGTCCGGCACATTCAGAATATCGGCGCCCGCTTCGGCGGCGCATTCGAGCGCTTCTTTCAGAAAGGCGCGTTCGGTGCGAATGGCGTCCTCAGCCGAAAACTCCACTTCGTCAAAGCGCCCTTGGGCCGACGAAACGCTACGTTCAATCTCGCGCAGGACGCCGTCAGTGGACAATTTGAGTTTCGCTTCGCGGTGCGTGGGACTGGTGCCGAGGAAGATGTGCAGACGTCGGCGCCGTGCGGCCGTCAAGGCCTTCTCGGCGGCTTCGATGTCGCTTTCGATCGTCCGCGAGAGCGAACAGATCGTCGGGGCCCGAACCTCTTCGGCGACGCGGGCGATCGCCTCCGCATCGCCGGGAGAAGCGGCTGCGAAACCTGCTTCAATGACATCAACGTTCAAACGTTCAAGCGCCTTCGCCATCGAGAGTTTGGCTTCGACGGACATTGAAAATCCCGGCGCCTGTTCGCCGTCGCGCAAGGTCGTGTCGAAGATGGCGATGCGGCGCGGATATGTTTCAGCTGACTGCGCCATGTACGACCTCCCTGACCGGCGTTGGCGTTACGCGCGCCACATGGCGCACGCCTTCGATTCTCGCGATTTGCCGCGATAGCAGATCGACGCAACGGTTCTCGTCGCGCGGCGCGACGCCGACCGTCATGTTCGAACGGTTGAGGTCGGAGCCCATGGTCATCGCCTTGACGTCAAAGCCGCGCGCTTCAATGACGCCGAGCAGCCTGCGAATTGCGCCTTCGACTGCGTCGAATTCAATCCTGATGCTGTCAATGTTCATGCGACTTCTCCATCATATCGGCGTTGGACTTGCCTGGCGGCACAAGCGGCCAGACATTTTCTTCTGGGTCGATCCTGACATGCATGAGGATCGGTCCGTCGGCGGCGAGCAGCCGCTCGATTGCTGAGTCGACTTCTTCGCGGCGTTCGACCGCAAAGGCTTCGATTCCGAAGGCGTTGGCGACGTCGACAAAGTCCGGATTGTCGGAAAGGTCGACTTCGGAATAATTCCCTTCGAAAAACAAATCCTGCCACTGGCGCACGAGGCCGAGCATGGAATTGTCAAGCAGGACGATTTTGACCGGAATTCGATATCGGCGAAGCGTTGCGAGCTCCTGCACGTTCATCATGAAAGAGCCGTCTCCTGATACGGCGACGACCGTGGCGTCAGGATCGGCGAGCTTGGCGCCGATCGCGGCCGGCAGGCCGAATCCCATCGCGCCGAGGCCTCCGCTCGTCAGATGCGCTTCAGGTCGCGAGAATCGGCAATGCTGCGCGACCCACATTTGATGTTGGCCGACATCGCACGCCGCAACGAATGAGTCGCCGGCGCGTTCAGAGAGGGTTTTAAGCAGGGCCGGCGCGTAAACGCCGCCGCCCGGCGCGTTATAGCGTTGCGCATATGTGGATTTCAGCGTTTCGACGCGCGCCCTCCATTCGCTGATGTCGCCAGCTTCGATGTTGAGCGCGGAAAGAGCCAGGCCGATTTCGCTGCAGACCGGCGCGTTGGCCGTCCTCAGCTTGTCGATTTCAGCCGCATCCGGATCGATGTGAACGACCTTCGCCTCCGGCGCAAATCCCGCCAGGTTTCCGGTTGCGCGATCATCAAAGCGCGCGCCGATCACAATCAGAAGGTCGGATTCCTGCACGGCCATATTGGCGGCGCGATGGCCGTGCATGCCGAGCATGCCGATGAAATCCGGATGATCGCTGGGCAGCGCGCCCAGGCCCTGCAAGGTCGCGACCGCGGGGATGCGCGCCTTGTCGGCGACGGCGCGGAACGTCTCCGTCGCGCCGGATCGGGCGACGCCGCCGCCGATATAAAAGAGAGGTCTGCGAGCGGCGGCGATCAACGCCTCCGCCGCTCGCAGCGCCGGGGCTTCCGGCTCTCGGGGGGACCTTTGAGGGCGGACAGGCGCGGAATAGCCGTCGACGCGCGCCTGCTGGACGTCTTTTGGAAGATCGACAAGAACGGGCCCCATACGCCCGCTTTCGGCGATCTCGAACGCTTCGGCGAGGCGCGCCGGGATGTCGCGCGCGTCGCGAATGATCATCGAATATTTTACGATCGGCAGAGTGAGCCCGAAGATGTCGACTTCCTGAAAGGCGTCTGTGCCCATGAAACTTTGCGCGACCTGGCCGGTGATCGCGACAAGCGGCGTTGAATCCATGAAGGCGTTTGCAATGCCGGTGACGAGATTGGTCGCGCCCGGCCCCGATGTCGCAAGACAGACGCCGGCGCGCCGCGTCACGCGCCCGTAGGCGTCGGCGGCGAGAGCGGCCGCTTGTTCATGCCGAACGAGCACATGTTTTAAATTCGAACGTGACAGCGCGTCATAGACAGACATGATGGCGCCGCCCGGATAGCCGAACAGATGCGTGACGCCGAGCGCCTCCAGCGTTTCGACGACAAGCGCCGCGCCGGTTCTTTCCGCCGGAACCGGTTGTCGCTGTTCGTTAATGGCTGTCGCGGCGCCCGCACTCATCGCTTTGTTCCCGTCTACTCCGCCGTCGCATTGGCGCCCGGCTGCAGCCAGGCCATGCGTTCGCGCAGCTTGCGTCCCGTCTCCTCGATCGGATGATTGAGATCGGCTTCGAGAAGCTTGGCGTAGCGTGGTTTGCCTGCCTGGTTTTCGAGTATCCAGTCCCGGGCGAACGCGCCTGTCTGAATATCTTTCAGCACGTCACGCATGCGCGCGCGGGTTTCTTCATTGACGACGCGCGGACCGGAAATGAGGTCGCCGTATTTCGCGGTCTCCGACACGAATTCATGCATTTTTGCGAGGCCGCCTTCGTAGAGAAGGTCGACGATGAGCTTCAGCTCATGCATGCACTCGTAATAGGCGATCTCCGGCCGGTAGCCGGCTTCGACCAGCGTTTCAAAGCCGGCGAGCACGAGCTCGGTCGCCCCGCCGCACAGCACCGCCTGTTCGCCGAACAAATCTGTTTCCGTTTCTTCTCGGAAGGTCGTCTCGATTGCGCCTGCCGCCGTCCCGCCGATGAGATGGGCGTAGGCGAGGGCGCGGTCTTTCGCCTTCCCCGTCGCATCCTGGTGCACGGCGAAGAGGCAGGGCACGCCGCGCCCCTTTTCATATTCGCGGCGCACGAGATCGCCCGGACCCTTCGGCGCAACCATGATGACGTCGACGTTTTTCGGCGCGCGCACGCGGCCGTAGTGAACCGTAAAGCCATGCGCAAATAACAGCGCGTCGCCCTGATCGAGGCCGGGCGCGATTTCCTCCTCGAAGATTTTCTCGTGCGTCATGTCGGGCGTCAGGATCGCAATCAGACGCGCCGCGCGCGCCGCTTCGCGCACGCTTGCGACCTCGAAGCCGTCATCGGCGGCGCGCTTGGCGCTTTCGCCGTCCGGGCGCAGGCCGACGATTACTTCGCAGCCGGAGCTTTTAAGATTGCGCGCATGCGCGCGCCCCTGGCTGCCATAGCCGATCACCGCCACCGGCGCAGCGCGGACAGCTTCGGGATTGGCGTCTTCCTGCGTATAAATTTTCATTGTCTACTCCGTGATCAAGGTGACGGCGCCTTTGGACGCCGATGAAACGAGACGCGCGTATTTGTCGAAGACGCCGCCCATGCGGTTCGGGGCTTTCGGCCGAAAGGCCGACCGGCGCGACTCCCAGTCGACATCGGCGTCGATGCGGCGCGCTTCGGCGTCGATGACGATGATGTCTCCGTCCTTGAGAAGCCCTATGGGGCCGCCCGCGGCCGCTTCCGGCGCGACATGGCCAATGACAAATCCATGGCTTGCGCCGGAGAAGCGGCCGTCCGTAATCAAAGCGACCTTGCCCGCAAGCCCTTGACCGGCGAGCGCGGCCGTGACGCCGAGCATTTCGCGCATGCCGGGCCCGCCTTTCGGGCCTTCATAGCGAATGACGACGACTTCGCCCGGCTTGATGTCGCGACGCGAGACCGCGTCGAAGGCGGCTTCTTCGCTGTCGAAGACGCGCGCTTGGCCCTTAAAGACGCCTTCGCCATGGCCGGACGTCTTGAGCACCGATCCTTCGGGCGCGACGTCGCCGTAAAGAACCCGCAGGCCGCCTGTCGCCTTGACGGGATCTGCGGCGGATCGAATGACGGTCTGGCCGGGCTCTTCTTTGGCGGATTTGAATTCTTCGAACAGGGATTTGCCGGAAACGGTCGGCGCATCTTCGAGCGCGCCCGTTTCCGCCAGTCTCTGTCCGAACAGGCGCACGCCGCCTGCGGCGTAGAGGTCTCTGGCGAGAAAGCGTCCGCCCGGCTTCAAATCCGCGAGCACAGGCGTCGTTCGCGACAAGTCGTCGAAGATGTCGATGGAGAAAGGAACGCCCGCTTCCGCAGCGATCGCCGCCAGATGCAGAACGGCGTTTGTCGAGCCTCCGCTGGCGACGACCGCCATCGCCGCGTTGCGGAGCGAAGCCGGCGTCACGAAACGCCGAGCAGTCGTTCCTTCCTTGGCGAGTTTCGCCGCGAGACGCCCGCAGCGTTCGCCTTCGCGCAGCTTCGCCGGGTCGACGGCCGGCGGATCGCCCGCGCCGATCGGCGCCAGCCCCAGAAAGGCAAGGGCCATCGCCATCGTATTCGCGGTGAACTGTCCGCCGCAGGCGCCGGCGCCGGGGCAGGCGGCGCGTTCGACTTCATCGAGATCTCGATCAGATATCGAGCCGGCGGCGTGCGCGCCGACCGCTTCGAATACATCTTGAATCGAGACGTCATGCCCGCGGCAATGGCCCGGCATGATCGTTCCGCCATAGAAAACGAGGCCCGGAATATCCATGCGCGCGAGCGCCATGGCCGCTGCGGGAATCGTCTTGTCGCAACCGACGATAATGACGGCGGCGTCGAGGGCGTGTCCGCGAACCGCGAGTTCGATTGAATCCGCGATCACTTCGCGTGAGATCAGCGAGGCGCGCATCCCCTCCGCGCCCATGGTGATCCCGTCGGAAACGACAATCGTATTGAAATCGATCGGAGTCGCCCCGGCGGCCCGCAGCCCTTCGCGAACGGGCTCGGCGAGCTTCGCCAGATGAACATTGCAGGGGGTGACCGTCGTCCAGGTATTGACGACCGCGACGAGCGGCTGATCGAAGTCCTTGTCGGTCAGCCCGACGGCGCGCAGCATCGCGCGCGCTGGCGCGCGACTGGGGCCTTTCACAAGGGCGTCTGATCTTTTTCTTCCGTCCGTCATCCGTTCGCCTTCCGAACGGACCGCCAAACGCAAAAAACCCGCTTCCCTTTCGGGAGCGGGGCTCTGGAGGTCCGTGCTTTTCTTTAGTCTAGCGCACGCGCTCCATGGCCGCTCCCGGGTAGGAGCTAATAAGGAGTACGAGGCTAAGGAGGAGGCCGGACAGGCATGCGAAATCTGCGGCGAAAGCCGCAACTCCGTTCAACCCTGTCTCAGCTGCGAGCAGCATGTGTCGGCCCCATTTCGCCGTTCCTGACGGCGCGTTGGAGGCATACACCACGAGGCAGTTAAAAAACAAGCCAAAAAAGTCGTATCGCCCAAGTTTTTCGAGCTTTGCGCCAAGGCGTAGCAGAATCATCTCTACACGGCAGAACCTGCTCGCCCCGGCGGGCTGCGGGTCGTAGCGCGCAAGCGAGACAGGCGACGCGTTCCGCGCGGCCGGAAGAAATCGGCGTTGATCTTGGGTGATGGTGGGCGCGACTGGGATCGAACCAGTGACCCCTACGGTGTGAACGTAGTGCTCTCCCGCTGAGCTACGCGCCCGGACCGGCCGGGAGGAAAGTCATAGCGGCGCGCGGCGCGCGGTCAAGCGCCGCGGCGGCGCGGGAGAAAAGGTCCCTAGCGCGCGGCGGCGTCGCCGGCGGCGCTCTCCTGCGGCAATTGACGCACGCGGCGCGGCAGCAGGCGGGAGCCCGGTATGAGGAGAAGCGCGCGCACGCCCCGTCCCGGCTCTGAATCCAGTTTGAAGGCGATGTCATGCGCGGCGGCGATCGCGCGCACCAGCGGGATGCCGAGACCCATCCCTTCCCTCGAGCGCTTGAGCGACATGTCGGGCTGCGCGAATGGCTGAGCGAGCGCGGCGAGCTTCTCTGCGTCGATGCCGGGCCCGGTGTCTTCTATAAGAAGACCAAGACCTCCGGATGTCATCGTGGCGGCGAGCGTGATCCGCACGCCCGGAGGAGAAAACTTGATGGCGTTGTCGAGAAGCTTCGCGAGGGCGCGCGCCAGCAGGACGCGATCGCAGCGCAGCTCGGCCTCGCCGTCCTCCAGAATAACCTGAATGTCGGCGCCGGCGAGAGAAGCGACTTTCTGAACAATCGAACACGCTTCTGAGACGATTTCGCCGACCGTGCAGTCGACTTCGTTGATCGTAATCGGCCCCGAGCGCGCGTCCGAGGCGAGAAGCATGTCTGACACCGAACTCAACAGGCGCTTGCCGCCGTCCACGATGTATTCCGCATATTCGGCGTGAAGATGGTCCTGCTCGCGTTCGAATTGCTCGGCGAGAATTTGTCCGAACCCGATGATAGCATTGAGGGGCGTTCTGAGCTCATGGCTCATCACGGACATCAGGCAATCCTTGAAACGCGCTCCGGCCTCGGCCTGATCGCGCGCTATCCGCAGAGCCTGTTGATCGCGGCTCGCCCTTAAAACGAACAGGACCGACTGGCCGAACAGGGTCCAGTTGATCGGCTTTGCGAGGAAAGACGTCGCGCCGGCGGCGAAGGCCGCGTCAACGGCGCTCGCGTGATCGCTCGCCGTTATCACGATCACGGGCACATCCTTGAGCTTGTCGGTTTTGCGGATGAGACGCGTCAGTTCGAACCCGTTCATTTCCGGCATGTCGAGATCGGAGATTACGAGATCGACATTGCGCCGAATAAGGAGCGTGAAGGCTTCGGCGCCGTTTGCTGCGACAACGGGTTCATAGCCGGTTTCGCGGAGTTTCGCCGCGGCCAGCTCGCGCATGATCGGGTCATCCTCGACTAGGAGGATGCGCGCGGAATGCAAAGGTGTCGCGTTGACCGGCGTCACGGGACTGTCGCCACTTTCTCCCCAGGCGAACACACTATTGGCGGTTAATATTAAGAACTTGTTTACGTCGCCCTTTTCAAGCAATTCGAAATCAGTTCGCGACACAATATAGGGGCTTCAAAGCAAAGGATAATCGGACTTTTTCTTGTGAAGCTGCTCGATAAGTCTCTCCGCAGCCGGCTGACGACGCTCGTGATCGCGGCGATTTTCGGCGCCGTGGCGATTGTGACGGCTTCGTCGATGTGGCGGGAGATCGTCCAGTACGGAGCAAGCAAGGTCGCGGAATTGAACGGCGCAGCCAGCGTCTTCGCGTCGGCGATCGCCCAAGACGTTCGCGCCGGCGACAAAGCCGCCGCGCTTGACGCGCTGAGCGCCATGGCGAAAGTCCCGACGGTCAAATATGTTCGCGTCGAGGCGGCCGACGGTTCGGAGTTCATCGAACGCGGCGCGTCCGCGTCTTTCGCGAGCGACAGGACGGCGCTCTCCATGACGCCGACCATGCGGGCGCTCTCCATGCTGACGTCGAAAGTGGCGGTCGCGAAAGCGCCCATCGTCGACGACGGCGAGACCATTGGCTGGATCTGGCTTGAAGCTGACACCTCTTCGCTCTCCGAGCGGATCGCGCGTTTGATGTGGGACGCGCTGGTCGCGGCTTTGTGGGCGGCCGGCATCGGTCTGCTCATCGCGCTCAGAATGCAACGCGCCGTGACGCGGCCCATCCTCGCGCTCTCTGACACCATGGCGGAAGTCCGCCGGACCGGCGATTTCGGCCTGCGCGCCGCGCGCGAAAGCAATGACGAAATCGGCTTGCTCGTCGATTCGTTCAACGACATGCTCAACGAAATTCAGGAGCGTGACGCGCAGCTCATCGCGCATCAGAGAAATCTGAAGAAGACGGTCGAGCAACGCACGCGTCAATTGAATCAGGCCAAGGAGGACGCAGAAGCGGCCAATCTGGCGAAGTCGGAGTTTCTGGCCACGATGAGCCATGAAATCCGCACGCCCATGAACGGCATGCTGGTCATGGCGGAGCTTCTGAGCGCGGCGGATCTCAACCCGCGACAGAAGCGGTATGCCGACGTGGTCGTCAAATCGGGACAAAGCCTTCTCGCCATTATCAACGACATTCTCGACCTGTCCAAAATCGAAGCCGGTCGGCTCGAACTGGAATTGATTCCGGTCAGCCCTGTCGGAATCATCAACGACGTCGTGGGCCTCTTCTGGGAGCGCGCCTCGAGCAAGGGCGTCGATTTGGCGGCGTATGTCGGTCCGGGCGTGCCCGAGAAAATCGAAGGCGATCCGGTGCGCCTCAATCAGATCCTTTCCAATCTCGTTAATAACGCTTTGAAATTCACAGAAAAAGGCGAAGTCGTCGTCTCGGCGAAGCGGGTTCGCACGCGCGATCAGTCCTGCGTCATAGAATTTTCGGTCTCCGATACGGGCGTCGGCATTCCAAAGGACAAGCAGGCGGCGATTTTCGAGGCTTTCAGCCAGGCGGACCAGACGACGACGCGCAAGTTCGGCGGCACAGGTCTCGGACTTGCGATCTGCCGCAGGCTGGTCGAAAGAATGAACGGAACGATCAGCGTCAAGAGCATTGAGGGCAGGGGATCGCGCTTTCAGTTCAGCTTCCCGTCCCGCGTGATCGAGCCGCCGCGCGCCGGGCCGGAAGCCGCGCGCGGCAAGAATGCGATCATCGCTGTCGCTGGCGCAGCGACGGCGAAAATGCTGGCCCGCTATCTGGAGGAGGCCGGGGTATCGACGCAGATCGTCGGACAGGGCAGCGCGATCGTATCCTATGTTGCGTATACGGATATCATCTTCGCGGCGCCCGAGTTTCTGGACGCGTTTCACAAGGCGGTCGCCGGCGATCCCGACCAGTGGATACCGACGCGCATCTGCGTTTCCGAGCTTGGCGACGCCGCTTCGGACAGGCTGCTTGAGTCCGGCGTTGCAGAGGATCTGCTCATCAAGCCGTTGTCGCGAGACGACGTGATGAGTCAGATCGAGCGCATTCTGGAGGGGCGTTTGCGGCGCGGCGCGGCGGCGCGCGCGAGCGGCGGTTCGAAGTCCTCGACGCTGCCTTCCTTCTTCGGCGCGCGCGTGCTCGCCGCTGACGACAGCCCAGTCAATCGCGAGGTGGTGCGCGAAGCGCTGTTGCGTCTCGACATGCAGGCGACCCTTGTCGAAGACGGGGCGAGCGCCGTCGAGGCGGCGAAGACCGGCCAATTCGATCTCATCCTCATGGATTGCTCCATGCCGGGTATGGACGGTTTCGAGGCGACGCGCGCGATCCGCGCTTTCGAAGCCGAGACAGGCGCGCCGCCGATTCCGATCCTGGCGCTCACAGCGCATGTCGCCGGCGCGTATGACGAATGGGCGAAGGCCGGCATGAACGACTATCTGACCAAACCATTCACGCTTGACGCGCTGGCGGGCGCCATCGCCGCGCATCTGCCCGCGCGGGCGCGGCCGGCTCCCGCAGCGCCGCAAGCGACGAAGTCTCCGCCGGATCGAGCGCCTGAGAAGGGCGATACGCCGCCAACGGATGTTTTCGATCGAACGGTCCTCGACAGTCTGACCGCAATGCAGTCGAGCGGAGGAGACTTAACCGTGCGCGCGCTCGATCTTTTTGCGGAGCATTCAAAGCCCGCCGCAATGCGCCTTGCGAAGGCGGCGCGGTCCTGCGATGACGCGAAGGAGTTAAAGTCTTCCGCGCACGCCCTCAAATCAATGAGCCTCAATGTCGGCGCGCGCCGGCTCGCAGAAGCGGCGAGCGCGATAGAACAGGAGGCCGCCGGCGCTTGCGACGCCGCGCGAATCCGCGCGCTCATGGGAAGAATTCGCGACGAATTCGCCGCCGCGCATGAGGCGCTTCCGGCGATACGATCATCTTATGCGCGGGACGCCGCATAGAAAGTCCGTATAAGGAACAATATCAGTGGAATCGAATCGAGACGCGCGCGCATCCGATGATGCGCGGGTCGCCGTCGATCATGATTGTTTTGTGCGAAGGATCGCTTGAATAAGGCTCGAGCCGCGCCGGCGCGTCGCGCCAGCGCCGCAACAGCGGAAAACTCATCGGCGCGGCGAGACAAAAGGTGCCGTCCACGGGACGCCGGTCCGCATAGTCGATGACGACCAGCGTGTCTTTCGGAAAGGCGAGATTGACGGCGGCGTCGTTGACGAAGAGCGCGAACACGCGGTGCGAGCCGACGGTCACGGGAATATAATCTTCGGCGACCGAATGGGGGTCGACGGCCGGATCGTCGAGCAGCCGGGCGGCGTCTGAAAAGCTGATGACGGGCGTGTGGTGGAGCGGCCGGCGCAGATAGGCCGCGCCGGGACTCTTGTCGCGTTCGACGCTCGAGCGGGCGCCTTCTGCGAGCCATTCGAGCGGCGTCGCGAGCGCTTCGGCGACCTTGGCCAGCATAAGCCGACGCGGGTCGTGGACGCCGCTCTCCCAGTTGGCGACGGACGGCTGGCTGACGCCGATGCGCGCGGCGAGGTCGGCCTGGTTCAGCCCCGCCGCCTTCCTTGCGGCGCGAATGCGTTCGCCGATCGTGGCGAAGCCGGTGGTGTCGAAATCATTCATAACGTATCCCGCGAAATATAAGTGTAACTAATAAATTCACCGCGTGCGCCGCGCAAGCTTTGTGCGCCGCAGTATAAATACAAGCAATTATGGGGGTTTCCGGTAAACTGCATGGTTTTATTTTTTCGCGTCTGCTCTTGAAAAAATCAGTCAACCTTATATTCTTTGCGTGAAGAGCCTGCTGACACCGAGGCTGACACAGAGATTGAGGTCGTTGATGTCGGATCTTTGCACGCGCGATGGGGCGTCGCGGCTGGCGGCGCAAATCAAGGAGTTCTGGAGGAAACGCGGCTTCGACGTGGACGTTGAAACCCGCGACGAAGGTTTTGTCTCGACGATGCGCTCGGCGCGCACCGATCTTCGAAGCGACATGGTCAACGGCATGCCGCGCCGGATGCGGCCGATCGAGGCGAACTAGACTCAATCGAGCGCATCATAGACGAGCGCCGGCAGCGACCGGTACTCGTCGAAACTCGCATAGGCCTCGCCCATCAGGAGGCGGGGCCCGTACCCGAAACTGGCGACGAGACAAGGCAAACCGGCGGCTTCGGCGGCCTTGATGTCGATGTCGCTGTCCCCGATGAACACGCCCTCGCGCGCGCCGGCGAGCTCCAGGCAGCGTCTCACCGGCTTGGGGTCCGGCTTGGCCTTGTCCGTCGTGTCCATGCCGACGACGGCTTCGAACAGGCTTTCGATCCGCAGCGCCTGAAGCAGGAGCCGGGAGGGCTCTTCGCGCTTATTGGTGCAGATCGCCACTTTCGCGCCGTCTTCTTTCAGCCGCCCGATCGCCTCAATCGCGTCGGGAAACGGCCGTGAATGTTCGGCGATATTCGCATAGTAATGTTCGAGAAAGAGCTGGAGATGGCGGTCCATGGCGTCGTCGTCCGGCTGTCGGCCATGGGCTTCAAAGCCGCGCCGGAGCATGGCGCGCGCGCCGTGTCCGACGAGATGACGAACCTCGGCGAGCGGGATCGGCTCGAGCCCTTCGCGCAGGAGGACGTGGTTCATGGCGGCCGCGAGATCGCCCGCGGTGTCTATCAGCGTGCCGTCGAGATCGAAAATCACAGCGACGCCTTTGAGATTATCGCGCATTTACTTCTCCGCCCTTTCAAGACAACAAGACGCGCGGGGCGCGCCGCGGCGCGAATCCGCTTATCCGCCCGTCTAACCCTGCGGGACGCTGTTGGCGAGCGCTAAGGGAAAAAGAACTATGGACAATACTGCGATCGCGGCGGTGATTCTGGCGGCCGGCCAGGGCGTCAGGATGAAATCGGACCTCCCGAAAGTGCTCCACCCCGTCGGGGCCAAGCCGATGCTCGCTCACGTGATCGACGCGGCGGCCGCGCTCGATCCCCGACGGCTTGCGATCGTCGTCGGCGATCAGGCGCCGCAAGTGCGCGAAGCGGCGACGGCGCTGCGTCCGGACGCGCAGATCGCCGTCCAGGCCCCGCCGCGCGGCACGGGCGACGCGGTCGCCAAAGCGACGCCGGCGCTCGAAGGCTTCGACGGCGTCGTTCTCATTCTCTACGCCGATACGCCGCTGATCGAACCGCAGACCTTGCGCGGACTCGTCAAAGCCGCGCATGGGCGCGCGGGCGCCGTGCTCGGCTTTCGCGCCGCCGATCCCGGCGGCTACGGGCGGCTCGTGCTCGACAAGGCGGGCGGCCTTGAGCGCATCGTCGAAGCCAAGGACGCTTCTCCGCAAGAACTCGCGATTGATCTCTGCAATTCCGGCGTGATGGCGGTCGAGGCGGCGTTTCTGCGTTCGGCGTTGCCGCGGCTCGCGCCGAACAACGCCAAGAACGAATATTATCTGACCGACATTATCGCTATGGCGCGCGGCGAAGGACAGGGCTTCGCCGTCGCGTTCGGCGATGAAGACGAAGTGCTCGGCGTCAATTCGCGTATCGAACTCTCCGCCGCCGAACAGATCTTTCAGGAACGGCGCCGCATTCTCGCCATGGCCGACGGCGCGACGCTCATTGATCCGTCGACGGTCTATTTCTCCCATGACACGCAGATCGGCCGCGACGTCGTCGTCGAGCCGAATGTCTGGTTCGGGCCAGGCGTTTCGATCGCCGACGGCGCGCGCATCCGGGCGTTTTCGCATCTCGAAGGCGCGCGCGTCGGGCCGGGCGCGCAGGTCGGGCCTTTCGCAAGGCTGCGGCCGGGCGCCGAGCTTCAGACAGGCGCGCGCGTCGGCAATTTCGTCGAGGTCAAGGCCGCGACGATCGGCGAAGGCGCCAAGGTCAATCATCTCGCCTATATAGGCGACGCCGGCGTCGGCGCCCGCGCCAATATCGGAGCCGGCGCGATCACCTGCAATTATGACGGTTTCGGAAAGCATCGAACGGAAATCGGCGCTGACGCGTTTATCGGCTCGAACGCCGCGCTCGTCGCGCCGGTCAGCATCGGCAAAGGCGCCTATGTCGGCTCCGGCTCGGTCGTCACGCGCAATGTCGAAGACGACGCGCTCGCCGTCGCGCGCGGCCGTCAAAAAGACATTCCCGGCTGGGCCGCGCGCTTCCGAAAGGCGCATGAGGGGAAGAGGCAGGAGTGAACGGAAAGAAATGACCCCGGATGATTGCAAGCGCCGCGCCGCCGAAGAAGCGATCGAACTGGTTCGCGACGGCATGACTTTGGGGCTTGGCACCGGCTCGACCGCGGCGCATTTCATAAAACTTCTCGGCGAGCGGATGCGCGCCGGCCTGCGCGTGCGCGGCGTTCCGACCTCCGAGGATACGCGCCGGCGCGCGGCGGAAGCGGGCGTGCCGCTGATCGACGCGGATGAAACGACGGTGATCGATCTCGCCGTCGACGGAACCGACGAAACTGATTCGCGGCTCAATCTCATCAAAGGCGGCGGCGGGGCGCTCCTGCGCGAGAAGATTGTCGCCGCCGCGGCGCGGCGCTTCGTCGTGATCGCCGACGCCTCGAAGAAAGTGGCCGCGCTCGGCGCGTTTCCGCTCCCCGTCGAAATCGACCGCTTCGCCTTCGGCCTGACCGTGCGGCGAATCCGCGAGACGCTCGCCGCGGCGGGGCTCAAAGCCGAGGTCAGCCTGAGAAAAGGCCGCGACGGCGCGGCGTTCTTGTCCGACGGCGGGAATTTCATCCTTGATTGCCGCGCCGGGCTTATCGCCGAGCCGGCCGCGCTCGATTCGGCTTTGCATGCGATTCCAGGCGTTGTTGAAACCGGCCTTTTCATCGGACTCGCCGATCTTGTGATCCTCGCCGGCCCGGACGGGGTCGAGACGCTGACATCACGATAATGCGCGCCGGCGAAGACGCCTTGGCGTCCAAGTCGTCCGGGCGCTAGGCTGGCGGCATGTCGACGGACGACCATCCAGCGCCCGCCTCGCGATATGAGGAGCTCAAACGCGCCATCAGCGATTACGGCGAGGCGGCGTTTCAGAATCTGCTGCGCGCGCGCGCGCTCGGCGAGGCGGTGATCGCCGGCTTTCCCGCCTATATGGGCTGCGACAGCGCCTGCGTGTCGGGCGTGCCGCCTGAAGGCGCGTTCGACCCGCGCCGCGACTATGGCGAGGAAGCGTTCAGTTTTCACGGGCGGCAAGTGATTGCACTCGAACCGGTGCGTTTCGGCGTGTCGCTCATTGTCGGCAATGTCGAGGACAAGGGCGCGCTCTGGCTGAGAACCGCCGTTTCGGCGGAGGTCGCCGGCGAGGCGTTCGACGTATTTGTCGGCGCGCAGCCGATGATCCGCACGCCGCTCGAATTCGCCGGCGCGCTCGACCCGATCCATGAGGCGATCTATCGCGAATTCCTCAATGCTTTCCAGATCGAAGTCATGGAGTTCCAGGATGTTCGCTTTCGTACCGGAATCGGATTTCTCCCGAGCTGAGTCGCTCCGATCGCGTAACGCCGCTGTATGAAAGGCCGCTCCATGCCGAGCTATGACTACGACCTGTTCACCATCGGCGCCGGCTCCGGCGGCGTGCGCGCCTCGCGGCTCGCGGCGATGTATGGCGCGCGCGTCGGCGTCGCGGAGGAATATCGCGTCGGCGGCACATGCGTCATCCGCGGCTGCGTGCCGAAAAAGCTCCTCGTCTACGCATCCGAGTTCGGCCACGCCTTCGAAGAGGCGAAGGGCTATGGCTGGACGGCGGGCGAGGTCGAATTCGACTGGCCGCGGCTTATCGCCAATAAGGACGATGAGATCGACCGCCTCAACGGCATCTATATCCGCAATCTGAAAAACGCCGGCGCGGATATCTTCGACACGCGCGCCGTGCTGAAGGACGCGCACACCGTTCATCTCGTAAAGGAAGGACGCGACGTCACCGCCGATAAAATCCTGATCGCGACCGGCGGCGCGCCATGGGTCGATGAGACCGTGCCCGGCGGCTCGCTCGCGATCACGTCGAACGAAGCCTTCCATCTCGAAAAGCTGCCGAGGCATGTGGTGATCGCCGGCGGCGGCTATATCGCGGTCGAGTTCGCCTGCATCTTCCGGGGGCTCGGCTGCGAGGTCTGCCTTGTTTATCGCGGCGAAGACATTCTCCGCTATTTCGATCGCGATATTTCGGTTGCGGTTCATCGCGGTCTGCAGCGGCTCGGCGTGCGCGTCATTACGCAGGCGGTCTTTGAGAAGATCGAAGCGCTCGACGGCGATAACAAGCGCGTGCGTTTGTCGACAGGCGTATCGATCGATTGCGATCTCGTTTTCTGGGCGGTGGGACGAAAGCCGGCGACCCGCGGCATGGGGCTCGAAGAGGCGGGCGTCGAATTGACCGACAAAGGCGCGATCAAGGTGAATGAGTGGTCGCAGAGCTCCGTCGAGAATATTTACGCGGTGGGCGACGTCACCGACCGCGTCAATCTGACGCCCGTCGCCATCCGCGAAGGCGCGGCCTTCGCCGAGACCGTCTTCAACAACAAGCCGACGAAGATGGATTACGCCCTGATTCCGAGCGCCGTTTTCTCGCAGCCGCCTGTCGGCTCTGTCGGCCTTCCCGAACATGAGGCGCGGCGCGCCTTCAAACATATCGACATCTACAAGACGGATTTCCGCCCGATGAAGAACACGCTCTCGGGCAGCGAACACCGGACGATGATGAAGCTTGTCGTCGACGCGGATACGGACAGGGTTCTCGGCTGCCATATTGTCGGCGAAGGCGCGCCCGAAATGATCCAGTGTCTCGCCATCGCGCTGAGGGCCGGCGCGACGAAGCGCGATTTCGACGAAACATGCGCGCTGCATCCGACCTCCGCGGAGGAGCTCGTCACCATGCGCGAGAAATTCGTTCCGAAAATGTGACGGCGCGGTCTGCATGGCGTCCTTTCAATTCACGCTGATCGAAAGGTAAGAGCGCGCCTGCGCCGGTTGATAACTATCGAACCCCCTGATTGGGGCTTTCGCGCAATTGGCGTCGCCTGAAAGGCGAGCCGCCTTTGTTCATGCGGGCCGATCGGGCGCAAAAAAATTTGCGCAAGCGGTCAGTTTCAACTTATCTGCGCGGAAATTTGCGACAATGTTTTCGCAATTCAATCCCGCAAGAGCTCGTTCACGGAGGTTTTTGCGCGCGTCTTTTCATCGACGCGCTTGACGATGACTGCGCAATAAAGGCTGGGTCCGCCCTTCGCCGAGGGCAGGGCGCCTGGAACGACGACGGAATAGGGCGGCACCTCGCCATATGTGATTTCGCCCGTCGCACGGTCGACGATTTTGGTCGACTGGCCGAGATAAACGCCCATGGAAATGACAGAGCCTTCGCGCACGATGACGCCTTCGGCGACTTCCGAACGCGCGCCGATGAAACAATTGTCTTCGATGATCACGGGCGCGGCTTGCAAAGGCTCCAAAACGCCGCCGATGCCGACGCCGCCCGAGATGTGGCAGTTTCTGCCGATCTGCGCGCAGGAGCCGACAGTCGCCCAGGTGTCGACCATCGTCCCCTCGTCGACATAGGCGCCGATATTCACAAAGCTCGGCATCAATACGACTTTCGGGCCGATATAGGCGCCGCGCCGGACGGTCGCCGGCGGCACGACGCGAAAACCGCCGCGCGTGAAATCCTCCGCGCCGAGACTGATGAATTTCGAGGGCGCCTTGTCCCACCAGAAGCCCGCGCCGGGCCCGCCGGCGATCACATGGTTCGGATATAGGCGGAAGGACAGCAGCACGGCCTTTTTCAGCCATTGATGCACGCGCCAGTCCCGATCGCCCTTTTTCTCCGCGATGCGCGCCTTGCCGGAATCGAGCAGCGCGATCGCCTCGTTGACCGCGTCGCGCACGCCGTTCTTTGTCGTCGGGCCGATATTCTCCCGGTTGTCCCAGGCGTCGTCGATTACAAGGGCGAGGTCCTTATGGCTGGTCATGCCTGTTCCTTAGCGTGTTGCGCGAACCCGGCTGCGGTTTCGCATCCCCTCAAAAATCCGGCGAGATCGTCCGTAATGTGATGAACGTAGTCGTAAGCCTCCCCGGGCCTGGCGGGACGCTTTTCATCCGGCTCATCGGCGATCCAGTCGGCCTGCGACGCGACAAGCACGGTTGTCATTCCGAGCTCGAAGGCTTCTTTCAAATTATGTGCGATGTCCTCGAACATGGCGGCCCGCGACGGCGCGACCGCGTGGGCGGCGAGGAAGCGCTCGTAAGTTACGCGATGGGGCTTGGGCGTCCAGCCCGCTTCTTTGATGTCGAACACCTCGTCGAAGCAATGCGACAGGCCCAGCCGGCCCAACACATTCGCGGCGTGTTTGGCCGATCCGTTGGTGAAGACGAATTTGCGTCCGGGCAGGGCCTCGATCGCCGCGCAAAGCTCCGGCGCCGGGGCCACCGGCGTCAGATCGATGTCGTGGACGAAGGCCATGAAACGCTCGGGGCAGACATCGTGCTCGCGCATGAGGCCCGCCATGGTCGTGCCGTAGCGCACATAATAGTCCTTTTGCAGGCGGCGCGCCTCGTCGGGCCCGAGGCCCAGCTCCTCGCGGATGAAGGCCGCCATGCGCGAATCGATCTCGCGGAAGAGATTGCATGTCGCCGGGTAGAGCGTGTTGTCGAGGTCGAACACCCAGGCGTCGACATGGCGCAGATCGGGGCGGGGAGGCGTCATCGAAAAGGTCCTGTCGGGGCGGGGGCCCCATCGGCGGCTCGTTTTGAGGCCAAAGAGCAGATATAGTGCCCGCGGGCTAGGGAGGCGTTCAACTCATTGATCCTTGTCTGCCGCGCGCGCGGATCTCCGCGCCCATCCGCCGCGCCTAGGCGTTTGTAACTTCTGCGCGCGCCCGCGCGAATACCGAACAGGAAGACCCCGTGAGGCCCGACGAAGAGCTGCTCAGGACGTTGATGATTAACGGACTCGAAGGCGATTCGCCGTCCTATGAGGCGCTTTTGCGCGCGCTCGCGCCTGTTCTGCGCGCTTATTTCGGCCGCCGTCTCGCGAGCGCGGCGCAGGATGCGGACGACCTCGTGCAGGAATCCTTGCTCGCCATTCACACGCGCCGGTCGACCTATGATCGGGAAAGGCCGTTCCTGCCCTGGGTCTATGCGATCGCGCGCTACAAGCTGGTCGACTATTTCCGCCGTCGCGGCGCGGCCGCGCCCGCCGAGGCGCTCGACGAACGCCATGCCGCCGCGGGGTTCGAGGAAGCCGTCGCCGCGCGCATGGATGTCGCCAGGCTGCTCGACAGCCTGCCGGCCAAACAACGCGCCGCGATCGAGGCGATGAAGCTCCGGGGCGAAAGCGTTGCGGATGCGACGCTCTCGACCGGGCTTTCGGCGGCGCATGTGAAGGTCTCGGTTCATCGCGGCCTCAAATCGCTCGCCGCGCGTTTTCGCAAGGACGGGTGAATGGACACCGATCTTCTTATCCGCAAGCTTGCGAGCGATCTGAAGCCGGTTCCGCGCCGGTCGATGGCGGCGCGGCTCTGCATCGGCGCGGCCGCGGGCGCGAGCCTTGCCCTGGCCGGCGTCGCTCTTGTTCTGGGGTTGCGCCCCGATCTTGCGCGCGCCGTATTCGGCTTCACGTTCTGGATGAAATTGATTTATGTCGCCTCGCTCGGCGCCGGCGGGCTGCTGGCCAGCGTTCATCTCGCGCGCCCCGAGGCGCGGCCGACCAGCCGATTCTGGCTGCTCGTCGTTCCAGTCTTCGTCCTCGCCGACATCGCGGCTTGGCAGTTTTATTTCACCGCGTCGTCGCTCTGGCCGAAGCTCATCCTTGGCGACAGCGCGCGCGTCTGTTCGACCTATATTTTCTTGATTTCGATCCCGGTCTTTGCGGGCTTGCTGGTCGCCTTCCGCCGCTTCGCGCCGACGCGGCTGCGGGCGGCCGGGGCGGCGGCCGGTCTCGCGGCGGGGGGAATCGCGGCGAGCGTCTATAGCCTCCATTGCCCGGAAGTCGGGGCGGCCTTCGTGCTCATCTGGTATTCGCTGGGGATTCTCGCCGCCGCGCTCGCAGGCGCTGTCCTCGGCCCCTTTGTGTTGCGCTGGTAACAACCGCGTGAGCGCGTAACCGCCCGCGCCGCCGCAGCGAAAAACGACTCGCCAATCCGGCTCAACCATCAGGGTGGAGGATATCCGCATGATTACGCTGAAGACCGGCGCGACGCTCGCGTCCGCCGTCGCCATCTACGCTCTTGCGTCCGCGGCCAGCGCCGCGCCGGCGCCCGCCGGCTCGACCGGCGGCGCGCTCGGCGCCGCGGACACGGTCCATTGTTATGGAATCAATTCCTGCAAGGGCCAGGCGGACTGCAAGACGACTGCGAATGACTGCAAAGGCCAGAATTCGTGCAAAGGTCGCGGCTTCAAGGCGACGAAAGCCAGCCAATGTTTTGAAAGAGGCGGCGTTATCGGCGATTTGTCGGCGAGCTAGCCGAAATCGGCCGCCCCGGCCGACCTAAGTCGGCCGGGGCGGCCGCCAGGCGGAGGCGCTGGCGATGGAAACGCTCAATTCGTTCGACGGTTTCGGGCTCGGCCTCAGGACGGTCCATTTCAACGACTACCTGACACGCGAAATTCCGGTCGATTTCGTCGAGATCATCTCCGAAAATTTCATGATCGAGGGCGGTCGGCCCTTGCGCGTGCTCGATGCGGTGCGCGAGCGCCACGCCGTCGTCATGCACGGCGTTTCGATGTCGCTCGGCTCGGCGGGCGGTCTCGATCCGGATTATCTGGCGCGCCTCAAGGCGCTCGCCGAACGCGCTCGTCCCTTGTGGATATCAGACCATCTGTGCTGGACCGGCGTTGATGGGTTCAATTCGCACGATCTCCTGCCTCTGCCTTACACGGAAGAGGCGCTCGATGTCGTATGCGCGAATATCCGTTTCGCGCAGGATTTTCTGGAGCGCCCGATTCTTGTTGAAAACCCGTCGAGCTATGTCGCATTTTCGCAAAGCGTCATGACGGAGTGGGAGTTTCTTCGCGCTCTGTGCGAGCGCACGGGATGTTATCTCCTTCTCGACGTTAACAATATATATGTGAGCGCGGTCAATCACGGGTTCGATCCTTCCGACTATATCGACGGCGCGCCTCTGGATCGCGTGCGCCAGATTCATCTCGCCGGACACAGCGTCAATGGCGATCTGCTGATCGACACGCATGATCACGACGTGCCGGAGCCCGTGTGGCGGCTTTATGAAACGGTGCGCCGCCGCATTCCGGAAGCGGCGGCGATGATTGAGCGCGACGACAATATTCCTCCGCTCGGTGATCTTCTCGGCGAACTCGATATTGCGCGCGCGCACACGCCGCGAAACAGGGAGGCGGCGGCGTGACGCTGGTCGCGCTTCAGCGCGCATTCGTCGCCGCCTTGCGCGATGGCGAGCGGCGCGCCCCCGCTTTTATTCAAGGCGACGCGTCGACGAAATTCGGCGTTTACCACAACGCCTATCGCGCGCGGCTGCGCGACGCCCTACGGGAGAATTTCGAAAAAACCTGGGAATGGCTCGGCGACAGTCGCTTCGACGAAGCGATCTCGCGCTATATCGCGGCCTGCCCGCCGTCGAGCTGGACGCTCGCGGATTTCGGCGACCGATTTGCGGCGCTGCTTGACGGACTTTATCCCGCCGATCCGGAAGTCGGCGAACTCGCCTGGCTCGAATGGGAAATGCACCGCGCCTTTATCGGCGCGGACGCCGCGCCGGCGCGCGCTGAGACGCTCGGCGATATCAACTGGGAGAATGCGCGGCTGCGCTTTGTTCCGACCTTGCGGCTTCGCCCCGTTTCGACGAACGCCGGGGCGATCTGGTCGGCGCTGGCCGCAGGCGAGACGCCGCCCGCGGCTGAGGCCTTGCCGGCGTCGGCCGCTTTGTGCGTGTGGCGGCGTGATCTTCGGCCGAGCTTCAGGACGATCGATGCGCGCGAATTTATGGCGCTCCGAACCGCGCTTTCCGGCGTGTCTTTCGGGGATCTCTGTAAACTGATGTCGGCGGGACGCGAGGATCATCAAACCGTCGTAGAAATAGGCTCGACTGTCGCACGTTGGCTCGCCGATGAGATGATCACGGAAATTTCAGCGCAAGCTGACGAATTTCCCGGCTGACGCGTAACCGTTTGTCTTTTCCTCGCGAATTCCTGATCGCCAGTTCGGCGCAACAAATAACGATGGAGAACTATCGATGAAAACAGTCACGACGCGTATCGTTCTTGGGTCTGCCGCCGCTTGCGCGCTGACAGCGATTGCTGCGAGCGCGCCCGCGCACGCCGCCGACAAGATGGAGAAATGTTATGGCGTCGCGCTCGCCGGCCAGAATGACTGCAAAGCGGGCCCCGGCACGTCTTGTCAGGGTACGTCGACGGTCGATTATCAGGGCAATAGCTGGAAACTGGTGCCGGCGGGAACTTGTGAAAAAATCTCCCTGCCCGGCGACCGCCATGGGAGCCTGACGCCGCTCGACCGCGATCCGGGCAAGTGATGAGCGCGCTCGGCCAAAATTCGGCTCTTGCGCGCGCCGCAGGGGTCGGCCTGAAGCCGCAGCATTACGCGGCGGCGCTCGCTGGCGGGCATGGTCTCGGCTTCTTTGAAGTCCACGCCGAGAATTTCATGAGCGCCGGCGGGCCGCCGCATCGCTGGCTGTCGGCGGTCCGGGCCGAGCACTATCTATCCGTACACGGCGTATGCCTTTCGGTCGGCGGGCGCGACGATCTCGATGAAGCCCATCTTGCGCGTCTCGCCGAACTCGTGCGTCGCTATGAGCCGGCGCTCGTTTCCGAACACCTCGCATGGAGCGCTGATGGCGGCGTCTTCTTCAACGATCTCCTGCCGCCGCCGTTGACGCAAGCATCGCTCGCGCGCGCTTGCCGGCATGTCGATCAGATTCAATCGGCGCTTGGCCGCACGATCCTCATAGAAAACCCGTCTATTTATCTCCCCGGCACTCGCGGCGATATTCCAGAGCCGGAATTTCTGAACGAGCTTGCGCGGCGCACCGGCTGCGGCGTTCTTCTTGACATAAACAATGTCTTTGTAAGCGCTGAGAATGCGGGGTTCGATGCGAGCGCCTATCTCGACGCGATCGATCCCGCGAATGTCGGCGAAATTCATCTCGCCGGGCACGCAATCGACAACTTCGAAGGCGTGTCGATCCGTGTCGACAATCACGGCTCTGCGATGTGCGACGAAGTCGTGGCGCTGTACGAACGGTTTATCGCGCGCGCCGGCCCGCGCCCGACGCTGATCGAATGGGACCATGATACGCCGGCGTTTGACGTGCTGCTTGATGAAACGAGGCGTGCAAAAGTCGCCATGATGCGCGCATTGTTCGAAGAGAGCGTCGCCGATGTCGCCTGACGCACATTTTGATGAAGAGATTTATAGCAGGCTTGGCGCTGCGATCCTCGCGCGCGAGCCGGCGCGCAGGCTTGAGGGCGAAGAAGGCGATTCTTTGCGCGTCGCCGCGGGTGTTGCCGTTTATCGCAATAACGTACGCGCAGCTTTCCTAGGCGTTCTCGAAGACGCTTTTCCCGCAACCCGACGGCTCGTCGGGGCGGAATTCTTCCGCTTCGCCGCGCATGAATATTTTCACGCGAGGCGGCCATCCTCGCCGCTCGTTGCGCGTTATGGCGACGCCTTTCCGGATTTTCTCGAAAGTTTCGAGCCGGCGCGAAGTCTTCCCTATCTGCCGGATGTCGCGCGGATCGAAATCGCCTGGCTTTCCTCCTATCATGCGGCGGAAGCGCAAAGTCTTGAGACGGAGGAGATTGTCGCGCGCGCAAGCGTCGATCCCGACCGCGCGCGATTTCGTTTGCACCCGTCTGCGCAATTCTTTTCCTCGCGGTTTCCGGCGCATTCGATCTGGATCTATAATCGCGAGGAAAGGCAGGATAGGCTTGACCTTCCCGAGACGGGCGAACAGGGCGTCTTCATTCGTCCGGACGCGGCCGTGCTTTCTTACCGGTTAGCCCCTGCGCCATTCGCGGCGCTGAAAAATCTCGCCGCCTCCCGCCCGCTGGGCGATGCGTTAAGCGCGGGGCTTGCGGCGCAGCCCGACGCCGCGCCCGCCGACATCCTGTCCGAACTGCTCTCTCTGCCCATCGTCATCGGCGTTCAAACGCCCGAATCCTAGGAGAAGTTCATGCGCGCGCTTTATGCGTCTTTCGCACGTCTTTGCGACGCCATTCCTTACGCGCTTCTCGCGCTCGTCTGCCGCGTCGCTGCGGCCGTTCCCTTCTGGCGGTCCGGTCAGGCCAAGCTCGACGGCGCTGATTTTCTCGGCGTCAAATTCGAGCTGTTTCATTTAAAGGCGTCGCAGGCCTATCTCTTCGCTGAGGAGTTTCATTTCCCCGAGACGATTGCGCCGGCTGCGGCGCAACTCGCCGCCATCGGCGAGAACATATTAAGCCCGCTACTGATCATAGGGCTCTTCGGCCGCGCCTCGGCGCTCGGCCTTCTCGTCATGACCGCGGTCATCCAGTTTTATGTCTATCCGTCGGAGCTTTTGAATCCCAACGGGAACTGGTCGGAGCATCTTTTGTGGGCGGCGCCGCTTCTCGTCGTTCTCGGGCGCGGGCCGGGCGGGCTTTCCGCCGACGCATGGGCGCGGACGTTCTTCAGCGGGCGCCGCTAGGGCGTCTCGCCTGGTTTTATTTTTTCGACGCCGTCGGCGCAGTTTTGCCGTCCTGCGCGATTGGCGGCGCGACGAACATGTTCGGCATGAAATCAAAAGTCGTCGACACAGCGCCTCCTATGTCGACGCGTTTGAAAACGGCAGTATCGAGATCCTGATCGGCGCAGCTTTCGGAGTTGGAGACGTCGAATTTGACGGCGTTGATGCAGAAGGATTTGTCGCCGCCGGCGAGCCGGCGCTCGCCGCGGCCGTCCTCCATCGCCGCATAGACGTAATAATGATCCTTGGTGAGTTGGCCTTTGATGATCTTGTCGCACTGGCCGGGCGCGAGGCGCCACCAGCCCTTGGAATCGTAACCGTCCTTGTCTGAAGGGATTGCGATCGCGCTCCAGATCGGGGCTTCGGTCTTGTTGCAGTAGAAGAAGCCGAGCTTTGCTTCGCGCGCATTCGCGTCCTGAATCAGGGAATCGATCAGGTCGTCGTCGATCGTCGCCGATTCAGGCAGGCCCTTTTCCTTGCGGTATTGCAGAATGAGATGCTGGGTGTCGCGGCCGAGCTGCCCGTCAATCGCCGTCACCTTTTTGCCGACGTCGTAGAGAAGCCGCTGCACGCCCGCGACCTCGGCGCTGTAGACGGTGAAATTCGCGGCCTCGACGAGATCGGTCTGCCAGTTGCCGCCGGCCGCCGCCGTCACGTCGACGCCGAAGAAATTGCGCTGGCGGGCGGGATCGTCGCGGCAGACTTCCTGATTGCGCAAATTGAAAAAGCCCGTGGGCTCGACGCAGAGCGGCGTGTCGCCCGACCAGGTGCGCAGGGGCCCGCGATGGCCGGGGATCGCTTCGGCGTAAACGAAATAACGTCCCGGATTGGTTTGTTCGGTCAGGACCACCTTGCACTGGCCGGGACGCAGCCGCCACCAGCCGCGGGTCGTCAGCCGGTCGCCGTCGACATAGCCGATCGCCGCTTCGAGCACATAGCTCGACTTGTTGCAGAAACTGTATTTCGCCTCGGCGCCTGTCGCAGCAAGGGAAAACAGGGCCGCGACGGCGATAAGAAGAACAGAACGCATGTGTCCGCCCGTTGGGGGATCGGCCGCGTCGCGCCCCCAGCGCCATCGGCCTTTCAGATCCGCTTACGCCTTGCGCGCTCGAAGCAAGCCCTGTCGGTTCGCGTCGAAAGCGCTATAGGTCGGGCGGTAATTCAGCCGAAACCGGCCGCGGGATCAAGCATCAGGGTGATGGACGGAACTGACGACAGCCTCAGACGCGCCGCGGAGACCGCCGAAGCCGCGCCGGCGCGCGTCAAGGTTTTGTTTCCGCTGCCGCTTTTTCAGGCGTTCGATTACATCGCTCCGCCGGGAATGACGCTGGCGCCGGGCGATTTCGTGATCGCGCCGTTCGGCCCGCGCGACGCGCTCGGCGTCGTCTGGCGCGGCGAGGCGGGCGAGGATGTCGATCCGGCGAAGTTGAAGACGATCGCCGAAAAGCTCGAGGCGCCGCCGCTCTCGCCCGAGATGATCGGCTTTATCGACTGGGTCGCCGCCTACACGATGTTTCCGCTGGGCTCGGTTTTGCGTCTCTCCATGCGCTCGGGCGACGCGCTGCGCCCGCCCCAGGGGCTGATCGGATATCGTCTGACGGGCGAGAAGCCGGCGCGCGTCACAAAGGCGCGCCAGGCCGTGCTCGACGCGGCGAAGGCGGCGGGCGCGCCGCTGACCGCGAAGGAGCTGGCCATGCGGGCCGGCGTCGGCGAAGGCGTCGTGCGCGCGCTCGCCGAGGCCGGCGCGCTGTCGGGCGAGCGGATTGACCCGGACCCGCCATTCGGCGCGCCCGATCCGGACCTGCCTCCCAAGCCGCTTTCGCCGGCCCAGCGGCGCGCCGCCGATTCCCTCATTGCG
The DNA here is from genome assembly GCA_016125425.1 of Alphaproteobacteria bacterium. Classification (GTDB taxonomy): domain Bacteria; phylum Pseudomonadota; class Alphaproteobacteria; order Caulobacterales; family Parvularculaceae; genus Amphiplicatus. Next base: position 51,019 of record WGLT01000018.1, read on the forward strand.
ATGGTTGAAAAGGGCCCGCCGGGTCCCGTGCTGCTCGACGGCGTTACGGGCTCCGGCAAGACGGAGGTCTATCTCGAGGCGGCCGCCGCCGCGCTCAGGAAGGATCCGACGGCGCAGGTTCTCATTCTCATTCCCGAAATCGCGCTGACGCTGCCTTTCCTGAAACGCATTGAAGAGCGCTTCGGCGCCGAACCGGCGGCCTGGCACTCAGACGTCTCTTCGGCGGGGAGGCGGCGCGTTTTCCGGCGCGTGCTCGACGGGTCGGCCCGGCTCGTCGTCGGCGCGCGTTCGGCGCTTTTTCTTCCGTACAGGAATCTTCAGCTCATCGTGGTCGATGAAGAGCACGAGCCTGCCTACAAGCAGGAAGACGGCGTTATCTATCAGGGCCGCGATATGGCGGTCGCGCGCGCGAGCCTCGCGAAAATTCCGATCATTCTCGCTTCCGCGACGCCGTCGCTTGAGACGGTCGTCAATGTCGATCAGGGACGCTACGGCATTGAAAGCCTGCCGGCGCGCTTCGGCGAAGCAAAAATGCCCGAGGTCCGGCTTGTCGACATGAGACGCGATCCGCCCGAAGCGGGCCGCTGGCTCTCGCCGCCTGTCGTCGAAGGCGTGGATCAGGCCCTCGCGGCGAAGGGACAGGCGCTCTTGTTTCTTAACCGGCGCGGCTATGCGCCGTTGACGATCTGCCGCCGCTGCGGGCACCGCATGAAGGCGCCGCATTCTGACACCTGGCTCGTCGAGCACCGTTTCGAGAACAAGCTCGTCTGTCACCACACCGGCTTTTCCATGCCGAAACCGCAAGCCTGCCCCGCATGCAACGCCGTCGGGGCGCTCGCCGCGTGCGGGCCGGGCGTGGAGCGCGTCGCCGAGGAGACGGCCGAACGCTGGCCGAATGCGCGCCGCGCGGTGCTCTCGTCCGACACGGTGCAGAGCCCTTCCGAAATGCGCGCCATCCTCGACGCGATGCGGAATGGCGAAATCGACATCCTCATTGCAACGCAGATAGTGGCGAAAGGCCATCATTTTCCGGGGCTCACATTCGTCGGCGTCGTCGACGCCGATATGGGGCTTGCGGGCGGGGATTTGCGCGCGGCCGAACGCACCTTTCAGCTTTTAAGCCAGGTCGCCGGGCGGGCCGGGCGAGAGGCGAAGACGGGGCGCGTTCTCTTGCAGACCTATCAGCCGGACGCGCCGGTCCTGCAGGCGCTCGCCGGCGGGGCGCGCGACGAGTTTCTCGCCGCCGAAGCGCAGGGCCGGCTTGAGCTTGGATTCCCGCCTTATGGCCGTCTCGCCGCGGTCATTTTGCGCGCGCGCGATGAGAAGCTGTTGCGCGAATGCGCGCGCGCGCATTGCGAAGCCGCGCCGGAGGCGCCGGGCGTCGACCTCTGGGGCCCCGCGCCCGCGCCGCTCTATCGGCTGCGCGGCGAGACCCGGATTCGCTTTTTGTTGAAGACCCGCCGTAATGTCGACATTCAGGGCTATCTCGCCGCGTGGCTCAGCCGCGTGAAACTGCCGGCCGCCGTGCGCCGGGTCGTCGACATTGATCCGTATACTTTCTTATGAAAAGTCTGGACAGGGCGGGGAAGGCTGTCGGGGCGTGGGGATCGCGCGCCCTCGATCTCATCCTTCCCCCCACATGTCCGATCACCGGCGAACGGGTCGAAAGGCCGGGACTGCTGTCAGCCGCCGGATGGTCCAAAATCCGTTTCATTGAGGATCCGGTTTGCGCGCATTGCGGCGCGCCGTTCGCGTATGATCAAGGCGAGGGCGCCGAGTGCGCCGCCTGCATCGCCGCGCCGCCCGCTTTCGACCGGGCGCGCGCGTCGGTCGTTTATGACGACGCGAGTCACCGGCTGATTGTCGGTTTCAAGCATTCCGACAGAACGGAGCTTGCGCCGTTGTTCGCCGGCTGGCTGAAACGCGCCGGCGCGGCCTTGTTCCGCGAAGGAACGATCCTCATCCCGACGCCGCTGCACAGGCGCCGGCTGATCGCGCGCCGGTTCAACCAGGCGGCGATCCTGGCGCAGCGCCTCGCGGAGGAAACGGGCGCGCGGCTTTTGCTCGACGGACTCGTTCGAACGCGCGCGACCCCGCCGCAGAAGAGCCTTTCGGCTGACGCCCGCCGGCGCAATGTCGCTGGCGCGTTCGCGGTTCGGGAAGACCGCAAGGCCGAAATCCTCGGCGGGCGCATTATCCTGATAGACGATGTGATGACGACCGGGGCGACCTTGTCGGCCGCGGCGCGCGCCCTGAAGCGGGCCGGCGCGGCCGAAGTCGACGCGCTCGTTCTCGCCCGCGCGATGAAGGACGGCGTCGACGCATTTTGACGCCGGTTGAGGAAGATCATTGCAACCTGCGCGACCCGCGCCATATTCGGCGTCGGAGGAATGAAATTGATGCGGCCTGTAACGGTCTACACGCGCCCCTTGTGCGGCTACTGCGCGCGCGCTCTTGCGCTCCTTGAAAAGAAGGGCGCGCAGATCACCGAGATTTGCGCCGCTTTCGATGAGGAAAAGCGCAAGGAGATGATCCAGCGCTCGGGCGGGCGCATCACCTACCCGCAGATTTTTATCGGCGACAGGCATATCGGCGGCTGCGACGAGCTGGTCGCGCTGGAGCGCGAGGGAAAGCTGGACGATTATCTGAATGCCGCATGAACCGTTCCTCGCCGCCGCCGTGCAGCTTCGCTCCGGCATAGACCGGACGCGTAATGTCGAGGCCGCGCGCGCGCTCATAGCGCAGGCCGCCGCGAAAGGCGCGCAACTCATCGTCACGCCCGAGATGACCAATGTCGTCGATCGCGATGCGTCGCGCCTCTTCTCCCATCTGCCTGAAGAAAAGGATCTGGCCGAGATTGCGTCTTTCGCCGCCGCCGCGCGCAGCCACGGCGTCTGGCTGCTTATTGGGTCGATGGCGGTGCGCGTCGGCGAAAGACGCGCGGCGAACCGGAGCTATCTTTTCTCGCCGAGCGGCGAGATCGCGGCGACCTACGACAAGATTCACATGTTCGACGTCGATTTGCCTAATGGAGAAAGCTGGAAGGAATCTAACGTCTATCGTCCGGGCGGCGAATCCGTCCTCGTCGAAACGCCGCTTGCAAAGCTCGGTCTCACGATTTGCTATGACGTGCGGTTTCCGCATTTGTACCGCAACCTCGCCCGGGCCGGCGCGGAGGTCATCGCCGTTCCCGCGGCCTTCACCAAGCAGACCGGCGAGGCGCATTGGAAAACGCTCTTGACGGCGCGGGCGATCGAGACCGGCTCCTTCGTTCTGGCGGCGGCGCAGGGCGGGGTCCATGAGGACGGCCGCGCGACCTATGGCCATTCGCTCATTGTCGGCCCTTGGGGCGAGATTCTTGCAGAAGCTCCGGACGCAGAGCCGCAAGCGGTTCTGGCTGAAATTAACCCTTCGCGTTCCCGCGAGGCGCGAGCGCGCATCCCCAATCTCGCTCTTGAAGTTGCGACGAAAGTTCACACAATAACGCCATGATGAAATACAAGCTGCGCTGCGAGCGCGATCACGAATTCGAAGGCTGGTTCCGCAGCAGCGCCGATTTCGACGCCCAGGCCGAGAGCGGCGATCTTGAATGCCCGATTTGCGGCTCGACGGACGTGCACAAGGCGATCATGGCGCCGAATGTCGCGCGCAGCGGCGGCGACAGCCGCGAGGCGCGGCTTGGCGAGGTCCGCAAATCGATTATGGAGGCGGCCGCCCGCGCGCGCGATTATGTCGAAAAGCATTTTGAACATGTCGGCGAGCGCTTCCCGGAAGAGGCGCGCAAGATCCATTACGGCGAGGCCGAGCCGCGCGGCATTTACGGCGAAGCCACCGGCGAGCAGGTCAAGGCGCTCGTGGAAGAGGGCGTGAAGATCGCCCCGATGCCGGGCGTCGCTCCTCGCGAGAAAATCGCCGGCGCGCCGAAGCCGAAAGGCAAGTCCGGCAAAAAGGCGCTGAACTAGCCCCCGGCCGAGACCTCCGCGCGCGGAGCGTCACGCTTGCTGGCCGTTGCGGTTCGGCCTAACACCCCGAAGATGGCTGAGCTCATCGACCGGCTGCGCGCCCTGCCCTTTTTCGAGGCGCTGGACGACTCGACGACGAAAGAAATCGCCGATCGGGGCTTATGGTTTTCGCTCGCCGGCGGATGGGAGCTCTTTGCGCAGGGCGGCAATTCGCAAACCCTGTTCTTTTTGCTTTCGGGCCGGCTCATCGTCGTGCGCTCGGGCGCGGCGGGTGAGACGGTGCTCGGCTATGTCCGTTCGGGCGAGCCGGTCGGCGAGATGTCGCTGCTGTCCGGCGAACCGCATTCGGCTTCCGTCTACGCCTTGCGCGACAGCGAAATGCTGGCGCTGCCCCGCGCCGACTACGAAGAAATTCTCGAAAAGAGCCCGGACCTCGCGGTCGCCCTCGCGCGAGCGGTGCTCGGCCGCGCCCGCCATCCGACGGCGAGTTTTCAGCAGACCGCGCCGCGCGTCTTCGCCCTGATCGGCACCTCACCCGCTATCGACATCGACGCGCGCGCCAAACTTCTGGCGCGCGAAGCCTCACGTTATGGGGTCAAAGTGCGCGCGATCACGGAGGCTGAGGAAGAGACGTGTTATGTCGGTTTCGAGCAGCTTGAATCCGGACTCGATATCGTCCTGCTCGCCGCCAAGGTCGGCTACTCCTCCTGGTATCAATTCGTGCTGCGCCACGCCGACCGGTTTTTCGTTCTGGCGCGCCGCGACGCGCGACCGCCGCGGCCCTTTCCGTTAAGTCCGGCGGAGTCTTCGCCGGCGCGCCGGTTTCGCCTCGTCGATCTCATCGTCGTCGAGGAAGGTCTGAAGACGACGCCGGTCGCCGAATGGGCGCGCGCCGTGGAAGCGAACCGCATATTCCATTGGCGCAGCGACGCCTCGCTCGGCGCGCTCGCGCGCGTTGTCGCGGGAAAGTCGGTCGGACTCGTTCTCTCAGGCGGGGGAGCGCGCGCCTACGCTCATCTCGGCGTCATCCGCGCCATGCGCGAACGCGGCGTTCCGATCGATTTCATCGGCGGGGCCTCGATGGGGGCCGTGGTCGGCGCCTGCTATGCGATGGGTTGGAGCGACGCCGAGATCGAATCGCGGATTCGAGACGGGTTTGTGGCGTCCAATCCGCTCGGCGACCACGTTCTCCCAGTCGTCGCGCTGACGCGGGGCGGGCTCGTCGAAGAGCGCCTGCGCCGGCACTTCGGCGACGCTTTGATCGAAGATCTTCAGACCCCGTTTTTTTGCGTGTCGTCCGATCTCGTGTCCGGCGGAGCGCGCGTCGACACATTGGGCGTTTTGCGTCATTCGCTGCGCGCCTCTGTTTCGCTGCCGGGAATTTTGCCGCCGGTCGTCGACGGTCAATCCCTTCTTGTGGACGGCGCCGTCGTCGACAACTTTCCGACCGACTATATGCGGCAGGTTCATCGCGGTCTGACGATCGGCGTCGACGTCGCGGCCCGCGGCACCATTCGCGCATCGGATTTCGCCGATCCGCCGAATTTCTTTCAGTGGATCGTCAGGAACGGGTTTCGCTCGCCGCCGCCGATCGTTGCGCTTCTGATGCGCGCGGCGACAGCGCGCGAGGAGAAGATGGAGCACGCCCACCCCGCCGACATATTGATCACGCCGACGATCGAAGGCGTTGATCTGCGCGACTGGAAGCGGTTTGAGCCGGCCGTCGCCGCCGGATATGCTGCGGCGAGAGCCGCGCTCGAAGAACGCTGGGACGCCCTCGCTCCCATCGTCGAGGCGGCGAAGGGAGAGGACGGATGAAGAGAGCCGCGCTCGCGCTCGCATTCGTTTTCGCCGGGCTCGTCATAGCGCAGTTTGCGTTCCGCAACTGGCCTGTGAAACAGCCGGCGCCGTCGGCCGGCGACATTGCGCTGCGCGAATTGGGCGCGCCCGCCGGCGCCGATCTCATCGGCGTCGAGCCGCATTTGACGGCGCACGATTACGCCAGCGCCGCAGCATTGCGCGACAAGCTCCGCTTCTATTTGACGGCGGCTGAGACGCGCGGCTGGCTGACGGATAGATCGGTCGTCGTCTTTCCCGAACACATAGGCACCTGGCTCGTCGCCGCGGACGCCCCGGCGGCTGTTTATGCGGCGAGGACGACAGACGGCGCCATGGCGGCGCTGGCGCTCGGCGACCCGGTTGATTTTGCAAGGGATTTGTTGCGGTCGCGCGAGCGCGACCGCGCCGCCGCGGCGATCTTCCGCATGCGCTCCAAAGCGATGGCGAGAGATTACAACGAAGTGTTCGGCGCGCTCGCCCGGGAGTTTCGCGTGACCGTCGTCGCCGGATCGATCGTCCTCGAAGCGCCGGGCGTCGCCAATGGCCGCGTTTATGCGGGCGAGGGACCGCTCTATGGGGTAAGCGCGGTCTTCGGTCCGGACGGCCGCGCCGCCCCGAATCTGGTCTTCAAGGCCAATCCGATTCCCTCCGAATCCGGATTCTCCGCGCCCGGCGAGGAGCCGCCCGCCGCCTTCGAAACGCCCGCCGGCCGACTCGGCGTTCTGATCTGCGCGGACTCGTGGGATCCCGGTCTCTACCGCGCGCTCAAAGAGGAGAATATCGATATTCTCGCGGTTCCCGCTTTTCTTCAGCCCGACGGGGTATGGCTCAAGCCATGGCGCGGCTATGTCACGACCCAGCCCGAGGATGTCGACGCCGCCGACGAGGGGCGCATAAGCGAACGCGACGCTTGGCTGAAATATGCGATGGCGGGTCGCCTCGCGGCGTCAGGCGCGCGGACCGGGCTGACAGTCTTCCTGCGCGGCGATTTGTGGAGTCTCGGCGCGGATGGCCACGCGATCGCGCGCCGCGACGGAGAGACGACCGTCTTCGATGACGGCGATGGCGGCGCCGTCGTCGCGCTGTGGCTGACTGATCGCGCGGCGCCGTGAAGACAGGCCCTTCCGCGCAGACCGTCCGACAACGGGATCAGTGACGGCTGACGCGGATTGAGCTGATCCTGTCGCTCCAGTCGCCCGCCATGCTGTATTTGGCGAGGTCTTCAATTTCTTTCGGACCGACGATCTTAATGGACGGACCTTTGAATCCGGCGTCATTGTAGGCGGTGATCTCCCATCCGTCCGGCACGCACAAGGACGTGATCCGGTCGCCCATTTTGGCGTTGTAGACCTTGATCTTATGCAGGTTGCTCGCCGACGACTTCAGGGTCAGAGGCCGACCGCGGAAATGCGCGTTCTCGAAAAAGGTCGGCGCATAACAAAAGAGGGCGGATGGGTGTTCGATCTTGCGGGCGGCCGCGCTCGCCACTGCGAGAGAAATCGTAGCGGCTGCGCCCTCCCATTTGCCGTCGATCTTTTGGCCGGCTGACTTTCCCCATTTTGATACGAATTTCCGTACGTCCTGGTCCGTCCATTTCGCGAGGGAGACGCCGGTCAACGCTTTGATGGCCGGGTCCGCGAAATTCACGGCCTCCAGACTTTTAGTGATGACCTTCGTCACTCCGCCGCGTTTGATCGAAAATTTGAAATCGGCCAGTTTGCCGTCCGGCGCGATCTCAAAGTGATAGCTATACTGATCGTCAGGTCGGTTGCTCAGGATATGAGACAGTCGCGGATCGACGCTGGGGCGGGCGTAGCTCACGCCGGCGTAGTTGCCGTTATCGAGGCGTTTCAGCTTTACCGCCTTAACCCAGAACTGGTGATGGTCGAGCGACACGCAGATGTCGTTGCTGTCGGCCTTCCACGGATGGTGGACGGCGAGCCGGGCGGCGTCGCCGACATGTTCATGCTTGCTTGTCGGGCAAGAAAAGGCGAGCGCCGATCCGGTCGGAACAACGGCTGCCGTGAATGTGGCCGCTAGAGATGCGCTGGCGGTGCGAACGAAGGGATTTGACGACATCTTTGCGCAATTCACATCTGGACTCCCGGAAGGTTGGGGCGACGTCGGTCCTCGGCGCGCCGACTGATCGCGCCGCTTCGGTCATTTTCATGCGTGAACAGTCCGCGTTGCGGGCTTGCTTTTCGAACGATCGCGCCTGCGCATAAGACCGGCGAGCGCGCCAAGACCGCCGATCATCAGCGGAGCGGCCGCCGGCAGCGGCGTTTCGTATCCCTGGAAGCTCGCTTGTATATAGGCGATATTCTGCGCATACGAATTATTTGGAGTAAAATCCGTGTGTTGGCCGGTGATTTCCGAATAGAGGAAGTCCGTGAAAATGTCGCCGATATCGAGATGACCGCCGGTGAAAGCGATCGTCTTGCCGTTGTCGGATATCGAATAGGATCCGAAAATGTCGGTCTCTATCGCGCCGTCGGTCGTGTCGCCCCAGACCGCATCGACGTTCGGATCGTCATAGAAAACCAGGTCCAGCGGGTCGTCGCTCTGCTGCTCGGCGTAGCCAGCGATGTGCAGCGTGAAGCCCGTGATCACGTAGTGCGTGTCGTTGGAAAACAGGGTCTGCGTCGCCAGCGTCGGGTCGGCCGGATAGCCCGCGCCATAGGTCAGGATTTCATCGGGCTCGTCCGCCGTGAGGGAAGTCGGCGTGATGCCCGGATTATAAAATCCAAGAACGAAGGCGCCGTTATACGGCGAGGCGGGGTCGCTCGGATCGTTATAGGTCTGGAATTCGAGCGGTTCGGTCGGCCCCACGCCGGGAACGCGCAGAAATGACGGCGCCATGACCACTGTCGCGTGAGAGGGCGCCGCGGCGGCGAGCGCGCCCGCAAACACCCCAGAGAAAACAAGACTGCGGATCCTCATATGACTCTCCCTATCCAGGGCCGGCCGCGGCCCGTCCCCGGATCGTCGTCGCGGGAGAGCGAAAAAGGCCCGATGAAAAGCCGACTTCTGTCTGAGAAAAAGCTGAAATTCCGCCCGGATGGCCGCGATTTTCGGCGGATTTCGCGCCCGCCTCATTCTGTCAATCGGCGGACCCCTGGCCTATAGTCCCGGCATGAGGGAAAAGGGGGAATTGGGGCGCGGCGCGTTCGCCGTCGGCGGCGTCGCGGCGGAGCCGACGCTGAACCGTCTGCGGGCGGGCGCAAGCAGCGTCTCCGTCGAACCGAAGGTGATGGACCTTCTTGTCGTCCTCGCCAGCGAGCCGGGAACGGTTTTCACGCGCGCGAGCCTGATCGATGCGGTATGGGGCGTGAGCTTCGGCGGGGACGAAAGCCTGACGCGCGCGGTGTCCAGTCTTCGCCGTGCTTTCGGTGAGCTTGCGCCGGGCGCGCCGTTTCTCGAGACCATTCCGAAACGCGGCTACCGTCTCGTGGCGCGCGTGGAAACCGGCGCGGACGCTGTTGCGCCGAATTCGGGACCGATCGGCGCCGCCCGCCGCCGGCCTCGCGCGCCTTCCATACGCCGCATCGCCTATTACAGCGCCGCCGCAGCCGCGGCCGGTCTCGCATTTGTTCTGATCGCTGTCCGGTCGCTGACCTCCCACGCGGTCCGTTACGACGAAGTCGCGGTCGGCGAAATCGCGCCGATCGCAGGCGATCCGCGGTCGGAGAAAGCGGCGGCGGCTTTGCGCGCGAGCCTGCTGAGAGAATTGTCGCTCGGGGGCGTTGTGTCCGTTTCGGCCTCGAATGCGCGTGACGCGGGGATCACGCTTGTCGGCGCGTTCGCGCCATCCGGGGCGGGAAGCGCGGTCAATATTCGCGCTGAAGACGCCGTCACCGGTCAGGTTTTGTGGTCCAGGCAATTCGAGCTTGGCGACCGTCCGCAGCGCGAAGTCCGCCATTATGTGCCGTGGAGAATCGCCGACGTCGTCTCCTGCGGCCTCGCCGGAAACCGCACGATCGAACCGCTGAAAGACCCGAAGCTGGTCGGATTCTTCATGAAAGGATGCGACGGCTTTCGGACCGGCGGAGGCTTTGAGCCGCTGCTCGAATTTACGCGCAAGGCGCTTGTCTACGCGCCCGAAAGCCTCACCGCTCAGGTCCGCAATGCGATCGCCGCCGCATGGACGGCCGGGGGCGCGCAGTCGGCGGCGGACCGCGAGGACCTGCTGAACGTAGCGCGACGGCGCGCCGAGGCGCTCGTCAAGAGTCATCCAGAATTGGGTCAGGCCTATTACGCGCATGGCGTCGCTGATTGGATCGCCATGGACTGGATCTCGGCCGAAGAGAATTTGCGGAAAGCCTTAAAGCTCGATCCGGCTTATCCGTACACATATAACGCCTTGTCGAATGTGGTGCGCCGCACAGGCCGGATAAGGGAGGCGGTTGATCTGGAGCGTCGCGCCATCGTCGCCGACCATTTTTCGCTCGTGCAGCCGATGACTCTCGCTTTATTGCTGGCGGATCAGGGAGATCTCCCGGGCGCGAGATCGCAAGCGCAATCGATCACGATGATTGATGCGCGCATGGCGTGCGATACGAATTTCCAAATCGATTTCTGGTGGGGAGACGAAAGCGCCGCGCTTGCGGATCTCGCGAGCGAGTGCGTTCGCTCCCAATATGCGCCGAGGCAGCTTGCCTGCTACAAGGCGTTTCTCGAGGCGAAGCGTTCGAAAACCGGCCGCCGCGACGCGCTGGATCGGTGCGCCGGCGTCGACGGATTCAATGCGATCCGGTTTGCGGTCGCGCTCGGATTTGTCGATGACTCGATGCGCATGGCGCTCGCGCGGGACATCAAACGCTACGAAACGCCGGGGATGTTTTACGCCGGGATGAAGCCGTTTCGGCGAGATGCGCGCTTCATGAAAGTCGCGGCGCGCTACGGCCTGACGGCGGCCTGGCTTCAATCGGACACATGGCCCGATTTCTGCGGCGAAGAGGAGCTTCCCTATGATTGTCGCGAAGCGGCGCAGGCCGCGCAGAAAGCAGTCATGGCCGCGAATTAACCGCTAAATCTCTTTCGCCGCCGTCACCATATAATTGACGTCGATGTCATCGCTGATCCGCCAGACGTCGAGCAGCGGCTGATAGGAGACGCCGGCTTTTCCCGTCACGGTCATGCCGGCCGGACGCAACCAGGCGGCGATCTCCTCCGGCCTGACGAATTTGCGCGGATCATGCGTGCCGCGCGGCAGCCAGCCGAGCACATATTCGGCGCCGACCTTGGCGAAGGCAAGGGCCTTCAGCGTACGGTTGATCGTGGCGACGACCATGAGCCCTCCGGGTTTGACGAGCGCCGCCGATGTTTCCAGGAAAAGCCTCTGATCGGCCGCATGTTCGACCGCTTCGAGGTTCAAGACGATGTCGAAGGCGGGCTCGCCGGCGTCGAGCAGGGATTCAACGCTCGTTGCGCGGTAGTCGATCGCAAGGTTCATCTCTTTCGCATGCAGGGCGGCCGTTTTCACATTCCGCTCCGAGGCGTCGACGCCCGTCACTTCGGCGCCGAGGCGGCGCATCGGCTCGGCGACGAGACCCCCGCCGCAACCGACATCGAGCAGGCGCAGCCCCTCCAGCGGCCGCCTGGCCCGCCGGTCGCGGGCGAAATGCGCGCAAGCCGCATCGCGAATATAGGCGAGGCGGGCAGGGTTAAATTTGTGCAACGGCTTGAATTTCCCGAACGGATCCCACCATTCGGCGGCGATCTTGGAGAATTTCTCGACCTCAGCCGGGTCGATCGTTGCGGCTGTCGTCGGCGCGTCCGCTTCGGCGAGGCTCATCGCCGGCTCCTTGCTTGCGAATTCATGGGCCCGCTTTTAGAGATACGCCTCGCTTGCTCCGTGACAAGTCGGCGCCCCGTTCAATTTGCGACGAGCCGGAAGCAGAGATTGGTCGAGAGGCGCTGATGGCGCGCATTGTCATGAAATTCGGCGGCACTTCCGTCGCCGACATCGCCCGCATCCGCAATGCGGCGCGATTCGTTCGTCGTGAAGCGGAGGCGGGGCACAGCGTCATCGTCGTCGTCTCGGCGATGGCGGGCGAGACCAACCGCCTTGTCGCCTTGTGCGACGAAGCCGGCCGTCCCGCCCCGGCGCTCGACGCGCGCGGGGTCGAATACGACGCCGTGGTCTCCTCAGGCGAGCAGGTCACGTCGGGTCTGCTCGCGCTGGTGATGCAAAATCAAGGCTTTCGCGCGAGATCATGGCAGGGTTGGCAGATTCCGCTTGAGACGGACCTGGCTCATGGCAAGGCGCGGATCGCCGACATCAAGGCGGAGGCCCTCACCGAGGCGATCGACGCCGGCGAAATCGCCGTCGTCGCGGGCTTTCAGGGAATCGCACCGGACGGGCGCGTTGCGACGCTCGGTCGCGGCGGGTCCGACACCACAGCCGTCGCGCTCGCGGCGGCGGTCGGCGCGGAGCGGTGCGATATATATACGGATGTCGACGGCGTTTATACGACCGACCCCAGAATCCACAAACTGGCGCGCCGAATCGACAAAATCTCCTTCGAAGAAATGCTGGAGATGGCCTCCGTCGGCGCGAAAGTTCTGCAGACCCGTTCCGTCGAGCTGGCGATGGCCTATAAAGTGCGCGTGAGAGTGCTGTCGAGCTTTGACGCGCCCGATGCGCCCGGTCCCGGCACGCTCATTTGCGATGAGGAAGAGATTGTGGAGAAGAAGATCGTCAGCGGGATCACGCCGTCGCATGACGAGGCGAAGATCAGCCTGCTCGCCGTTCAGGACGAACCCGGGCGCGCCGCCCGCATCTTCACCCTGCTCGCCGACGCCAACATCAATGTCGATATGATCGTGCAGAGCCCGTCGCGCGCGCCGGGAAGGGCGAACATCTCTTTCACCATTCCCGAAGCTGATCTTGACCGGGCAGTCACGCTCCTCAATGACGCCAAGGAAAGCCTTGGCTTTTCCATGCTTCAGAGCGATCGCAATGTCGTCAAGGTGTCGGTCATCGGCGTCGGCATGAAGAGCCATGCGGGCGTCGCCGCGACAATGTTCAAGACGCTCGCCGAGCGCGGCATCAACATTCAGAACATTTCGACATCCGAGATCAAGATCAGCGTTCTGATCGACGCCCAATATACGGAGCTCGCGGTGCGCGCGCTTCATCAGGCCTATGGCCTCGACCGGATTTCTGGCGCTGCGTAACGCGCTCGCCGAATGGTGAGAAATGAGCATTGAACGCACACGGCCTCCTTATGGCGGGCACGGCGAGCGCGGCGTTTCCGTGCTCCTGCGCCGCATGCATGAGGCTGTCGCGGAAGAGGCGACGGCGCAGGAGCGGCTCGACCATCTGACCCGCGTTATCGCCAGCCATATCGTCGCGGACGTCTGTTCGATTTATCTGCGCCGGCCCGACGACGTGCTGGAGCTTTATTCGACCGAAGGTCTCAATCGGGCCGCCGTGCACCAGACGCGTCTCAACTGGGGAGAGGGCCTTGTCGGCGTCGTCGCCGCCACGCAGCGTCCGCTTGTCACCGCCGACGCGCCCTTGCATCCGTCCTTCGTCTACAAGGCCGAGACGGGCGAGGACCCTTTGCATTCTTTTCTCGGGGTGCCGCTCATTCGTTCCGGCAAGGTGCTCGGCGTGCTTGTTTTGCAGAACAAGGCGAGCCGTCGGTATACGGATGAAGAAGTCGAGGCGGCGCAGGCGGTCGCTCTTCTTCTCGCCGAGGTCGCCGCATCGGGCGAACTTCTCGGCAAGGAGGAGACGGCGGCGGTCGGGGAGATGCTGCACCGGCCGGACCGGCTCGAAGGGGCCGGCCTCGTGCCGGGCGTTGCGATGGGCAAGGCGGCGTTCCATGAACCGCCGACGCCGCGCCACAAAGTATTCGCCGTTGATGTCGCCGCCGAGGCCGAGCGTCTCGAAGGGGGATTGCAGAGCCTCAGAAAATCGGTCGACGACATGCTCGCCGACGAATCGCTTGCGGGAGTCTCCCGCGATGTTCTCGAAACCTATCGTCTGTTCGCATATGACCGCGGCTGGAAGGACCGGCTGCGCGCCGCGGTTTTCTCGGGGCTGACCGCGGAATCGGCGGTCGAGCAGGTCAAAGCCGACAACCGCGCGCGCATGAGCGGCGCGCGCGACCCATATCTGCGCGAGCGCCTGCACGATCTCGACGATCTTGCGCATCGCTTGCTGCGCCATCTCGGCGGCGACGGCGATCCGCGCAAACGCGCGCTGCCCGATGAGGCGATCATTGTCGCGCGGATGATGGGGCCTGCGGAAATACTCGAATATGATCGCGCCAAGGTGAAGGGGCTTGTTCTTTCGGAGGCTTCGGCGACTTCGCATGTGGCGATCGTCGCGCGCGCTCTCGAAATTCCTCTCGTCGCCGGCGTCGATGACGCGCTTGAGCGGATTTTCGAAGGCGACGAAGTCGTGATCGACGGCGAAACGGGCGTCGTCCACGTTCGTCCGACAGCGGAGATCATCGCAAGCTATCGAGAGAAGCAAGAACTTCAATCGGTGCGCCAGGCGAGTTTCGTCGATGAGCGCCAGCTTCCGTCCGTAACGCGCGACGGGATCAAGATCGAAATCATGATGAATGCGGGCCTTGCTCTTGACATGCCGCATCTCGAAAGAACCGGCGCGGCGGGCGTCGGTCTGTTTCGAACGGAGCTGCAGTTCCTGATCGGGGAGCAGCTGCCGAAGGTCGAGGCGCAAATGCGACTGTATCGCGAAGTGCTTGATCGCGCCGGCGACAATCCTGTGATCTTCCGCACCGCCGATCTCGGCGGCGACAAGGCGGCCGGCTATATGACGCGCCGCCTCGAAGGCAATCCCGCAATGGGCTGGCGCGGCCTGAGAATGAGCGTCGACCGGCCAGGCATCTTGCGTCCGCAATTGCGCGCCTTGCTCGCCGCGGCGGCGGGGCGCGATCTTTACATCATGTTTCCGATGGTCACCCTTGCGCGCGAAATCGACGCCGCCCGCGCCATGCTCGATCGTGAGATTGAAATCGCCCGGAAGCGCGGGAACGCCCTGCCGGCTTCGATCCGCATCGGCGCGATGATAGAAACGCCGGCCGCCGCCTGGCGGCTGTCCGAGATTGCGAAGAAAGTCGATTTCCTCTCGGTCGGCGGCAATGACCTTGCGCAATTCTATTTCGCCGCGGATCGCGAATCCGAGATGACGCAAAGCCGTTTCGACCCGATCGATCCGGGATTTCTGAGTTTCCTCGCTATGCTGTTCGACCAGGCCGCCAAAGCCGGCAAGCCGCTTTCCTATTGCGGCGAGCAGGCGGCCGATCCGTTAATGGCGGCGGCTCTGATCGGTCTCGGCGTCAGACGGTTTTCGATTCCGGCGACCTCGGTCGGACCCTTCCGGCGAATGGTCAGATCGCTGAACGCCGCGTCGCTGGCGGCTTGGGTGAGCGCGCGCCTGGCCGACACATCTGACGCGACGCGGCTGCGCGAAGACCTTGAGGCTTTTCTGCGCGCCGAAGGCGCCGATTTTCCATCCCGGCGCTAACGATGTATTGGCGCCATTGGTGCTAGAAACCGTCAGCGGCTGTCGCGAAGGCCGCCGTCCGGCGTCTGCGCGATATGCGGTTACAATTTGCTGACGCATGCGATAGAGTCCGTCCGGGGATGACTCAGGGCGGGCGCATGGTGGCGTAGGGCGAGAATCCTGACGATGAGTAATGGCACCGCCGAAATAGTTAATATGGAAGATGCGCGCGCGAGGCGGCGCGCAAGCGAGTTGGACGGCGGCGAATTTGCGACCGTCGGGGCGCATTTGAAAGCCGTGCGGGAGGCGTCCGGCCTTTCGC
This sequence comes from Alphaproteobacteria bacterium, assembly GCA_016125425.1. Taxonomy (GTDB): domain Bacteria; phylum Pseudomonadota; class Alphaproteobacteria; order Caulobacterales; family Parvularculaceae; genus Amphiplicatus. Next base: position 66,626 of record WGLT01000018.1, read on the forward strand.
TCGAAGAACTCTCGGAAAAGACCCATATCAAGGCGGTCTATCTCGGCGCCATCGAAGAGATGGACGTGGACGCCTTGCCGTCGCGCCCCTTCGCGATCGGTTTCGTGCGGGGCTACGCCGAAGCGATGGGGCTCGATCCGAAGGCGATCGTCGCGCGTTTCAAGGAGGAAGCCGGGTTCGGCGGCGCGGCGGAGGTTGAATCGGAGAAGTTCGAGGCGGCGCGGGCCGCGCCCGAAACCGAGCGCACGCATATGTCGCTGCTGGCGACCCTCGCCGTGCTGATCTTCATTCTCTGGTGCGCTTTCGAGATCACGAAGCCGCATCCGACCGAAACGCCCTATCGGGTTGGCGGGCAGGCCGAACGCGCCGAGAAACCGGCGCCCCTTGCGCAACCGACGGCTGAAATGCTGCGCGGCGTTGCGCCCGAGCCCCTGCCGAACGACGTCGCGCCCAAGATCGAGACGCGCATCGAGCCCGTCTACCCGCCGAATTGCGAGGCGAACGCCAAGCCCGTCGAAACGGTCGACCTTGCCTTCAATGTCTCCGCGGACGGCCTTGTCACCGGCGAGCGGGTGGTTTCGGCGAGCAATCCCTGTTTTCGCGAAGCCGCGCTGAACGCGCTGCGGCGCTGGAAATACGCCCCCCGGACGGTCGACGGCGCGCCGCAGCCCGCCTATGATCTGCGCGCGACGCTTCGCTTCGAACGACCGAGCTAAGCGCATCGGCGGCGAGGCGGCTTGACTTCGCGTTCGCTGCGGTAAAGGTGGCGGCGCGCAGGCGAAGAGGGCCTTAACCCATGTCAGTACGTCCTTGGCGAGACATTCAGCGGCGGAAATCCCGCCAGATCATGGTCGGCAATGTGCCGGTGGGCGGCGACGCGCCGATCGCCGTCCAGACCATGACCAATACGCTCACCTCGGACGCGCAGGCGACCATCCGGCAGGTCAATGAGGCGGCTGAGGCCGGCGCCGACATCGTGCGAGTGTCCTGTCCCGATCAGGAGTCGACGGCGGCGCTGGCGGAAATTGTGAAGAATTCGCCGGTCCCGATCGTCGCCGACATCCATTTTCATTACAAGCGCGCGCTCGAGGCGGCGAAGGCGGGCGCGGCGTGCCTGAGAATCAATCCTGGCAATATCGGCTCGGAAAGCCGCGTGAAAGAAGTCGTGCAGGCGGCGAAAGATCACGGCTGCTCGATGCGGATCGGCGTCAACGCCGGCTCGCTCGAAAAGGATCTGCTTGAAAAATACGGCGAGCCCTGCCCGGAAGCGATGGTCGAAAGCGCGCTCGATCACGCGCGCATCCTGCAAGATCACGACTTCCACGAATTCAAGATATCGGTGAAGGCTTCCGACGTCTTCCTGACGGTCGCCGCCTATCACGCGCTCGCCGAAGCGATCGACTGCCCCTTGCATCTCGGCGTCACCGAGGCGGGCGGGCTGCGCATAGGCTCGATCAAATCGGCGATCGGCCTCGGCTCGCTCTTGTGGGCGGGCATTGGCGACACGATCCGCGTCTCCCTCTCCGCCCATCCGGTCGAGGAGGTCAAGGCGGGTTTCGATATTCTCAAAGCGCTCAATCTGCGCCATCGCGGCGTCAATGTGATCTCGTGCCCTTCCTGCGCCCGGCAGGGGTTCAACGTCATCGAAACCGTCGAAACGCTCGAAAAAAGGCTCGCCCATATCACGACCCCGATGACGCTCTCGGTGATCGGCTGCGTCGTCAACGGCCCCGGCGAAGCGCGCGAGACCGATATCGGGTTCACTGGCGGCGGCTCGGGCAAAGAGCACGGCATGGTTTATATCAACGGCGAGATCGATCACCGCATCGACAACGCCGATCTCGTCGACCATCTCGTCGAGCTTGTCGAAAAGCGCGCGGCGGAGATCCAAGAAAAGGAACGGGCGGCGGCGGTCGCGGCGGAGTAGCGTTGGCGCATTCAGAGTAAGGCGCGTGCGGAGGGCGGCCTCCGGCGCGTCTTTTTACATCAAGAAAGAAACAGGGAGGGTGAGATGGCGTTGAAAGCGGACAGACTGTTCATATTCGCCGGGCTTTTATTCGCCGGGGCGGGGCTTTTGCTCGGCGAACAGATGGGCCGATCGGGCAATCACATGCAAATGCCGACGCATGCGCATATTATGCTGGTCGGCTGGGTGTTTCCGGCGCTATACGGCCTGATTTATCGCGCCTATCCGGCGTTGACGAAGGGCGCGTTATCCTATGTTCACTTCCTGGCGCATATGGCGGGCGCGATTTCGCTCGCGATCGGTCTTTTCTACGTCTTCGGCGGTCATCCCGAGAGCGGATTCGTCGTGCCGCTTCTTGCGGGCGGCGCCGGCCTCGTGATTCTCGGTTGGCTGCTCTTCCTCTTCCTTTTCATTTTGCGCTCCGGCAAGGACGTCAGCGCATCGTGAAGTTGTGACGGAGGGCTGATGACGCCGGAATTATCGATTACATCAGCCAGGCGGCTTGGGCGCGAACAGGGCGGCGCGCCCTTATTTCGGGTCGACATCGCCGCCGCGGCGGACCAATCGGCCCCCGGCGTCGTCGGCGCCCGGGCGAGACAGGAAAAGGCAAATTGATTCCGCAGGAAAAACTCGACGCGCTGATCGCAAAATTCGAGAAAATCGAAGCGCAAATGTCGGTCGCGACCAAAGCGGACGAAATCGTCCGCCTGTCGAAAGAACATGGCGAACTCAAGCCTGTCGTCGAAAAAGCGCGCGAGCTCTCGGACGTCAGAAAACAGCTTTCCGATCTCAAGGAGCTGTCGGCGAGCGACGACAAAGACATGGCCGCTATGGCCTATGAGGAATTGCAGGAGCTTAAAGAGAAGGCGCCGCAGATCGAGCATGACCTGCAGGTGATGCTTCTGCCCAAGGACAAAGCCGACGACTCCTCCGTCATTCTCGAAGTCAGGGCCGGAACCGGCGGCGATGAGGCGGCGATCTTCGCCGGCGATCTTTTCCGGATGTATCAGCGCTACGCGCAGTTGCAGGGCTGGAAGGTTGAGATCCTGTCCGCCTCAGAAGCGGAGATGGGCGGTTATAAGGAAATTCAGGCGAATATTTCCGGCGATGGCGTCTACGCTAAACTGAAATTCGAATCCGGCGTTCACCGCGTGCAGCGCGTGCCGGAGACGGAGACGCAGGGGCGCGTTCACACCTCGGCGGCGACAGTCGCCGTTTTGCCCGAGCCCGAAGAAGTCGACATCGAGATCAAGGAATCGGATTTGCGCATTGACGTATTCCGCTCCTCCGGGCCGGGCGGGCAGTCCGTCAACACGACCGATTCCGCAGTCAGGATCACGCATATCCCGACCGGGGTCGTCGTCAGCCAGCAGGACGAGAAGTCGCAGCACAAGAATCGCGCGAAGGCGATGAAGATCCTCCGTGCGCGGCTTTATGAGGCTGAGCGCATGCGGGCCGACGCTGAACGCGCAGCGGCGAGAAAAGGCATGGTCGGCACGGGCGACCGTTCCGAACGCATCCGCACGTATAATTTCCCGCAAAGCCGCGTCACCGATCACCGCATCAATCTGACCCTCTATAATCTCGACGAAATCATACGCGGCGACGGCCTCGATACGATCGTCGAGGCGTTGATCACGCAGGACCGCGCCGACCGCCTCGCCGAAATGCAGGCCGAGGCGTGAGCCGCGTCCAAAGGCTTTCGTGCTGACGCTTGACGCATATCTGCGCGCCGCCGCGGCGAAGCTTTCCAATTCGCAAACGCCGCTGCTCGATGCGCGCGTGCTCGTCAGGCGCGCGCTTGGGCTCGATGACGCCGGGATGATTCTCGCGGGCGGCAAAATTCTGGCTGCGGAGGAAATTGACGCAATCGATGCGCTCATCGCGCGGCGCATCGGCGGCGAATCAGTCGCGCACATTGTCGGCGAAAAGGAATTCTACGGACTTTCTTTCAAAGTCGCGCCGGGGCTTCTGGTCCCGCGGCCGGACTCCGAAACGCTGATCGACGCCGTTCGCAAGCGCCGCCCGGCCGACGCGCCGTTGCGCGTCCTCGATCTCGGAACCGGGACGGGCTGTCTGCTGCTCACGCTCTTGCACGTCTTTCCGCGAGCGAGCGGGATCGGGGTCGACATCAATCCGGCCGCCATCCGGACCGCGAAAGAGAACGCTATCAGGCTGGGCCAGGAAGGACGCGTCGCGTTTCTCGTCGGCGACTGGGCTGGGGGACTTGAAGGCCGATTCGACGTCATCGTCTCCAACCCCCCCTATATCGAGGCGGCCGACCTTGCGGCTCTGCCGACCGAGATTCGCGAATTCGAAGACCGTCGGGCGCTCATCGGCGGCGCAGACGGGCTTGAGGCCTATCGCGCGATCCTCGCTGTGCTGCCGCGGCTGCTTTCGGCCGGCGGATTAACGGTTTTTGAACTCGGAAAAGGACAGGTTGACGCAGTATCGGGACTCGCCGTGAAAGTCCGCCCCGACGCGGCTATATTCATCGAGCGGGACTTGGAAGGGCGCGAGCGCGTCATCGGGCTCGAATTCAAGGCGCAAAAAAGGGATTGAATTGCGGGTCGCCCCCGCTATCATGGCGGCCAAGGCGGGCGAAAGCGCTGACGACGCCGGAGAGAACTGAGGTCGTTTCGCGTCGCTGTCTTACTCCAAGAAGGCCATTTTCGTCCGTCGCAGAATCACTGCGAGGCGGATAATCCGAGAGCGCAGCAGGCCTTGCTGGATGTCGTTGCAGGACATGGATCTCGGAAATGAGGCGCCGCCGGCCATTCCGACGGGCGGCGTGAGCGCGGGCGAAGGCCCTCGCTCGAAGGGGATGCAGCAAAGACGCTGAGCGGAACACAGGGTATTTTTTATGAAGCGTGGGCGAAACCAACGCCGCCGCCAGGGCATAAACATTAATCGCGCTCTGGATTCCAACGGGCCGGATGTCCGCATCAGAGGCACGGCCAACCAGATCTACGACAAATATCTTGCGCTCGCCCGGGACGCTTCGTCTTCGGGAGACCGGGTGAAGGCTGAAAATTATCTTCAGCACGCTGAACACTATTTTCGGATGATTCGGGCGATGCAGCCTGCTCAGACGCCGCCTTCGGACGGCGTCGATGTCGAGGGCGAGCAGCCTTCAATCGACGGCGATCGCCAGCCGCGCCGCGAAAACGGCGGTGCGGGCGAGACGCGCCCGGCCGCCGCCGACGGCGAGACGGAAGGCGCGGGCGAGAGCGAAGACCGCCGCTCCAATGGCGCGGGCGAAACCCGCGCCTCGGAAAATGGCGATGCCGCCGAGCCCCGTCGCGGCCGCCGCCGCCGGCCGCGGCGCGATCCCCAGCAGCCTCGGGAGGCTTCGTCTGAAGACGACGGCTCCGATGAAACCGAGGGCGCCGAAGCTGCGGCCCAATAAGCCGAGCGGCTGATCCGGCGCGCCGCCGGTCAGCGGCGTCGCTTGCCTTTCAAGCGAGCGTGATTGCTCCGCGTCATCGGCGCGCAGGCCGGCGGCGCCGCGCAAGGTCCGTCCTATATCGGCGTCGGGGCGGGCGACGCCTCAGTCGTCCGCTGTTGTTAGAGTGGAGGATCGAAATGTTCCCGAAAATCGCAATCGCCGCCGCTGCGCTCTCGATCATGCCGTTGGGCCCGTCTGCGCAGGCGACGACGCCGGCGCCGGCAATGTCCGCAAAGCCGCACAGGGCTTGGATTGACGCCCACAACAAGCTTTTCGGATCGATGGACGCGAATGGCGACGGCTATTTGTCGGAAAGCGAATATGTCTCTTTCCTGACGAAGATGGCCAATATCAGCCCTGCGGAGGCGCGCCGGCAGTTTCTGTCGCTTGCCGGCCCCGATCATCGCATGACGCTGGCCGAATTGTCGGGCCAGGCGCCCGGCGCAGCCAACGCCGCGCAGGCACGGTCTTTCAAGCGGGTCGAGGCGAATGAGGCTCGGCCCAAACCGCGCTTCGCCGAGGGCGGGCCCGCCTCCAAGGCCCGGTGACGTCGGCCCGCCTTCCGCGCGGCGCATTTAACGAATGTTAAGAGGCGCGCCGGGTCCGGGCGGCGTAAAGTGCTCTTGAAAGCGTCAACAAGCCTGTCTCCTACGGGATTGTTTGAGTGGCCCGGCTGATCCCCCTCAGGCCGGGCCTTTTCTATGACTGCGGGCTTTTGACTCTCCTCAATGACCGCCTGAATTATCGCCCGATAACGGCTTGTTCGGGAAAGGCGCGACCCTATCTAAAGGGCGCGGGCGCGCCGCCGATACGGGGCGCGCTCTCCTGCTGACGCTCCCGGGAGGTCAAAGAGCATGCAATTCGAAAACTACACGGACCGCGCCAAGGGATTCATCCAGGCTGCGCAAGGGATCGCCCTGCGCGAAAATCATCAGCAATTCACGCCGGAGCATGTGCTGAAGGCCCTGCTCGACGATTCGGAGGGTTTGGCGGCGAACCTCATTCGCGCCGCCGGCGGCAAGCCGGAAAAAGCCTTTCAGGATGTCGAAGCGGCGCTTGAGAAAATGCCGCGGGTCGAGGGCGGATCCGGCCAGCTTTACATGGCGCCGGCGACCGCCAAGGTGTTTGCGAGCGCCGAAGAGCTCGCCAGGAAAGCCAAGGACAAGTTCGTCACCGCAGAGCGCCTTCTGACGGCGCTCGCTGTGGAAGCGAGCGCGACTTCCTCGAAAATCTTGAAGGATGCGGGCGTTACAGCGGCCAAGCTCAATGAAGCGATCAATGATTTAAGAAAAGGCCGCACGGCGGACACCGCCTCCGCCGAACAAGGCTATGACGCGCTGAAGCGTTACGCGCGCAACCTGACGGAAGCGGCGCGCGAAGGAAAGCTCGATCCCGTGATCGGGCGCGACGAGGAAATCCGCCGCACCATGCAGGTGCTTTCGCGACGCACGAAGAACAATCCCGTTCTCATTGGCGAGCCCGGCGTCGGCAAAACCGCGATCGTGGAAGGCTTGGCGCTGAGGATTGTCAATGGCGACGTGCCGGAGAGCCTAAAAGAAAAGCGCCTTCTCGCGCTCGACATGGGCTCGCTGATCGCCGGCGCGAAATATCGCGGCGAATTCGAAGAACGGTTGAAGGCGGTTTTATCCGAAGTCACCGCGGCGGGCGGCGAAATCATTCTCTTCATCGATGAGATGCACACCCTGGTCGGCGCTGGTAAATCGGAAGGCGCGATGGACGCATCCAATCTTTTAAAACCTGCGCTCGCGCGCGGCGAACTTCACTGTATCGGCGCGACTACGCTCGACGAATACAGGAAATATGTCGAAAAAGACGCCGCGCTCGCCCGCCGCTTCCAGGCGGTGTTCGTTGACGAACCGACGGTCGAAGACACGATCTCAATCCTGCGCGGCCTGAAGGAAAAATACGAGCTCCATCACGGCGTCAGGATTTCCGACAGCGCGATTGTTGCGGCGGCGACTTTGTCGCACCGCTACATCACAGACCGATTCCTTCCCGATAAGGCGATCGACCTTGTCGATGAGGCGGCTTCGCGCCTTCGCATGGAAATCGATTCCAAACCGGAAGAACTCGACGAACTGGACCGCAAGATCATCCAGATGAAGATCGAGCGCGAAGCGCTGAAGAAAGAAAGCGACGCGGCGTCCCAGGACCGGCTTCACAAGCTCGAATCCGAACTCGCCGATCTTGAAGAACGATCAAACGAACTCACCGCGCGCTGGCGCGCCGAAAAAGATCGGCTCGCCTCGTCGACAAAGATCAAGGAAGAGCTCGATCAGGCTCGTCAGGCGCTCGCCGACGCCGAACGGCGCGGCGATCTCGCCCGCGCTTCTGAATTGAAATACGGACGCATTCCGGAACTCGAGAAAGAGCTCGCCAAGGCCGACGCAAAAGAGGACCGCGACGAACTCGTTCAGGAAGTCGTCAACGCTGAAAACATCGCGGCCGTGGTTTCGCGATGGACGGGCGTTCCCGTCGACAAGATGCTAGAAGGCGAGCGCGCCAAGCTCCTACGCATGGAGGATGTCCTCGGCGATCGCGTTGTCGGCCAACGCGAAGCGGTCGAGGCGGTATCAGCCGCCGTGCGTCGGGCGCGCGCCGGATTGCAGGACCCGAACCGACCGATGGGCTCCTTTCTTTTTCTGGGGCCGACCGGCGTCGGTAAGACAGAATTGACCAAGGCGCTCGCTGAATTCCTGTTCGACGACGACAGCGCGATTGCGCGCATCGATATGTCGGAATTCATGGAGAAGCACTCCGTCGCGCGATTGATCGGCGCGCCGCCGGGCTATGTCGGCTATGAGGAGGGCGGCGTCCTCACAGAAACAGTACGGCGCCGGCCCTATCAGGTCGTCCTCTTCGATGAGGTTGAAAAGGCGCACCCGGACGTTTTCAACGTGTTGTTGCAGGTGCTCGACGACGGACGCCTGACCGACGGGCAGGGCCGCACGGTCGACTTCAAGAACACCCTCATCATCCTGACGTCGAATCTGGGGGCGGAATATCTCGCCGCCCAGCCGGAAGGCCAGGATTCCGAGGCGGTGCGCCCGCAAGTGATGGAGGCGGTGCGCCAGCGCTTCCGACCTGAATTTTTGAACCGTCTCGACGAGATTATCCTGTTCCATCGTCTTACGCGGGCGAATATGGACAAGATTGTCGATATTCAGATCGCGCGTCTTGAGCGGCTGCTCGAAGGTCGCAAGATTACCATCCGGCTCGATGAAAAAGCCCGCCGTTGGCTGGGCGATGCCGGTTATGATCCCGTCTATGGAGCGCGGCCCCTGAAGCGCGTGATCCAGCGGAATCTGCAAGACCCGCTCGCCGAGATGATCCTCGCAGGCGAGGTCGTTGACGGATCCACGCTCGAGATTTCCGCTGACGCGGACGGGCTGACTATCGGCGGCAAGCATGCGCCGAAACGCGGCGCAGTCTATCTCTCACGCGAAGCGGCGCCGCCGCCGGGCGCGATGCTGAACTAGGGAGACGCGGATGGCGGAGGAAAAGCGCTGGACGCCCGATGCGGAAGAAGCGCTGAAGGCGCTCATCCGCCAGACAATCGCTGAGGCGGGATCGACAGATCCCGCCGAACTTCCCCATCGCGTAAAGCAACGCCTCAAAGGCCGCGCAACCGGCGATCTCGACGTCGAGGCTTATGTCAAACAAGTGCTGAAAGAGCGCGGGCGAAACCGGCGCTAAGCGGCTAGCCGAGCCTGTCCTTCAGTTTCGCCGCGACTTTTTTAAACCGCGCTCTGATTTCATCGCGTTTTTGATGCCGCCCGTCTTTGACGATATGCCGGCCCGCCGACCAGAGGTCGCAAACGCCAACATCGTCGCCCGCGAAAATCCATGAATCGAGCAGTCTGTCGCTTTTTTCTCCAATCACATCGAAAGCCGATGGAGCGACGGCGACAAGATCGGCCCAGCACTCCTTTTCTATACGGCCCGACTTCCGTCCAAGAGCCGCTCCGCCGCCTTCAAGCGCTTTTTCGTATAGCGATCTGCCCGTGGATTTGTCGGCGTCGGCGAGGATATTTCGTTTTCGCAGGTGCAGGCGCTGGGCGTATTCGAGCATTCGAAGTTCGTCCGAAAGCGCGATCTTCACATTGGAGTCCGTGCCGACGCCGAAGCGCCCGCCGGCGTGGAAATAGGCGTCGCCATTGAAAATCCCGTCGCCGAGATTGGCTTCCGTGACCGGACAGAGCCCGGCGACAGCGCCTGCGCGCGCGAGAGATTTCGTCTCGGCTTCCGTCATATGCGTCGCATGAACGAGACACCAATTCTCGCCGACGGGCACATTGTCGAGCAGCCATTCCACGGGGCGCGCGCCGAGCCATTGGCGCACATCTTCGATTTCTTTTTCCTGCTCGGCGGCGTGAATGTGAAAGACTTCGCCCTCGCCGATAAAGGCAAGAGCGGCGATGTCGTCGGGCGCGATTGCGCGGAGCGAATGAAACGCCGTTCCGACTGAGAAGTCAGACGGCGCGCTTTTCATCATGGATGTGATCGCAGCGCGCAGCTGTTCGTAGCTTTCGAGCGTCGAACCGAACCGCTTCTGCGCGTCGGACAGCGGCGCTTGTCCCGCCCCGCCATAGGCGTAATAGACTGGCAACAAAGCGAGGCCGAGACCGGTCTCGTTCGCCGCCGCCGCGATGCGCGCCGACATTTCGGCGAGATTGTCATAGGGCGTTCCGTCAGGCTGGTGATGGAGATAGTGGAATTCCGCAACGGCCGCGTAGCCGGCTTCAGCCATCTCCATGAACGCCAGCGCGGCGACCGCTCGACATTCTTCCGGCGTCAGGCTCGAGGCGACGCGATACATCACCTCCCGCCATGTCCAGAAGCTGTCGCTCTCGCTCGTTCGATACTCGGAAAGCCCCGCCATTACGCGCTGAAAGGCGTGCGAATGAAGATTGCTGACCGCCGGAAGCAGTGTCTTGCCGGGGGCGAGCTTCTCGTCGCCGGCCTGCGGCGCGGCGTTTTCCTGGACTTCCGCGATGCGCCCGTCCGCGCCGATCGCGACGCGCACGTCGCGAGCCCAGCCTGCGGGCAAAAGCGCCTCTTCCGCAAAGAGCGTCTTCGCCTGTAAAGACATCGTTCGTGGTCCTGAAATCTGACGGACAGGAAGAAGAGGCTGATTTGGCCCCGCCGCAAACGATAAAACCCGCGCCGCGCCCCGTCGATATGATCGAAGGCGGGGGACCTGTTATTCTTTGCCAGCCTCATTCGGGGACATTTGTACCGGAAAATGTCGCGGCGGCGCTCAATGAGCGCGGGCGCGCGCTCGCCGATACGGATTGGCGCGTCGATCGGCTTTATGACGGTCTTCTGCCGGATGCGACTGTTATTCGCGCGCGTTTCCACCGCTATGTCATCGACGCGAACCGGCCGCCGTCCGACGTCTCGCTCTATCCGGGGCAGAACACGACCGGGCTCTGTCCGTTGACGGATTTCGACGGCGAGAAAATTTACGTACCAGGCGGAGAACCGGACGCCGCAGACATCGAAAGCCGGCGGCAAGCGTTTCATGCGCCTTATCACGCAATGATCGAGACGGCGATCGCGCGGACGAAGTCGAGACACGGCTTCGCGATTGTCTACGACTGCCATTCGATCCGCTCGCGCATCCCGTATCTCTTCGGCGGCGAACTGCCTGTCTTCAATATCGGCACCAATGACGGGACGGCTTGCCATCCGAAAATAGAAAGCGCCGTGCGCGACATCTGCGCGGCGTCCGGCGAGCGGTGGGTCCTCAACGGACGCTTCAAGGGCGGCTGGACGACGCGCCATTACGGAAATCCGTCTGAGAGCGTCCATGCGATTCAGATGGAGCTCGCGCAGCGCGCCTATATGCGCGAAACCCCGCCTTGGGATTATGAAGAGGAAAAGGCCGAAGCGCTCAGAAAGACGCTGAAGCGCGTGTTGTCGGCGATCGCCGAAATAGCCGAAAGCGGCGCGCTCGCCGTCTAGAGCGCCGCCGATTGATCGCGCTCTGCGTAGAGCGGCCTTTCGTTCGGCTCGGGCGCGCGCAAGGCGTCGATGGCGTCGCGGATCGCATCGAATTCGTTGAGTTCGGCGCCGTGCAGGCTGACGCCTGTCGCCATCTTGAGATGCATCGGATTGACGGCTTTGCCGTTGAGATGAACTTCATAATGAAGGTGGGGGCCCGTCGACCTTCCCGTGGTTCCGACATAGGCGATGATCTGGCCTTGCTTGACGCGCGAGCCGGCGTGAATGCCGCGCGCAAAGCCGTTCAAATGGCCGTATATCGTCTGATAGCCGTTGGCGTGACGTATGCGGATATAATTCCCGAATGAGCCGTAGCGGTTGGCGCGTTCTACGATGCCGTCGCCTGCGGCTTTGACCGGCGTGCCGCGCGGCGCCGCGAAGTCGACGCCTTTATGCATTCTGACATAGCCGAGAATCGGATGCTCGCGCGATCCGAAGCCGGACGATATCCGCGTCGCATCGACTGGCGTCTTCATAAGGAGACGACGCGCGCTATGGCCGTTGCGGTCGAAATAATCGCTGCGTCCGCCATTTTCGTCGGAGTTAAAAAGATAATAGCCTTTCTCGCTCCGCCCGCCGCGCCAGGTTAGCCGACCGTAGAGAATGTCTCCTGTCGACACGACACGACCGCTCTCGTCGTAATTCACTTGATAGATCGCCTCGAAGCGGTCGCCGTTCAAAACCTCGCGCTGAAAGTCGATATCGTAGGCGAACATGTTGGCGAGATCGGCGATGACGTTGTCAGGCGCGCCCGCCGCTTTCGCCGACTGGTAAAGGCTGCCGTTGATCCGGCCCTTCACCGAGACGAGACGCGAGGTCAGATCCACCGTCTGCTTGCGCGCCTCAAATCCTCCGTCGCTTCGGCGGGATAAGACAATCTTGCTCTGCGCGTCGGTGCGAAAGGCGAGGGCGATCAGATAAGTTTCGGGCGCGTGTGTCGCCGAGGCGAGTTGGAACAGCGTCTCATTCGGCTTGGCGACCGTCAGCGCAAATTCATCGCCCGGAAGCAGCGCGCGCAAATTCTGATATTTGGCGAGGGCGTAGGCCGCCGCGTTGCGGTCGGCCGCGCGCACGCCCGCCCGCGCCAGCGCGTCGACAAACGCTTCGCCCTTTTTCATCGCGACGCGCACGGTATGCGGTCTTTCGGTGACGTCCCCGGCATAGACGACCGGCAGCGGCGCAGGCGCGTGAACGGGCGTGATATCCGAGATCGAAAACACAGGCGGCGGCCTGTCATTCGGGTCGGCGAGAAGGCTCTGTCCCAGCCGGACAAGGGGCGGGGCGCCGAGCGCGGCGCGCGCGTCGGCGTTCGCCGAGCGAGCAGGTTTGAGCCGCGGGGCGGGCTCTTCCTGAGCTTGAGTTTGGGCGGCGTGGAGGGGGCTCAATCGCGGCGTCGGGCCGTCCGGGGCCTGCCGCAGCAATTCATCTTCGAGCGAGACGGGCGCGGCTGGCGCATCCGCCGGCCCGCTCGCCGCGGCGGGCTTCGGCTCGGCCGGGCCCGCCGCTGCGACTGGCGAGCGCTCGAGCCGGGCCACTTTGCTTTGGGCGGCCGCTGGTTGCGGGGCTGCGCCGATCACATAGAAAAGAAAGCCCGCGCCGGCGAACATCACTGCGAGCGACGTTGCAACTGCAAGGTGCGCGCCCAGACCGGATGGCCGTTCATGCGCGTCTGAGACCGGCGATATTTGGTCCATTACGACCTGACTGCAATTCCCTGGCCCGACCAAGGGGGCCGCCCTAATTCATGCCCGGCTTACCCCCGCATGCGCGCGCGGGAAGCACTCATTGCACGCCTCGCTTTTCGGTTCAATTGACGCCACAATGGCGAGGCGCGTTTCGGGGCGGCATCTCACCAGTTCAGGCTTAAGCAAGGCCGAAGAGCGCCGCGCCGTTTTGAGCAATGCGGGTAAGGGATGCGGGTCTTTTGGCGTTTCATTGCGGGACTGGCGCTAGCCCTCGCCATCGTCCTCCTGCTTGGCTGGGTTTTCCGAGCCCCGATCGCCGGCGCGGCGTTAACCTATGCTCTCAAAAAGGCGGGCTTTGAGCGTCCTTCGCTGGCCGTCACAACTCTGACCGCGAGCGAGCTGCGGGTCGTGAATGTGACGGCGGGCGACGGCGCGCTGGCGATCGACGAAATCGACGCCCGCTACTCGATCCGCGATTTGTTGTCGGCGCACAAGCTTTCCTCGCTCGCTGTCGGAACGGGCCGGATCTCGGCGACGATCGATGACAAAGGCGTCATCCGCATCGCAGGCGCGCGCGTCGGCGGCGGGCTCGGCTCCGGCGGATCCGCAAGCGCCGCCGCGATTTCGGCGCCCTTCGACAGCGCGTCAGCCAAGGAAATTGCGATCGCGCTGCGCGCGCCGCAAGGCCAAGCGACGGGACTTTTCTCTGGCGCGTTTTCGCCGAATAAGGGCGGCGCCTTCAGGCTCGACGCGCAGACAGACGGGATTGCTTCCGGCGCGTGGAGCGCGAGAAACGCCGCGCTTTCCCTTTCCGTTGATTTTGAGGAAAGCGACGCGGTGAAAGCCAAAGGCTCGGCGCAGGGCGATTTCGAAACATCGCTCGGCGCGACGAAAGGCGCGAAGCTTTCCTTCGACGGCGAAGCGCGCTCCTGGCGCGAGGCGCTCGCGAAAGGCGTCGGTGCGATGACGGGCGGCGCACGCCTCGACATTCAGCTTACGGAGATTCCCGTTGCGTCGAGCGCGCAGCTTTCTGCAGCGCTGGGGCCGCTCGCTTTTGGCGGCGCGCCGATCAAGACGCTGGCCGCGAGCGGCGGCCTGGCGGTCGCGCTGAATAATGGCGGCGTTCGCGTCAGCGCGGTCGAGGATGCGCCGCTGCGACTGACTTCCGATCGCGGCGACGCGATTGAAGTCATGGCTGAAAACGGCGCGCCGCTTTATGAAAGCGCGCCGCCGGCGCGCGCATTCAAGCTGGCCGCGCGCATGTCCGGCCCTCTTCTCTCGGGCCGCGCGCAAATCGACGCAACCGGGTCGGTTACGGACGATTGGGCGTTTCAGGCGTCGGGCGATCTCGATGAGCGCGCCGGCGAAGACCTGTCGCTCGGCGCTACGAAGTTTTCGGCCGACGGCGACGTCAGCGCTTCGAAGGCGGACGCCGATCTCCAAATTGCGACGACGGTGCGGGCGGCGACGCTCGGCGCGTACCGCATTAAAAACGCGCCGGTCGAGGCGATGCTGCATATTCACGGAGATTTTGACGCGCAAAACGTCACGGTCGCGACGAAAGACAATTGCGTGACCTTGGATCGCGGCGATTTCAGCGCGAAGGGCCAGAATTTCGCCGTCTCCTTGAACGCCGCGAAACTTTGCGGCGGCGTCGCCGGTCCGCTCATCAGCCTGAAATTGGGCGACGCGTTTCAAGCGACGGCCGACGGAACGCTGACCGCCAAAGGTCTTACCTACCGGCTCGGCGAAACGGTCATTGCAGGAGCGCCGCCCCGCATAGAATTCGCAGCCGCCGGAGACGCCGCCGTCACGAAAATAAATGGATCGATTACGGATGGGCGGCTCATCCTCAACAAGGCGATCATCGCATCGGATTCGGACGGCTCATTCACATTCGTCGCCGATAAAAGCGATTTCTCGGGCGAAGCGCGGCTCAGTTCCGTCAAGATCGCGCAAAGCGCCCGGCCCGTCCAAATTGCGCCGATCATCGCCGCGGGGACGGCGCGCCTCGCCAAGGGGCGGATCAAGTTCGATTTTTCCGCTCAAACGCCGCAGGGGGACAGGCTCGGGGCGGGCGCAGGCGCCCACGCGCTTGAAACCGGCAGAGGCGATGTCGCATTCCGGTCCGGGGATCTGAATTTCGATCCGAAGGGATTGCGGCTCGTCTCGATACTGCCCGCGCTCAAGGGGATAATCGACCAGTCGACCGGGGGCTTCTCCGCCGACGCGCGTCTGTCCTGGGGGCCGAAGCCTGGTGATTTCAATTCCTCCGCCGAGTTTGCGCTCAAAAATCTTTCCTTCCAGGGGCCGACGCGCGCCGTCACGAAAACAGCGGGTCTCGATGGAGAATTGAAGCTCTCAAGCCTCGCTCCGTTGAAGACCGACGGCCCGCAAACGCTCAATGTGAAGCTTATCGATCTCGACGCCTTGCAGCTTGAGAACGGCGTTGCGCATTTTGATCTGCCGGGCGACGACGCGCTGCATATTATCGACGCAGCCTTTCCCTGGTTTGGCGGAAGCATCGGCGCCTATGACAGCGTTATCTCTTTCAGCGGACGCAAGGCGACGACGGAATTGCGCGCTGAGAACGTGCAACTTGCGCAGATTTTGGATTATGTGAATGTGGACGGCTTGTCGGGCGAAGGCGTGCTGAACGGCGAAATTCCGCTTGAATTCGAAGACGGCAAGGCGCGCATCGTCAACGGCGTTCTCTCATCCGTCGGCCCGGGGGTTCTGCGCTATGTCGGCAAGGCGGCTGAGTCCGCGTCGGCTGTCGGCGGCGCCGATACGGCCTTTTCGATCTTGCGCGATCTGCGTTTCACCTCGCTGGTCGTGACAATCAACGGTCCGCTGGACGGCACGATTGACTTCAAATGCGATTTCAAAGGAACGGGCGAAGTGCCTTATGGCGGCAAGTCGAGCCGTCTGCCGGTGCGCTACGGCATCAACATCCAGGCCAATCTTCTCGATCTGCTGTCGCAAGCCAATCTTACGCGCGATGTGCGGCTGCAGATCGAGCGAGCCCAGCGCGAGGAGGGCGCCAAGCCAAATGACTGAAATGCCGGAATTTTGACGTTTTTTCGCCGCATCGCAGAGGCATGTTGGAAACGGACGAAAATTCGGGCAGGCTACGCGGACTAAATGGCGGGTGATCCAATGAAAAGAAAATCTGCGACTCTTCGGGGCGGCCTCGCCCTCATCACCGCGGCGGGCGGCCTCGCCGCATGCAGCACAGTGACGCTTCAGGGCAACGAGGAAAAGCCCATCGTCGTCAATCTGAACGTCAAGATCGATCAGGAAGTCCGGGTCAAAATGGACAAGGAAGTCACTGATTTGATCAATAACAACCCCGATATCTTCTAGCGATGGAGCGAGCGATGAGAACGAAACTGATTGGCGTCGCCGCCGCTTTCGGCCTCGTTGTCGCCGGCTTGACGGGCGCGGCGCTTGCAGCGAGCCCCGCAATCGAGAACGCCAAGGCGCAATGCATTATCGGCGAACAGACGGACGGCTATCTGGGCGTCAAGGATTCCTCAAGGGCGAGCGCCGAACTGAGGCGCGAGGTCGATTCCATCAATCTTCAGCGTAAGGCCGCTTACACGAAGCTTGCGGCGCAAAACGGCGTTTCAGTCGAAACGGCGGCTGCGCTCACGGCCGAAAAGCTGATCAACAACGCGCCCTCGGGTCAGTGCTATCGCGATCAAAGCGGCGTCTGGCGCCAGAAATAACGCTTCGCGAGCCCGAGCGGATATCGAAAAGCGCCTCCGGGCGCTTTTCTTTTTCAACCTCCGCGTCTCGCGCCGCAGCATCCAAAGGCTATCGCCGCGGCGCGGCGAATCGGGGCTAAACACATAGCGTGCGAACGCCGTGGTCGGCCGGCAAGGGCCGAGGGCGTTAATTTTGTCTAAACGACCGCACGCGCATTCTGTGCGGGCGAGTGAAAGAGGGGCCAATGTCCGATCCGTCCGCAACGCTCGATCCAGTCGCGCTTTCCGCGTTGCTCGCGTCGCGGCTCTGCCACGATCTCATCAATCCTGTCGGCGCCATCGGCTCCGGCCTTGAAGTTCTGGACGACGATTCCATGGACGCCGCGATGCGCGACGCCGCATTGGATCTCGTTCGGTCGGGCGGCGGGAAAGCGATCTCGCTGCTCAAATATGCGCGCATCGCTTACGGCGCGGCCGGCGGTTTGGGCGCCGAGTTGCCGATGGAGGAGGCGGAGACCCTTCTGTGCGATCTCTTTAAATGGACCAAGGCGACGCTGGTCTGGCGCGGGCGGCCGGGACTGGCGGCGAAGGAGAAGGTCAAGGCTCTGCTGATTCTCGCCTATGCGGCGTCCGACTGCGTGCCGCGCGGCGGCGTAGTGACGGTCGTTGAGACGCCGGACGGTTTTTCGATCACCGCCGAAGGTCAGCGAGTCATCCTCAATGAGGAGTTCGTTCGCGCGCTTGAAGGCGAATGCGCGGATTTGAAACCGAAGTTCGCGCCGGCCTATGTCGCCGGCCTCCTCGCGCGGGCGTGCGGCGGCGGCGTTGCGGCGACGCTTGAAGACGGCAAAGTCGTCATGCAGGCGGATTTCGCGCCGCATGCGGCGCTTGCGGCCGCCCGTTAACGCACGGCTAACCGAAAACCGCGAGACTGCCCGGGCTCCAATTGAGGCGCCGCCGCGTCAGCGGTCGCATAAGGATTTCGGCAATGAAGACTTGTCTCGTCATTGAAGATTCGCCCCTCGTACGCTCTATCGCCGTGCGCATCCTCGCCGATCTCGGCGTCGAGTCGCGGGAGACGGGGAGCGCGGCGGAAGCGGTCGAACTGTGCCGCGAACACAAGCCGGACGTCGTGCTTCTCGACTGGGATCTGCCCTCCATGGGCGCGCTCGATTTCCTGCGCGGCGTCGGCTCTTTCGCGCCCGAGGCGCGTCCTCCGATCATTTTGTGCGCGACGGAAAATGACCAGCAGCAATTCGTGCTGGCCAAGGCCGCAGGCGCCGCGCATCATCTTTTGAAGCCCTTCGACAAAGCGACGATGCGCGAAAAGCTCGCTGAGGTTGGCGTGCTGGATCGGGTCGAATCGCTCGCCGGCCGGAGCGGCGCGCAACTCAGCTAATCGCGCCTTTCGCGCGCAGCGCCGCAATTTCAGCAGGCGCGACGCCGAGTTCTGTCAGGATCTCATCCGTGTTCTGACCGATAACAGGCGGCGCGCCGTCCGTGCGCGGCGGCGTCTGCGAGAATTTGACTGGGTGCGGCACGCAACGCAATGCGGGCGCGTCTGCGCGCGGCGCGGGGATGGTCATCCCGCGCGCTTTCGCTTGCGGGTCGGCGAAGACCGCGTCGATCGAATTGATCGGGCCCGCCGGCACGCCCGCCGCCGCAAGCGCGGCGAGCCACTCCTTGCTTCTCCTGCTTTTCATCGCGGGCGCGAGTCGCGCAGTCAGCTCGGCGCGGTTATCGACGCGATCGCGATTGGACTTGAAACGGGGGTCTTCCGCGAGGTCCGGTTCGCCGATCGTTGTCGAGAACGCTGCGAACTGGCCGTCATTGCCGACAGCGACGACGATAAAACCGTCCGCCGTTTCAAACACCTGATAGGGCGCGATATTCGGATGCGCATTGCCGAGTCGGGTCGGCGCCGCGCCGGAGACGAGATAATTCGCCGCCTGATTGGCGAGCATGGCGATTTGACAGTCAAACAGGGCGACATCGATATGCTGGCCTTCGCCGGTGCGTTCGGCGTGCCGGAGCGCGGCCAGCATGCCGCACGCCGCGTACATCCCCGAAAACAGATCGGCGACGGCGACGCCGACTTTCATCGGTTCGGCGCCTGGCGCGCCATCGGGCTGTCCGGTAATCGACATCAGGCCGCCCATGGCCTGAATCATATAGTCATAACCGGGACGCGCAGCGTAAGGTCCGGTCTGACCGAAGCCGGTGATCGAGCAGTAAACCAGCTTCGGATTAATCTGTTTCAGCGAGTCGTAATCGAGGCCGTATTTCTTCAAGCCTCCGACTTTGAAATTCTCCAGCAGGATATCGGACCGCGCGGCGAGGCGCTTCACGATCGCCGCGCCTTCAGGGCGCGCGATATCGAGCGCAAGCGAGCGCTTGTTGCGATTGGCGGCGAGAAAATACGCCGCGTCTGTGGTCTCGCCTTGGGCGCTTGTCAGAAAGGGCGGACCCCAATGGCGCGTGTCGTCTCCCGCGCCCGGCCGTTCGACCTTGATCACGTCGGCGCCGAGATCAGCGAGCAGCTGGCTCGCCCAGGGACCGGCGAGAACGCGGGAAAGATCGAGAACTTTGACGCCGGCGAGCGCGGCCATGGATGATTCTGTCATGGCCGGGACGATAGCGGTCCGGGGGCTGCGCGCAAGACGGGCGCCGGCGGCGTTTGACGGCGCGCCCCAGATTCCAGATAGTTTGCGAAAGCCGGCGACAGGCTAGGTCTTAGGGAGGTGAGTATGCGCGGTCTGATGATGGACCGGCCGCTGTTGACGACTGAAATTCTGAAACATGCGGTCCGCAATTTTCGCCATACGGAAATCGTGACTCGCACGGTCGAAGGGCCGATCCATCGCTATACGGTTGCGGATTCTTACAAGCGGATCTGTCAGCTCGCAAACGCGCTTACCGCAATGGGCGTTAAACGGGGCGACCGGGTCGGCGTGATCGGCTGGAACACCTATCGCCAGTTCGAAATGTATTACGCAGTCGGCGGGATCGGCGCGGTTTTGCACACCGTCAACCCGCGTCTCGGACCCGACAACGCCGCCTTCGTGATCAATCACGCAGAGGACGATTACCTCTTTTTCGATACGACATTCGCGCCGCTGGTGGCGGCGATCCGCCCGCAAATGAAGACCGTCAAGGCGTATTTCGCGCTTACAGATCGCGCGCATGCGCCTGACATCGGCGTCGACGTCCATGTCTATGAGAACTTCATCGCCGAGGGCGCGGAAAGCTTTGAGTGGCCCGAATTTGACGAGAACACGGCCGTCGCCATGTGCTACACGTCGGGCACGACGGGCGGGCCGAAGGGCGTTCTGTACAGTCATCGCGCGATTGTCATTCAGACTTTCGCATGCGGACTGCCAATTGCGATTGGCTGCAAGGAAGGCGACGCGCTTCTTCCCATCGTGCCGATGTTTCACGTCAATGCGTGGAATACGCCGTATACCTGCATGATGGTCGGCGTGAAACAGGTTTTCCCGGGGCCGAAACTCGATGGAGAAAGCCTGTTCGAGCTGCTCGACTCGGAAAAGGTCGACTATTCGGCGGGCGTGCCGACCGTCTGGCTCAACCTTCTTCAATATGTCGAACGGACCGGCAAGGAATTCCGCTATTTGAAGAAAGGTTTGTGCGGCGGCGCGGCGCTATCCGAAGCGCTGATCAAAGGTTATGAGCGTTACGGCGTCGAACTGCAGCAGGGATGGGGCATGACGGAAATGAGTCCCCTCGGCACGGTGAATTCGCTACCGAAGTCGATTCTCGACAAGCCGCAAAATGAACGCTTGCCGCTGCAATTGAAGGCGGGCCGCGCCATGCCCTTCGTCGACATGCGCATCGTCGATGACGCCGGCGAGGTCCTGCCCCATGACGGGGTCACGGACGGGCGCTTGCAAGTGAGGGGCCCATGGATCATCGGCTCCTATTACAAAGCCGAAAAACCGACGCTGACGATCGACGGCTGGTTCGACACGGGCGATGTTGCAACGATCGATCCGGACGGCTTCATGCAGATTACAGATCGCGCCAAGGACGTCATCAAGACAGGAGGAGAGTGGGTGTCTTCGATTGATATCGAGAACGCCGCGCTGATGCATCCCGGCGTCGCCAATGCGGCGGTTATCGGCGTCAGCCACCCGAAATGGCAGGAACGCCCGCTTCTCATTGTCGTCAAGCGTGACGACGCCGATCCGTCAGCTGAAGAAATCAAGGAGTTCCTCAAGCCGCGCCTCGACAAGATCGCCTGGCCCGACGCTGTCGAATTTGTGGACGAATTGCCGCTTGGCGCGACCGGCAAGGTCCTGAAGACCGAACTCCGGAAGAAGTTCAAAGGCTACGCCCTGCCAGCCTAACAGGAAAGGGCGGCTGTCCGGCGACGCTTCGGCGTGTCGGACTTGCAAAACGCATCGGGAGTCAACCGCACGCGGCTCGCTAG
>WGLT01000021.1 GCA_016125425.1 Alphaproteobacteria bacterium
CTAGCCCTGTTTTTCCCATCGTCCGGATTCGGATTGTTTCCAGTATGTCGCCTCATGGCCGGCGCCGGCGGCGCTTTTCCAGAAGCGACGCGCCTTCATGACGGCTTCTTCATCCGCGCCGTCAAAGATCATCACGCAACGGGAAAATGCGGAAAGAGCGTCCGGCTTCGCGCTCGCGCCATCGACCAGGAAGAGCACATTCGCCTCGTTCGGGACCTCTTCGGTATCGGTGAGCCAGACAGGCTGCGATTCGCTGTGAGGCCCGCCGGCGGCGTGCGGCAGGAAGGAATCGTCCCGATAGGTCCACAACAGCCCGTCGAGCGCTTCGACCCGCTCGCGCGAACTTGCGCGCACCACCGCTTTCCAGCCGCGCTCCAGCGTCTTTTCGAGAAGGCCGGGCAGCACGTTTTCAAGCGAGGCGCGTTCGAGATGGTAGAAGAGGATTTCCGTCATGGGGCCTCGCCCTTCATTGCGCGGGCGACCGCTTCGGACATTTGCGATCCGGATTGCGACAAAATTCCTATCACCCGTTCGACCGCCTCCGGCGGCTTGTTCTGGCTGAGCTTCGCCTTCGCCTCAATGCGCGCGATATCGATCTCGAAAGCGACGATCGCGGCGCGCATGCGAGCGCGCTTTTCGGGCGGAACCTTGTCAAGGGTCCAGATCTTTCCGCCGCGTTCGAGATCGGGCCTGCGACGCTCTTCCTGCGCTGACAGGTCGGCCAGAAATTTATCGACCGCGTCCGCATCGCGAACGAGGCGTCCCCGCCCGCTGATATGGACGGCGAGATAGTTCCAGGTCGGCACGTCTTCGGATTTTTCGCCATACCAGTCAGGCGATATATAGGCGTTCGGTCCGGTGAAGACGGCGAGGCTTTCCCGGCCGTCAAGACGGCCCGCATGCGGATTGGCCCGCGCCAGATGGCCGCGCAGGAGGCGGCGCCCGGCGTCGACGAGCAAGGGAAGGTGGGACACCAGCGGCGCGCCGTCGACAACTGTGATCAGCGTGCAGAAATTCCGTTCGCCCGCAAGCCGGAGCGCCGCGTCTTCATCGGCCCATCGGTAATATGGCGGCGCGTACAATCATCATCCCTCGTAATTGGCGCGGACCCATTCATCGAGCAGGCGCACGCCGTAGCCGGTGCCGCCTTTCGGACATGTCGGCGCGTCCTTTTTCGACCACGCCATGCCGGCGATGTCGAGATGCGCCCAGGCTTGCCCTTCCTTCACGAACTTGCCGATGAAAGCCGCCGCGGTCGATGAGCCGCCTTCCTTGCCGCCGATATTCTTCATATCCGCGACGTCCGACTTGATCATTTCATAATGCGCCTTATCGAGCGGCATCCGCCACACGCGGTCGCCCGTCGCGGCGCCGGCATGCGCGAGTTCGCTCGCAAGAGCGTCGTCCTGCGTGAACAGTCCCGCATATTCGTGCGCAAGCGAAATCAGGATCGCGCCGGTCAGGGTCGCGAGATCGACGACCGCCTTCGGCTTGTAGGTTTCCTGCGTCCACCAAATCGCATCGGCCAGAACGAGGCGGCCCTCCGCATCCGTATTGAGGATCTCGATCGTCTGGCCGGACATCGACGTCGTAATGTCGCCGGGACGCTGGGCGGCGCCGTCCGGCATGTTTTCGACGAGGCCGATGACGCCGACGACATTCGCCTTGGCCTTGCGGCCGGCGAGCGCGGCGATGGCGCCCGTAACCGCGCCCGCGCCGCCCATGTCCCACTTCATGTCCTCCATGCCGGGGCCGGGCTTGAGGGAGATTCCGCCCGTGTCGAAGGTGACGCCCTTGCCGACAAAGGCGACCGGCGCGTCGCCTTTCTTTCCGCCCATCCATTCCATCGCGACGAGTTTCGGCTCTTTTGCAGACCCCTGTCCGACGCCGAGAAGCGAGCCCATGCCGAGCTTCGTCATCTCCTTGACGCCAAGCACGGTCACTTTAACGCCAAGGGCCTCAAGCTCCTTACAGCGCGCGGCGAAACTCTCCGGATACAGAACATTGGGCGGCTCGGACACGAGGTCCCGGGTCAAAAACACGCCATCGGCGATTTTCTGCAAGTCAGCGAAAAGCGTTTTCGCTTTCGTCGATGCGGTGTGAATGCTGATCCTGGTCAGCGCGGGCTTTTGATCCTTTTCGAGCTTGGTGCGGTATTTGTCGAAGCGGTAGGAGCGGAGCAGGGCGCCGAATGCGATACGCGCGGCGACTTCGTCCGCGCCGACGCCCGGGGCGTCGAATCCCTGAAGCCATATCGAAGCCGATTTCTCGCGCGTTGAAAGAAGCCGCGCCGCCGCGGTTCCGCCGAGCGATTCGGCGTCGAGCGGCTTGAACGCCTTCGATTTGCCCGCGCCGATCAGGATGACCCGGCTGTTGTCGAGACCGCGCGGCGCGATGATGTCGAGGGTCTGATTCTTCTTGGCCTTGAATTCCGCCGCCGCCGCTTTGGCGAGCGCGCCGCCGGCCGCTTCGTCGACTGCTTTCAGCGCGCTGTCGTCGTCTTCAAAGACGGGGATGACGACGGCGCCGGTTTTCGGTAGCGCCGACTTCGTAAAGGCGATCTGCATTCTGGTATTCCTACTCTTGATCTTGGCGGATTTCGGGCCTTGCGGGGTCCCTCGGCCGATACGACTTTCGACCGGACCTGCCGTGTGGTAGGCCGACCCAGGCCATGGCGCAACCGCCTCAGCCGGCGAGCAGGGGGTGAGGAAGAAGACGCACGGTGAAGAGCCTCGATCGCTATCTCCTTCGCCAGAGTTTCGCGCCGTCCATGATCGCGACCGTGGTCGTCACGGCGATCGTCTGGGTGACGCAGAGCCTCCAGCGGGCCGACATGCTCATCCAGCACCGCGAGGGGCTCATTCTTTTCCTTCGGCTGACCGTGCTGATCGTCCCGAGCCTGTTGGCGGTGGTCATCCCCTTCGCATTGTTCGCCGGGACGCTCTATGCGTTGCAGCGTCTCTATTCCGACAGCGAAATCGCGGTGATGTTCGCTTCGGGCGTCAGCCGTTTGCGCATTGCCGCGCCGCTGCTCCTGACCGCGGCCGCGGCCGCCGCCGCGACGCTGTGGGTCAATGTCGACCTCATGCCGTGGAGCTACCGGCTGCTGAAACACGAGATCCACAATATCCGCGCCGACGTCGCAAGCACGGTGCTCCGAAGCGGAGAGTTCACCAGCGTCGGCGGCCGGTTCACGATCTATGTCGAGGAAGCCCTGCCGCATGGGCGTTTCTCCGGACTGCTCGTGAACGACTATCGGCAACCGGACGCGCCTTCGACCTATATGGCGCGGCGCGGAATCCTGCGCGACACAACGCTTGGACCCGTGCTCGATCTCGCCGACGGAAGCGTTCAGCGGGTGACGCCCGACACAGGCGCCGTCGACATCATCCGGTTCACGTCGACGCAGGTGAATATCGGCGACTTCACGCGGCAGGGCGGGTCCTTCCAGCTCGAAACGACCGAGCGCTATCTGCCGGAGCTGTTCCATCCCGACATGTCGAATGAGTGGGACCGGAAGAACGCCGGCCTGCTGATCGCGGAAGGCCATAACCGGCTCGCCTCGCCGCTTTACGCCTTCGCCTTCGTGCTGATTGCGCTCTACGCGCTTGTCGGCGGCGCTTACAGCCGTCGCGGCCAGGCCCGGCGCATTGCGATCGCCTGCGCGGCGGCGGGCGGGCTGCGGGTCGCCGGCTTTCTCGTACAGGGCGCGAGCGCGGAAAGCGGCGCCTATTGGCTCCAATATGCGACGCCGCTCGGCGCGATTCTTGTCCTGACGGCGCTGCTCGCGGGATTTGACCGCCGCCTCGCAAGCTGGCTCGCGGGGAGGCGATGATGCCGACCGGCACGCTATTCCGGTATATCGCTTTAAGGACGATCTTCGCGGTGACGGCGCTGCTCGCCGCGCTGTCTTTCCTCGCCATTCTCGTCGACCTGATCGAAAGCCTGCGCTTCATCGACAAATTCGGCGGCGACTTCGGGACCGCGCTTTCGATCACGCTGCTGCGCGCGCCGTCGATCGTTCAGGTCATGTTGCCTTTCGTCTTTCTGTTCGCGTCGATCTGGCTGTTCAGCGAACTCAACCGGCGCGCGGAAATTGCGGTGATGCGGTCGGCCGGCTTGTCGGTCTGGCGTCTGCTTGGGCCGGCGGGGTTCGTCGCCATTCTCGCCGGCTTTCTGATGATCACTGTGACCGATCCGCTGTCGACGCGTCTTCTCGCGCAAAGCGAAGTCGTCAAGGACAATCTCAGCGGCAAATCATCGAGCATTGTGCGCGTGTTCGGCGACGGAATCTGGCTGCGTCAGAGACAGGCGGGCAACATCCTCATCATCAACGCGCACAGTTTCGACCGGGCGCGGTCGGCGCTCACCAGAGTCGTCGTCTGGCGGCTCGCGCCCGATTCGACCTTTCTGGAGAGGATCGACGCGCCCGACGCGGTCCTGTCCGGCCATACGATCGAGATGCGCGATGCGAGCGTGCGCGCCGCGGGCGATGATGTCGCAAAGAAAACGCCCGTCTACGCCATCGATACGGTGCTGACGCCCGGCGATCTCGGGGAGCGGGCCAAATCGCCCGAGACCTTGTCGCTCTGGAAGATTTCGCATTACGAGGCGCTCGCCAAAGCGGCCGGTCTGCCGACCATCCGCTACGCGATCCGCTTTCATGAACTCTGCGTTACGCCGCTCAAATTGTTCGCCATGGTTCTGATCGCCGGACTGTTTTCGCTGCGGCCGATTCGCTCCGGCGGCGCCTTCAAGCTGTTCATGCTCGCCATCGGCGCCGGCTTCTTCCTCTATGTCATCTCGGAGGTGGCGAAAACGCTGGGCGAGTCGGGCATCGCGCCCGTCGCTCTCGCCGCCTGGGCCCCGTCGATCGCGGTAAGTCTTGCGGCGATCACCGGACTCTTGCACCTTGAAGAAGGATAGCGCGCGGCGGCGTTTGCCCGTGGACCTGCGGCGCGGCCTCGGTTATCGGAAAACGTTCGGGTAGTCGTTGATTCGCGGGGGCCGACCTCTTGCGCCGTTCGAGCCTTGTAATTCCCGCCGGCGCGCGGCGCAGCGCCGCGACGGGCGGTGGAGACCGCCTTTGACGCGCGCGCGACTCATCGCGAACCTGCTGGCCAGTTCGGCTCTCGCCGGCGCGGCCCGGGCTGCTGAAGCGGCGCCGGTCGACGCCTTTGCGGTGACGGCGCGCCCGGAGGCGGCTGAGCCCCAGACGTTCCATCGTCAGACCTTGTTCACCAGCGCCGAAGAGCGCCTGCAGCCGCCTGTCGCCACGGTGGTGGCGAGCCTGTCTCCGCAAGCGGAGAAGACCGCGCAGCGTTTTGCGGCCGCGCAATCCGAGGCCGCGGCCAGGCAGGCCGAAGCGGCCGCCGCGCCCAAAGACGAAAACGGCGACGATGTTCTGTTCGAGGCCGACAAGGTCGAGCGAGAGACGGAAACGAGTCCCATCGTCGCCGAGGGCGATGTCCGGGCCTATTTCGGCGGCCGTTTCCTGAAGGCCGACCGCCTCAGCTACGACCCGGCGACGGACATCGTCATCGCCGAGGGCCATGTTTCGATCGTCGACAGGAACAACGAGACCGCGTTCGCCGATCGCGTCGAACTGACCGGGGATCTCAGGGACGGCATCGCCGAGAATTTCAGCGCGCTCCTCGAAGACAACGCCAAACTCGCCGGCGACGTGGCGATCCAGGAGCAGGGCGCGCGCACAAAACTGAAGCACGCCGTCTATACGGCCTGCAATCTCTGCAACGCGAAAGGCGAGCCGAAAACGCCGACCTGGCGGATCAAGGCTTTCAGGGTGACGCGCGACAAGGAACGCAAGGTCGTGCGGTTTCACAACGCCTTTTTTGAAATCAAGGGCGTGCCGGTCCTCTACATTCCGTTCATCCAGGGGCCCGATCCTTCCGTCGAACGTCAGTCTGGTTTCCTGACGCCGGTCATCGGCGCGTCGAGCCGTCTCGGCTTTAATCTGGAGCTGCCATATTACCTTGCGATCTCAAATCATCAGGACGCGACATTCTATCCGAAATACACCTCGAATGACGGCGTTCTGTGGCAAGGCGAGTACCGGCGGATGGATCGCCACGCCTACAATGTCATCCAGGCGGGCGTCATCAACAATCCGAACAATCCGGTCGACCAGTTCGGCAATCCCGTCGGCGGCGTGCCGGACGTGCGCTGGCATGTTTTCGCGAAAGGCTATCGCCAGTTCGGCGACAGCTGGCGCATCGGCTACGATGTCGAGCGGGTTTCGGACAACACCTATTTGCGCAGATACGATGTTCAGCGCCGGGGCGATCTGCACGAAGAAATTGACAACTCAAAGACCAACCGTCTGCGCTCGGACGCCTATGTGCGCTGGTCGGATGACAATTCCGAATTCACCGCGAATGCTTATGCGTTTCAGGGGCTGAGAAGCACGGATGTCAGTTCGCTGACTCCCTATGTTCTTCCGCTGATGAATTTTCATCATGACTTCGCCGATGATGTTGCGGGAGGGCGCGCGAGCGTCGATCTGAATTTCGCCGCCTTGCACAGGACGGGCGGAGTCGATGACCAGCGCGTTACGGCGAGCGCGTCCTGGAGCCGCGAATACATCACCGCGACAGGCCATCGTTTCAATGCTTTCGCCGAGGTGCGGGGCGACGCGTATTTTTATCAGGACCTGAGCGAGGGCACGGAGGTGCAGGCCGGAATTCCCGGCGCGAGCACAAAGACCGTCGGACGGTTCGCGCCGACCGTCGGCGTCGAATGGAGTTATCCACTTACGAGACGGCTCGGACCGGCGCGCCTTTTCGTCGAGCCGCGGGTGCAACTTGTCGCCAGCCCCGCAAACCGCAATCCCTCGACGATCATCAACGAGGATTCGCAGAGCATCGAATTCGATTACGCGGATCTGTTCGATTACAACAAAGCCACGGGCTACGACGCCTTTGAGGACGGACAGCGCGCCAATATAGGGCTTTCCACGTCCGCCGTGTTCGATAACGGTCTGACGCTGGAGGCCCAGCTCGGCGAACAATTCCGTGTCCAGAGCACGGCGGCTTTCGATCCCTCATCCGGTCTCGGCGGCAAGAGGTCCAATATCGTCGGATCGTTCAACATCCGCTACAAATCCGTCGCCGGAATCGAGAACCGTTTCCGTATCAATGACTCGACCGGCGCGATCGAGCGCGCGGAATCCTTCGGCCATTTCGACTGGTGGCGCCTGAAGGGCGGCGTCAGCTATGTGCGCCTCAATGAAGAAAATGTGGCCGCCGCGCTCGTCAAACGCGAAGAATTGAACGGGTCGATGCGGGTGAAGCTGACCCGGCATTGGTCCGCCGGCGCCGGCTGGCGACAAAACCTGATCGCCCATCGCACGATCCGTCAGGACTTCGTCCTCGGCTACGCCGACGAATGCGTCACCGTCGATCTGATCTATGGGCGCGACTTCACGCGCGATGTCGGCCTTGGTCCCGACACCTCGTTCCTGGTGCGCTTCACGCTGCGCTCGCTGGTCGATTGACCGCTTGCGCCGCAGCCAAATTGCCGTATTTTCCCCGCGAGGCTGGCATAGCGGGCGCAAACGGTCGGCGTTGACGGGCCTGGAGCCGGAACACAGAATGATCTCGATCCGCGATTTTAGCGTAAAAACAGCCGCTTGTGCCATTTTCTTCGGAACAATTCTAAGCAGCGTTCCGGCCTTTTCCCAAGGCGCCGGACAAGCGGCGGGCCCGGCCGCGCCCGCGGACGCTTCGCGCAAGGGCGTGCCATCGACCTATCACGGGCCGATGAGCGCCGTTGCGGCGATCGTCAATGATCACGTCATCACCACTTATGACGTTCAGCAGCGCGTGACTCTTATGCTCATGTCGAGCGGCGGCAAAGTGACGCCCGAAATGCTGCCGCAGCTTCAGACGCAGGCGGTCCGCGATCTCGTCGAGGACCAGCTCAAATCGGAAGAGATCGCCAAGTTCAAAGTGCCCGTCGACGACTCTGAGGTGAACGATCACCTTCAGGGCATGATCAGCCAGAGCCGTGTGACGCCGCAGCAATTCGAGGCCGAGCTGAAACAGCACGGCGTTTCGATCGACACGCTGAAGAAAGAGATCAGGACGAGCATCGGCTGGATGAATCTGGTTCAGGGCCGCTTCCGCGATCGCGTGCGCGTCGATCAGGATCAGGTGGACGATACGCTTGAGCGCATGCGTGAGGACGCCAAAAAAGAGCAGTATCTCGTGTCGGAAATCTGCATTCCCGTTCCCGAGCCTTCCAAGGCGCAGGAATATTACAACGCGTCGTTGTCGCTGATCGAGCAGATGCGCAAGGGCGTGCCGTTCGCCGCGGTCGCGCACCAGTTTTCCGCCTGTCCGTCCGCAGCTTCCGGGGGCGATCTCGGCTGGCTGCACGCCGGCGAATTGCCGAAAGAGCTCGACGAGGCGATACGCGCGCTGCCCCCCGGTTCGGTGACCAATCCGATTCCGTCCGAAGGCGCTTTCATGATTATGGCGGTGCGCGACAAGCGGCCTGCTGTCGTGCCAGGCGAGCCGAGCTGGACGCTCGTCTATGCAAGCGCGCCTGAATCCGTCGGGCGCAACAAGGCGCTCACAGAATTGCAAAAAATCAAGACGGCCGACGCCTGCGGTTCCTCGCAACGGCTTGATCTCGGTCCGGATGTTTCGGTGGCGCTCCAGGAGAACATGAAACTCTCCGACATCGACCCGCGGTTCCGCTCGGCCGTCGACGGATTGGGCCGCGGCGATATGAGCGGCATTGTCGAAGCCGACGGCGCCTATCACATGGTTTACGTTTGCGACAAGGACGAAGGTCTCGGCCTGCCTTCGCGCTCGGCGATCGAGGATCGGCTTTACAGCCGGCAGCTTTCGCAAATCGCGCAACAATATCTGCGCGACATCGAACGCAAATCCATGGTCGACATCAGGCTGAAGTCGCAAGAAACGCCGAACGGATAGAATTTCATGAGCGCGCCTTCACCGCAGCCGCTCGCTCTCACCATGGGCGAGCCGGGCGGCGTCGGCGGCGAGATCGCCGTCAAGGCCTGGCGCGCTTTGGCCGGGGCGGGACCGGCGTTCTTCGCGATAGACGATCCTGCGAGGCTCGCCGCGCTCGGCGCGCCGGTCGCTGAGATCAACACGCCGGAGGCTGCGGCCGCGGCTTTCAGCGCGCGTCTGCCTGTATTGCCGCTCGATGCGCGCGTCGAAGCGCGGCCCGGCGTCGCAGACGCGATGAATGCGCCCCATGTCATCTCTTCGATTCGCCGCGCAGTCGCTCTTGCGCTTTCGGGCGCCGCTTCCGGGGTCGTCACCAATCCGTTGCAAAAGGCGAGCCTCATCGCATCGGGATTCGAATTTCCAGGGCATACGGAGTTTCTCGGAAAGCTGACGGAAAGCGCGCCGATGGCCCGGCCCGGCTTGCATCGCGGTCCGGTTATGATGATCGCAGGACCGTCTTTGAAGACCGTGCCGGTGACGGTCCATGCGCCGCTTGTTCAAGCGGTGCGGTCGCTGACGAGCGGCATGATCGTTGAGAAAGCGATCGTCGTTGCGGAAGCGCTGGCGATTGATTTCGGACTGGAGGCGCCGCGTCTCGCGCTCGCGGGCGTCAATCCGCATGCGGGCGAGGACGGCGCTCTGGGATCCGAAGACCGCGAAATTATCGCGCCCGCGGTCGAGGCGCTGCGCAAGGCGGGGGTCGAGGCGATCGGACCGCTTTCCGCCGACACGATGTTTCATGAAGAGGCGCGCGCGCGTTATGACGCGGCGATCTGCATGTATCACGATCAGGCGCTGATCCCCGCCAAGACGCTCGCCTTCCATGAGGCCGTGAACGTGACGCTCGGCCTGCCGATCGTGCGGACCTCGCCTGATCACGGCACCGCGCTCGACATTGCAGGCGAGGGGATCGCGCGCGCCGATAGCCTGATCGCCGCGATCAGGCTCGCCGGAGACATCGCCGCGCGGCGCGCGCGCCTGCGATGAGCGCTGACCTGCCGCCGCTTCGCGATGTCATCGCTCGCCACGATCTTGGCGCGAAAAAAGCGCTCGGCCAGCATTTTCTTCTCGATCTCAATCTGACGCGGAAGATCGCGCGCGCGGCCGAAATCGGCTCTGGCGATGTCGTATTGGAAATCGGCCCCGGTCCGGGCGGGCTGACGCGGGCGCTTCTGGACGCCGGCGCGCATGTCGTCGCCGTCGAACGCGACGCGCGTTGTCTTGCAGCGCTGCAAGAGCTCGGCGCGGCTTATCCAGGCGCGCTCGCCGTCATTGAGGGCGACGCATTGACATTCGACGAGCGGGCGATCGCGGGCGCCGAGCCGATGAAGATCGTCGCCAATCTTCCCTACAATATTTCGACCGAGCTCTTGATCAAATGGCTGCGCGCCAATTGCCGCGAACCGGCGCTGTGGCGGCGTATGGCGCTCATGTTCCAAAAGGAAGTCGCCGACCGAATTCTCGCCGCGCCCGGCTCGAAAACCTATGGGCGCCTTTCGGTGATCGCGCAGGCGGCGAGCCGTCCCACGCGCGCCTTCGATCTTCCGGCGCGCGCTTTCACGCCGCCGCCGAAAGTCGATTCCTCGGTTGTCGTGTTTGCGCCCGCCGCCGAACCGGTCCGCGATATTGCTGCGATCGAGCGCGTTACGCAGGCGGCGTTTTCGCAGCGGCGGAAAATGCTTCGCGTCTCGCTGAAGGCGCTTTGGGGCGCGCAGACGGAGCGCCGCCTCGCCGAGGCCGGCGTGCGCGCGACTGACCGCGCCGAGAACGTCTCCGTCGCGCAGTATCTTGCGCTGGCGCGCTGAGCGCGCGGCGCTCCGAATTTGATCCGGCGCAAAAGCGGGCTGGAGCGCCATTGCAGACGCGTGCAGAGCGCGCTTATGTGCAGGGTCAGAATTGAAAAGATCCAGGGTTCAGTGATGTCCGACAGCGGCGCCGCCCCGATATTGCGCATTAACCCGACGCTCGATCTCGCCCCCTACGCGCAGATTTATGCGCAACGCGGAATCGTTCAGATTCCGGGCGTGCTGGAACCGGCATGCGCCGAAGTTCTGGCCGAAACGGTCGCAAAAGCCACGCCTTGGCGGGTCCTGTTCACCGATAAGGATGACAATCCGATCCATTTTTCGCCTGAGGAGTTGCAGGCGATGGGAAAGGAGAGGTTCCAGGCGCTCGCAGCCGACGCGCTCGCGCGCGCACGACAGAATCGCGGCTATTTTTATGACGCCTATCCGATGATCGAGGCCTATTTGAAGGGCTGGGACCCAGGCAATCCGATTCATCAAGTCACAGAATTCATCAACAGCCCGGAATATTTGGATCTCGGCCGTCGCGTCACGGGCGTTTCCGGCATCACGAAGGCTGACGCGCACGCCACACGCTATCGGCCGGGTCATTTCCTGACACGCCATCTGGACTACGGCGAGGATCGCGAACGGCGCGCCGCCTATGTGCTCGGTCTTACCAAGGGCTGGGAGCCGGATTGGGGCGGCCTGCTTTTATTTCTCAATCAGAAGCAGGATGTTACCGAAGGTTATTTGCCGCGATTCAACGTGCTGACGATATTCGACATCAAATATCTCCACACGGTGACTCAGGTGACGACCTTTGCGGGCGCGAACCGCATTTCAGTGACGGGCTGGTTCCGGGACGATCCTGCCGCCGTTCGGAGTTAGCTGTCACGGCCGGCGCCGCCAAGACCGTGTTTTCGGACCAGCCCGCGCATCTGATCATAGGTGAGATTTAGATAGCTGGCCGCGCGTTTCTGGCTGTAGCCGGAGCGCGCGAGCGCTTCTTCGACCCATTCGCGCTCGACCGCATCGAGGCGCGCGCGCAGATCGAATCCCTTGTCCGCGGGCGGATCGGCCGGCAGGGCGGGCGCGTGGGAAAATGCGGGCGCTTCGAGACGCGCCGCCGGCCGGTGCGCGCTGTCAAACGGGTCGATGACGACGGCGTCGACGGGGCCGGTGCGGCCGTCGGCGACCCAGCGGTGAAAAGAGCGTTCGGACGCATTCTTCAGCTCACGGACATTACCGGGCCAGTCATGTCGGACAAACGCGCCCATTGCGCTCGGCGTGAAGCCTTCGAAACGGATAGGCTCGCCGCGCGCGGAAAGCTCGCGCGCAAAAGCGTTCGCGAAATGCGCGGCGAGAAGCGGAATGTCCTCTTTGCGCGCGCGCAAGGGCGGGGCGACGATCACATCGAAGGCGAGGCGATCGAGCAGGTCGGCGCGGAATTTCCCTTCCGCCGCGCGGGCTGACAGGTCGACATTCGAGGCGGCGACGATGCGGACATTTGCGTTCAGGGTCGATTCGCCGCCGAGCCGCTCGAATTCGCCGTATTCAATCACTCGCAGCAGCTTTTCCTGAACCCTGAGGCTCGCCGAAGCGATTTCGTCCAGGAAAAGAGTTCCTCCTTGGGCGCGCTCGAAGCGGCCATGGCGACGCGCGCGCGCGCCGGTGAAGGCGCCGGCTTCATGACCGAAGAGTTCGCTCTCCAGCAACTCCTCCGAAAGCGCCGCGCAGTTCAACTTGACGAGCGGGCCTTCCCAGCGCGGGGAGAGATAGTGAATGCGCCCCGCGAGGAGCTCTTTGCCGGACCCTCTTTCGCCGACGATGAGGAGGGGGCGGTCGAGA
The DNA here is from genome assembly GCA_016125425.1 of Alphaproteobacteria bacterium. GTDB lineage: Bacteria > Pseudomonadota > Alphaproteobacteria > Caulobacterales > Parvularculaceae > Amphiplicatus. The sequence continues at coordinate 12,635 of WGLT01000021.1, forward strand.
TTCGCCGCGGCCGACGCATGAGCGAGGGCGTCGAGAAAGGCCGGCGCTTGCCCGATGAGTTCGGGAGGCTGTCTGGGCGAATCCATAGGCAAAAGATACCATCAAAATGAGGTAAATAAAACCGATATAGCGGTGAATTACGCCGATACTATCCGGCGGGCGGTTGGCGTCCCTCAGAAAAAACACAGGAAAAACAATGCATTATAAGGAAAAACGGGAGTTGGCATGGCTTTCGCAATAAGGCGGTTAACAAGAGAGCCGAAAGGCGGAGTCAGGAGAGCAAGATGAGCTATTACCGCTATGACGATCGCGACTTGGACTGGGAGACGCGCTTCCGGCGCGCCTGCCGGAGCCGTCAGGGCTTCGCGTGGGGCGCCTTCCTCATTGGTTTCATCCTCGGCGGCATTATCTTCTAGGGAGACAGAGCCATGGGCGTTTTTTCCAGACTGAGCGACATCATCAACTCCAACATCAACGCGATGCTCGACAGGGCCGAGGATCCGGAGAAGATCGTTCGCCTGATCATCCAGGAGATGGAGGACACTCTCGTCGAGGTGAGGAGCCGCGCCGCGCGCGCCATCGCCGACAAAAAAGAGGTCGAGCGCAAGAAAGCGGAATTCGAGGCCCGCGCGAATGAGTGGGAGTCAAAGGCCGAGCTGGCCATCGCCAAAGGCCGCGACGATCTCGCCAAGGGCGCCATCGCTGCAAAGCGCAAGGCGCAGGAAATGGTCGAGCTGTTCGACAAGGAATTCCAAGCGATCGATCAGAGTCTCGTAAAGGCCAATGACGATCTCGAAAAGCTGCAGAGCAAGCTGAAGGAAGCCAAAGCCAAGCAGCGTTCGCTTGAAATCCGCCGCAACGTCGCCGCCGACAGCGTGAAGGTGAACCGCCATGTCTATGACGGACGGATCGATGAAGCGATGGCGCGCTATGAACGCTATGAGCGGCGCATCGACGAATTGGAGGCTGAGGCGGAAAGCTACGTCATGGGACGAAAGCGCTCGCTCGAAGACGAGTTCAGAGAGCTCGAAGCCGAAGATGACGTTAACGCTGAATTCGAAGCACTGAAACAGCGCGTCGCCGGCCGGGCGAGCAATTCCTAGCGCGCGGGAAAGAGGAAGGGGCGACTCTGATGTCCGAAGCACCAATGATCGTCGCGATCGTCGCGCTGGTTTTCATCGCGTTTCCCGCGACCATCATGCACTACGTCACGGAATGGCGGAAAACGAAGTCGCTTTCCGCCGACGACGAACGCCTTGTCGACGATCTGTGGAAGACGGCGCAGCGCCTCGAGCGCCGCGTCGACGCCCTGGAGACGATCCTCGACAAGGAAGCCCCGACCTGGCGGCAGGACTATAAGGAACGGCCCCATGCCTGACCGTCATTATCATCATCATGACCACCACCATTATGACGATGATCGGTCGGGATACGCCTATCGCGCGGGAGAGCCGGGGCCGGGGCCGAATCTGCACCGTCTTCGCCGCAATACGCGGCGGGGCAAGATCGCCGGCGTGTGCGCCGGGCTCGCCGATTATTTCGATTGGCGCGTCAAATGGATTCGACTGGCCTTCATTCTCGGTACGGTGTTTTTCTTCCCGATGCCGATCATAATCTACGGCGCGCTCGCCGTCGTCCTGAAGCCGAACCGCTTTGGAAGTCCGGCGTATCAATCGTCGGAGGAAGAGCGCTTCTGGCGAAATTTTTCTGTGCGTCCCCGAGAGACGTTTTCAGAGCTAAAGCATCGGTTCAGGGCTCTCGACGCAAGAGTCGAGCAAATGGAATACGCCGTCACTTCGAGCGAGTACGGCCTGAGGAAACAATTCCGCGATCTCGAACGCGGACTGTGAGTTCAATCGATTAGGCGGATATCGACCGGCCTGTTTCGGGCCGGCAGGGGACCTGCGTCCGCCGGTCAGGAAGACGGGAGAGAAAGATGGCCGCTCCAGCAATGATCCTTGTGAGGATCGCCGCGGCGTTGACGCTCGCGGCCATAGCCGCTGCGTCCTTTTCGATCACGCCGAGCGCTTCGGTCGCGGGGCCGTCGGTCGTGAGCGGGCAGTTTGCGGCGACGAAAGACTGTTGTTTCGCCGTCATATTCTAGGCGGCCATTGCCGGGCCGCCGCCCCTCCGATAGGCTCGCGCCGCCCTGGGCCCCGATCCGGCGGGCCCGCAGCGAGGACGCAAAAGGTGGCAGAGGGGAAACGCCGGCGGCGCGGACCGCGTCGACGGCGCGAATCGGCGGAAAAGACGGGCGGCGGCTCCGCCGCCGTCAAAGCCAGAGAAACTTCCAAAGACAGAGAAACTTCGCGACATGCATCCTCCGCGCCGCGAAAACGCCCGCCCGAGCGTTACGCCGCGCTCGATCTGGGCACCAATAATTGCCGGCTTTTGATCGCCGCGCCGCGCGGGCGCGGTTTCCGCATCGTCGACGCCTATTCGCGCATCGTTCGCCTCGGGGAGGGGCTTGCGTCGACCGGCGCGCTGTCCCCGGTTGCGACGGCGCGCGCCATGGAGGCGCTTCGGATCTGCGCGGAGAAGGTCGAAAAGCGCGGCGTCACGCATATTCGATGCATCGCGACCCAGGCTTGCCGGGCGGCTTCGAATGGGCGCGCATTTCTCGACGAAGTGAAGGCCGTCACCGGTCTCGATTTTGAAATCATACCGCCGGAAGAGGAGGCGCGGCTCTCCGTCGCCGGCTGCGGCGATCTGCTCGACGCGGATGCGCCGGCGGGTCTTGTGTTCGATATCGGCGGCGGTTCGACGGAAATTTCCTGGGTGAGACCGAAGGACGGCCGCGCGGAAATGGCGGCCTGGCACTCCATGCCGGTCGGGGTGGTCAATCTCTCCGAGCGCTGGGGCGGGCGGGAAATGGATCTCGCGACATATGAAGCCGTCGTTGACGCGGTGCGTGAGGAAATTCGCGCGGTCGGCGACCCCGCCGGGCTGCGGGAGGCGTTTGAACAGGTCGGCGCGCATTTTCTCGGCACGTCGGGAACGGTGACCTCGATCGCGGGCGTTCATCTCAAACTGCCGCGCTATCGCCGTGATCTCGTCGACGGGTTGTGGCTGACGCGCGAGGATGCGCGCGCGGTCACCGAGCGCCTCATCGCAATGGATTTCGCCGCGCGCGCCTCCGAGCCTTGCATCGGCGTCGACAGGGCGGATCTCGTCGTTTGCGGTTGCGCCATTCTCGAAGCGCTGCTGCGCGAATGGCCGGTCGAGCGCATCAGAGTCGGCGACCGCGGGCTTCGCGAAGGCGTGCTCGCCGATCTTGCCCGCTCGGCGCGCAAAGAAAGGACGCAGCGCAGGCGCGGCTGAGATCGAGGATCACTCTGCGAGCGTTCTGGAGACGGCCTTCCGCCAGCCAGCGAGCAGCCGGTCGCGGATTTGGCGATCCATTCGGGGCTCGAACCGCTTGTCGAGCGTCCAGATCCGCTCGACATCGCCCGTTGAGTCGTAGATCCCGGCCTGCATGCCGGCCAGGAACGCCGCGCCGAGCGCGGTTGTCTCCATCACTTTCGGGCGTTCGACCGGCATGGCGAGGATGTCGGCGAGAAACTGCATCAGCCAGTCATTGGCGACCATGCCGCCGTCGACTCGCAATATTTGCGGGGCGATACCGTCGCGGGTCATCGCGCTGAGAAGATCCGCGGTTTGATAAACGACGGATTCGAGCGCCGCGCGGGCGAACTCCGCCGGTCCGGTCGCGCGCGTCAGACCGTAGATCGCGCCGCGCGCATCAGGCGCCCAATGCGGCGCGCCGAGCCCGGTGAAGGCGGGCACGAGATAAACGCCGCCATTGTCCGAAATGGAGCGCGCAAGGCTTTCGGTTTCCGCCGCCGATTTTATGAGGCCCAGCCCGTCGCGCAGCCATTGCACGGCCGCGCCGGCGACAAAGATCGAGCCTTCAATGGCGTAATGCGTCTTTCCGCCCAGTCTCAGGGCGATCGTGCTCAACAGGTTGTTTTTCGATCGTACGATCGTCTCGCCCGTCTGCGCGACGACGAAACAGCCTGTGCCATAGGTGCTCTTGATGTCGCCCGGCGCGAAGCAGGCCTGGCCGACGGCGGCCGCCTGCTGGTCTCCGGCCACGCCGTAAATTGGGACCGGGCGTCCGAAGACCGCCGGCGCCGTTTCGCCGAAGCCGGCGGCGCAATCGAGGACGTCGGGCATCAGGGCGCGGGGGACGCGGAACGAACTCAGGAGATCGTCGTCCCAGTCATTCGTCCGTATGTTGAACAGACTCGTGCGAGAGGCGTTTGTCGCGTCGGTGACGTGCGCGCGGCCATCCGTGAGGCGCGCAATGAGAAAGCTGTCGACTGTGCCGAAAGCGAGCGCGCCCGCTTCGGCGCGCAGGCGCGCGCCGTCCACGGCGTCAAGAATCCAGGCGATTTTGGTCGCCGAAAAATATGGATCGAGCACGAGGCCGGTGCGCTCGCGCACCATATCTTCGAAGCCCGCTTTGCGCAGCGCGGCGCAGATGTCGGCCGTGCGCCGGTCCTGCCAAACGATCGCATTGAAGACCGGTTTGAGGCTTTCGCGCTCCCAGACGAGCGTCGTCTCGCGCTGGTTGGCGACGCCGATCGCCGCGACCCTGCCGCCTTTCGACTCCGCCTCGGCGAAGGCTTTCCGGGCGGTCTCGAGCGTCGTTCGCCAGATCGCCTCCGGGTCGTGCTCGACCCAGCCCGACTGCGGATAGATTTGCGGAAACTCCGCCTGTGAGACAGCGACGATGTCGGCCTTCCTGTCGAAGGCGATGGCGCGGCTCGACGTCGTGCCCTGGTCGATGGCGAGAAGGATATCGCGGCCCGTCATCAGCGCCGTCCTAGAGCAGGGCGCGAATGTCGGCTTCGAGCGCGTCTGGCCGGGCCTGCGGCGCGAAACGCTCGATCACCGATCCTTTGCGGTCGACAAGGAATTTCGTGAAATTCCACTTAATGCTCGTCGAGCCCGCAAGACCCGGCTTTTCGGTTTTCAGGTAGCGATAAAGCGGATGCGTGTCAGGGCCGTTGACGTCAATCTTCGCAAACATCGGGAAGGTTACGTCGTAATGCGTCGTGCAAAATGTGATGATTTCATCCTCATCGCCGGGCTCCTGGCCGGCGAATTGATTGCAGGGGAAACCGAGGACGACGAAGCCCTCATCTCGATGTTTTCGATAAAGCGCCTCAAGCCCCTTATATTGCGGCGTGAATCCGCACTTGCTGGCGACGTTGACGATCAGCATCACCTTGTCCGCATAGGCTGAAAGCGACTGGTCGTCGCCGTCGATGGTTTTTGCGGTGAAGTCGTAGATGCTCGTCATGGCGCGTCTGTCCTCCCGAACCGCCCCGGAAAGCTTCATATCACGAATTGAGCCGCGCCCGCCAACCGCTTTTGCGCGCTGCGCGAAAAGTTGCGGCCGCGGCGGGATGAACCGCCGGATGCGGGGCGGCGACGCGGCGGATCGCCGGTCATCGGTCCGTATACAGAAGAAACTCGCCGGGACGGCGGATTCCGCCCGTCGGCCCCATTCTCTATCTCCGGATGCTGCAGCGCAAGGGCGCGCGCGGGTTCGGATTGCCGCCGCGCGCCGCGGGGACTAAAAGCCGGTCATCGCGCAAAAAGCGGAGCGCCGCGCCCATGTGGGACGCCCTTTTCACGGACTGCCGACTTGCAACCATGGCCGCAGGCGCGCCCTATGGCGCGGCGTCGGACGGCGCGCTGGGCGTCGCGGGCGGGCGCATTGTATTTGCGGGGGCGGCGTCGGATCTGCCCGACAGGCCCGAGCGCCTCGCAATTTCGGTCGAGCGCCTCGGCGGCGCCCTGGTGACGCCCGGCCTGATCGATTGCCATACCCATCTCGTTTTTGCAGGCGATCGCGCCGCCGAATTCGAAATGCGGCTCAAAGGCGCGCGCTATGAAGATATCGCGCAGGCGGGCGGGGGCATTCTTTCCACGGTGAACGCGGTGCGCGCCGCTTCGCTCGACGAGCTCATCGCCGCCTCCCGGCCGCGCCTTGCGGCGTTGATTGCGAGCGGAGCGACCACTGTTGAAATCAAATCGGGTTATGGGCTCGATGTCGAGAACGAACTGAAAATGCTGGAGGCGGCGACGCGTCTCGGCGCGGATTGCGGCGTGCGCGTTGTGCGAACCTTGCTCGGCCTGCATGCCTTGCCGCCGGAATTTCATCAGGACCGCGCGGGCTATGTCCGGCTCGTCTGCGAGGTGATGCTTCCCGAGGCCTGGCGCCGCGGCCTCGTCGATGCGGTGGACGCTTTCTGCGAGGGCATAGGCTTCGCCCGGGACGAAGTGGCCGAATTGTTCGAGGCGGCGCGCGCGCTCGGCGTGCCGGTGAAGCTCCACGCCGAACAATTGTCCGATCTCGGCGGCGCCGGACTCGCCGCGTCCTACGGCGCGCTCTCGGCCGACCATCTTGAGTACGTCAATGAAGACGATGTGGCCGCGATGGCGAAGGCCGGCGCCGTCGCCGTCCTTTTGCCCGGCGCCTACTATTTTCTCGGCGAGACCAGACGTCCGCCGATCGCGCTTTTTCGCCGGCATCGCGTCGCAATGGCGGTGGCGAGCGACCTCAATCCGGGAACCTCGCCGCTCTGCTCCCTCGGAGCAGCTATGAATATGGCGTGCGTCCTGTTCGGGCTTGCGCCGGAGGAAGCATTGGCGGGCGCGACGCGCAACGCGGCGGCGGCGCTCGGCCTCGGCGAGGAGATCGGAACGCTTGAAGCCGGAAAAGCCGCCGATTTCGCGATCTGGCGGGTCGCGCGGGAGGCGGAACTCGCCTATTGGATCAGCGGCGCGGCGCCGGAGCGCGTTTTCGCGGGCGGAAAGGAGCTGCGCCGGAGCGGTCGACCAGAGAGAAAGACGCAAGAGCGATGACTGAAGAGCGATTCAAGAATGCGCGCGTCGTGACGCCGCGCACCGGACCGGAAATCAAGGCGAAGAGCTGGCTGACGGAAGCGCCGGTCCGTATGCTGATGAATAATCTTGCGCCCGACGTCGCAGAGCGCCCCGAAGAGCTTGTCGTCTATGGCGGCATCGGCCGCGCCGCGCGCGATTGGGTCGCCTTCGATAAGATCGTCGAAACGCTTGAACGGCTGAATGAAAATGAAACGCTGCTCGTCCAGTCCGGTAAGCCGGTCGGCGTGTTCAAGACGCACGCCGATGCGCCGCGCGTGCTGATCGCCAATTCCAATCTCGTGCCGCATTGGGCGACTTGGGAGCATTTCTCCGAGCTCGATCGCAAGGGGCTGATGATGTACGGCCAGATGACGGCTGGCTCCTGGATCTATATCGGCACGCAGGGGATCGTTCAGGGCACTTATGAAACTTTCGCCGAAGCCGGCCGCAAGCATTACGGCGGCGATCTCAAGGGACGATGGATTCTGACGGCCGGGCTCGGCGGCATGGGCGGCGCGCAACCGCTCGCCGCGGTCTTTGCGGGCGCGTGCTGTCTTGCTGTCGAATGCGATCCCGACCGCATCGAGTTCAGAAGGCGCACGCGCTATCTCGACGAACGCGCCGATACGCTCGATGAAGCGCTTGAAATGATCGAGCGCTGGACGAAAGAAGGCGCGGCGAAATCGGTCGGGCTTCTCGGTAATGCGGCCGAGATTTTTCCCGAAATCCATCGCCGCGGCGTCAGGCCCGATATCGTCACTGATCAGACTTCAGCGCATGATCCGGTCAACGGCTATCTGCCGAAGGGCTGGACGCTCGCCGAATGGCGCGATAAGCGCGAGCGCGATCCGAAAGCGGTTGAGAAAGCGGCGCGCGCTTCGATGCGCGAGCATGTCGCAGCGATGGTCGCTTTCTGGAAAGACGGCGTGCCGACGCTCGACTACGGCAACAACATCCGGCAAGTCGCAAAAGACGAGGGACTGGAAGACGCCTTCGCCTTTCCCGGTTTCGTTCCCGCCTATATCCGCCCGCTCTTTTGCCGCGGCGTCGGCCCGTTCCGCTGGGCGGCGCTTTCCGGCGATCCGGAAGATATCTACAGAACCGACGAAAAGGTGAAGGAGGTGATTCCGGACGATCCGCATCTTCACCAATGGCTCGACATGGCGCGCGCACGCATCAAGTTTCAGGGATTGCCGGCGCGCATCTGCTGGGTCGGACTCGGGCTTCGGGACAAGCTTGGTCTGGCCTTCAACGAAATGGTGGCGAAGGGCGAAGTAAAGGCGCCGATCGTGATCGGCCGCGACCATCTCGATTCCGGTTCGGTCGCGAGTCCGAACCGCGAGACGGAAGCGATGAAGGACGGATCGGACGCGGTGTCGGACTGGCCGCTCCTGAACGCTCTGTTGAACTGCGCCTCCGGCGCGACCTGGGTTTCGATCCATCATGGCGGCGGGGTCGGCATGGGCTTTTCTCAACACGCCGGCATGGTGATCGTCGCCGACGGCACTGAAGAAGCGGCGCATCGCCTGAAGCGCGTGCTCTGGAATGATCCGGCGACCGGCGTGATGCGGCATGCTGATGCAGGATACGAGATCGCGATTGAATGCGCGAAGGAAAAAGGTCTCGATCTGCCGATGCTGTCGAAATGACAAAAGTCGGGGGGAAATATGAAAATAGGGCTCCGCAGGCCGAGCCTCAGAAAGAGCTGGGCGGCGCGAACCTCAGTTCGGAGGATGATCCGCCGTCAACTGGGCCTGAAAGCGCCGCGCGGCTATGGATGGATCACCCATCCGAAGAAAGCGGCGTATAATCGCCTTTACAATCGAAGCACTCTGTCTTTCCAGCGGCTCCTGAAACTCCTGTTCAAAGCATGACCAATACAATCACATTGAATCCCGGCGCGGTCACGCTTCGCGATCTGCGCGCCATTCATGCGGGCGCGGGCGTCAAGCTCGCCGGCGACGCCTATGGCGCGATCGACGCGGCGGCGGAGTCGGTCGCACGCATCGTCGCTTCGGGAAAGACAGTGTACGGCGTTAATACGGGCTTCGGTCTGCTTGCGAGCACGCGTATCGAGAAGTCGAAACTTGCAGAGCTGCAACGCAATCTTGTGATGTCGCACGCCTGCGGCCTCGGCGAAGCGCTGCCGCGCCGCGCTGTGCGACTCATCATGGCGTTGAAAGTCATCGGCCTTGCGCGGGGCTTTTCGGGCGTGAGGCGCGTTGTCGTCGATCAGATTTTGCAGATGCTGGCGCGCGGCGCGCTCCCCGTCATTCCCTCGCAGGGTTCGGTTGGCGCATCGGGCGACCTCGCTCCGCTGGCCCATCTCGCCGCCGCAATGATCGGAATCGGGCGCATCGATCTTGACGGCGCGGAGGCGCCCGCGGCGGACGCGCTTGCGAAAATCGGGCTGGAGCCGCTGACGCTTGGGCCGAAAGAAGGCTTGGCTTTGCTCAACGGCACGCAGGTGTCGACGGCGATTGCGCTCGACGCGCTTTTCCGCGGCGAAAATGTTTTCGCCTCCGCGCTCATCGCGGGAGCGATGTCGGTCGATGCTCTCCAGGGCTCGGATGCGCCGTTCGATGCGCGCATACACGAATTGCGCGGCCAGCCGGGCCAGATCGCGGTTGCGAAATTTCTGCGCGAGGCGATGAAGGGCAGCGCGATCCGTCAGTCGCATATCGAATGCGACCGGGTGCAGGACCCATATTCCTTCCGCTGCCAGCCGCAGGTGATGGGCGCGGCGCTCGATCTGCTGCGCGCGGCCGGAGGAACCCTTGAAAGGGAGGCGAACGCCGTATCGGACAATCCGATCGTATTTCCGGATACGGATGAAGCGCTTTCGGGCGGCAACTTCCACGCGGAACCGGTGGCTTTCGCAGCCGACCAGATCACGATGGCTATGTGCGAGACCGGCTCGATCTCAGAACGGCGCTTCGCCGTGCTGGTCGACCCGAAAATGAGCGGCATGCCGGCCTTCCTTGTTAAGGATAGCGGCGTCAATTCAGGTTTCATGATCGCGCAGGTCGCGGCGGCCGCGTTGGTCGCCGAGAATCGAAGTCTCGCCTTTCCGGCGAGCGTCGATTCTATTCCGACCTCGGCTAATCAGGAAGATCATGTCTCCATGGCGACCGGCGCTGCGGTCAAGGCCGGGCGCGTCGTCTTCAATACGGCGGGCGTTATCGGCCTGGAATTGATGGCGGCGGCGCAGGGCGTCGATTTTCACGCCCCGCACAAGACCTCGGCGGTTCTGCAAAAAGCGCATGCGAGCGTTCGAGAAACAAGCGCCTTTCTCTATGCCGATCGTTTTATGGCGGACGAAATAGAAAAACTTCAACATCTTGTCGTCAGCGGCGAACTTGCCGCAACGGGAGAGCTTTTCGCGGTCGGTGGGCCATTGTTTGAATACTGACAGATTATCTTGCGTTTGGGGATTCGTCGGGTCTGGCGACGAAATCGGGAGCCAGCGGCGCCCCGAGCGTTTTCCTGGCGCGGTCCGGGTCGAGCAGCGAAATCGCGCCGAACTGGGTCATAAACACGCGGCCGGTCAGGCGCTCCAGAAAGCGCGAACGCTTGAGCCGGTCCATGACCGGTCCTTTCACTTCCGAGAGATGGAATGTGACGCCGGAGTCCTTGAGGCGCGCATTCACCGCCTCGAGCGTCGCGAGCCCGCTGGCGTCGATGGCGTTGACGGCGGGGCACATGAGGATGAAGTGCTTCACTTCGGGGCGCGATGCGACAAGCGCGTAGATCTTGTCCTCAAGAAAGCGCGCATTGGCGAAGTACAGGCTTTCATCCAGGCGCAGCGTGATGATTTCGGGGCTTGTGACGACATCGTGGCGATTGACATTGCGGAAATGTTCGGTGCCGGGAACCTGTCCGACAATGGCGTAATGCGGCGTGCTCGTCCGGCGGATGTAAAGCGCCAGGGACAGCGCGACGCCCGCGACAAGACCAGACTCGACGCCGAACAGCAGCGTGCCGATGATCGTCGCCGCCATAGCGCCCGCATCGCTCTTCGAATAACGCCATGTGCTGAACAAGGCGCCGACATCGACGACCGACAGGACGGCGACGATGATCGTGGCGGCGAGGACCGCTTTGGGAAGATCGTATAAAAGCGGCGTCAGGTACATAGCGGCGACAAGCAGACCGATTGCGGTGAACGCGCCCGCCGCCGGCGTCGCCGCGCCGGCGTCATAGTTCACGACCGAGCGCGCAAATCCGCCCGTCACGGGAAATCCTCCGGTGAGGCCTGCGGCGATATTCGCCGCGCCGAGAGCGATCAGTTCCTGATCGGGATCGATGCGCTCGCGCTCCTTCGCTGCAAGCGCCTGAGCGACGGTCACGGAGCTGATGAAACTGATGATGCTGATCAGGGCGGCGGGACCAGCGAGCGCCGCCCAGAGCTCGGCGTTGAGAATCGGCGGCGTCACCGGCGGCAGGCCCCGGGGGATGGCGCCGACAACGGCGACGCCTTGATGTTCGAGATCGAGGGCGCGCACGAGAACAATCGACAAGATGACGGCGGCGACCGGGCCGGTTCTGGCGAGCGTCTTGGCGACGGCAGGCGGGGCGCCGAGCCGCGCAAGCAAGGGGTGAAGCGAAGAGCGCGCCCACCATAGAAACGCGATCGCTGTGACGCCGATCGCAGCCGTCGCCATGTGGAGACGGCCGATTCGTCCCGCGAGCGATGCGGCCATGTCGAGAAGGTTCGAGCCGTCGCCGCCAACGCCCAGAATGGTTTTGAGCTGGCTGGCCGCGATCAGGATTGCAGACGCGGTCGCAAAACCGGAGTTCACCGGCTGGCTCAGCAGATTGGCGAGCGCGCCCAGGCGGAAGAGGCCAAGCGCGAAGAGCATCGCGCCTGAGAGCAGCGCAAGCATGAATCCGGCCGTGACCGGATCGGCGAGGCCGGCGCCGGAAATGCGGCCGATCGCCGTCGCCGTCATCAATGAGATGATCGCGACCGGTCCGACAGCGAGCGTTCGGCTTGTCCCGAACAGGGCGTAGGCGACGAGCGGCGCGATCGATGCGTAAAGGCCGGTTTCGGGCGGCAATCCCGCAAGCAGCGCGTAAGCAAGCGACTGCGGGATCAGCATGATGGTGACGATCGCCGCGGCGAGGAGGTCGTCGGCGAGCGCCGCGCCGTTATAGCGCCGTCCCCAGTCCAATATCGGAAAATAGCGCTTCAGAACGTCGGCCACGCCGCCAAATCCTAAAAAACGTCGACAGGCAGTTTCAGATAACTGATGCCATTATCTTCTTTGGGCGGGAAATGACCCGCGCGCATATTCACCTGTACGGACGGCAGAATGAGGCGCGGCATGGAGAGCGACTTGTCTCGCGCCTCGCGCATTGCGACGAATTCGTCTTCCGTCACGCCGTCCCGGACGTGAATGTTATTGCGCAGTTCTTCCCCAACTGTGGTCTCCCATGCGTATTCATCCCGCCCGGGCGCCTTGTAATCGTGACACATGAACAGCCGCGTCGATTCCGGCAGCGCGAAGATCTTACGGATCGAGCGATAGAGCGTGCGCGCGTCGCCGCCCGGAAAATCGCAGCGCGCAGTGCCGTAATCCGGCATGAACAGCGTGTCGCCGACAAAGCCTGCATCGCCGATCAGATAGGTCATGCAGGCGGGCGTGTGGCCCGGCGTGTGGATCGCCCGCGAGGAAATCATGCCCACATGAAAGACATCGCCGTCCTTGAACAGCGCGTCAAACTGGCTGCCGTCCCGCCGGAATTCGGTTCCGGCGTTGAAAATCTTGCCGAACGTATTCTGGACAACTGAGATATTAAAGCCGATGGCGATTTTTCCGCCGAGCTTCTCCTTCAGGTAAGGCGCGGCTGACAGATGATCCGCATGCACATGCGTTTCGAGTATCCATTCGACTTCGAGGTCGTGATTCCTGACGAAAGCGACGATTTCATCGGCTGAGGCTTTGCTGGTCCGGCCGGAGGCGGGATCGTAGTCCAGAACCGAGTCGATAATGGCGCATTTTTTCGTCGCGGCGTCAGCAGCGACATAACTGACCGTGAAGGTCGGTTCGTCAAAGAAAGCTGTGACATCGGGTTTCATAGCCGTCTCTCCTGAATGCGCGTCGGCGCGGCTTTCCGCCTTACGCGTTTGTTGTCCGCCTTGCTGCGGCGGGCCTTGCGGGAAGTCAAATTCTGCGGGCGGCCGAAAGCTTCGCATAAAGACGACAAAAGTCGCTCCAGTCGGTCGTCGGCGAGGCGGTAATAGACCAGCTTTGAGTCCCGGCGGGTCACGACCAGCTTCAGCTGGCGAAGGCGCGCGAGCTCTCGCGAAAGGACGGGCTGGCGCACGCCCGAACGCGCTTCGATTTCGCTGACGGATTGCTCGCCCTCCATCAACTGGCAGGCGATGAGCAGGCGGTTGGGGTGCGAGAGCGCTTTCGCAAGCGCGGCGACATCGCCGGCCCGCGCCTTCAGCGCCGCGATTTCACGAGGGGATGCGCTTAATGGCTGTTCGGCGGCGGTCCTCATAAGTTCAATATAATACACTTATCATAAATGTTAAGTGATAAATATATGCGCCGGCCCGGCGAGGGACCGCGGCGCGGGCCAAGTCCCTTTCGCCGTTACCCGACGAGATAGCCGTTGGAATCGAGGTAGTCGACGATGCGCGCGGCGGCGTCCTCAGCGGAGACCTTCGAGGTGTCGAGCGTCAGCTCGGGATGGGTCGGCGCTTCGTAGCCGGAATCGATGCCGGTGAAGTTTTTGATCTCGCCCCGGCGCGCCTTCGCATAAAGACCCTTGACGTCGCGCTGTTCGCACACCGCGAGCGGGGTGGAGACATAGACTTCGAGAAACTCTCCGTCTTCGACGAGTTCGCGCGCCATTCTCCGTTCGCTCTGGAAGGGCGAAATGAAGGAGACGAGGACGATAAGCCCCGCGTCGACCATGAGCTTCGCCGTTTCTGCGACACGCCGGATGTTTTCGACCCGGTCGGCGTCCGTGAAGCCGAGGTCTTTGTTCAGGCCATGACGCACATTGTCGCCGTCGAGCGTATAGGTATGTCGGCCGAGATCGTGCAGACGCTTTTCGACCAGGTTGGCGATCGTCGATTTGCCGGAGCCGGAAAGACCTGTGAACCACAGAATGCAGGGGCGTTGGTGTTTCGCCGCAGCGCGCGCGCGCTTGTCGATATCGAGATCCTGCCAGTGGACGTTCTGCGCGCGCCGGAGCGAGAAATCGATCATGCCGGCGCCGACGGTCGCATTCGTGCGCCGGTCGATCAGGATAAAGGCGCCGGTCGTGCGGTTCGCCGCGTATGAGTCAAAGGCGATCGGATGGCTCGTGGAGACATTGCACACGCCGACTTCGTTGATGGCGAGCGTCTTGCCCGACAGATGCTCCAGCGTATTGACGTTGATCTTGTGCTTGAGTTCCGTGACGGTCGCAGGAAGCGTCCGGTTCGCGGTTTTCAGCAAATATTGCCGCCCGGGAATCAGTTGGTCGTCATGCATCCAGAGAATATGCGCCGCAAATTGATCTGTTTGCTCGGCCGGCGAATTGCCTGCGCAAAGCACGTCGCCGCGGCTGATGTCGATCTCATCCGCAAGGGTCAGGGTGACCGCCTGACGGGCTCGACCGCGCGGCAGGTCGCCATCGGCGGTGACGATGCGTTTCACGCTTGTGCGTTTCCCTGAAGGCAGGACGACGATTTCATCGCCCGGATAAATTTCGCCCGAAGCGATGGTTCCCGCATAGCCGCGGAAAGCGTGATCGGGCCGCGCCACCCACTGGACGGGCATGCGGAAAGGCTTGTCCTCGAGATCGGAGGCGACCTCGACGGATTCGAGATAGGGGAGGAGCGCCGGGCCCTTGTGCCAGCGCGTGCGGGCGCTTTTGGCCGTGATGTTGTCGCCTTCGAGCGCCGAGATCGGGATGCAGACGATGGATTGAAAGCCGAGCGGCGCGGCGAACTTCTTATATTCCGTTTCGATCGCCGCGAATGTCTCTTTCGAATAGCCGACAAGATCCATCTTGTTAACGGCGACGACGATGTGACGAATGCCGAGCAGCGAGCAAATGAAGGAATGCCGGCGCGTCTGGGTCATTACGCCGTTGCGCGCATCGACGAGAATGACGGCGAGATCGGCGGTCGATGCGCCTGTGGCCATATTGCGCGTGTATTGCTCGTGGCCCGGCGTATCGGCGACGATGAACTTGCGCCGCTCGGTTGAGAAGAACCGATAGGCGACATCGATGGTGATGCCTTGCTCGCGCTCGGCGGCGAGACCGTCGACAAGAAGCGCGAAATCAATCCTGTCGCCCTGCGTGCCGACGCGTTTTGAATCGGCTTCGAGCGCCTTCAACTGGTCTTCGTAAATCAGCTTCGTATCATAGAGGAGCCGGCCGATCAGCGTTGACTTGCCGTCATCGACGCTGCCGCAGGTGATGAAGCGCAGCATCGACTTTCGCTCATGCGCGTCGAGATAGGCGAGGATGTCGTCATCGACGGTGAGGGCTGCGTGAGACATCAGAAATACCCCTCCGCCTTTTTCTTCTCCATCGAGGCTGTCTGATCATGATCGATGACGCGACCCTGGCGCTCGGAAGTCGTCGTCAGCAGCATTTCTTTGATGATTTCGGGTAAAGTCGTCGCATTGGAGCGCACGCCCCCCGTCAGCGGATAGCAGCCGAGGGTCCGGAATCGCACCATCTCCAGTTTCGGACTTTCGCCCGGCCCCAGCTTCATGCGCTCGTCATCGACCATGATCAGGGCGCCGTCGCGCTCGACGACAGGGCGCTTCTTGGCGAAATAAAGCGATGGAATCGGAATATTCTCGCGATAGATATATTGCCAGATATCGAGTTCGGTCCAGTTGGATAGCGGAAACACGCGGATCGACTCGCCCTTGTGGATGCGCGCATTGTAAATCGACCAGAGCTCCGGGCGCTGGTTTTTCGGGTCCCAGCGATGTTCGCGCGAGCGGAAGGAGAAGATGCGCTCCTTCGCGCGCGATTTTTCTTCGTCGCGGCGCGCGCCGCCGAACGCCGCGTCGAATTTGTACTTGTCGAGCGCCTGCTTCAACGCCTGCGTCTTCATGATGTCGGTATGAATCTGCGAGCCATGCGTGAACGGTCCGACGCCTTGGCGCACGCCGTCTTCGTTGATGTGAACGATCAGATCGAAGCCGAGCTCTTTCGCCATGCGATCGCGAAACTCGATCATCTCGCGAAACTTCCACGTCGTATCGACATGCAGGAGCGGGAAAGGTGGCTTGGCCGGATAAAACGCCTTCATCGCAAGGCGGAGCATCACGGAAGAGTCTTTGCCGATCGAATAGAGCATGACCGGATTTTCGGCTTCCGCCGCCACCTCGCGCATAATGTGGATCGCTTCGGCCTCGAGGCGGTCGAGATGGGTGAGCGCCTTGGCGTCGAGCATCGGCGCCGGCGCGGCGGCGGAGGGCTGCGGGGCTGCGATTTCGATCTCGAGCGCGGCGAGGCGCGCGGAGGCTTCTTCAAGCGTCTTCAAAGTGCATTGCCCGCCTTCCTTAAGGCGGGCGAGGCCCTTGCCGTCATTCAGAAGCTTTCTGGAAACGGTCGACAGCGACAGGCCGCTGGCTTCGGCGTAACGCTCGGCGCGGGCGAGGAAATCGGAAAGCTGAGACATTCGCGCTCCGTAGATCATGGGAATAGTCCCATCGCTCAAGGGATCGATAACCTGGCCGGGGACCGCGGCAGACTTGGTTACAACGGTTTTTTGGTCTCGTCCAGCAGTCTTGGAATATAAAGAGGGGAGTTTTCCCACTTTCGTGCGCAGCTTGCGATCGGATGGCTGCCGATCGCGTGGGAAAGCGGGCGCCGCCGGGCCGCCAATCAGTATCGATAGAGCTTTACGCGCTGCATGGTGACGGCGCCCGGCGGCAGGCGGATATGGCGGCCCTGATGGGTTTCGTCGCCATTGAGCCGGCGCAGCGTCCGCTCCGCGCCGTTTTCGTAATCGACCTGATCGGCTGAAAGAACGCCAGCGCGGCCTGCGCCGTCCGCCGGTTCGAAGGTGAATGTGACGCCGGCGCCCGCGAACAGGAATTCATTCTCAGCGAGCTTGATGACGAGCGCGCCGTGATTGGCCGGCGTCTGCCTGTCACGCTCCGTCCACGGATCGATAAATTGTGCGGTGATGCGACAATCGCCCAGCGTGACGGTCTGCGGCGAAAGATCGGGCTCGCCGTCAAAACTGACCGGCGCGCGAAATCCGCGCATCTGATCGCTGCCTTCATGCGCGAGGATCAAGGACGCAATGCCGGCGAGCGCCTTGTAAGCGTCGGCGAGGGCGCTTTCCGCAGGAGTCGCCATCGTGTTGATCGCAAAAGGGCTGAAGCCGATGGCGCGAAGTTCGCCGAAAGCGAAGAATGCGTTCGCCGGCGCGGTCGCCGCGCCAGCATGTCCCGCCTCCGGAATGAAAAGCGGGTTTTCCGGCGACGCATATCGGCCCGCCCAATCGGAGAAGTTGGGAAAATAGATGTCGGGCGCGAAGAGATCGATCGAAGGCGCAGCCGCGCGCCACAAGTCCAGAAGATGGGGCAGGGGCGCAGCGCTCGGATAGTCGCCGGGTTTTTTGCCGGGGCGGATCAGCGCCGCATTCATATAGAAAGGCAGCGCATAGGCGGCCTTTCCGGCCGCCGCGACGCTTTCCGCATAGCCCGCGAAGGCCCAGGCCTGAAAAATCTCCTCCCCGCGCGCATCCGCGCCGAAGACGGTCTTCCAGTCGCCGCCCTTCTTTTCTCCGTGCGCGATCCAGGCGGCCTTCAGGGCGGAGGATTTGTCCGCGCTCTCCCGGGCGAGCCGGATCAAAGCGGCGGGAACGTCGCCCGAATAAGCCTTGTTCGCGAGCGGAGAATGATCGCGCGCCGCCCCGATCATGCCGATCTCGTTTTCGACCTGCGCCATAATGACGGTGCGCGTTTTCGCATCGACTTTGGCGAGATGGCGCATGAGCGCGACGAATGCGGCGCGGTCGGCGGCGAGATTCGTTTTGCTGAACGCCGACAGGCTTTCCATCTTGTGACCGTCGGCGTCCTCGGCTCTCGGAAAGCGCGCGCTGTCCCGTTTCACCCAGGCTGGCGCATAACTCGACATGCCGTTCTTCCGGCTGCCGAACCAGAGCAGGACAAGCCGCTGGCCATGCGTGCGCGCCCGCTTGAGCAGGCCGTCGACGAGCGTGAAGTCGAAGCGGCCTTCTTCGGGTTCGATCAGCTCCCATGAGACCGGCGCGAGCACGGTGTTGAGATGAAGCGCATCGAGGGTCGGCCAGAGCGCATCGAGATCCTCAAGGCTCGAAGCGCTGGAATTGCCGAGTTCGCCCCCAAGCATCAGGAAGGGTCTATCGCCGACAACCAGCGCGCCGGTTTTGTCCGATCGATCAAGACGCGGCGCGTCTTCGGCCCGGGCGGCGCCCATGCCAAGCGCCGTCAGCATGATCAAGGCGAGCAAAATCTTTCCCATTGCGTCCTTATGCCTGCGGCGGCGCGGCTTGTCATCCTGACCGGCCTGTAGTTTAGGACTCCGCGGGGCGATGATCGGAGCGGAACTTCTATGAAGCGTGTATTCCGTTTGCCCGCGCTCGCAGCCGTCCTGGCGGCTTCGGCCTGCGCGTCTGTGCATGTTCCAGGGCTGGCCGGACCCAAGGCCGAATCGGACAGGTCATTCTCCTTTGTCGTTATCGGCGATACGCCTTATGGCGACGAGGATGCGGCGTTCCTCAAAAACAAGGTCGTTCCGGCGATCAAGAACGCGCCCTATCCGTTTGTCATCCACGTCGGCGACGACAAGTCCGGCGGCGCGCCTTGTACGGACGGTTATGACAGAGACCAGGCGGCGCTCATCGCGGCCTTGAAGCCAAAGCCTGTCTTCTACACGCCGGGGGACAATGAGTGGACCGACTGCGACCGCAATCCCGATCCGGCGACGGGCAGGCCGATGTCAGAGCTTGGACGGCTGAGCAAACTTCAATCCGAATTTTTCTCCGGGGACATGAAAGCGCCAGGCGCCATGCATGTGCGGCGTCAGAAAGGCGAGCCGGAGAACCAGATGTGGAGTTATCGAGGCGTCCGTTTCGTCACGCTGGAAGTCGTCGGCACGAATAACGGGCGCGATTGGGTCGCTGGCGATCCGCTCGATGTCGCAGCGAAGGCGGCGGATGCGCGCGATGCGCACAATATCGCCTGGCTGAGAGAGGCCGTCGCCGCGGCGCTGAAGCAAAAGGCGAAAGCGCTCGTTATCGCCATGCAGGCGGACATGACAAATGTCGATCCGGCGAATCGCGGGACGCCGTGTACGGATGTTTCTACGAACGGCGAACATGCCTGCGACGGATTTGCGAGGATCGTCAAAGCGCTGATCGACGCCTCCGTAAGCTATAGCGGCCCCATTCTGCTCATACATGGGGATACGGAGCCGTTCACGCTCGCTTCCGGCGACTGGGGCGCGGCCAATCTCTGGCGCCTCAATGCGGCGGGCGACGTCCACGCCGAACCGGACGGTACGGAAGGCGGGCTGCGCGACGCGACTGAAGTCACGATTACGCCGGGCTCGCCTTATCCTTTCAGCGCCAAGGCGCTTGTTTCGGGCGTCGCGCCCGCTTCCGAATAACAAACGCCTTCGCCCGCTTCGTCCGCAGTCGGCGAAAGCAGCTTCGCTGACAGGGCGAAATCCTATAACGGTTGGCGGTTCTCGCGTTCGCGCCTTCAGAACGCGGGGCCCCGTGCGGAGTCCGAAATGGCCAAACCGAGATTCATTCACAATCGCCTGAGCGCCGTCGTATTTGACCTGAAAACGAGCGGTGAGCGTCGATAAGTCCGCGAGTAAAACGGAGTTTTTCTGGGCATGGGCGCCTGGCAAATTCTGCTTCTGGCCGGCGTCGGATTCTTCGCCGGATGGATCAACGTTCTCGCTGGCGGCGGTTCGCTCTTCACTGTGCCCGCGATGATATTTCTCGGCCTGCCCGGTCCGGTCGCGAATGGCACCAACCGGATCGCGATCATTGCGCAAAACGTCACAGCGGTCGCGGCGTTTCGGCGCAAGGGATTTTCCGATTTCCGTCTGTCGGCGACGCTCGCTCTGGCGGCGTCGGCTGGCGCTTTCGTCGGCGCGCTGGTCGGCGTCAAGCTGGAGGGCGTCTGGTTCGAACGCACGGTCGCGCTGATCATGATTGCGGTCATGATCGTCATGGCGGCGGGAGAACGAAAAGAGGCGCCGGCTCCCGACGCGAACGGCAAGGCGCGCAACGTGCTGCTCGGCCATATCCTTTTCGTAGGCGCCGGGTTCTGGGGCGGCTTCATCCAGATCGGAGTCGGCTTCCTGATGATGCCGATCCTCTATCGCGTCATGGGGCTCGATCTCGTGCGCGTGAACATGCACAAGGTCTTCGTCGCGCTGGTCTTCTCCTGCGTGTCGCTCGCCGTTTTCGCCTGGCAGGTGCCGATCGCATGGGAGGCGGGAGCCGCGCTCGCCGTCGGCAATGCGCTCGGCGGATGGGCGGGCGCGCACACGGCCGTCGTCAAAGGCGCGCGATTCATCAAGATCGCGATGTTCGTTATGCTCGCCGTCATGGCGGCGAAGCTGTTGTTCTTCTAAAGCCTGGCGCGCGCTCCCGGACCCCTGTCAATGAAAAGTTTTCCGGAGGCGTTTTGCCGCCTTTTTCCACAGGCGTTTGCCTTTGACAGAGTGTCGCAGGGAATGCGAGAAGGGCGCGCGGTCAAAGGCCCTCCGCGCGGCCCGTATGCCGGCGGCCAAGCGCCTGAAAACCTTTAGAAAATCCGAAGGAAACCTCATGATCATCCACGACGTTCGCGCGCACCGCTCCAAGGACAAACTTCCGCGCGAGGAACAGCTCGCCTGGAAGATCGCCGCCGTCGCAGCCGACCCCGTGGCCGTCGAGGACGACGTGACCGACATGATTATCAACCGGATCATCGATAACGCGTCCGTTGCGGTCGCCTCGCTCAATCGCGGGCCGATCAAATCGGCGCGCGCCATGGCGAATGCGCATGCGCGGGCGGGCGGGGCGACGCTTTTCGGCATGCCGCCAGCGCATCGCGTCTGCGCCGAATGGGCGGCCTGGGCGAACGGCACGGCGGTGCGCGAACTCGACTTCCACGACACCTTTCTCGCCGCGGAGTACTCTCATCCCGGCGACAACATTCCGCCGATCCTCGCGGTCGCGCAGCAATGCGGAAAGGACGGGCAGGCGCTCGTGCGCGGCATTGCGACTGGTTACGAAATTCAGGTCAATCTCGTGAAGTCGATCTGTCTGCATGAGCACAAGATCGATCATATCGCTCATATCGGCCCCTCGGCGGCGGCCGGAATCGGAACGCTTCTTGGTCTCGATACGGAGGTTATTTATCAGGCGGTGCAGCAAGGCTTGCATACGACCGTGACCACGCGTCAGTCGCGCAAGGGCGAAATTTCTTCGTGGAAAGCCTATGCGCCGGCCTATGCAGGCAAGCAGGCGATCGAGGCCGTCGACCGTTGTATGAGAGGAGAGGGCGCGCCGAGTCCGATCTATGAGGGCGAAGACTCGGTGATCGCCTGGATCCTCAATGGCCGCACCGAACGCGACAAGGGCGGATCTCCTTATGAGCCGACCTATCATGTGCCGCTGCCAGCGCCGGGCGAGGCGAAACGCGCCATCCTCGACACCTATACGAAAGAGCATTCGGCCGAATACCAGTCGCAGGCTCTCATCGATCTTGCTTTCCGCATGGGCAAGGTGATTGAGGAGCGCGGCGGCTTCGACAAGGTGAAGTCGATCGTTCTGCACACCTCGCATCACACCCATTACGTCATCGGCACAGGGAGCGGCGACCCGCAGAAGATGGACCCGAAAGCGAGCCGCGAAACGCTCGATCATTCGATCATGTATATCTTCGCGGTCGCGCTGCAGGACGGCGAATGGCACCACGTGAAATCCTACGCGCCGGAGCGCGCGCAGCGCCCCGATACGGTGCGCCTCTGGCATAAGATTTCGACGGTCGAGGACCCGGAATGGACGCGGCGCTATCATAGCCACGACCCGAAAGAGAAAGCCTTCGGCGCGCGCGCGGTCGTAACCATGGAGGACGGTTCGGAAATCGTCGACGAACTCGGCGTTGCGAATGCGCACCCGCTCGGCGCGCGGCCTTTCGGGCGGCGCGAATATATCGGGAAGTTCAAGACGCTGACGGACGAAATTCTTGATCCCAAAGAGTCCGAGCGCTTCCTCGATCTTGTGCAGCGCCTGCCGAAACTGAGCGCTGAAGAGGTGCTTCAGCTCAATCCGGTCGCGCCGGCGGGTTATTTGCAGGAAAATCCTGCGAAGGGGATTTTTTGACGGGGAAACGAATGTCGGACGCACTCACGCAGCCCGCTCAAAAGAGCCTCGATCGCTGGCATGCGATGGTCGCATCGGGCGATATGACGGGACTGGCGGAGATCGTTCATCCGGATGCGGTTTTCCGTTCGCCGGTCGCGCACACGCCTTATCCGGGGCGCGACGCGCTGGTGATGATTCTTGGCGCGGTGAGCAAGGTGTTTGAGGACTTTGCCTATCACCGGGAATTCGTCGCCGAGAGCGGCAAGGATGTCGCGCTCGAATTCAGCGCGCGCGTCGGCGAGAAGAAGCTGAAAGGCGCCGATTTCATCAAGTTCGACGATGACGGCCTCATCATCGAGTTTGAAGTGATGATTCGTCCGGCGTCGGGCCTTATGGCGCTGGGAGAGGAAATGGGCAAGCGAGCGGGGGAGGCGCTTTCAGCGCACAAGGGCCCGCAATGAGAGCGTCCTGCTGATATGAATATCGCAGACCATCCTTTGTTGATTGGCGGCGCAGTTCTTCTGGCGATACTTATCGGCGCCGCTGTGGTGTTCGGACGCAAGCGGCCCGGCCGCTGCGCAGACGAAAAGAAATGGGACGAATAGATTGCGCGCCGAGATGAGGGCGAAGCAAAAGACCGGGAAAAGGCTCTCGATATGCTCTTTACAAAGAAAACCGCCGCAGAAAAGCGCGCTGACCTTCGCGCCAAGCTGAAATCAGGCAAGCTCTTGCAGTTTCCGGGCGCGTTCAATCCGCTCTGCGCGCAACTGATCGAGCGCAAGGGGTTTGACGGCGTTTATATCTCCGGCGCGGTGATGTCCGCCGATCTATGCCTGCCCGACATCGGCATTGCGACGATGACGGAATTTGCAACGCGAGGGCTTCAGACCGCGCGCGTGACGGACCTGCCGGCGATCATCGACATCGACACGGGCTTTGGCGAGCCGATGTCGGCGGCCCGCACCGTTCGCACGATGGAGGAGATGGGACTTTCCGGCTGCCATATCGAAGACCAGGTGGCGCCGAAACGTTGCGGTCATCTTGACGGCAAGGAGGTCGTCTCGACCGAAGAGATGGTGAAGCGGGTGCGCGCTGCCTCCGACGCGCGTCTTGACCCGAATTTCGTCCTGATCGCGCGTTCGGACGCGCGCGCTGTCGAGGGGCTCGACAAGGCGATCGACCGCATGAAGGCCTATGTCGACGCCGGCGCCGATATGATCTTCCCCGAGGCGATGAAAGACGAAAAGGAATTCGAGGCGGTCAGGAAAGCGATCAGCGTTCCGATTCTCGCCAATATGACGGAATTCGGCAAATCGCGGCTCTTGAATATCAAGGAGCTTGAGGCGCTCGGTTTCAACCTTGTCATCTACCCCGT
This sequence comes from Alphaproteobacteria bacterium, assembly GCA_016125425.1. Classification (GTDB taxonomy): domain Bacteria; phylum Pseudomonadota; class Alphaproteobacteria; order Caulobacterales; family Parvularculaceae; genus Amphiplicatus. The sequence goes on from WGLT01000021.1 coordinate 36,244, forward strand.
CACGACCTTGCGCCTCGCCATGGGGGCGGCCGAACGCGGTCTGGATGCGATTATACGGGACGGCGACCAGAACGGCGTTCTCGACATTATGCAGCACAGGCGAGACCTCTACGATCTGCTGCGCTATGAGGAATATAATAAGTTCGATCAGTCGATCTTCAATTTCGAAGTCGGCGATACGCCCCGAGGGTGATTGGCGGACAGGGAATGGCGAGAATGGCGCAAGCGGCGTCGCGCCATTTGTCTTTCGCGGTCATGCATCGTTGTCGCAGGAGAAAAACGCGGATGACGGAAACAGAAGTAAAATACGGCCTTGCCGGCGTCGTCACCGACGACACCGCGATTTCGAAGGTGATGCCGGAAATCAATTCGCTCACCTATCGCGGATACAAAGTGCAGGACCTCGCGGCCGAATGCCGGTTTGAGGAGGTCGCCTATCTCATTTGGCGCGGCGAGTTGCCGACAAAGTCCGAGCTCGCGACATTCGTTGCGTCTGAAAAAAAGGAGCGGGGGCTTTCGAATGACCTGCTTGAGGTGATGGGCCGGTTCAACAAGCAGGCTCATCCGATGGACACGCTCCGGACGGCGGTTTCCTTCCTCGGCCAGGAAGACGATTCCGCGAACGATTCGTCCCCGGAGGGTCTCCAGAAAAAAGCCATTCGGCTGTTCGCCAAAATTCCGCAGATCGTCGCAACGGATTTCCGCCTGCGCAACGGCAAGGCGCCCATTGCGCCGAACAAGGATCTGGGATTCTCGGAGAACTTTTTCCATATGTGTTTCGGCGAGACGCCCGCGCCGGAAATCGTCAAATGCTTCGACATATCGATGACGCTGTACGCCGAGCACTCGTTCAACGCGTCCACCTTCACGGCGCGCGTGATCGCGTCCTCGCTTTCTGACATCTATTCGGCGGTTACCGGCGCCATCGGTTCGCTCAAGGGGCCGCTCCATGGCGGGGCCAATGAAGCGGTGATGCACATGCTGAAAGAGGTTGGTTCGCCCGAGGCGGCCAAAGCCTGGATGCTCGACGCGCTGGCGACCAAGAAAAAGATTATGGGATTCGGCCACCGGGTTTACCGGTCCGGGGACAGTCGGGTGCCGACGATGACGGCCGCCTACAAGAAAATGGTTGAAGTGATCGGCACGCCAGAAGCGAAAAAATACTGGGAGATCTCGCGCATTCTTGATGAGACCATGGTCTCAGAAAAGGGCATTTACCCCAATCTCGACTTTCCGGCCGGCCCGGCATACTACCTGATGGGATTTGAAATCCCCATGTTCACGCCTATCTTCGTCGTCAGCCGCATCACCGGCTGGACGGCGCATGTTATGGAGCAGCTCGCCAACAATAAGCTGATCCGTCCGCTATCGAACTATACCGGCTCGCCTCAGCGCGAGGTGGTTCCGATCGAGCAGCGTTAGATGGAGGGACGATGACAAGGCCGATCGTACGGAGCGAGGAAGACCGCGCGCGCGCGGAAGCGGCGGTGCGCGAGCTTATCCGCTGGATCGGCGATGATCCGGCGAGGGAAGGTCTTGTCGACACCCCCAAACGGGTGATCGACGCTTTTCTTGAATATTTCCGGGGCTATGAGGAAAGCCCGGAGGACTATCTCACGCGCACTTTCGAGCAGGTCGGGGGATATGACGAGATCGTGCTCCTGCGCGACATTCCGTTTCATTCGCATTGCGAGCATCACATGGCGCCGATCATCGGCAAGGCGCATGTCGCCTATCTGCCGAGAGATCGCGTTGTCGGCATTTCGAAGCTCGCGCGCGTCGTGCACGCCTACGCTAAGAGGCTGCAAGTGCAGGAGCGCCTGACGGCGGAGATCGCCGACTGCATCCAGAAAGTGCTTGATCCCGCAGGGGTCGCGGTGATCATCGAAGCGACGCACGCCTGCATGACTTGCCGGGGCGTGGAAACGCCGGGCGTGATTATGACCACGAGCAGGATGATGGGCCTCTTCCGCGAGGACGAGAAGTCGCGGCAGGAAGTCCTGAAGCTGATGGGTTTCAGTTAATCGCCGCCGCGTCATCTGATTATCGTTTGAGTCGCTTCGCCTGAAGGAGACCTCGCATGGCCTATGAATGCATCCTCACCGAGGCCGACGGACCTGTCGGCGTCGTCACGCTGAATCGGCCGGAGGCGCTCAACGCCTTTTCCGATCAGTTGATGGATGAGCTGACCGACGCTCTGAAGAAGTTCGACGCCGATGATGCGATCGGCTGCATCGTGGTCACCGGATCGGAGAAGGCCTTCGCCGCCGGCGCCGACATCAAGGAAATGGCGAACAACACCTATCCGTCGGTCTATACTGAACAGTTCATCACGCGGAACTGGGAGGAAGCGACGCGCGTGAGAAAACCGATCATTGCGGCGGTCGCCGGTTACGCGCTGGGAGGCGGCTGCGAGCTCGCCATGATGTGCGATTTCATCATAGCCGCTGACAACGCCAAATTCGGCCAGCCGGAAATCACGATCGGCGCGATGCCCGGCGCCGGCGGCACGCAGCGCCTGGCGCGCTTCATCGGCAAGTCGAAGGCGATGGAAATGTGTCTTACCGGCCGGATGATGGACGCCGAGGAGGCCGAACGCTGCGGTCTTGTCAGCCGGATCGTGCCGAAAGGCGATCTCCGGGACGAAGCGATCCGGGTCGCCAAGCAGATCGCCGGCTTTTCCCGGCCGATCGCAATGCTCGTTAAGGAATCGGTCAACCGCGCTTACGAGACGACGCTTTCCGAAGGCGTGCGCTTCGAGAGGCGGCTTTTCCATTCGATCTTCGGCACCGAGGACCAGAAAGAAGGCATGGCGGCGTTTATCGAGAAGCGGAAACCGGCTTTCAAGAATCGCTGAACGATTTCGCCTGCGGGGGTCGGAGGGCGTCTGCTAGATTTCCCGGCGCGCCCGCCTGACCGACCGACCGCGTCGGCGCCAGGCCGCCGCAGATCCGTGAGCGGGGGAGGCTCGAATGGAACACCTCGTCCTGGTCGTTGCGATGATCGGCGTGCTCGGCGTCGGCGCGCAATGGCTCGCTTGGCGCTTCAATCTTCCCGCGATCGTATTGATGGCGGCGGCGGGGCTCGCCGCCAGACCCGTCTTCGCCAGCCTGCTGCCGGCGCACAGCGCGCACGGGCCGGTGATGGAGACGATTTTCGGGGATTTCTATCAACCGCTCATCGGCATGGCGGTTGCGGTCATCCTTTTTGAAGGCGGCCTGTCGCTCGATTTCTCTGAGATCCGGGAACTGACGAAAGGCGTGCGGAGACTCGTGTTTCCGGGCGTCGTATTCGCATGGACGTTCGGCGCTCTCGCCGCGCATTATTGCGCGGGACTCGATTGGGATATCGCCATTCTTTTCGCCGCGATCATGGTGGTCACCGGCCCGACGGTGATCACGCCTCTCTTGCGGCAGGCGCGATTGCGGCAGAGGCCGGCGACGCTCCTCAAATGGGAAGGGATCATCAACGATCCGATCGGCGCGCTGCTCGCCGTGCTTGCTTATGAAACAATCGCGCTGGAAGGCGAGCCGACGAGCCAGATCATCGGCGCGCTTCTCATCGCCGCGATTCTCTCCGCCGCGCTCGGCTTCGTTCTCGGGCGGATGGTGGCGGCGATATTCCGCCGCGGCTGGGTCCCGGAATATCTGAAGCCGCCGGTGCTTCTTGTCGTCGTTCTCGCCTGCTTTGAGGGCGCGAATTTCTTCGAAAACGAAGCGGGTCTGCTTGCGGTCACCGCCATGGGAGTGACGATCGCGAACTCGAGAATCGCCAGCATCAATGAGTTACGCATCTTCAAGGAGAATATGGCGGTTCTTCTGGTCTCGGGCGTGTTTATCATCCTGACGGCGAATATCACGGGCGAGGCGCTGTCCGCGCTCGACTGGCGCTCGGCGCTTTATGTCGGCGCTATGCTGTTTGCGGTTCGACCGCTTTCCGTATTTCTGTCGACGATCGGCTCGGGGCTGCCCTGGCGCGAACGGTTGCTGGTCGCGTGGATCGCTCCGCGCGGGATCGTCGCCGTCGCGATTTCGAGTTTTCTCGGCGCCGCGCTCGTCGCCAGCGGGCGCGAAGGCGGCGCCGAACTCCTGCCGCTCGCCTTTGCGATCGTGGCGGCGACGGTGATCCTGCACGGCTTTACGATCTCGCCCTTGTCGAAGGCGCTCGGACTTGCGACGCGAGAAAGGCCCGGCGTGCTGATTGTCGGCGCGACCCCGTTCTCTGTCGCGCTCGCTGCGAAACTGAAGGAAATGGAGATTCCGGTCATGGTCGCCGACGCCAGCTGGCGGCGGTTGCGTCCGGCGCGGCTCGCGAATGTCGAAACCTATTACGGCGAGATTCTGTCGGAGGTGACGGAGCACCATCTGGATTTCAATCGTTTCGGTTATCTCCTCGCGCTTTCAGGAAACGAGGCCTACAACGCGCTCGTGTGCACCGACCTCGCGCCCGAACTCGGCAGGGCGGCGATCTATCAGGTCAGCGACCGCGGCAAAGACGATGAAAGCCGTCAGGCCCTGTCCTTCACTCTCCAGGGCCGGACGTTCCTGAGCTCGGGAGCGACCTTCGACGAGCTCTTGCGTCGCCACTATGCGGGCTGGACCTTCCAAAAGACGCGTCTGTCCGAAAAGTTTACGCCGGAGCAGTATCGCGCCGAACTCGATCCGCAAACGGAGATCGTTCTCCTTCAGCGCAAGGGCGCCCTGTTTTTCTCCTCGCAGGAAAGGCCGCTCGAGCCGCAAGCGGGCGACGTCGTGCTCGCCTTCGCGCCGCCCGCGACCGACGCCCGCAAGGAGCCCCGCCCGGGCGCAAGCGATGCGCTGAAAGAGGCGATAAACAGCCATTAACCATGGACGTTGCTTAACGGCGCGTTAGCGCTTGCCGAATAGCGTTCCGGCAAGGGAAAGCCATGCGTTCGCTCGATCCATTCGCCGCCAATACCGACTCGCTCATCGCGCGCTATACGGCGCGCCTCGCCGAGGCGCTCGCGGTGCGCCGGGCGGGAATGGAGGCGCGCGCCGCGCGCGCCGAGGCTGAACTCTCGATCCGGGCGCGCTCGGAATTTCTCTCCAACATGAATCATGAATTGCGGACGCCGCTCAACGCCATCATCGGCTTCGCGACCATGCTGCGCGACAGCGAGACCTATTCGCCGAGCGAAGATCAGCGCCGCGCCTACGCCGAATATATTCTTCAGTCGGCAGATCTCTTGCTCGGACACATCAACACAATTCTTGAGACCGCGGCGCTCGACGGGGGAACCGTCGCGATCGAAAAGGCGGAGGCCCGTCTCGACGAGCTTCTCGCCCAGGCGATCGCCCGCGCGAAAATCGCCGCAGACGCCGCCGGCGTCACAATCGAAAATCGCACGAAGGACGATCCTGCGCTTGCTTGCTTCTGCGACGCGACGCGCGTCGGCCAGGCGATCGACCATGTTCTCAGGACCGCCCTGCGCGCCTCGCCCAAGGGCCAGCGAATTTTCGCGCGCGCTTCGCTCGATGAGAGCGGCATGCCCGAAATCGCGATCCGGGATAAGGGAGAAGGGCTCGCGCCCGAAGCGATCCGGCAGGCTCTTTCGGCTTTTGAGGAGGTGCATCGCGGGCTCGACCGGTCATTCGCGGGACCGGGCGTCAGTCTTGCGATCGCAAAGACATTCATTGAGATGCAAGGCGGTCGCTTCCGTATCGACAGCCGTCCGGGTCAGGGCGTTCTGGTTCGCCTCAGCCTGCCGCCCCGACAAGCTCAGGAAAATGACCTCAGCGAACCCGTCAGACTTGCAGGATAGAATTTATTGGGAGACGGATCGATGTCCGTAAGCGAAGCAGTTCAGCAGATCGACGCGGCGCCTAAGGGAAAGCCGCCGGGCGCGGGTCAGGCGCGCATGGGCGAAGTCATTTCCGTGACAGGATCGCACGCGCTCGTCATGTTAGCGCCCAACGCCGATATCGATCGCATCCATCGGCCGCAGATCGGGGCCATCATGAGCATCGATTGCGGGGCTTGCGTGGTTCTTGGTCTCGTGTCGGCGATGAGCACGCCGGCTCCGTCGGTCGACGGCGCGGGCGCTGACATGCGGATCGTCGAGCTCGAATTGATCGGTGAGTTCTCCAAGCCGAGCGCCAAGACGCCGGCGCGATTCCGCCGCGGGGTGTCGACGTTCCCGACGCTTGGCGATCAGGTACACGTCGCCTCGCGCGACGAGCTAACTGCGCTGTTCGCCGTGAACGGGACATCGAGCGTGCGCATCGGCGTCGTCAAACAAGACGCCGCCATACCGGCGACTGTCTCCGTCAACGATCTGTTCTCGCGCCATTGCGCGGTTCTCGGCACGACCGGCGCCGGCAAATCCTGCGCGATCACGCTGATGCTTCTCTCCGTGCTCGAGCGCTATGCGCATGGTCACATCGTTCTTCTCGATCCGCATAACGAATATGCGAAGTCATTCGGCGATCTTGCGGTTGTCTTCGATGCGACCAATCTGACCTTGCCATACTGGCTTTTGACCTTCGACGAACTGGTCGAGGTTCTTTATCCCGGCCGCACCGGCTTCAACGAGGAGATCGATATTCTCGCCGATCTCGTTCCGGCCGCTAAGAAAATAAACCTGTCGATGACGACGAACGGCATGAAATTCCTCGCCGAGCGCCGCTCGGGAGACGCCGGCGCCATTACGGTCGACACGCCGGTGCCTTACCGGATTTCCGAATTGCTGGGGCTGATCGACAAGGCGCTCGGCGGTCTCGACTCGACGCGCTCCATCGCGCCCTATAAGCGGCTGCGAAACCGTCTGTATGCCATCAGCCAGGATGCCCGTTACTCGTTCATGTTCGGCGGCCTGACCGTGCAGGACACGATGGCGAAATTTCTTGGCCAGCTTTTCCGCATCCCGGTCGGCGGACACCCGGTCAGCATCATCGAGCTTGGCGGCCTGCCGACCGACGTCGCGCGCGTGGTCGTTTCGGTGATTGCGAGGCTCGCCTTCGAATTCGGCATGTGGAGCCATGGCGCCGCGCCGATCGCGCTCATCGTCGAAGACGCGCATCGCTACGCGCCCGCTGATCCGAATGAAGGTTTCGCGCCGACGCGCCGGGCGCTCATTCGCATCGCCAAGGAAGGACGCAAGACGGGCGTCTCCTTGTGGGTCGCTTCGCAGCGCCCGACCGAACTCGACCCGACGATCCTGTCCCAGTGCAACACCATCTTCGCGATGCGTCTCGCCAATCAGGCGGATCAGGACGCCCTGCGCGCGGCGATTCCCGACGCCTCGACCAGCCTGCTGAACTGTCTGCCTTCGCTCGGGCTTGGCGAAGCGATTGCGGTCGGCGAAGGCGTGCCTCTGCCGACACGCATCCGGTTCAATTCGCTGCCGCGCGATCTTGTGCCTCGCAGTCTGACAGCGAGCTTCACCGACGGATGGTCGGTCGAGCCTGAAGATGAAGGCTTCATCGAGCGCATTGTCGAGCAATGGCGCGCGCAGCGCTTGATCCTTCCGGAAGTCTGATCGCCGGCCGGGCGGCGCCTAGCTCATCGGCGGCGTGGACGCCTTCCAGGCTTCCAGCGCCGAGAGTCGCTCATACCACGCGCGGATATTCGGATAGTCTGAAAGCGGAAGATCGATCAGCGCCGCATAAGTAAACCCCGCGCCGACGCTGAAATCGGCGAGCGAGGGGCCGTCGCCCGTCAGCCAGTCGTTCCCATCCAGCGCAGCGTTCAAGAGCGCGGCCTCGCGGTTGTACGCGGCGAGCGCCTTTTCAATAACGCCTTCATCGGGAGCGCCGCCGTAGAACTTCGGCTTCACCAGCCGCTCGAACTGGATCGGTTGATAGGCTGGCGTCCAGTGGGCGGAATCCCAGAACATCCATTGATGGATCCTGGCGCGTCTTTGCGGATCTTCCGGATAGAGCGCCGTCGGCTTCTTGCTCGCAAGATAGATCAGAATCGCGTTCGATTCGCACAGCGTGAAGCCGTTGTCGTCCATCGCAGGGATGCGGCCGGAGGGACTGACCGAGAGCAGCGCGGCGTCGCGCGGCGGCAGCGGCGCGATTTCGACAGGCATATCGAGATGGCGCGCGACCGCCAGCACCTTCCGGACATTTTGCGAAACGGGAACGCCGAAGATCTTGATTGGGCTGGCCATCATTTCTCTCCATGATTTCAGATCGAGCGCGCGCGAGAACGCCTTGGCTGGCCAATTCGCGACATAGCGGGCGCGGTGAAGGAGTCTCCACTAGCTTCTCGACTTGTAAATTGCAAATCACAAGTGACAGAGGGCGGGAAGCAGTTTAGGCAAGGATGCGGCGCAGGAGGAGCGAGTGTCGAGGCCGGGGACGCCGGAAAGGGAATTTCGATCGCGCTGCCCGATCGCGACGACGCTCGACATTGTCGGCGACCGTTGGACGCTGCTTATCCTGCGCGACCTCATTTTGGGCAAACAGCGCTTCTCCGAGTTCCTTGAAGCGCCGGAAGGCATCACGACAAGCGTTCTGACGGACCGGCTCGCCAGGATTGAAGCGGCGGGGCTTGCGACGCGCAAACCATATCAGACGCGGCCGACCCGGTATGAGTACAGGTTGACGAAAAAGGGACGCGACCTCGCGCCTGTGCTTGAGGCGATCAGCAAATGGGCGAATCGCTATTATCCGGGAACCGGACGGGTCTCGAAGCAGATCACGGCGCGTTGAAGCCGCCATGTTGTAAGGCGCGCCGGTCTCTCCTAGAATGGCCGACGGAGGGTCTCATGCGAATATCACATCTGTTTGCGGCGTTCGCCGCAATGGCGTTTCTGAGCGCGCCGGCGAAGGCGGAGGAGGCCTCGCGCGCGCCGATTACAATCGTCATTCATGGCGGCGCCGGCGCGCTCGCGCCCGGCCGCTACACGCCCGAGGAAGAGGCGGCCTACAAGGCGAAGCTTCTGGAGGCGGTCAACGCCGGCTACGCCGTTCTCGAAAAGGGGGGTCGGTCGATCGACGCGGTTGAGGCGGCGATCGTGGTCATGGAGGATTCGCCGCTGTTCAATGCAGGCAAGGGCGCGGTCTTCACCCGCAACGGTCGAAACGAGCTCGACGCTTCCATCATGGACGGCAAGACCGTCAACGCCGGCGCCGTCGCTGGCGTTTCGCACGTCAAAAATCCGATCAAGCTCGCGCGGGCGGTGATGGACGAGTCGCCGCATGTCATGTTCGCGCGCGACGGGGCGGAAAAATTCGCGCGCGAACACGGACTTCAAATGGTGAGCCGGCGCTATTTCCGGACCGAACGGCGCTGGAAAGAATACAAGGAAGCGCTGAAGGCGGACAAAGAAAAGAAGGGCGCGTCTCTTCCCTACGCCTATGACTGGAAGTTCGGCACGGTCGGCGCGGTCGCCCTCGACCGGGACGGCAATATCGCCGCGGGGACCTCGACCGGCGGCATGACGCTGAAGCGGTATGGACGGGTGGGCGACTCGCCCATCATCGGCGCGGGCGCATTCGCCGACAATCGCTCTTGCGCTGTTTCATCGACCGGCTGGGGCGAGTATTTCATGCGCCTCGTCATCGCGCGCGATATTTGCGCCCAGGTCGAGTACGCGCACAAGTCGGTGAAGGAGGCGGCCGACGATGTGATTCATCACCGGCTGCCCGATCTCGGCGGAGACGGCGGCGTCATTGTGCTCGATCCTCACGGCAACTACACGTTTGCCTTCAATACGTCGGGCATGTTCCGTGCGGTCAGGCAGGAAGGCGCAGAGCCGCAGGTCGCCATCTACGAAGAGAAGTAGCGAGCGCTGCGAAATCGCTCCGTATGGGGAATAGCGCATGGACATAAGCCGTCGAACGCTGATCGGGGGCGCCGCCGTGCTTGCAGGCGCCGCCGCGTCGGCGAAGACCGTCACGCACAAGACCGGCGGCGGAGGCGCTGAATCGAAAATGCTCGGCGCGCTCGCCGATTATGTCGACCAGCATCGTGCCGACTGGGGGCTGCCCGGCATGACGGTTTGCGTCGTCGACCGTGACGGCTTTGCTGGCTATGTGACGTCCGGCTGGGCGAATGTCGATCGGCGCGTCAAGGTCGGTCCCGATCACCTTTTTCAGATCGGGTCGATCTCGAAAATGATGGGCGCGCTCGCGATCTGGACCTTGATTGACGAGGGCGCGCTGTCGCCGGATGCGCGCGTCAAAACGCTGCTGCCTGAATTGCCGTTGAACGGCGGCGATGACGTCGTATTGCAGCATTTGCTCAATCATACGTCGGGGCTGCCGGATTACCCGCCGCTCTTTCCGGAAGGCGGATTGTGGACAGGATACGCCGCAGGTTCTCACTGGTCTTACAGCAACACCGGCTATCTTATCGCGGGGTTGATCGGCGCGCGCGCGGCGAAGCGATTTTTCACCGACCTGCTCGCCGAGCGCGTGCTGACGCCGCTTTCCATGACGCAGTCCGTCGCAGGCATGCGCGAAGAAGACCGCGAGCGTTACGCGCAAGGCTATGAATACGCCTTTCAGGACCGCCCTCCCTTCCGGCCCGGGCCGATGCGCGCCGCGCCCTGGGTCGATTCAGACGACCCTGCGGGCTGCGTCGCGGCGACCGGGCGGGATATGGGGTATTTCCTCAAATTCCTGATCAGACTGTGTGAGGGGAAAGGCGCGCCGATCCTGTCGGACGCCGCCGCGCAGCGTTTCCTCGCCGATCCGGCCGATGCGCCCGGCTGGGCCGATGGCGTCCAATACGGAAACGGGATCGCCCGCATCGTCGTCGACGGACGGCGCTATCTCCACCATACGGGCGGGATGGTGTCGTTCTCTTCGTCCTTGCATGTCGACATGGAGGCGGGCGTGGCGGCTTTTGCGTCGAGCAATGTGCATAACGGACTGGGCTATCGTCCGCGCGACGTCACGCAATATGCTTGCGCGCTGATGCGAGGCCTTCGGGAGAAAACGGCTGCCCCTTCGCCGAAACCGACGCGGCCGATCGTCGACAGACCAACGCGTTACGTTGGGGTTTTTACGGCGGCGGATGGCGACAGTTTCGAGATTGTCGCGCGCGCCGATCGCATCGTCATGCGCCGCCGCGGCGGCGAGAGCGATATGCAGCCGGCGGGAGAAGACTTCTTCGCCTGCCGCGAGGCGGATTTCGCCGTCACCGGAATTAAATTCGACCTTGAGAACGAGTCGGCTCGGCGCGCATGGGCGGGTGAGACCGAATATGCGGCCGATCCGGCGGCGGGATATCGCCCGCCGGCGCCGGCCGCGATGAAAGCGCTGGCGGGCCGCTATGACACAGATGATCCGTGGAGGGGTTTGTTCTACGTGTATGCCCGCGACGGCAAACTCTGGCTCAACAACACCGATGAGCTCGTCCCGCTCGGCAACGGCGAATGGCGCGTCGGCGAAAAGGAATGGTCGCCCGAACGCATTCGATTCGACGGCTTTATCGACGGGCGCCCGCTGCGGGTCATGTTCTCCGGCGCGCCTTATATGCGCCGCTTCAGCTAGCGCGATTTCGCGGCGCGTTAATAGATTACCCGGTCGATGCAGAGTTTTCGTATGCTGTCGGCGGGGTCCACGCCGAAATCCCTGACGCCGACCTGAACGCCGTGGCCGGTTTCAAGAGCGGACTTCAGAAGGTCGTACTGGACGTTATTTGTCATGACCACATAGTCGACGCCGGACTGCGGATCGCAAAACCGGACCGGCTTATTGTCGACAACCGCATAGGTGTGTTGCGGCAATTGCGCGGTGATGCTCGTAACCTTGCCGTTCACCCATTCAAAACCCGGTTTTGCAATGAATGGCCGCGCGACGCTGACCTGCGCCATAAGCGCAGCCGCCAAGAAAACAGACATGATGTTTCTCCCCAAGTCGCCGGCGCAAGCGCGGCGCCGGAGCGGGCATTTTGCGCGCGCAAGCGCGGGGCGCAACATTTTCGTTGAAAAGCGCCGTCCCGGCGCTTTTCTCCGGCTGCTGCAATTGCGAAGGCGCGGCGGCGATCAGTCGGCGGATATCGGGCGCTCGCGCCCCTTTTCAAACATGTCTTTCGCCGTCGCCGCTTCGAACAGGGCCGTGCCCGGCGTCATCAGCGTCGCTGTCGCGGCGGCCATGCCCCAGCGCAAGGCGCGCGCGTCATTCTCTCCGTTGATCAAAGCGAAAACGAGCGCGCCGACGAAGGAATCGCCGGCGCCGACCGCGCTGACGATCGGCGCTTCGAAACCGGGCGCGCGAACGCACGACCTTCCGCTGGTCATAATCGCGCCGTCGCCGCCATGGGTGACCGCCAGTTTCTCCACCTTATGATCGTCGACGAATCGCAGAGCGAATTCCTCGACTTCTTCCGGCCAGCGTAAATCCCGGCCGGCGAGCGCTGCGAGTTCGTATTTATTCTTGCGCAAGAGAAAAAGCCCGGCTTCGATCGCTTCGGCTTCGCCTTTCGACGTATCAAGAACGAATTTCGCGCCGGCGCGTGCGGCGTCCTGCGCGGCGCGCGCCCAGAAATCGGCCGGCGCGCCGGGCGGCAAACTGCCTGAGCCGACAACGAAGTCTCCTTGCCGGACCTCCTTGCGCATGGCGGCGAGAAGCGCGTCCGATTCTTCGGGGCGCAATTCGGCGCCGGCGAGCCCGAAGCGGTATTCATCGCCGGCCGTGCGGTCGCGAACAGCGAAGGCGAGGCGCGTTTCGCCTTTGATGTCGACGCGGCGATGGGCGACGCCCTCGCGGAGGACAGCCTCGGCGAGCGCTGCGCCATAAGGCCCGCCCGCCGGGAAGATCGCAAGCGTTTCCGCCCCAAGGCGCGCGGCGGCGCGCGCGACATTGATTCCGCCGCCGCCAGGATCGGATCGCGCGTGATCGCAGTAGATTTTGCGGTTCGGCTGAACGCTGTCCGTCTCGGCGGAGTAGTCAAGCGCAGGATTGGGGGTGAGAGTGACGATCCGCGGCACGGCTATAGGAGCCCCAGCGATTTGAAGCTCGCCTCGCGCGATTTGCCGATCACAAGGTGATCGTGAACGCGAATGCCGAGCGCGCCCGCCGCGTCTGCGACCTGTTTCGTCATCTCGATGTCGGCCCGACTCGGCGTCGGATCGCCGGACGGGTGATTGTGCACGAGAATCAACGCCGAGGCGCCGAGTTCGAGCGCGCGCTTGACGACCTCGCGCGGATAGACGGGCGTATGATCGACCGTGCCCTTTTGCTGGATCTCGTCAGCAATCAGAATGTTTTTCCGATCGAGGAAGAGAATACGGAACATCTCCGTCGGATGATCGGCCATCGCCGAGCGGCAATAGGCGAGGAGGTCGTTCCAGGAAGAGATAACCGGGCGCTTCAGGACGCGTTGCTGCGCCAGCTTGATCGCGGCGGCGTGAACGATTTTCAATTCGCGGGCGACGCTTTCGGAAACGCCGCCCACATCCATCAGCCGCTCGGTCGGCGCGGCGATCGTTTCCGCGAATCCGCCAAAGGTTTTGAGGAGGGATTTGGCGAGCGGCTTGACGTCGCGGCGGGGTATGGCGCGGAAAAGGATGAGTTCGAGGAGTTCGTAATCCTGCACGGCGTCGACGCCGGCCCGCATGAAGCGTTCGCGCAGTCGGTCGCGATGGCCGGCCGCGTGGTCAGGCGCTGCTTTTCCCCCTTCAGCGTGTCCGTCAGGCATAAGGAGGCTTGTCGAGGCCTTGCGGCGACTTCGTGAAGATCTCGACGCCGGTTTCCGTCACGGCGACAGAGTGTTCGAATTGCGCCGAGAGCGACTTGTCTCGGCTGACCGCCGTCCAGCCGTCTTTCAGCAGTTTCACGTCCGGCCGGCCCTCATTGATCATCGGTTCGATCGTGAAGAACATGCCGGGCTTTAACTCGATGTCAGGCGCGCGTTGCAGGCCTGCGAAGCGGTCTTTATACTCCGCATAATGAACGACATTCGGCGCGTCGTGGAAAACGCGGCCGACGCCGTGGCCGCAGAAATCGCGCACGACCGAGAATCCCTCGTTCTCGGCGATCGTCTGGATGGCGCGGCCGACATCGCGGAGGGAGGCGCCGGGCCTCACCGCCTCGATCCCCGCCATCATGCAGTCATAGGTCGTCTCGACCAGGCGGCGCGCCTTCACCTTGGGCTCGCCCGCGTAATACATGCGGCTCGTATCCCCATGCCAGCCGTCGACGATGACAGTGACGTCGATATTGAGGATGTCGCCGGGCTTCAGCGTCTTGTCGGACGGAATGCCGTGGCAAATCACGTGGTTCAGCGAAATACAGGTCGTGTGGCGATAGCCGCGATAGCCGACGCAGGCGGGAATCGCGCCGTGATCCATGACGAATTCAAAAGCCTTGCGATCGAGCTCGCCCGTCGTGACGCCCGGCCGCACCAGAGGCGCGAGCATGTCGAGGCACTGGGCCGCCAGGCGGCCCGCTTTGCGCATACCCTCGAAATCCTCCGGCCGGTGGATTTTGATCGCGCCCGTCCGCATTTCGAAGGTTTCATCGAGGTCGCTTTCCTGCATCGCTATCCGCATCCGGCTGAGGGCTAGCCGGGCGGGCCCGGCATAGGGTACATCGCAATCTTAGCACGAAGTTTCAACATTTTGCGTCCGAAAGGCGTGGTTGAGGAAATTTGGCCGCGCTGGCGCTGCCGGGGCGCCAGGAGAGCGATCGCAAGATCGCCGATGAGGCCGCAAGGTCAGGAGGAGCAGGATTGAAACCGGGCCGCGCTCTTATCGCCGTTCTGGCGCTCGCCGTCGCCGCCTGCGGCGGCGAGCATTCAGACGACGCCGAGATCAATCTGCGCGAGGGCCCGGCGATCGCGCCCTTCGGGTCGCGGGCGCAAACCTCTTCTGAAGGCGCGCAGCCCGCGCTCCGCATCAATCCCGCGGGGCTCGCCATCATCAAAAAGAGCGAGGGCCTTCGCCTGTCGGCCTATCCGCTCGCGGGCCAATGGCTGATCGGATACGGCCATGCTGGCGCAGAGCCGGGCCAGACGATTACGAAAGCGGACGCCGTCGCGCTTTTGCGCCAGGATGTTCACGCCACGGAAGAAGCGTTGAACGGCATCCTGCCGCCGTCTCTCAATGAAAACGAATACTCCGCGCTGGTTTCGCTCGCCTATAATCTCGGCGTCTCCCGGTTCACGGACACGCTTGTCTACAGGCGTCTCATGGCGGGCGACCGGCGCGGGGCGGCGGACGCTTTTCTCTATCTCGACAGCGCGCGCGTAGACGGAGAGCTGAGAGAGCTCGCTTGGCTGAAAGCGCGGCGCGCGAAGGAGCGCTCGCTTTTCCTGACTCCTCCCGGCGAGACGACGGAATCGTGATCCCGGGCGGTTCGCACGCAAAGGGCGAATTTTGCGCCGCTTCGTCGATAGGCTAGGCTGTACCCGGCGGAATATCGGGGAAGGGCCGGGGCCATGGGGTTCATTCGCAAAATTCTGGTGTGGATGATCGTTCTCATCCTCGCCTGGCTCGCCGCGCTTTATGCGCTCGACCGTTACACGCCAACGCCGGGCGAAAACGCGGTGACAGACGGCGCTGATGAGGGCGCGGATTCGAAATCGTCCTCTGACGCCCAGCCGGCGCCAGGCAGCCAAAGCGCGCCCGCGGCTCGGTCGAACACGCCGGACGGGGATATTGGCAATCCGGCGAACGCCAGCCTGCATATCAATGACGCGGGATTGGCGATCATCGAGGCAGGCGAGGGTCTGCGGCTCGAGGCCTATCAGGGGGCGAACGGCTCATGGTATATTGGCTACGGCCATTCCGGCGCGACGCCCGGCCAGAAGATCACGCAAGCCGAGGCGGTCGCGCTTCTCAGGGAGGATGTTAAGGGCGCTGAAGATGACGTGCGCCGCCTAGTCACGGCGCCGTTGAATGAGAACGAATTCTCTGCGCTTGTCTCATATTGCTTTAATGTCGGCGGCGGCAATTTCGGCAAGTCGGACATTCTCGCTCTGGTCAACGCCGGCAAACGTCAGGCGGCGGCGGACGCTTTCCTCACGCATAACAAGGCGGGAGGGAAGGTTCTCGAGCATCTGACCAAGCGACGCGAGCAAGAGCGGGCGCTTTTTCTCACGACCGCCTGAACCGCGCGTGAGGCTTTCGCGCGCCTCGCGTTGACGCGCCGCGCGCTCTGAGCCATCGGTTCCGAAAACCGAAGCTGGAGCGCGTCATGACGCAAAAAACAGCCGCCATCATCGCGATCGGAGACGAATTGCTGTCAGGCCGCACGCGCGACGCTAATATTCACTTTCTCGCCGGTTGGCTGACGGAGCGGGGCGTCGCGCTCAAGGAAGCGCGGATCGTCGGCGATGAGGAGGCGATGATCGTGGCCGCCCTTAATGCGCTGCGCCATCGCTACGACTATGTGTTCACCTCCGGCGGCATCGGACCGACGCATGACGACATCACGGCTGATGCGGTCGCCGCCGCGCTCGGCGTCCCTTGCGTCGAACACCCGCAGGCGCGGGCGCTGATCGAAAGCTGGTACGGGGCGCGCGGGCTCGATGTGACGCCGGCGCGTCTGCGCATGGCCCGAATGCCCGCCGGCGCGGAACTCATAGCCAACCCCGTCTCCGGCGCGCCGGGAGTCAGGATTGGCAATATTTTCGTCATGGCGGGCATCCCGGAGATTTTTCGCGCGATGCTCGCCGCCGTCGACAGCGTGATCGAGCGCGGCCCGGTTTTGCACGCGCGCGCCGTGACGGCGGAAGGGCTGGCGGAATC
>WGLT01000009.1 GCA_016125425.1 Alphaproteobacteria bacterium
AAGATCAACCGCCATTGCTGGTTGACGCGGATCGAATGCAGCCCCGCCAGATTGCCGCGCAGCTTCTCGAAGTGATTGCTGGGCGGCACGCGCAAGTCCTGATCGGTCACGGCATCATCGATCATCTGGAGCTTTCTAAACAACCGGGCTTCGAGATCGGACGGAATGTGGCGGGAGCGGACATCATCCACAAAGAAGGCCCGCAGCCAGTCATCCCGAAAGCCTACGATCACAGGCCCACTCCAAACATGGGTGTATGTACCACACTATAACTCATTCCGCAATAGGGAATGTTCAAGCGTCCAGCCCAAACAGCTCGTCGAACAAATCGCCGAACCATTGCTCGAACACCTCGATCTCGGCCTCTGTGACCGGGACAGGATGGGGCCAGTCGTCGGTGACGGTCCAGGCGGAGAGGTCATGCTTGGGCGGCCTGCCGGGGAACGGCCACGGATAGCCCAGCAGCGCCTCAAGCTGCTCGGACGCCGTGGGCGGCCTGACGCGGGGAGAGCGGGAGCGCGCGCCGCGATCAGACGGCATCGAGGCTGCGCCCGCTTCCCGGCCGCCACGCCACGGGATCGGCGACCCAACGGTCGATGTCGGATTCCCGCCAGCCCGCGCCGTTGATGCTGATCTTGATCCGGGGCGGGAACGTGCCTTCAGCGATCTTGCGGTAGATGGTGGACCGGGACAGGCCGGTGCGGGCGAGCACAGTGTTCATGCGGATGATACGGTCTGGCTGGCGCATGGCCGGGTTGCCTCCTGCTGGCTGTTTCTGACGATTGCAGAGACCAGACAGAGCGACGATTTGTTGTTGCGCAAGAGTGATTTAGACGTCGTAGCGCCGTGGCGTAGAGGAGGTTAAAAATAGGCGGGGTTAAAGTCCGATGCTCCGGCCTCTGCCGAGGTCGAGGCCGTGGCTGAAGGCGAGTTCCCGACCAAGGCTGCGGCCCGAGTCGATCCCGATGCCGAGGTCGCGCTTGCGGCCCGCGAGGATGGATTCCATCTGCGGATCGCGCTCCAGGCTTTTCGCCATGTCGCCCATCGCCGACCGTGTGGCCTTGTAACCGGACATGTCGCCCGCCTGATACTGGCGCTGGCTGGCTTGGCCGAGTTCCCGCCAGCGTTCCACGAAGCGGTCGGCGCGGCGCTGCGGATCGGTGCGCAGCTCGGTCTCCAACTGGAGGGCGCGCACGGTGCGATTGACCTGGCCCGTGGCCGCTTCCGAGGCAAGCTCCGGGTCCTTCTTGTAGGCGGCTTCGGCGTCGTGCGGGCCGTAGGGCCGCACCTCCTCGAAGGCTTTGCGGGCATCCTGCAATTCCGTCACCTGCTCCGGGCTGGCTTGGCCGCCTTGCTCCTGCATATCAAAGATCGCATTCACGGCGCGGGCGTGGCGGACGAGCGCCCGCGTGCGGGCGCGGCGCAACGCCTCCCCCGGGTCCGCCGCCTTCTTCCTTTCCGGCGCCGCCCGTTCCGGCCCCTGTCCGCCATCGGCGGGCAGGCGTAGGCCGTCGAACATACCGCGCACCTTCTCAGGCACGACCTTGCGCACGATTTCGGCTACGCGCTCGCGGAAGGTGATCCCGCGCCGCTCGGCATAGTCCTGCGCCGGATCGGCGCGCTCGTAATCTGACGCCATATCCTTGGCTCGGTCGCGCGACAGAGTGCGGATGAGCCGATCCTGGTCGGCGAAGTCATCGTGGCCGTAATGCAAGTCCATGTCGTCGCGGTGACGCGACAGGGCGACATAGCTGCCGTGGGCGTCGAGGCCCGGCGTCGCCAGGACATGGGTGCGGTCCACCGTCATGCCCTGCGCCTTGTGAATGGTCGCCGCATAGCCGTGGTCGATCCGGTCGTAATCCTTGAGGTCGAACGAGACATTGCGCCCGTCATCCGTGCGCACGGTCATAGATCGTTCGCCGACCTCAACGACGGTCCCGAGGGTGCCGTTCTTCACGCCAAGCCCGCGCTCGTTCCGAAGGAACATGACGCGATCCCCGCTGGCGAAACTGCGCTCGCCGCGTTCGACCATGATACGCACGTCGTCGCCCAAGTCGCCGGCAGCCCGCAGCCGCTCGCGTGCGGCCTCGTTGATCGTGCGCACCTCGGCATTGGTGTGGGTGAGGATGATGCGGCTCTTGTGGGGCGACGCCTGCCGGTCGCGGTCCCAACGGTCGATCAGATCGTCGCGCGCTTGCTCGCGTGTCGCAGCGGCATGGACCATGCCATACGCGTCATAGGCATGGATCGCGTCGCCGGTGCGGCCGGTCGCCAGATCGCGCGTGGCGTCGCGCTGCCAGTCCTCCCGCTGACGGCGCACCTCGCCGATCTCCGCCCCGCCGTGGCGCTCAAAGATGGAGCGGAACGCCGCGCCCGCCTCGATAGATTGCAACTGCTGCGGATCGCCGACCAGCACCACCTTGGCGCCAGCCTCGGCGGCATGGGACAGCACGCGCTCCAACTGGCGCGTGCCGACCATGCCTGCCTCGTCGATGACAAGCACATCGCGGGACGTGAGCAGGTCGCGGCCCTGTCCCCAGCCATGTTCCAGGCTAGCGATGGTGCGCGAGGCGATGCCCGAGCCGCTTTCCAGATTCTCGGCGGCGATGCCGGACAGCGCCACGCCCCGGACCTCGTAGCCCGCCGCTTCCCAGGCTTCACGCGCTACGCCCAGCATCGCGCTTTTCCCAGTCCCGGCGTAACCGACCACGACGCCGAGATCGCGCCCGTCCGTGACATGCGTAAGCGCCTCGGCCTGCTCGCCGGACAGGACAAGGCCGCGCGCTTCCGCCCGCGCGAGCGCCGTTTCGCGGTCCTTGTCATCGACCTCATGGCGTTCTCGCTCGGCCATGCGTTCTGCGGCGCGATGCAGGCGCTGTTCGGTCTCGATCATGTCGCGGGTGGTGAAGCGGTCCTCGCCGCGTTCATCCTTGCCAAGTTCGACCAGATCGGGAGCGCCGCGCAGCGCGCACATCACGGTGTTGAACTGCTCGATTCCGTCGCTGTGCCGGTGCGCGAACATCGCCATGTCGCGCCGCGTGAAGGTCGATTGCTGGTGGGTGATTGCGTCGAACGCCACCGAAGGATCGGCGATGATCCGTGCGCCGTTGTTGCGCGCGATCTCGCGGTGCATGTCCGCGCGGTCGGCGGCCTCTAACCCTTCGCCCTCGATCCGCTGTGCGGTCGCGCCGATTTGGCTTTGCGGCTCCAGCGCAATGCCCTGCGCTTCCAGGCTGCGATGGTCGATGCGCGCGTCGATGTCGAGTTCGGCCAGCCGCTCGTTGGCAAGCTCGGCCCAGCGTTCGCGCCAACGCTCGACCATCTCGGTGCGGTTCCAGTCTCGCACCTTCGGGCCGAAGCCGTCCCCGTCCACGGATCGCATGGTCAGCATGACATGGGCATGGGGCTTGGGCGTCCCATCCTCAGCCATGTCCCAATGCACATTGAGATCGGCGATCATGCCCCGGTCCACGAACTCGGCCTGCACGAAGTCGCGGGCGAGTTCGATGCCCTGGGCTTGCGTCATCTCGCGCGGAAGGGCGAACTCGACCTCGCGGGCAAGCTGGGCATCCTTCCTGACCTCGAACACCTCGACATCGTTCCAGAGCCGTTCGCGGTCGGACCAATGCTCCGGTGCGTTCTCCGGCAGCATGACCTCGGAGTGGACGACGCCACGCTTGTTGGAGAAGTCGTGGCTGCGCTCAAGCCGATTATCGCGCAGCCGAGAGGCCGAGCGGTAGGCGGCGGAGGCCACCGCGCTGGAGCCGGCTTTGCGGCCGATGATCTTGACGTGAAGATGATAGATCGCCATCGCGATCCGAACATCACCACAGCGAAGCGCACGTCGGAACGACGTATAAGCGCGCCCTCGAAACTAATTTCTCGGGACTGCTCGCGCCGTTTCAGCCCGTCCCGGCAACCTTACAGCATTGCGGCAGGCGCTCAACTATCATCGCTCCATCGACAGCTTATGGAGGACATGATGCGAAAGCCACGGGACTTCGACGCGGAACTGAAGTCGCTCGAAGACAAGACGCGAGACCTGAAAGCCCGCAAGGTGCAGCAGCTCGGCGAGCTGGTCATCTCGACTGGCGCCGACGCCCTCAGCACCGACGAACTGGCTGGTGCGCTGATCATGCTGGCCGAAACCAAGGACGCCGGAAAGAGGGAGGCATGGGCGAAACGCGGGGCTGCGTTCTTTCAAGGGCGGGCACGGCGATCTGCGCCATCGCCTGACCGCGACGCTGGCGGCGCTCAACGGCAATCGGGCAGCGCGCAACCGGCATCAAGCGGCGCAAGCACGTCATGACATGCGCACCTGGCAGATCGAGCGGCGCAAGCGCACCCGGCATCTGATCGAACTCGGCGGCCTCGTCGTCAAAGCCGGGATCGTGGACCTCACCGGCGATGACCGCACCATGATCTACGGCGCGCTGCTTTGGATGGCCGACAAGCTCCAAAGCGATGAGCGCGACAAGGCGTCGGCGCTATGGGCCGCAAAGGGGAAGCTGGCGTTTGAAGATGGCTGAACATCGGTATCGTCAAACGACGCGTTCACGCGACATATGTCGCTTCTTGGGACTAATGGTTCAACCCACAAGCTTGAAAAACGCTAGATCGCTTTCGGCGGTTCATGGTGAAGTACTTCTAATTGCATAGTCCGCAAATATGCAAACGCTTCCAAGGCGCGCCGACGCGCCAATGCATGATCCACGATCGGCGCTGGATAGTGCTTCTGCAGTTCAATCCCCGCGGCCAGACGCACGGCTTCAGGCGCTGTCCAGGGTTTGTGGATGTAGGCGTCCGGAAGCGCGGCGATCTCAGGCACCCATTGCCTGACATAGTGGCCCGCCGGATCAAATTTCTCGCCTTGGAGGACGGGATTGAAGATACGGAAATAAGGTGCGGCGTCTGTTCCACAGCCTGCGACCCATTGCCAGTTCATCGCGTTGTTGGCCAAGTCGGCATCGACAAGTGTGTCCCAAAACCAGCGCTCGCCTTCCTGCCAGGGGATCAGCAGGTGCTTCACGAGAAAGGAGGCGACGATCATCCGGACACGATTGTGCATCCACCCCGTAGTCCAAAGCTCGCGCATGCCGGCATCGACAATCGGATATCCTGTGCGGCCGCGGCACCACGCCGAGAAATGCTGCCTCCCGGCGTTCCACGGAAACTTTGCAAACTGCGGCTGCAGTGGCGCCTCCGGAAGAGACGGATAGTGGTGGAGGAGATGATAGGCAAACTCGCGCCAGCCGAGTTCCGACAGAAACTTGTCGGCCGCCGAACGCAGCACAAGGCCTGCCGATTGGGCCGCGAGCACCGCGTGCCACACCTGCCGGGGGCTGATCTCGCCAAAGCGGAGATGAGGGGAAAGCCGCGATGTCGACGCTATATCAGACCGGTC
Organism: Alphaproteobacteria bacterium; assembly: GCA_016125425.1. Lineage (GTDB taxonomy): Bacteria > Pseudomonadota > Alphaproteobacteria > Caulobacterales > Parvularculaceae > Amphiplicatus. Next base: position 5,405 of record WGLT01000009.1, read on the forward strand.
GCGCGCGTCTGCATAGCCGGTGGCAGCCCCTTCGAGGAACGCGGTCAGTCGCCGCTGCGCTCCCTCTTCGCCAGGGGACCACAGCTTCTCGAAACCTTCCGCCCAATTCGGCCGTGCGGGCGTGAGCTGCCATGACTCGAGATCGTCGCTCGGAATGTTGGGGCCGCCGGGCAACCTTTGAGGCAAAGCCAGTGGCGCATCGGAGATGCCTCTTGCTAGACAGGCGCGCCAGAAGGCCCCGTACAGGCGAAAGGGCTTACCATCCTGGTTCAAAATGCTGCCCGGCTCGAACAGCGTCGAAGCACAGAAGGTCCGCACCTCAAGGCCTTCTCTCTCAAGCGCGTGCGTTACGGCCCTATCCCGCGCAATCGCGAAGGGCGCATAGCCCCGATTCCAATAGACAGCGCGTGCCCCCGTCTGCTGAATCAAGGACATGATCGCGGCCACCGGTCCGCCTCGACACAGCACCAATGCGCCACCCAGGTGCTCGATGTTCTTGCCCAGCGCCGCGAGGCTATGGTGCAGCCACCAGCGTGCGGCGCCGCCGAGCCGCCACCTTCCGGGCGTCTCATCATCGAGAATGTAGACAGCGACAAGAGGAGAGCCACGCGCGATCGCCGCAGTGAGCGCCGGGTTGTCGGCGAGACGCAGGTCGTCTCGAAACCAGACGATTACGGGATTGGTTTTCAGCGGGTTCATGCTGCCCATTCAGGACAATCCGGCGCATCTTGGCAGACCGGGATGCATGAAGGCCCGCCGCCGCCAATTTTGTCAGCCATTCAGGCGCCATATCTCAAAGTTCAGTACCGCGGCAAAGCCCACCCAGAGCGCCAGAGGACACAGACAAAGCGCCGCTATCGAGTCGATATGCCGCAGTCGAAGAATGGCTAAAACGATCAGCGTCCATTGCGGCACGATGTTCAGCAGCCCGCCTAGGGTGCTATGGAAGCCAAAGAACAAGACCGACCACAACGCGTTGAGAAGAAGCTGAGAAAAGAAGAGCGCAAGTGCCGTCCGCTTTTCCACCCACGCACGATTTGCCTTCAGCAGCCGCCATACAGCCAAGGCCATCAACCCGTACAGAACCGTCCAAACGGGCGCGAAGATCCAGTTGGGAGGATTGAAGGCGGGCTTTGCGAGTGCCGCGTACCAGGGGACCAAATTGGGATAGGTCGCCCACTGACCCACCAGGGAAGCCGCGATGACCGGAACGATTGCAACAGCCGCCCGCTGCCATTTGGGCAATGGGCTCGAAGCAAAAACGTTTCTATCATTCGACGCAGTCATGATGTGAGGCCCACGATCAACTTACGGGTTTTGTTCTTAGTCTTTCGCGAGCACATATAAGCCAACATCGACGGACGCTGCCCTGAAACCAGCTTCGCAATAGCAGAAATAATAGATCCATAGGCGGCGAAACCGTTCCGAAAATCCAAGCTTCGCGATGTCCGGCCACGCTGCAAGAAATCGTTTGCGCCATTCGGCCAATGTGAGCGCATAGCTGGCCCCGAAGCTTTGTGTCGAAATCAGCCTGAGGCCTGCAATGGCGCCTTGCGCCCCGATAATGGTTTTGGTCGGAAGCATTCCTCCGGGGAAAATATAACGTTGAATGAAATCGGCGGACCGGCGATAGGCTTGGAATCGCGCTTCGTCTATCGTGATTACTTGCAGGACAGCGATGCCGCCAGCTTTCAGGCGGTCGTACAGGGTCTTGAAGTAGGCCGGCCAGTACGCCTCACCAACCGCTTCCATCATCTCGATCGAGACGATTCTATCGTATACGCCCTTCGTGTTGCGATAATCGGTGAATTCAAACGATACTTTGCCGGCAATCGCTTCTCGCTGGACGCGTTGCCGGGCAAAAGCCAGCTGCTCGGAAGACAAGGTAACACCAGTAACAACCGCGCCGGCGTGCGCCAGCTGCACCGCCAATGCACCCCACCCGCAGCCGATTTCGAGCACATTTTCCCCGCCGCGCAGACCCAGGAGCTCTAAGATCTTGGAGAGTTTGGCGTTCTGAGCATCTTCGAGCGATTGTCCGGCGTTCTCGTAAAGAGCTGACGAATACGTCATGCTCGAATCGAGCCAGCACCGGTAAAATTCGTTGCCGAGATCGTAGTGAAACGCGATGTTCCGGCGACTGCCCGCCTTGCTGTTCGTCCGCAGAAGATGCAGGAGGCGATTGAGCGTGCGAACCGCCCAGAATCCAGACATCTTACGATCAACAACGGTTATGTTGCGGGCCGCCAATTCCAGGAGTGCCACAAGATCAGGGCTTGACCAATCGCCGTCGATGTACGCTTCTGCAAAACCGATATCGCCGTGACTTACAAGACGCCTGATCGCTCGCCATCTATAGACAACTAGCGTAGCCGAAGGTCCAGCGTGATTGCCAGCATGCTCTATGCGCTCTCCGGAAGGCAGCAGAATGGAGATATGACCACATTCTATCTGTGCAACAATTCTGCGGACGACACGGGTGGCCACAGTCTGCTCCTGACCGCCTGTAACCCCCAGTGTTTTCGTTCTGCTCTCAAAAGACATTGGTGCTGTTCTCGTATCGATGATCGATCTTGGAGATTTCTCCGCGCCCGAGAGTCACTTCTTTGTCAGGTGGAGCAGGTCGGGGATGCAGATCGATCCCCTTCAGCCAGATCAGCAACGCTTCCCAATGGATGCCAAGCATCACCTTGAATGTCAGCATCGGATAGACGCAGAAGGTATGTAAAAGAGAGGACTCGGTGAGCTCGTGACGGCGGGCGGTTAGCCTGGCGACGATGAGGGGCCCATCCCGATCCCGGCCGGTGACCGACACCGCCAAGTCTTTTCCTGGAGGCAGCACCGAGAACGAATAGTCCATTTCGGTTGTCATGAAGGGCGAGACATAGAAGGATTTTTGGCTTTCTTGCTGTATCAGGCCTGTGGCGCCGGATGGCACCGGGATCAGATAGCTATGTCGCTGACCGAAGGTATTATTGACCTCGTAAAAGATCGCGCACAGCGAGCCGTCACGCCGGTGACAGAAGTAGATGCTGAGCGGATTGAAGACATACCCCAGAATGCGCGGCATCGTTAAAAGCCGTATTGCACCGCCATGCTCAATCTTGGCTTCTCTCAAATGTCGTTCGACCTTTTCGCGCAAGGATGATTTCCCGCCATCTCCATGATCCCGGTCGTAGAAGCTGAAAAGGTTGAATCGGTTGCGCGAGAAGAAGCGAAGCTGTCGTGCCAGTGCGTCGATTTCATCGAGGTCGAGCAGAAAATAGAAGATACGATAACGAAGCTTATGCTCTCGCGGCCGCAACCGCTGATGCATCACAACCCCGGCATACAGAGCTGATTGGAAACGCGACATCAGGCGGCCTCAGTTTTGGGCACGGCCGGCGCGCTTGCGTGGATATGGATGCGGCCGGATTCCTCCGGAACTGTCCATGGCCGCCGCACGCCGCCAAGGGCTTCAGCAACCGCGAGGCCAGCCTGCAGCCCGTCCTCATGAAAGCCTGCGCCGAAATAGGCGCCGCAAAACCATGTGTTGCGGCGGCCTTGCAGAGACCAAAGCTCCTTTTGCGCTTCTATGGCTCGAGCATCGAAATGGGGATGGCTGTAAGTCATTTGTCTTACGATCGCACTGGCTTCGATTTCCCTGTGAGGATTGAGCGTGACGAAGAGCTGTCGATCGCTCGCGAGGCCTTGAAGGCGATTCATCCAATAGGTGACCGCGAGCTTGCGTCCCTCAGGGTCGCTTCCGGTCATGTAGTTCCAACTTGACCACACCCGCCGCCTTCGCGGCATCAAGCCTGCGTCGCTATGCAGGACGGCCGCGTTGAAAAGGTAGTGGAACGCGCCCAGGAGACGCCGCTCTTCTCCGCTCGGATCGGCAATTATTTCAAGTGCCTGGTCAGCATGTGTGGCGATGACAACATGATCGAACTGCCGGCGCCGGCCGTCAAAACTAACGATCTCGACACCATGCCCGGTACGGAAGATCTTCTTGATCGGACAGTTTGGTATAACTTCCGACGGCGCTGCGGAGAGAATCCGCACATAAGACCGGCTGCCACCTGCCACGGTTCGCCAGATCGGCCGGCCTGTCAGTTTCAAAAGCCCATGCGTCTCGCAAAATCGAATAAAGGCAGCAGCAGGATAGGTGCCAATCTTCGCGGCCGGCGTCGACCAGATTGCTGCCGCCATGGGATAGAGGTGGTCATTGCGAAAGCCGTCGCCATAGCCTGCCGCGTCGAGAAATTGATCGAGCGTCATTGCGCCCAGGGTCGCAACGGTGCGCGTCGCCTCACGATAGAACCGCACCAGGTCGCGCAGCATCATCCAGAAGCGCGGACTGACGACGTTCCGGCCCTGGGCGAACAGGCCCAACAATCCGCTGCCGGAATATTCAAGTCGCCCGTCGTCGAGAGACACGGCGAACGACATATCGGAACGCTTGGTTTCAACACTGATGTGATCGAACAGCGCGGTCAGATTTGGGTAGGTGGCCTCGTTGAACACAATGAAGCCGGTGTCCACAGCGAGGCCGTCGGCATCGACGGTATGGCTGTGTCCCCCCAGGCGGCGATCGGCTTCGAACAGGGTAACCCGGTGTCGCTTCGCGAGCAGCCAAGCGGCGGAGAGTCCGGAAATGCCGCTTCCAATCACCGCGATATCGAGGGGGCGATCCGTCGTTCGCTGGCCTTCGCCCGAGGGCCTCTGGCCGCTCACTACTATTCCTACGGTCAAGTCTTTCCCTCCGTGCCCCGAATTGCCAATATTTACGGAAAGGAGCTGGACTTGGATCACGCGGGGTGTGATCCGATCGAATGCGCCGAGCGTAAGAAGGGCAAATGGATGCTGCCGGTCTACATTACAGGTTCAGGCACTCGGGGCAGGTCGGTCCGGCAGCGAGGCTCATTGTTTTGAACGAAGCCAGACGAAAACAGGTGGCGCCCTCTCCGCAGGAGCTGGTCCGGCTCATATGTGCCGTCGCGCAGGATCAAGACCGCCAAGCTTTCGCGCAGCTGTTCGCCTATTTTGCGCCGCGCGTCAAAAGCTTCCTCATGCGATCCGGCCTCACGGATTCTCTCGCAGAGGAAGTCACGCAAGAGGTCATGATCACGCTCTGGCGCAAAGCCTCCTATTTCGATCCGAGTCGGGCGGGCGCGGCGACATGGGTATTCACGATTGCCCGCAACCGGAGGATCGATCGGCTACGCCGCGCGGACGGCCGTAGCCCCAATGTGTCAATGGATCCGAGCGAGGAACCGGAAACGCCTCCGTCAGGCGAAGACCTCGCGATCATGGCACAGCGGGATGAGCGAGTGAGAAGGGCCTTGGCCACGCTGCCCGTCGAACAAGCAACCATCGTGCGGCTGTCGTTTTTTGCCGACAAGCCGCACGCAGATATCGCCAAAGAGCTGAACATTCCTCTCGGCACTGTAAAATCCCGTGTCCGTCTGGCGCTCAATCGCCTGCGAACACTCCTGGACAACGACATATGACCATCAACCATCATCCCAGCGACGAAACGCTGATGCGTATGGCGGCCGGGACGCTGGGCGCCGGTCCTGCCCTCGTCGTGTCGGTCCACCTTGAACGATGTGCGGTGTGCCGCGAGCAGATAGCGAATTTCGAAGCCGTTGGCGGTGCGATTCTTGATGCGATGCCGCTCGCCCCACTTGCTGCCGATCTTTTTGCACGCACCCTGGAGCGGCTTGAGACCCCTCCAAAGCCGGCCAGAGAGAAGACTTTGGGTAAACACGCGGAATTGGGAATAGAGCTTCCGCGGGCGGTGCGGAATTGTGAGGTTGGTCCCTGGAAGTGGCTGGGTCCGGGATTCATGTGGAGCAAGATCAAGATAGCCGGCAGCCCGGATGCAAAGGTGATGCTGCTCAAGGGAAAGGCGGGACTTCATCTTCCGGCCCACGGCCATACCGGCCTCGAGTTCATGCAAGTGCTATCCGGCTCACTATCGGACGAACGCGGTCAGTATTTTCCCGGCGATCTCGATGAAGCTGGAGAAGACGTCGATCATCGGCCGATTGTGGGGGAAGACTCTGAATGCATCTGCCTGGCCGCTCTTGAGGGCGACACACGCCTTCATGGACTATTGGGCCGCCTATTGCGCCCGATCGTGGGCTTCTGATCATGGCTGCTTGAAATGATCACGGTGCCGCGCGATGTGGCCGTCTCGAGAACTGGCCGGCAATTGAAATCCTTTCCCTCAGCGATCGACGCCCTTAACTTTATTGCACGGATCGGTTCAGCACGGCCCCATAGTGGCATTCGCTACGGGCATAGCCAGCGTCATGTTCTTGATGTCTATCGGCCTCAGTCGAGCGGGCTATCCCCAGTCATCGTCTTCTTCTATGGCGGCGGCTGGGAAGAGGGCGAACGGAGCCGCTATTTCTTCGTCGGATCAGCTTTGGCTGCCCAGGGCTTTACGACGGTCATTCCCGATTACCGGCTTTATCCGGAGGTCTGCTTTCCCGGCTTCGTCGAGGATGCGGCCGCGGTGATCCGCTGGACATCCGACCACATCGCGGACTTCGGAGGCGACCGGCGCCGGGTTATTGCCATGGGCCACTCCGCCGGCGCCCATATTGCCGCGCTGCTGGCTTTCGATCGGACATGGCTCGCCAGCGTCAATCTCGACGCGCGCGTCCATCTCAGCGCGATGATCGGGCTTGCCGGACCTTACGACTTCCTGCCTCTTCGCACGCAGGCGCTGAAGCGGATCTTTGGTCCGGAGGAAGACCTCGCCGCCACACAGCCAATCAACTTCGTTGCTGCCGGCGCGGTGCCGGTCCTGCTCGCAACCGGAAAGCATGACCGAATTGTCGAACCCGGTAACACGCTCCGTCTTGCCGAGCGCATCCGCGCGGTGGGCGGCGAAGTCGAGGTTAGGCTCTATGATCGGATCGGTCATCGCACGCTGATCGGCGCCTTCTCGAAACCTCTTCGGTTTCTGGCACCTGTACTGACCGATGTCGTGGACTTTGCTCTCCGCCAGACCGATCGCCAAAGGCGCCTCGAATGGGCGGTCGCGCAGGGCTATTGCACATGATAGCCGCGATCGTCGTCGTCGGACTTGTGGTCGGCCTGTCAGGAGCGATGGCCTGCGCTTGGCTGGTGGCGCTTGCAACCGGCCGGTCGGGATGGATCGACGCAATATGGTCCTTCGCCACCGGCACCGCCGGTGCGGTTGCCGCATTCATCCCAATTGACAATTCTGAAATCTCGGCACGGCAAGCCCTTGTGGCGGCATTGGCGCTGGTCTGGTCGCTGCGTCTCGGCATCCATATCGCCTTGCGAACAGCGAAAGGCGGCGAAGACCCGCGTTATCGCCATCTGCGCGACGAGTGGGGAGATGCCTTCAAAAGGCGGCTTTTCTGGTTTCTGCAGACCCAAGCACTGGCGGCGGCGGCACTGGTGCTCTCGATCATGGTCGCTGCCCACAATTCGGCGCCTGGTCTCGGCTTCTCGGATTGGCTCGGTATCGCCATTCTTTTTGTGGCGGTCGTTGGCGAAGCAATCGCGGATCGTCAGCTCAGCGCATTCCGCTCCGATCCTTCAAACAAGGGCAAGGTCTGCGATGCCGGGCTGTGGAGCATGTCGCGCCATCCAAACTACTTCTTTGAGTGGCTGGGCTGGCTTGCCTACCCGATCATCGCGATAAACCTTGAAGGTGCCTACCCATGGGCTTGGTTGGCTCTAGCAGGGCCCTTGCTGATGTACTGGCTGCTTATTCACGCATCCGGCATTCCGCCTCTTGAGGCGCATATGCTGCGCTCGCGCGGTCAAGCTTTCCAAGAATACCAACACCGAGTCAATGCGTTCTGGCCGGGCCCGCAACGACGCACCGGCCTCGCGAGCAATGGAGAAATGCGATGAGCCTGATCGCCTCGGCCATTCGCGCCGCCGAACATACCCGATTTGCCGATCCGTTGGCACGTTTGGGTATTGAATACCTGGTCGGTCGCACGAAGCGGAGACTCGCCAGGGCTTCGAGCCAGGAGGAAGTCGATTTTGCGCGCTCGATGAACGATTGCGCCATTGCCGAGCACGCTGCTGCCGCCAACAAACAGCACTACGAGTTGCCACCCGAATTCTTCGCGCTTACGCTCGGCCCGCATCGCAAATATTCCTGCTGCCTTTATCCGACCGGGTCGGAAAGTCTGGCCGACGCGGAGCGCCTGGCGCTGGAGGAAACCGTTGCGCATGCCGACATCGCCGACGGACAGTCTATCCTTGAACTCGGCTGCGGCTGGGGTTCTCTAACGCTCTTCATGGCGGCGCAATTTCCAGGATCCATCATCACCGCCGTCTCGAACTCCCACCCCCAACGGCTTTTTATCGAGGCACAGGCGGCCGAGCGCTGTCTCTACAACGTTCGCGTAATAACTGCCGACATGAACGATTTTACGGCGCACGGACGATATGACAGGATCGTCTCCGTCGAGATGTTCGAGCATATGTCGAACTGGAGGCGGTTGCTCAAACGTATCAGAACCTGGCTGACCCCGGAAACGGGACGGCTGTTCATACACGTCTTCAGCCACAAGAACTGCCCCTATCGGTTCGACCATAGGAACCAGGCCGACTGGATCGCCCAGCATTTCTTCACCGGTGGCATCATGCCGAGCCACGGCCTGATCAAGCAGTTTCCGGATTGTTTCGTCGTTGAAAAAGATTGGCGGTGGAGCGGTCTTCATTATCAGAAGACGGCGTTGGACTGGCTGGCCCGCTTTGATGCAAACCGTCAGCCGATTGATAGCGTCTTGAGCGAGGTCTATGGCGCCGAAGCCGGACTTTGGCGCCAACGGTGGCGTCTCTTCTATCTGGCAACCGCGGGATTGTTCGGGCACGACGGCGGTCAGGTATGGGGCGTGAGTCATTATCTCCTTCGCCCCGTCAGAAACTCTGTGCACGCATGAGCGCCGCTAGGCACATTTGGGATCGCGCTGCGGCCTATGCGTCTCATGACGATCCCATGGTCGCCGCCTGTAACCTGATTGCCCTCGTCGTGGCATCCAACCAACCGTTCTATCCGCTCTACGTCTATTGGGCCGTGAGCGGCCATGTCTGGCCAACCTTCTTCACGTTCCTGTCGACACCGCTTTTCCTGGCCGTGCCGGCGGTTGCCAGGCGCTATCCCAAGGCCGGCCGCGCGCTCTTGCCCATCATTGGCATGGCCAACACGATTGTGAGCGCAAAGGTTTTCGGGCAGGCGTCCGGGCTGGAAATCTTCTTGATCCCCTGTGCCCTGATCGCGACGATCTTCTTCCGGACTTCGGAACGGCTATTCACCGTCATTCTGGTCGGCGCGGCTTTCCTTATCTATCTAGGATTGGATGGCGCGTATGGCACCCCCGTACATGTTTATTCGCCTTTAGAGAACCAATCATTTTTTAAGTTAAATGCCATGAGTGCAGCAACGCTTACTGTATTCATCGGGCTTCTCGCGTCAGGCTTGATAAGCAACATCAAGACGTGACCGCAAACGCGCGAGCGATGAGAAACCCCGCGGTCGCCGCTACGGCAGTCAAAACCGTTCCCCAACAAAGATCGGCTACGGTCACAATGACCGGCCAGTTCTTGAGCGTCGCTTGGTTGGTCAGGTCGTAGGTCGCATACGCAAAGAGGCCAAGGAATGCGCCGTAAGATGCAGCTGTGGTCCATCGATCGCTGGCGAGGGCCGGGACGACGGCAAACACGACAATGCCCGCAATATATATGAGATAGAACATTGCTGCGGGCGCCAGCCGAAAACTCTCAACCAGCATTTCGCCCATCAGTGGCCGGTACAGCTTTTGCGCGGCTAGGGTCAACCAAATCGCATCGATGGCGAGGAAAACCACACCGGTCGCAACGTAGGCAATGCTATAGGTTTTCAACGCGGGTCCCTTCCTTGATCGGCAGGCCTTTCTACGCAGTGCCGCGATAAACGGATCACGGGACATCACGTCACGCACTCGTCGCATTTGAATCTCCGCCTTCACAGCGTCACACCGCGCGTGATCCAAGCAGACGTCGTTTACGTATTTCTTGGTGCCCAGCAAGGGCTCAATCAAGGAGAGTCTCATGTTTGCACGCAACTTATCTGCCGTCGTCGTTGCCGGCTCGCTCGCGTTTGCCGCTTTTGGCGGAACAGCCTATGCCGAAAATCCGATGGTCGGCGGCGCCGCGATGTACCCCAACAAGAACATCATTGAAAATGCCGTCAATTCCAAGGATCACACTACACTCGTCGCGGCGGTGAAAGCGGCGGGTCTCGTCGAAACCCTTGAAGGCAAGGGTCCTTTCACAGTCTTCGCGCCGACCAATGAAGCTTTTGCCGCACTTCCGAAGGGCACCGTCGAAAGTCTGCTCAAGCCCGAAAATAAGGAAAAGCTGGTCAAGATCCTCACCTGTCATGTCATCGCAGCAGATGCCACCGCCGCCGTTGTCAAGAAAATGGTCAAAGATGATGGCGGCGCGCACAAGGTAAAAACCGTGGGCGGCTGCATGCTCACCCTGCGCGATAAGAATGGCCACGTTACAGTCACTGACGAGAACGGGAATACGGCCGATGTCACAATCGCCGACGTCAAGCAGTCAAACGGCGTCATTCACGTGATTGACAAGGTGCTTCTGCCGAAGTCCTGAGCGGTCGGGAACTTATGGCCGGGCGATCTGGATCGTCCGGCTACTTTCCGTCTTAGGGTGCGTTTCGAACTCATGCTGAAGGTGCAATGCGTCGGATGAGGACCATAGCAAAGGCCGCCGCTCTCCTCCTGGCGGCATCACGTAGAAGATCGCGTTGACGATCTCGCGCAGAGACCAAAAAATAGGTGTTGCCCCTTAGTTTCAGTACGGGCACCAGCGGCTCGACCAGCCGCCGATTCGCATCCGTCAAATCCATTTCTAATCGAAACCCCGCGTAAGTGTGCTGCCGGCGAGTGGCTTGGGGCGACATCGCTCGCCCCAAAATGGCCCGAACAAGCCCTTGAAACCACAGGCGCTTCAGTCGCTAACCCTTTGGGGGCGGGCTCTTAGCGATTACCTTCTTGTAGGGGTATAGCGCAAACGTAGTGATCATCGATATCTGGCGTGGTCCGCCACCCAATAGATAGCGGACAACAATAACTTATGCGGGGGCCGGGCATTTCACCCGGCAAATCGCCCCTCAGTCCGAAGATCGATTTCGCCTCGCAAGGGGCCGGGGCCGCGTCGCGCGCGGTCGCCGGTTTTCGGGAAGGACCCTGATCGATAGCGGCAGACGGGCGCGCGGTCCGCCATCGGACATTTCGCAACCCGACAGCGCCCGAACGTCGCCTTCCCGGGATTTAGCCGTCCCGACGGAAGAGAGCGCCGCCTGGCGCTCTCTTCCGTCAGAAAACCGATCGCCGTCTCGCGGCCGGCCGGCTCACCCGTCCATATGCTCCAGTTCGACGCCCTTGGTCTCGCGGACCATCGCCCGGACGAAGAAGACCGAAATGACGGCGAAGGCCGCGTAGATGGCGTAGGCGCCGGCAAGCGTGATGGTCGTCAGGAGGATGGGGAAGGTCATCGTGACCAGGAAATTGGTTCCCCACTGGAACAGGCCTGAGACGGCGAGCCCGGAGCCGCGAATCTGGTTGGGAAACATCTCGCCGAGCATAACCCACATCACCGGCCCCCAAGAGAAGTTGAAGAGGGCGACATAGGCGACCGCCGACAGCAAGGCGAGCTTGCCGAAGAGGGGCGGCAGCGTCACCGCGCCGCCTGCGCCGACCTGGGCGTTGAGGAAGGCGACGGCCATCAGCGCAAGGGTCGCCGACATGCCGAGCGAGCCGATCAGCAAAATGGGTTTGCGTCCATGCAGGTCGATCACCATGAGCGTGACCGCGACAGCAAGGATCGAAACCCCGCCCATGATGACATTGGTGAGAAGCGCGTCGCTCTCCGAGAAGCCGACCGACTGCCACAACACCGCGCCGTAATAGAACACGACATTGATGCCGACGAGCTGCTGGAACGAAGCAAGGCCGATCCCGACCCAGACGATTGTCCTGATACGCTTCGTCGCCGGATTGATGAGGTCCGAAAAGCGCGGCCGATGATGGTCGGCCGCAAGCGAAGCCTCGATTTCGCTGACCTTTTGCGCGGCGGCGCGCTCGCCGAACAGTCGCGCCAGCACCGCCTTCGCCGCGTCCTTGCGTCCTTTGAGCGCGAGAAAGCGCGGGCTCTCGGGGATCGTCAGCAGGGCGAGAAAGAAGATCGCAGCGGGCGCGATCTCCATCCAATACATCCAGCGCCAAGCCTTGAAGCCGAGCCAGAAATCGGCCGTCGCCGAGCCGGCGAAAAGCGCGAGCAGATAGTTGCTGATGAAAGCCGCCGTGAGGCCGACAATAATCGCGACTTGCTGGATGCTGGACAGGCGCCCCCGCAGCCGCGCCGGAGCCACTTCGCTGATATAGGCAGGCGCGAGCACGCTCGCCGCGCCGACCGCCAGCCCGCCGATAATCCGGTAGATGACGAATTCAAGCGAGCCGTTAGCGACGCCCGATCCCCATGCGCTGACGATAAAGAACACCGCTGCGACGATAAGTATGCTCCGCCGGCCGAAAATGTCGGCGAGGCGACCGGCAAAAAACGCGCCCGCCGCGCAGCCCAGCAGCATGGAGGCGACATTGAAGCCCGTTCCCACATTTGTCGAATGAAAGGCCTGCCTTAGTCCGTCGACGGTGCCGTTGATCACCCCGCTGTCGAAGCCGAACAGAAATCCGCCGATCGTCGCGATCAGGCTGATCAGTATGATCGCGCCGAGATTCATTTCCTGCAAAGAGGCAGCCGATTCGGCGGATGCGCTTGGAGTGGATGACATGGCCGGTTTCCTTCACCTTGATCTTGTTTTCGCCGACAGCCGCCCGACGCTTCGCCAATGCGTCGAGCAATACAGCGGCATGTGTTTGACATTACAACACTTTACAGTCCCGAACGACGAGCTTCGTCTGAGTCGGCCGATATTCGCCTGATCGGGCTGAGTTTGGAAACGCCGCTGGCGTTGAACGCTTCGACCGCGACGTAATAGGGCGCGCCCTTGTTGAGCGAGGTGAGTTCCAGCGCCGGATGAGACGGATCGGCGAGCTGGTCTGCGAATTTCTGGTAGGTGAAGGTCAGCCGATCGGGACGCACGCCCCACCGAACATTGTAGCCGATTGCGCCCGCGCTCGCCGACCATTGAATATGCGCGTTCCGCGCGTCCGCTTCGCGTCGGGCGTCGATGCGCGCAGGGGCGGGCGGGGCCGCGCCCCCCGCATTGCCGAATATGCGAATTTCGGCGATCGCGAGGTGGGCGGCGCCGACATGGCCGTGCGCGTAACGGACAAAGCGGGCGCGGACCGGGCGGGGCAACTCGAAATAGGCGTTGGGCCGGTCGCGGCGCGGCGGTTTGGTGCGGGCGATCTCGCGCCAGCTCTTTCCGTCTTCGGACGCTTCGAGATGAAAGTCGGCGTAGATATCGGGGGCGTCGGCGAATCGGGCCGATTTGTAATCGGCGAAATCGACCTGGATCGCGCGGAGAGTCTGGACCGATCCGAGATCGATCGTCAGCGTTTCGCCGGGTTTGTTGTCGCGGGCGACCCAGAAGGTCTGATAGTTATCGTCTGTCACATGGCTCGCGGCGAACTCGCCCAGCGTTGATGATGCGGTCGCGGGCTTTTTGTAGCTCAGCAGCATCCAGCCGGTGAACAGGCTCTCCGGATCCTTGACCCGCCGCCTGGGAACATAGTGGGGGAAATCTCCGAACCGCGTCGACGCCGCCATTTGTCCGTCGGGCCAGAAGCGCGTCGGAAATATGGCGACGCGGCGCTCGAATTTCCAATTGTAACCGACCCACGGCGTGCCCGAATTCCACCAATTTCCATAGTTGTCCTGAAAGGTTGATCCGTGGCCCGCGCCGACGACAAATCCGCCCGGCTTGTAGCTTACCGGATTCCATGGCGCGTAGGTGAAAGGTCCGAGCGGCTGGTCGCCGACATAGGCGCCGTTCGCGTAGACGTTGAACTCGGTCCCAGGCGCCGCATACTGAAGATAATAACGGCCGTTGACCTTGGTCATCCAGGCTCCCTCGATATAGGGATCCACGGCTTGGCCAGCGGCGTCCTTGCCGTCATGATCGCGGCCGAATCGCTCCCAGCCATGCTCGTCCGGATTGAGGGCGATTAACGGTTCGGGGCGCGTCTCGTAGACGAGCCGGCGGTCGTCAAAGGCGATCTTTTGCCCGTAGATCGGGAAGACATTTGATGAATCCCAATAGAGATACCATTGGCCGTCGTCATCCTTGAACAGCGCCGGATCCCACGGCCCGGGCGGAACTTCGCCCGGCTTCATTGCGGCGGACGGCTTGTCGACCGAACCGGGGAGGGGCGGCATCCTCCGTACGAGGAAATCCAGCTTGCCGGTATCAGGCGCGGTCGTCTCCAGGATCGATCCCGGCTTCATCATCGCCGGCATAAGGACAAGCTTTTCGCCGTCCGCCCACGCAGCGGGAGCCACCATGGAGTGAAACGGCCAGCGGCTGGGCTTGACGAAGCGCCAGTTGATAAGGTCGGTCGAGCGCCAATAGCCGTCCGCGAGCGTGAGGAAAAGATAATAGGCGCCGTTGAAATTGACGATCGCCGGGTCCGCTCCCGTGCGGTAGGAAACGCCGCTGTTGATCTGCTCGAAATTGTAGCGGTAATCGAGATCGATCGGATTGGCGTAGGTATGCGGCGTCGCTCCGGCGCTGGCGCCGCCGGGCGCAAGCGCGGCGAACGCTGCGGCGATACTCAACAATCTCATGAACGGTCGGCCTCCAATTGCACGAAAAAATTGCCGGTCAGCCGGCCGGTCCGGGGATCGGGGCTGAGCGAGGCGGTTGGCGGAATGAGCCCGGAGTGAAGCAGGCTTCCTTGATAGATCAAAGTTCGTCCCGGGCGCGCGTCGATTGCAAGGAGCAGTTCGTAATGCGGATCATCCGCGCCGACATAGCCGGCGTCCGGACTCTGTCGGCGCGCATCGGCGGTCGCGGCGGCGACAAAACCTCCGGCATTCGCGTCGGTGACCTGTTCAACGCCGGTCGATTTGTGGCGGAAGAAGCCGGTGCCGCCGCCGTCTGGAACATTGAGATAGTGCAGAACCGCCAAGAGATCCGGATCTGTCGAGTCGAAATGCGGCGCGCGCTGCTGATGGTCGAGCAGAGACGGCGCGCGCGTCACCATTGAAAAACTCGCTTCGAGGACGCGAAAGCTGTCGCGCCCGAAGGCGCCGGCGATAAAGGGCGCAGCGGCGTTCATGAGCGTGCGAACATAGCTGTCGGCTGTTTCATTCGGCGCGATCACCCGTCGAAGGCCGGGATAGTTGTTTGCGGCGCAGGGGAACGGCGCGAGGCTGGCGGCCAGATCGATGACGGACTCTATGCCCTCGATGAGTCCGTCAATAACCGCGACGGGATGACCGCCTCGCCCGATCCGATGCAGTTTCGCGCATGGCGAGGTTGAGGTGCGGGGCGCGGCGTGGGAGGAGTCGCCCGCGCCCCGCATTTCCTCAGCGGGAATGTCGTCAGAAACTGTATCTGACACCGGCCTGGAACTGCCGGGCGTCGTTTCCGACCTGGCTGTCCTCGATGAGCGGAGGCGGCGAGCCGCCGCCGGCGCCCCACGACGAGTAATTGCGGTTCAGCCAATTGAAGACGTTGAACACCTCGAAGTCGAAAGCGAGCTCATTGCCCCAAGGCGTCTTGATTGTTTTCTCCAGACGAAGATCGAGGCGCTTATAGGCGATGAACGGTTTCGGATAGAAGACGCCGCCCATCTTGGCGTAGCAGCAAGCCCCGTCAGGCGCCTGCAATGAGCTGTTCCATGGCGCGATGATGTTGCCGAACGCAGGGCCGGATGACAGGGTGAGCTGGCCTGACAGGACGACGTTCCACGGCGCGCGATATTCGCCGCTTGTCACCAAGCGGTATTTTTCCACGCCGTTGACCCAGCCCCATCCATAGGCGGTTTGGGACGGGCCATTGTAAAACTCGTCTGAATTCAGCTCCTGCTGATCGTTGGTTCGCGCAAGTTGGAAGGTGAGCGCCGACTGCAATCCCCAGATGCTGTCATCGGTGAATGGCTTGTCGACCTTCAGATAGATGGCGTTATAGACGGCTTTGCCGTCGCTCCGTCCGACGTTCAGCTTGCCGGAGAAACCGGGCAGCACGCCGCCTCCGGCTGGACAGCCGGGATAGGTTGTGTTCGAAATATTGTCCTGGATCCAAGTGTCTCCGCCGTCGGTGCATCCAATTACGTTGCCCATCGAATCAAACTGAAGGAAGCGCGTGTACCAACCATTGGTGTAGAAGTTCGCGCGCGTGAACTGGAAGATTCGATGCGAAATGACATGAGAGTAGGTGATTGAAGTGGTGACTTCGCCGAAGCGGTGGCGAATGCCGAAATCGAACTGATCTGAATACGGCATGCGCGTCTTGTTGTTGAGCACCCAGACAGGACCGCCTGTTCCCGCGCCTTGCAGAAATGTCCGCAAGGCCTCCGGATCGGTGCAATAGGCTGGCCCCGATCCGCTGGCGCAGACGCCGCCGAAATCATACGTCACGACATTATTGCTATTGGTCAGCGTCTCGATGACGCCCTCTATAAACAGCGAACGGTCAAAATAGCGGCCGGCGCCGCCGAAGAGCACGGTTTGGTCGTCGCCGTTGACGTCATAGGAGAAGCCTATGCGCGGCTGGAATTCGTCATATTCGGGCTTGCGGTTATTGCCGGTCGAGATGTAATCCGCCGGGTCGATCCCCCGAGCCTGCCAGCCTTGGTAGTTCTGCAGCGCCGTGACAATCGCCGCCGGCGTCACATATTTGTTGTTGTTGGCGTTTGTTTCGAAATCCCATCTCAGGCCGGCGTTGATCGTCCAATGCTCGTCGGGGCGCCACTCGTCTTCCACATAGAAGCCGAGCTGGATATCCTTTCCCGCAACGGTCGGAGTCGGGGCGATATTAATTCTGGCGCCATAAGGAATCGTCGGATCGAAACTGCCGCTCGGCCCCGGATTGTAGAAATAATAGCTGCCGTTGAAATGGTCGTTGACCGTTCGCGACAGATTGAGCCGAACGACCTGAAAACCTGACTTCAGCGTATGCTGGCCGAAGAGCCAGGTAGCATCGTCTTTCACTGTCCATGTTTTTTGGCTGTCGCCCTGCTCGAAGAAGTGCGCGCCCAGCAGGGCGAGACTGTCAAACGTATCGGGCGAGGGATCGCTCGCCTGCGTCGACGAGATCACATATTCCGGCCCTGTTCCGACGCTCGGAGTCGACTGCGTTCCCTTGTCGTAGGACACGTTGAGAGAGTTCAGGAAGTCGCCTGAGGCGTGACGCCAGGTAAGCTGGTAACGGTTTTCATGCGTCAGGATAGTTCGCCCATGCGACGGCGCCGCATTGGCGTCGATATCGCTGAGATTGTTCTCGCGGCGAATGAACGCGCTGAAGTTGACCGTATCGTCAGGCGAGGCGAACCAGGTCAGCTTTCCGAAGTAGAGCCCTTGATGAAAGTCGAAATTATGCGGCACTTCGATCTGCGAGGTGATCGACGTCGGCAAGTTGTTGCCCGTCGGCAGATTGCCGGTTGTCGCCGGCAGATTCTCAATCGTGCCTTCGCCCGCGACGTAGAAGGTCAGCTTGCCGGGGATGATCGGTCCGCCGAGTTCGCCGCCGAACTGCTTGCGGCTGTAAGTCGGCTTAGGAACATTGTTACGCTTGTCGAAATATGGCTGCGTTATGAATTTGTTGGGCTGATATTCGAGAAAAGCGGAGCCGTGCAGCTCGTCGCCGCCGGTTTTGGTGACGGCGGAGAGCAGCGCAGATCCGGCTTGTCCCGTTTCGGCGCCGAAGTTCTGCGTGACAACCTGATATTCCTGAATTGCGATTTGAGGGAAGGGATTGCCGAGCCCGAAATTCTGGCCGAACACGCCGCCATGGTTGATCGGGTTTTTGATGCTGATCCCGTCGAGCAGCACGTTGACGTTCGACGCGCTGACCGCGCCAGCCTGAATTTGCGCCGTCCCGCCGCGCGTGACTGTGACGCCTGGCGCCAAAGCGGCGAAGCTCAGAAAGTTACGCTGGTTCTGCGGCAATGTCTGGATTTGAGCCGGCGTGATGTTGGTCGAAACCGCTGACGTGCGAACGCCGATCGTTTGGCGCTGGCCAGTGACGACGATGCTTTCGCCTGAAGCGTCCGTCTCCGTCGTAAAATTCAGAATGGCGGTCTGGCCGACGAGAAGCGTCGTGTTTTGCGCGCCCTTGCCGGCGACGCTGACCGAATAGGACGACGGACGCAAACCGAGAATTCGGTAATTGCCCGACTCATCGACCGTTCCGACCGCCTTTCGGCCGGTATGGGTGTCGATCGCAATGACCTGGGTGCCGGCCGGCGCCCCGTCGACATGGCCTTCCAAAGCGGCGGTGTCGGTTTGCGCAAACGCCGGCGAGGCCAAGCCCAATGCAATCGCCAAAGCCGTCGCGGATACGCCCTTCTGGAACCGATTACATCTCGAGTGTCGAGACATTCTTTCCTCCCTGCTCGCCAGCCTCGCTCTATGGGCGAGCGGCGTTTTTCTTGGTGGAGCAGCGAGATCAAGCCGCCGCCACTTCGAACTATGCTCAATCTTGTAATCGGTTACAATTGATTCTTGAACGGACGGACCGAATGGGGCGGGGACTGTTGCATCGAGGCCTCAGCCCCTTTTGATCGGCGCCCCGATCGCCTCTTCAAGCCGGCTCTCGCGCTCCGGCAGGCGAGCGATGAAGGCCCCGTGATCGGGCATTCCGGCGACGATTTCGGCGATGGTTTCCGCTATGTCGCTGAGATAGCCGGCCAATTGCCCGTCATCGACGAAACGGGCGACCGGGTCGGCCTTCGCCGCCAGTCCCTGGCCGAGAAGCACCTGGACCCAGCTTTCCTCGGCGAAGAGCTCCAGCTTGCTGCGCCCGAAAAACCTGGCCGAGGATTGAAAAAGCGCCAGACGCTGGGCCAGCGAGTCCGGGATGGCCATTTCGCGCACATAATCCCAGAAAGCTTCGCCCCGCCTGCGCGTGACCTTGTAATGGGCGATGATGAAGTCGCGAATGTCCTCATATTCGAGCCGCGTCTGCGCGTTGAATTCATCGATATCGGCCTGGCGAAAGCCCTGCGCGGGAAACAAGGCCAGCAGTCTGTGAACGGCGGTCTGGATCAAGTGAATGCTCGTTGACTCGAGCGGTTCGAGAAAGCCGCTGGAAAGTCCGATCGCGACGACATTCTTGCGCCAGGCCTCGATCCGGCGCCCCGGACGGAACCGCACGGGCCGCGGATCGGCCAACGCCTTCGAGTCGAGCCCGCCCAGAAGCGTCGCCGCCGCTTCGTCGTCGCTCATCAGTTCGGCCGCATAGACGAGCCCGTTGCCGATGCGATGTTGCAGCGGAATGCGCCATTGCCAGCCTGCTTTGCGCGCGGTCGAGCGCGTATACGGAGTAAGAGGCGCGACGCGTTCCGACGGAACCGCCAGCGCGCGGTTGCAAAGTAGCCATTGATTCCAGTCTTCATAGCCGACGCCGAGCGCGCCCTCGATGAGCAGGGCGCGCATGCCGGAACAGTCGACAAACAGATCGCCGCCGATGCGGCGCCCATCCGAGAGAACAAGCGATTCGACGAAGCCTGAATCGCTATCCGTGACGACCTCGACGATCCTTCCTTCGATTCTTTCGACGCCGCGCCCTTCACATTCGCCGCGAAGAAATCTTGCGAATAAAGACGCGTCGAAATGATAGGCGAAATCAAGGTCCGCAAGCGGAGAATTGACTGCGCGGACGTCCTGAAAACGAAAACGGTTGCTGAGCGCAGCGCGGCAGTTAATCGAATAATTATCGAAATGTTCGACCTTCAGGCCTCTTTCCCTGGCGGCGAGCCAAAGCTGATGGGCGTGCAGCCAGAGCATGTCGCGGCCGATCCGGCCGAAACCGTGAATGTAGGACTCGCCAGGCGCGCCCCAATCGACAAACTGAATGCCGAGCTTGAAGGTCGCCATGCTCGCGTGAAGCATGCGCAACTGGTCGACGCCCGCCAGCGCCATATAATTTCGGATGTGAGGGATCGTCGCTTCGCCGACGCCCACAATTCCGATTTCGTCGGATTCGACGAGCCGAACCGTGACCTGACTTAGCAGTTTCGACAGGACCGCCGCCGTCATCCAGCCGGCCGTGCCGCCGCCGACGATCGTGACTTCGCGAACCGGATCGTCCGTCCGCCTCATGTGAGAATCGGCCATGACCTTCCTCTCGCTGCGTTCTCAGGCGACGAGCCAACCGCCCTGAAATCCGGCGCGTCGCAGGCCCCGGCGGATTCGGGGATCGCGGCGCATGACGCGCCACACCGCATCGCGTCGATAATTCGCGATCATCGCCAGAATCGCGCCCTGATCGATGCCAAGATGGTCGCGCGCCACCCAGCCGTGAATCGGGTCGATCGAGCCGGCGCGAGCCTTGAGAGAAGGGTCGCGCACGCTTGGGTTAAAGCTGTCGGCGAAGCCGTAGCGCCGGTAAAGCCCCGGCCAGGCGGCGAGCGCCCGCGCGGCGGGCGCCACGATTTCAGGCGCGAAAGGCAGCGAAGCGAGCGCCGCAGTCGGCGCCAGCGTTCCGTCGTCAAAGCCGTCCGGTTCTCCGATCGGTCCGCGTGCGGAATAGCCGCGGATTTTTCGCACCGCGCCCGAATGGCGCAGTTTCAATGCGCCGGGCCCGTCGCAGGCGGTCAAGCCCCAGATCGTCCCGGAATAGCCGTCCCAGCCCAGCGGGTTGGCCATGCAGTAGGCGCGATTCGCTATGGTCGCCCGCCGGCTGTTTTCGAAATAGTCGAATCCCGCCTCACGATTGACGGCGTCCCATATGCCGCGAAAATCGAACCACACATGGCTGTATTGATGGCCGAACAGCGGCGCGAATGCGATGCGTCGCGTGGCGCCCGCGCCGCGCCAGCATGCGCCGATCGTGTGCGTCCAAGCCTCCCAGGCGCCGTCTTCGACCGCATGGTCATGCGAGCCCAGCGCCAGAAGCGGGACCATCATCCCTTCATTGTAGGCGGTCCAGCCACGTTCGATAAAACCGGTTTCGGGGCGCCAGCCCATCGATACGTCGCCGCGACCGCGCTGGAACCAGCGCCAGTCGGCCCGTTCTACGATGCGGCTGGCGAGACGCCTGATTTCGGCTTCGTCCGGATGCGGAGCGTCGAACCAGCCGGCGGCGAAGATCATGCCGAGAAACAAGATGGCCGAATCGACGCTCGAAAGTTCGGACCGTTTGTAACGCAGCCCGGTATCGAGATGCAGGAAGTGATAGAAAAATCCGTTGGCGCCCGACGCATTGACGGGATCCTCGCCCTGCGGCGCGGAATCGAAGAAGCGTAATGTCGCCAGCGTGCGCCGGCGGGCGTCGGCGCGGCTGATCCAGCCGCGTTCGACCCCGATCGGGTATGCGGTCAGCGCAAATCCGACCGCCGCGATCGAGCAGGGGCCTTCGCCGGGCCAGCGGTCCGGCGTCAGGCCGTTGTCGTCCCGGCTGAGATTCCAGAAAAAATGGAAAGTGCGGCGTTCAATGTCGTCGATCAGCGACGCGAACGCCGGCGGCTTCGACATCGCGCCGGCGGCGCCCAGCGCGGGAATCGCGGCGAGCCCGGCGATCGTTCGGCGACGCGTAATCATGCCGGGCCGCCCAGTGTGCTGGCTCGAGCGACGAGTTCGAGCGGCTGGTTGTGGGCGGTCGGCCCGATCTGGCCGTTCTTGATCATCGCGACGAGGCGGTTGACGGCGTCCGAACCGATTTCGGCGACGTGCACGCGGATGGTCGACAGTCCGAGGTGGCGTGCGAGCGGAATGTCGTCGAACCCGATCACGGCGACGTCTTCGGGAATGCGCAGGCCGTGCGCGCGAAGCGCCTCCATCGCGCCGATCGCCATCATATCGTTCGCCGCCATCAAGCCGTCGAAACTATCGCCGCGCTTCAGCCAGTTTTCGACCGCCCGCGCGCCGCTGTCCTCTCTGAAATCCCCGATCGCGATGAGCGGTTCGGCCGCGCCCGCTTTCGTCACGGCCTCGACGAATCCGTCGCGGCGCTGGCGCGCGTCGAAATTGTTTTCATGACCCATAATATGAGCGAGGCGTCGCCGGCCTATGTTCAGGAGGTGGCGCGCGCCCATAGCGCCGCCGGCGCGATTGTCGATGCCGATGGACGGCCTGTCAGCGCTCGCTTCGCTGATCACTTCGACGCCCGGCAGCTCTGCGGGCATGAGCGCATCGATCGTTTCGCGCGAGAGCTGCGGCGCCATCACGATCACCCCGTCGACGCGGCCGCGCATCACCGCCAGCGCCTGGCCGGCGAGCGCCGGGTCGGCGTGCATCGTCGACAGCAAAAGCAGATAGCCGTGATCGCTGGCGGCCTTGTCCATCCCGCGGATGAGCTCGGAGAAGAATTCGCCGTAAAGATCGGGCAGAACCACGCCGAGCGTGCCCGTCTTTGCATTCGACAGGCTCCGCGCTGCGGCGTTGGGCACATATTGCAGATCGGCGATGGCGCGCATGACGCGTCCGCGAGTCTCCTCGCGAATATTCTCGTGTCCGTTGAGTGCGCGCGATACGGACGCCACCGATACGCCGGCGCGCCGCGCCACGTCGCGGATGGTAGCGGGCCGTTGTTTCACTTCTTCTCTTCTTCGCCGCGTTTTTAACACCGCCAAGCGCGACAGCGATTGCGTTTTGCGGCGGACTGACTGATACGTAACCGATTACATTGGCGACGACCAGAGGTTTTTGGGATGAACCAAGGGCGGGTATCGCGACGGACATTGCTGGCGGGAGCAGGGGCCGCTCTTGCATGGTCGGCGTCGCCGCTGCGGGCGATGCTGCAACAGGCCGAGGCCGAGGCCGGTCCGGCGACGCGCAGGTCGATAGCGGCGTTAATCAAAGAGATGACTCTGGAGGAGAAGGCCGGCCAGCTGACATTGATGCCGGCCGCCTGGAGCGGGGGCGTTGCGACCGATCTCAATCCGCCCGGGGCGGACAATAATTTCACCAAGCAAATCGCCGCGGCGGTCGCGGGCGACCTCACCGGCGTGTTCAACGGCAATGGCGCGGCGATGGCCTTGCGCATGCAGCGCGCGGTGATGGAGCGATCGCGCCTGAAGATTCCATTGCTGTTTGCGGCCGACGTCATCCACGGCTATCGCACGATCTTTCCGGTCGGCGTCGGAGAGGCCGCCAGCTTCGAGCCGGCGCTCGCGGAGCGCACCGCCCGGATCGCCGCATTCGAAGCGTCGGGCGCCGGAATCGATTGGACCTTCGCGCCCATGGTCGACATCGCGCGCGATCAGCGATGGGGCCGCACGATGGAGGGCGCCGGCGAGGACGTGCTGATCGGCCGGCTGTTCGCGGCCGCGCGTGTTCGAGGATTTCAGGGAAAAAGTCTTGCGCGCGACGACACGCTGATGGCTTGCGTCAAGCATTTCGCAGCCTATGGGGCGGCCGAAGCCGGTCTCGACTACAATAGCGTCGACATGTCCTTGCCGCGGCTGGTCGAAATCTATCTTCGCCCCTACCGCGCCGGAATCGATGCGGGGGCAGGCTCTGTGATGACCGCGTTCAATGAGCTCAACGGCGTTCCCTCGACCGGCAATCACTGGCTGCAGACCGAAGTGCTTCGCGACGATTGGGGTTTTGAGGGATTTGTGGTCAGCGACTACACGAGCGACGAGGAGATGATCGCCGCCGGGTTCGCCGCCGACCGGCGCGAGGCGGCGCGGATCGCGTTCCTCGCCGGAGTCGACATGTCCATGACGTCGGGCGTTTATCGGGAGCATTTGCCCGGTCTGGTGCGAGACGGGCTCGTCAGCGAGGATCAACTCGACCGCTCGGTCCGCAGAGTGCTGGCCGCCAAGGCCGCGCTCGGATTGTTCGATGATCCCTTCCTCAGGATCGACCCCGCGCGCGAAAAGAAACGCAGCCGCCTGCCGTCGAGTCTCGCGCTTGCGCGCGAGGCGGCGCAGAAATCGATCGTGCTCGTCCGGAATGAGGGCGACCTGCTGCCGCTTTCCCCGAAAACGAAACTCGCGTTGATCGGGCCGTTCGTACGGGACGGACGCGATATCAACGGCCCATGGGTGGTTTACGGCGACAACGGACAATCCGTCGATCTCGCGGTCGGATTGAAGAATGCGGGCGCTGATTTTTCGATGACGCTCGGAAGCGACGTCGAGGCGCCGATCCCCGGCGGGATCGAGGCGGCGGTCGCCGCTGCGCGCGCCGCCGACGTGGTGTTGCTGGCGATTGGCGAAAGCGAACGCATGTCCGGCGAGGCGCAATCTCGCAGCGAAATCGTTCTGCCTGCGCCGCAACAGGCGTTGGCCGAGGCCGTAGCGCAAACCGGCAAGCCGATCGTGGTCATTCTTCGAAACGGCCGCGCGCTCGCTCTTCACGGCGCGGTCAAAAACGCGCCGGCGATTCTCGTCACCTGGTTTTTGGGTTCGGAAAGCGGCAACGCGATTGCGGACGTGCTTTTCGGCAAGGTCTCTCCGTCCGGTCGCTTGCCGGTCAGTTTTCCGCACGAAAGCGGGCAAGAGCCTTATTATTACGCGCATAAGAGCACAGGCCGCCCGAACCCGCCGGGACCGCTGCAGGAATACAAGGCGCACTACCGCGAGACGGCGAACAATGCGCTATTCCCGTTCGGCCACGGCCTGACCTATGGAAAGATCAGCTATTCGGATCTCGCGCTGTCGGCGAAGCGTCTCTCCGGCGGGTCGATCGAAGTCGCTGCGACCATCCGCAATTCCGGGTCTCGCGCCGCGGTCGAAACAGTCCAGCTTTACACCCATCAGCGCGTCGCCAGCATGACGCAACCGGTGCGCCAATTGCGCGCATTCCGGAAAATCGCGCTTGGCGCGGGAAAGGCGAAGACGGTGCGGTTCGTTTTGACCGGCGAAGACCTCGCATTCGTCAACGGCGCCGGAAAGTGGGTGCGCGAGGCCGGCGTGATTGACGTGTGGATAGCGCCGAACGCAGAAGCGGAAGGCGTACACGGAACTTTTGACTTTGCGCCCGCATGAAACGCATCAAATCGCTCGTCATTCTGATCTTGGCAATCTTGGTCTCGCCGGCCGCGGCGAGCGTCGTTCCCCTGCCTCACGGCGCGGAGGCTGCGTCGGGCGCGCGAAAGGTCCGCGTCACCGCGTTGCAGGACAACGTGCTCCACATCGAGATGACCGACGCCGCCGGCCATTGGCCGGAAGCGGCGAGTTGGGCGGTGCTGGCGAAGTCGCGCGCCGCTTCGGCGCCGGTGCGCGCCAGCGCCGGCGGTTTTGAGACGGACGCGTTGAAAGTGACGGTCGATCCCTCGAGCCTTCGCCTGGCTGTCGAGCGGAAGGACGGCGGGACAATCATTGACGGCCTCGGCGGCGGCCCCGCGCCGTCGGGCGAGGGCGTCGTCGTCGATGCCGAAATGCCGACCGGGCAACATATTTTCGGCATGGGCGACAAGACCGGCTCCATCGACCGCGCCGGGCGCAGTTTCATCGACTGGAACACCGACGCCTATAATTTCACCAGCAGCACCGATCCCCTGTACAAGTCGATTCCCTTTTTCATCGCCGCCGGGGCGGGACGGCAGCCTTATGGCCTGTTTTTCGATAATACGTTCCGTACACGGTTTGATTTCGGGGCGCGTAGGCCGGGGCGAATCGCGATCGACGCCGACGGCGGCCCGATCGATCTGTACCTGATCACGGGCCCCTCGATCGGGGATGTTGTTCGCGGTTATGTCTGGCTGACCGGCGCGGCGGCGATGCCGCCGCGATGGGCGTTCGGATATCAGCAGTCGCGCTGGAGCTATATGAGCGAGGCGGAGGCGCGCCAGCTTGTCCGGCGCTTCGCCGACGAGCGGTTTCCCCTCGATGCTGTCTGGTTCGATATCGACTACCAGGATCGAAACCGTCCGTTCACGATTGACCGAAAGGCTTTTCCTCATTTCGAAAAGCTAATCGCCGATTTGAACAAGCAGGGCGTTCACTCGATACCGATCGTCGATCTGCATATCGCCGCGGCGCCCGGCCAGGGATATGCGCCCTACGATTCCGGCGTCGCGGGCGATCATTTTGTGAAGCGCGCGGACGGGAAAACCTATGTCGCGCCGGTGTGGCCCGGCCCGTCTGTTTTTCCGGACTTTACGCAGGAGCGCACGCGGCGCTGGTGGGGCCGCATGTTCAAAATGTTCGCGGATATGGGCGTCGGCGGCATCTGGAACGACATGAACGAGCCGGCGATCTTCGAAACGCCGTCGAAGACGATGCCGCTCGACAATCTGCATCGCATTTCCGGGGACGGATTCGCCCCGCGCACGGCCACGCACGCGGAAATCCATAATGTCTACGGCATGGAGAACAGCCGAGCGACTTTCGAGGGGCTGCTCGCATTGAGGCCGAACCAACGGCCCTTCGTGATGACGCGCGCCTCCTACGCCGGCGGCCAGCGCTATGCGACGACGTGGAGCGGCGACAACAGCTCGTCATGGGACCATCTCAAGCTCGCCGTTCAGCAGATGGAGAGCCTCGGACTGTCGGGATTTTCTTTCCCGGCCAATGACGTCGGGGGATTCACGGGCGGGCCGAGCCCCGAGCTTCTCACCCGCTGGTTCCAATATGCGGCGTTCATGCCCGTCTTTCGCGATCATAGCCAAAAGGGCGCGCCGCGCGCCGAGCCCTGGGTCGACGGCGAATCCGAACTCGCCATCCGCCGCCATTATGTCGAGGAACGCTACAGGCTGCTGCCCTATATCTATGCTCTCGCCGAGAAGGCGGGCCGGACTGGCGAGCCGATGATGCGCCCGCTATTCTACGACTATCCGCAACTGCTCGACTCCGATTGCGATCAGTCGATGCAGTTCACGCTGGGAGGGCGCCTCTTGATCGCGGGAAATCCGCGCCCGGAATCGCCGCGCGACTATCAGGCCTGTTTGCCGGCGGGCGGGTGGTACGATTATTGGACGGGAAAGCCGGCGCCGACCAAGCGCCCGCTGATGATTACGCCCAGGCACGAAGTCTTGCCCGTATTTGTGCGCGCCGGTTCGATCATCCCGCGCCAGCCGTCTGTCATGCATACAGACGCCAAGCCTGACGGTCCGCTAGAGCTCGATATTTATCCGGGTCCGGACTGTTCGGGTGTTCTCTATGACGATGACGGCCGCTCGATAAAAGGAGACTTTCGGCGTCAAATCGTGACTTGCGCCGTTGACGCCGGCGGCGCCGTCACGGTGCGCTTTTCAAAGCCGGAAGGACGATTCAAGCCGTGGTGGCGCCAAATCGCCATTGTCGTTCATACCGAAAAGGGCGAGCGGCGCCGGATGATAGATGCGCCCAACGCTCCCATGACGGCAGTCATTCCGTCGATGCAGGCGCCATGACATTGGAGACGGCGCAGCAGCCTAAATGGCGCCTTGCGCTGTTCGCTTTCGGCGATTTCGGCTTCAACCTTTATTGGCAGAGCCTGTCGCTGTTCCTCCTGTTTTATTATACGGAAACGCTTGGCTTCGGCATCGCCGCCGCCGGCGCCGCCTATATGCTCGCATCGGTGTTCGACGGCCTTGCAGGGTTTGCGATCGGCTTGTGGATCGACCGGCGCGCCAATCCCTCCCGCTTTCCGACCACGCTGATGATCGGCGCTGCGCCGCTCGCCCTGACTTTCGTGCTCGCCTATCTTCCGCCGGACGGAACGGGCCTGTCCGGCCTCATTATCATTTGCGCAAGCCAGTTTCTGTTTCGGCTCGCTTATGCGGTCACGAATCTTTCCTATCTGGCGATGAGCGCGCGCGTCAGTTTCAATCCGGGCGACCGGGCGCTGGTCGCCGGAATGCGCATGATATGGGGCGCCATCGCGACGCTGATCGTCAGTCTGGCGACGCGCCCCCTCGGGGCGCTGCTCGCCGGCTCAGAATCGCGCGCATACCTCGCCTCGGCGATCGCGTTTGCGCTCATTGCGACCATCGTATTGTTGTTTGTCGGCGCGACCTATCGGGACGCCGCCTGTCCGGGACCGGCCGGAAAATCTCGGGACATGAATACGACGCGTACGGTGAAGTCCCTGCTTGTCGCTCTCGCCGGCAACCGGAGTTTCCTTTTTGTGGCGGGCGCGATGATAACAATGATCATCGGCGTGACCATGGTCTCGAAGACCGTGCTCTATTACTTCACCTACGCGCTCGGCAGCACGCGGGCGGGCGAACTCACCCTCGCAGATATGACGCTGGTCGGGTTGGTCGCCGTGCCTTTATGGATGTTGCTCGAAAGACGGATCGGCACGCGGCGGACCTGGTCGGCCGCGATCAACCTCGCGCTGATCTTGCTGCTGGGCCTTGCGGTCTTCGGCGCGAGCGGTCAGGCCGCCGCCCACGGCTTCCTCGCCGCTTTTCAGGGCGCGGTGATGGGGCTCGATTTCGCCCTCTGGGCTCTGCTCCCGGCGACGATCGACGAGGGCGAGATGCAAAGCGGCGCCCGCGTCGAGGCGGCGCTGTTCGGGTTGGTCGCCATGCTGCAGCGGGTCGCGATCGGGGCGGCGACGGGCCTGATGGGCGCAAATCTTCAGCTTGCGGGATTGCAGATGGGGGCGCCGCTGAGCGAAGGAACGTCGCTCGGAATCAGACTGCAAATCAGCGTTATTCCCTGCCTGTTCTTCGCGGCGTCCGCGATTTTGATCCTGCGAAGCGGGGTCGCCGCGACCCGGGCCTTCAATCGCACCGGCGCGTGACCGCCGGCGCGCTTGCAAAACTTCTCCATGCCCTGCGCAGGGCGACGCGATCGACGCTGGCGGGCGTATTGGCGGCTCCCGCCCGCGACCGCCGGCCGCTCCGCCGATCCGGAGCTTTTGCCGCGAGGACGCAAACGCGTTAATCCCTTAAATGACAGGCAACATTATGAAAGGGCGTCATGGCGCCATCACCGCAGGATATCGCAACGCCGACTTCGCGCGATCCGCGCGCATGGGCCGATTGGTGCCTTGCGCGGCTCGAAGCCTATGAGCAGGAAGCCGCTTTCGATCCGCTGACGAACTCGGTGCGCCGGCTTGCGCACGATCTCACCGAGGCCCAGGGCGCGGGCGTGATCGACCACGCCGGGCTTGCGGCCGCCGCGAAGGCGCTTTGCGACGCGGCCCTTCTCGCCCGGGCGGATGCGTTCGGCGCGGCGCATGGCTGCGGCGGCGTCCAGACCGCCGTCGACGCCTGTCTCGCCCGATTTGAGGGCGCGGATTTCACGCTTGTCAAAGAGGCCGTCGAGCGCGCGCGCGCCGGGGCGGTTTTCACCGCGCATCCGACATTTGCGATGTCGCGGGCGTTGCGCGCGGCGTTCGCCGCCAGAGCCTGCGCGAAGGACGAGGCCGCGCGGCGGGCCGCGGCGGCGCGAGTCGCCGGGCTGGCGCATGCGCCTGATCGCGAACTGTCGCTCGCGGACGAACATGTCGACGCCCAAGCCGCCATCATGCGCGCGCAAGACTCAATCGCCGCCGCGGTGCGCGCGATCCTGATCTGGGCGAAAGCGAGATATCCCGATCGTTGGACGCAGCTTTCGCCCGCGCCGCTGACGCTTGCGACCTGGGTCGGTTACGATCTCGACGGGCGGACCGACATTCACTGGAGCGACACCTTCCGGCTGCGGCTGGAGGAAAAGGCGGCGCAGCTTCGTCGCTATGCGCGCGCCATGACGGCGGCGATCGCGGTCGAGGGTCAGGCGGGCGCCGAGCGCATTTTGAAACAGCTTGAGGCGGCGGCGGATTTCGCCTCCGAGCAGGCGGCTTTATTCGCCGGCGACTTTTCCGATCCCGCCATTGTCACCGCCGCGGCCAATGCGCTGACGCGCGATGATCCGCGGCGCCTTGTGAGTCTGAAGCCTGTGATCGAAGCGCTCGACGCGCTGATCGAAGGGGCGTCGGACGATGAGGCCAGGCTCAGCCTGTGCGTTTTGCGGTCCGAGATGAAAAATTGCGGGCTTGGCGTCGCGCGCGTGCATCTTCGCATCAACGCGGCGCAGATCCGATCGGCGCTGCGGGGCGATTTCGATCTCGACCCGAACCGCCAGTTTCTCGACCGGACGGCGCTCGATATCGCAGCCGAGAAAGCGGCGGAGGCGCGCGCCCGGAAAATCAACATCGCCTCGATATTCTTCGAGGAGATGACGGCGCACCGCCAGTTCATGCTCGCCGCCGAATTTGCAAAACATATCGACGCCGACACGCCGATCCGCTTTCTCATCGCAGAATGCGAAGCGCCGGCGACCGTGATGGGCGCGGTCTATCTGGCGCGCCTCTACGGCGTCGAAAAACTGCTCGACATTTCGCCATTGTTCGAAACGCCTGAGGCGATCGAGCGCGGCGGCCGCCTGATGGAGCGCCTTGTCGCTGCGCCGGCGTTCGTTGACTATATTCGCGCGCGCGGCCGCATCGCCATCCAGCTCGGATTTTCCGATTCCGGACGATTTATGGGGCAGGTGGCGGCTAATCTCGCCATCGAACGGCTGCATATTCTGTTCTCCAGGGCGCTCGCCCATGCCGGCTTGACCGACGTCGAGGCGGTCATTTTCAACACCCATGGCGAGTCCATGGGGCGCGGCGGCTATCCGGGCGACATGCAGGCACGGCTCGATTACCTCATGACGCCGTGGGCGAGGGCGCGCTATGCGCATGACGGCGTCGCGCTCTGCGCGGAAAGCAGCTTCCAGGGCGGCGACGGCTATTTGCATTTCGAAACGGAAGCATTGGCGTCCGCGACGGTCTGCGCGCTTCTTAACTGGGCGTTCGAGCAGCCCGCGGCTGATCGCTCCGACCGGTTTTACGCCGACATCAATTATTCCTGGGACTTCTACCGCGCCGTGAAGACCTGGCAGGAGCAGCTCTTCGACAATCCCGACTATCAGGCGACGATAGGCGTTTTCGCCCCCGGCATTCTCTTCGCTACGGGCTCGCGGCGCGCGCGCCGCCAGAGCGGGGCCGTCGTGGTCGGACCGCGCGCCCTGCGCGCCATCCCGCATAATGCGATCCTTCAGCAAATGTCCGCGCCTGTGAATGTATGCGGCGGCATTGGCGAAGCGACGGGCGCGGAGATCGATCGGCTCGAAGATCTCGCGAATGCGTCCGCGCGCATGGCGCAGGTATTGGGCCTTGTGCGGCGCGCGCGCGCCCTGACGAGCCTGCCGGCGTTGCGCTCCTATGCGGTGATTTTCGACGCGAGCTTCTGGATCGCGAAAGCGGCGCGCCGCGCCGACGGCGACGCGGCCATTCTCGAAGAGATCGCCCTTCGCCTGTCCTCGATGCGGATTCCGGTGGCGTTCAACCGACTTGCAAATCATCTGGCGGCCGACCTGTCAAAGCTCGATCGCGTCTTTCGCGATATCGAGCATGACGAAAGCGTCGGCAGACGCAAAATGCGTCGTCCGATCCACGCGCTTCATGCTATCCGGCAGGCGATGATCATGCGGGCCTTTATGTTAGTCGCGGGACTTCCCGGATTCTCTCCGCGCCACGATGTGAGTCGCGAAAGCATGTTCGATCTGGCCTTCGAGCTGCGATTCGATGAGCTTGCGGACACGCTGGAGGTCATTTTCCCGGCCTCGAATGCGAATGTCGCCGCGCTTGCCGGGATCGAAGAGCCCGCCGATCCGCCCGACGCAGAGATCCGCGGCTATCCTGAAATTCAGGCGAATGTCATTGCGCCGCTCCGTGAAATTCACCGCGCCATTCGCGAAATCGGCGTCGGCGTCGCGCATTTCTACGGCGCTTACGGCTAGGCGCCGCCGCCGGAGAATTTCTCGAAGAAGTGACGCCGGCAAAGCGTCGTGTACCGGTCGTCGCCGCCGATTTCGATTTTTTCGCCTTCGCGGACGGCCCGGCCGTTTCTGTCGACGCGCAGATTCATGGTCGCCTTGGCCCCGCAGGCGCAGATCGTTTTGAGCTCGGATATCTCATCGGCGAGCGCCAGCAGCCACTGGCTTCCCTCGAAAAGATCGCCGCGGAAATCGGTCCTCAGTCCGTAGCACAGCACGGGAATCGCCAGTTGGTCGACGACCGCGGCGAGTTCGAGCACGTGTTTTTTTCTCAAAAACTGCGCTTCATCGACGAAGACGCAGGCGACAGACGCCGCGGCGTGTTCGGCGCAGACATCTGCGAACAAGTCGAATGCGTCGTCATAGACGCGCGCGTCTCCCTCCAGCCCGATGCGCGAAGCGACCACGCCTTTTGCGACGCGATCATCGACCGCCGCCGTGTAGACAAGGGTGCGCATGCCGCGTTCGCGATAGTTGAAGCTCGCCTGCAAGAGCGTCGTCGATTTGCCGGCGTTCATTGCGGAGTAGTTGAAATAGAGTTTCGCCAAATTCAGAGCCCTTCCGGCAGGACGCCTTCAAATTCAAATGCGATCGGTCCGGTCATGCGTACGTGATTGTCCTCGCCCCATTCGATCGCCAGCGGCCCGCCGTCGAGCATGACGGTCGCCTTGCGCGCCGTGAGACGGCGCCGGTTCGCCGCGACCAGGGCCGCGCATGCGGCCGTGCCGCACGCCTTCGTGATCCCGGCGCCGCGCTCCCATACGCGCAAGCGAATGAGATGGTCGCTCTTGACCTCGGCGACGCCGACATTCGTGCGCTGCGGAAACATGGGATGATTCTCGACAAGCGGGCCGAACCGGTCGAGCGCCTGCGCTTCGGCGTCCTTGACGAAGAAAATGCAGTGCGGATTGCCCATATTCACCGCCGACGGCCCCCACAGAACGGGGTTGTCGATGGGGCCGAGCTTTACGTCGACAAAGCGCGTGTCTTGCGTTTCCTCTGCGAGCGGAATATCGCGCCAGCCGAATTTCGGCTCTCCCATATCGACGGTGACGCGCTTGTCGCCGGCGCGCCACACCGAGATGAGGCCGGCGCCCGTTTCAAATCCGGCCTCTTGCGCGCCGGCTTCCTCCATCAGCAGCCAGCCGACGCAGCGCGCGGCGTTGCCGCAGGCGCCGACTTCGGAGCCGTCGGCGTTGAAGACGCCCATAAAAGGGCCGTCCCGCTCCTCGATGGTGATGACCTGATCGCAGCCAATGCCGGCCTTGCGGTCTGCGATCAGACGCGCGGCTTCGCCTGTCATGCGCGCGCGCGATTTCCTGAGGTCGACGATGACAAAATCATTGCCCAGGCCGTTCATCTTCAGAAAGGGCGTTCCGGAGAGTTGAGACATGCTGGTCCCGCGCCGCGTCGCCCCTATCTATGGGCGCGGCGCCTGAGCGGCAATATGCGTTGCGGCGGAAACCAGCGTCTCGGGACGGATCATAAACAGGGCGAGCCCGGCGAGGATCGCCGCGCCAGCCAGCGCCAGCCGCGAGCGCAGGCCCGCGGCGGCTCCGACCAGCGCGGCGCCGATAGCGACAATCGCGCATTCGCCCGGCGCGAGGCGCGGCGCATTGGCGAGGGCGACGCCCGCGGGCGACTGAAACAGCCACACGAGATAGCCCGCCGACAAAAGCGCCATCGCCAGCGGCGCTGAGAGCGCCGTCAGCACGCCCGCGATCTTGCGCGCATCCGTCCGGATCCCGGCGAACAGGACGCAAGCGGCGCCGATCAGAATCGGCATGGCGGCGAGCGTCGCATTGTTCAGGAAGGGTCCGGCGCCGGCGGCGAGGCCGACCGCCACGACAGGGCCGGGCGCTGTCGTGCCTGAAGCGGCCGTGAGCGCGCGCGCCGCGAGAAAAAGGGCGACAAAATACAGCGCGGCGGGCGCGCCGAGCGCGATCGCATAGAGGGCGATGGGGTTGAAGAGGCACAGCACGAGGCTCACGAAGCCTGCGTCGGCCGCGAATGCGGCGGCGAGCCCCATGATCGCCGCCGCGCCGACGGCGCCGACGGCCTCGCTGATCCCGGCGGCGTGAAGGGCGAAAGTGAGATCGGGCGGGAAATCCCGGCGCAATACCGGCAACCGATCCGGGTTCGGATCAAAAAGGGCCGCGCCGAGCGCGCCGCCCAGCGCCGATCCGATCGCATATCGAAAGCGCCGCTTCACGCCGCCTTGCGTTCCGGAAATGAGGCTGCGCGTTCGCGCGACAGGGGCGAGCGGCCATGCGCGGTCTTTTCCCAATAGGACGGCCGCGTCGCGAGCTGCCAAAGCGCCATGTAGGCGGCCAGCGAGGACAGCCACCAATAAACCGGCGCGAGCAGCGCGCATGGCGCGAGTTCGACAAGACCGCGCCGCAGAGGCGCGATGACGCCGAGATAGATGAAGAAGCAATTTCCGGCGAGCAGCGCGAAGAGATTGAGCGCAAGCAAGGGTCCGGGAAAGAAGGCGGCTACGGCGTCGGCGCCGGAAAGGAGCTGCCAGCAAAACACCGTCCAGAGGAAGGGATTGATGAGAGCGCTCAGAAAATTGCCGCCGATAAAGAGCTGGTTCGCCGCGACGCCGCGCCAGCCCGCAACGCCCCGAAGCTCGTTCGGCCGGCGCATATGCACAAGCCAGGTCTGCATATGGCCTTTCATCCAGCGCGAACGCTGGCGCAGCCAGGCGCCGATATTCGCGCACGCCTCCTCGAATGTCGTGGAGTCGAGCACTTCGGTGCGAAAGCCGTGTCGGGCGAGACGGAAGCCGATATCGGCGTCTTCCGTGACGTTGAAAGGGTCCCACCCGCCGATTTCGATCAAGGTGCTTGTACGGAAGAAATTGGATGTTCCCCCGAGCGGAATGGGAATTTTCAGCCGTTCGAGCGCCGGCAAAAAACTGTCGAACCACAGCGCATATTCGACCGCAAAAAGCGAGGTCAGCCAGTTTTCGAACGCGTTATAGTAATTCAGCCGCGCCTGCACGCAGGCGAGACTGTCGTCGCCCGCCGCGAAAGCCGCCGCCGCCTTGCGGAGCTGGTCATGCTCGGGCGCGTCTTCGGCGTCATAAATTACGATGAGATCTCCGCGCGCGAGATAAAGGGCGTGATTGCAGGCCTTGGGTTTCGTGCGCGGTTCGGAAGCCGGAATGGCGAGGCACTCAAAGACACGGTCGAGTCCGAGCCGGCGCGCCTGCGTCAATGTCTCCGCGTCGTCCTCCTCGAAAATAAGTTTGATGTCGAGGCGGTCAGCCGGATAATCGAGCGCCGACAGCGCGGCGGCGAGGCCTTCGAGACTGTCCGCCTCCCGGTAGAGCGGACACAAGATCGTAATTGTCGGAAGTTCGGCGTCCGCGAGCGGCGGCGGCGCGGCCTTTTCCGATTCCGCAAAGCTCTCCGAGATCAGCCGCAATCGGAAGAAAATCACGACCAGAAAAAACCCGGTCAGAAAAATATTGGCGGCGATCAATGTGACGTGCGGCGCAGCGGCGAAACAGAAGGCGGCGGCCAGGATCATGGCGGCCGCGACATTGCGTTGTCCGGGGGTCATCAGACGCATCGACGAAGCGTGCGGCATCCGTCGCGCGAGAGCATGCCGCGAAGCGTCGACAAGGTCGCGTTCAAATCGCGCGCCGAGTAGGTCGCTGAAAATGCGACGCGGCAGACGCGATGTCTTTCGCAGCGGAATCCTTGCGGCGCATGGACGGGCTTCAGCGGCGCGAAGCTCGACGGCGGTCCCGTCCGATCGACGCCAGGGCAGTCTCCCCGCGCGCGCATAGGCCCTCACATGTTCGAAGCGCTGCATCGTCGCGTCCGGCGGGCCGGCCCAGATGTCGAGATCGGATTCCTGCGAGAAAAGGCGCATCAAAAGCTTGTCCAAAGCCCCAAGAACCAGGCGTCGCCGAGCAGCAGATTGCGGCCCGCCGCCTCATGCGTGAATCCGGCTTGTACGGACAAGCGCCGGCTCGCTTGCCAGACAAGCGACGGCTGAAGCTTGATGACATCGTAATCGAGGCCGCCGGGCGCGGGGGCGGCGACCGCCTTCGTCGAAAAGACCTCGGCGAGAACAAGTAGTCGATGAGTCGGCCGGGCGCCGATCAACACATCGCCTCGTATCTGGTCGGAAGCCGAGCCGAAGCGCCGACGATAGCCGATTTCTGCGGTCATATAGATTTTGAAAGGCGACGCGGCGAGATTGCGTCCATAGAGGGCGCGCAGCTCGACATCGGCGCCTTCCCGCTGCAAATCGGCGCGCGGCCCGGCGTCGAATCTTGCGGGGACCGAAGCGACCAGGCTCATTGCGAAGGCGTCGCGCCCGTTACGCCATATCTGCCGCTCGGCGAAGCCCTGAATTTCCGAAAATCCTGACGCGGTCGACGTTGTAAGGCCGTCAAAATAGGTCGATGTTCCGTAAACGATCTTCCCGCCGATCATCGTCGAGCGTGTCAGCCCGAACTCGAAATACAGGTCATCGTCATAGCGGTTGAATCTTTGGGGAGCGCCATCGGGGAAGACCGGCTCGCCGCGCGCGACCAGATAGGCCGCGCGGTTGGAGATGAAAAAATGGCCCGGATCACGCGTCCATGGGGAGGCGTGCGCCAGCGCGCCAGACAGGAGCGCGAAGACAGATGCGATGGCGTGCGCCCATCCGCCTCCGCGCCCCATCCAGCCTTCTCCCCCGTAAACGGCCGCAAGATTATTGTTTCACGATAACATCGCTCTTTAACGGATGATTCGGAAAAATCCGAGCAACCAATGGTTGTTCGCGAAAATTTCCTGCCGATTACTTGCCGAAAAGACGAATGATGAGCGTGAGCGCAATACTGATAAGGATCATGCTTGTAATCGGGAAATAGAAGGAAAAGCCGTCCCGGTGGATCACTATGTCGCCTGGCAGCCGGCCGAGTCCCAGCCGGCCGATCCACGGCCATAGCAGGCCGGCGGCGATCAGCAGCGCGCCGACAAGGATCAGGACTTTGCGCATGGCGAAGGCGTCCGGCTTGCTATCTGACGGCGCACAGGAAATAGCCGCGTCCCGCCGCGGCTTCAACCGGGGCTCGCCACCGCCATGCCGCATCTGCTAAAGCGAGCATGAAGCGAGTCTGAACAGGGAAGGCCCCGATGACGAAGGAACCCGACCGGATCACCATTCTTGCGCGTGAATTCACCGCTGCGGCGCTGGAGTTTCATCGCGGCCGGATGGCGGAGAAGGGCTATCGCCTTGAGGGGTCGATCACGCCGCGGGCGTTCAAAATGCTCGAAGGGACAAACCAGCCGGTCGATCTGTTCGACGGGGAGCCCTTGTTCGCCGTGACCTTCGTCAAACGCGATTCGGGCGATTAACCTTCGCCGGCGTCGCCGGATAGGACGCCGTAAAGATCGGGCCGCCGGTCGCGGAAAAAGCCCCAGCCGGCGCGCAGCTCCGCGATGCGGCCGAGATCGACGGTCGCGGCCGCGAAGCCTTGTTCGTGTCTGCCGAGTTCGGCCAGGAAATCGCCGCCTTCGTCCGAGATGAAAGACGAGCCGTAGAATATCTGTCCTTCTTCGTCGCCAATTCGGTTGGCGGCGGCGATCGGAACGACATTCGACACGGCGTGGCCGATCATGGCGCGCCGCCAGCGCGGACACGTATCGAGCGACGGATTTTCCGGTTCTGATCCGATCGCGGTCGGATAGAGGAGAATTTCCGCGCCCTGGAGCATCATCGCGCGCGCGGCTTCCGGGAACCATTGGTCCCAGCAAACGCCGACGCCGATCGCGCCGAACCGGGTGCGCCATGTCTTGAAACCGGTGTCTCCCGGCTTGAAATAGAATTTCTCTTCATAACCCGGACCGTCGGGAATGTGGCTCTTGCGATAGACGCCGAGCAGCGAGCCGTCGGCGTCCGCCATGACGAGGCTGTTGAAGTATTCGGGCCCCGCCTTTTCGAAGATCGAAATCGGCAGAACGACGCCGAGCTCGCCCGCGAGAGGGGCCAGTTCCCGAACCGCCGGGTGCTCCTTGTACGGATAAGCTTGCGCGAACCAGCGCGTCTCCTCCCGCTTGCAGAAATAAGGCCCTTGAAAAAGCTCCGGAGGGAGAATGACGTTCGCGCCGTCCTTCGCCGCATCGCGCGCCAGACGCGCGACCGTTTTCAGATTGGCGTCCATGTCTTCGCCGAAAGCGGCTTGCAGGACGGCGATGCGCAAGGGGCTTGCCATGGGGCGGGCTCTTTGTTTGTGCGTTCGGCGCTTGACGAGATAGCGACCAGACCCGGAACATTCAATGCGCAATCACCGGAGGGGCCTAATGGCGACGCTCGATATCTACTGGTCTTTTCGCAGCCCCTATTCGCATCTGGCGATCGACCGGCTGGCCTCGATCGCCGAGAGCCATGATCTCAAGACCAATTTCCGCCCCGTGCGCCCGCTCGCCATGCGCGAGCCCGACTTTTTCGAGAAGAATCGGCCGCAATTCCTGCCTTACCTTCTCGTGGACGCGTTCCGCGAAGGCGAGCGGCTCGGGGTGACGATAAAGCCGCCGCGCCCCGACCCGATCAGCATGAATATGGCGACAGGCAAGGTCGACCCGGCCCAGCCTCTGATGGAGCGGGTGATGGCCCTGGCGATTGCGGCCGGGCAGGCGGGGCGCGGGCTCGAATTCGCGCGCGCCCTGTCGCACCGGATCTGGGGCGGGGTGGAAAACTGGGACAAGGGCGGCGCCGTCGCCGAGGCCGCGCGCGAGGCCGGACTTGAATTGCCGGCGCTCGAAGACTGGGCGCGCGCGAACGCCTCGAAAGTCGCGGAGACGATCGCGGCCAATGAGGCCGAACAGCTCAAACATCATTGGGGCGTGCCGCTGATGGTGCTCGACGGCGAGCCCTTTTTCGGACAGGACCGCGTCGACGCGCTCGTCTGGCGGCTTCGACAACGCGGCCTGCAGCGTTGAGCGCGCCGGCGCGCGCCAGATTTATTTGCCGGGCGTGAAAAACGTTTCCGCTTCGGCGGCCGTGACTTTGCCGTCCTTATTGGCGTCGATAAGCTGGAAAATCCGTTTGTGTACGGCCTGCATTTCGCTCAGCGAGACGGCGCCGTCATTATTCGTGTCCATCGCCGCCATCATCATCATGGATCCCATGCCCATTATGCCGTGCCCCATGGCGCCTGCGCCCATCATGCCGGATCCGCCCCCGCGCATCATGGCCTCCCGATCCATCATGCCGGCGCCGCCTTGTCCTTGCGGCGGCCCCATCTGACCCATCGGCATGGGCGGGCGCGCCTCGTCGGCTTCGAGCTTGCCGTCCTTGTTGGGGTCCATCCGATCGAACATGCGTTTCTGGACGGCTTCGAATTCGTCGAGCGAGACGGCGCCGTCGCCATTCGCATCGAGCACGGCGATCATCACTGGAATCATGTGGCCGCGCATCCCCATGCCACGGCCCATGCCCTGTCGCGGGCCGGCCGCCATTGCTGCGCCCGTAATCAAGAGAGCCGCTGACGCGACCCCGATCATTGTTGTGTAACGCATGATATCCTCCTTTTTTATGACTCCGCCGCAGCGCAGCACGGTATGAGGCGTCTGAGCGAACCGCGCTGATTCAAATCAGATGCGCGTCGCGCCGCTCATTTGCGGTGGACGCATGGTCGCGGCGCGCTCTAGCGTCGCCTTTTAACGCAGATAAGGAACGAGTGATGGGCAAGATTCCGGCGCGGCTACTCGTCGCAATCCTTCTTGCGGGCGCGGCGGGCTGCGCGACGCTTTCGCCGAAATCGCGCGTCGAATCGGAGCTTGCCTCGCTTGGCATGAGCCAGGCGCGCGCCGGCTGCATCGCAAGCGAACTCGATCGCCGGCTCGACGGACAGGACATGCGGGCCGTAGCGGATTTTCTCGGCGGCCTTCGTCGTAATGACGATGACGACGTTCTCGGCTCTTTGTCGCAAATCCAAAATCCCCGCGCCGTCGCAGCGATCGCCAGCGCCGGCATTTCCTGTACGATCGGGCGTTAGGGCGAGCGCCGCGATTTTCGTCGCGGCGGCCGCTTGTCTCGGCGCGTGCGCGAGCGGCGCGGGCCCGCGCGTGCGCGCCGGCGCCGACGACGCCTCGCGTATCGCGGCCGGCCTGCGCCGCCTCGGCGCAACCGAGACGCGCAGCGACTGTTACGCCGCGCGCATCGCGGATGATCTCGACTTCGCAGGGGAGGAAGAAGCCGCCAGGATCGTCGAGAATGCGCGCGACCGCGAGGACATGAAAAACGGCGTCTTGAGCGCCAGCGCGCCGGTCAGGCGCGCCTTCATCGCCGCCAATCTTCGCTGCAAGCACGGCCTGTAGCAGGCGCTTTCTTTCGCGGCGGTCTCGTGTAGAAACGGCGCATGAAAGAAGCTCCCGTTTCCGGACGCGCCGCGCCGCGCTTTTCGCGTGTCGAAGACGCGTTCCGCGCCAATTTCGCCGACGGTCTCGAACTCGGCGCGGGCTTTGCGGTTTTCGAAGACGGCGAATGCGTCGTCGATCTCATCGGCGGCTTCTCCGACAAGGAGGAAAAAACGCCGTGGTCGGATAATACGCTCGCCTGCGTCTATTCGAGCGGAAAGGCGGTGATGGCGCTGCTGATGGCGCGCGCCGTCTCTAGCGGACTTCTCGATTACGACGCCCCGATTGCGCGCTACTGGCCGGAATTCGCGGCGAACGGCAAGGCGCAGATCACGCTCGCCGACGCGCTGTCGCATCAGGCGGGGCTGGTCGGGATCGCCGAAGAGATGCCGCCGGACGAATGGCTCGACAGGGAGAAAATGGCGGCGCGGGTCGCCGCGATGGCGCCGCTTTTCCCGCCGCGATCGGCTTCCGGCTATTCGCCGCAGCTTGTCGGATTCGTCGGAAATGAGCTGATGCGCCGCGTCGCCGGACGCTCAATCGGCGCGATACTCCGCGAAGATTTCGCCGGGCTCGATCTTCATTGCGGTCTTGCGCCCGATGAAATGGCGCGAGTCGCTTATATGCCGAAGCCGCCCAAGGCGCCCGATCTCGGGGAGATGACGGAGCTGAAACGCATCGCCTTCGCCAAGCCGTGGTCCGCGCCCGGCAAGGTCTCGCGCCAGGACTGGATGGCGGCCGAAATTCCTTCCTCCAACATGCATGTCACGGCGCGCGCGCTGGCGGAATTCGTCCATCCTTTTGCGAATGGCGGCCGGCGGGGCGGCGAAACCTTGCTGTCGGCGCGCGCGCTGGAAGGCGCGCTCGCCGAGCGCATACGCGGCGACGATCTCGTGCTGCCCTTTCATCTCGCCTGGTGCGCGGGGCTGATGAAGAACATCAACGGCCATTTCGGACCGAGCCAAACCGCTTTCGGACATGCCGGTTTCGGCGGCTCGTCGGTGCTCGTCGATCCGGAGCGGAAAATCTCCGCCGCTTATGTCATGTCAAAAATGTCGCCCTATCTTGTCGGCGATCCGCGCGGGCTGCGACTCGTCAATGCGGTCTACGCCTCGCTTTGACAGCTAGAAGGAAAGGCTGACGTCGAAGGTCACATAGGCGGGCGGCTCGCCGCCGAAAGCCTTCGCCATTGCGGCTTCTTTTCTCATTTCCGCATAGCGGTCCGCCGTTACGGCGGCGGCTCGCCGTCCCTTCGCGGTGACGGCGAGATCGGCGCCGACAAGCGAAAAGCTGGCGAGCGTTTTCGCCCGCTTTTGCGGCGCGTCGCCGCGCGCGAACCCATCGCCGGCGAGCGCGGAGCCGGCCAAAAGCCAGACTGCGAGCGCAATCGTCACGAGTTTCAACATGCCCCGTCCTCCCTTTTTTCCGGGAATGATGATCGAGACGAAACTCTCTATGGACAGTTGGCGCGCGCGGTTGCGTTTGTTTCAAACCTGTCCGCTATGTCCTGATAAATCTTAGTCAAATTAGCGGCGAATGCGCCGGTCGAGCCAGTCGAGCATGATTGCGTTCAGCTCCGCAGGCTTCTCCCACGTCACCCAATGTCCGCATCCGGACAAAACGCGCTTCTCGAGATCGGGGACGAGCGCCTCCATGCCGTCTGCGGATTCAGGCGGCAGGAAGAGATCCAGTTCGGCGCCGATCCAGAGCGCGGGCGCGCGCACGGTTTCATCCCGGCCTTCCATCAATTCCCAATTGCGGTCGATATTGCGGTAGAGATTGATCCCGCCGCGCAGCCCGGAGCGGCGATAGGCGTCGATATAAACGTTGAGGTCCGCCTGCGAGAGGACGAGCCTGTCGGCGTGCGGCGCAGCGCCTTCCTTGAAACGGCTCATCAGGTCGTAGACGCCCGGAATAAGATCGGGCCAGCGCTCGCGCGGCGCAGGTTTCGTGAAGACGAAACGGAAAAACCGTTCGAGATCGGCCTCGAACAGTTTCTCGGGCGCGCCTTCCTCCTGAAACCGGATGAAATAATGGTCCGTGGTCAGACGTTTGGCGATGATCGACAAGGGCGGCGCGGGCGGACGCAGGCGCAGCGGCGTTGATACGCCGATGACGCCGGCCACGCGCTCAGGGCGCAGCTGGCCCATCGACCAGACAAGCGCGCCGCCCCAATCATGTCCGCAAAAAACCGCTCTTTCGATGTCGAGCGCGTCGAGAAGCGCCGCGAAGTCGGCGCTCATGTGATCGCAGTCGTAAAGCGTCCTGTCGGCGGGCGCCTCGGAGGCGCCGAAGCCTTTGACGTCGACAGCGATGGCGCGCCAGCCGGCCTCGGCGAGCGGTCCGAGCTGGTTTTTCCACGAATAGGCGATCTCGGGCCAGCCATGGAGAAGAATGACAGGAAATCCGCGCCCGGCCTGATAGGTCGCTAGCCGGACGCCGCCGGCGTCGACAAATGTCGGTTCGGGAAAGGCGCTCATCGACGAAGGATGGGCGCGATAGCCGCCGCGCGCAAGCCGTCCTGGCGGCGCGCCTGCTTTCCGATATTTCCAAGGCCCGCCGGCTTCGTTAAGCGATGCTCCCATGAGCGAGACAGAATCGAATGACGCCCGGCCGGCGCCGGAGGGCTGGGTGATCCAGCATCGCTTCGCGGGCTTCGCCTATGAAGCGGGGCCTTTCTATTTCCGCGAGGATGAGGCGACGCCCGGCGTCGGCTTCTACGCCGAGCCGCGACACGCCAATCTTGCGAATATCGTCCATGGCGGCGCCTTGCTGACGCTCGCCGACATGTCGCTCTTCGACATCGCTTTCCGCGCGGTCGGGCGGTTCAAGGCGCTCACCGTCACGCTCAATTCGGAATTTTTGGGGCCGGGACCGATCGGCGAGTTCATTGAAGCGACGGGCGAAGTCACTCGCGCAGGCAGGAAGCTCATCTTCTGCCGCGGCCTCGTGACGGCGCGCGGCGCGCCCATCATGAGCTTTTCGGGGACGGTGAAGCGGCTCGCATAGCCGCCGAGGCCAGGCGCGCCTTGCGTTCGGCGCGGTTGGTCCGCGCCGCATCGACGGAAAAAATCGCGAGCGCCGTCCAGATCAGGCCGAAGCAGACCGCATGCGCGATCGTGAAC
Organism: Alphaproteobacteria bacterium; assembly: GCA_016125425.1. GTDB lineage: Bacteria > Pseudomonadota > Alphaproteobacteria > Caulobacterales > Parvularculaceae > Amphiplicatus. The sequence goes on from WGLT01000009.1 coordinate 48,761, forward strand.
CGCTCGCCGAAAACGAGGCCGAGCATGAGCTGTCCGGTCGGCGCGATATATTGCAGAAATCCGATAGTCGAAAGACGCAGCCGGCGCGCAGCGAGCGCGAAGCAGACAAGCGGCACGACGGTGGCGGGTCCTGCGAGCGCGAGCAGTACGGAAAGCTGCGCGCCGCCCGCGCCGAACGAGGCCGCGCCGGCGTGTTCGAGCCGCAGCAAATAGAATAGCGCGACCGGCGACAAGATCGCCGTCTCGATGAAAAGCCCCGGCATGGCCCCGACGGGCGTCGTTTTTCGGATATAGCCGTAGATCGTGAAGAGAAGCGCGAGCGTGATCGCCGCCCATGGAAAACGTCCGGCGCCGAAAGTGAGAACGAGAACGCCCGCCGTCGCCAGCGCCACCGCCGTCATCTGCGCCGGCCGCAGGCGCTCTTTGAGGACGAAGACGCCGATCGCCACATACATCAAAGGATTGATGTAATAGCCAAGGCTCGCCTCAAGAACGCGGTCGTGGCTGACCGTCCAGATATAGACGCCCCAATTGCCGGCGATCGCGATCGCCGAGAGGGCGAGCCAAAGCGTGACGCGTCCCGAACGGAAAGCGGCGGCGACTTCCGGCCATTGTTTGCGCAAAGCGATGATGACGGCGCCGAAGGGAACCGACCAGACGATCCGGTGGCTGAGAATTTCGAGCGCCGACGCGGTGTCGATCGCCTTGAGATAGACCGGAAACAGTCCCCACCAGACGAAGGCGGCGATTCCGCAGAAAAGCCCGAGACCGATTTCGGCCTCGTTCGATCCGCGCGAAGGCGGCGGTTCGTTCATGTCACGCCGCGCGTTTCAGAAGACCGCGATTATTGAGAAGCTCGGCGATCTGGACGGCGTTGAGGGCTGCGCCTTTTCTCAGATTGTCCGAGACCACCCAGAGCGCGAGGCCGTTCTCGACGGTCGGGTCAATCCGGATCCGGCTGACAAAGGTCGCAAAGTCGCCGACGCATTCGACAGGCGTCACATAGCCGCCGTCCTCGCGCTTATCGACCACGAGCAGGCCCGGCGCCTCGCGAAGGATCTCGCGCGCTTCATCGTCGGATAGCGGCTTTTCGAATTCGATGTTCACCGCTTCGGCGTGGCCGACGAAAACCGGCACGCGCACGCAGGTGGCGGTGAGCTTGATCTTCGGATCGAGGATTTTCTTCGTCTCCGCCGTCATCTTCCATTCTTCCTTGGTGAAGCCGTCTTCCATGAAGACGTCGATATGGGGGATGACGTTGAAGGCGATCTGCTTTGTGAATTTTTCCGGCGTCGGGGAGTCGTTGACGTAAATGCCCTTCGTTTGATTGAAGAGTTCGTCCATCGCCTCCTTGCCGGCGCCGGAGGTGGATTGATAGGTCGAGACGACGACTCGCTTGATGGTCGCGGCGTCATGCAGCGGCTTCAGCGCGACGACGAGCTGCGCGGTCGAACAGTTCGGATTGGCGATGATGTTCTTTTTCGAAAATCCGCGCACCGCGTCGGCGTTCGCTTCCGGGACAATCAGCGGCACGTCCGGATCCATCCGCCAGTAGGAGGAGTTGTCGATGACGACGGCGCCCGCCGCCGCCGCCTTCGGCGCCCATTCCTTGGCGACGGCGCCGCCGGCTGAAAAGAGCGCGATGTCGACATTGGAGAAGTCGAAGGTTTCAAGGTCGCGGCATTTGAGCGTTCTGTCGCCGAAGGAGAGTTCGCGGCCGATCGACTGGCGCGAGGCGAGCGCATAGACTTCTTTCGTCGGGAACAGCCGCTCCGCCAGAATGGCGAGCATTTCCTGACCGACATTGCCGGTCGCCCCGACGACGGCGACGTTGAAACCTGACATAGCGTATTCCTTATTGCAGGCGCGAAAAGTGGCGAATGAGAGCCCGCTGTCAAGGCGCCATTTCTAAGGCGGGCGATAGAGAAATTTCGCCGCGGCGCCCGACGCGCCTATAAGGCGGGCCTTACCGATGCAGCGGCCGCGCAAAAACAAGAATAATAGAGAAAAACAGATATGACCAATTTGGAGGACCTGCAAAATCTCGCCGTCGCGACGGCGATCGGCTTCATCATCGGCTTCCAGCGCGAATGGCGCGATGTCGAACAGGCCAAGTCCCACACTTTCGCCGGCGCGCGAACCTTTGCGCTGGTCGGGCTGGTCGGCGGCGTATGCGGACTTCTCGCCGGGCCGAGTCTGCTGCTCGTGGCGATCGGTTTGGTCACCATCGGCGGGCTCGCCATCGTCGCCTATTGGAGTCAGGCGAGAAGCACGCCGGGGACGGGCGGCACGACCGAGGTCGCCTTGCTCGGAACCTTCCTCCTCGGCGCGCTTGCGGCGCGGGGCGAGGCGCTCGCCGCGTCCGCCGCCGGCGTCATCATCGCGATCCTGCTCGCCCTGAAACCGATGGTTCAGCGCTGGGCGCATTCGATGGACGCGCGCGAAATCAACGCGGCGCTGCGATTCCTTGCGATCACCGTCATTATTCTGCCGATCCTGCCGAACCAGGGCTATGGCCCCTATGAGGCGCTCAATCCCCGCCGCATCTGGGAGCTGGTCGTGCTGATCAGCGGGCTGTCCTTCCTCGGCTATTGGCTGACGAAGCTTTACGGGGCGCGCGGCATATTGCTGACGGGGATCGTCGGCGGGCTGGCCTCGTCGACCGCGACCACGCTATCGCTCTCGCGTCTCGTCGAGCGAGGGTCGACGAGCGCGAAAGCCGGCGCGGCCGGAATTATCGCCGCAAATGTCGTCATGCTCGCGCGCATGGCCGCGCTTCTGTCCGTCATGTCGATGAATGCGCTCGAGGCGATCTGGCCGGCGCTCGCCGCCGGGGCCGTCGCGGGGATATTAGCCGCGGTCTTTTTCTGGGGCCGGGAAGAGGCGCGCGGCGCGGCCGTGACGCTCGGCAACCCGATGGAGCTTAAGCCTGCGCTGTTCTTCGCCGCGCTGCTCGCCTTCGTCTCCATCGTGTCGCGCGCGGCCAACGCCGAGTTCGGGACGAAAGGCGTCCTGGCGGTCGCCTTCGCAACCGGACTCGCCGATGTCGATTCGATCACGCTGACGGCCGGCGCGCAGGCCCGGACGGGGTCGCTCCTGGCCCAGACGGCGGGCGCGGCGGCGCTCATCGCCGCCTTCGCCAATATTATCGTCAAGGGGGCGCTTGCGCAGATGATCGCCGGGTCGAAGACCGGCTGGCGCGTCGCCGCCGGCTTCGCCCTGGTCGTCGCCTCGGGCGCGGCGGCGTATTTTCTCGCCTAGCCGTTTCGTTGCGCTGCGCCTCGAGCGGGTTATAAGGCGGCCGGGTCCGGCCAAAAGGAAAATTCTGCAATGAACATTCACGAGTATCAGGCCAAGCGCATTCTGAAGGACTATGGCGCGCCGGTGTCAGAGGGCCGCGCGGTCGTCAAGGCGTCGGAGGCCGAAGCCGCCGCGAAGGAATTGCCGGGGCCGCTTTACGTCGTGAAGGCGCAGATCCACGCCGGCGGGCGCGGCAAGGGCAAGTTCAAGGAGCCGCAGGCGGGCGAAAAGGGCGGCGTCCGCCTTGCGAAGTCGCCGGCCGAGGCGGCCGAGTTCGCCAAGCAGATGCTGGGCAACACGCTCGTCACCAAGCAGACGGGCCCGGCCGGCAAGACCGTCAACCGGCTTTATATCGAAAACGGCTCCGACATCGAAAGGGAGCTTTATCTTTCCGCTCTGGTCGACCGCGGGGCGGGGCGCATCGCCTTCATCGCCTCGACCGAAGGCGGCATGAATATTGAAGAGGTCGCGGAGGAAACGCCCGAAAAGATCGTCACCGTGCGGATCGACCCGGCGACGGGCGTCATGCCCCATCACGGACGGCGCATCGCCGCCGCGCTCGCCCTCAAGGGCGATCTCGCCAAACAGTGCGTCAAGCTCGTCGGCGCGATCTATCGCGCCTTCACCGAAAAAGACATGAGCCTTCTCGAGATCAATCCGCTGATCGTGACGAAGGACCAGCGCCTGCTCGTGCTGGACGCCAAAATGGGATTCGACGACAACGCGCTCTTCCGTCACCAGAATATTCTGGAGATGCGCGACGAAACGGAGGAGGACCCGCTGGAGCGGCGCGCCGCCGAATTTGATCTTTCCTATGTGAAGCTCGACGGGAATATCGGCTGCATGGTGAACGGCGCCGGCCTCGCCATGGCGACGATGGACATCATCAAGCATTACGGCGCCGAGCCCGCGAACTTCCTCGATGTCGGCGGCGGCGCGACGAAAGAGAAAGTGACCGAGGCGTTCAAGATCATCACTTCGGACCCGGGCGTCAAAGGCATTCTCGTCAACATTTTCGGCGGCATCATGCGCTGCGATGTCATCGCCGAAGGCGTCATCGCGGCGGTGAAGGAAGTCGGCCTAAAAGTCCCGCTCGTCGTCCGCCTTGAAGGGACGAATGTCGAACTCGGCAAGAAGATCTTGTCCGAATCCGGCCTCGCCATCACGCCGGCCGACGATCTCGAAGATGCCGCGCAGAAAGTCGTGAAGGCGGTGCAGGGCTGACGCCGGCGCGGCGCAAATTCAGGAAATATGGCGAGTAAAGATCAATTCACCTTCCTTCATCCTCTCCGCGTGCGCTGGGGCGAATGCGACGCGCAGGAGATCGTCTTCAACGTCAATTACTTCCTCTATTTCGACGTCGCGATGACGGAATGGCTGAGGGCGCTCGGCTATCAGACCGAAATGACGATCGAATTCTTCACCGTGCGGGCCGAGGCCGACTACAAGGCGCCGGCCCGCTTCGACGACGAACTTGAAGTCGGCGCGCGCTGCGCGCGCATCGGCGAGAAGTCGATCACGCTCGCCTATGCGATCTTCCGCGGCGAGGCGCTGTTGACCGAGGGCCGCATCACTTACGTCCACGCCGACCGCGAGACGCGGACGTCTTCGCCTCTTCCCGTCCACTTCATCGAGCGCGTTCTTGCGTTCGAGAAGACGCCGCCGGAGCGCAAGACATGAAAAAGATCAACATCCCCGCGGCCTTCGACCGCATTTCCGATCATTGGTCGCCGCATATCGCCGCCCGGCTCAACGGTCAGGAAGTCCGCCTCGCCAGGATCAAGGGCGATTTCGAATGGCATCATCACGAGGGCGTCGATGAGGCGTTCTTCGTCGTCAAGGGCCGCTTCACCATGCGCTTCCGCGACAAGGACGTCGCGATGGAGGAGGGCGATCTGATCGTCGTCCCGGCCGGCGTCGAGCACATGCCGCAAGCGGGCGAGGAATGCTGGATCATGATGTTCGAGCAAGCCGGAACCTCGAATACCGGCGAGCATGAAAGCGAGCGAACGAAGCGCGATCTGCCAGTCCTCTAGCCCGCGGCCGGGTTGCCCCGCGGGCGGGGCGCCCTTATGACCGCCCTGCTTCCCGCCTCTTTCTTGGAAATCCGCAATGTCAATTCTCGTCGACAAGAACACCAAGGTGATCTGCCAGGGCCTCACCGGCGCGCAAGGCACCTTCCACACCGAACAGGCGATCGCCTATGGGACCGCGATGGTCGGCGGCGTCGTCCCCGGCAAGGGCGGGACGGTCTGGAAGGGCGGCGCGGCGGCCAAAGGCGCCGAACTCCCGGTGTTCGAAACGGTCGCGGAGGCGCGCGCCAAAACTGGCGCCGACGCCAGCGTCATCTATGTGCCGCCCGCTTTCGCCGCGGACTCGATCCTTGAGGCGATCGACGCCGAAACGCCGCTCGTCATCTGCATCACCGAGGGCATTCCGGTCCTCGATATGGTCAAGGTGAAACGCGCCCTCGACGGCTCGAAGACGCGCCTCGTCGGGCCGAACTGCCCGGGCGTCATCACGCCGGGCGAATGCAAGATCGGCATTATGCCGGGACATATTCACAGGAAAGGCCATGTGGGCGTCATCTCGCGCTCCGGCACGCTGACCTATGAGGCCGTCCACCAGACGACGATGGCTGGGCTCGGCCAGTCGACCTGCGTCGGCATTGGCGGCGACCCGGTCAAGGGCTCGGATTTCATCGAAATCCTCGAGCTGTTCCTCGCCGACGACGACACCCATTCGATCATCATGATCGGCGAAATCGGCGGGTCGGCCGAGGCGGAGGCCGCGCGCTTCCTCGCGTCCAATAAGGTCAAGAAGCCGACCGTCGGCTTCATCGCCGGCGTCACCGCGCCCCCGGGCCGGCGGATGGGCCATGCGGGCGCGCTCGTCTCCGGCGCAGACGACACCGCCGCGGCGAAGATCGAGGCGATGCGCTCGGCCGGAATCACGGTCGCGCCGACGCCGGCCTCCATGGGCCGCACGCTTCTTGAAGTTCTCAAAAAATAAAGATTGCGCCGCTAGGTCTAAGGCTTGTTAGCCATTGAATCGTCTCGCGGTTGGCGTATCTAGGGGGCGAAACGGCGCGACGACCTAACGTGGATTACGCCATGGCGAAAGACGGCGAGGCCTCCTCAGGCGGGGGAGCAGCAAAGCGCGCCGCAGATGTGACGGACAGCCTGTTCCTTTCAGGCGCGAACGCCGCCTATCTCGACGCACAATATGCGCTCTACGCGAAGAATCCCGGCGCGGTGTCGGCGGACCTGCGCGCCTTTTTCGATCGCCTCGACGATCCGGCGGGCGTCGCCGAGAAGAACGCCGAGGGACCGAGCTGGAAGCGGCGCGACTGGCCGCCCGTCGTCAACGGCGAGCTGACGGCCGCCCTCGACTCCGATTGGGGAGAGGTCGCAGAAACCGTCAAATCGAAGATCGAGGCGCGCGCGCCGGCGCTCGACGCCAGGACGGTCCACCAGCAAACGCGCGACTCCCTGCGCGCTTTAATGCTGATTCGCGCCTATCGCATCCGCGGGCATCTCCTCGCCGATCTCGATCCGCTCGGTCTGACGCCGCGAAGCGTTCATCCCGAGCTCGATCCGGCGAGCCTCGGCTTCACCGAAGCCGATATGGACCGGCCGATCTTCATCGATCATGTGCTCGGCCTCGAGACCGCAACCTTGCGCCAGATTCTCGACATCCTGCGCCGCACCTATTGCGGAACTTTCGCTGTCGAGTTCATGCACATCACCGATCCCGAGCGCAAAGCGTGGCTGCAGGAGCGCATCGAAGGGCCGGACAAGGACATTTCATTCACGCCTGAAGGCAAGCAGGCGATCCTGAAGAAACTCATCGAGGCGGAAGGCTTCGAGAATTTCCTCAACAAGAAATACACGGGCACCAAACGCTTCGGTCTCGACGGCGCCGAAGCGATGGTTCCCGCGCTTGAGCAGATCATCAAACGCGGCGGCGCGCTCGGCGTGAAAGAGATCGTCATCGGCATGCCGCATCGCGGCCGGCTCAACGTTCTCGCCGCCGTGATGGGCAAGCCCTATCACCACATCTTCCACGAATTCCAGGGCGGGTCGGTGACGCCGGAGGATGTCGGCGGATCGGGCGACGTCAAATATCATCTCGGCGCCTCTTCGGACCGCGAATTCGACGGCAATCGCGTGCATCTTTCGCTGACGGCGAATCCGTCGCATCTCGAGGCCGTCGATCCGGTCGTTCTCGGCAAGGCGCGCTCCAAACAGGATCGCATCGAGCCCGGCGACATCGAAGCGCCGCGCACGCATGTGCTTCCGCTGCTGCTGCATGGCGACGCCGCCTTTGCGGGGCAGGGGATCGTCGCTGAGTGTTTCGAGTTTTCAGGCCTTAGAGGCTACCGGACCGGCGGGTGCATTCACTTCATCGTCAACAATCAGATCGGCTTTACGACGAGTCCGAAATTCGCGCGCTCCTCGCCCTATCCGTCGGATGTCGCGAAGATGGTCGAGGCGCCGATCTTCCACGTGAACGGCGACGATCCCGAAGCGGTGGTCTATGCGGCGAAGGTCGCGACGGAATACCGCCAGAAATTCGGCGCCGACGTCGTCATCGACATGTTCTGCTATCGCCGGTTCGGCCACAATGAAGGCGACGAGCCGAGCTTCACGCAACCCTTGATGTACAAGAAGATTCGCGCCCACAAGACTGCGCGCGAAATCTATGCGGCGCGCCTCGTCAATGAGGGCACGATTGATCAGGGCTGGGAGGAGCGCGAACGCGCCGCCTTCGAAACCTACCTGAACAGCGAGTTTGAGGCGGCGACGGCGTTCAAACCCAACAAGGCGGATTGGCTCGACGGGCAATGGTCCGGATTCGTGCCGCCTGTCGACGACGACCGGCGCGGCGACACCGCCGTCGATCTTGAGACCCTGAAACGGATCGGCAAGACCATCACGTCTTACCCGTCCGATTTCAAAGCGCACCGCACGCTCGCGCGCATTCTGAAGCAGAAGAGCGAGACGATCGAGAAGGGCGCCGATATCGACTGGGCCACTGCTGAGGCGCTCGCCTTCGGCTCGCTTCTGCTCGAAGGCTTCGGCGTCCGGCTGTCCGGCCAGGATTCGCGGCGCGGCACGTTCTCGCAGCGCCACGCCGTCTTCATCGACCAGGAGACCGAGAAGACCTATACGCCCCTGCGCCATCTCAAGGGCGCCAAGGCGACATTCGAAGCGCATGACTCGAACCTTTCCGAGTTTGCGGTCATGGGCTTCGAATACGGCTATTCGCTGGCCAATCCGAAATTCCTCGTTCTCTGGGAGGCGCAGTTCGGCGACTTCGCAAACGGCGCGCAGGTGATTATCGACCAGTTCCTGTCGTCGGGCGAACGCAAATGGCTCAGAATGTCGGGCCTCGTCCTTCTTCTGCCGCATGGCTATGAGGGGCAGGGGCCGGAGCATTCCTCAGCGCGGCTCGAACGTTTCCTGCAGCTCTGCGCGCAGGACAATATGCAGGTCGCCAATTGCACGACGCCCGCCAATTATTTTCACATTTTGCGGCGGCAAATGCGGCGGAACTTCAGAAAGCCGCTCATCATGATGACGCCGAAATCGCTGCTTCGTCATAAGAAAGCGGTGTCGACTTTCGCCGAGATGGGGCCCGGCTCTTCATTCCATCGGGTATTGTGGGACGACGCGGAATCGCGGCCGGGCTCGACAGTCAAGCTTGTCTCTGACGACAAGATCCGCCGCGTGGTGATGTGCACGGGCAAGGTCTATTACGACCTGCTCGAAGAACGCGAGCGGCGCGGCGTCAACGACGTTTACATCCTGCGCGTCGAACAGCTTTATCCGTTCCCGGCTCATTCGCTGATGGCCGAGCTGCAGCGCTTCAAGAAAGCCGATATGGTCTGGTGCCAGGAGGAGCCCAAAAATATGGGCGCATGGTTCTTCATGGAGCCGAATATCGAGTGGACGCTTGAGCAGATCGGCGCGAAAACGAAGCGCGCGCGCTATGTGGGCCGCGCCGCGTCCGCCTCGCCTGCGACGGGGCTGATGAGCAAGCACAAACTGGAGCTTGAAGAGTTTTTGAACGAGGCGTTCGCCTGAGGCGAGCGAATAGCGAACAGGAAGCAGCGAATAGAAATCAGGCGTCGGCGGTCGAAATCGTTCTACTCGCTTTTCGCTATTTGCTATTCGCCAGGAGCGCAAGCGACTATGGCCACTGAAATCCGCGTACCAACTCTCGGCGAATCCGTCACCGAGGCGACGATCGCGCGCTGGCTGAAAAAGGAAGGCGACACGGTCACCGCGGACGAGCCCTTGGTCGAACTTGAGACGGACAAGGTGTCCGTCGAGGTTCCGGCGCCGTCTGCGGGCGTGCTTTCCGAGATCGCCGCCCGGGAGGGCGACACTGTCGAGGTGAATGCGCTGCTCGGAATGATTGGCGCGGCGGGCGCGAAATCGGCGGCGAAATCAGCCGCGCCTGCGCCGAAGGCCGCCAGGGCGCCCGAGAAAAAAGCCGCGCCGGCGGGCGCGGGCATGGATGTCGAGGTTCGCGCGCCGGCCGGCGGCGAATCCGTCACCGAGGCCGATGTCGGCGAATGGTTCAAACAGGAAGGCGATAGGGTTGCGGCCGACGAGCCGCTCGTCACGCTTGAAACCGACAAGGCGGCGATGGAGATCGTCGCCCCGGTCGCCGGCGTCGTGAAAAAGATCGCCGCGAAGAAGGGCGAAACGGTCGAGGTCGGCGCGCTTCTCGCGGTCATCGCGGCTGGCGCCAACGGAAACGGCGCGGCCGCCGCGAAAACGGCGACGCCCGCAAAGGGCGGGGCCGGCGCCGGAAGCGACGTCAGCGAGGCGCCGTTATCGCCGGCGCCCCGCCGCATCGTCGAAGAGCGCGGGCTCGACGTGTCGGCGATCAAGGGCACGGGCAAGGACGGCCGCATCACCAAGGGCGATGCGCTCGCCGCCGCCGCGCCGGCCGCGCCTGCGAAGGCGAAAACTATCGACGCGCCGGCGCGCGCGCCCCGCGACATCGGTCCGCGCGAAGAACGGGTGAAGATGTCGCGCCTTCGCCAGACCATCGCGCGGCGGCTGAAAGAGGCGCAGGACAACGCGGCGATGCTGACCACCTTCAACGACGTCGACATGACGGCGGTGATGGCGCTCCGCTCTCAGTACAAAGAGCTGTTTGAGAAGAAGCACGGCGTGAAGCTCGGCTTCATGTCCTTCTTCGTCAAGGCGTGCGTGCACGCTTTGAAGGAGGTGCCGGAGGTCAACGCCGAAATCGACGGAACCGACATTATCTACAAAAATCATTACGACATCGGCGTGGCGGTCGGCACCGATCGCGGTCTCGTCGTGCCGGTCGTGCGCGACGCCGACGCCCTGTCGATGGCCGAGATCGAAAAAACAATCAATGATTTCGGCCGGCGCGCCCGCGCGAACGAGCTGACGCTGGAAGAGATGCAGGGCGGCACGTTCACCGTGTCGAATGGCGGCATTTACGGCTCGCTCCTGTCGACGCCGATTTTGAATCCGCCGCAATCGGGCGTCCTCGGCATGCACCGCATCGAAGAGCGCCCGGTCGCGCGCGGCGGCGAGGTGGTCATCCGCCCGATGATGTATCTGGCGCTTTCTTATGATCACCGCATCGTCGACGGCAAAGGCGCCGTCACCTTCCTCGTGCGCGTCAAGGAAAATCTCGAAGACCCGCAGAGATTGATGCTGGATCTTTAAGGCGCCGGAGAAACGTTAATCAAAGCGGCCGCAATGGCGCGGCCGCCGGAGAATGCGCATGGCTAGTGACTACGACGTCGTCATCATCGGAGGCGGGCCGGGGGGCTATAACGCCGCGATCAGGGCGGGCCAGCTCGGCCTCAAGGCCGCCTGCGTCGATGCGCGCGAGACCAAGAAATTCGGCGGAACCTGCCTCAATGTCGGCTGCATCCCGTCAAAGGCGCTGCTTCACGCCTCGGAGATGTATGAAAAGGCGGAAAAACAGTTTCCTTCGCTTGGCGTGAAAACAGGCGGCGTCTCGCTCGATATCAAGCAGATGATGGCGCAAAAGGATGAGGCGGTCGAAGGCCTCACCAAGGGCGTTGAATTCCTCCTGAAGAAGAACAAGGCTGACGCGATACTAGGGCGCGGCGAGATCATCGCACCGGGCAAGGTCCGCGTAACCGGCGCGGACGGCAAGACGCAGGACCTCGCTGCAAAGAATATCGTCATCGCGACGGGTTCGGAAGTCGCGCCCCTCAAAGGCGTCGATATCGACGAAAAACAGATTGTCTCCTCGACCGGCGCGCTCTCGCTTTCTTCCGTGCCGAAACATCTTGTCGTTATCGGCGGCGGCGTGATCGGGCTTGAGCTCGGTTCGGTCTGGCGCCGTCTGGGTGCAAAGGTGACGGTGATTGAATTTCTCGACCGCATTCTGCCGACGATGGATGGCGAAGTCTCGAAGCAGTTCCAGCGCATCCTGCAAAAGCAGGGCATGAGCTTTAAACTCTCGTCGAAAGTGACAGGCGCGACGAAATCAAAATCAGGCGTGAAGTTGACGGTCGAGCCGGCGGCGGGCGGCGAGGCCGAGACGGTCGAGGCCGACATTGTTCTCGTCTCGATCGGGCGCCGGCCCTACACGAAAGGGCTTGGGCTCGAAAAGCTCGGCGTCGCGACGGACCCGCGCGGTTTCGTCGTGACCGATCATTTCCGCACCAATGTCGATGGGATTTGGGCGGTCGGCGACGTCATCCACGGGCCGATGCTGGCGCACAAGGCCGAAGACGACGCCGTCGCCTGCATTGAGCTGATCGCGGGACGCGCCGGACATGTCAATTACGACGCGGTGCCGAGCGTTGTTTACACCTGGCCTGAAGTCGCGATGGTCGGCAAAACGGAAGAGCAGTTGAAAGCGGCGGGCGTTCAATACAAGGTCGGAAAATTTCCTTTCATGGCGAACAGCCGCGCGCGTACAAATCACGAAACGGACGGTTTCGTGAAACTGCTCGCCGACGCAAAAACTGACCGGCTTCTCGGCGCTCATATTATCGGCGTGGAAGCAGGCGAGCTTATCGCCGAATGCGTCTCCGTCATCGAATTCGGCGGCGCTTCGGAAGACATCGCCCGCACCAGCCACGCCCATCCCTCGCGCTCGGAGGCCGTGCGTCAAGCGGCGATGGGCGTCGAAGGCTGGACGATGCAGTCCTGATGACAGTCGCGCCGAGCGATATCATCGGGATCGTCGGCGTCGCCCTGATCGTCGTGACCTATTTTCTTTCGCAGATCGGCCGCATGAGCGTTACCGAGCCGCTTTATCCGGCGCTGAACGCCGTCGGCTCCCTGCTGATCCTCATCTCGCTCGCTTTTACGATGAATATCGCTTCGGCGGCGATCGAGGCCTTCTGGCTTCTCATCTCTGCGGTCGGACTTGTCCGGGCGCTGACGATAGGGCGGAAGAAAAACGACTAGAGCGCATTCGCATTCGCGCTGAGCCCGAGCGCCTTTGCGAGCGCGACGGCGAATGTTTCGCCGTCGCCCGCCGGATAGGGCTCGCGCGCGCCTGCGCCCCAGACAGGCCCCGGCCAGGCGGCGTCGCCGACCTTCCGCGCGACGACATGTATGTGAAGCTGGCGCACTTCATTGCCGAGCGCGCCGACATTCATCTTGTCGGCGCCGGCGAGGCGCGCGAGCGTTTCGGCCGCGAGCGCGGTCTCCTCGGCCAGAAGGGCCCGGTCGGCGCGGGACAGTTCGTAGATCTCGCACAGCCGCGGCCGGCGCGGGACGAGAATCGCCCAACGGAAGCGCCTGTCGTTCATCAGACGGACCTCGCATAAGTCGAGCTGACCCACGCAAAGCGTGTCCGCAGCGAGGCGCGAATCGAGCGCGAACGGCGTCATGAGGGCCTCCAAGCACTGGATTTCAGCGGGAAATCTAGCCTAGAGTGCGCGCCTTGTCCGCGGGGCGCGCCCGCGGATTTTGTTGCATCAGGCCGTCTCGGGCGAGGGGGCCGGGCGCGGGGGCGCCGCAATCGGGAGGAATCATGACGGACGCTGCAGCAACGCCGGCGGGCGAGAAGACGATTCTAGGGCATCCGCGCCAATTGTGGATGCTGTTCATGACGGAGTTTTGGGAGCGGTTCTCTTTCTACGGCATGCGCTGGGCGCTGACGCTGTACATCGTGGCGCAATTTTTTGGCGGCGATCCCTCCGGACAGGCTTACGCAAGCCGCACCTACGGTGCCTTTCTGGCCTTGGTGTATGCGACCTCCATTTTCGGCGGTTACGCCGCCGACCGTCTGATCGGCTATCAGCGTTCGATCCTTCTGGGCGCGCTCATCACGGCCGCCGGCCTGTTCATGATCACAATTCCGAATCAGCAAATCTTCCTCGCGGGCCTCGCCGTGGTCATCACCGGCAACGGTCTATTCAAGCCCAATATCTCCACAATGGTGGGGCATCTTTATGCGCCGGGCGATCCGCGTCGCGACCGCGGCTTCACCATTTTCTACATGGGAATCAACGCCGGCGCGCTCGTCGCGCCGCTGGTGACAGGCTGGCTCGCGAGCACGCTGACCGACACGCCGATGGCGCAAAACTACAAGATCGTCTTCATCACGACCGGAATCGGCATGATCATCAGCTTCCTCTGGTTCTGGTTCGGACGCAGACAGCTCGGCGAAATCGGCCGGCCGCCGGAAGGGAGCGGCGTCGGAAAAACCGCGATCGTTCTCATCGGCGCCGCCATCTGCGCGCCGATCGTCTATCTGCTGTTATCGCGCGTGGGCGCCGATCTGATTCAATACGGCCTGAGCGCCATGTTCGTGATTCTGGCGATATTGATGATCGCCGAAGGCGTCAGAGAGGGCAATGTCCAGCGCGATAAGGTGCTCGCCATGATCGCGCTCTTCATTTTCAATATTCTGTTCTGGTGCTTCTTCGAACAGGCCGGCAGTTCGTTCAACTTCCTGGCCGAGAACATCGTCAATCGGGATCTTGGCGGCTGGGAGTTCCCGGTCGGCTGGTTCCAGTCGGTCAATCCGATCGCGATCGTCATCCTCGCGCCGATCGTGACGATGATCTGGGCCGCCTTGAGTTCGATGAACGCCGAACCCTCCGTTCCCCGGAAGTTCGGCATGGGTTTGATCCTCAACGGCCTGAGCTTCACAGTGCTGATGTTTGCGCTGTCGAGCCTCGTCTCTAACGGCCACATCCCGCTCTGGCCGCTCATGCTCACCTATGTGATCCAGACGCTGGGCGAGCTTTGCCTGTCGCCGATCGGTCTTTCCATGGTGACGAAGCTTGCGCCGGTGCGGTCTGTGGGACTCGCGATGGGCGGCTGGTTTCTGTCCATTTCGATCGGCAACAACCTTTCCGGCATTTTCGCCGGTTCGGTGAGCGGCGAAACGGGAATGACCGTCGCTTCCGCGCTGCATGGATTCACCTTCAGCTTCTATCTGCTGGTCGGCGCGGGGATTGTGCTCTTCCTGATATCGCCCTTCATCGCCAAGCTCATGCACGGCGTGAAATAGCCGCGCCGCAACGACGACGACGAATCGGCCGGGCCTTCGCGCCCGGCCTTTTCGTCTGCGTTGTCCGGGGTTCAATCGCCGAAGCGGATCTCCAAGCGGTCTCCCGCCTTCGAGACGCTCGCCGCGACCCCGAAAGCGCTCGCCAGATGGGTCTCCGTGAGCGCGCCCGCCGGCGCATCGTCTGCGATCGCCCGTCCGTTGGCGAGGAGAATGATCCGCGTGCAGAAACGGGCGGCGAGGGAGAGATCATGCAGCGCGGCGATGACCAGCGTCCCGTCGTCGGCGCGCGCGCGCAAGACTTTCATGATCGCAAGTTGATGGCGCGGATCGAGCGCTGCGGTCGGCTCGTCCGCGAGCAGGATCGGCGCCTCGGCGGCGAGCGCGCGCGCCAGATGCATGCGCGCGGCTTCGCCGCCCGACAGCGTCGTCGCTGCGCGCGCCTTCAAGCGGTCGACGCCGGTCGCCTCCATCGCGCGCGCGACGGCGGCTGCGTCCTCGCCTTCAAGGCGGTCCGGCGCGCCATAGGCGAAGCGGCCGAGCGCGACGATCGCCTCAACCGTCATCGACCAGAAGAGAGGCCTTGTCTGCGGAAGATAGGAAAGCTTCCGCGCCCGGACGGTCGGGGCCATTGCGGCTGCGGCCTGTCCGTCGATATCGCACGATCCGGCTGAGACGGGCTCCAGCCCCGCAAGGGCGCGCAGCAAGGTCGTCTTGCCCGCGCCGTTCGGGCCGACAAGGCCGATCATTTCGCCGGCGCGCGCCGAGAGGCTGACGCCGTTCAAAATGCGTCCGTCCCGACCGACGATCACGTCCCTGGCTTCGATCCGCGCTTTCATGCCGCAAGCCTTTTCGTACGCGCGGCGATCCAGACAAAGCCCGGCGCCCCGATCAGCGCCGCCGCCACGCCCAGCTTCAATTCCTGATCGAAGGGCGCAAGGCGCACGAACAGATCAGCCGCCGCGAGCAGCGCGCCGCCGGCAAGCGCGGCGGGAAGAATGGTCTTCGCCGGATCGTGACCGGCGAGCGGTCTGGCGATATGCGGCGCGACGACGCCGACAAAGCCGACGGCGCCGGCGAGCGAAACGCTCGCGCCGACAAGCAACGCCGATCCCGCAATGACGAGGCCGCGCAGGCGGAACAGATCGGCGCCGAGGCTCGCCGCCGCTTCCTCGCCGAGCGCGAGCGCGCGCAATCCGCGCCCTGCGACGAGCAGCAGCGCAAGACCCGCCGTCATCGGCGGGAGGGCGAGCGCAAGATCGGAAAAGCTCCTGTTGGCGACCGTGCCGAACAGCCAGGAGACGAGATCGGACAGCGCGAACGGGTTCGGCGCGAAATTCATCGCAAGCGCGATCAACGCCGTCGTGAACGATGCGATTCCGACGCCGACGAGAATAAGCCGCGCGGTCGACACGCGTCCCGCGCCGAGAAGATAGAGCGCCGCCGTCGCGCCGAGCGCAAACACGATGGCGGCGGCCGGCGTCGCAAACGGCGTCGCATGCGCGAGATTGAAATAGATTGCGACGACGGCGCCGAGCGAGGCGGCGGTCGAAAGTCCGAGCACGCCGGGATCGGCGAGCGGATTTCGCAGCAGCCCTTGCAGACCGGCGCCGCTTGCGCCGAGCGCTGCGCCCGCCGCCCAGGCGGCAAGCGCGCGCGGCAGGCGGATCTGCTGGGCGATCATGACGAAGGCGGGGTCGCCCGCGCCGAACAGACCCTTTGTCGCGGCGAGCGGGGAAAGCCCGCCCGGGCCGATCAGGCAGGAGAGGGCGACGAGGGCCGCTCCTGCGCCGGCGAGCGCGAGCGGCCAGATGAGTTCATTCCTCCGCATCGGGACGGCTTTCCTTCAGTTTGCGGGCGCTTGCGGCGATCTTTTCGGCCGCCTCGACCGAATACCAGGCGGGGCAGCTGATGAGATCGGCGTCAAGCCTCACGGTCGGCGTCTTTCTGAAAAGCGCCGCGAAGGCCGGGTGGCGCGCCGCCGACCAGTTGTTCACATATTCGGTCGTCGCGCCGAAAAACCCCGCGACGATCATTCGGGGCGGTTTCAGAACCAGGCTCTCCAGCGGCAGGGCCGGCCAGCCATGTTTGCCGGCGGCCAGATTTTCGACGCCGGCCGCGTTCAATACGGACGCCATCATCGTGCCTTCGCCGGCGGTGACGCCGCCGGGCGTTACGTAAAGCGCGGCGACCTGCGGGCGCGGCCCGTTTCCCAGCGCCGCAAGGCGCCGGTCAAGTTCGTCGATCATCGCTTCGCCGCGTTCCTCGCGATGCAGCGCGGCGGCGACGATGCGGATGTCCTTGCGAACCGTTTCGAAATCGGCCGGATAATCGAGCGTTACGACGCGCGCGCCGAAGCGCTCCAATACGCCGGCCATTTGCGGCGAGCCGCCCCAGAAGCGGAAAACGAGATCCGGCTTGAGCGCGGCGATCGATTCGACGCTCGCGCGCTCGGCCCGATGACGCCGGGCTTTCTCGCGCATATAGGAATCGTCTCCCCGCGCCTTCGGGGAAACGGCTGCAATTTCCTCCGGCGCGGCGATGGCGAGGAGATATTGATCCGCACAAAAATCAAGAGAAACGGCGCGCGGCGCGGCGCCGGCGGGAAAAGCCGCCAAAGCGGCCGCGACGAAGAGCGCCGCTCCCTTCACAGGCGCACCCGAACGCCGCCGAAAAGCGAGCGGCCCGGTTCGCCATAGCCCAGCGCTTCCTCATAGTGACGATCGAAGGCGTTTTCGAGCCGCGCATAGATCTCCAGCGAGCGGGTCGCGGCGTATGCGGCGCGGAAATCGGCGCGGACGAAGCGCGCGAGGACGCCGCCGAAATCCTGTTCCTCGCCGTTATAACGCAGGCTCGC
This sequence comes from Alphaproteobacteria bacterium, assembly GCA_016125425.1. Classification (GTDB taxonomy): domain Bacteria; phylum Pseudomonadota; class Alphaproteobacteria; order Caulobacterales; family Parvularculaceae; genus Amphiplicatus. The sequence goes on from WGLT01000009.1 coordinate 66,423, forward strand.
ACCCAAGGTGAGCTTGTCGTTCGCGCGCCAGTCGGCGCTCGCCGTCGCGGCGTTTTTCGGAACGCGCAGAAGCGGCGCGCCGGTCAGCCGGTCGATCGCCTCGATATGGGCGTAAGCGACATTGAGATCGACATTGGGAAGAGGTTGGAGCACAACGCTCGTCTCGACGCCCTTGCGCAAGGTCTTGTCGACATTGAAATAGGCGCCGGTCGCGAAATTAAAGTCGATGAGATTAGTCGTTTCCTGACGGAAATAGGTCGCGCTCAGCCTCGCCAGAGAGCCAAAATCCTTGTCGAATCCTGCGTCCCAACCGACGGAGGTTTCCGGCTGCAGATTGCGATTTGGTTCAGTTCCGCCGCAACAGACGAAATTCAGTTGGAAAAGCGTCGGCGCGGCGAAGCCCTGTCCCCAGCTTGCGCGCAGGTTCAGCCCCGCGTCGTCAATGCGATAGGCGCCGGTGACGCGCGCGGTCGAATGGCCGCCAAATGCTTCGTGGTCGTCATGGCGTCCGCCGGCGGTGAGCGTGAGCGCAGGGAAGAGCTTTAGGATCGTCAGCGCGTAAACGCTGTTGACCGTGACGGAGTCGTCCAGCCCTTCGCTGTTGATATGCGTTCGCTCGGTCTTTGCGCCAGCGACGAATGACAGCCAGTCCGACGCCTTGACGCGCGCGAGATATTCGCCCGCCAGACGCCCGCCCTGCGATGAAAATGTCTCTGTCGCCCCGTCGAGATCGCGGCGGTCGATGCGGTTGTAGTCAAGGCTTGCAACCGATTCGAACCGGCCGTCGAAAAGCGAAAGAATGGCCCGACCGGATGTCAGCAGCGATTTGGATTCCTCTCTTTCATTCGTGTCGGCGAGCGTGAAATTCGGCGGCGGGAAACCGTCGATATCCGTGTCCGAACGCTGATAACGCAAGCTGGTCTCGACGCGGAAATTATCCGCCAGCTGAGCGCCCATATCGGCGCTCGCGGTTCCGGAGCGGAGCCCGTCAGGCTCGGTCCCGCCGTCGGCGCGGCTGACGCCCTTCGTCGTTATGCCGAAAGCGCTTGCGCGGTAATCGACCCGGCCGGATGCGCCTGCTACGCCGAGACCGCCGCGTAATGTCCTCAGCGAGCCGCCTTCGAGAAAAGCGTTGACGGCCGGCGCGCCTTCGCCCCGTTTCGTCGTGATTGAAACGACGCCGCCGATCGCCTCCGAGCCGTAGAGAATGCTCTGGGGGCCGCGCAGCACTTCGATATGATCGATATCGGCGACGTCGAGCAGACCGAAATCGAATCCGCCGCCCGGCGCCGCCGGATCATTAACGATAACGCCGTCGAGAAGGACGAGCGTTCGGCCCGATGATTCCCCGCGGATCGACAGCGCAGCCTGTCCGCCGAAGGCGCCGTTCTGCGCGACATTGACAGCGGCGGCGGCGCGCAATGCGTCCAGCGCGAAGACATCCTGCCGGAGTTCGATATCTTTCGCGTCGATAACCGTTATGCTCGTTCCTGTTTCGAGCGCAGGCATGGGCGAACGCGTCGCGGAGACGACGATCTCGTCATCGGCGCGCGCGGGCGAGACGCTGATCAGCAGCGCAAGGGCGATTGCTGCGGGCGCGTGCGGGGTTGTCTCTTTAATGAAAAGCGGCGCGGTTTTGGGCTTCATCGGCTGGCTCCATCCTGAGTTTTACGGATGTCGCCATGTCGATGCGCCGAACGGCCAAACGCCGATCACGCCCGCTTTTCCCGGCTATTCCCGGCCGCGAAAAAGGCGACGTCGACGGCAGGTCTCCTGGCTTTGCGGGTCCTCGCCTTCTCCCCGCCTTCCCGAAGCCCATCGGCTCAGTGGCGCTGGTCGGAGCAGGCTCGCCGCTTACAGTTGCGGGCACAGCCGCGGAGTTTCACCGCGTTCCCTATTCTCTCCCTTTTGGGGAGCACCGTCTGGCGGCGAATTTAGAAGCGAGGGCGCCGGCGCGCAATGCCGTTCCGGCGCGAGAAATTTCACCGTCCGCACAAGGGATTCGCCCGGCCGGCCAGCTTGGGCCCGGCGCAGTTCGCAGCGAGCCGTGTCTTTTTCGCAACAAGGCTTTGCAAATCGCCCTTCGCCATAGGGGCCGGCTCCCCAACCGCCGCGCAACCTTGCGATGCGTTGAAGCAACAGGCGTTAAAGGTTAATATATCTTGCGCGCGCATTTGCAGAAATGTCGCTGTTAGTGACGCGGGGAATTGGTTAGGAAGAGCATCGAATCGGGGCGTCGCGACACGAGTAGCGCGGACGCCGTTTTCCACCCAAGGAGGGGAGACCCATGACATTAAAAGCCACCTTGATCGCAGGGGCCGCCATGCTGGCGATGGCGCCGGCCGCACATGCTTATGAAGGCCTTTATGGCGCGATCGGCGCGGGCCTTTCCTATATCAATCAGGACCAGGACATTGAGGCGACGAGCGGTCCGCTGCTGTTCGACGCCAACGCCGATTATAAAAACGGCGTTGGGGCCTATTCGGCGCTCGGCTATGAATACGGCAACGGATGGCGGACCGAGCTTGAATTCTCCTATCGTCGCAATCATGCGCGCCAGTGGGTCGGCGACAATTTGAGCTTCAGCGGCTTTCCGGGAAGCACGCTGAGCGGCGACGTGAAATCCTACTCGATTATGGCGAACCTCATTCGCGACCTGAATCCGAGCGGGGCGATCAATCCGTTCGTCGGCATCGGCGCAGGGGCGGTGCGGATCAGCCAGAACTTGACGGGCGTCAATCCGGTCGCGCTCAACGGATTTTCGCCGATGTCGGTCAATGATAGCGACTGGGCCTTCGGCTACCAGGCGCTGGGCGGCTTTGCGATCCGGGTCGCCGAGGGCGTCACGCTCGACGTGTCCTATCGTTATCTGCGCGCGCACAGGCCGAACTTCGCCGGCGTGATCGCGGCTACGCCCTTCGCTTATGAAGCGCCTTATCACGATCATTCGGTCTTCGCCGGCTTCCGCTGGAACTTCGGCCCGTCGCAGGCCGCGCCCCAAGTGCAGTACAAAGACTGCTGGGACGGTTCGAGCGTGCCGGTGACGGCCGACTGCCCGCCGCAGCTCGTCGAGAAACAGGCCGCCGTGCCGGAGCCGGTCGGCTTCGTCGTCTATTTCGATTACGACAAGTCGAATCTGACGCCGGAAGCGCAAAACCTTATCCGCGAGGCGGCGCAGCGCGCGCTCGCCAACAACATCCAGACGGTCAAGGTCGAAGGCAACGCCGACCGGTCGGGTTCGTCCGCATACAACCAGGCGCTTTCGCTGCGCCGGGCCAATGTCGTGCGCGACGCGCTGATCGCCAATGGCGTGCCGGCCGATCGCATCCAGACCTTCGCCTATGGCGAAGACCGTCCGGCCAAGCCGACGCCGGACGGCGTGCGCGAGCCTTTGAACCGTCGCACGGAAGTGACGATCAGCTTCGAATAAGCCCGATCGTCTGAGCGACAAGAATTCAGCCGGCGCAGGTTCGATCCTGCGCCGGTTTTGTTTTGATCATCGCTCGAATGAGGCCGCGTCGCGGCGCGCCCGCATCACGCGCCGTAGAGCTGCATGAAAGCGCTGACGGCGGAATCAATCTGCCATTCGATCGCCGCTTCAAGATCGGCTGGCGGCTGGCCCATCAGCACATCGGTCACCAGCGGTTCGGTCAGCATCGCGCCGAGCCGCCAGAGCGCGCGCTCGGGATCGTCGACCTTCAGCGCGCCGCGCGCGACGAGGCGCTCGAGCATGGGCGTATAGGCCTTGATCATCCAGCGCGGCCCGTGGCGCAGATAGGCTTCGCCGAGCGCCGGGCTGCGGGCCGCCTCGAAGGCGGCGATCCGTTTCAGGGCGAGCGCCTCGGGCTCGATCACGCCATGCAGAAACAGCCGCGCCATTTCACGAATGAACTCCTCCGGCGGCAGGCTCGATTCGATCGACGTCGTCTCGACCGGCAGGATGTGCCGGCACGTCTCCATAATGGCGGCGGCGAACAGCTCCTCCTTCGAGCGGAAGCGGTTGTAGACGGTTCGTTTCGAGACGCCGGCCGTCAGCGCGATCAGGTCCATGCTGGCGCCGTCATAGCCGCGGGCGAGGAACACCTTGCGCGCAGCCTCGATAATCGCCGCTTCCTTGCTGTCTTCAACCGGCGCCGGCGCCGCTTCAACCATTGCCACCTGACTCACCCCGCCCGTCATCTTTTTGCTGATTTTCCATGAGTTTACGCGCTTTGGCCCGGCGTGAACAGCCGGGCGGGCAGGGCGATTCACCGCTCGTTAACCCTGAACCGGCGACACAATGGCCGATGACCAAAACGCGCAGGAAACCGGCCCTGAGGCGCCGCGCCCGGGCTCGAAGGCCGCGGCCGAGGACAGCAGCCCGCATGCCGCTCGTCTTGCGCTATGGCGCGAACGCCGGGGCCGCCGTCCTGATGGGCCTTGCCGCGCTCGCCGTTTTCGTCGCCTTTTTCGCGCGCGACTTGCCGTCGACGGACGGGCTTTGGGCGCGTCAACGCGCGCCGAAGATCGCGCTGCTGGCGATCGACGGCTCGCCCATGCCCGTGCGCGGGGTGAGCACGGGCGCGCCGGTCCGTCTCGCCGATCTGCCGCGCTATGTCCCCGAAGCCGTGCTCGCCGTCGAGGACCGCAATTTTTATCACCATATCGGCGTCAATCCGCTGTCGGTTCTGCGGGCGGCGATCGTCGATGCGCGCGCCGGCGCAATCCGCGAAGGCGGTTCGACAATTACCCAGCAGCTCGCGAAGAATCTGTTTCTGTCTCCGGAGCGCACGCTGAAGCGAAAAGTGCAGGAGCTGTTGCTCGCGCTTTGGCTCGAACGCAAATTCACCAAGGACGAAATTCTGACGCTGTACCTGAACCGCGTCTATTTCGGCGCGGGCGCCTATGGCGTCGATGCGGCGAGCCGGCGCTATTTCGGAAAGCCGGCGAAGGATCTCAAGCTCGGCGAAGCGGCGATTCTGGCCGCCCTGTTGAAGGCGCCGTCTCGGCTGAGCCCGATGAACAATCCTGACGACGCCGGCGCGCGCGCAGGTCTTGTCATCAATGAAATGCAGGAGGCGGGCTTCATAACCGCGCAGGAGGCGCGCGCGGCGCGCGCCGAACCTGTCATTCTCGCCGCGCCCGATTCCGCCAACGCGCCATACTTCACCGATTATGTTTTGCAGGAAGCGCGCGAGCTAACCGACGACATCGACGCCGATCTCGTCATTCAGACGACATTCGATCCGGCGATGCAGGCGGCGCTGGAAGAGGGGCTCGCGGCGGGTTTGAGAAAAGAACCGCTGGCGGAGGATATCCAGGCGGCGGCGGTCATTCTCGACGCCGAGGGCGGGGTCAGGGCGATGATCGGCGGACGCGACTATGCGCAAAGCCAGTTCAATCGCGCCGCGCAGGCGCGCCGCCAGCCGGGCTCGGCCTTCAAGCCTGTCGTCTATCTCGCCGCGCTCGAAGCCGGCTACGCGCCGGAAGACAGAGTGCTTGACGCGCCGGTCACGATCGGGAGCTGGTCGCCGGCCAACTATAATGACCGCTATTTCGGCGAAGTCAGCCTGACGACGGCGCTCCAGCATTCGCTGAACGGGGCGACCGTCCGCGTCGAAGAGGCGGTCGGGCGCACGCGCGTGCGGCTGATGGCGCGCCGCCTCGGCATCGAAGGCGCGCTGACGAAAGGTCCGGCGCTGGCGCTCGGGGTCGACGCCGTTTCGCCTCTCGAGCTCGGCGGCGTCTACGCCGCCTTCGCCAATGGCGGCTTCCGCGTCGCTCCGCACGCAATAGACAGCATACGGACGAGCGACGGCGAAGTGCTTTACCGCCGGCCGACCGCGACGGGCGAGGCGGCGGCGAGCTTTCGCTCCGTCGCCATGCTGAACGACATGCTGGCCGAAGTCGTCAAAGGCGGCACCGGCCGCCGCGCCGCGATTTCAGGCTGGCGCGCCTGCGGCAAGACCGGCACCACGCAGGACAGCCGCGACGCCTGGTTCGCCGGCCATGTCGGCGGCCTTGTCGGCGTCGTCTGGGTCGGCCGCGACGACAATGCGCCGATGCGCAAGATCACAGGCGGCGGCGCGCCGGCGGTCATCTGGCATGAAGCGATGAGCCGCGCGCTCCTCGCCCATCAGGCGCCCGCGGTCAGGATCGCGCCGCATTCGGCCGGCGACGCCCCATCCGACCAGCCCGATCCCGTGGCGGCGCTCCTGCAGGCGCCCGCCTAGGCGGCGCGCGCGCGCGTCTCGACGCCCCAGGCGTAGAGCTGCGGGCCGTGACGCTCGAACCACGCGCGCGAGGCCTTTTCATCGACGCCGAGGCTTTCGAGCGTTCGCCAGAAAGCGGGCGAATGATCGAGATGAACGAGATGAGCGCATTCATGCGCGGCGACGCTGTCGAGAATTTCCGGCGGCGCAAGAATGAGACGCCAGGAAAAGGACAGCGCGCCGTCATGGGTGCACGATCCCCATCGCGAGCGCGTATCGCGCACGCTGATCCGCGTGATTTTTCGCTCAAGCTTGTCGGCGAAAAAGCGGGCGCGTTCTTCGAGCGCCTTGCGCGCCTCGCGCTTTAGCCAGTCGACAAGCCGGCGGTTCAGATGCGCCGGGTCGCCGCCGACCTGAAGGACGGGGCGCTCGCCGCCCATGACGCGGACCGGCGCGCGCGGTCCCCCCTCATTGACCACAAGATGGCGCACCCCGCGATAGGGGCACTCGCCGCCGTCGACAAAGGGCCGCGCCGCGCCGCCTTCCTCGAATTGCAGCTTGATCCAGCCCGCCCGGGTTTGCGCGAAGCGCAGCGCCTCGGGGATCGCCCGTTTCGACGGCGCCGTGACGAGAACGCGTCCCGCCACAGGGTCGACGCGAAGGATCAGGCGCTTTGCGCGGCGATTGACGGTGACCGTCGCAGGCGCGGATCGCCCGTCGAGATCGAGCATCGCCTCGAATTTCGAGGATTCGGAGCGACGGGACGGATCAGACCGACGGCTTTTCAGCTTAAGTTTTCCACACATCGCATGGGCCCGCGGCGGCGCCGTTCCGACTCAGAGGGCATTGCTTCTATAAGGACTCCGCCTCCGCCGCCAGTTTGCAAGGGCCCGATGGACGCTTCTTCGCCGGATATGCCGACCGCCGGGGTGACGCCGATGATGGCGCAATACCTCGATATCAAGCGCGAGGCGGGTGACGCTTTGCTGTTCTATCGCATGGGGGATTTCTACGAGCTCTTTTTCGACGACGCCGTAACGGCCGCCGCCGCGCTCGATATCGCGCTGACCAAGCGCGGCAAGCATCTCGGACAGGACATTCCGATGTGCGGCGTGCCCTGGCACAGCCATGAGAGCTATCTCGCGCGGCTGATCAAGAAAGGCTTCAAGGTCGCGATCTGCGAGCAGACGGAAGATCCGGCCGAGGCGAAAAAGCGCGGCGGCAAATCGGTCGTGCGGCGCGCCATCGTGCGCCTCGTCACGCCGGGCACCTTGACCGAAGACACGCTGCTCGACGCAGAGCGCAGCAATCATCTCGCCGCGCTGGCGGTGCTCGGCGCCGGGCGGGAGGCGGCGCTCGCCTGGGCCGACATATCGACCGGCGAACTCTTCGTGCGCGAGACGAATACGGATGAATTTCGTCTGCATGCGGCGGCGCTTTCCCTGCGCGAGCTGGTGATCGCCGATCAGCCGCCGGAAGCGGACTGGGCCGGCGTCCTCGCCGAGATCGAGCGCGATGCGACGGTGACGCGCCAGCCCGCGGCGCTGTTCGACAGCCGCACTGGCGAGCGCAAGCTGTGCGAAAGCTTCGCCGTCGCCTCGCTCGACGCGTTCGGCGCCTTTGCGCGCGCCGACAAGGCCGCGCTCGGCGGGCTCCTTTCCTATATTGCGCTGACCCAGGTCGGACGCATGCCGGCGCTGCGCCCGCCGCAACGCGCCGAAGCCGCCGGCGCCATGTTGATCGATCAGGCGACGCGCATCTCGCTTGAAATTCTGGAATCGCAGTCGGGCGGGCGCGACGGCTCGCTGTTCGCCGCGGTCGACCGCACCGCGACGGGGCCGGGCGCGCGGCTTCTGGCGGCGCGGCTGTCTTCGCCCCTGACCGACCCGGACGCGATCAACCGGCGTCTCGACGCGGTGGCCGCCTTTGCGGCGGACGAGCGGCTTTCGGCGGATGCGCGCGCGCTCCTGAAACGCACGCCCGATATGGCGCGCGCCTTGACGCGGCTCTCGCTCGGCCGCGGCGGGCCGCGCGATCTCGCGGCGATCCGCGACGGGCTCGCCCGGGCCGCAGACATCGCGGCGTTGATCGAGCGCGCGGATTTCCAGGGCCCCAAGCCCGATGAAATCGCCGCCGCCGCCGCCGCGCTCGAAGCGCGCGGGACGGGCGGATTTTCCGAGCTGGCGACGCTGCTAAAAGAGGCGCTTGCGGCCGAGCCGCCGCTGCTTGCGCGCGACGGCGGCTTCATCGCCAGGGATTTCGATCCTGGCCTCGATTCGGTGCGGCTGCTGCGCGATGAATCGCGGCGCGTCATCGCCGGTCTCGAAGCGAAATACCGGGAAGCGACGGGCCTGCGTCAGATCAAGATCCGGCACAACAATGTGCTCGGCTATTTCGTCGAAGCGACGCCGAGCATTGCGGACCAGCTATTCAAGCCGCCGCATGACGCGACCTTCATTCACCGGCAGACGCTTGCGAGCGCGGTGCGTTTCACGACGACCGAGCTCGCCGATCTCGATGCGAAGATCGCGCGCGCGCGCGACGAAGCGCTCGCCCGCGAACTGGAGATCTTCGAGCGGCTCACGGCGGCGACGGTCGAGCGCGCCGGCGACATTTCAGCGGCGGCGGAGGCGGCCGCGGCGCTCGACGTCGCGATCAGTTTCGCGCTACTCGCCCGCGAAGAAAATTATGTTCGTCCGCTGATCGATCGAAGCCTCGCCTTCGACGTCAGGGCGGGGCGGCATCCGGTGGTCGAACAGGCTCTGAAGAAGGCGGGCGCGGAGCGCTTTTCGCCCAATGACTGTCTGCTCGCCGACGAGACGGGCGCGCGCTTGTGGCTTGTGACCGGACCGAATATGGCCGGCAAGTCGACCTTTCTGCGACAGAACGCGCTGATCGCGATTCTCGCGCAGGCGGGCGGATTCGTGCCCGCGTCCTCGGCGCATATCGGCGTCGCGGACCGGGTGTTCTCGCGCGTCGGCGCGGCGGACGACCTGGCGCGCGGACGCTCGACCTTCATGGTCGAAATGGTCGAAACGGCCGCCATCCTCAATCAGGCGGGCGGGCGCGCCATCGTCGTGCTCGACGAGATCGGCCGGGGGACCTCGACCTTTGACGGGCTGTCGATCGCGTGGGCGGCGGTCGAACATTTGCACGACCGGACGCAATGCCGGGCGCTGTTCGCGACGCACTATCACGAATTGACCGCGCTCGCCGCATCGCTGCCGCGGCTCAAAAACGTGTCGATGCGCGTGAGGGAATGGAAGGGCGACGTCGTTTTTCTGCACGAGGTGGGCGAGGGACCGGCGGACCGCTCCTATGGCGTTGCGGTGGCGCGGCTCGCCGGGCTGCCGCAAAGCGTCGTCGCGCGCGCCGAAGCGGTGCTCCATCTTCTGGAATCGGAGCGCGCCAGAGCCGCGCCCATCGCCGATCTGCCGCTGTTCGCCGCGCCCGCGGCCGCGCCGCGCGCGGAATCGCCGAAAGACGACGGGCTGCGGGCGGCCTTGCAGGCGATCGATCCCGACGCCCTCTCGCCGCGCGACGCGCTTGACGCCATATATCGGCTGAAACATCTGGCGGATGACGCGGAATGAGCGACGCATCGGCGTCCGAGAGCGCGGCGAAGACGAAGGGCGCCGCCGCCAAGGCGGGCGCGCTCGCCGCGGCGATCCTCGAGGCGGCCGAGCGTCAGCGCGCCGGTCAGTCCTATGGCGAAGCGGGCGCGCGACTCAAGGCGATCCTCGCCGAACGCCGGCGCGCCATCACGCGCGATTACGCCCGCGGCGACATCGCAGCCGAGAAATTCGCCGAATGCGCCGAAGAAGCCGTGCTCGCGCTTTACGAGGCCGGCGCGCGGCTCTTTCCCGAGCTTGCAAACGGCCTCGCCATCGCCGCCGTCGGCGGCTTCGGCCGGGGAAGGCTGGCGCCGTTCTCCGATATCGATCTTCTGTTTCTCGAGGCGCCCAAGGGCCCGGACATCAGGCCGCTGCTCGACTTTATCCTCTATCCGCTTTGGGACGCGGGACTGAAGGTCGGACACGGCGTCCACACGCCCGCCTCTGCGGTCGATTTCGCAAAGGGCGATATGGTCGCGCGCACGGCCTATCTCGACGCGCGCCGGCTTGCGGGGCCCGTCGCGCTCTACGCCGATTTCGCCAAACGCTATGACAAGCTCCGTAAACATACGAAAAAGGAGTTCGCAGCCGCCAAGGACAGGGAGCGCGACGAGCGTCACGAGCGGTCGGAGGAATCGCGTTTTCTCGCCGAACCCGACGTCAAGGAGGGCAAGGGCGGACTCCGGGATATTCACACCATACGCTGGCTCTACAAATACGATTTTGAGCGCGACATCGACGATCCCAAGGCGCCGAAAAAACTTCTTTCTACGGAAGATATTCGCGCACTGAAAAAGTGCGAGCGGTTCTTGTGGTCGGTGCGCTTCCAGCTTCACGATCTGCGCGGACGCGCCGACGAACGGCTTTCTTTCGACATTCAGCCGGCGCTCGCCGCGCGTCTCGGCTATCACGACCGCGCGGGGATATCCGCGGCCGAGAGGCTGATGAAGCATTTCTTCCTCAACGCCATGCATATCGGCCGGCTGACGCGAATCTTCTCCGCCAAGCTGGAGGAGCAGCATCTCGGCCTTTCGCCGAGGGCGTTGAAGGCCCTGCCGAAAGCGCTTCTCGCCGACGAAGCGGGCCCGAAAGCCAATCTGAAGCTGAAATTCGGCCGGCTCGCCTTTGATAGCCCTGCGCGCGCGCGCGCGCATCCGGTCGATTTCTTCCGCCTGTTCCGCGCATTCGCGAAACGGCCTGACCTTGATTTTCATCCCGACGCGCTTGCTGTCGTCGCCGCCGGCGTCGCCAATGTCACGACGGATGTCCGCAATGATCCAGTCGTCGCAAAACTCTTCCTGGCGACGCTGACCGAGGCGAAGGATCCGGTGAAGACTTTGCGCGTGATGGAGGAGACCGGGCTCCTCGGCAAATATATTCCGTCCTTCGGCAAGACGATCGGGCGCATCGAATACGGTCTCTACCGGCGGTTTTCGATCGATGAAAACGTGTTCCAGTCGATCGGCGTCCTGAAGGAAATCGAAAACGGAGGCGCGAAGGCGCTGCATCCGATCGCGACATCGATACTCGCGCGCGCCGGGGATAAGGCGCCCTTCTATGTGGCGCTTCTCCTCCACGAAACGGCGTGGTCGCTGCGCGACAAATCGCCGGAAGCGGCCGAACGGCTCGTCGGACGCATTGCGCGCCGTCTCGGCCTCGACGCCGACGACGCCGCTCTCGTGTCGTGGTGCGTGGCGCGCCGGCTGGACATGGTGCGCACGGCCGAAAGGCGCAATCTCGCCGAGCCGCACGCGATCGCGCGTTTCGCCGAGCTTGTCGGCGACAAGCGGCGCCTTGACCTCCTGCTCGTCCTGTCGGTCTGTCATTTGCGCGTCGTCGGCGTCTATTCCTGGGACGACTGGACGCGCCGTCAGTTGACGGAGCTTTATTACGGCGCGGAAGCCTGGCTCGCCGGCGGCGACAAAGCGCTGGATGAGCGCCTGGAAGAGCGCGCGCGCAAAGTGCGGGAGGCCGCGGGCGCGCTCCTGAAGGATTGGCGGGCGAGCGAGCGCGACGCGTTTCTGGACCGTCTGTCCGGCGCGATGTATCGCACGGTCGAGCCCGAAATGGTCGCGCGCATCGCCGATCTGGCGCGCGCGGCGCAGGAGGAGGGCGCGAGCGCGGCGGTCGCCGCGCGTCTGGCGGCCGGCGACGTTGAAGCGATCGTCTACGCCGACGACCGCACGGGCCTGCTCGCCGATCTCGCCGGCGCGGTCGCCGCAGGCGGCGCGAGCGTGCGCGCCGTGCAGGCGATGACGACGGCGGACGGCAAGGCGGTCGACATTTTCACGATCCAGTCGGCGGACGGCGCGCCGATCGAAGAGCCGGAGCTCGTGCGCAGGCTTCACGCAAAACTGCTCGCCGCCGCCAAGGCGGCGCCGAAATCGGCGCCGGAGCCCGCGCGCCGGTTCGGCGACCGCCGCTCGATCTTCGAGGTCAAGCCGGCCGTTCGCCTCGATCTTGAAGCGTCGGCGGAGTCGGTTGTGGTCGAAGCCGAGGGCAGGGACCGGCCGGGTCTGCTGCATGATCTCGCCGCCGCGCTCGCCGAGATCGGCGTGACGATTATCTCCGCCCATGTCGCGACCTATGGGGAGCGCGCGGTCGACGCCTTCTATCTGCAGGACGCTCCCGGCTACAAGATCACCAACAAACGGCGCCTCCAGTCGATTGAGCGCCGGCTGCTCTCGGTTCTCTCGAGTGGCGCGTGAGCGCAAATCCCGTTAACCAGCAGGCCGTATTATCGGCGCAATCCGCGGCGATAACGCCCCGCGCGCGGGACGCGCGCAAGGAAAGCGAATGAGCGGCAATCTTGTCAAATCCCTGGCGACGGTCAGTTCGCTGACGATGAGCAGCCGCGTGCTCGGCTTCATTCGCCAGGTGCTGATCGCCGGGGTGATCGGCGCAGGCGGCAATCCGGTCGCGGACGCGTTCTGGGCCGCGTTCAGGCTTCCGAACATGTTCCGCCGCCTGTTCGCCGAAGGCGCGTTTCAGGCGGCGTTCGTGCCGCTGTTTCAGGGAAAGCTGATTGGCGAGGACGAAAAGGCGGCGCGCGCCTTCGCCGAAGAGGTGATGGCGGCGCTCGTCTTCATTCTCACCATTCTCACCATCGTCGTCGAAATCTTCGCGCCGCTATTCGTCAATCTCATCGCCGCGGGCTTCAACAAGGATCCGGAAAAATTCGCGCTGACGACCCTCTATATGCGGATCATGTTTCCCTATCTCGCCTGCATGTCGCTCGTCGGGTTGCTCTCGGGCGTGTTGAACTCGCTCGACCGCTTCATGGCCTATGCCGGCGCGCCGCTTTTGCTCAATATCTGCCAGATCGCGGCGATCGCTCTTTATGCGGGCGGCGAGATTCACGTCACCGGCCAGGCGCTGTCCTGGGCGACCATGATCAGCGGCGTCCTCCAGCTCGCGCTCCTTGTGTGGGGCGCGCATCGGCAGGGCTATCTGCTGCGCTGGCTGGCGCCGCGCTGGACGGCGAGCGTCAAGCGTCTGATCGTGCTCGGAACGCCGGGATTCATCTCCGCGGGCGCGATCCAGATCAATCTCATCATCGGCACCAATATCGCGAGCCGCGAGCCGGGCGCGGTCTCCTGGCTGATGAACGCCGACCAGCTCTATCAATTGCCGCTTTCCGTCGTCGGAATCGCGCTCGGCGTCGTGTTGCTGCCGATGCTGTCCCGGCGCGTGAAGGAGGGCGACGAAAAGGGCGCGGCGCACGCGCTCAACCGGTCGCTCGAACTCTCCGCGACGCTGACCCTGCCGGCGGCGGCGGCGTTCATCGTCATGGCGGCGCCGATCTGCGACGCGCTGTTCCGGGGCCTGGCGACCGACGCCTTGCATCTGTTCGGCGCCCGGCGCTCCGCATTCACCGCAGAAGACGTCAAATGGACGGGCGCGGCGCTCGCGATGTACGGCTTGGGCCTGCCGGCCTTCGTCTGGAACAAGGTCTTCTCGCCCGCCTTCTATGCGCGCGAGGACACGAAAACGCCGATGAACTACGCGCTTGTCGCGATCGCGATCAACATCGCGGCCGCGCTCGCGCTGTTTCCGATTTTCGGTTTCCTCGCGGTCGCCTTTGCGACGACCTTCGCGTCCTGGGTGCAGATCATCCAGATGGGCCTGACGCTGCGCAAGCGGCGCATTTTCGTGGCGGACGCGCGGCTCAAGGCGCGGTTTCCGCGAATTCTCGGCGCGACGGCCGGCCTCGCGGTCTTTCTGCTGGTCGCGAACCGGTACGCCGACGTCTTCGCGCGCTATCTGTTCGACCGGCGCTGGATCGCGATCCTCCTCATCGCTTTCGCGGGCATGATCGTCTACGCGCTCCTGGCGTTCGCTCTTGGCGCGGTCAAGGCGAGCGACTACAAGGCCTACGCGCGCGAGCGCCCCTGAGCGGAAAACGGATCGATCATGACTGGCTATAAGGGCCCGGAACGGGTTCTCTCCGGCATCCAGACGTCGGGCGAGATGCATCTCGGCAATTATCTGGGCGCGATCAAGAAATTCGTCGCGCTCCAGCACGAGCGGCAATGCCTCTATTTTCTCGCGGACATGCATGCGATCACGGTCTGGCAGGACCCTGAAAGGCTGCGCGCGCAGACATTCCACATCGTTGCGACCTATCTGGCGTGCGGGATCGATCCGAAAGTGGCGACGGTGTTTCACCAGTCGGGCGTTCACGCGCACGCCGAGCTCGCCTGGATATTCAACTGCATTGCGCGGCTCGGCTGGCTCGACCGCATGACGCAGTTCAAGGACAAGGCCGGCAAGGACAAGGAGCGCGCCTCGGTCGGGCTCTACACCTATCCGGTTCTTCAGGCTGCGGATATTCTCGTCTACAAGGCGACCCATGTTCCGGTCGGCGAGGATCAGAAACAGCATCTTGAGCTGTCGCGCGACATCGCCGGCAAATTCAATCACGATTACGACAAGCCGGATTTCTTCCCGCTGCCCGAGCCTTTGATTCAGGGGCCGGGCGCGCGGATCATGTCCTTGCGCGACGGATCGAAGAAGATGTCGAAATCGGACGCGTCGGAGAACGCGTCGATTTTCCTGCGCGACGATGCGGATGCGATCGCGCGGAAAATCAAAAAAGCGACGACCGACCCCGAGGTTCTGCCTTCGGAGGCGAAGGGCCTCGAAGGCCGGCCCGAAGCGGCCAATCTCGTCGGCATTTACGCCGCGCTGTCCGGCAAGACCAGCGACGAGGTTCTCGCCGAATTCGGCGGCAAGGGATTCGGCGTGTTCAAACCGGCGCTCGCCGAGCTCGTGGTGGAGAAAATCGGCCCGATCGGCGAAGAGCTTCGCAGGCTCGAAGCCGATCCCGGCCATCTTCAATCCGTTCTGCGCGAGGGCGCGCGGCGCGCCGCCGCCATCGCCGACGAAACGGTGCGCGAAGTGAAGGAAATCGTCGGCTTTGTCGGCTGAGGCCCCGAAGGGCGGGATCAGACCCCGCCCTAAAGGCTTCCCTCTTTCAGCCAGGCGGCGCATTCGGCGCCGAGTTCGTCGACGGCCGTCGTCTCGTAGCGCGCGCAATCCTCCTTCGTCAGGATGTCGCGCCAGCGCCCGTTCGTCCCCTTGTTGATGAAGCTCTCGCCGCCGCCGTCGAAAATGGCGCCGCCGAGCGGGGCGACCTGCGCGGCGTTTTTCTTTATGTAATCGAACGTGCAGTGCTCGCAGACCTTTTCGAACGTCGCCTCGTCCATGTCGATCTCGAGAAAATCCGCGATCTTCGCGATCGATCCCGGCAGGTCGCGTTTCAGGTCGTTGAAATGCAGCAGCAGCATGTTCGGCAGGCTGCGGATGTCCCACCAGCTTTTGACGTTCTCCCAGAACGGCCAGAAAGGCGCGCCGTCATTTTCGAGCCAGTGCAGAAAATAGGCGCGGATGTCCGGGTTCGGACGATCTATCGGCGGGCCGACGCGGCCGGGCGTGTCGTTGATCGCCTCATACCAGGCGTCATTCGCCTTGGCGTGATGGTTGTAAAGGCTCCAGACGACGTCGCGGCCGTCGCGTGCGACATAGATGTGCTTGTTCTGCGGCCGATAGACGAAAGCGTCGACGGGCAGATGCGTTTTTATGAAGCGGCGATGCGTCTGCGCGCCGAGCGCTTCGAATTTCACCGGTTCGGGCGGCACTCTGAGATCGAGCCAGGGGGAGAGTTCGGCGACCGGCACGCCGTCTGCGCCCCGGAAGACCAGCTGGCCGACGATCTGCTGCGTCCAGGTCGTCCCGGACTTGCCATAGGTTCCGATGATGATGTCGTCGTCGCGGAATTCGAAACGGTCCCAAACGGTCGAATCCATGTGATGGTTATGCATGTCGCGCGTCTTGCGCGGCCAGGCGGGCTTGTCCAAGGGGCTCTCCTCCGGCGGCGGCGGCCGCGAGCTTTGGGACAGGCCCGGCGGGAATGCAAGAGCGTTCAAGGCGCGCCCGGCGGCGCGCGAAGTCCGGCGTTAACCATAAAATTTCACATTCGAGGGCGCGCCGGTTAACCATGCAAGTTGCGGAATTATAACGGGAATCTTCCGATTCTGCGAAGTTATCGAACGCCTTCCGGGCCGGGTTATGCTCAAGGCGCGGCGCATGCCGGCGCCGCGGGCTGGACGGAAAGGTCGAGATGGCGCGCAGCAAAGTCGGAATGTCGGGGCCGGCGCCGGCCGGGCCTTGGGGCGCAGCCGCTTTGCGCGCGGGCGGGGCTTCGCCTTGCGCGGGTGCGATAGCGCAATTCTCCGGAAGGCGAATTGCGCAAAATCGGGCTGAATCGCGCGGAAATGGCGGGGCGATCAGTTTCGGGCTTTTCGAAATTGCGCAAAACGCCGAGGCGCGCTCGCTAGAAAGTTGCGGCGAAAAGCGGGCGGTCCGGACCGACGCCGGCGCGCTTCATGCCGTCGGAATTCCAGGCGAAAGCGACGTCTCCGTCGCGCGAGACGGCGATGACGCCGCCGTCGCCGCCGAGGCGCGCGACATCCTTGATGAGCCCCGCGGTCGCCTGGCCGAGATCGGCGCCCTGATATCGCACGCGGCTCGCGACATCCTGGGCGCCGCCGGCGAGCACGAAATATTCGCCAAGCCCCGTGCAGGAGACGGCGACATATTCGTCCGCCCACGTCCCTGCGCCGATGATCGGCGTGTCGCCGACGCGGCCTTCGAGCTTGCCGAAGACGCCGCCGGTCGAGGTCGCGGCGGCGAGGCGACCATGAAGGTCGAGCGCGACCGCGCCGACCGTGCCGTGCCCTCCTTCCGGTTTCTTCATTTCGTCGGGCATGACGCCGACCGGCGTGACATACCAGGCGTCAGGATCGCTGACGAACTCAAGCGCGTGCGAGCGACAGAAATTCTCCGCGCCGCGGCCGACCAGCATGACGTGGCGCGTTTGCTCCATCACGGCGCGCGCGCCTTTGATCGGATTCTTGATATGGGCGACGGCTGCAATGGCGCCGCCGCGCCGGATGAAAGAGTCGCTTTCGTGCGCGACGCCGCCCTCCATGATCGAGGCGTCGAGTTCGACATAGCCGGCGTGATTGGGCGCCGCGCCGCGGCCCGCGACGTAAAGGCCGGAGTCCTCCATTTCGACGACCAGCGCCTCGACGACGTCGAGCGCCGCCGCGCCGTCCTTCAGGCGCTTTTCTCCGCGCGCGCACAGTTCGGCGAGATGGGCTTCCGCTTTCGAATAGTCGCGGCCTTTGCGCGCGCCGGCGCCGCCATGCAGCGCAAGCGCGATTTTTTCGGGTTTGGTCATGGGCGCCTCCCAGGCTGCGCGACTGGTCTAGTGAATTCCGCGCGCCGGCGCCAGCTTGCGCGGGCGCGGCCTAGGCAATGGCGCTCCGACGTCTTAAGACGCGCCCCGTCAACAAGGAGATCGCCATGACGAGCCTCGCCCTTTTGCGACACGGACAGAGCGAATGGAATCTTAAAAACCGCTTCACCGGCTGGGTCGATGTCGACCTCACTGACAAGGGGCGCGCGGAAGCGCAAAAGGCGGGCAGGCTGCTCAAAGACACCGGCGTCGAATTCGCCGCCGCTTATGCGTCCGTCTTGAAGCGCGCCGTCAGAACCTTGTGGATCGCGCTCGATGAGATGGACCGCATGTGGCTGCCCGATTTCAAGAGCTGGCGTCTCAATGAACGCCATTACGGCGCCTTGACCGGCCTCAACAAGAAAGAGACGGCCGACAAGCACGGGGCCGAGCAGGTGCGCATCTGGCGGCGCAGCTTCGACACGCCGCCGCCGCCGCTCGACGCATCGAGCCCCTATAACCCGGCGAGGGACCCCCGTTATCAAGGCTTGCCCCGCGAGGACCTGCCGCTCACCGAATCGTTGAAAACGACGCTCGCCCGGGTCGAGCCCTATTGGCGCTCAGAGATCGCGCCGCGGCTTGAGCGCGGCGAATCGCTTTTGATCTCCGCGCATGGCAATTCCCTGCGCGCGCTTGTGAAGCTGCTCATGAATGTGTCCGATGACGACATCGTTCATGTCGAAATTCCGACCGGCAATCCGCTCCTGATCGATCTCGAAGACGATGCGCTTCGCCCGCGCGCGGCGCGCTATCTCGACGAAGCGCGCGCGGAGAAATTGCCGGCGTTTATGAAATAGCGTCAGGCGTGCAACGAGGCGCTTGCGGCGATTTTTTTTGCGACTTCTTCGGCGACATGCGCGCCGGGCAGAATGCTCGACAGGAAATGATTGAGAACGCCTTCATCGCCGGACATCGTCAGCCGCTCCTTGATTTGCGGCAGATAGATTTCGCCTCTCAGCGCCTGCATCATCGTGGCGACGTCGCTTTCGATCCGCGCGACCGCAGGCGCGTCGGCGCCGCGGCGGCCGGTCATCTCTCCGTTCATGAAATAATAAGTGTACGGATTGCCGTCGATGTCGAGATGCAGGACGTAGTTGGAGAAGGTCGTCGCGCACTTGTTGGAGAAGAGTTCGATGACGAGCGCGACGGAGTCGGGCTGGAGGTCGTTCGAGTAGATGCAGTCCTTGGGCGGGCAGGGGTCGGGCCGGTCCATGAAATATTTGATCGACCACATCACCAATTCGTGCACCGCCGGACGCAGCGCCTCGCCGGTCTCGGAGAGCCGGTAGCGCCCGCGAGTCTCGCTCGGCGCGGGCGCGATGATCAGCTTGGCCTCTTCAAGCTCCTTGAGGCGTTTGCTGAGGAGGTTGGTGCCGAGTCCGGGAAGGGCCGCATGCAGGTCGCCGAAGCGGCGCGGCCCCAGAAAAAGCTCCCGGATAATGAGCAGCGTCCACCTCTCGCCCAGCAGGTCGAGCGCATAGGCCAGAACGCACTCCTGATTGTAAGTCCTTGACATCAAATCACTTTCTTAAGCGCTTCCGTCCCAGAGGGCGATATTCTTCTGATCCGCTCCGCCCGCCTGTTGCAGGAATATAACATAGCCCGCCCCTCATAAAAATACACTTGACACTTTAAAAAACAATAGTAAAAGCTTCCCTGCAGATCGGCGACTGGGCAAAAAACTGCTGCGCCGAGTGGAATTGAGGAGAGCCATCCATGAAACAACTGCTGTTAGCCGGCGTGTTCGGCGTCGCCTTCGCCGCCGCCATCATCGCCCAACCGGCGACCGCCTACGCCAGCGCGACCAGCGATGTCGAGCTGTGCGCCGCCGCCCTCGACGCCCAGGGCGTCGCTTCCGCCGCCGAATACCGGGCGAAATTCGTGCGCTCGAAAGGCGCAGTCGTGAAAACAGTCACGGTCAAGCTCATTCCGATCGTCGACGGCGTCTCTGCGACTGAAGCGGAATGCGAAATACGCCGCGGCGAAGTCGTGAACGCGGCGCTCAAGTCCTAGCCGACGCCTCGAACCTCACCCCTGAGGCTACTTCGGCCCGCCGTTTCGGCGGGCCTTTTCTATTTGCGGGCCTCCGCTTGCTTGAGCGATCGATAGGCGGTCCGCGTCATCTTTTCGCCGCTGATGAAGCTCCAGCTCCACGCCGGGTCGAGATCGACGAGCGGCCTGGCCGCGACTGTCTCGTCCTCGCTCTTGCCGGCGTCGATGAGCGCCTGCACCCGCAACCGGACTTTCTTGAGCATGTCGATCGAACGCTGAAGGTCGGCTTTGGTTCCGAGCGCGCCATGGCCGGGAATGATCCTGGTTTCGTCGTCGGCGAGGCTGAGCATCCTCTCTTCCGCCGCGATATAGCCATCGAGATCGCCGCCGCTCTCAAGGTCGATATAGGGGTAATGGCCGTTGAAAAAGACGTCGCCGGCATGGATGACATTGGCCTTGCGAAAAAAGACGATCGCGTCGCCGTCCGTATGCGCCGGGCCGGGGTGAAACGCGTCGATCTCGTCGCCGTTCCAGTAGAACCGGATTTGATTTTCGAACGTGATGATCGGCAGGGCGCGCGCCGGAGCGGGCGTCGTCGTCTCGCCGCTTGCGCGCGTCAGACCTTCTTTGAGACGTTTGCGGACATTGTCCTGCGCGACGATGTGCGCGCCCAGCATCGCAAAGGCTTCATTGCCGCCGGTATGGTCGCCGTGCCAGTGCGTGTTCAGCAGGAAATCGACGGGCTTGTCCGTCTCCTTGGCGATCGCCGCCCTGATTTTCTCGGAGAGAGGGGCGAACTGGTCGTCCACGACGAAGGCGCCGTCCGGGCCGACGGAGAGCCCGATATTTCCGCCCGCGCCCTCGATCATATAGATCCCCTCGGCGACCTTGGAGACCGTGATTTCGACGTTCGAGAAATCGCCCGGCTGCGCCAGGGTCGGCGTCGCGAACAACAGGGCGAGGGCGAATGCTGAGCGGATCATGGGCTTTCCTTTCCGCGCGCCGATCCTAGCAGCCGAACGGCTGCGAAACCATCCGGGCCGGCGCCCGCCGTCGTCCGGAAGCGATAGGCTTGTTGCGGCGCCAGAAACCCGAGTCTAAGACTTGGGAGCACAGCGGAGCGTCTCATGGATTGGAGTCCCGACAGTTGGCGGTCGCGCCGGGCCCGGCACATTCCGACCGATTACCCTGACCCGGCGGCTTTGGCGGCGGTCGAGGCGGAGCTATCGACCTATCCGCCGCTGGTGTTCGCCGGCGAAGCGCGCACCTTGCGCCGCGCGCTCGCGCAGGTCGCGCGCGGAGAAGCTTTTCTCCTTCAAGGGGGCGATTGCGCCGAAAGCTTCAAGGAGTTTCACCCGAACAATATCCGCGACACCTTTCGCGTGATGCTGCAAATGTCCGTTGCGCTGACTTTCGGCGCGGGCGTGCCGGTTGTGAAAGTCGGGCGGATCGCCGGACAATTCGCCAAGCCGCGTTCGGAGCCGACGGAAACGCGTGACGGCGTCACGCTGCCAAGCTATCGCGGCGACAACATCAACGGCATGGAGTTCGATGAGCGCGTGCGCGCGCCCGATCCGCAGCGCTTGCTTAAGTCGTACGGACAAGCGGCGGCGACCCTCAATCTGATCCGCGCTTTCGCAACCGGCGGCTACGCCGACCTTCACAACGTACACAAATGGAATTTGGAATTCGTCTCCGACAATCCGCAGGGGGACCGGTACAGTCATCTTGCGGACCGGATATCGGAAACGCTGACTTTCATGGAGGCTTGCGGCATTACGGCCGAAGAAGTCCGCCCATTGAGGGAAGTCGAGTTTTTCACAAGCCACGAGGCGCTGCTTCTCGGTTACGAACAGGCAATGACGCGCATCGATTCGACCACGGGGCGCTGGTATGACACGTCGGCGCATCTTGTCTGGATCGGCGACCGAACCCGTCAGTTGGACGGCGCGCATGTCGAATTCTGCCGCGGCATCGAAAATCCGATTGGCGTGAAGTGCGGCCCCACTCTCGCCCCGGACGAGCTTTTGCGGCTTCTCGATATTCTCGATCCCGAAAATGATCCCGGCCGGATCGTCCTCATCGCGCGTTTTGGCGCGGATAACGTATCATCCGGGCTGCCGCCGCTCGTGAAGGCGGTGCGCAAGGCGGGCCGGCAGGTCGTCTGGTCGAGCGACCCGATGCACGGAAACACCATCAAGACAGAAAGCGGCGTGAAAACGCGGCGTTTCGAGGCGATTTTGTCGGAAGTAGGCTCCTTCTTCGACGTTTGTCGCGCGGAAGGCGCAATTCCGGGCGGCGTCCACTTCGAAATGACGGGTCAGAACGTCACGGAATGCCTCGGCGGCGCTTACCAAATCTCGGAAGAAGAGCTGGCGTCCCGGTATCATACGCATTGCGATCCCCGGCTGAACGCCAGCCAGGCGCTGGAGCTTGCTTTCATTCTGGCGGATCGTCTCAAATCGGCGCGCGACGGCTCGGGCTCGGCGTGAAACAGGCCGAAACATTGTTTGAAGCTCGTTATTTCGGGCTTCATATCTAATTCGCACGGGCGCAAGTATGGTGGCGCAAGTTCAAGCGTTGGTCCGGAGCACTGAAGTGACGAACGACGTGATCGCGGGCGTCGCTGGGGCGGGAGTGTTTGGGGGATATCACGCGCAAAAATATGCGCGTCTTCCGGGCGCGCGCCTCGGGGCGATTTTCGACATTGACGGAGCGCGCGCAAAGGCTCTCGCTGCGCGTATGGGAGCGACGCCGTATACGGATCTGGACGCTTTCCTTGACGCCGTGGACGCCGTTACGATCGCAACGCCGGCCTTATCGCATTTTTCAATTGCCAAGAAGGCGTTGGAGCGCGGCCGGCATGTTCTCATAGAGAAGCCGATTTCAGTCAGGCTTGATCATGCTGATCGGCTCGTCGAACTGGCGGCGAGCCGCAATTTGATTGCGCAGATCGGCCACCAGGAGCGCTTCGTTTTCGAAGGCTTCGGCGTGCTCAGCCGAGAGCGAAAGCCCCGCGCCATCACATGCGTTCGCAACAACCCTGCGTCGGGACGCTGCGAAGACGTGTCGGTCGTGCTGGATTTGATGATCCACGATCTCGATCTTGTCCGGCGTATCGGACTTGGCGACGTTGAATCGTTGAGCGCGACGGGTGATTTTGACGTCGTTGAAGCCGAAATTGTTTTTGCAAACGGGGCCGCCGCCGTCTTCGAGGCGAGCCGTTGCGCGCAAGAACGCGATCGCCGGATGACCCTGACCTATGATGACGGCGTCATCGAAATCGATTTTACGCGCCGCACCATCGTCAATACGACGTCAGCGGCGATCGGCCGGGCGTTTGAGGAAAATACGGACGATCCGGTTTTCGCCGATCCGCTCGGTTATGGCGTGGCTCGTTTCATAGCGGCGATCCGGGGCGAATCTGCGCCGGTCATCACAGCCCAAGAGGGCCGCGACGCGCTTGAGTGGGCGCTGCTCATCGATGCGGCTGCGCAAGCGAACGAGCCCGCGGATGAGAGATTGCGAGCCCGCGCGTGAACGGCGTCGCCAATCTTTTGCTTGCAGGAAAGAGCTGCGTGGGCGAGATCGCATTTGTCGATCTTAAGGCTCAGCAGCGCCTGATCCGGGAACGGATCGAATCGCGCCTTAAGGCGGTGCTGGATCACGGTCGATACATCGCAGGTCCGGAAATCGATGAACTCGAAGAAGCATTAGCGGCGCGTACGGGCGCGGCTGCGGCGGTCGCATGCGCGAGCGGAACGGACGCGCTTCTTATCCCGCTTCTGGCGCGTGGGGTGGGGCCGGGCGACGCAGTGTTTTTGCCGTCTTTCACCTACAATGCGACGGCAAACGCTGTCCTTCTGACGGGAGCGACGCCGGTCTTCGCGGACATTCGCCCGGATACCTTCACGATCGACCCCGAAGATCTCCGCTTGAGAATTGAGGATGTTCGACGAACGGGCGTTCTGCGCCCGCGGGCGATCATTCCAGTCGATCTGTTCGGCGCGCCCGCGGACTACAATGCGATCGGCGCGCTCGCAAGCCGCGAAGACCTCTTCGTTCTGGCCGATGCGGCGCAAAGTTTCGGAGGTCGCTTCAACAATCGCTGGGTCGGCGATCTCGCGCCGGCGACCGCCACAAGCTTCTTTCCGGGCAAATCGCTCGGCGCTTATGGCGATGCCGGCGCAATGCTGGCGCGCAGCGAAGAGGACGTCGAAAAATGGCGATCGATTCGCTGGCACGGCACGGATGAACATCGCAAGATTTCGATGCGCGTCGGCCTGAATGGCCGCATGGACAGTTTTCAGGCGGCTGTACTGCTCGAGAAGCTTTCCATTTTTGACGACGAACTGGCTGCGCGCCGTTCGATAGCGGCTATCTATGACGAAAGGCTCTCCCGAATTGCGCAGCCTCAGCGCCAGGCGAATGGCGGTCAGTCCGGCTACGGATATTATTCAATTCGGATCGAAAATCGCGACGCAGTCGCCGAAAGCCTGAAACTGGCGGGCGTGCCGACAGCGATCTATTATGCCACCCCCTTGCATCGCATGGCGGCGTTTTCATCCTACGCGCCCGCTGGCGGCCTGCCGCAGACCGAGCGGATCGCCGGCGAGATCATCTCTTTGCCGATGCATCCTTATCTGTCGCCCGACCAGGTTGACTATATTTGTGATGCTGTCGAAGCGGCCGCCCGGCAGGCGGGGCGATAAAACGGTTCGGCTGGTTATTGCGCGCGCGCGGCGCTAAAAATGACCATGGATTTTGAAGCCTCGCCAGCGGAGATCAGGGCGCGCGCCGAAGCGGGCGAGCCGCGGGCTCAGTATCTGCTTGCCGCGAATTTGAGCCGCGAAGGGCGTCGCGAGGAAGCCGAGCGATGGCTTCAGGCGGCGGCGCGGGGAGGAGAGCCCGACGCTTACTATACCTTGGCGACCCGTTCGCTCTCGACCTTGCCGGGAACGGCCGACGCCCGCCTTCTTCTTGAGAAGGCGGCCCTCAAGCAAAGTGTCCCGGCCATCCGCCAACTCGCCGTGCTTGAAGCTCAAGGCTATGGCGGGCCGACGGACTGGCAGCGCGCGGCGGGCCGCATGGCCGCTCTCGCCCAAGCCGGGGACGTTGCGGCGATGCGCCAAATCGCGGGCCTGCTGATTTTGCAGGATGCGGATGATGAGAACGCCGCCGCTCTCATTGATCGAACAGCGCTGCGCGACCCTGTCGCCGCGGCGGTCTGTGCGGGCCGCCGTGCGGCAGGCCGCACGACAGGCGATCCGGCGCTCGCCTCCGATGTTCTAAAACGGCTGGCGGCTGGCGGTTATCCGCGCGCTGGCGAACTGGCGCGAAAGATGATCGCTGCGCCGCCCTCGCGCGTCCCGGCTGCGCCGGATTGGCCGGTAATTGCAGAAAGGCTATCAACGCCGCCGGCAGCGCCTCAAATCGAACCGAAGCGCATTTCAGCAAGGCCGGATGCGCAGCTTTTTCCGGCGGCCGTCCCTCCGGAAATCGTCGACTATGTCATAATGCATGCCGCGCCATGCCTGCGGCCGTCGATGATCTACGATTCGCGCGATGGTTCGCGGCGCCGGGACCCCTACCGCAAATCCCTGACCGCGAGCCTCGGACCAGCCGATCAAGATCTTGTCATTGCGGCGTTGATCCGGCGGATCGGGGGGCTTGTAGGCTGCGATCATGACCGCGCTGAATTTCTCAGCATTCTTCGGTATGAGGGCGGCGGCGAATATCGGGCGCATTTTGACTGGTTGCCAGAAGGCCCTGATATCGAGGCCTCGGGACAGCGCGTTGCGACCGCGCTTCTTTACCTCAACGAGGACTATTCAGGCGGGCAGACGCATTTGATTTTCGCTGATGCAAAGGTCAAAGGCGCCATCGGCGACGTTCTGGTCTTCTGGAATATTCTTCCCGGGGGCGCTCCCGATGAAGCGTCGCGCCATGCG
Organism: Alphaproteobacteria bacterium; assembly: GCA_016125425.1. GTDB lineage: Bacteria > Pseudomonadota > Alphaproteobacteria > Caulobacterales > Parvularculaceae > Amphiplicatus. The sequence continues at coordinate 91,972 of WGLT01000009.1, forward strand.
AGCTTGCCCGTTCTTTCCGGCGAGAAATGGCTGGCGTCCCTGTGGTTCCGTTCCCGCCGGTTTGTCTTTTAAGCTTTCCGGGGCGATATAACACTGATATAACTCCCGGACGCCACATTCGGACGGGCCAAATGGCTTCAAGGGAAGCGGACAGGACTAAAGGGGCGGGAGACCGCCGCGCCGGTTTGACCAAAAATGAACGGCTGGTCTGGGACGCGTTGACTGAGGCCGACGAGCCCCTGAAGGCCTATGAAATTCTGGATCGGCTGAAGAGCCGCGGCGTTCGCGCGCCGATGACCGTCTATCGGGCGTTGGACGGCCTTGAGGAAAAAGGCGTCATCCACAAGCTGGACGGTCTCAATTCTTTCGTATGCTGCAATCACGAGCGCCCGCATGTGGTGCAGGCGTTTCTCGTGTGCGAGATCTGTTCGACCGTCAAGGAAGTCGAGCTTGAGGCGGTGTCCGATGTCGCTGCGCCGCTGATCAGGCGGGCGGGATTCGACATGCACACCGCGCGGCTCGAGGTTCGCGGCGTATGCGACAATTGCGAATGCGCGCGCCACGGTCCCCGGTCTTCGAATCATTGACTCGGGCGTGCGCCATTCTATTGTCCGCCAGTCCGGCGGGATAGGTTCGCGCCGGCACGCGCTTGCGGGAGAGACCCGGTCTCATTCGGACCGGGCGCCGAAGGAGCAACCGCCCCGGAAACTCTCAGGCAGAAGGACCGCGCGCGTGGTTGAGGCTGGAAAGCGGGATGGCGACCAAGTCGGTCGCGCCCCACCGAAGGAGTAAGCCGGCGGCGCCCGGCGAAATCTCTCAGGTTCCGTGACAGCCGGGGTCGCCGTCCAAGGGGGCGGCGATCGCCCATGGAACCGTTATGTCGACCAAGCCAAACACGCCTTTGAAACGCACGGCCCTCCACGGTCTTCACCTGTCGCTCGGCGCCAAGATGGTGGAGTTCGCTGGTTACGACATGCCCGTCCAGTACGCAGACGGAGTCCTCAAGGAGCATCTGCACACGCGCGCCAAAGCAGGCCTCTTCGACGTTTCGCATATGGGACAGGCGTTCTTGCGGACGAGGCAATCGCCCATGGGCGGCGAAGACGCCCACATCGCCGTTGCGGGCGCGATCGAAATGCTGGTTCCCGCGGAAATTCGGAAGTTGAAAAAGGGCGGTCAGCGCTACTCGGTTTTTCTCAACGATAAAGGCGGCGTTCTTGACGATCTCATGATTTCCCGCCCGCTTGAGGATGATCGTCAGGGCGAATTGTTCCTGGTTGTGAACGCCGCCATGAAGGATCAGGATTTTGCGCTGATCCGGAAAATGCTCGGCGATCGGGTCGAACTGCAGGTCGCCGACGACCGCAGTCTGATTGCTCTACAGGGACCGTCCGCAGCCGAAATTCTGGAAGAAATCGTTCCGGGAGTCTCCGCTCAGACCTTCATGACCATGCGGCGTTATGATTGGGGCGGCGCCGGCCTCATTGTGACAAGATCCGGCTACACGGGCGAGGACGGGTTTGAAATTTCCGTTCCGAATAAACGCGCGGACGAATTCGCGAAAAAGCTGCTCGCGCATCCCGATGTCGCGCCCATTGGGCTGGGCGCGCGCGATAGCTTGCGGCTTGAGGCTGGTCTTTGCCTTTACGGTCACGACCTCAACAGTCAGATATCGCCGGTAGAAGGAAATATCGCATTCGCGATTGGCAAACGCCGGCGCGAGGAAGGCGGCTTTCCGGGTGCTGAGAGAATCATCCGTGAGCTCAAGGAAGGCCCGAAGCGTCTTCGGGTCGGCATAAGGCCCGAGGGACGCGCGCCTGCGCGGGAGGGCGTCGAGATTCTTTCCGCTGCCGGCGACAAAATCGGCGAGATTACCTCCGGGGGGTTCGGACCGACTGTGAACGGTCCTGTCGCCATGGGCTATGTCCCGGCTGAGTATTCGAAAACCGGAACCAAGGTCCAGCTGATGGTTCGCGGCAAGGCGTTGCCGGCCGAGATCGTGGATATGCCGGTCGTTCCGCACAGATATTATCGAGGGTAGGAGAGGCTGATGACGGTTCGATATACGAAAGACCATGAATGGGTGCGCATGGACGGGGACGTCGCCGTCGTCGGCATCACCGCGCACGCCGCCGAACAGCTTGGCGATGTCGTGTTTGTGGAGCTGCCTTCAAAAGGCGCGTCCTTCAAACAGCACGCCGATATGGCCGTGGTCGAATCCGTGAAGGCTGCGTCCGATGTCTTCGCGCCGATTTCCGGCGAGATCGTCGACGTGAATACGGCGATTGTCGATGATCCCGCGCGCGTCAACGCAGATCCGGCCGGCGAGGCATGGTTCGTCAAAATGAAACCCGCTGATCCGGCGGAGTTCGACGGGCTGATGGATGAGGCTGCTTACAACGCTTTTACGGAGAACGCCTAAGTGCGCTATCTGCCGCTTACTTCCGGCGACCGCCGGGCGATGCTCGAACGCATCGGCGCGCGCAATGTCGACGAGCTTTTTCGGGATGTGCCGAAGGACGCGCTGAACGCGCCGATCGACCTGCCGGCGCATAAGGGCGAACTCGAAGTCGAGCGGCTCCTCGGCGCGTTGGCCGCCAAGAACCGCGCCGCCGGTGCCGGCCCGTTTTTTGTCGGCTGCGGGGCGTATAAGCACCACGTGCCGGCGACGGTGGATCACGTCATTCAGCGCTCGGAGTTTTTAACCTCTTACACTCCCTATCAACCGGAAATCGCGCAGGGAACCCTGCAATATCTTTTCGAATTCCAGACGCAGGTTGCAGCGCTTACGGGCATGGAGGTGGCTAACGCCTCCATGTATGACGGTTCGACCGCCTGCGGGGAGGCGGCGCTGATGGCGCGGCGCGTCACGAAGCGGGGCCGAGTCGTCCTTTCCGGCGGGCTACACCCGCACTACGCCGCGGTCGTTCGAACGAATTCGGAGCTTTTGGGCGACAAGGTCGTCGCCGCACCGATGGATGTCGACGGAAAGGAAGACCTCGCCGCGATGATCGACGGAGACACGGCCTGCGTCATCGTTCAAAATCCGGACGTCTTCGGCAATCTGCGCGATCTGTCGCCGATCGCCGACGCCTGCCGCGCGCATGGCGCGTTGCTTGTCGCGGTCGTGACTGAAACTGTGTCGCTTGGCGCTGTGAAATCGCCGGGCGAAATGGGCGCTGATATCGTCGTCGGCGAAGGCCAGTCAATTGGCGTCGGTCTTAATTTCGGCGGCCCCTATGTCGGCCTCTTCGCGACACGTCAGAAATATGTGCGGCAAATGCCTGGCCGACTTTGCGGCGAGACGAAAGATGCGGAAGGAAAACGCGGCTTCGTTTTGACATTGTCGACGCGCGAGCAGCATATCCGCCGCGACAAGGCGACCTCCAACATTTGCACAAATTCCGGCCTGTGCGCGCTCGCTTTCACTGTTCATATGACTTTGCTTGGCGGGGAGGGGCTCCGCCGGCTCGCCATGCTGAACCATGAAGCGGCTTGCAAGACCGCGGACGCTCTCGCCAGGATTTCGGGCGTCGAGCTGATCACGAAGTCTTACTTCAATGAATTCACGCTGCGACTGCCCAAGAATGCGACTGAGGTTGTCGAATTTCTTGCGACGAAGGGCGTGCTTGCCGGCGTTCCCGGCGGCCGCCTTTGGCCGAATGATCGCCAGGCGGACAATCTTCTCATCATCGCCGCGACGGAATGCGTGCGCGACGCCGACATCGACGCGTTCGCCGCTGCGCTGGAAGAGGTTCTTTAGGCATGGGCATGAATGTTCAGGGCAGACCGACGCAACAAGTCGCTGAATCCGTGGCGCCGTCGTCGACCTTCACCGGTAATCGCGCGCTACAGATCGAAGAATCTCTGATCTTTGAGAAGAACGCTTTCGACGAAACGGGAGTCGATCTGCCCGAACCGGTCGGCGTGAACCGTCTCGGCGCGCATGCGCGGCAAAGTCCGATCAACCTTCCCGGCCTCTCCGAGCCGGAGACCATGCGCCATTATGTGCGTCTTTCGCAGAAGAATTTCTCGATCGATTCCGGGCCGTTTCCGCTCGGATCGTGCACCATGAAGCACAATCCCCGACTCAATGAAAAAATGGCGCGCCTGCCGGGATTCGCCGACATTCATCCTTTGCAGCCCCAATCGACCGTGCAGGGCGCGCTCGAGCTGATCGACGAGCTCGCCCATTGGCTTCTCGAACTCACGGGCATGCCGGCCGTTGCAATGTCGCCGAAGGCGGGCGCGCATGGCGAGCTTTGCGGCATGATGGCGATCAAGGCGGCGCTGATTGATCGCGGCGAAGCGAAGTCCCGCACGCGCGTTCTCGCGCCGGAATCCGCGCACGGCACCAATCCGGCGACAGCCGCGCAATGCGGCTTTACCGTCGACGCAATTCCGGCCGACGAAACGGGCCGCATCGATCTCGAAGCCTTGCGTCAAAAGATGGGACCCGATGTCGCCGCGATCATGGTGACGAATCCGAACACCTGCGGACTCTTCGAGCGCGACATTCGCGCCATCGCGGACGCGGTGCACGAGGCGGGCGGCTATTTCTACTGCGACGGCGCGAATTTCAACGCGATCGCCGGGAAGGTGCGCCCCGGGGATCTCGGCGTCGACGCCATGCATATCAATCTGCATAAGACCTTTTCGACGCCGCATGGCGGCGGCGGTCCCGGCGCGGGACCTGTAGTCCTTTCCGAGGCGCTCGCGCCTTTCGCGCCGGTTCCCTATGTCGTGAAGGAAGGCGGACGTTATCATCTGGTCGAAACGCGCCGCGCGGCGGAGGCGGAAGGCGAAAGCCACGCAGGCGGTCGTCTTACGGCGTTCCATGGCCAGATGGGCATGTTCGTGCGGGCGCTGTCATATATGCTGTCTCACGGCGGCGACGGAATCCGCCAAGCGGCGGAGGACGCTGTCCTGAACGCGAATTACGTTCTGGCGCGCCTCAAGGCCGAGATGACGCCGGCCTTTGACGGCTATTGCATGCACGAATGCCTGTTCGATGACGAGTTTCTCAAAGGCACGGGCGTTGAAACCATCGACTTCGCCAAGGCGATGATCGACGAGGGTTATCATCCGATGACGATGTATTTCCCGCTTGTCGTTCATGGCGCGATGTTGATCGAGCCGACGGAATCGGAATCGAAGCAGGAGCTGGATCGCTTCTGCGATGCGCTTTTGTCGATCGCGCGCCGCGCCAAGGCGGGCGATCAGTCGCTGAAAACCGCGCCGCATTTTGCGCCGCGCAGACGTCTCGACGAGACCGGCGCGGCGAGAAATCCGGTGCTGCGATGGACGCCTGCGGAATAGTCAAGGATTAAATCCGCCGCTTTCGAGATAGGCGATCTCTTCAGGCGTCGATGGGCGGCCAAGTATCCGGTTGCGATGCGGAAATCGCCCGAAGCGCCTGATAATTTCGCAGTGATCGACAGCGTAGCGCTCATTATAGGACCCGGGCAGGCGTTCCTTGAACAGTGCGACGCAATATTCCTGATCGGCAAGCGATTCCGAATGCATGAAGGGGATGTAAAAAAAGGCGCGCCGATCGTCCGGCGTCGCCACGTCGAAGCCGCCGTCAATCGCGCCGCGTGCGACTTCCCGGGCGCGCGCATCCTGCTCGAAAGCGCGCGGCGTGTCCCGAAAGAGGTTTCGGGAAAACTGGTCGAGTATGAGGATCAGCGCGAGCGCGCCGTCGCGATCTGCGCGCAGCTGGTCCAGCCGTCCGGCGCTCGCCGCGTCATGGGCCGCGCTGAAGCGATCGCGAATTTCGGTGTCAAAAGCGGCATTGCGCGCAAACCAGTCCTTGCGATCGTGGTCTACGAACCAGAATTCAAGGACTGCGCGGGCGAGGTCTTTGGGATCCAAAGACGCCGCTTTCATCATCGTTAGTGAAGCTTCGAGCGAAGCTCGTCGATCGCCTTTTCAACCAGCGCCGACTGCGCGCCATGATCCATGCGCTTTTTGATAATTTCGCGCGCTGTGTCGACAGCGAGGTCGACGGTCTGACCTCTGACTTCAGCGAGGGCCTGCGCTTCGGCGCGAGCGATTTTTTCTTCTGCGGCCTTTGCTCGGCGTTCGATCTGTTCGGCGATTTTGGCGCGGGATTCCTGGACTAGGCGCTGCGCGTCTTTCTTCGCCTGCTCAATGATGCCCTTCGCTTCTTCTTCCGCATCGCGCTGACGACGCTGATATTGCGCAAGCAGCTCCTGCGCCTCCTCGCGAAGACGGCGTGCTTGGTCGAGTTCGTCGGCGATACGCTGCGAGCGTTTATCGAGCGCCGCTGTAATCTTTTTATGAACGCCCGCGCGCCAGAAAATCGCGATGACGATCGCGAAGGCGATGAGGAGAACCCAGAGCATGGCCGTCATGACCTGTTCGCCCGACGCTACCGTTCCGATATGTTCGGCGGCGTTCTGAGCGCTGGCGACGAGCAGAGAGACTTCGATCATTTTTCGTCTCCTCTAGGCGTTGACGCGTTCGGGCATCGCCGCCGCGACGCTTTCCGCCGTCGGGGTTTCGTCGATCAGAGCAGCGACAATGGCGCGCGCGGTCTCGACTGCGGCCTCCCGCACCGCCGCCGCCGCGTCGGCTTTCATGTCGGCAATCCGGGCTTCTGCGGCGGCGATCGCCTCGGCGGCCTTCTTGTCCGCTTCTGCGCTCATTTCCGCAATTTCCGCCGTGAGATTCGCACGCGTCTCAGCGGCGATCGCCCGCGCCTTTGCAGTGGCGTCGGCGAGCGCCTGTTCGTAAGCGCGCTCCGCGGCGGCGGCTTCTTCGCGAAACTCCGTCGCCTGGTCGAGATCGTCGGCGATCCGGTCGCGCCGCTCTTCGATTGTCGCGCCGATCCGGGGCAGAAAGTAGCCGGCCATTAGCCAGTAAAGACCGCCGAAGAAGATCGCGAGCCAGAATATCTGGCTCGGCCAGCTCGTCGGATCGAACTGCGGCAGGCCGGCTGCATGCGCTTCGGCCGGCGCTTGCGCGCCAGCTTCGAAAGCTGCGGCGACGATGGCGAGGAAAGACATTCCCGCCTCCTTCGAAGATCAGCGACTTAGGACGCGTAGAGAATGATCATGGCGGTGGCGAAGCCGAGCAGGCCGGTGAATTCGGCCAGCGCGAAGCCGAGCAGCATGGTCGGCTGGTTTGCGGCCGACGCCGACGGATTGCGGAACGCGCCCGAGAGGAAGTTGCCGAAGATGAGGCCGATGCCGACGCCCGCTCCCGCGAGCGGGATCACGGCGAGGCCCGCCCCGATGAGTTTTGCTGCTTCTGCGTCCATTTTATTCACTCCTGAGTGGTCTTGAGCCTTTGTCCCTGTGTCGCGGTCGGCCCCTTGGCCGCGAGGGAATTGTAAGCCTGCGATCAGTGCGAGCCCGCGTGCACGGCGTCATTGAGATATATGCAGGCGAGGATCGCAAACACATAGGCTTGCAGGGCTGCGATCAGAAATTCGAGCATCATCACCGCAACCGCGCCCAGAAAAGGCGCGACGCCGATGACGGAGATAAACCCGCCTGCGCCGAGCAGGGCTATCACAAAGCCTGCGAAGAGCTTTAGAATGATGTGTCCGGCGAGCATGTTGGCGAACAGTCGGATGGCCAGGCTGATCGGTCGCGAAAGAAACGAGATGAACTCGATCAGCGGGATGAACGCATACATCCAGACAGGAAGCCCCGACGGCCAGAAGAGTTTCAAGAACCCAAGGCCGTTTTTCCAGAAACCATAGACGATCACGATTGTGATGGTGAGAAGCGCAAGAGCGCCGGTCACGGCGAGGTGGCTCGTGGTCGTGAATGTGTGGAACCGCTCGGGCGTGCCCGGAACCGACGGAAGAAGGCCGAAGAGATTGCCGACCAGGATAAAGATGAAGAGGGTGAAGATATAAGGCAGAAACCGTCGACCCTCGGGCCCGATCGTGTCGCGTACGAGATCGGCGATAAATTCGTGGAGAACTTCGACGCTCGACTGAAGCCGGCCCGGCACGAGCGAACGCCGACTCGTCGCAGCGGCGAAGAAGGCGATGATCGCGCCGACGCCGATCAGCATCCAGAGCGAGGAGTTCGTGAAGGAGAGATCGATATTGCCTTCCGCCGGAAATTTGATGAGCGGCAGGATCTCGAATTGCTCCATCGGCCCCGGTGCTTCAGCCGCAGCGATCATGTTTCGTCCTTCGCGATATCATCCGTTTCCGGATGATTTCTTGTCCATCTCTTTCATCGCGCGGCTGACGTTGAGGAGGCCTGCCGCAAACCCGAAGCCAAGTCCGATGAGCAGGAACAACGGCCCCATGCCCGTCAACTTGTCGATTCCCATTCCGAGCAGCATTCCGACGAACAGCGCAGCGACAAGCTCCGACGCGACGCGGAATGCGCGTCCCATCGCTGACCCCGTCCCTGCGCGTGTGGCCTCGGCGTTTGCGTTATCGCCGCGCGCGGCGTTCAAACGCTTCGAAAACTCATCAAGCGAGGGCGGTTTTTGCTTGCCGGCGTCATCCGCCATGGGCATGCCCGAAGAAAGACGCTGCGAACGCCGCGCCTTGAAATCGCGGCGGAACTTAGCCGCGCCGCAATGCAGCGTCAAGCGGCGACGACGCTCGCAAGCCATTGATTTTCCGGCGGAACGACCGCCGGCAGCCTATTCGGCTGCGGCGAGCTGCTCGGCTTTGCTGAGGTCGACGGAGACAAGCTGGCTCACGCCGCGTTCGATCATCGTGACGCCAAAGAGGCGATCCATGCGGGACATCGTCAGGGCATGGTGCGTGATGATGATGAACCGGGTCGCCGTCTCCTGCGCCATTTCGTTAAGCAGCCGGCAGAAGCGTTCGACATTGGCGTCGTCGAGCGGGGCGTCCACCTCGTCAAGAACGCAGACCGGCGCGGGATTGGCCATAAAAACGGCGAAAATCAGGGCCGTTGCGGTGAGGGCCTGTTCGCCGCCCGACATCAGGGACATGGAGGCGAGCTTTTTGCCGGGCGGAGAGGCGAAGACCTCGAGACCCGCTTCCAGCGGGTCTTCCGAATCGATCATGCGCAGTTCGGCCTGGCCGCCATTGAAGAGGCGCGTGAACAGCGAGGAGAAATTCCTGTTCACGGTGTCAAACGCTTCATTGAGCCGCTGGCGCGCCTCGCGGTTCAGATTGCCGATCGCGGCGCGGAGTTTGCGGATGGCGCTGTCGCAATCCTCGCGCTCAACGGCGAGTTCGTCGAGCCGGGTTGCGACCTCGCGCATTTCTTCGTCGGCGCGCAAGTTGACGCCGCCCAGATTTTCCCGTTCGCGCTTATAGCGTTCGAGGCGGCGCTCGACGTCTTCGCGCGAGGGAAGTTCGGCGCCGTCCTTGTGTTCGGCGATTGCGAGCAGTTCCTCCGGCTGCGCGCTACAGGCCTCCCGCGCGATTTCGGCGGCTTCCTCGACGCGCGCAAGCGCGCTTTCGGCCTGCGCCTCAAGTCTCGCGCGGGTCTCGCGCGCCTCCGCCGCCGCCTGATCGGCGGCTTTCGCGCGGCGATCGGCGTCTTGCGCAGCGGCGACAGCGGCTGCGAGCGCGTCGCCCGCATCCGCGCGCCGGCGTTCGGCGCCGGCGATAAGATCGAGCAAATCGCGGCGTTTCTCTTCGATGGCCGCGGGCGCGTCAGCCGCCGCCTCACGCGCCGCGACCGCCTGCGCGAGGCGGCTTTCAATATCCGCGATGCGCGCTTTCGCCGTTTCGCCCCGCGTCGCCCAGACGCCGCGTTCGCGGCCGATTTCAGAGAGACGGTCGGCGCGCATGCGCGCCTCGCGCGCGAGGTCGCCATGCGCGGCCCGCGCTTCGCTCGCACGCGCCCTTGTCGCTGCGACTTCTTCGCGCAGCCGGCTGACGTCTTCCGAGAGCGACATTGACTCCGGAAGCGATGATTTTTCCGTACTCAGATCGTCGATCAAACGACCCATTTCAGCCTTGTCCTCGGTCAGCCGGCCAAGCGCGTCGTCGATCGCCGTCAAACGGCTCGATGCGCGTTCATGGGCGCGCTCAAGCTCTGCGAGGGCGGTCCGCGCGCCGTCGAGCGCGCGGCGGGCGTCGGCGAAGAGGGCGCGCGCGTCGCGCTCATTGGACTGCCGGCGCGCCAGCGCCTCCGCGCTTGCGCGGTGGTCTTCTTCAGCCTTGGCGGCGCGCGATTGCGCCGCTTCGAGATCGGATGCGAGAGCGGCGAGCCGGTTTTGCTGTTCAAGCCTGATCGCCGCGGCCGTCTTCGCTTCGGCGCGGCTCACAAAGCCGTCCCATCGCCAAAGATCTCCCGATTTCGACACGAGACGCTGGCCCGGCGTGAGCTGGAGCTGCAGCTTCGCGCCGTCCTCTTCGGCGACGACGCCGATCGCAGCGAGACGGCGCGCTAGCGTTGCCGGCGCCCGGACGAATTGCGAAAGCGGCGCGGCGGCGCCCGGCAGCGCGGCCGCATGATCGACAGGGGCTCCGCCGAGCGATGACCAGTGCGCCGGCGCGGCGTCGTCGACGCTGGCTGAAAGATCGTCGCCGAGCGCGGCGGCGAGCGCATTCTCATAGCCAGGCGCGACTTCGATCGACTGGATCAAGGACGGCCAATCTCCGTCAGAGTGCGCTGTGAGCACGCGCTCCAGCGCGTCGCGCTCCGCGGTGATCTCGGCCAGGCTTTGCGCCGCCTTCTGGCGCGGAATGCGCAAGGCCGCCTCCTGCGCCTCGGCGCTCGCGCGCTCCTCGCCGGCGCGATGGAAAGCGGCTTCGGCGGCGCGCGCGGCTTCTTCGCTTTCCGCGAAACGGGCTTTCGCCGCGGCGAGCGCAGCCGCTTGCTCCGGCGTCGGTTCGACGCGGCCGCGTTCTGCAGTGAGATCATCGATCTGCGCGCTGATTTTTTGCAGGCGGCGCTGCGCTTCGTCGACCGCAGCGGCGATCGCCCTCCGGCGCGCCTCGATCTCCGCGGCCTCGGCGCTTTTCGCCGAAAAGGCGCGCTCGACCTCAGCCGCCTCTTCGGCGGTTTCCGCCATGAATGCGGCGGCTTCTTTCAACCTCTCGCTTTCGGTCGCTTCGCGTTGGCGGAGATTTTCCTCCTCTCGGGACAGAGTGGCGACGGCTTCCTCGGCGTCTGCGAGAAGCTCTTTTTCGCGCGCTCCGTCCGCCTTGAGGCGCTCGATTTCTTCGGACAGACGCTCAAGCTCGGCCGCGGCGCGGCGCGCCTCGTCGTCCAGATTATCGCGTGCGACCGACAGGCGGTGGAGCGCGGCGGCGGCTTCAGCCTCCGTTCGCCGCAAGGGATCGAGCGCCTCATGCGCCTCAGCCTGCGCCGTCGACGCCGCGGCGGCCGCACGCGCTGTTTCTTCGATCAAATCAGCGATCTCGCGCAAATTCTCCGCAGCGCTATCGCGCGCTTCCACAGCGTCGCGCCAGCGCAAATAAGCCGCCATCGCTTCAGCCCGGCGGATATCGCCGGAAATATTCCTGTAGCGCGTCGCCTGGCGCGCCTGACGGGCGAGGGCGGCCTTCTGGGTCTCGAGTTCGGAGATAACGTCGTCGAGGCGTTCCAGATTTTGCTCTGCGGCCCGCAGTCTGAGCTCGGCCTCATGACGGCGTGAGTGAATGCCGGTGACGCCCGCCGCTTCCTCAAGAAGGCGGCGGCGATTTTGCGGTTTGGCGTTGATGAGTTCGGCGACTTGCCCCTGACGCACAAGCGCCGGCGAATTGGCCCCGGTCGCGGCGTCGGCGAACAGGAGCTGGACATCCTTGGCGCGGACTTCTTTGCCGTTGATGCGATAGAGCGAGTTCACGCCGTCATCCTTCAGGATGATCCTGCGTGAGACCTCGATCTCCTCGTTTTCATTATATTCGGCCGGAGCCGAGCGATCGGAATTGTCGAGCGTCAGGATGACTTCGGCCCAGTTCCGCGCAGGGCGCATCGACGTGCCCGCGAAAATGACGTCGGACATGCCTTCGCCGCGCAAGGCCTTCGCCGAGGTCGCGCCCATCACCCAGCGCAGCGCCTCGAGCAGATTCGACTTCCCGCAGCCATTGGGGCCGACAATTCCGGTCAGGCCTTCGCGGATTTCGAAATCCGTCGGTTCGACAAAGGACTTGAAGCCGACTAGGCGCAGATTGGTGAATTTCACGTGGTCAACCCCGACAGGCGTCCGCGCCGCATCCGGCGGGCGCGCTTGGAGTCCCGAGTGATCGCCGATTCTCCGCGGGGGCCAACTCCTGCCTGCCTTTACTGCGACTGAGACGAATCGCCGTCACCAGCCGGCGCAGCGCCGCCGCTCGCCGCCGCATAGGCGGCGTCGAGCTTTTTCCGAAGCTCATCCATCGAGCGGAAGGGAAGCGTCTCGCCATTTATGACGAATGTGGGCGTAGCGCGCACGCCGTACTTCTGCGCCCCTTCGCGGCCGTTATCCGCGATGACGTTCAGGACGTCCTCGCGTTTCAAACAGGCGTTGAATCCGTCTTCATCAATGCCCGCCTGCGCCGCGACTTTTTTCAGATGAGCCAGCGCGTCGGCCGGGGCGACCTGATATTCCGGATCCCAAGCAGGCTGCGTGCTGAAGAGGACGTGCTCGACGGCGAGAAAGGCTTCGACGCCGCCCTTGTCGGCGGCGCATCTTGCGAGCGCGGATGAGGCGCTGTCCCAGGCCGGATTGATCGGAAATTCGCGAAAGATCAGCTTTATCTTTCCCGTATCGACATAATCCTTCTTGAGCTCGGGCAAATATTCGCTCGCGAAGCGCGCGCAATGAGGACAAACGAGAGCCGCGTATTCAATCACGGTGACCGGCGCATCGGGCGATCCGATCGTCATGTCGGCCAACGCCCCGGTGGCGGGTTTGGCGTGCGTGGCTTCGCCGACCGTCAACGCCTCGGACGGGGCCGAATCGTCGGGTTCGCTCTTGGACGAAGCGCCGCCGCAGGCTGCGATCAGCAAGGGAAGAACTAGCGCCGCCGCGCGGGCATATTTTGAAAACATGAAACGCCTCATTGTCTGATGGCCAAACCCGCCTTCTGCGGGCCTCGTTCTCCCGCCTGTTCACCTATCTAGGCGCCGCGCTTGAAAAGAGCAATTTCAGCCCTTTCCAGCGTCGCCCTTCGCCTTGGCGAGCGCGGCGTCCAGTTTCTTCTCAAAATCCTGCACATCTGAGAAGCCCTTGATCACTTCGCCATTCGCGACGAAGGTCGGCGTGCCGTTGACGCCGTAAGCGTCCTGGGCGACCTGAACCATATTGTTCACGATATCGACCAAATCCTGGCGGCGGATGCAGGTTTGAAACGCGGCCGTGTCGATTCCCGCGTCGGCCGCGATTTTCTGAAGCGCGGCTTTAGGGTCGTCGCCGTCGACCCAGTCTTTCTGCGTTTTGAACAGGGTGTCGACGACGCTGAAATAGGCGGGGGCGCCCTTATTTTCCGCAGCGCAGCGCGCAACCATTTCGCCGATATAGGCGAGCGCGGGCGCGTGGGTCGGAAATTCGCGGAAAACGAGCTTCACCTTCCCCGTATCGATGTAGTTCTTTTTCAACTCGGGAAGGATCTGCTCGTCAAATGCGGCGCATACGGGACAGGCGACCGAGGCGTATTCGATCAGGGTGACGGGCGCGTCCGCCTTTCCCATGACCATATCTGTCGGACCGGCTTCGGCTGGGTCGGGGGCGGGGGCGGTCGCCTTGGCCGCCGCAGGCGCCTTTGACGGGCCGTCGCATGCGGCGACCGCAAGAATGGCGGCTAGCGCAAAAGCGCGGGCGGTCGCCGAGAGCATCGAGTCCTCCTGGAACGGGCCGGCGAGACTTTAGGAAACGGGCCCGGCAAGCGCAATTCAGGGTTTTTCGCCGCGCCGGGCCGAAAGAAGCGCCCGAAAGCGCCCGAGAGCCGAATCAAGCCCGCCATCGCTCTCGCCGCGACGGGGCGAATCCGCGGTTTTTTTGCCGCCCGCCTGTCGAATGCTGATTCTGGCCACAACCCCGGGCCCCATGAAGGCGTTCAGCTTTTCGCACAGGTCGCACGCTTCGAGTTCGACCCGCGCGGCGGCCGCCCCATTCGGAACGACGATTTCAAGCGTTCGTCCGCGGGCGCCTCCCGACATCCGGCCCGGGCGGCAAAGGGCGGCGAGTTCGGGTCCGGCGATCTCCGCCCAAGCCCGCGCAAGCATCGGGTCGACAAATCGGGTCCGCTGCGCAAGGCCTATGAAGACATCCTTCGAATAGCGGGCGAGCGCCGGCGCCGCCTTGCGGGCGGGGCGGGTCTGGATGCGATCGAGCTCGGCCATGCTGCGTCTCCAAAATCCCGGCTTTGCGGTGCGTGAGACATTTAGCATAGACAGGAAGCATGGGCGCTCGAAAGTCTTCCCATCGGAACCGGGCGGGCGACGGGATCGTCGCGGCTGTTCTCGCTTGGTACGACGCCAATGCGCGCGCGCTGCCCTGGCGCAGGCCGCCCGGCGTCGCCGAGCCGGCCGACCCCTATCGGGTGTGGCTCTCTGAAATCATGCTGCAGCAGACGACCGTTGCGGCGGTGCGTCCGCGCTTTGAGCGATTCCTTGCGCGCTGGCCGACCGTGGAGGCGCTGGCGGCGGCCTCCGTCGATGACGTGCTCGGCGAATGGGCGGGGCTCGGCTACTACGCGCGCGCGCGCAATCTCCATAAATGCGCGGTTGAGATCGCGGCGCGCGGCGCGTTTCCCGATGACGAGGCGACGCTGGTCGCCCTGCCAGGCGTCGGCGCCTACACGGCGGCGGCGATCGCTGCGATCGCCTTCGACAAGAAGGCGGTGGTTGTCGACGGCAATGTCGAACGCGTCATGGCGCGCCTGTTTGCAGTCGAGACGCCGCTGCCTTCGGCGAAACCCGAATTGAAGCGCGCGACCGCATCGGTCTGGCCCGACAAGCGCTCCGGCGATTTCGCGCAAAGCTTGATGGATCTCGGCGCGGGCGTTTGCACGCCGCGCGCGCCCGAATGCGGCGCCTGTCCGCTGTCGCGCTTCTGCAGGGCGTTCGCGCTCGGCGCGGCCCAAGAATATCCGCGCCGCGCACCGAAAAAGCAAAAGCCGACGCGCTATGGCGCAGGCTTTGCGCTTTTTGATTCCAAGGGCCGCGTCCTTGTCGAGCGCCGACCAGATAAAGGCCTTCTCGGCGGCATGTTGGGTCTGCCTGGCACTGAATGGATTACAGAAAGGCCGAATGGAGATGCGCTCGCCGCCGCGCCGGCGAAAGCGCCATGGCGCCATGCCGGCCTTGCCCGCCACACGTTCACGCATTTTCACCTTGAACTCGACGTCTATGCAGGTGAGGGCGCTGCGCGCCGCATCGGCGGCAGATATGAATGGGCTGATCCGGAAACCGTCCGCTTGCCGACGGTTATGCGGAAAGCGTTGGACCTGGCGTTCAAGCAGAAATAAGGATTCGTTTAAAGTCGGCGCCGCAGGCGCGGTTTGATCGCTCCTTTGCGAACGCGCTGCGGGAATTCAGCCCCTGAAGGGAACAGCCGCGCTCGGGCAGGTTCTGACTGTTTTGGGGCGCAGGCTCTGCAAGTCGCTCAGCCAGCACTCATTGAGAATTGAGCAATAGCAGGCGCGGAACGAAATGTCGTTGAGCGCCCCGCTAAGCGCGGCGCGCAGCGCGCGATCCCCCGAATTGTCCTGCAAAATCAAGAACGGGCGCTCTTCTCCCGGCTTGAAAACGGTGGGGGCGACGGTGCTGGTATGAAGCTCGGCTTCCTTATCGAGCGCAGAGCTGCAACAAGCTGCGAGAAGCGCGCGCGCCGACGAGATGGGCTTGCCTTTGTAGAACAGCTCAAATGTCTCCGCCTTCGCGGGACCGACGCCGCTGTTCCAAACGGAATAGGTGAGGGGTGAGTCGCCGGCTCCCGCCATGTTCGCAGTGCTGCTGACCGCCTGCAAGAATGGCCAGGTGCTCGATGCGACGAGTTCTTCGTTCGCTTTCTGCGTGCGCACGCCGATCCATACGGAAATCGCCGAAACGAAAAGCGCGGCGACCGCGACGGCTATTTCAATCCAGGAGCGCTGCTGCACGCCATCCCCCGAGATCGGTCCTCAGACCTTCATTTCTTTCCGCACCTTATCGCGCAGGAAGTCGAGCGGCTTAAGGCCGGTTTTTTCTTCATAATGCCAGTAAGTCCAGCCGTTGCACGCTTCCGCTTTTTGGACGAGCGCGCCCATCTTGTGGATCGAGCCCTGCACGGCGCCGTCGGGGCCTTTGACCGCGATCGAGCCGTCCGCCTTGACGCGCGCCTCGTGCTTGCCGCGCGCGTCGACGAGCCTGTCGCCGGGGCGCAGGAGGCCGCGCTCGACAACTGCGCCGAAGGAAACGCGGGGCGCGGCGCGACGTGACGGGGCGGTCTTCAGGTCTTCGGCGCGCGCCGGATCGACTGCGGCGATGCGCTTTGCGGCGGCGGCGCGATAGTCGGCGTCGCGTTCGATGCCGATGAATCGACGCCCCAGCAATTTGGCGACGGCTCCCGTCGTTCCGGATCCGAAAAAGGGGTCCAGCACGACATCGCCCGGATTGGTCGTGCCGATCAGCACGCGATAGAGCAGCGCCTCCGGCTTTTGCGTCGGGTGCGCTTTCGCGCCGCCCGCGCTTTTCAGGCGCTCATTGCCCGTGCAGAGCGGGATCGACCAGTCCGAACGCATTTGCAGATCGTCATTCGCCGCTTTCAGCGCTGAATAGTTGAAGGTGTAGCGGGACTTCTTGTCGCGCGCCGCCCAGATCAGGGTTTCGTGCGCATTCGTGAATCGCGTGCCGCGGAAATTCGGCATCGGATTGGTCTTGTTCCAGATGATGTCGTTCAAAATCCAGAAGCCTTCGTCCTGCAAGGCCGTCCCGACGCGGAAGATATTGTGATAGGAGCCGATGACCCAGATCGCGCCGTCTGGCTTCAAGACCCGCCGCGCTTCGGCGAGCCAGCTGCGCGTGAACCGGTCATAGGCCTCAAATGAGTCAAAACGGTCCCAGTCGTCGTCGACGCCGTCGACGCGGCTATTGTCGGGGCGCGTCAAATCTCCGCCAAGCTGAAGATTGTAGGGCGGGTCGGCGAATATCAGATCGATCGAGCCTGCCGGCAGCTCCCGCATCGTCTCAATGCAGTCGCCGCCGACGATTTTGTCGAGAAATGGGTCGAGCCCCGTCGCATGCTTTGTCAGTTTGCGCTCCGCGCCCGCCCTCAGCGCCGCGCTTTTTTTCTTGGCCGCCATGCCGCCCCTCTCGCCTGAAAAGAGGCGGGAGTTTGAGTCCCGCAGGACTCGGCGTCAACCGAAAAATTAGGAATCTTCCAATGGAGTCAAGATGTTAAGGAGTATTAACGGGTTAGGGCGAGCTGGCTGAGCTCGTCTTTCAACATATTGTGGACGGGCGCGAAGGACCGCCGATGATGTGGTGTTGGCCCGTGAATCTTGAGCGCGTTGCGATGCGCTTCGACCGGATAGCCCTTATTGCGCTCCCACCCATATTGAGGAAATTCGCGCGCGAGTTCGCACATCATCCGGTCGCGCGTGACTTTCGCGATGATCGACGCCGCGGCGATCGAGAAGCTTTTCGCGTCGCCTTTGACAATGGTGTAAGCGCGGCATCTGAGCTTCGGTTTCATATTGCCGTCGATGAGACAGACAGCCGGCCGGACGGGCAGACTCGCCACCGCGCGGGCCATCGCTAGCAGGGACGCCTGCGCAATGTTGACCTTGTCGATCTCTTCCACGCTGGCGAGACCGACGCCGATGCGCGCCGTTTTCCACAGGGCTGCGGCGATTTCCTTGCGTCGCTTTTCCGTCAGTGTTTTGGAATCCCGGATGCCTGCCGGCATGCATTGTCTGTCCAGAATGACCGCGGCGGCGACAACGGGCCCGGCGAGGGGCGCGCGCCCGACCTCGTCGACCCCGGCGATGAGGCCTTCGAACGCGTCCTCGAATTCAAATGTCGGCGTTTGAACCAAGCCGCCCTCAACTGGTTTGCCGGAGCGAGTTTATGGCTGTGCGCGCCTTCAAAACAGCGAAAGTTGCCGGGTTTTTTCAACAGGAACGCGGAAAAGATCATGACGCAGGGGCGAATTCGCCGCGCCGAGCCCCAGCTTGCGCGCCTGGATCTTGAAGCGCTCTGCGATCAGCTTTGCGTAAACGCTGCGCAGCTCGCTCGCGCGCGACCAGTTCACATCATAGTCGCGACCGCCATTCATATCGCGGATCAGCCGCATCACCTTTCCGGCGCGGTCGGGAAATACGGCCTCGAGCCATTCGCGAAAGAGCGCCGCGACTTCGAGCGGCAGGCGCAGGATCGTGTAGCCGGCGAACGCCGCGCCGGCCTCTTTCCCCGCTTCAAGCAGCGCCTCAAGTTCCTCGTCATTGATCCCCGGAATCATCGGCGCCGTCATAATGCCGACCGGCACGCCCGCATCGGCGAGTGTCCGGATCGCTTCGAGGCGGCGTTTCGGCGTTGACGCGCGCGGCTCCATCGCGCGGGCGAGCCGCGCGTCGAGCGTCGTCACCGACAGCATGGTCCGCACGACGCCGAGCCTCGCCATCTCTTTAAGAATGTCGAGATCGCGCGTGATGAGCTGCGACTTCGTCAGGATTGACACGGGGTGCCGAAAATCGCGCAAGACCTCTAATAATCCGCGCATGATCTGATACCGCCTTTCGGCGGGCTGGTAAGGGTCCGTGTTCGTGCCGATCGCGATGTGCCTCATCGCATAGGACTTCGCCGAAAGCTCGCGCCGCAAAAGCGCGGCGGCGCTCGGTTTCGCGAACAGCTTGGTTTCGAAGTCGAGGCCCGGCGACAGACCGTAATAGGCGTGCGTCGGCCGGGCGAAACAATAGATGCAGCCATGCTCGCAGCCGCGGATCGGGTTGATCGAACGATCGAAGCCGACAAAGGGGCTGTCGACGTAGTTGATGATCCTTCGCGGCGACTCGACAGTGACTTCTGTCTTTAAGGGCGCGGCCTCCTCCTCCAGGTCCCAGCCGTCGCTCGCCGCCTCGCGCGCTAATTTCTCATAGCGCCCCGAAGCATTGGACTTCGCGCCGCGTCCCTTCTCCTTGTCTGGCGGCAGACCCTCTTTTGGGCGGCGGAGAGGGGGACGGGAGCGGAACGCGGCGCGAGCCATGGCGCGACGCTAAGCCCGGCGATGGAACAAAGCAAGAACAAACTTTCCATATCAAGCGTGCTTGACATCCCGGCTTTTACCCCTAGATTGTCAAGCAAGCTTTACAGAGGGGGCCGGACATGTCCGAACGGATCAGGAGAGCCTGCGGGCGATATCAGATCGAAATGCTGGCGTCGGGCGTCGTTTACGCCGGCGTGCTGATCGGCGCCAAGTTGTCGGCGAAGTCGATCGACGAGCCGGCGACGGTTCTTCTGCTTGCGCTCGCGCCAATCGCGCCGCTTGCCTACGGCTTCTACGCTTTCGCGCGCTACTATTTTATCATGGACGAACGCGAGCGTCGCATCGCGGCGGACGCGGCCGCACTCACCTTGATGTTCATGATCGTCTCTCTGCTGACGATTGGATTTTTGCGGCTGTTCGGCGTTATTTCCTTCGAACCGGATCTCGTTTTATCCGCAGCGGGCGCAATCCTTTTCTGGGGGCTCGCCCGGATTGTGATCGCGAGCCGGCGCTGACATGGAAAATCGCCTGAAAGAACTGCGCGGCGAGCGCGGCTGGTCGCAAGGCGATCTCGCCGAACGCCTCGATGTGTCGCGCCAGACGGTCAATTCGCTCGAGCGCGGCAAATACGATCCAAGCCTGCCGCTCGCGTTCAAGATTGCGTCGGTATTCGGATTGCCGATCGAGAAGATATTCACGCCGGCGAAGGGAGAGTGACGGATGAAAAGGATGTTTTTCGGTCTGATCATGGGCGCGTCGACATATTTTGCGATGAACGCGGCGTTGCACGATTCAGCGGTCGCCATTGCGCTCGGCGCTGCGATGTTCGCGGTCGGGTTTGCGGCGGGCGGCCGGGCGCGCTGCTGACGCGCGTCTCATCTGGCTCGCGCCGCCGAAGCTTTTCGAGGAACCTTCATGGCCTTATGAAGAGGCTCGAAGCTTTGCTCAAGGATGGTCCTTGATCTCTGTCGTCATTCCGACGCTCAACGCCGCGCCGCGGCTTCGCGATTGCCTCGCCGCGCTGGTTCCCGCGGCGATCGAGGGGCTCGTCAAGGAAGTCGTCATTTCGGACGGCGGCTCGAGCGATGAAACCGCCGCGATCGCCGACGACGCCGGAGCCGTCTTTTGTGTCGGGCCGAAGGGGCGGGGCGGCCAGCTGGCGCGCGGCGCGATGCAGGCGCGCGGGGCCTGGCTCCTCTTTTTGCACGCGGACACCGTGCTCGATCCGGGTTGGCGCGCCGATGCGGCGGGACTCCTGAATGACGAAGGCCGCGCCGGCGTGTTCACGCTCGCTTTCGATTCGAACGGTTTCGCGCCCGCGCTCGTGGCGGCGGGCGCCATGGCGCGCACGCGGCTCTTCTCAAGCCCATACGGAGATCAAGGCTTGCTGATCGCCCGCGCGCTTTACGACGAAATTGGCGGATTTTCAGACATGCCCCTGTTCGAGGATGTCGACTTCATTCGCCGCCTTGTCGCGAAAAAGGGCCGCCGCGCGCTTGTGGTGTTGAAATCGCGGGCCGTCACTTCCGCAGAGCGATATGAGCGGGACGGTTATGTCGCGCGCGTCCTCAAAAATGCGCGATGCCTTGCGCAATATCATATGGGAGTGCCCCCGGAGCGCATCGCAGAGCGCTATCGCGCATGAGTAAGGGGACGTTAATCATTTTCGTCAAGGCGCCGCTGGCGGGGCGCGTCAAGACGCGGCTTGGCCGCGACATCGGCATGGGGCGCGCCGCCGTGTTGTTCCGTCATCTGACGAAACGTGTTTTGGACGAGGCTGAGAAGGGTCCCTGGCGCGCAATTCTTGCAATTGATCCGCTTTCGGAGCTTCATTCGAACTTTCCGGCTTGGAGTCAAAGCTGCGAGCGCGTGGCGCAGGCGCCGGGCGATCTCGGCGCGCGCATGAAATCGGCGATGGCGGCTGTTCCGTGCGGGCCGGTGGTTATTGTCGGCGCCGACGCGCCCGGATTGAGGGCGGGCCATGTGCGCGAGGCGTTCCATGCGCTCGGGCGCGCCGACGCTGTGTTCGGGCCCGCCGAAGACGGCGGCTATTGGCTGGCCGGCCTGGCGCGCCGGCGCGCGGCGCCGCGCCTGTTTGAGAATGTGCGCTGGTCGAGCCGCCATGCGCTCGCCGACACGGTGCGAAGCCTGCCGGCGAACTTCCGCATTCGCTATCTCTCCGAATTGCGCGACGTCGACGATGCGGCGGATCTGCGTATCGCGGGGCCGATTTTGCGGAGCGCCCGCTAATGGTCCAGGTCAGCGCGGGGCTGCTTCTCTACCGCCGCCGCGACGGGCTCGAAGTGTTTCTGGTCCATCCCGGCGGGCCGTTCTGGGCGAAGAAGGATGTCGGCGCGTGGTCTGTTCCGAAAGGGCTCGTGCGCGCCGGGGAAGAGCCGCTTGCCGCGGCGCTGCGCGAATTCGCGGAGGAAGCAGGCCCTGTCCCGGCGGGCGAGGTTTTCGATCTCGGCGCGTTTCGTCAGCCGAGCCGCAAAATCATTCGCGCTTTCGCGCTGGAGGGGCAATTCGATCCGAGCAAGTTGAAAAGCAACCGTTTCAAAACGGAGTGGCCGCCGCATTCGGGACGGCTAGAGGCGTTTCCCGAAATCGATCGCGGCGACTGGTTCGGGCTGGACGACGCGCGCCTGAGAATTCTCAAGGGGCAAGCTGCAATCCTCGACGCCCTCGAAAAGAGAATCGGCCGGTGAATCAAGCGGGCGCCGGACCTTCATAAGCGGGCGCGAGCATGCGGCCGAAAAAGGCCCGGACAAGGATCAACAAGGCGACCGCAACGCCCATGAAGGCCGCGTGCATCAGCCAGAAGCTCGCCGCATTCATCTTGCCGAGCAGTCCGCCGATATAACCGACGATCATGTTTCCAAGGAAAAGATGCACGTAGTAGACCGCGATCATCGTGCCGCCGAGCCCTTTCGGCGCGGCGCGAGAGTAAAGCGCAAGGCCTGTCGGCAGCACCATGGCGAATCCGAGGTCATTGACGATATGAAAGGCGAAGGCCCAGACGATTGATACCGGATGACCGGTCGCAGCGACGCGCCATGAAGCAAGAGCGAGCACGATCGGCGCAAAGGCGGTGACGGATGTCCCGATGACAATCTTGGTGATCTCGTCGGGTTCGGCCCAATGCTTCGACCACCAGCGCCAGAACCAGATCACGCCGGCCATGAGTCCGGTGGAGACGAAAGCGTCCACTGAAAGCATCCAGGTGATCGGCATTTCATTGCCGAAAAACTTTAGCTGAAAGTTCTTCTCCGCCCAGATCAGATAGGCGTTGAAAATTTCCTGGTTGCTGACCAGCGAAAGCGCAAGGACCGGCAAGAGCGCGATCAGAATGGCGATGACGCGCCAGTCCCGGCCACGGAGCGGCGCGTGCGTTTGTTTCTCGCCGTCTTTGCGCGATGTTTCCGGGGGAAAGGTTTTGCGTCCGGAAAGATAGGTTGCAAGCCCGATGGCCATGCCCGCGCCGGCGGCGCCGAATCCCCAATGCCATCCGACAGTCTGACCCAGCGTGCCGCAAACGAGCGGCGACACGATCACCGCGATCTGGATGCCGAGATAGTAGACCATGAATCCGTCGGCGCGACGGGGGTCGTTTTCGGCGTATAGATCGCCGACCTGCGCGGCGATATTGCCTTTGAAGCAGCCGACGCCGAGCAGAAGACATAAGAGAGCGGGCAGCAGACTCGCTTCGATCGCCATCAGAAAATGGCCGATCGCCATCAACATCGCGCCGATCGTAACGGTGCGCGTCCGGCCGAGCACGCGATCGGCGAGCCAGCCGCCGGCGAGCGGGGTCACGTAGACGAGTCCCGCATAGAGGCCGAAAATCGCGCTCGCCAGCGCCTGCGGGGAAAGAGGGCCGTAGAAAAATTCGATCGCGCGCTGGAACGGCGCGAACCCCCAGACATGACCGATACGCTCGGGCTTCAACAGGTAGTGCGTCAGATAGAGGACTAGCAGCGCCTGCATCCCGTAATAGGAGAAGCGCTCCCACACCTCGGACATCGACAGCCAGCCGAGGCCTGCCGGGTGACCGAAAAAGCCGGTCCGCGACTTCATTTTTTCCTGGAATTCATCGAGCGGCGATATCGCGTCGTCGCTGTCGTGCTTGGCCGCTGTCGCCGGCCCGTTTGCGCCCTGAATTCCGGTCGTCGCCACGCCGGTCCCCTTCCTCGCCATGAGCCCCGGTTTGTCCGTGGCCGAATTAGGCGAGACGAGTCAAGCGCTTGAGGACGATTCCGGACTCTGCGCCGCAGCTCGGCCCTTCGCCCGCGCCTAGCCCGCGGCCGGCGCGAAATGCACGCCGAAATAATATGGCCAGACGCATAGCGCGATCACGCCCTTCCAGAATCCGAGCTTCAGATAGCCGATGGAGAAGAGCCAGCCTGCAAACCAGAAAAGCCCCAGCGGCGAGTGCTGTTCGATATTGATGCTCTTCCTGTTCATGTTCCGCGCTCCTTTGCCGCGGGGGAACTATCGCGGGGGCGAAGGCGAGGCGGCCTTGAGCGAGGTCAAGCCGCAGAACCGTCCGCCGCGTTGTTTCGGCAGGGAAATTCGGATAGGCGTTCGCCCCGGCCCCGGCGCGTCCGGGCGACAGGAAGCAGCGAAGGGTTTTTCGACATGGCCAAGCTCGCCGTCGTTTTTGGCGGTTCCGGCTTCATTGGACGCAATGTCGTGCGCGAGCTCGCCAAGCGCGGCTGGCGCGTGCGCGTCGCGGTTCGCCGGCCGCATCTGGCGCAATTCTTGAGGCCGATGGGATATGTCGGGCAGATCCAGCTCGCTCAGGCCAATGTGCGCTATCGGGAATCGATCGCCGAAGCCGTGAAAGGCGCTGATGCGGTCGTCAATCTCGTCGGCATCCTCAGCCAGCGAGGCGCGCAACGCTTTACCGCCGTGCAGACCGCCGGCGCCCGCGCGATCGCAGAATGCGCTGCTGCCGCTGGCGTGAAATCCCTGGTTCATGTCTCTGCTATCGGCGCGGGGCCGGCGGCCGGCAGCCTTTATGCGAGATCCAAGGGCGAAGGCGAAAAAGCCGTGCGCGAAGCGTTTCCGGCCGCGACGATTATGCGCCCTTCGATTGTCTTCGGTCCGGAGGACGATTTCTTCAACAGGTTCGCTGCCATGGCCGCATCGACGCCCTTCACGCCGCTTCCGTTGATCGGCGGCGGCGCGACGCGGTTTCAGCCGGTCTATGTCGACGACGTCGCCGACGCGATTTGCGCGGCGCTCGAAAATCCGCAATGCGCCGGGCGCGTATACGAACTCGGCGGGCCGCGCGTCTATACCTTCCGGGAGCTGATGGAGCTCATTTTGAAGTTGACCGGCAGAAAGCGTCTCTTGCTGCCCATACCGTTCGCGCTGGCGCCGCTGCTGGGTCTGTTTGGAGAGGCTATCGCGCTCGTTCCTTTCTTCAAGCCGCCGATCACGCGCGACCAGATTCGCCAATTGAAGCGCGACAATGTGGTCGGAGAGAGCGGGGAAGAGAATGTCGGCGCGATCGAGGATCTCGGGATTTCTCCGGACACGCTCGAAGCGATCTTGCCGGCTCAGATGGTGCGGTTCCGCCGATACGGACAATTCGCCGAAATCACAGCGCAGGCGTAGAAACGGTTATTTCTTGCGGAAGCTGTCGAGGCGGACGACGTCGGCGCCTTCCTTGGCTTGCGGTTCGCGTTCGGCTTCCGGCGCGCTTTCCGGAGACGGCGGCGCCTGCGGCGGTTCTTCGGCGTCGGCGGGCTCCGGCATAAAGCGCAGGCCAAAGTGAACGCTCGGATCGGCGAAGCTCGACACCGCATCGAACGGAATAACGAGTCGTGATTCCTTGCCCTTGAACCGTAAGGTCACGGCGAAATTGTCTTCCGTCACCACCAAATTGGCGAATTGGTGTTGCAGGACGATCGTCATCCGCTGAGGATATTGATCGCGCAATTCGTCCGGCATCGACACGCCGAAAGCGCCTGTTTCGAATTCGATGTAGAAATGATGATTGCCCGGCGTCGCGCCGAGTTCGGCCGTCATGTTGAGGGCGTCTTTCACAACGCGTCTTAACGCGCGCTGAGTCAGATATTCGTAGTCGAGCTCTACGTCGGCCAATGCAAAATCCCCGGGTAACCGCGCTCTCCTAGCATGCAGAAGCGCGCGCGCATATGGCGTTCGCCGTGCGAAAAAACGGGGAGGGCGCGTTCGCGCAAGCCCCCCGGGCGCATCCCGCAAGCCCCAACCGGAAGGCGTCTTTGTAAGATGATGAAGGAAAAGTGGGAGCTTCTGTTGCCAGGTGCTCCCGAACCCCGCCTAGCCTTTGGAAGAGACTAGGGCTTCAGATGCGAACTGCTCAGCCGCGTTACGCAGCGAGAGCGAGCTCTTCCGAGTAGTTGTCGTTGGCAACTATTCAGTTTGGCCAAATAACGGAGGCCAACCGGGCGAAAGCATCGTCTTTAGACGCTCGTCGATCCTATTTCGGCCCCGCCGAAACCTCCCCTGAGGGAGGGGCTTTGGTGGAGCCGCCGGGTACCGCCCCCGGGTCCGATGCGCTTATTACACGCGCCGTTTATCGCCATAGCGGGCCTTTTGGACCCGCAGGGACAATGTAGGCGGAAAATGTCGATTTTTGAAGAGCGCGTGCGTTTTTCCGCCGATTGTCAAATGTTTGTAACACCCATGCATTATGTGCGCATCGGTCGCGCGGTTGGCGGCTGCTGCGAAACTGACAGGCATGGAGCCCGGCGACTTCAAAAAATGGCGCAAGGCGCTGAAGCTGTCGCAAAAGGAGGCGGCGAACGCGCTCGGCCTCAAGCGGCGCATGATCCAGTATTACGAAAGCGGCAAGCGCGAGGGCGAGAAAGTCGTCATTCCGCTCAGCGTTCGGCTGGCCTGCTACGCTCTGGCCGAGGGGGTCGCGGATTATCACGGGCCGAGCCGGAAGATCCGAAAGCGCGACTGAACCGGCCCGTTTTCCTATTTGGGTGGGTGTCCGGCCTCGTCTCCTTCGGCCTCGCGAGGGTTGAGCGGCAAGTCCATCGGGCCGGGCTGGGTCCTGTTCTCGGCCGGCGCGGAATCGCCCTTGTCCGGCGCCGTCGGCGTATCGCCCGGGCGGCGATAGCTCCATTCGTTCTCGGCGGCTTTGGCGCGGGCGGCGTCCGCCCGGATCGCCGCCGCTTCCGGATGGTTTTGCAGCTTGCTAAGCCGATCGAGCGCGCGCGCGCCGGGCGCGCCGAGTTCGAAGCGCAAATAGCCGAAATCAAATCTGTCGGCCGTCACTGCTCCGCTCAGCAGGCGCAGTTCCTGATCGCGCGCGCTGAGCGCCCACGGATTGAGAAGCGGCGAGGCGACGAGGAGGAGCGCGACAATCCAGAGCGCGGCCATGGCGGTGTTCAGGGGCGCGACGAGCGGCATCCAGCGTTCGGAGCGCCATTTCAGCTCGGTCACCAGGCCGGCGACGCAAACGACGGAATAGATCGCTGCAAGACCGTTCATAGCAAGACCGATGACGCGCGGCGGCGTCAGCCCGTACTCGTCGACGCGGAGCACGAACGCGTATGCGGCCAGCACCGCATAGATCGGAAAGGCGATAAGCGAAATGATTGTCGAGACGCGCAGCCAAGCCGGCGGCGGCGCGGCTTCGCCGTTCTGATAGACGCCGTTGAAGATCAGCATGCCGACGAAAGCGAGCGCGAGCATAAGCCCGCCGGGCGTCGGTCCGATGAAAATGGCCGCAGGCCCCTTGATCGCAATTACGACGATCAGGGTGAGGGAGAACGCCGCGGTGATCGGCATCGCGATACGCGCAAAGAGCAGCAAGATATAACGCAGCGCGCCGAGCACTGACTGCAACCCGCTGATCATCGCGATGGAAAGCCCGCCGATCGCGCCGAAGAAGGGCAAAAAGAACCAAGGCTTGTGGAAAAATGTGTCGAAGATGTCGACGTCGAGGGATTTGAGCAGCATCGCCCAGGCCAGAAGCAGCGTCGTGGCGAGGCCGGCGAACAGCCATGCGCCGGCGGCGATCAAGGGCAGGGTGAGTCCGTGAAAAAAGACCGAGCGATAAGCCGGCGCGCCGCCGCCTTCGAGCGAGGCCTTCGCCAGCGTCGTCATCAGAAAGGCTGCGAGCGGCCCGCCCGCGAAAAACCAGAAGAAAACCGGAAAGGGCGCATAATCATGCCCCGCTCCGCTTCTGGCCAGCATAAACCAGGTCGGGCCTGCGAGCAGGGCTGCGATCGCCGCGGCGGGCGGCGCAGCGCGCAAAACCGCGCCGCTTTGCGCCAGGAGCAGAAAGGCGGCGGAAAAGAAAATCACGCCGCAGAACGCGGTTCGAGCAAGCTCGTTTTGGGGGTGCGGATCGATCCAGTATTGGGCGATGGCGTAGAGAGCCAGGCCTGTCGCGAGCCCCACCACAAGCCCGAAAAGCGCAAATCCCCGCGTCTGTTTATTTTCCCCTGCGGCCATTTCGGTCCCCTCCCGCGCCCGCGACCATGCTAACACCGCAGGCTCGTTGCGCCGAGAGCCGAATGACCCGGCGGGAGCGATCCGCTAAACTCGGGGCTAGCATGAGATTCGCCCGGAAGTGAGACAATATCTGGACCTTTTGGAGCGCGTCCTCGTCAAGGGCGTCGACCGGCCGGACCGCACCGGCACGGGCGCGCGCGCCGTTTTCGGCCATCAGATGCGATTTGATCTCGGCGAGGGCTTTCCGCTGCTGACGACCAAAAAGCTACACGTCAAATCGATTGTCCATGAGCTTTTGTGGTTTCTCGCGGGCGACAGCAATATCCGCTACCTGAAAGAGAACGGTGTCAGCATCTGGGACGAATGGGCCGATGAAAACGGCGACCTCGGCCCCGTTTACGGCAAACAATGGCGCTCTTGGGCGGCGCCGGACGGGCGCTCGATCGATCAGATCGCGTGGGTGCAGGCGGAAATCAGGCGCAATCCTTATTCGCGCCGACTGGTCGTCAGCGCCTGGAATCCGGCCGACGTCGAGAAAATGGCTCTGCCGCCCTGCCATTGCCTTTTTCAGTTCTTTGTCGCGGAGGGAAAGCTCTCCTGCCAGCTCTACCAGCGATCAGGCGACATCTTTCTCGGCGTGCCGTTCAACATCGCGTCTTATGCTCTGCTCACTGAAATGATGGCGCAGGCGACGGGGCTCAAAGCCGGGGAGTTCATCCATACGCTCGGCGACGCGCATCTTTATTCAAACCATTTCGATCAGGCGCGCGAGCAGCTTGCGCGCACTCCCGGCAAACTGCCGCGTCTTCGTCTTAATCCGGACGTGAAAGATATTTTCGACTTTCGCTATGAAGACATCGTGATTGAGAACTATGAAGCGCAAAAGCATATCAAGGCGCCGGTGGCGGTATGAGCTTGGCCATTCGAAACGCAACGCCTTCCGACGCAGGGCTGATTTGCGAACTTGTTCAGGCGCTTGCGGCTTATGAAAAGCTCGCGCATGAAGCGACCGCCGGAAGCCAGGATTTCGAAAAGGCGCTGAGCGAAGGCCATGCGCGCGCAATCATCGCGGAATGGGAGGGCGAGCCTTGCGGGTTCGCGCTCTATTTCTTCAATTTTTCGACCTTTCTCGGCAGACGCGGCGTCTATCTTGAAGATCTTTTCGTCAAGGAAAGCCATCGCGGCAAAGGCGTCGGCAAAGCGCTTCTTTCAAAGCTCGCCCGGATCGCCGTGGAGAATGATTGCGCGCGCCTCGATTGGGCGGTGCTCGACTGGAATGCGCCATCGATCGCTTTTTACAAATCTCTCGGCGCGAAGCCGATGGACGCGTGGATTACATACAGACTGACCGGCGCGCCGCTCGCTGCGCTCGCTAAAGGCGCCCGCTGATGCGTATCGCACTGGTCGTCGCCGCCGCGCGCAACGGCGTCATCGGCGCGAATGGCGGTTTGCCGTGGCGCATCTCCGACGACCTTAAATGGTTCAAGACGTCGACCATGGGCAAGCCCGTCATTATGGGCCGCAAGACTTTCGACAGCATCGGCAAGCCGCTGCCCGGCCGCGAGAACATCGTCATTACACGGTCGAGAGACTGGCGAGCGGACGGCGTCTCCGCGGCTTTCAGCCTGTCGGACGCCTTGCGCCAGGCGGGAGAGGCGGCGGCTCGAAGCGGGGCGGAGGAAATCTGCGTCATCGGCGGGGCGGAGATTTTCCGGGCGGCGCTGCCGCTCGCCGACCGCGTCTACTTCACGGAAGTTGAATCAGCGGTTGAGGGCGACGTTTATTTTCCGCCGCTCGATCCGACCATCTGGGAGGAAACCGCCGCCGGCGGTTGCGAAAAGGGTCCGAAAAACCAGTATTCCTGCCGCTTTCTCATTTTCGACCGCCGCGGCGCGCCGGGATAGGGCCTGTCGGCCCGGATCGATTGACGACCCGTGCAAAACGTCGCGAATCCGAAAGATTACCTTTAGCTTCTTGGCTGCAGAATCGGCGCTCCGCCCGCCATCGGATTGGAGGGGATGATGCGGAATTCGATAATCTGGTTGTCAGCAGCGCTTTCGTTTGCGGCGACAAGCGCTTTCGCCCAGACAGAGCTGTGCAAGCGCGGCGATGATGCGCGCCGGATCGAAGTCGTGATGCCCGGCGAAGTCGGTCAGGCCTGCGATCTGCGCTACACGCGCGGCGGCTCGGTCGAGACGCCCTATCACGCAGATTTCAGTACGGCGTTTTGCGCCAAGAAAGCGAGCGAACTCGTTTCGACTCTGGTTAAGGCGGGTTTCGACTGTACGGCGGATGTCGCCGGATTGGCGCCGCCGGAATTGCGCGCCCAGGCGGACGGGGCGGCGCCGCCAAAGTCTGCGACTGAAACGCTGGCCGAGGCGCCTTCGCCCGACGGACCGCTCGTGCCGGAGCTTCCCTTGCAGGACGACGAGACGGAGCAAGCCCCGCCGGCGAACTCGCAGTTCGCCTCTGCGGCGCCGGCGTCGCCCGCGCTCATCCAGCCGCCTGCGGACGGCGCGGCGCTCGCAGGCGGGGCGGGGGCTTTCGGCGAGGATCTGTCTGCTCCGGCGCCAGAGATCGCGAGCGCGGGACCGGTTGCGCTCGCGCCCTCAAACGCTTCGGACGTTGTGGATGCGCCCGCGCCGGAGTCGGAGGCCGTCGGACGGGTGCTCGGGCCGGCGCCGGACGAGCGGCTGGCGGAATCGGCGGTTTCGCAAACGGCAAAGCCTGCCGTGTCGCCCGGCGCCGCACGGGCGGAGGCGCCCGCCGCGTCAGACGCGCCGAAGTCCGGTCCAGCGCCTCAGGCGGCGACGGTCCGCTCATCCGCCGAGATCGTCAAAAGCGTGTTGCGCGCGCAGGCCGCGGCCTGGAATGAAGGCGATCTCGCCGCTTTCATGAACATCTATTGGAACAGCCCCAAACTCGTCTTCATCGACAATGGGGACGTGACGACCGGCTGGGATAATGTGATGAAGCGGTACAAGGACCGCTACGGCTCGGGAGACACGATGGGCCAGCTCGCCCTCGACGGCGTCAATGTCGCGATGGTGAGCGACGACGTTGCGATCGCGGACGGGCGTTTTAGGCTCTCCCGGAAGGACGGCGCCGAGTCCGGCTCGTTCAGCATCGTTATGAGGCGCTTCGACGGCTTGTGGCGAATCGTCCACGATAATTCAAGCGCCGATAGGCCGCCTACGGAATAAGCAAATCTCGCACCTTGGCTGCGAGGCTTGCGAAGGCTTCGCCGGCCGGCGAGTCCGGCGCGGTCGCAGCGAGCGGGGCGCCGGCGTCAGATGCTTCCCGCAACTCTGGAAAAATCGGCAGGGCGCCGAGAAAAGGCGCGTCAAATTCCCGCGCCGCGCGTTCCGCGCCGCCCTTGCCGAAGAGATACTGTCTTGCGCCGTCCTCGGTTTCCAACCACGCCATGTTCTCGACGACGCCGAGAATCGGAACGTCGAGCCGGCGAAACAGGCCGACGCCGCGTTTCACATCAGCGAGGGCGAGCTCCTGCGGCGTCGATACGATGATAGCCCCTGTGAGCTTCTTTGATTGTCCGAGCGTCAATTGCGCATCGCCCGTGCCCGGCGGCGTATCGACGACCAGCACGTCGAGTTCGCCCCAATCGACATCCGAGATCAGTTGCCGCACGGCGGACATGACCATCGGACCGCGCCATGCGAGCGCCTTGTCGGGATCGACGATCAGGCCGATCGACATCGCCTTGAGGCCGAAAGCGCGCGCCGGAAGGATTCGCCCGTCCCTGATTTCCGGCTTGTCCTTGAGGCCGAACAGCGTGGGCAGGGAGGGTCCGTAAATATCGGCGTCGAGCAGGCCTGCCTTGAGGCCGCTGCGGGCGAGCGCGACAGCCAGATTGGCGGCGACAGTCGACTTCCCGACTCCGCCCTTGCCGGAGGCGACGGCGATCACATTGCGCACGCCTAGCAGGCTGTCTTCCAGCCCCGCTCTGCGATCCTGCCTCAGGCCGAGAGGGTTTGAGTGGCCGCGGGGCGGCGGAGACTTGGCGGGGCCGGCCTGATGCGCTGTGGCGACCGCGGCGACCCGGGTGACTCCTTCCACCCCGGCGGCCGCCGTCCTGGCCTTTTCAAGAAGATCCATTGCTTCTTTTTCTTTCCCGCCCGCCGCCTCCAGCGTAAACCGGACCACGCCGGAGGGGCTGGCCGAGAGCCCCTGAACGCGCCCCGACGCGATGATGTTCCGCCCGGTCGCGGGATCGGCGACAGTCGCCAAAGCCGCTCGCACCTTCAGGATCAAAGGCTCGCCCGCCATTTCAAACTCGCTAAAAATCAAGGCCCTAAGTTGCGCCTCGTTAAGTCGTTCACATATATACGGCGCGATGCATCGGGCGAGTCCCACGCGCCAGTTTTTTGAACCGTCCAATCGGAGGGAAGGGAATGCCCTGGTCTGATAACTCCAATAATTCAGGAAACCGGGGCCCGACACGCGGCCCTTGGGGCCAACCTCCGAAGAATGACGGCGACGGGGGCGGGCGCGGCGAGCCGCCCGATCTCGAGGAGCTTCTCCAGGCCTCGCGCCAACGGCTGAAACGCGCCTTCCCGCGCGGACGCAGCGGCGGCGGAGGCGGAGGGCGCGGCTTCAATCTCGGCCCGCGCGCTATTCCGGCGGCGATTGTCGGTCTTGTCGCATTCTGGCTGTTGAGCGGGGTTTATCAGGTCGGGCCGCAGGAAGAGGGCGTACAGACGACGTTTGGAAAATATACGGGCGTTTCCGGGCCGGGCCTTCACTGGCGCGCGCCGGTGATTCAGCGCGTTTACAAAGTGCCGGTCGACAAACAGCAGCACGCGACGCTGGGCGGCAGCGCGTCAGGGCGCGGCGGCGAGAATCTGATGCTGACCAGCGACCGCAATATTGTGGACGTCAACTTCACCGTGGACTGGAAAATCGACCGATCGCCGCCAAAGCAGGGCGAGATGCCCAACGCCGCCAAGTTCATTTTCAATATCGAAAATCCGGCGGCGATGGTGACGGCGGTCTCGGAAGCGGCGATGCGCGAAACCATCGGCGCCAAACCGCTCGAGCCGATCATCACCAGCGGACAGGCCGATATCGTCGAGCAGACGCGGCAGCGCATTCAGGAAGTTCTCGATCAGTATAACAGCGGCATCGAGGTTCTTCGCGTGAACATGGACAAGCCCGACGTGCCCGGCGCCGTCCGCGACGCTTTCGCGGACGTGATCAAGGCGCGGAACGAAAAAACGCAGACGATCAACGAAGCGCAGCGCGATGCGAACCAGATCATCCCCGTCGCCGAAGGCGACGCGCAGAAGATCGTGCAGGACGCGCAAGCTTACGCCGCTCAGATCGAAGCCGAAGCCGTCGGCGAAGCCGATCGCTTCAATAAGGTTTATGACGAATATCGCCGCGCCAAGGATGTCACCAAGCGGCGGATGTATCTCGAGACGATGGAGAAAGTGCTGGGCGACACCAATAAGGTGGTAGTCGACGACGGAGCGGCGAGCGGGGTCGTCCCTTATCTGCCTCTCGAAAAGCTGCAACCTGGCGGATCGCAGCCGAAAGCGAAAACGGAGGCCAATCCCAATGGCTAGGAACGGACTCTTCATATTCATCGCTGTCGGCGCCGTCGCCTTATTCGTCGCAATCACTTCGTGTCTCTACACGGTGCGCGAGACGGAGAACGCCATCGTCATCGTGCTGGGCGATCCTCAAGGCGTTGTGACCGAAGCGGGCCTGCACGCCAAACTTCCCTGGGCTTCGGTCATCAAGATCGACAAGCGCAATCTCGGCTACAATCTCGATCGTCCGATGGAGATCACCGACGTCAACCAGGAGCGTCTGACCGTCGACGCCTTCGCGCGCTATCACATCGTCGAGCCGCTGAAATACTATCAGAGTTTCTCGGCGGCGGGCCGGCGCGACACTCAGGGCCTTCTTGACGCCGGTCAGGACGCCATTCGCAGGATCATGCAGAACGCGCTTCGCCAGACTCTGGGCGAGGTCACAATCAATGACATCGTAACGACGCAGCGCGCCGAATTGATGCACCGCATCGCGACCCGCATGGAGCAGGAGACGCGAAAATTCGGCGTCGAAATCATCGACGTGAAGATCAACCGCGCCGACTATCCGGAAGATATTCAGCAGACGGTCTATAATCAGATGATTTCGGCCCGGCAGGAAGAAGCTCAACTGATCCGCGCAGAAGGCCGGCGCGAAGCCACGCGCATCCGCGCCGAAGCGCAGAGACGGCGGACGGAGATACTCGCGACGGCGAATCGTCAGGCGCTCGAAATTCGCGGCGAGGCGGAAGCGACGCGCAACTGCATTTTCGCGGGCGCTTACGACGGTCTTCCGACCAGGATTTCATCAGTAACGGAAAATCCGAAAGCGCCGGATCAGATCGGCGTCGACAAGACGGCCGGCGACAGCGCGCGCGTGAAATGCGTGATTACGGATCCGAATGCGGCGCGCGACCCCGGTCGCGCGGAGTTTTTCGCCTTCTATCGTTCGCTGCAGTCATATGAGAACGCGCTGAAGAGAGATAATACTACCATCCTGCTCTCGCCTAAGAGTGAATTCTTCCAGTATTTCAATAACATGGAAGGTAAGAGCAAATAGGCTCGCGCGCGAGCGCGTCCCGTCGCAGAACGCTTGCCGTCCGGTCAGGTTGCGCTAACCTTATCATTTGAGATCGAGGGGAATATCGAGGCGTGAATATGAGGCGTATCGGGGTGCTGGCGGCTATCGCCGCGATCGGGTTGAGCGCCGCGCCGGCGGCGTTTTCTGCGCCGCGAGGCGCGCCGGAGAGTTTCGCCGATCTCGCCGCGCAGCTGACGCCGGCGGTGGTCAATATATCGTCGACGCAAAAGTCGCCCGTCAGCGGCGCCTCGGGCGAACTCGCTCCGCTCGACAAGAAACTCGGCGGCCGTGCGGTCTCGCTTGGGTCAGGCTTCATCATTGATCCGTCTGGTCTCATCGTCACGAACAACCACGTGATCGAAAACGCGGACCAGATCGCCGTCACCTTGAACGACGGTCGCGAGTTCAAGGCGAAAATCAAAGCTGTCGACACGCCGACCGACCTTGCGGTGTTGCAGCTTCAGGCGCCAGGCGTGAAATTTCCCTCGGTTTCGTTCGGCGACTCGACGAAAGCGCGGGTCGGCGACTGGGTCGTGGCGATCGGCAATCCGTTCGGCCTCGGCGGCACCGTCACGGCCGGCATTATCTCGGCGCGCAACCGCGACATCGAAGCCGGTCAATATGATGATTTCATCCAGACGGACGCTGCGATCAATCGCGGCAATTCCGGCGGGCCTCTCTTCGACATGGACGGAAAGGTCATCGGCATCAACACCGCGATCTATTCGCAGACGGGCGGCTCGGTCGGCGTCGGTTTCGCCGTGCCTTCGGAAGTTGCGAGCGTCGTCGTCGACCAACTCATCAAATATGGCGAAACGCGCCGCGGCTGGCTCGGCGTCTCGATCGATCAGGTCACCCCGGAACGCGCAAACGAGCTCGGCTTCGATCATCCGCGCGGCGCCGTCGTGTCCGTAGTCACGGCGGACAGCCCGGCGGCGCGCGCGGGCCTCGCCGCCAATGACGTGATCGTCGAATACAACCGGCGCCAGGTCGAAAATGTTCGCGATCTGACGCGCTGGGTCGCCGAAACGCCGGTGGGCTCGACGGCCCAGCTCGTCGTAATCCGCGACAAGCGCCGGCTGAGTTTCACGGTGAAGCTGGAGCGACGCGAGACCCGCGCGCTTGCGGCGGTCGGAAAGGGTCCGCTGCCGCCGGGCGCCGCGCAGGGCGCCGGGCTGACCTTGCAGGAGCCGTCGCAAGCGCTCAGCCAGGCTTTCGGCATTTCGCCGGGCGTGCAGGGAGTTGTGGTCACGGCGGTCGATCCTGAAAGCCCGGCGGCAGTCGTGCTTCAGCCGGGCGATGTGATCCTTGAAATCGGCTGGGAGCGCGTGACGCGCCCGGACGCGGCGATAGAAAAGCTCGACAAGCTGCGCAATCTGAACAGCGGGCCCGTGCAGATCTACGTCCAGCGCGGCGATCTGTTGTTTTACGAATCGCTGAGGCCATAGGCCGGCCGCCCGTCAGGGCTGATTGGCCGGCTGGTTTTGCAGGGCGGCCCGATCGGGCGCGGGCGAAGCTTCAGTCAATGAATTCCGTGTGCGGAATTCCCTGCAAATAGAGAAGCGCCGTCAGATCGCCGTGGCGGACGGAAATATCGGCAGCCGCAGCAACGGCGGGCTTTGCGTGAAAGGCGACGCCGAGCCCAGCGCGTTTCAGCATGGCGAGGTCGTTGGCGCCGTCCCCCACGGCGAGGGTCGCTTCGAGCGGAATCGAGTTCTCTTCACTGAGGCGAATAAGCGCGGCCTCCTTCGCGCTTCGGCCGCGAATAGGCCTTTCGACATCGCCCGCAAGCTTGCCGTTTTCGACAAGAAGGATATTTGAATCGTGATAATCGAAGCCGGCGGCGGCGGCGACGCGCGAGGTGAAAAACGTGAATCCGCCGGAGACGAGCGCGGTAAAGGCGCCCTGCCTTTTCATGGTCTGAACCAGCGTCCGCGCGCCCGGATTCAGGCGAATGCGCGTTCTGAACGCTTCTTCGAGCACGCTTTCAGAAAGGCCTTTCAGCATGGCGAGGCGTTCGAGAAGCGCGCCCTCGAAATCAAGCTCGCCGCGCATGGCGCGTTCGGTGATCGCCGAGATTTCAGCGCGCTTTCCGGCAAAATCGGCGATTTCATCGATGCATTCCTGGCCGATAATCGTCGAATCCATATCGGCGATGAGGAGGCGTTTGCGTCGGGCTCCCGCTGGCTGGACGGCGACGTCGATCGGACGATCCCTCAAAAGCGCTTCGATGTCAGCGCGAACGCCCGCAAGATCGCCTGTGGTCGCGAACGAAAAGTCTTCCGCGACGCCCTCGGCGAGCGTCGTGCGACGAACCGGCCCGGCGCCTCCGCTTCCGCCAAGACGGGCCGACACCCGCGTGACAAGCCCGTGATCAAGCGCGGGAGCGGCCGGATTGCAAATAAGCGTGACGACGGTATCCATATTTTCCGATGACGGACGGTGTTGAAAGGGTCGTGTTTATCGCAGGGCCGACGGCGAGCGGCAAGTCGGCCGCCGCGCTTGCGCTCGCCGAGGCGCTCGGCGGCGAGATCGTCAACGCCGATGCGATCCAGGTCTATCGTGATCTCGAAATTCTGTCCGCGCGCCCCAAACCGGCCGAGCTCGAGCGGGCGCCGCATCATCTTTTCGGCGTTATGGGAGGCGAAGAACGGTGCTCGGCGGGCCGGTGGGCGCGCGCGGCCGCCGAAATCATCGCCGAAATCGCAGTGCGCGGCCGGCTCGCCATCGTCGTCGGCGGGTCGGGGCTTTATTTCCGCGCGCTTGAGGAGGGGCTCTCGCCTGCGCCGGAGGTTCCCGCGGCGACCCGCGAGGCGGCGCGCCGGCGGCTAGAGGCGATCGGGCGGGAGGCTTTCCGTGCTGAGGTAATCGCGCGCGATCCGGCGATGGCGAAACTGCCGGCTTCCGACACCCAGCGGCTTCTGCGCGCTTGGGAAGTGGCGGAGGCTTCGGGCGAGCCCCTGTCCGCCATTCAGGCGCGCGCGCGGCGGCCAATGATCGCGCCGCCCGTCGCCCGGATCGTCATCGAGCCTTCGCGCGAAGGGCTCTACGCCGCTTGCGACGCACGCTTTGAGCGTATGATGGAAGAGGGCGCGCTCGATGAGGCGCGCCGGCTGTTCGAGCGTCGGCTCGATCCTGCGTTGCCGGCGATGAAAGCGCTCGGCGCCGCCGAATTGATGGCGCATCTGCGAAATGAAATCCCGCTCGAAACAGCGGTTGCGCGCGCCAAACAAAACACCCGGCGCTTCGCCAAGCGGCAGATGACCTGGTTCC
This sequence comes from Alphaproteobacteria bacterium, assembly GCA_016125425.1. Lineage (GTDB taxonomy): Bacteria > Pseudomonadota > Alphaproteobacteria > Caulobacterales > Parvularculaceae > Amphiplicatus. Next base: position 129,436 of record WGLT01000009.1, read on the forward strand.
GTCATCAGGCGGCTTCCTGGCCCCGCGCGGACGAGGCGAGCGCGGCCTGTCGATCGCTTCGGGCCGTCATAAAAGATTAGCCGCGGCCGACTCGCCGCTCCATTGCATCGGCCCTGCCGCCTTGTTATCAAATCGCACTGGACCGGGCGGGGCGTGATTTCGGTCCAAGCATGAAGGGTGGAGGCGCCGGCGCTTGCGCGCCGGGATGGCGTGGCTGCGCCGCGAATTTGCGCGCCGCGCGACGGGTCAGGACCGCACGAATGTTCGAGTTTCTGCGCCGGCTTGGGCGCTTTTTGACCAGCATGGACGCGAAGGCGATCACCTCGCTCAGCGTCTCGGCGCTGCTCCTCGTTTTCGTCATCCTCATGTTCGCCTATGGCCAGCGCTGGCTGCACCTCAATGACGAAAGCACTTTGATGACGCTGATGGCGAAGGCCGCGGCCTCGCCATGGGCGATTGTCGGGGTCGTTTCCGTGTATGTTTTGCTGGCGCTCACCGGATTTCCGCAAATCCTCCTTTTCACCGCGACGATTCTCGCCTTCGGTCCCAAGGCGGGCGCGCTCTACGCCTGGTTCGGCACCATGGTCAGCGCGACTTTCACCTTCGGCCTCGGCCATGCGCTGGGCGGGCGCTGGGTCAAACGGTTCGGCGGCGATCGGGTGCAAGCGACGATCGACTTTCTTGGCCGCCACGCCATCCTCGCGAGCGGCCTTGTCCGGGTCGTGCCCTCCGCCCCCTTCATCGTCGTAAACGCCGCGGCGGGCGCGGCCCATATGCCTCTGTGGAAGTTCTGGACCGGCACCGGCATCGGCATTGTGCCGAAAATCGCCCTGGTCGCCCTCATAGGGGCGTTTTCGCCCGATCAGGACGCCCTCAAGCGGGGAGTCGAGGGGGTTGTCGATTTCTTCACCAGCCGCGATCCGAAGGATCTGGCGATCATGGCGCTTCTGATCCCCGGCTGGCTGGCCTTCCTTCTGGCGACCCGCTGGCTCTATTTGAGAATGCGCCGGAAAGACCAAAATTCTCGAGGATGACCATTCCGATTTCAGAGAATCCGCGTAAGCGTGAAAACTGCTGACGGTTCCTGACTTTCAGCCGGATTTGTTGACGATTTCGGAACCCATTAAGGATAAATCAAACGTCGGTCCAAACTCCGGCGATAGGAATCACCCATGCTCTCCACCCTGTTCGGCATGCTGTCAGCGGACATGGCGATCGACCTCGGAACGGCGAACACGCTCGTTTACGTGAAGGGTCGCGGCATCGTCCTCAATGAGCCTTCGGTCGTCGCGATCGAGACGCGTTCAGGCCGGAAAATCGTCCGCGCGGTCGGCAATGAGGCGAAGGAGATGCTCGGCCGTACGCCCGGCGAGATCGAAGCCATCCGGCCGATGCGCGACGGGGTCATCGCGGATTTTGAAGTCGCCGAAGCGATGATCAAACACTTCATCCGGAAGGTGCACAACCGGCGCTCTTTCGCGAGCCCGCGCATCGTCGTCTGCGTGCCGTCCGGAGCGACGGCTGTCGAGCGGCGCGCGATTCAGGAATCAGCGCTTTCGGCCGGCGCGCGCAAGGTCGAGCTGATCGAAGAGCCGATGGCGGCGGCGATCGGCGCAGGCCTGCCGGTGACGCAGCCGACGGGCTCCATGGTCGTCGATATCGGCGGCGGCACGACGGAAGTCGCTGTGCTTTCCCTCGGCGGTATCGTCTATTCGCGTTCCGTGCGGGTCGGCGGCGACAAGATGGACGAGGCGATCATCGCCTATATCCGCCGCATGTATAACCTGCTGATCGGCGAAGCCTCGGCCGAGCGGATCAAGAAAGAAGTCGGCTCGGCTATGATCCCGACGGAAGGCTCGGGCGTGACGATCCAGATAAAAGGGCGCGATCTGATGCACGGCGTGCCGAAAGAGGTGCGTATCGGCGAAGCGCAGGTCGCGGAGGCGCTCGCGGAGCCGGTCAGCCAGATCATCGAAGCCGTGAAGGTCGCGCTGGAGGCGACGCCGCCGGAATTGGCGGCCGACATCGTCGACACCGGGATCATGTTGACGGGCGGCGGGGCGCTGCTCAAAAATTTGGACCAGGTGCTTCGCGACGAAACGGGCCTCCCGGTTTCGGTCGCGGACGATCCTCTTTCCTGCGTTGCGCTTGGAACCGGCGCGGCGCTCGAAAACAACAAGGCGATGCGCGGCGTGCTATCGTCCGCCATCTAGGGTGTAGGCGGCCACTTGGCGCATGGATGTATTGGGGCAGGACCGGCGTGAGGGATTGGGGCGAAAGGCGGAATCGCGAGTCGGCCTTTTACTCCTGATCCTCGTTTCAGGCATTCTGCTCCTGTCGAGTCTTTATTCCGCCGAAGCTTCGGTATTTCGCAAAGCGCGCGAGACTGTGATCGACGCGGCGGCGCCTGCGTTGAAGGTGCTTTCGGGTCCCATCGCCTATGTTCAGCATGTCGTCGGCGACGTGCAGGATTATTTCCATGTCCTGAAGCAGAACCAGGCGCTGCGCGAAGAAAATGCGGAGCTCCGCCAGTGGATGAACGAAGCGCTCGCGCTTCGAAAGACCGTGGAGAGCTACGAACAGCTCCAGCACTATTATGCGCCGCCGGAGGGCAAGCCGATCGACGCCTTCGTCATCGGCGAATCGAATGACTCCTTCACCCATTCAATGCTCGTCAATGTCGGGGCGAAAGGCGGAGTCGAGCGAGGTCAGGCGGTGGTCGACGGCGGCGGACTTGTCGGCCGCATCGTCGACGTCGGCAAGAACGCCTCGCGGATCCTGCTGCTGACCGACGTTCAGAGCCGCGTGCCTGTCTACATAGAAGACGCCGGCGTCGAGGGCATATTGGTCGGCAGGACTGGATCCAGACCGGCTGTCAGCTTTGTCGAAAGCTCGGACCCGGTGAATTTTGAGCCGGGTCAGCGCGTCTTGACTTCGGGCGCCGGCGGCGTTCTCCCGCGAGGCCTTCCGGTCGGCGTCGTCACGGCCGCGCGCGACGGCGAAGCGATCGTCCGTCTGTACGCGAACTATGCAAAGACGCGGATGGTGCGCGTCATCAACTACCAATTTCCGGCAGTCGAGCCCGTCGATGCGGGTTCGCCGGAAGGCGACCGTTCGGAAGAACAGACGCCGGACGCCGGCCCGCAGACGGCGGCTGACGCCTCGCCGCGTCCTGCGCGCGCGAACGCGCCGACGCCCGCAGCGACGACCCCTGAGGCCGATCCTTTCGCAGACACCGACGAGGGCGCGCCGCCCGACGACGCCGCGCCTTCTTCTGTTGCGCCTCCGCAAACGGCGGCTCAACCGAGCGGAGCGGCGCCGCAGGACGGTCCGCGATTAGCGCCGCAAGGCGGGTGATGATGAGTCGGCGCGCGGAAGGCTTATCGCGACTGGCCAAGGCGGCGACGCCGACCGTGCTTGGACTGGTCGGCGTTCTCCTGCTTGCGCTGCCCTTGCGGCTTGCGCAGGGCGTCGTGCCGACGCCGGTGCTCCCACTCGTCGTCGTCTTCTTCTGGTCCATTTACGGTCCGAGTTACTTGCCGGCCGGCAGCATTTTCGTCATCGGTCTCCTGCAGGATTTCCTGACCGGCGGCCCGCTCGGCCTGTGGCCCGCCGTTTACCTTATCGTGCAGTATATCGCGCTGTCGCAGCGGTCATATTTCGCCGGACGCGAGCAGGGCGTCGTCTGGCTCGGCTTCGCATTTGCCGCGGCGGTCGCGGCAATTATATTGTGGCTCGTGATGAGTCTTATGTCCGGCGCGCTCCTGCCTGTCGGCGGCCTGTTCGCGCAAATGGTCGCGACAGTCGCTTTGTACCCGGTATTCGCCGCGGGCTTTTCCCACCTCCATAGCCGCGTGATTGTGGAGGTGTGATGCGATGCGCGTGAATTCTCACGATCCTGAACGCCAGGAAGTCCTCTCGCGCCGCGCTGTGTTGTTCGGCGGCGGGCTGAGCCTCGTTTTTACGGCGATCGCCGGCAGGCTCTACCAGCTCCAGATCATCGACCACGACAAATATGTCAAACTCGCTCTCGACAATCAGTTTAACAAGCGCGTTCTGACGCCGCTGCGCGGCGAGATCGTCGACCGCTTCGGAAAATCGCTCGCGTCAAACCGGAACAATTTCCGCTTGCTGTTCGTTCCGGACCAGACGCGAAACGCCGCGTCGGCCCTGAAAGAGATCAGCAAGTATATTTCTTTGCCTGAAGACAGGCAGGACCGGATTCTGCGAGAAATCAAACGGCGCGGTCCCTACACGCCGATTGAAATCGAAAGCAATCTTTCCTGGGACGAGTTCTCGCGCATCAATTACGAGTTGCCCTATCTGCCGGGCGTGCTGCCGGATGTCGGCGAAACGCGCGACTATCCGTTCGGGCCGGCCGCCGCTTTTGTCGTCGGATATGTGGGGGCTGTTACGGAGGCCGATCTCGACGCGCCTTCGAACAAAGGCCAAGAAACGCTCTTGCGGCAACCCGGCTTCAAGGTGGGCCGCGAGGGACTTGAGCGCACATACGATAAAGACCTGCGCGGCAAGGCGGGCGAGATGGAGGTCAAGGTCAATGCTTATGGCCGCGTCATCGAGGAACTGACCGATCAGGCGACGCCGCCGCAACAGGGCGCGACGCTTGCGCTGACGATTGATGTCGAGCTTCAAGTCGCGGCGATGCGGGCGCTCGAAGGCGAGAGCGCGGCTGCGGTCGTTCTCGATGTCCAGACCGGCGATGTCCTTGTGCTGGCCTCGACTCCGTCCTTCGATCCCAATGCGTTCAATGTCGGCATCAGTCCCGAGCTCTGGAAATCGCTCAACGAAAATCCGTACAAGCCGCTTTTGAACAAGCCGCTTTCAGCCGTTTATCCGCCGGGGTCGACCTTCAAGACCATCAGCGCGATCGCCGCGCAAGTGTCGGGCGTCAAGCCGTCCTTCAAGGTCAACTGCCCTGGCAGGCTCTGGTACGGGAACCGCTTCTTCCACTGCTGGCGCCATGAAGGGCATGGCGTGCTCGACATGCGCGGCGCCATCAAGCATTCCTGCGACGTCTATTTCTATACGCTCGCCGAATCCCTCGACGTCGATGTGATTGCAGACGTCGCGCGGAAATTGGGGCTCGGTCAGACTTTCGAACTCGGCATTCCCGGCCAGAAGAAGGGCGTCATTCCGGATCGCCAATGGAAGCGCGAATATTATGGGGGGACGCCGAACGCGACCTGGTTTCAGGGCGAAACCTTGTCCGTCGTCATCGGTCAGGGATCCGTTACCGCGACGCCGCTCCAGCTCGCCGTGCAGGCGGCGCGCATCGCGACCGGCGTCGAAGTGCGCCCGCGCATTGTGCGCGTGTGGGGCGATAAGGAGCTGCCGGCGCCGACGGCGACGCCAATTGACCTCAATCCCTCATATTTCGACGTCGTACGCGCCGGGATGGACGCCGTGGTCAATGAAAGCGGCGGAACCGCGGGCAGGGCGCGAATGGCCGATCCGGCCTGGCGGCTCGCCGGCAAGACCGGAACGAGCCAAGTCTATCAGATCAGCAACGAGGACCGCGCGAAGGGGCTGACAAAGCCAGAAGATCTTCCCTGGGCGCGGCGCGACCACGCGCTCTTCATCTGCTTCGCGCCTGTCGACAATCCGCGCTACGCCTGCGCTGTCGTCGTGGAACATGGCATTGGCGGGGCGAAAATGGCGGCGCCAAAAGCGCAACAAATTATGACGGCGGTGACACAGAAAAATCCGTCGGCGATGACGCCGTTTGATCCGCGTGCGGTGGCGAATAATCCTACAGCAGAAAGGCGCGGCTGAGCGGTGGCGGCGATTATTCTCAGCAGCCGGCGAAAAGGGCTTCGCGAAAAACTTTCGCAGCTTCATTGGCCGCTCATTGTCATGCTGACGCTCATCGCGCTCGCCGGCGTGGCGACGCTCTACTCCGCGGCGGGCGGGTCCTGGCAGCCCTGGGCGATGAAACACGGGCTGCGTTTCGCCGTTTCCGTCGTGATGATGATCGGCATCGGCCTCGTCTCAATGCGATATTGGGTGTCGCTCGCCTATCCGATCTACTTCGTCGCGCTTGGCGCGCTCGCCCTTGTTCCGTTGATCGGCGAAGTGAATATGGGCGCGCAGCGCTGGATCGAAGTCGGCGGCATGCAGTTTCAGCCGTCGGAGCTGATGAAGATCGGCCTCGTATTGGGGCTTGCGCGCTACTATCAGGGCCTGAGAGCCGAACAGGTCTCGCATATTCTCCACCTCATTCCGCCGCTTTTGATGATCGGCGCGCCCGTCGGGCTCGTCTTCATCCAGCCCGATCTCGGCACAGCGATGCTGCTCGGCGCGACCGGCGTCATCATGGTGTTCCTCGCCGGACTTTCCTGGCGGATCGGATTTCTCGGATTGCTGGGCGCGGTCGGCGCGGGCTACAGCGCCTACCGGTTTGAATTTCTAAAGCCCTATCAGGTCGAGCGCATCCTGACCTTTCTGAACCCCGATCGCGATCCGCTCGGTCAGGGTTATCACCTGCTGCAGTCGAAGATCGGCCTTGGATCGGGCGGCCTCGAAGGCAAGGGCTATATGATGGGCACGCAAAGCCAGCTGAAATTCCTGCCCGAAATGCAGACCGACTTCATCTTCACGATTTTCGGCGAGGAGTTCGGCTTTATCGGCGCGATGGCTTTGTTGCTGCTCTATCTGACAGTCATCCTGACCGGCATCAATATCGCGCTTCGCGCGAAAACCCATTTTGCGCGCATGACCGCCATGGGCGTCGTCGCGACATTCTCGCTTTACGTATTGATCAACACCGGCATGGTGATGGGCCTGTTTCCGGTGGTCGGCGTTCCTTTGCCGCTCGTGTCTTACGGCGGCACCGTCATGGTGACGATCATGGCCGGCTTCGGGCTCGTTATGAGCGCGCATATGAGCCGCGAACAGGAAGCGCTCGGCCGTCTCAGCTAGAATGTGTCGAAAGGCGGTTCAGGCCGCCGTTGCGAGATGCGCGTTGAACGCGGCGACGGTCTCCGCATAACCGGCTTCGGCGCCGCAAAGGCGCTGAAGCGCGCTCTGCGGGTCTTGACGCTTGCAGCATTCTTCGATGGCGCGCGCTGCGGCCGAAAGGCGCAACGCGCCGACATTGAGCGAAGAACCCTTCAGCGCGTGCGCGGTCCGCGCGGCCTCGACGAGGTCGCCATTGGACAGCTGGTCTTGAAGCGATTTGAGCAGCGCATCGGTCGAGCGCCAGAACGCGCTCAGGATTTCGCGGGCGGCGTCGACGCCCGCAGCGGCGACCAGTCCGTCGATCTGTTCGCAATCGAGAACCGGCTCCGCCATAAACTGCGCAGCCCCGGCCCCGTTTGTGCTTGCTTCGCCCATGTCGCTGCGTCCCGACATTTCAATCTGAACTGGCGAGGGTGTTACGCCTTCCCTTTCGCGAAGGATTGCTCGAATCTGTAAAGAATTGTCTAAAATCGCCAAATACACAAAAAAACGGGCTGCATAGCGCCTTGTTTAATCTTGCGGATACTTTCTTCAACGGACCAATGAGGCGATCGGCCGGGGGCGATTTCTACCGCCCCGCGAAGGCGTTCGTGGCCCGTATGAGTCCGTCGATGATGCCCGGCTCGCTTGCGGCGTGGCCCGCATCCTGGATGATATTAAACTCAGCTTCCGGCCAAACCGCGTGCAATTCCCAAGCCGTGCGCGGCGGCGTCACCACATCATATCGGCCCTGCACGATCACGCCCGGAATATTCCGGACACGATCTATATTGGCGAGAATTTGGTCATCGCGTTCAAAAAAGCCGCGATTGATAAAATAGTGGCATTCGATGCGCGCGAAGGCGAGCGCGAAAGCGTCGCCGGAAAAGCTCGTAATCCGCTCCTCGGAGGGGATCAAGGAAACCGTGCCGCCTTCCCAGACGCTCCACGCTTTCGCCGCCCTGAGCCGCTCTTCCGCATTCTCGCCGGTCAGCCGTCTATGATAGGCCGCGATCAGATCGCTGCGTTCGGCCTCGGGAATGGGCTTCAGAAACTCCTGCCAGGCGTCCGGATAGAACCAGTCGGCGCCCTTCTGATAAAACCAGAGCAGTTCCTCGCGCCGCAGCGTGAAGATGCCTCGCAAGACGAGTTCGGCGGTCCTCTCCGGATAACTTTGCGCGTAGGCGAGGGCGAGGGTCGATCCCCATGATCCGCCGAAAACCTGCCAGCGCTCGATCTTCAGGTGCTGGCGCAGCTTTTCCATATCTTCGACGAGATCCCAGGTCGTGTTCTCGCGAAGCTCCGCCGTCGGGGTTGAGCGTCCGCAGCCGCGCTGGTCAAACACTACGATCCGGTAACGTGCGGGGTCGAAATAGCGGCGCATGGACGGCGTCGATCCGCCGCCCGGGCCTCCATGGCAAACCACGACTGGCTTGCCGTCCGGATCGCCTGAAACTTCGTAGTAAATCGTATGGAGGTCTGAAACTTTCAGGAAACCCGTCTCATAAGGTTCAATCGACGGGTACAAACCAAGGCGGTCGGACATTTCGATACTGGCGCGTGGCGGCTGCTTGTGGTAGTCCTTAAACAAGGGGTTGGGCGCTGGATCAAGTGCCCATGGCGGGTTGCATCGGCGTCTCGATCGGGGGCGAAAGTAGGTGTCAGTGCGTCGACTACGTTTGGCCAGCCTTGCGGCGGGCGCGGTTGTTGCAGTTTCTTCGCTCGGCGGTTGTTCGACCGTCGTATTCTCTCAAAATCGGGGATCGGACCAGGCCGCCACGGTCGAGCGCGAAGCGTTGCTGCGCGCGGCTTCGGCGATTGAGACAACGAAATGGCCCGAGCCGAAGGAGGCCTCGTTCGCTGAGCGGTTGACGGGGCTGATCGGCGGCGGCGGCGACGCCGGAAAAGACGGCGCGGTGAAAGCCTATTTGGCGGCGATGCCCGCGACGGGCCGTAAGGAAATCGTATTCGCGGACGCTTCGGATCACCTGAATGCGGCCGCCGCGCTCGCGCAGGCCGCCTATGCGGCGGCGGAATCCATCAGGCCTGTGAAGTCCGATATATCGATCGTTGAGAGCGCTATCGCGAAATTGCGCGAAGATCGTGACATCTACTTGGCTGCTCTCAAGGCGCTCGACCGTTCGGGCGAAAACGTTGAGTCTGACGATATGCGCGGCCTCAAGAGCGAGTTCAATTCGGCGATCGCCAATATCGGCGCGGCCGCTGATCGTTTGGCCGACAGCGTGGCCCATGACCGCACGGAGACCCTGGTCTCCGAGCCGCCGCCCAACAAGCTCACCGGTTCGCTTTAGACCCTGCGCCGGCGGCGGCCAGCAAAATCCATCCAATCAGCAGAAGCGTTCCTCCGACGGGCGCTATCATGGCCGCGCTTGCGAACCCGGCCATTGCATAGACATATAGCGAACCGGCAAAGAGGATCGATCCGCAAAGCATCGCGATAAACGACGCCGTCAACCGGCGGACCGGCGGCGCGAACGCTAAAGCGGCGAGCGCGGCGGCGTGGACGAGGTGGATCTCTCCGCCGGTTTCATAGGCATGGCGCAGATGGTCGGGCAGCGCTGCGGGCAGTCCATGCGCGCCGAACGCCGCAAAGGCGACGGCCAGAAATCCGTTCGCCCCGGCGAGAAAGATCCGCCAATTCATATCTGTCTCCAACTCTTGCGTTTTCCGGGGCGCTGCGTCCGCCTCGACTGAAAACCCGCGGCGCGATACAGCCTTGCGGGCTCGAAGGGGGCGCCATGCACGCACGCACACAGATTTCCTATGCGGCGTTTTATACGGGAATTTTCATTTGGCTCGGCGTCCAATTGCCCTTTTTTTCCGGGTGGCTCGCGCTGAAGGGGCTTTCTGCGCCTGAAATAGGACTGGTCACCGGAACAGCGCTCGCCGCGCGTCTCGCGCTCGGACCGCTTCTGGCCTATTGGGCCGACAGGCGCTCCGGCGACGGGCGCGCCTTGCGGCTAGTCTCGCTGATATTCGCTCTGGCCGCCGCTGCGCTGCTCGCGCCGCTCGGCAAGCCGTTCGTGGCGGCGGCGGCCATCGTTTCTCTTTGGGCTTTCGGCGTGCTCGTGCCATTGATCGACACGGCGCTCTTGCGCGCGGACCGCGCAGGGCTCGCGCATTTCGGCAAGACCCGCGCCCTCGGTTCTTTCGCATTTCTGACGACGAATATCCTCGCGGGCGCTGCGCTCACGGCGTTAGGCGTGCAAAACGCAGCGAAGATCATGGCGATCGCCGCTTTCGCAGCCTTTGCCGTCGCTGTCGCATCGCCGTTCGCCTCGCCCGCGCCGGCCGCGCGCGAGGCGGCGTCGCTCAAGGACGCGCGCAGGCTGCTCGTCTCGCCGGCGTTTCTCCTCGCGCTTTCAGCGTCCGGACTGATTCAGGGCGCGCATGCATTCTATTACGCCTTTTCGATCCTCGATTGGACGGGCAAAGGCTATTCGCCGAGCGTGATCGGCCTTCTGTGGGCTGTCGGCGTCATCGCCGAGATCCTGCTGCTGACGCGCATGAGGGGGCTTGCGCGCAGGTTCAGACCGGATGTTTTGCTCGTCATCGGCGGAACGGGCGCTGTGCTGCGTTGGAGCGTCATGGCGTTTTCGCCGCCGCTGCCTGTCATCGTTCTTGTACAGACGCTTCATGCGCTCACTTTCGCGGCCGCTTATATGGGCGCGATCGAATTCATGGACCGCGCCGCGCCGCCGCGTCTTGTCACGACGGCCATGACCTTGAACGCCACCTTTGGCGTCGGCGCCGTCACGGGGCTGGCGACCGTCGCCGCGGGCTATCTCTATCAATGGGGCGGCGTCCGCGCAGGCTATCTTCTGATGGCCGCGCTGGCGGCGTGCGGGGCGGCGGCGGCGCTTCTGTTGACGCGGCGCTGGAGCGGCGAGCCGTTATTCGACGCTAGATCATGACGACGTTGACGCCGTCCCAGCCTTCTGGAACGCCGGTTTCGGACAGCTTCTTGATACGTTCTTCGTAGATGTCGAACAGCGGAATCTTCGCGCCTGGCGATTGTTTCGCCTTGGCGAGATACGCTTTCGCCGCCGCCAGGTCGCCCGTGCGATAGGCCGCGAGCAGTTGGCGGTGCGTTTCGTCGAGCGCGCGATAGCTTTTCGACGATTTGATGAACGGATTGCCGACGAGGGCGTAGATGCCCATCGCCTTGTCTGATTTATTCGTCCGTATGCGATCCAGCTCCAGAAAGGCGAAGTGATGATGGCTTTGCCGGTAGACGGTTTCGTCGCAGATAATCGCCGGGCCGTAGAACTCGGCCTGGCGCCGCAAATAGCTTGCGAGTTCCACCGGCGCGCCGATCGCCGAGTATCGGTTGTGCCGACCGTGCCCCATCGGACCGATGAAGCATTCGCCCGAGGCGACGCCGATCGCGAGATGCAGCTGCACGCCGCGCATTCTCGGACTCGCCTCGAGTTCGGCGTTGGTGCGGTCCATGCTTTCGATCAGGCGCAGCGCGCTCGAACACGCGGCTTCGATATGGTTCGCGTTTTCAAGCGGCGCGTTGAAATAGGCGTAGATTTTCCCTCCGTCCGCCTGATCGGCTGCGCCGCCCGTCTCAATGATCGCTTTGCGCAAGTCGAGGCTGGCCGACGCCATGAGCTTGGTGACGTCGTCAGGCGCGTTTGCGAGTTTGCGCAGGTCCTCGTCCGTCAGCCGCAATTCGCAAGCGAGCACCGTCACCGGCCGCATGACGCCGTCGAGGAGCTCTGCAGAGCCCTCTTCGCGCAGCTTGCGCATTGTGGGTTCGGGAAGCGACCCCTGGAAAGAGCCGCGCACCGTATCGTCCCGCAAAACCACGCCGAGCGAGCGCCCGCCCGCCACCGAGAAGGCGCCGAGAAAAAGCGCAAGCGAGCCCGGCAGCGGGTCGACGAGAAGATTTCCAAATGCGAAGGCGCAGCCCGAGACCGCAACCAGCACCGCCGAGCAGATGGCCGCCACGCCCATCGCCTTCCAGAAATCCAGCTTCTGGGACCACATGATCGCGGCTGCGCCGAGAAGCATGACTGCGATCGCTTCAGCGTAGCCGGTCCAGACGGGCCGGGACAGCGCCGTCCCCCGCAAGAATTGTCCCGCCGCCAGCGCGTCCGCCTGGGCCGCCGAGAGCGGACCGGCCGCCGTTTCGATCGCCGGGCCGAGCGTCCGGTCGAGACCGATCAGCACGGTCTTTCCGTCGAGCTGGCTGTTTGAAGCGGCCGTGTCGAGAATGCGCCAGGCGGGGGTTTCGGGCGAATTGAGCCGGCGCGGCAGATAAAGCCGGACGGCCGCTGCGCGGTCGAGCATGATCCTGCGTCCGCCAAAATCGAGGGCGCCGGGAAGCTTGCCTGCCGGAGAGACCGCCGCGCCGTCGGGCAAAATGGAGAGCGATCGATCCCCGCCGGCGATCAAGGCGGCTTCGAGGGCCACGGATGGAGCAGGCGCGCCCGACAGCGCCCAGAGCGGAGTCACCCGGCGCAATACGCCGTCGCTATCGGGCTCGAGCGCGGCGACGGCGAGCCTCGCGTCCCTGGCGAGGTCGGCGTTCACCTGGAAACGCGCCCGTGCGGCGGGAAGCGCGATATAGTCGCCAAGACCGGCGCCTGCCTTCAGCCAAGGGGCTTCGTTCAGATCCGTGCGTTCGAGATTCGGGGCGGCGGGGTCGACATTGCGCGCCTCCGCCACCGCGACGGCTCCGGTCACGCCTTCAAGGGCGTCGGCCAGCACTTCATCGGTGCTTGGCAACAAGGCGAGCTGGCGGGCCAGCCCCTCGTCGCGCGCGCCGCCGAGCCAGAATTTTCCGATGGTCTCGGGCGACAAGGGGTCCGGCGCATCCACCGGCTCGACCAGAATGACACCCTTTGCGCCGGCCTGTCCGGCCTTGCGGACGAGATCGGCGAGGATGGTCCGCGGCCATGGCCACGGGCCGATCTTATCGATGCTTTCGCGATCGATCGAAATGATGTGAAAAGGCGAGGCGCCGCCTGAAGGAGCCGGTTTAAGACGTTGATAATAATCGAATAACTTGTCACGCGCTGAGGCGCCCCCGGGCTCCTCGCCCGATAGCGCCCCGAGCGCGATGACAACAAGCGCGGCGACGACAATCAGCTGCGGCAGCGCTGACAGCCAGCGAAACCGCGCGACAAACAAGTTCTTGGCCACGTCCGCCCTTACTCCGGTCCCGAAAAAAGGCGCCTTCCCCGGGCCTGATCCTTCCGGCGCGCCCTTTCAAGATGAATTTAGTATCCTCGGATACACCATCTCAATGCAAACCGCGCGCCTGCCGGCGCGCTATTAAGAAAGTGTCAAGGATGGCGGCGGCCGGACCGGCTGACTTCGACATCGGGCTTGAAGGCGAGGCTTTGAAACTGACGGCCCGGGGGGACTGGCTCGCCCGCAATCTCGGGCGTATCGATACGCGCCTGCGCGACTTCGAGGACGATTCGGTCGGGCGCGATCTCATCATCGACGTCTCCGGAATCGACAAGCTCGACACCGCGGGCGCGATGGTCCTGCAAAGGCTCTTCCATGCGAGCGAGCCGCGCGGCGGGGCGTCGGCCATTGTGGGCGCTTCGCCCGGGCACGAGGCGCTGCTTAAGCAGGTCGAGCCGCATCTGGCGCCTGTCGCCGTCTCGCCCGGCCGGCGCAACGCTTTCCTGATGATGCTGAACCGGCTCGGCCAGGGCGTGGTCGATGCGTATTTTGCTTCCCTGCAAATACTGAGCTTCATCGGGCTGACGCTTGTCACCGCGGCGCGCGTGGCCGCGCTCCCGAAGCGCTTTCGCCTGACGTCGATCTTCTACCATATGGAAGAGACCGGCCTGAACGCCGTGCCCATCATCGGGCTCATGTGCTTCCTCATCGGCGCCGTCATCGCGTTTATGGGCGCCAAGATCCTCAAACAGTTCGGCGCTGAAATTTTCGTCGTTGAAATGGTGGCTATCGGCGTCCTGCGCGAACTTGGCGTGCTGCTCGCCGCGATTTTGATCGCAGGCCGTTCGGGCAGCGCTTTCACGGCGCAAATCGGTTCGATGAAGCTGCGCGAGGAGATCGATGCGCTGAAGGTATTGGGCCTCGATCCGATCGAAGTTCTCGTTCTGCCGCGCGTATTCGCGCTCGTTCTGATGATGCCGGTGTTGGCGTTCATCGGCGCGATGCTCGGCCTTATCGGCGGCGGCCTTGTCGCATGGCGCTCGCTCGACATTTCGCCTGCGCTTTTTCTCGTGCGCATGCAGGAATCGATCGCGATGTCGAATTTCTGGGTCGGCATCATCAAGGCGCCGTTTTTCGCTTTCGCCATCGGCGTGGTCGGCTGCTTCCAGGGCATGCAGGTGGAAGGCAGCGCGGAATCGCTCGGTCAGCGTACGACGCTTTCCGTCGTTCAGGCGCTCTTTCTTGTGATTGTCATCGACGCCTTCTTCGCGATGTTCTTCCTGGAGATCGATTACTGATGGCGAAGAACGGTTCTGCGAAAAACGTTGTTGAAGTGCGCGGGCTGAAAACTCAGTTCGACGATTTCGTCGTGCACGAAAACCTCGACCTTGATTTGCGCGAGGGCGAAATTCTCGGCATCGTCGGCGGCTCGGGCACCGGCAAATCCGTGCTGCTGCGCGCGATTATCGGGCTGAAGCGTCCGGCCGCCGGATCGATCCGTGTTTTCGGCGATGATTTTTACGCCGCGAGCGTCGCCGATCGGCGGCGCATCGAGCAGCGCTGGGGCGTTCTGTTTCAGGGCGGAGCGCTTTTCTCCTCGCTCACCGTCGCTCAAAACGTCATGGCGCCGATTAACGAACACTTAAAATTGCCGCATGCGCTTGCAGTCGACATAGCCGCGCTGAAGATTTCGATGGCCGGCCTGCCGGTCGATGCAGGACTCAAATACCCCTCGGAGTTGTCCGGCGGCATGGCGAAGCGCGCAGGGCTTGCGCGCGCGCTCGCGCTCGACCCCGAAATCCTCTTTCTCGACGAGCCGACAGCCGGCCTCGACCCGATCGGCGCGCACCGATTTGACGAATTGATCGTAAACCTCAAGAAATCCTTAGGCTTAACAGTGTTTATGGTCACTCATGATCTCGATACTCTGTACGCAGCCTGCGATCGGATCGCGGTTATCGCCGAAAAGCGCGTCATCGCTTGCGGCACGATCGACGAGGTTTTGCAAACCGGGCATCCATGGATCGAAGAATATTTCGGCGGCCCGCGCGGCCGTGCGGCCTATCTAGGCCACGAGGCCGAGGGGCAAGAGGAAGGGAGGCGCGCTGACTGATGGAGACGCGCGCGCATTATGTGCTGATCGGAGCCTTCGTGCTCTGCGCGGTCGCGCTCGCCTTTCTTTTCATTCTCTGGCTTGGCCAGACGCAACGGGAATTCGACGAATACGACGTTATTTTCACCGAACGCGTTTCGGGACTGTCCAAGGGCGCGGCGGTGCGGTTCAACGGCATCCAAAAGGGCGAAGTGACCGATCTCAGGATCGACGAACATGACCCTTCTATCGTCATCGCGCGCGTGCGCGTCGACAAGGACACGCCGGTCAAGACCGACACGAAAGCCGAGCTTGAGCTTGTCGGCTTTACGGGCGTCGCCATCATTCAATTTGTCGGCGGCAGCCCGGACGCGCCGCTCCTGAAAGACGTCGAGAAGGGCGTGCCGCGCATCAAGGCCGACACATCGGGCTTCGCCGCCTTCCTTGAGGGCAGCGGCGACATCATCAAATCCGCAAACGAACTGCTGTCGCCCGCCAATACGAAAGCGTTCAGCGATATTCTCGCCAATGTCGACGAGATCACGACGACGCTTGCGGACCAGAAGGAAAACATTTCGAAGACTTTTTCGAACATGGCGTCGGTGACTTCGGACCTCGCTTCGGCGGCGTCAAATCTCAACAAAGTCTCCAAGGATCTTGATACGCTCGTGACGACAGACGCGCCCGACATGCTGGAGGAAACGAGAAAGACCGTCGAGTCGACACGCAGGCTCGTCGAAACGCTTAACGCCACAGTCGAAGAAAACCGCGGCGCGATCGCGGATTTCACCCAGCAGGGTCTTGCGCAAATTGGTCCGACTGTCGCCGAAGCGCGCCGAACGCTGAAAACGCTCGATCAGGTTCTGCGCGAGATCGATCGCGACCCGCGCGGCTATCTGCTCGGTGAGTCGACCCCCAAATATGAGCCGCAGAAATGATTGCGAAATTCACGCTCGCGGGCATTGCCGCCCTCACGCTCGGCGCCTGCGTGTCGGTCCTGCCAAAGGCGCCGCCGCCCGCGCCGCGCTTCCTGATCGAACCGGTCGCCTTCGGCGATGAACAGGGGCCGCGCGTCGGCTGGTCGCTCATCGTCGAGGATCCGAATGCGACCCGCGTCTATGACACAACCAAGATCGCTTTGCTGCGCCAGCCGGGCCAGGTCGAATATTACGCCAATGGCGAATGGGCCGACCGCGCGCCGCGCCTTTTCCAGACCGCGCTGATCCGAAGCTTCGAAAATTCGGGCCGCATCCTCAATGTCGGCGATCCGGCGACGCTGACGGGCGCGGATTTCGTTCTGCAGACGGATATTCGCGCGATGAACGCCGTCTATGACGGCGGCGGAGCGCCGACGGCCGTGTTCGCCGTTTATGCGCGGCTCGCCGATCGGACCGGGAAAGCAGTCGCCGCCCGCCTGTTCGATGAGCAGGTCGCCGCCTCGGCTGACGAGATCGATGACATCGCGTCGGCTTTCGATCAAGCGATCGAAGCGGCGCTGAAAGAAATGACGGCATGGACATTTGACGAAGCGGGCGGGCGGGCGCGGTCCGAAAATGACGCGGCGCCGGAGACCTCGCAGTCAACCGCCCCAAGCGGCCGATAAAGCAGGAATATCCCCCCTGAAAGCGCGAGCGCGCCCGCGCAGAGCGCGCCCGCGCCTCAGGACTGATTTGCGCATAGAGGCCAAATCATATAAAGTATAGTGTAATGTACAGTGTCTCCTCTATCGTCTGCTTTTAAGCGATATTCGAAACAGGGAGATTCGCCCGTGAAGATTCAATATATCGTTCCTGTTCTCGCCGCCGCCGTTCCGTTTTGCATAGCCGCTCCTGCGTCCGCCGATCCGGCGCAGACGCCAGAAGTGCTGTCGCAGACCGAGAGCGGCGTTCCGCCGGCCGTTCAGGTTGAGCTCAGGCATCAGGCGATTGAGCAAGCGCTGGCGCCGATCAAATCAAAGGCCGATCTGGATAGATATTTGAGCACGGCGACCGTCTCGCCGCTCGATTGGCTGTCGTCGAACGCCAAGTGGGAATTCATCGGCAGTCTGGTGTTTCACGAGAGGGGGCTTGCCAGCTATCGTTACGATGTGTTGGCGAAAGAACTGACGCCGACGCAGATTTACCAACTGCTTTCCCTGTTCGGCGCGCAGCATACGACATCGATGATCAAAGGAGCCAAAATCGTTACAGACACTGATAAATTGATCATGGAAGGAGCGACGGTGTCTTCGAATGTGATTAGCAGAGGCCCTCCCGGGGAGGATCACGAGAACTTTAAATGCATCGGCGACCATAACTGTATTAAATCTTTAGATTACATTTGTATGACTGGCTGCTGAATGCTCAAAATTCCTGAATTCCTCATCCTGAGGCGCTTTTGCAAAGCAAAAGCCTCGAAGGATGAGGGCCGTGATGTATTTTTCGGTCGGGCTCTGACTTCCCGACATTTGTCAAAGCGCCCTCCGCCAATGGCGCTTCCGTTTGCTGAAGATCAGTCAGAAGCGCCTGCGGGGACGGGGAGAAAGACGATGCGGTTAACAATTCCGCTTTGGTTCCCGGTATTTGTTTTGATCGCGAATGCATGGGCCGTTGAGCCAAATTTGTCGGAGCGCATTGACGCATTCAACCGCGAGGTTTTGGGCATTCTCGAGACGGAAGGCCACGATAACGATATACGCGATCACACGCCCGATTTTGAACAGGTCTATCATCGGTGGTTCCCCGAGAAAGCGCTTTCTGGATTGATCGCCGACGCGGACAAGATACGGCTTCATGATCTTTTTGTTACTATGCTCGATTATTTGTACTGGGATAACACCGACAACCGACGTGATGTGCGAGACGCGGAGACAGTGTTTGCGGTCTTGGAGAAGAAGGGCTGGGCGGACGATAAGACTGTGACAGATATGCACGAGTTTTATGTCTCGGAACGCATGTTTGATGCTGCGGCGGCGTTGAGGCGCAAATTTCCGGATGTCCCGCTGAAGGCGCCGCCGCCGATCGTCGACGCCCACGATGTTTCCGAAGGCCGAGCCGTCCTGGCGTTTGCGGATGGCGGCGCGAAGCTCGTCCGTGAAAGGATCGATCTTTCAAAAGGAAGTCATGTCGTCGTAATAGGCCATCCGAAATGTCATTTCACGCAAAACGCCGTCGCCGCTATTTCCGCCGATCCTGAACTATCCAAGGCGATGGCGGCGCATGCGATCTGGCTTACGGGGATTGACGGCTCGCTGACGGACGAAGCCTTTCCTGAATGGAACAGAGCGCATCCCCAATACGCCTATCGCATCGTCGAATGGCGAAGCGACTGGCCTGAAATAAATTATTGGGGAACGCCGACCTTTTATTTCTTCAAGGGGGGTCATCTCGTTCGCAAGATAGTGGGTTGGCCCCCTCATCCCGACGCCGATGAGGACCCGAAGGCCCCGCTATGGGCGGGCTTCAAGGCGATCGGCGTGGATGAAACCGCTACGGCTCAGGCAAAATAACCGACCGTCGCGCCGATGAGCAGGTAAACGCGCCCCAGAGGCGAGGACAGATATTCTTCCAGGTCCTCATCCGCCGTTTCCGATGTCGTCGCATCTTCGAGCAAGCGCTCGAAGCCCTGCAGGAATTCGTGGATGTCGCGCTCGAACGCCTTGTCGCGCCCTGACTCGGCGCGAATGCGGCGCTTAACATCGGCTTCGTTCAGCCGCAGAATGCGGTTTGCAAACACATTTCTGTCGCCGCGTTCGAAGCGTTCGCGCAACGCCGGCGGCGGATCTCCATAGAGCCGGGTTTCAAGATCGAATGTAAAATTCTGAAGCTCGCTGATGATGCGAATCGCTTTCGCGGCGCCGTCATTCTGCGGCTGCGGCTCGCTTGAGGAGGCGGCGGCGAGATCGAGCGGTTCGGCGCTGTCGGTTGCGTCCAGAATTTCGCGCCAGCTGCGCTCTTGCCGGCTGCGACGGTCCGTTTCGCCTTCCGCGCGACGATCTGAATCGCCGAGCGTCAATGGCGGCTCCTTGCGCTCTGCGCCGCGTTTCTTCGGCGCGATCTTTTCGGCGACTTCATCGAGGCGCGCGCCATTGGTGCGCGGAGACCGAACCGTTTCGCGCCGCCTTGCTTCGCTGAGTTCGAGCGGATCCGGCGCGGGTTCGGACCTGGGGCTCGCTTCGCGGGCGCGGGCCTGGCTTTGCGCGCGCGCTTTTTCGGCTTCGGCGGCGGCCTTCGCTTCGGCGGCTGCCTCGGCCTCCGCGGCCGCTTTTCTTTCCGCGGCGATCCGCGCGTCCTCCGCGGCCTTGCGATCCGCCTCGGCTTGCGCCGCCGCCGCCGCGCGATCGGCGTCAGCCTTGGCGCGCGCGGCCCGATCGGCTTCCTCTTTCGCGGCTTCCGCGGCGGCTTCCTCGCGCGCGCGGAGCGCGGCCTGCGCCGCCGCGAGGCGCGCCGACGCCTCCTG
The DNA here is from genome assembly GCA_016125425.1 of Alphaproteobacteria bacterium. Lineage (GTDB taxonomy): Bacteria > Pseudomonadota > Alphaproteobacteria > Caulobacterales > Parvularculaceae > Amphiplicatus. The sequence continues at coordinate 149,087 of WGLT01000009.1, forward strand.
CTCGCGCAGTTGGGATTCGGCCAGCCGGCTCAAACGCTCCGTTTGCGTTGCAATCGCGTCGGCGAGCCTGTCCGCGCGTTTGCGTTGTTCTTCGATCAGCCCTTCAAGGCGGCTGTTTTCTTCTTCCAGCGCGCGGCGAGCTTCGGCGAGCGTGCGGTTGCGCTCCTCAATGCGCATTGAGGTTTCGTCGGCCTTGGCGAGCGCCTCATCGGCGTGACGGCGCGCATCTTCGCTCGCCTTAGCGACTTCGGCGGAGGCCTTCGTTGCGGCGTCGACGGAGCTGCGCGCCGACGCAGCCATCTCTTCGGCCGCTTTGGCGGCCTTGCCTGTGTTTTCGGCGACAGCGGAGAGCACCTCGCTCGTTGACTGTTGAACCCCTGACAGAACCTTGCTGGCGGCTTCCGAAACGCGCTGCGCTTCGCGCTCCGCCGCTTGATAGGCGGATTGCGACGCGCGTTCGGCCTCGCGCGCGGCCGCTTCGATCGCCGCCTCGGCGGCGGCTTTGGCTTCCGCCGACGCGCGTTCGGCGGCGGCGCCGATATTGGCGGCGTTGCGCGCGGCCGCCTCGGCGGCGGCCTCGGAGGCCTTGGTCGCTTTTTCGGTCGCGATCCGCGTGCGCTCCGCGCTCGCCTCGATTGCGTCCGCCTGCGCTCTGACGCTTTCATCGGCGGCGGCGAGCGCCTCGCGCAGAGCGTTGAAACTTTGCAGGGCGATCTGCGCCGCCTCGTCGAGGCGGCGGAGACGTTCTTCGAGCTGCGACTCCGCGCGTTCGGCGATGTCGTCGGCGCTGTGGAGCGCGCGCACGCTCGCCTGCGCCTTTTCGGCGATGGCGTTGGCGAAAGCGTCGGCCTGCGAGTTCAGATATTCGGTGAGCTCAATCAGCCGCGTGCGTTCGTCGGCTATGCGCGTCACGGCGCCGGATGCGTGCGACTCCATGGATGCGCCGGCCGTTTCAATCGCCTCGACATGCTGGCGGATCATCGCCTCGACAGCGGCGAGCCGCGACAGCGCCCCGTCCAGACCGACATTGAGCGCCTCCATCTGTCCGCGCACGACAGCGCCCACGCTGATTGCGTTTTCAGCGGCGTTTTGATCAGGGTGGATAAACTCGCGCGCAGCGGCCGCGATGTCTTCGGCGGCGCTCATCATTTGCTGCTGGCGGGACATGATGTATCCGACGAGAATCGTCAGCATCGGAACAAAAACAGCGAGGAGGAAGGTCCCGAGATCGAAGGATCTGAAATACGACCATCCGTCGAACGACCCGTGCAATTTGCGATAGGCGAGGACGTCGCCGATTGGCCAGCCGAGTATGACCGCAAAGAACAGAAAGACGGCCATGAGCCGCGTGACCAGCATGGTCTGGCGGCTCGCCGCGTTCCAGCGGGCGCCGCGCCGCGTGCGTCGAGGCGGGGCGGGTGCGCCCGCATCCGGCGACGGCTCGCGCCAGGGCGGCGCGCCGGCGAGCTCTTCCGACCGTTCCACGATTCCCTGGAACTTCAGCCGGGCGCCGTTGTCGGCGCCGGCGAGGTCCTGGCCGTCCTTGTCCCGGCTGTCGGTCATCCGCATCCTTTAAGAGAGCGCCTTAATCGTGTTCGCATAGCGGATTTTGCATAGCGCGCCAAATCGCATCCGCGCCGGAAACGGCTGTATTCAACCCTCAATAGACGGCGCGGTCTTGGCGGGCGGACTTGGTCTTCAGCGAAAACCGCGGTTCGAGCGATCCGTTTCCGAGAATGAGGTCCGCCGCCCGCCTGCCGACCGCGGGTCCGTGTTTGAAGCCGTGTCCGGAGCCCATCCCGACGAGAAGAACCTGCGGCCAGTCGGGGTGGCGGTCGATCAGGAAATCTCCGTTAGCGCTGTTCTCATATTGGCAGACGCGCGCCTCCGAAAGGGGGGCCTTGGCGAGCGCGGGAAAGCGCCTCGCCATATAAGCGCGGACAACGGCGAGCGCCTCCGGCGAAGGCGTGCGGTCCTCGGCGTCCGGATCGACAGGCGGACCATGCCGGTCGTGGGCGATCTTGAATCCGCGGCCTTCAAGGTCGGGAAATCCGTAATAAAGGTCGCCTTCGTTGAAGTCGGCCCAGCCGGGTAGGGCGGAGGGCCCGAAGCGCCTGTCGCCGGCGTCTGGCGCGAAATAGAAAACCTCCTGACGCGTGACGAACAGGCGGTCGCCGAGCAGGGACGGGAAGAGCGTTTTCAGCCAAGGGCCGCAAGCGAAGACATATTGGTCCGCGTACAGTTTTTCACCGTCGCTTGTCGTGAGGTGTTTAAGCGGTTGGCCCTGCTTCGGCGCCGCGATAGCGGCGTGCCGGTAAGCGCCGCCTGCGCGCACGAAGGATGCAACGAGGGATTCGATAGCGCGTCGCGCCATCAATGCGCCGAAATCGGGCTCGTAAAGTCCGAACCGGATGCCGGTCCAGTCGAGCTGCGGCCAGCGTTTCTTGAGCGTCTTCGGCTCAAGACGCTCCATCGACAGACCGAGGCGCTTATTCACGTCGAGCGATTTCAGCGCATAGTCTTCTTCTTTTTCGAAAAAGAACAGCACGCCGGTCTGGTGAAAAATCGGCAGCGCAAGAGCCTCCGAAAGGCGCTTCCATTCGACAAGCGACTCGGAGGCCATGCGCGAATAGATTTCGTCGCCGCCATAGGCGCCGCGGGTCATGCGCGATTCCCCGCCGGACGAAGCGCGCGCATTGGCCGGCGCCCAGGCGTCGACGAGGAGGACGCGCTTGCCGGCCCGGCGCAGCATTTCCGCCGTCCATGCGCCGAACGTCCCGGCGCCGATCACGATCGCATCCCAGCCCGGCGAATGAGCGCGCGCGCGGCCCGCGCCGGCCAGGCTCGCCGCCGTCGCCGCCATGCCCGCCAAAGTCTCCCGTCGCGTCACGCTCACCGCCTCGCCTCCCGGCGGGCGATGATCGCCGCGCGCGGGGCCGGCGGCAAGACGCGATTTTCCCGTCCGGCTGCGCAGCGAGCCTTGCCGCGCGGCGGCGCGCGTCCTATCCCCCGGAGCCGACAAGCCGAGGAGGACGGCCATGCGCTCAAATTCCCAGATCCAGATGAATTTCGGCCTCGATCCCGAGATCGAGGAAATGCGCGAGGTCGTCGCCCGCTTTGTCGATGAAAAACTCAGCCCGCGCGCCGCCGAGATCGACCGCACCAATGAATTCCCGCGCGATCTGTGGCCGCAACTCGGCGAGATGGGCCTGCTCGGCGTCACCGCCGATGAAGAATATGGCGGGGCCGGGCTCGGCTATCTCGCCCATTGCGTCGTGATGGAGGAGATCTCGCGCGGCTCCGGCGCCGTCGGCCTTTCTTACGGCGCGCACTCCAACCTTTGCGTCAACCAGATCAACCTCAACGGCAACAAGGCGCAGAAAGAAAAATATCTGCCGAAGCTGATCTCGGGCGAGCATCTGGGCGCGCTCGCCATGTCCGAACCCGGGGCCGGCTCCGATGTCGTCTCGATGAAGTTACGCGCCGACAAAAAGGGCGACCGCTACATCCTCAACGGCAACAAGATGTGGATCACCAACGGCCCGACCGCAGATACGCTTGTCGTTTACGCGAAAACCGATCCGGCGGCGGGCCCGCGCGGCATCACAGCCTTTATCATCGAACGCGGATTCAAAGGTTTCAGCTCTGCGCAAAAGCTCGACAAGATGGGCATGCGCGGCTCCGACACCGGCGAGCTTGTCTTCGAAGATTGCGAAGTGCCTGAAGAAAACGTTCTTGGCCGCGTCGGCGAAGGCGTGCGCGTGTTGATGAGCGGACTCGATTACGAACGCACGGTGCTTTCGGCCGGCTCACTGGGGATCATGCAGGCCTGCATGGATCTTGTGATCCCCTATATCCATGAGCGCGAACAATTCGGCAAGCCGATCGGCACGTTCCAGCTCGTGCAAGGAAAGATCGCCGACATGTATGTGACGATGAATGCGGCGAAAGCCTATGTCTACGCCGTCGCGCAGGCCTGCGATCGCGGCGAGACAACCCGCCAGGACGCGGCGGGCTGCATTCTCTTCGCCTCTGAAAAAGCGACGCAGATGGCGCTCGACGCGATTCAGCTCTTGGGCGGCAATGGCTATATCAATGACTATCCGGCCGCGCGGCTCTTGCGCGACGCCAAGCTCTACGAGATCGGCGCCGGCACGAGCGAAATCCGCCGCATGCTGATCGGCCGGGAGATTTTCGAAAAGAGCGCGTGAACCGGAGGCCTGATTCCGCCGCCCGTCAACCCGCATACATGCGCCGCTTCTTGGCGAGCGCGGTCTGGCGAAGGAAAGCGTTGGCGAGCGGGCGGGAGGTGAGGCGCGCGGCGAAGACGCCGGCGACGACCGAAAGCGCGCCGACGGTCAGGATCGCTTCGTGATCGATGATCGCCGGCTCGTCGATCAGGGAGAGAATGAAGAGGGCCGAGGCGGCGCCCGGCGCGCCGCCGAACCAGGCGAGGAATGCCTGGCTTTCCTTCGGAAGGTTGACGGCCTGCAACATCGCAAGGCGCGGGCCCGCGCGCATCACGGTGACGGCGGCGGCCGCGAAGAGGATGGACAGCATGTCCGCCTGGAAGACGCGCGGCGCCAGGAAAACGCCGAAAAGGAAATAAGCGGCCGGCGCGACCGCCTTTTCGAACAGGCCGCGAATGCGCAGGCGCGCGATTGGCGAGGCGGTCGTCTGTTCGCCCCAGATGAGGCCCGCTCCGCCGGCCGCAATGACGGGATCGGCGCCGAATATCGCCGCGAGCGCAAACGAAATGACGCCTGCTGCAACAGCGAGCGGCGCGCCGTCGAGACGCGCATAGCGCCGCGCAATCCGCGCTGCGATGAAGCCGGCGGCGCCGCCCAGCGCAAAACCCTTGAGTATGTCGATGCTGGCGGCGAGGAGAGGGCCGAGCGGCGCCTCATGTGCGTTGGGCGCGGTTGCGTTCGCCGCAAGCAGGATGGCGACCGGCGCGCCGAAGGCGATGATCGCCGCGCTCTCGGTTCTGACTGTCGCTTTCACCGTCGCGGGCGCTGATGTCTCGGTCACTGCGCGGCGGTCGAAGGCTGCGCCGTTGAGCATCAGCGCCGCGCCGAGAACAAGCGCCGCCGGCAGGGAAAGCTGCGGCAGCAGCACGAAAGCGGCGAGGCTTGAAACGAACAGAAAGAGCGGCGCGCCGCCAAGCGTCAGACGGAAAGCGGCGGGACATCGGCGGGCGAGACGCGTCACGCGCAATTGCGCGGCAGAGGCGAAAACCAGCGCGGCGAATCCCGATTCCGCCGAATCAGAAACGAAATTTGTTGGAAAATTATTTTCGCCTAATGCGCGCAGAATAACAGATATAGCTGCGCCGGCGACGAGCATGAGCGCCGGGGCGCCGGCCGCATGCCGGAAAACGCGCAATCTCGCCAGAGCCGTCAGGCTCGCAGCCCAAATTAACGCCGTAAGCGCAAGCGCCATAACGAAAAATTCGTCCGGTTACGTCGAAATGCCGTGGCGCGCCGCAGTTGCGCCGAATCACATCACGCGACTCTGAATTGATCCGCCTTTCATGGCAAATTGAATTTTCGAAACAGCGGCGGGCGAATTCTGCGACGCATTTTCGCGCCCGCAAAACGGGAAAAACGTTCGATAGATATCGAACGCTTTCCGGGCGGACTTAAAGTCGGCGCCATGCGCGGATTTCGGCTCGAAAGCGCGCAATCGGAGCAGGAGCGATGTCAGAGGAAAAGAACAAAACGCGTCGAAGGATCGGAGAAGCGATCGCGGGAACGGCGCCGAAGCTCGCCGCCGCGCTTGGCGGGCCGCTTGCGGGCGCCGCCGTCGAAGCGCTGTCAAAGGCGATTTTCGGCGAGGCCGCCGGGCAGGATGAAGCGGCGCTTGGCGATGCGCTTGCCGCGGCGAGTCCTGAAACGATCGCAGCGGTGAAGAAGGCGGAAGCTGAGTTTCAAACCGCGATCGCAAACGCAGCCGTCGAGCAAGAGAAGATCGCCGCAGGCGACCGCGCGAGCGCGCGCGAACGCCAGCAAGCGATGCATGACTGGACGCCTTCGGCGCTCGGCGCTGCAATCATCGTCGGTTTTTTTGTCGTGCTCGGCGCGATGGTCGCCGGAAAATTGCCGTCAGGAACGGAAGCCGAATTTTCGATCATGCTCGGCGCGCTCGCTACGATGACCGCGGCCGTCGTCAATTATTTCTTCGGCTCCTCGGCGGGATCAAAGGAAAAAACGAAGCTGCTCGCGCAGGGCGGCAAGGAGGCGAAGTGAGATCGTCCAGCCTGCAATGCGCGATTTCATATGGAGGCGATTCGCTGCTGACCGCGCCGGCCGCCGGTTCTGCTAGAGTGCGCGCATGAACGAACGAATCATCATTGTCGGCGGCGGGATTATCGGCCTCGCGCTCGCTTGGCGGCTTTCGCAGAGTGGGGTCGCCGTAACCGTCATCGACGCCGGAGCGGCGGTCCCGCCGGCGACGCCTGCGGCGGCGGGCATGCTCGCGCCGTCTTTTGAAGAGCTCGCTGGACCGATCTCGGGCGCGCTCTACGATTTTTCCGTCGCGAGCCTGAAGCGCTGGCGCAGCTTCGCCGCCGAGCTTGAGGCCGAAAGCGGCGAGGCGATCGATTACCGACCGTTCGGCATTCTCGGCGTCGCCATGGATGAAAGCGGCGCGGCGGCGCTGCGCGAGGCCTTCGAGGCCGTGACTGCGCTCGGCGGGGCTGTCGAGTGGCTAACGGGCGATGAGACGCGCGCAATTGAGGCGGGCCTGTCCGATCGCGTCCTCGCCGGCGTGTTCGCTCGCGAAGAAGGGCAGGTCGATCCGCGACGCGCGACGCGGGCCCTGCGCGAGGCCGTCTCGCGGCGCGGCGGCGCATTCATCAACGCCCGCATTCGCCGCATTGTGAGGCGCGGCGCCGATGCGATCGGCGTCGAAACCGCGGGCGGAGACCGAATTGAAGGCGACCGGGTCGTCATTGCGGCCGGCGCGGCGGCGGCGGCGATCGAACTTGGCGCGGCGGCGCCGGTTTATCCGATCAAGGGGGAGGCGGTCGCGCTGCGCGCCCGCGGCGACAATCTCCGCTGCGTCGTGAGGGCGCCCGGCGCCTATCTCTGTCCGAAAGCGGACGGCAGGCTCGTCATCGGCGCGACCGAAGTTGAGGAGGACGCCTCGCTTGAGCCCGCCCCTGCGGCGATTGAAGGGCTGAAGCGCGCGGGCGCGGCGGCTTTTCCGGCGAGCGGGGCCTATCGCGAGGTCGAACGCTGGGCGGGCTTGCGCCCGGCGACGCCGGACGCCGCGCCCATCCTCGGCCCTGTCCCGGACGGGCCGGAAGGGCTGTTTCTGGCGCTTGGCCATTATCGCAACGGGATTTTGCTGGCGCCCGAAACCGCGGCCGCGCTCGCCCCGGCCATCCTCGGCGGCGAGATTTCGCCTTTGCTCGGCGCTTTCAGCCTGGCGCGCTTCAAGAATTAACCAGTTAGGAGTTTGTTGACCATGAGTGCGGACAATCGGCGCGAAACCGCGTCCGAAAAAATGAAACTCGAAGCCCTGTCCCATACCGCCCCGACGGTCGCCGCCGCGTTGAAGCGCGCGAGCGAGACGACGGGCGCCGGCTTCGATCTGCTTTATAACATGGCCAAGCGCGAAAGCGCCTTTGACCCGAAAGCGCAGGCCTCGACGTCCTCGGCGGCGGGGCTGTTCCAGTTCATCGATCAGACCTGGCTCGGCGCGGTGAAGAAATATGGCGCCCGGCACGGCCTCGCCGAAGAAGCCGCCGCCATCACGCAAGACGCTTCGGGCAAATATGCCGTCGCCGATCCTGCAAAGCGGCGGGACATTCTCAATCTTCGTCTTGATCCGATGAAAGCGGCTTCGCTTGCAGGCGAGCTGATTCAGGAAAACAAGACCGGACTCGAACGCCGGCTCGGCCGGGCTGTCTCGGCGGCGGAAGTCTACTCGGCGCATTTTCTGGGCCTGGGCGGCGCAGCGAAAATGCTGACCTCTTCGCCGGATGCCAAAGCCGCCGACATTCTTCCCGCCGCTGCGGCCGCCAACCGCTCTGTTTTCTTCGACGGCGCGCGGGCCAAAAGCGTTCGCGAAGTGATGGCTTCGCTGGCGAAATCCATGGGCGAGACGCCGGCTGCGCCGGAATCGTCAAGTCTTGCGGAAACGGCGGTTGTCGCCGCCGCGGCCGCGCCGCAGGACGCTCTTGCGACGCCGCTTGAAAAGAAAGGCGCAGCGCTCGCCGATCTTTCCGCCGCGAGGGCGTGGGCGCCGTCCGGCGCGCGTTCGGTTTCGCCGCTGACGCTCGCCGTTCTGGGCGCGCTCGATGCGACGAGGCTTGGCGCGGACCGCAATGAAAGCGACTCGTCGCTGATCTAGCGAATCTTATGTTTTGCGGTTCAGCAGGCGGGCGCGGATTCGCCCGGCGGCAACTTGGTTTCTGCGTCCGCGCAGGCCTTGGCGAACTGGCCGGGTTTTGCGCCGATGGCGGTCGAAAGATCCGCGCCGAAGAGCTTTGCGCCGGTGAAATCGGCCGCTTCAATGCGCGCATTCGAAAAATCGGCGCCCGAAAGATCGGCGTCGTTAAACCGCACGCCGGTCGCTTCTGCGTTCTTGAAGCTCGCGCCGTGAAGCTGCGCGTTTTGGAAGCTCGCGCCCGTCGCATAAGCGCCGTTGAAAACGGCGCCCTCGGCGATCGCGGCGCTCAGCTTGGCGAAAGAAAGGTCGGCGCCGGAAAAATCGGAATTGGAAAGATCGGCCGCGCGCGCGGTCGCTCCGCGCAGCGAGGCGCCCGCGAAGTTGCTGCGGCGAAGGGAGGACGCGTCGAGATTCGCCTTGCCGAGCTGGGCCTTCGTAAAGTCGGCGCCGTCGCCGCTCGCGCCTTCGAAAATCGCTCCGTCAAGCAGCGTATTGATGAAATGCGCGCCGGAAATCGTTGCGGCGGCGTAGCTCGCCTTCGTCTTGTCCTGTCCGCTGAAGTCTGCGCCGGTGAAGTCGCGTCCCGCTTCGTTCGCAGGCTTTTGCTTTCTGGAATCGAGCTTCAGATCCGTTTCCGCGCGCTTCAGGGCCCCGGAAATATCCGGCGCGAGCTTGTCGGCGTTGTTGAGGCCTTTCGCGATGCCGCGGCCGATCTCGGAAATCGGATTGATCGTCGGTTGATGCGTTCTCGTCGCGGCGATGTTCGACACCAGAACGAACACAGCGGCCATGATGACGATCAGAAGCAGGACAATGCGGATCATGCGGGCAATCCTCGCGCGCGCCTTGCGGCGGGAACCGCGCCATTGTCCCGCGGAGAATTCAACGTTCGATTAACGATGACGGAACGTTTCTCTCAACCGTGCGTGTCGCCGCGCCGCCGCGCCGTAACGGCCGGGGCGCGTGTTGACAGATCGTTAAGAACAGCCCGTCGAGGCCCCGCAGCTGTCGCATCTCAGGCACGCGCCGTTCCTGACGAGCGTGAACTGCCCGCATTCGGGGCAGGCGTCGCCCTCATAGCCTTTCATCCGCGCCTGGCGGCTCGGATTGCCCGGAGCGGCGAGGCTGCCGGGCGGCGCTTTCTGGTTCACCGCCTCCGCGAGCTTCTGGATCTGCGCCTCGATTTCCGGGGGGGCGCGGCCTTCGACGCGCTTGCGGACCGGCGCTTCTTCGCCCGAGGTCTCTATGTCCTCCGGTTCGACGGTCTCGGCGCTTTTTCTGAGGCGATCGAACTCGCCGCCGCGCAGGACGACGAGATTGTCCGTCACCGTCGAGCGGGAAAAGCCCTTGGAAATGAGCCTCGTGGCGTTCTCCTGCGCTTTCTCTCCGGCGACTCCCTTGCCGATCGCATCGACCGCGGACTCCTGCGGGTCGACATGTGCGAGGTCGGAGCGGCCGAGATAGGAAATCGCAAGCTCGCGGAAAATGTAATCGAGAATCGACGTCGCGTGCTTGATCTGGTCATTGCCCTGAACGGGGCCGGACGGATCGAAGCGCGTGAAGACATAGGCGTCGACATATTCCTCAAGCGGCACGCCGTATTGCAGGCCGAGCGAGACTGCGATCGCGAAATTGTTCATCAGCGAACGGAAGGCTGCGCCTTCCTTGTGCATGTCGATGAAAATTTCTCCAAGCTCGCCGTCATCGAATTCGCCGGTATGCAGATAGACCTTGTGGCCGCCGACGATCGATTTCTGGATATATCCCTTTCGCCGATCGGGGAGGCGGCGGCGCCCTGGCGTTCTCTCGATGATGCGCTCGACGATGCGTTCGGCGAACACTTTCGAACGCTGCGCATTCGGCGCTTCCGCGATCGCCTCCTCGAACGTCTCTTCCTCGTCTTCCGCATCTCCTGCGAGAAGCGCCGAGACGAGAGGCTGCGAAAACTTGGAGCCGTCCCGGTAAAGCGCGATCGATTTCAAACCGGTGCGCCAGGCGAGCATATAGGCGCGCGCGCAATCGGAAACGTCGGCCCGGTTCGGCAGATTGACGGTTTTGGAAATCGCGCCGGAGATGAAAGGCTGGCTCGCGGCCATCATGGAGAGATGGGCTTCGACCGAAAGGGCCCGCGTTCCGATCCGCCCGCACGGGCTCGCGCAGTCGAAGATCGGAAGATGCTCGGGCTTGAGATGCGGCGCGCCTTCGACGGTCATCGCGCCGCAACAAAAGATATTGGCCATGTGGATCTCTTCGTCCGAGAATCCGAGGTCGCGGAGCACCTGATAGCCGGACGATTGCAGCTGCGCGTCGTCAAAGCCCAGCTTGTGACGGCAGAAATCTTCGCCGATCGCCTGCGGCGTCAATGCGAAAGTAATGTCGAACGCTGTTTTAAGCCGCTCTTCGAGCGCGGCGATTTGCCGGTCTTCGAATCCTTCGCGGCGCAGATCGTCGAGGCTGACGCCGGGCGCGTCTTTCAGCGTGCCCCGGCCGACGGCGTAATCGGTGATGTCCTCGATCTCGTCCTCGGAATAGCCGAGAGATTTCAGCGCCGCTGGCACGGAGCGATTGATGATCTTGAATTGGCCGCCGCCTGCGAGCTTTTTGAATTTGACGAGCGCGAAATCAGGTTCGATCCCCGTCGTGTCGCAGTCCATGACGAGGCCGATGGTTCCGGTCGGCGCGATCGCCGTGACCTGCGCGTTTCTGAAGCCCGAAATCGCGCCCAACTCATAAGCTTCGTTCCAGATCGACTTTGCGCGCTCGGCGAGGCTTTCCCATGGGCACGCTGCGGCGTCGAAGATAGCCGGGACCGTGTTGAGGCCTTCAAAGGCGCCGGCCGCTTCGACGCCGAGAGCCGCGCGGCGATGGTTCCGGAGAACGCGCAGCATCGCGTCGCGGTTCTCCTTGAATTTCTCGAAGGGGCCGATCGCCGCCGCCATTTCGGCGGAAGTCCGATAGGCCGCGCCCGTCATCAGCGAGGAGATCGCCGCGGCGATCGCCCGGCCGGCGTCGCTGTCGTAGGGAACGCCCGACGCCATCAGCAACCCGCCGATATTCGCAAAGCCGAGGCCCAGCGTCCGGTAGTCGTGGGATTTGCGCGCAATGTCGGGAGAGGGATATTGCGCCATCGAGACCGATATCTCGAGCGCGATGGTCCAGAGCCGGCAGGCGTGCTCGAAAGCGTCCGTGTCGAAGCCTCGTTCGGTCTTGAACTTCATCAGGTTCAAGGATGCGAGGTTGCAGGCCGTGTCGTCGAGGAACATATATTCCGAGCACGGATTGGAGCCGCGGATTTCGCCGCCTGCGGGACAGGTGTGCCAGGCGTTGATCGTGTCGTGGAACTGCAATCCGGGATCGGCGCAGGCCCACGCCGTTTCGCAAATCTTCTCCCAGAGGGCGCGGGCCCGGATCGTCTTGTGGACGGCGCCGTCGGTCCGGCGCTTGAGCGTCCACTCGTCGTCTTCGGCGACGGCCTTGACGAAATCGTCCGTGACGCGGACCGAATTATTCGCATTCTGACCGGCGACCGTGCGATAGGCCTCCGAGTCCCAGTCGAGTTCGTAGCGCTGCACGTCGATGGCGCGGAAGCCGGCGCGCGCGAAGTCGATCACGCGTTTGATCGCGGGATCGGGAATGAACGCCTTGCGCGCTTCCCTGACAGCGGTCTTGAGCGCGGGATTCTTCTTGGGGTCGAGCCGGTCGTTTTCGTCGACGTCATTCGTCCAGCAGGCGGCGAGGACTTTCGGAAGATGCGCGGCCATCGCCTTAGAGCCCGCGACGAGCGCGGCGACCTTTTCTTCCTCAATCAGTTTCCAGCGGACAAAAGCTTCAATGTCGGGATGGTCGGCGTCGACGATCACCATCTTCGCCGCGCGCCGCGTCGTGCCGCCGGATTTCACCGCGCCGGCCGCCGCGTCGCCGACCTTCAGAAAAGACAGCAGGCCCGAACTTCGCCCGCCGCCGGACAAAGGCTCATCGGCGCCGCGGATGGCGGAGAAATTGGTGCCCGAGCCCGATCCGTATTTGAAGAGCAGCGCCTCGCGCCGCCACAAATCCATGACGCCGCCTTCGCCGACCAGATTGTCATTGACCGACTGAATGAAACAGGCGTGCGGCTGCGGGCGCTCATAGGCCGAAGACGAGACGCAAAGCCCGCCCGTATCGGGGTCGACATAGTAATGGCCCTGGCCTTCGCCTTCGATTCCATAGGCCCAGTGCAGGCCGGTATTGAACCATTGCGGGCTGTTCGGCGCGCCGATCTGGGCGGCGAGCATGAAACGCATTTCGTCGAGGAACGCCTGCGCCTCCTCGGCCGACGTGAAATAGCCGCCTTTCCAGCCCCAATAGCCCCAGGCGCCGGTGATTCGTTCGAAGACCTGGCGCGCGCTCGTCTCTGCGCCATAGCGCACCTCGGCGGGGAGTTTTGCGAGCGCGGCGACGTCGGGGACCGAGCGCTGGAGAAATTCCGGGACGCCTCGTTCCTTCACCTTTTTCAGGGCCGCGGGAACGCCGGTCTTCCTCAGATATTTCTGGGCGAGAATGTCGATCGCCGTCTGGCTCCAATGCGCCGGCGCTTCGATGTCGCAGACCGAAAAGATGGTCTCGCCGGAAATCGTGCGAATCTCGCTGTCCGCCCGCCGGAAACGGAGGGCGTCATAGGGCGCGCCGGCCTTTTTGACATAGCGGCGGTCGATACGCATGGCTGGTCCGGATTTGGGCCGAAACGGCCTTATATAGTAGTCGCTCCGGGGTCCAATCTCAATGTTTGGGCCGACCCGCAAGGGCCGCGGCGGCGCGGCGGCGCTTCTGGACCTTCCTCCCGACGGGCGCCATATTCGCGCCGCCCAAGGGGGCTAGTATTCATCTCGAAAGCGGATCGGCGATGCTTCAGAAGATTTTCACCTGGTGGAACAGCTCGACATTGGGGACCCAGTTCACGCTGTGGCGGCGCGGGGCCCGTCTCGTCGGGACGGACGAGCAGGGCAACCGCTATTTCGAGGAAAAAACCGGCAGCGCGCCCGACGGGGGCGGGCGCAAGCGCCGCTGGGTCGTCTATCACGGGGTCGCCGAGGCCTCGCGCGTGCCGCCCGACTGGCACGGCTGGCTGCATCACACCTTTGAAGAGCCGCCGACCGTGAAACCGTTGACGCGCCGCGCATTCGAGAAAGATCATATGCCGAATATGACCGGCACGCCGCTCGCCTATCATCCGCCGGGCTCTCTTTTCCGCCCTGAAGGGGCCAAGGGCGTCGGCCCGGACTACGAAGCCTGGTCGCCGGACGCTGCTTGAGCGCGCGCTGAAAGGAAGACGCCATGAGCAAAGCGGGAATGTTCGAGACGGTCATCGGCGCGATCGTGCTCGCCGTCGCTGCGCTCTTCATGATTTACGCTTATGGCGCAAGCGGCAAGGCGATCGCCGAGGGCGCCTATCGCGTGAACGCGGTTTTCGGCCGGGTGGACGGCATAACGGTCGGCGCCGATGTCACAATCGCCGGCGTGAAAGTCGGCACGGTCGCCTCGGATTCGCTTGACCCCAAGACCTATGAGGCGCGGCTTGGGCTCTCGATCGCGCGGGACGTGGCCTTGCCGGAGGACTCAATCGCCAAGATTGTCTCGGACGGACTGCTCGGCAGCGCGCATGTTTCTATTGAGCCGGGCGCTTCGGACGTGATGCTTGCCGAGGGCGACACCATCACCCAAACACAGGGCTCGGTCGATCTTCTCGCGCTCGCCGTCAAGGCGTTCACGACGAAATCCTCAAAGAGCGGCGACGATCAGCCAGAACAAACCGCGGCGCCGGGAGATCAACAGTGATGCGCTTCGCCTTCGTTTCTCTCGCCGCCCTTTCGCTCGCCGGGGCCGCGCAAGCGCTTGCGCAGGACGATACGCCGCCGCCGCCGGATGAGGCGCCGTTGAATTCGCCCTCGGCCGCGCTTCCCGCCGATCCCGCCCTGATTGCGCCTGATCCCGCGCTCGATGCGCTTGGCGAGACTACGCAGCAGGAAAACGAACTCGACCAGCTTTCAAAATCGCCGGATGATGCTTTCCAAAATCTTGACGAATCGAAGAAGCGCGTCGGCGTCTCGGTCACCTTGCGCGCTCTCAACAAGATCACCGCGCGTTACACTGATATCCATGCGCCGATCGGCAAGCCGGTTCGGTTTGGGGCGCTGGAAATCCTCCCGCACTATTGCGACAAGCGACCGCCGGAGGAGTTTCCGGAAACTTCCGCCTTCCTCGAGATTTTCGATCGCGGACACAGCCGGTCGGCGCCGGCCTATAAGGATCCTGCTCTTGCGGCCGCCGTCGCTGAGACAAGCGCTGCAAAGGAAATTCAGCCTGAAACAGATGATTATTCCGTAAAGGCCTCGATTCCGCAGAAGCCCTTTGGAGCGAGCGACGAAGCCGGCGCGGTCAATTCGTCAGGAAAAATTCCGTTAACTGACGATCAGGCGCAGGCGGCGACGACTGATTCTGGGAATCCTTCGAAACCCGTCGATCCGGATCGTATTTTTTCAGGATGGATGTTTGCTTCGTCGCCTTCGCTGAATGCGCTTGAGGATCCGGTCTACGACGTCTGGGTGATCGACTGCAAAACCGAAACAATCGATAAATAGTCCGGCGCCTTGGAGAAATCAGCGGGCGCGGATAAATGTTCCGCGAGCGCGCGCTGATAATCCGCATCCGCCATTTTTTCGACGCCGAACTGCGCGAGATGCTCGGTGTGGAATTGCGTGTCGAGAAGCCGGAAACCGCCCATTTTCAGGCGGGCGATCAGATAGACGAGGGCGACCTTGCTCGCGTTATCCGCCCGCGAAAACATGCTTTCGCCGCAGAAAATCCCGCCGATGGCGACGCCATATAGGCCGCCGACCAACTCGCCGTCTTTGTAA
This sequence comes from Alphaproteobacteria bacterium, assembly GCA_016125425.1. Taxonomy (GTDB): domain Bacteria; phylum Pseudomonadota; class Alphaproteobacteria; order Caulobacterales; family Parvularculaceae; genus Amphiplicatus. The sequence goes on from WGLT01000009.1 coordinate 164,377, forward strand.
CATTCGACGGAATGCGCATAGCCCAGCCGGTGCAATTCGCGATAGACTTGTTCGATCGGATCGTTGATCCAGGTTTCTTCGCGTCCTGCGCCCGGCGCGGCGCAGGCTGCGATGACTTCGCCGAAGGCGGCGTCCGCTTTTACCTCGAACGGTTCGCGCGCAATCAGTTGCCTGAGCTTTCTCGGCGCGCGCGCATTCTCAAGCCTGAGCACCCCGCGCACGTCGGGAAGAACCCATACGACTTTCGGATCGTCGCGCCGTCGGCCCATGGGAAAATAGCCCAGCGTATAAGCTTTCAGAAGCTGGTCTGGGTGAATGTCATGTGCGGAATCGCGCGCCATGGAGGCGACTATCGCGCATATCGGCCTGCGAATTCAATCGCGAACGCGCGGCCTCAGGCGCGATGAAGACGCATTCTCTCGTGGATGACGACCTTGTTGCGACCCTCGGCTTTCGCCTCGTAGAGGGCCTGGTCAGCGCGTTCGAACAAGGATTCGGCGCCGGTCGATCCGACATGCTCGGCGACGCCGAAAGACATGGTGATCGTGCCGAGGTCCTGGTTTCCGGCTTTGTTGACAAGACGCTTTTTGGCGAGTCGCACGCGGATTTGCTCGGCGAGGGTCTGCGCGTTTTTTAGCGTTGTGTTCGGAAGCACGATGGCGAACTCTTCGCCCCCATATCGCGCGGCGAGGTCGCGGCCCTTGGTGTTGTTGCGCAGGACGTCGGCGACATATTTCAGAACCTGGTCGCCGATCTGATGCCCGTACTCATCATTGAACTTCTTGAAATAATCGATGTCGCAGATAATGAGCGAGAGCGGTTCTTTATCTCTCTCGGCGTATTCGATCGCGTCATTGAGGAACTTTTCGAACCTGCGCCGGTTGGCGAGTTTGGTCAGATAGTCTGTATAGGCGTCCTGTTCGATCGCCTCGATTGAATCGCGCAGCCGCGATATGTTGTCGATCGCGACGGACAGCTTGTTCTCCAGCTCTTGGTTGCGCTGGGTCGCTTGCGCGGCGGTTTCGATCAGCGCAGCGAGGAGGCTGCGAAGTTCGGCGTCGCTGATCGTCTGATCCGGAGCGGGCGACAGCACGGCGACGTCGGAGCCGAACTCCTTGGCCGACTCGCTCAGTCCCTGAGCGACGCCTTGCAGCCCTTCGACTTCTCCGAGCATGCGCTCGAAATAGCGTTGGAATACCGGTCCGAGGTCCTTGTTCTCACAGAACTGGTAGAAAATTCGCATCAGGAAATCGGCGTCGACGCGCTTGCCGGCCGCGATGTGCGTTTCGATTTCCTTTGTGAGTTCCGGGGTCGAATTCTGACGATATTTGAACCAGACTTCGTAACATTCGGGCGTTGGCGGAACGCCCATGTCGTGAAGTTCCGAAAATACCTTCTGGCCGATCTCGGCGAGCGATTTCTGGACGCTCATGTTCTGCTCTTGCTCCCGCGCCTCCCGTCGCGAAGAGGACCGCCCGCCCAACGCGACTCCGTCGGGCCATATTCTTTCACAAAAAGTTTTGATAGACGATTAACCAAGATCGCCGGAACGGCCGATCAGAGCGGTTTTGCTTCGGTGCGTCTGCAAAATGAGCAAACGCCGCCGCGCCCGCTTCGCGTTTAGCCAAGCCACTTTTCAAGCCAGTGGATGTGGTAGTCGCCCCTTTGAAAATCCGGCTCGTCGAGCAAATCCATGAAGAGGGGCGTGGTGGTTTCGACGCCGGTTATGGCGATCTCGCGCAGTGAGCGCCTTAGCCGCGCGAGGCAATGCTCGCGGTCTTCTCCGTAAACGATCAATTTGCCGATCATCGAATCGTAGAAAGGCGGGATCCGGTATCCAGTGTAGACGGCGCTGTCGAAACGGACGCCTGGCCCCCCCGGTGCGTGGAAGAAGGTGACCTCTCCGGGGGACGGACGAAATGTCTTCGGGTCTTCCGCATTGATCCGGCACTCGATAGCGTGTCCGCGGAAGACAACATCCTTTTGCGTGAAGCTCATTTTCGCGCCGGCGGCGATCGAAATTTGCTCACGCACCAAATCGAGGCGTGTCACCTGCTCCGTTATAGGGTGCTCGACCTGAAGGCGCGTATTCATCTCGATAAAATAGAATTCGCCGTCTTCGTATAGAAACTCAATCGTGCCGACGCCAAGATAGCCGAGTTCGCTGATCGCCTTTCTGGCGATCTCGCCGATCCGTTCGCGCTCCTTTTGCGTGAGCGCGGGCGAGAGCGCCTCCTCCAGTATCTTTTGATGGCGCCGCTGAAGCGAGCAATCGCGCTCGCCCAACTGCGCGACAGTTCCGAAGGAGTCGGCGACGATCTGAATTTCGATATGGCGCGGTTGCTCGAGATATTTCTCCATGTAGACGGTGTCGTCGCCGAATGCGGCTTTCGCTTCCGCCTTCGCGGTCGCCATGGCTTCCGCAAGGCCCGAGGCGTCGCGCGCCACTTTCATCCCGCGCCCCCCTCCGCCGGCGGCCGCCTTGACGAGCACGGGATATCCGATCGCATCGGCGGCGCGCAGCGCCTTGTCGGGATCGTCGAGGCCGCCGTCCGATCCCGGCACAAGAGGAACGCCGGCCGCGCGCATGGCGTTTTTGGCGGCGATTTTGTCGCCCATCATCCGGATATGCTCCGGCTCGGGGCCAATGAAGGTGATGTTGTGAGCCTTTACGATTTCGGCGAAACGGGCGTTCTCGGAAAGAAAGCCGTATCCGGGATGTATGGCGTCGGCGCCCGTGATCTCCGCCGCCGAAATGATCGCCGGAATGTTGAGGTAGCTATCCTTCGGGGCGGGCGGCCCGATGCATACGCTCTCGTCGGCGAGACGGACATGCATCGCATTCGCGTCGGCCGTCGAATGAACGGCGACCGTCGCGATGCCGAGCTCCTTGCAGGCGCGATGAATTCGAAGAGCGATTTCGCCGCGATTAGCGATCAGGACTTTTTCGAACATGGCGGCGCTTCCTTCGCGCGGGGTGCGGCCGCGCTATTCAATAATCACGAGCGGTTCGCCGAATTCGACCGGTTGGGCGTCGGCGACGAGAATCGACTTCACGACGCCGGCGCGCGGCGCGGCGATCGGGTTCATCGTTTTCATCGCCTCGATGATCATCAGCGTTTGTCCAGCCGAGATGGTGTCGCCCTGCTTGACGAACGGATCGGCGCCCGGCGACGGCGCGAGATAGGCGGTGCCGACCATCGGCGAAGGCACGGCGCCCGGATGGTTCTGCGCCGAAGCCGCCGGCGACGGCGTTTCCAGCGCCGGGACCGGCGCTGGCCCGGAAGCCGGGGAGGGGCTGTGCGCAATGATAGGGGCCGGCGCGGCGGAGGCCGCCCGCGAGACCTTCAGCCGCACGCCTGCGCGCTCGATTTCGATTTCTGTGAGGCCGGTCTCTTGGAGGATGGCGGCGAGTTCGCGGATCCAACCGGACTCGATCTCTTTGCTCTCAGTCTTCTTGTTCTCGGTCATTAGGCATTCCGATTGGAGCGTGATCAGTCCGGTTGTCGATGAGCCGCCGCATCGCGTCAAGTGCGAGAACGTAGCCGTCCGCGCCGAGGCCGCATATCACGGCGTCGACCGCGGGACTTATAAAGGATATGCGCCGGAAGAGCTCCCGTGCGTGGACATTCGACAGGTGGAGTTCGATTTTCGGCGCGGGCATCGCTTTCAGGGCGTCGTGGAGGGCGATCGACGTGTGCGTATAGGCCGCGGGGTTCAGGATCAGGCCGCCGGCCTTCTTCGCCGCCTCCTGGACCCAGTCGATCAGGACGCCTTCGTGGTTCGACTGGCGGAACTCGATTTTGAGATCGAGCAGATCCGCCCTCATTCGGACCGCCTTTTCGATATCGGAGAGGCTGGCGTATCCATAGATTTCCGGCTCGCGCGCGCCAAGCAGGTTGAGGTTCGGCCCGTTGAGGATGTAGACGGTCTCGCCCGCCATGAATTTTAGCCCCGCCTTGTTGCGCATCGGGCTTCGGGCCCCCTATATCACGCGGGGGAAAAGCCTGCGATATGAAGGCGATAACGCCAATGGAGCTGACGATCAACGGCGAAACGCGCAAATTCGGGGGCCCGCTCACCGTAGCCGCCCTGCTTGAGGCGCTCGCCCTCGAGCCGCGCAAGATCGCGGTCGAGCGCAATCTCGAAATTGTGCCGAAATCCGCCTATGGCGCCACGAATCTCCTGGAGGGCGACCGCATCGAAATCGTGCAATTCGTCGGGGGCGGCTAGGCGATGGCGGACGACCTTGTCATAGCCGGACGCCGGTTTTCGTCGCGCCTCATCATCGGCACGGGCAAATACGCGACTTATGAGCTGAACGCCCGGGCAGCCGAGGCGGCCGGCGCGGAAATGGTCACCGTCGCCGTGCGCCGGGTCAATCTGACCGATCGCGACAAGCCGATGCTGGTCGATTATCTCGATCCTCAGAAATACGTCTATCTTCCAAACACGGCGGGCTGCTTCACGGCTGAAGACGCGATCCGTACGCTGCGGCTGGCGCGCGAAGCGGGGGGCTGGAGTCTTGTGAAGCTCGAAGTGCTTTCCGACCAGAAAACGCTTTATCCGGATATGGAAGAAACGCTTCGCGCGGCGAAACTGCTTCTGCGCGACGGATTCGAAGTGATGGTTTATTGTTCCGACGACCCGGTCTACGCCAAAAAGCTTGAAGACGCGGGCTGCTGCGCGATCATGCCGCTCGGCTCTCTCATCGGCTCCGGTCTCGGGATCATCAATCCGGTCAACATCCGTCTGATTGTCGAGCAATCGTCCGTACCGGTGATTGTCGACGCGGGCGTCGGCACGGCGTCCGACGCCGCCGTCGCGATGGAGCTTGGCTGCGATGGCGTCCTCATGAATACGGCGATCGCCGAGGCGAAGGACCCGGTGCTTATGGCGAGCGCCATGAAACACGCCGTCGTCGCCGGACGTGAAGCGTATCTTGCCGGGCGCATGCCTAAAAAGCGCTACGCAGATCCCTCATCTCCGCTGGCCGGATTGATTTGAGGGGCGCGGATCGTTTATTTCGCAGCCTTCTTCGCCTTCGCGATCGCCGCTTTGATGGCGTCCTGATCGAAGCCCGGCACGATATCGACGAAAGCGCCGTCCTTCGTCGCTATGATGAAAGTCGGCGTTCCGTCGACTTCGATCTCTTGAGCGATCTTGTGGGTCGCATCGATGGATTTCGAAATGCCGGGATCCTTGAGCGCCGTCTGGACCTCGTTGAAATCGACGCCTTTGCTTTCGGCGATTTCTTTCACGCGCTCTTTGGTCAAAACGCCGGTCGATTTCATGAGGGCGGAGTAAAGTTCGAGATATTTCCCCTGTGGCCGAGAGGCGAGCGCCACTTCAGACGCGTACTCCGATTCCGCACGCAAGATCGGATACTCCCGGAATATCACTTCCACCGCCGGATCAGATTTGGCCAATTCCTGCACATAGCCGGCTGCGCGTTTGCAGAAGGCGCAGTGGTAATCAAAGAACTCAATCACGGTCACGCGCGCTTTTGAAGTATCAGCGCCGGCGATGAATCCGTCTTTCGGGTTAAGCAGCTCCGATAGATTCTTTTTCGCAGCTTCCCTCGTTCTAGTTGCGGCGCCGGCGCGCTGTTCCTCGGCGTATTTGTTGAGGGATTCGACCAGCACTTCGGGGTGAGCGATAATGTAGTCGTGCACGACCTCTTCGATTTCGCTTTTCTGAGAGGGATCGATTTTGTCGTCCTGCGAAGAGCGCGCATTGCCATAGGCGACGGCCAAAGCGCCAAGCAGGGCTGCGCCCAAAAGCGCCGCAGCGATCGCAAGTCGTGAACTCATGATTTCTTTCCTGGTGTTTCGGGGAGAAAATTCGAGCGCTTTCAGAATCCTGTCGGGTCCGGCACTTCGCCTTGGTCCGGGCGCTTTTCGGGCTCTGGCTTGGGTTGGGGCGCGCGTTTGCGCGGCGCTTCCTCAATTTCAAGGCCGCCTTTTGTCTGCGCGGCGATCGCGGCGATGATATCCGACGCTTGGCGCCAGTCCGGCGTTCCGGGGGTCAGTCCCGCTTTGGCGCGCATGGCGAAATGCAGAGCCTCGCCCTTGGCGCCGGAATAGAAGCGGGACTCGGCGGTCGCCAGATCCGCAAGGCGGTCCATTTTGAGGCCGCCATAGGCGCGTGCAAGCTCTTCCCAGCCGAATGCGTTCTTTGGTTCTAGCAGCAGCGCAGCTTTGAGCTGCTTCACAGCTTCCGGATAGCGGGATGTGTCCTCCGTCGCGACGAGGGCGCGTCCAAGATTTATTCGCAGCAGCGCTTTCGTAGGCGCGAGCTCAACCGAGCGTTCATGCGAAGGAATGGACTGAGCAACGCGTCCGAACTCAAACAACATCTGGCCCTTGAGCTCATAATAATAGGGATTTTCCGGATACTTCGCGAGCAGCGTATTTATCTCGTTCAGCGCCTTGTCGAGCATCGAACCGCGGTAATATGCGACAGCGCGCGCATAATGAGCCGGATCGGACTGATCGGACAAAGGATACTGCCGCAGCGTCACATTCGTATCCTGCATGAACCCCCTGATCTTGGCCTGAATGAGCTTCAGACGTTCGATCGCTTCCGGAGAGTCTTTGACATTGTAGTAAGGCGAGGCCTCGGCGCGCTTGGTGAGCGCTGTGATCCGGTCATTGGAAAGCGGATGAGTCTGCAGATAGGGATTGATCCTGTAACTCGTGATGATTTCCGAGTTGCGCAATTTGGCGAAGAACTGAAGCAGGCCCTCGCTCGACTGATGCACGTCGTCAAGATAAGTCACCGCCGCCTGGTCGGCGCTGGCTTCCTGGCCTCGGCTGTACTTCAGAATGTTCGCTTGGCCGACGGTCTGGCCGAGGCCGAGTATGCCGATCCCCGCTTCAGGCGCGCCGGCGGCGGCCGCGCCGGCGGCGAGCACGAGACTTAGCAACATCGGCCGCGTCGCGGCCGCCATCGCTTCGTCAGTGCGGGCGGTGTGCCCGCCGGCCATGTGACCGGTTTCGTGCGCGATGACGCCTTCAATCTGGTCGGGCGTGTCAGCCGCCGTGATCAGCCCGGTATTGATCCCCATAGTGAGGCCGCTCGCGAAAGCGTTCGGGGTCTGATCGCCGACAAGGAGGATCTGTATCTGATCGGCCGGTAGTCCGGCCGCCTTGTAGATCGGGCGGGCATAGTCATCGAGCCACTGCTCGATCTCCGCGTCACGCAGGAGCGTTTGGGCTTCGGCATGGCTGAAGCAGGCGAAGAAAAGGGCGGCGGCGGCGAGAAGCTTGCGGTGCGACACGAGCGCGATTTACTCCCGATGTTTCAGCGTCTCGCAGGGGATGGCGCCGGAATTATGGCCCCTTCCTGCCCCCAGTAAACGGTCGAAGCGGTCAAATTCCGGTGCGGATCGCCTTTTCAACCGGCCTTAGCCGCTGAAAGGGCGCTGCCACCATCCTTTGCGAGACGGCCTGCGCTCTTCGGCCTCAGGGGTCGATTTCTCAGCCGGGGAAGCGTCTTCCGCAGCCAATGTCGGCAATTCGGCCTCATCCGACTGTCGCGCGGCGGATGCTTCCTCGTCATGGCCGTTCGGGACCTCGGCTGTGACCGTCTCAGGCGTGGAATCGCTTGAGAGATATGGCTTTTCCGCTTCGGACTCGGACGCGGGCTGCGTCCGCGGCCGCGTTTCGCCATTCGGCTCGCCCGACGGCGCATCCGGTCGTTCCTCGCCATTGCTGGCGACGTCCGAGGCCGTTTCCGCCGAGGCCTCCGACGTCTGTTCGCCCGCAGCGTCGCCGCGGCGATTGCGCCGTCCGCCGCGGCGGCCGCGCCGGCGTCTCTTGCGCGGACCTTCGCTTTCAGCGCTTTCGCCCTCAACGGCTTCTTTGCCTTCTCCCGATTCTCCGGGCGCCCCTTCGCTCGTCAGTTCGGCGCGATCAGGCGAAGCGTCCTCGCCGTTGGGGGTTTCAAAGTCGTCCCGCCGTTTGCGGCGTCGACGCCGGCGACGGCGGCCGCCGCTCTCGCCTTCGGCGGCGCTCTCGCTCGGCGCTGCTGCGGCCTCAGTCTCTTCTTCCGTCGGGGCGGATTCGGAAGCTTCCTCGATGACCTGTGTGTCGGCGCGAACTACGGCGGTCGCATCGCTCAACGCGCGAGGAGCTCCGCGCTTTTCGACCTCATATTGATCGCCTGCCTTGGAGGGGTCGGCAACGATCTCAATGGCTAATGCGTAATCGTCTTCGATCCGTTTCAGCCATTCACGCTTGTGGTTGAGAATGTACATCGTGACGTCGAGCGAGGCTTTGATCGAAATAACAGCCGCGCGTGCTGCGATCGCTTCGCCCTCGATCGCGCGAAGGATTCGGAGAGCCGCCATTTCGTTCGAGCGCACGACTCCGGCGCCGTTGCATGTCGGGCAGGCATGCGTGGTTCCATCCACGATCCCGGAGCGGCGTCGCTGGCGTGACATTTCGAGAAGGCCGAAATTTGAAATCCGGCCGACCTGAATGCGGGCGCGGTCGCTCTTAAGCGCGTCTTTTAGCCGTTTTTCCACCGCCCGGTTGTTCTTGTTCTCCTCCATATCGATGAAGTCGATGACAACCAGTCCGGCGAGGTCGCGCAGTCTGCATTGGCGCGCCGCCTCTTTGGCCGCTTCCAGATTCGTTTTGAGCGCTGTTAATTCGATATTCCGCTCGCGTGTCGCTTTGCCGGAGTTCACGTCGATCGCGACGAGCGCTTCTGTCTGGTGGATAACCAGATACCCGCCCGACTTCAGGCGCACGACGGGCTGATACATCGCATCAAGCTGGCTTTCGACGCCGTACTTGATGAACAGCGGAGATTTCTCCTTGTAGGGCTGCACGTTTTTGGCGTGAGAAGGCATCAGCATCTTCATGAAGTCTTTTGCTTCACGATAGCCGAAGTCGCCCTCGACAAGGATCCGGTCGATATCCTTGTCATACAAGTCACGGATAGCGCGCTTGATAAGGCTCGCTTCTTCGTAGATGAGGCAGGGAGCGATCGACTTTAATGTCAGCGCCCGGATATTCTCCCACAGACGGATCAAGTAATCGTAGTCACGCTTTATTTCAGCCTTGGTCCGTTTTGCGCCGGCAGTCCGAATGATGAGCCCCATTCCTTGCGGCACTTCAAGGCTGTCAACGACCCGACGAAGCCTCTTGCGGTCGGCCGCGACAGGGATTTTCCGTGAAATGCCGCCGCCGCGCGCCGTGTTGGGCATCAGAACGCAATAGCGGCCGGCGAGGGAAAGATAGGTTGTCAGCGCCGCGCCCTTATTGCCGCGTTCTTCCTTGACGACCTGAACGAGAAGAATCTGCCTGCGTTTTATGACCTCTTGAATTTTATAGTTGCGCACAAGACGCGCGCGCTTGCGGCGCGCTTCCTTGTAGCGTTCAAGCAGGTCCGCGCGCTTGTCGCCCCTGCGCGGGGCGGCGGGGGTTGAATCGGATCCCGCAGCGTCGTCGTCACCGCCATATTGTTCGGCCGTAACCGGTTCGGAAGCTTCGGACTCCGCTTCGGATTCAGCCGTCGGCTCCGAGATCTCCTTGTTTGCCTGGTTGGCCATAAGCGCGCTTTCAGCGCGCGGCGCTTCGACTTCTTCAGAGAGCTGAGCGTCGCTGTCGTCTGAATCGCCCTCGGCGAGATTGGAATCTGCGCTTGCCGCAGCTTCGTCGTCGATCAAGGGCGTATCTTCCGTTGCGTCTTCAGAGGCGTCGGAGTCTTCGCCGTCGTCCGACAGCGAGACGGCGTCGATGTCATCGAGATCGTCATCGCCGTGCTCGTCGCCGCGTTGTTCAAATTCGAGCTGGGCCGCCAGCGCGGCTTCCTCGGCTTCCGCCTCCTGAAGGAGACGCCGGTCCGATACCGGAATCTGGTAGTAATCAGGGTGAATTTCGTTGAAGGCGAGAAACCCGTGGCGATTGCCGCCATATTCAACGAAAGCCGCCTGAAGGGACGGTTCGACGCGAGTCACGCGCGCCAGATAGATATTGCCCCTGAGCGGTTTTCTTGCGGAAGATTCGAAGTCGAAGTCTTCAACTTTGCCGTTTTCCAGGACGCACACCCGCACCTCTTCCGGGTGGGCGGCGTCGATAAGCATGGTTTTTGTCATCAAAAAGCGCTCCGCGGCGTGCGGGCTGTTTCGCCCCGCCGCTTGATTTGGGCCGGTTCGACGCACGCGCGTAAGCGCGCCCGAGATCCTCGGTGGGTAGAGGAAGAGCTGGCGGCGCGTGTCGCGACATCGGCGTGTCTATCCAAAACCGGCACAGCGCCGGCAAGTTCAGTGCGGCGCACATGCGCCTGTTCGCCCCTTCCGCGCCGGCTTGCGCCTGGCCGCGGCCGCCGGCGGTTGGAGCAGCCGGCAAAATCCGGGGCGAGGGAGCAAGCGCCCGCCGACGCCCGGGAAAACTGGTCTTTGCGGCTATTTGGCGCGTCGTCCGCAGAAATTAAACCGGCAGTTGACGGCCTGGAGCCGAATTTTGTCAGATCGAGCGCGAGAGAAGCGCTGGAACCTAGGGTTGACCATGCATGAGCGCGGGGAAAAAGGAAAGCGCCGCGTTGGTCGACTCAGGCTTTCATGGAAAAGTATGGAATTGCTTAAGGCGGCGTTAACGGTAGCCGAAAATTATGGCGCGCCTGCTTTTGTCAGATCGAAGCAGGGCGGCGGCGGTGCAAGCGAGACAGGCGTGACAGGGCGTTTTCTCCATTTTGGCAGGCTTGCGGCGCGTCTGTCGGCCGTGAGCCTTCTGTTCGCGGCCCTTGTCGCCGGAGCGGCGAACGCGGCGGAACTCGTCGGGGTGCGCTTTGGCGCGTACGAGAAAAATGTCACGCGAATCGTCTTTGATCTTACGGGACCGATCGACTATTCGATATCGGGCGACGCCGAGGGGCTGGGCAGAATCATTATTGAAATCAATGGGTTGGTGACGAAGGGCGTTTCCGGCGGGGGCGAGGGCCATGTCGCCCGCTATTCGGTTTCGCCAACGGATGCCGACGGCGCCGCAAAGGCGATCCTCGAGCTTGGGCGGACGGCGAAATTGAAGGACGATTTCGTCCTGCCGCCCAAGGGCGGAATGTCGAAGACTCGGCTGGTCTTGGATCTGGAGACGGCGGACAAGGCCGCGCTTCTGGCCAGCCTTCCGCAACGCTATGAGGATATGACCTCCATCCTGCAGGCGGTCACTGCGCCGACGGCGGCGGCGGCCGAAGAAGCGCGCGCCTCTCCTGCGGACCTGCCTGTCGTCGTCATCGACGCCGGTCACGGCGGAGGCGATCCGGGCGCTTCGGGGCCGGGAGGCGTTGAAGAGAAAGATGTGACGCTCGCGGCCGCCAAGGAGTTGAAGAAGATACTTCAGGGCGAAGGCCGTTACCGAATTGTCATGACGCGAGCCGACGACACGCGGATCAGTCTGGACGACCGTTCGCGGATCGCGAGAGAGGCTGGCGCGAAACTTTTCATTTCGCTGCATGCCGACGCCCACCCGAATCCGCATTTGCGCGGGGCCTCGGTTTACACTTTGTCGAAGGAGGGAACCGAGCGTTCCGCGCGCGAGGCCCGGTCTCAAGGCGACTATCAGGTCTATAATCTTGATCTCAAAAAGGTCTCCGCCGATCCTGTGGTTGGCGGCATTCTTTTCGACCTCGCCCAGGAGAAGACGCAGTCTCAATCTGCGGCCTTCGCAGAGTTACTTGTTCAAAGCCTTAATGGTGTCGTTCCGTTGGTGAACAACTCGCATCGAACCGGAGACCTGTACGTGCTGCTGTCGCCGGATGTTCCTGCCGTTCTGCTCGAAATGGCCTTCATTTCCAACAAGAGCGACGAAGGCCATCTGACTTCTCCCGCATGGCGGGAAAAGGCGATGACCGCCGTGGCGGACGCAATCGACCGGTATTTCGACGCCCGACAGGAAACCCAGCATGCCGCAAATATCGCGCCGCGCACGCGGTGAAGCGGCGCTCGCCACGGAGCGGGGCGGGGAACGAACGATTTTCGGCCTTCTTTCCGCCTCGCGGTTGAGGTCTTTTTGCGTTAAAAGCGCGCTCGTGCGTCCGGCTACGAGCGGAACGCAGCGTTAAGTCAAGTCGGCGGAACTTTGTGATGAGCGGCAATAATGATCCCTGGTCGCCCGGAGCGAACCGCGCGCCGCCTCCTGTCGAGCCGCGCAAGATCGAAGACGACCTATTTGACGCCCGGAACTCTTCGCCGGGGGAAGAGGTCAAAGCGGCCGGGAAACCTGAACGCCGGAGGACTGTCGGCATGCCTGGCTGGCTGAAGTTACTGGGATACGCCTTTGGAGCCTGCGCGCTCGTTATGGTCGGAGTCGCAGGCTACGCGGCTTGGTACGTCCATAAGGTCAGCAAGGACTTGCCCAACTATCAGGTGCTGGCGCAGTACGCGCCGCCCGTGACAACTCGCGTTTACGCAGGCGACGGCACGCTGGTCGCGGAATTCGCGCGCGAACGACGGTTGTTTGTTCCGATCGGCGCCATTCCCGACAAGGTCAAATACGCTTTCGTCTCGGCCGAAGATAAGAATTTCTTTGAACATAGCGGACTCGACTATCGCGGGATTTTACGAGCCGGTATTGCGGATATCGGCAATATCATCAGGGGCCGCCGCCTTGAAAGCGGTTCGACGATCACGCAGCAGGTTGCGAAGAACTTCCTTCTCTCCAGCGAACAAAAGATTGAGCGCAAGGTGCGCGAAATGTTGGTGACGCTTAGAATGGAAAAGGCGTTCACCAAGGATCATATCCTTGAGCTCTATCTGAACGAAATTTATCTGGGCAACCGCTCTTACGGCGTAGCGGCGGCGGCTCTCAACTATTTCGGCAAGTCTCTCGACGATCTGACGATCGCGCAGGCCGCGTTTCTGGCGACTCTTCCCAAGGGGCCGGGAAATTATAATCCGGCGGTCCATCACGATCGCGCCGTCAAGCGTCGCAATTGGGTGATCGGCCGGATGCTTGAAGACGGCCGGATCACGGCTGAGGAGGCCGAACAAGCCAAAGCCGAGCCGTTGGTGGCGAAGGTGGCGCCGCCTCTCGGCGCGCGCGATTGGGCGTCGGAATACTTTGCCGAAGAGGTCCGCAAGCAAATTGCGGATATGTACGGCGTGGGTGCCTTATACGACGGCGGACTCGCCGTGCGCACGACGCTTGACCCGCATTTGCAGAAGGTTGCGAGCCTGGCGCTTCGCAAGTGGCTTGTCGCCTATGACGAACGGCATGGGTGGCGCGGTCCGATCGCGAATATCACGGTTGACGACAACTGGGCTGAAACGCTGGACGACGAAGTTCAAAAACTCGACGGCGAACACAAGATGGCGGAAGACCTTTCGCCGTGGCTCGGATCTGTCGTGCTCGATGTGTCGTCGAAGGAGGCGAAGATCGGCTTCCAGGACGGATCAACCGGTTACATTCCTCTCGATCAAATGCAGTGGGCGCGCGCCTATAAATCAGCCAATGCGCTGGGCGATGATGTCACCGCCGCGACGCAGGTCTTGCATAAAGGCGATGTCATTTACGCCGAACCGGCGCGAAATGCGGATGGCAAGCTCATCGAGGGTGTTTACGCCTTGAGGCAAATTCCGGCAGTCAACGGCGCGATGGTGGCGATCGATCCGCATACCGGTCGCGTTCTCGCGATGGTGGGCGGCTTCTCGTTTGAGCTTTCCGAGTTCAACCGAGCGCTTCAGGCGCAGCGGCAGCCCGGTTCAGCCTTCAAGCCATTTGTCTACGCCGCCGCGCTGGACAGCGGATATACGCCTTCGAGCATTGTGCTGGACGCGCCGTTCGTTGCGCCTGGGGTCGACAGCTGGTGGAAGCCGGGCAACTACGTCGCGGGCAGATTTTACGGAGAAAGCACGCTACGCGTAGGGATCGAGCAGTCGCGCAACACCATGACCGCGCGGCTTGCGCAGGATTTGGGGATCGGCCGTATCGTGGAATATGCCTCGCGTTTCCATGTTTCCGACAATCTTCCGAGGGAACTCGCTATATCCTTGGGCGCCGCCGAAACGACCGTGATGAAGATCACCGCCGCATATTCGACATTCGTCAATGGCGGCAAACGCGTGGAGCCGGTGCTTATCGATCGCGTCCAGGATCGGACAGGCAAAACAATCTATAAGCGCGATGGGCGTCGTTGCCCCGATTGCGACGCCGCTGAATGGGACGGGCAGGCCGAGCCGCAACTCGCCGATGCGCGGGAGCAAATCATGGATCCGCGGACCGCCTACCAGATCGTCTCGCTGCTGGAGGGCGTTGTGCAGCGAGGAACCGGCAGCCAGGTCAAGAAGCGGGTGGACAAGCCGGTCGCCGGCAAGACCGGAACCACCAACGAATATAAGGACGCTTGGTTTGTGGGATTTTCGCCCGACCTGGCGGCCGGCGTGTATGTGGGCTTCGACATGCCCCAAACGCTTGGTCAGGGCGAGGCCGGCGGCGTTGTGGCCGCGCCCATTTTCGGCGACTTCATGGCGGCGGCGCTGAAGGACAAGTCGGCGATTCCATTCCGGGTTCCATCCGGCATCAAACTCGTCCGCGTCAACGCGAAGACCGGAAAGCCCGCGCAACCTGGCGACAGAAATGTCATTCTCGAAGCCTTCAAAGCGGGCGACGTGATTTCGCAGGGACCAAGCGCCGACGATCTCGATCTGGATCCGTTGAGCAAAGCTCCCAAGGCGCCCGCTTCGGAGCCATCGTCGTCGCAGGACAATAATCTCAACGGACTTTACTAACAGGGCGAGGCCCGATAAGGCGTCCGCCCGCTATCCGATGAGGCGCGGACGCCGTTAAGCATTCCCGGGAGTTTTGCAATGCGCGCTGAGATCGAGAATTACGCCGCTCAAATCAAGCAGTCGCTGGAGCTGCTGAGGAGGCGTCTTTGACTGGGATGCCGCACAATCCCGGCTCGCAGAGCTGAACGCAAAGGCCGAAGATCCCACGCTGTGGAATGATCCGCAGGCCGCTCAGCGCGTCATGCAGGAAAGAAACGCGCTCGAATCGCAGATCAACGCCATCGGCGAAGTCGCGCGCGAGCTCGAGGACCTCGAAGCCCTCGCCGAAATGGCCGACGAGGAGGGTGACAGCGCTGCGCTCGATGAGGCGCAGGCGATGTTGAAGGCGCTCGCCGCGCGCGCGGCCAAAGCTGAAACCGAGGCTCTGCTATCAGGAGAGGCGGACGCCAATGACTGCTTCCTCGAAGTGCATCCCGGCGCGGGAGGGACCGAGTCGAACGATTGGGCGGCGATGCTCCTGAGGATGTATGTCCGCTGGGCGCAGAAACATGACTTCAAAGTTGAAGTGATCGAAGAGCAGCCCGGCGAAGAGGCGGGAATCAAGTCCGCCACAATTCAGGTCAGCGGCCACAACGCATATGGCTGGTTGAAAACCGAATCCGGCGTCCATCGGCTCGTCCGGATTTCTCCCTACGACTCCAACGCCCGCCGGCATACCTCATTCGCTTCGGTTTGGGTCTATCCTTTGGTCGACGATTCGATCGACATTGAGATCAACGAGAGCGATTGCAGGATCGATACGTTCCGGGCCTCCGGAGCCGGCGGTCAACACGTCAATACGACGGACTCCGCCGTGCGCATCACCCACATTCCGACCGGCATAGTCGTTCAGTGTCAGAACGAACGTTCGCAGCACAAAAACAGAGCGACCGCCTGGAAGATGCTGCGGGCGCGCCTCTATGAACTAGAGCTTCAAAAACGCGAAGAAGCTGCGCAAAAAGCAGCCGCGTCAAAAACGGATATCGGCTGGGGGCGCCAAATCCGCTCTTATGTCTTGCAGCCCTATCAGATGGTGAAAGACTTGCGGACGGATGTCGAAAGCCCAAGTCCCGACGTCGTCTTGAACGGCGATCTCGATGATTTCATGACCGCCGCCCTTGCTCAGCGCGTGGGGGGCGCCTGAGCGCGCTCTGTCCGCTCAGCGCGCAAAAATTCCTAACGCAGGGGCGAGCGGCCGCCGCTCAGAAATGACGGCGCCTCGTTAGCCGCCACGCGCGGCGGCTGCGCCGCCGCGGCAGCGTCGTCCGACGCTGTCGTCACCGGGCGCGGAGCGGCGCCTCCGGACGGCCGGGCTTTGCGAAAATCCTTCGCGGCGGCTTCAGAAAGCGGATCGTCCGAATGCCGGCAATTGCCTTCAAAATGCGCGCCGGATTCAACGGAAAGCGAGCTGTGAAGAATGTCGCCCTGAATGTGGGCCGTCGCCGCGAGCTGGACTTGATGTGCGCGAATGCCGCCTTCGACCCGGCCTCGCACGGTGACGTTCTCGCAAACGATTTCGCCTTTGACGGAGGCCTTCTCGCCGATGATCAGAGAAGTCGCCTTGATATCGCCTTCCAGCGAACCGTCGAACTGGACTTCGCCTGCTGAGTTGATGTTGCCGCGCATGACGACATCGGCGGAAATGATCGAAGGTACGCCAGCGGTTTTCATAGGGGTGGACCTTTTTGACTGAACGGCGGCGGATGCGGACTGAGAGACGTCATTTGCGGCGGGACGCGCCGATCGCGTAGCCCTTTCGTCCGATTGCGGTTTTGATTTAGCTTTCGAAAACATAACGCCCTGCCTCGATGAACCGTCGTGGATTTCTCGGTTTGCCCTTGTAGATGATCTCGTAATGGACGTGCGGTCCTGTGCTTCGTCCAGTGGAGCCCAGCTCGCCTACCTTATCCTCGATGTTGACCTTCTGGCCTCGTCTGACCGTGATCCGATGCAAATGCGCGTATCGCGTTACGAATCCGTTGCCGTGGCTGATTTCGACCACGTTTCCATAGCCCGTCCTTTGTCCCGTAAAGATCACGACGCCCGCCGCCGTCGCGGTGACGGGGGAGGCCCAGGCCGCTGCGAAGTCCAAGCCGAAATGGTTGGCCATTCTCCCCGTAAAGGGGTCTCGACGCACGCCAAATCCGCTTGTGAATCTGCGATTGACCGTGAGCGGCGACGAAAGCGGTATGTGCAGGATAACGTCTTCGACCGCGCTCAGTTCATCGACAATCAAGCCGGCGCGGTTTGCATGTTCGAAGAAGGCGCTGTCAGGGTCGCTCAAATTCGACGCTTCGATGAATGGCCCGCCTTCGGCGAGGACGGTGTTTGCAATTTTTGCCGGCGGCAAGAGGTCGTGCAGCGAGAGCCCGGTGCTGGCGAGTATAAGCTTGAGATCTCTGAGCCGACGGGTCGCGCGCTCCTCAAGTTCGCCGAGCAGAAGCATTTGCCGCACATACAGGTCAGTGGCTGAAGCCTCCATCTTCTGCAGCGCGGCGGCGGCCGGGCTCCCCGCCGGGATATCAGCGCGTTTGCGCGCCATTTCGTCGACAGCCTGTTTGCGAAGCACGGATAGGCGCGACTGTCGCGGAGTCGGCTCGCCCGGCTCGACGTCGATCATGATCCGGTTGCCGTTGTTCGGTTTGGCGCCGTTCGGCGCGCCCGCCTTCGAAAGATCATGCGCAAGCGCATCGAGGCTTTGGTCCATCGAGGCTTTGCGCTCTACCATGTCCTTCAGCGTTTGATGGCGCGCCGAAAGCTCGGCCATGGTCGCGTCGAATTGCTGCTGCATGATCACATTCAGCGAGCTGACGTCGTCATAGGCTTGTTGCTGCTTGTGAAGCTGTTTGGAGAAATTGGTCTCCATGATCCGCGCGTCGCGCTCCTTCGCGACGATGATCTGTTCCTTGAAGACGACGTTTACTGAAGCGTAAGCGACCCACAGCAAGAATGAGCCGACGACCACAGCTAGGGCGATCTGCGTCTTCGTCGACATCGAGATGAAGTGAACGACGCCGTCGCTGCGGTGATAGATCTGCCGTTCTTTGAACAGACGGCTGATAATACGCTTTAGCCGGCCGGATTTACGGCTCATCCACGAACGCCCCTGTCAACGCCCCGGCGATTTTACGCCTCAACCCCTTAAGATATTGCAGCGTATCTACGACGCTTTCGCAACCGTTATGTGATGAAGTAACCAATCTTTTCCACATCGTTAAGGCGGAAGCTAGCCCCGCGGCCGCGAATTCACTGAGGTCCAGCTTTCGCCAGACGGTAGAAGTCGGGATCGAGCCCGGCTTTGCGCCGCGCAACCTCGTTGAAGGGCGGTTTGAGACCGCCCGCAAACCTTGCCGCGACAAGCCCCGCGAATGTCGCCTCGGGGTTGAGGCCCCGGCGGCGCGCGATCGCCCGAAACCAGGCGGCGCCGGCTGAAACATGACCGATTTCATCACGATAGATGATTTCGAGCGCTGCGGCGCTTTCTTCATCGCCTGCTTTGCGAAGCTTGTCGATGAGCGAGGGCGTCACATCGAGGCCGCGCGCTTCGAGGACGAGCGGCGCGATCGCCAAGCGGGCGAGAACGTCGTCGGCGGTCGCAACGGCCGCCGACCACAGCCCGTCGTGGGCCGGAAAATCGCCATAAGCTGCGTCCAGTTTCGCCAGCCTGTTGCATAACATATTGAAATGACGCGCTTCTTCCGCGGCGATGCGAAGCCAGTCGGCGCAAAAGACGCCGCCGTCTAACCCTTCCAGGTGAACGGCGGGCGAAAATCGCACGGCCATGTCGGCGGCGAGGTCGATCGCATTGAGTTCGATATGGGCGAGCGCGTGAAGCAGCGCCGCCCGGCCGGCGGCGGTTCCCAGCCGCCGCCGTTTTACTTTCCCGGGCGAAACGAGAACGGGGCGAGGCGGCCTGGCGGGGCGATCGGGCGGCGCGGGCCATCCGTCGAATCCGTCGAGCGCGGAGGAAAGGTCGGCCGCTTCTTCGGCGGCGCGCGCCTTGGCTTCGGGATCGGCGGTCTCCAAAACTTTGCGCGCGGCGCGATAGACGCTGGCGGATTTCAAAGCGACTTCGCGGCGGCCAGAACCTCCGCTACGTGGCCCGGCACTTTCACTTTGCGCCAGATCCGGCGGATGACGCCTTTCCCGTCGATCAGGAAAGTCGAGCGCTCGACGCCCATATATTTTCGGCCATACATGCTCTTTTCGACCCACACCCCATAACGTTCGAGAACGCCGCCTTGCTCGTCGGATGCGAGGACGATCTTGAGGCCGTGTTTCGTCTTGAATTTGTCATGCTTGGCGACGCTGTCTTTGGAGACGCCTATGACGGACGCGCCGGCCTTGGCGAACGCGTTAAGCTGACTTGAAAAATCGATCGCTTCGCGCGTGCAGCCCGTAGTGTTGTCCTTAGGGTAAAAATAAAGGACAAGCGTCGTTCCCGCAAAATCCTTCAGGCTGACGGTTCCGCCGCCGTCCCGGGGCAGTCGAAAGGAAGGAGCCTTTGCGCCTTCGGCGAGAGCCTTGGTCACTTTGTCTGTTCTCCCTCGATCAACTCTGACGGGCGAAGCTATGCCGGAATTCGCTGTTGAAGGCCAGGACCGACGCTATGGCGGCCCGGAAGCGCTTGCCGCAGGACGCCGTTGTCAGTACGTCTAGCGTTTCGACGCCGGGCGGGGCGAGGCGTTGTCGCGTTGCAAAGGCGCCGTCGATGGACGGAGGGTTCGGTTGAAGAGGCGCGTCGCGAAAGCGACGGTGATCCTGTTTGAGGCGGCGGGCGTTTTTCTGGCGGCGTCGGCCGCCTTCGCGGCGTTTCTCTATTGGCGGCTTCAATCCGGACCGGTCTCGCTCGATCTCTTCAAGCACAGCGCTGAGTTCGCGATCGAACGCGTCTTTCCGAAAGGACGTGAGGCGACGATCGGCTCGGCGTTCCTTTCGCGAGGCGCGGGAGCGGGGGCCTACGATCTGCGCTTCCAGGACATCGAGGTGAAGGATCGTTCCGGCAAGATCGTCGGCGCGCTTACAAGCGTCACGCTCGAGTTTTCGGCGAACGATCTATTCCGTGGCGCGCTGGGGCCCAGGCGGATTATCGTCGTCAATCCAAAACTCAAGATCGAGCGTGGCGTCGACAGAAGGCTGAGCATCGGCTATGCGCGCGACGACGCGCCCAGCCAGAACGTGTTCCGGACGCTGACGGGCGGGCGCTATTCTCGCAAGCCGTTTCAGAGCGCCGAGCTTCTTGGCTCCGAGATCGAATTCGTCGACGACGCTTCCGGAAGGTCGTGGCGCGCGAAAGGCGCCGATGCGCGAATTGACCGAACCGGCGAGGGATACGCCGCGAAACTCGATGGCGTTTTCGAAATCGACGGCAAGGCGGCCTCCATGAATCTCGGCGCCGCCTTTGACGAAAAGCGCGGCGTGATCCGCGCCAATCTCCACGTGGTCGATGCGCCTGTGGGCGACATTCTCTCGATGTTTTACGGCCCCGCAGGCGCGGTCGTCTCGGCGCCGCTGACCGGCGACGCCGCGATCACATTGACCAGCGGCGGCGAGGTCCTTTCCTCCCGCCTTGAAGGCCGTTCCGGCCCGGGAGAATTCCGCCTCGGCGAGACGTCGATCGCCCTTTCGGCGCTGAGTTTCGCGGCGGCGTTCGATCCGAAAACGAATGAATTCCAGTTGAAAAAGCTCCGCCTCGAAATGGGCGGATCAAAAGCGGAATTCTCCGGGAGCGCGTCTGTGCGTTTCGCCCAGTCGGGCCTTACGCCGAAATCCGTCGCATTTGATCTTGTCGGCGAGAACGTCCTCATCGCCGCAAGCGCCGTTCTCCAGGATCCGCTTCCGGTGGACAGAGTCGAGGTTTCGGGCGTCTACGACATCGCCGAAAGGCGGCTCTCGCTGGAGAACGTCAACGCGCGTCTCGAGGGAGTCGAAGTTGTCGGCGATCTGTCCCTGACGCGTTATGCGGCGAAGAAGGGTGAGCCGGCCCCGTCGCCGGAAATCCGCGCGTCGATCGACATTAAGGGCGCCCTGGACAAAGATCGACTGATGCGGTTGTGGCCGCTCACAGTCGGCGTGTCGGCCCGCGATTTCGTATCGGCGGAAATTCCCAAGGGATATGCCGACAACATTTCGTTCAAACTCAATCTGCCTGCGGGCGCGCTGGCGCAGGATCAGACGACGCCGGACGACGCGATCGCATTGTCTTTCGATCTTCACGACGTGACAGCGATCTACTCCGACGGAATGACGCCGTTGTCGGGCGCGAGCGGCAAGGGGCTCTTGAGCGGCAACCGGTTTGTTATAAGCGGCTTGTCGGCCAAAATCGGCAAGGTGGCGGTGAGCGACGGAGTCGCCGATTTCACGGCGCTTTCGCCTCCAGGCGAGCCTGTCAGATTCAGTTTCACCGCAAAAGGCGCCGCAAAGGATATTCTGGGCGTTCTGAATGAAGAACCGCTCAGCCTGCTGGCGTCCACCCATCTCGATCCCGATCGGTTTGTCGGCGATGGGGTCGTTCGCGCAGAAATTACGCGACCAAATCTGAATGACGTGCCGCGGGAAGATTACGGATTTTCCGGTCACGCGACATTTGCGGGCCTGACGATCACGGAATTTTACGGCGGATACGATCTTACGGATGCGACTGGCGAACTCGATCTCAAATCGCGGTCGATGACTTTGACGGCCGATGCGAAATTCGGCGGCGCGCCGATCAGACTGGAATGGCTGCAAAAGTTCTACGCCGACGACGGGCCCTCCCGTTTTCACATCTCGGGAACCGTCAACAGCGCGACTGGCGACATTTTCGGCGTGCCGACGAGGGAGATGGTCCGCGGTCCGGTCGACTTCGACGCCCATGCGACGGGCGAACTCGGCGCGATCGACCGGCTCACCATCGAAGGCGATTTCACGCGCTCCGCGCTCGCTTTTGATCTCTTCGGCTGGAGCAAGGCTCAGGGCGCGCCTGCGACCGGCTCTCTCGATTTGACGTTCGGCAAGGATGGTCTGAAAATTCGCTCGGCGAAATTGGTCGGAGAGAGCGTCGACATCGAGGGATCGGCCGAATTGGATGCGAAAGGCCGTCTTCAATCGGCGGCTTTCCCGCGCTTCTTTCTCGCCGGCGGCGCAGATGTTTCGATGACGGCGACGCGCGGCCCCGAGGACCGGCTTGATATCGGGCTGACAGGCCCGTTTCTCAATCTGGGTCCCTTTGTCGAGGATTTTCTCCAGAGCGGACGGCGCGATAGCGGCAAGCGGGCGGGGATGCTCGGAGACAATCTCTCTGTGCGCGCCCGGCTCGACGCCGTCGCGCTGCGCCAGGGCGTTCGATATCTCGGCGCTTCGCTCGATTTTGATAAAGACGCCGAGCGGCTCAATACGCTTGATTTCTCCGCGCACTCGGCGCTTGGCGGCTCGCCGCTTTCCGTCGCCATGTCGAAGCCGGACCGAACCGGCGCGCGCAGGATTGAGGCGAATACAGAAGATGTCGGCGCG
The DNA here is from genome assembly GCA_016125425.1 of Alphaproteobacteria bacterium. Classification (GTDB taxonomy): domain Bacteria; phylum Pseudomonadota; class Alphaproteobacteria; order Caulobacterales; family Parvularculaceae; genus Amphiplicatus. The sequence continues at coordinate 186,644 of WGLT01000009.1, forward strand.
CTCATTGCAGGCGTGTTCGGCGTCACATCCGTGCGGGGCGGCGGCGGAATAATGACCTTGGACCTTGCGCCCGCGCCCGGAGCCGACGAGGGGACGTTGACCGGCTCTGTCGAAGCGAAGGATTTGCGCGTATTCAAAGCGCCGCTGCTCGCGAAAATATTCGCAGCCGGATCGCTCACCGGTCTCGGCGATCTTCTCAACGGCGACGGCATTGAGCTGGCGCAGGCGCATGCGAAATTTTCTTTCTCGAAGGGCGTCTTCACGCTTGAGGAGGCGCGCGCGTCGGGGCCGTCCGTCGGCATAACCGGCCGGGGAACGGTCTCCGCCGGACAGGACGGCGAAATCAGGCTCGGCGGCGCGGTCGCCCCGATGTATCAGGTGAATTCGATTCTCGGCAAAGCGCCGCTGGTCGGCGATCTGCTGGTGGGCCGGCCGGGCGAAGGCCTGGTCGCGCTCGACTATCAGGTGACGGGAAAGGCTGATGCGCCCACGGTGACGGTCAATCCGCTGTCGGCGCTGACGCCGGGATTTCTACGCCGGATGTTCGACCTTCCGGGAGCGGCCGCCGGGGAGGCGGCGCCGGCGGAGGAAACGCCGAAACGCTAGCCGATCTTGACCAGCGCGTGCTTTTTCTTGCCGACCGAAATCTTGATGGCGCCTTCGACGAGATCGGCCGGCGAGAGCGGACGTTCATCCGTAAGCGGAACATCGTTGACCCGCAGCGCGCCCGCCTTTATGTGGCGCCGCCCTTCGCCTTTTGACGCGATCAGTCCGGTCTCGAGGAACGGATCGAGCAATGGCAGCCCGGCGTCGAGCGCGGCGCGCGAGACGACGGCGGTCGGCAGGCCTTCCGCCGCAGCGCCCTCTTCGAAAGTCCGGCGTGCGGTTTCCGCGGCTTCGTCTGCGGCGGCGCGTCCGTGCAGAAGCGCCGTCGCCTCGCTCGCCAGAATCTTTTTCGCCTCGTTGATCTCCGAGCCGCCCAGCTCCGCGAGCCGGCGCACTTCATCCATGGGCAAGGCGGTGAAGCGGGCGAGCATCATGCCCACATCGGCGTCTTCGGCGTTTCGCCAATATTGCCAGTAATCATAGGGTTTGAGCATGTCGGCGTTGAGCCAGACCGCGCCGGATTCCGTCTTGCCCATCTTCTTTCCGGAGGCTGTCTGCAGGAGCGGCGTCGTCACGCCGAACACTTCGACGCCGTCCTTGCGGCGGCAGAGTTCGACGCCGTTGACGATATTGCCCCACTGGTCCGAACCGCCGAGCTGCAGGACGCAGCCGTGACGCCGGTAGAGCTCGTGGAAATCATAGGCCTGCATCAGCATGTAGTTGAATTCGAGAAAGGTCATCGGGCTCTCGCGGTCGAGCCGGAGCTTGACGCTTTCGAATGTCAGCATACGGTTTATTGTGAAATGGACGCCATAATCCCGCAAGAAATCGACATAGCCGAGATTGGACAGCCATTCGTCGTTATTCGCCATGATGGCGTCGGACGGGCCGTTTCCGAATTTCAGAAACTTCTCGAACACGCCGCGGATCGACGCGATATTGGCTGCGATCTCCTCGTCGGAAAGCAGGGCGCGGCTCTGGTCCTTGCCGGTCGGATCGCCGACCTTGGTCGTGCCTCCGCCCATCAGCACGATCGGCCGGTGCCCTGTCTGCTGCAGCCAGTAGAGAAGCATGATCTGCACGAGGCTTCCCGCGTGCAGGGATTTCGCCGTCGCGTCGAAGCCGATATAGCCGGTCAGCGTCTCCTTGGCGGCGCGCTCGTCGAGGCCCTCAAGATTCGTTCCCTGATGGATAAATCCGCGATCCTGAAGGACGCGCAGAAAGTCCGATTTGAACGGCGTTTTAACGGTGGAGGCCATAGGAAAAACAGGTTTATGAGCGAAAGGACAGGCGGGGCGAAGGCCCGTAGCATTTCCGGCGGCTTTTTCCAACCGAGGCGGTGAGATTCGATGAGCGTTCTGACGGCGATCGGCATGATGAGCGGCACGTCTCTCGACGGGGTCGATGCGGCGGTTCTGCGAACGGACGGCCAAGATGTGATCGAACGCGGCGAGACGCTGTTCGCGCCCTATGATCGCGACCTCAAGGCGCAAATCCGTCGGGCGATCAAAGCCGCGCTTGAGGGGCGCGACGGCGCGGCCGAAATCGGAAAGGCCGCGGTCGAGGTTACTTGCGCGCACGCCGACGCCGTGGAGCGCCTGCTCGAAAAGGCGGGCCTCAGACGGGCCGCTGTCGACGTCATAGGCTTTCACGGGCAGACGATTCTTCACCGTCCGGCGCGCACGCCGGAAAGCGTCGGGCGCACCTGGCAAATCGGCGACGGCGCCAAGCTCGCCGAGGAGACGCGGATCGATGTCGTGTCCGATTTCCGCGCGGCCGATGTCGCGGCGGGCGGGGAAGGCGCGCCGCTCGCGCCCGTCTATCACGCGGCGCTGGCGCGCGCGCGCGGGCGGCCGGGCGCGACTTGCGTTCTCAATCTCGGCGGCGTCGCCAACATCACTTTCGTTCCGGAGAGCGGCGCGGAGAATGAGATCATCGCCTTCGACTGCGGGCCCGGAAACGGCCTCATCGACGAATGGATGGAGCTGAAGACCGGCCATCCGATGGACAAGGACGGCGCGCTCGCGCGGCAAGGGAAGGTGCATACGGAAATCCTCCGGATGATGCTCCTCAATCCCTATATGCGCCGCAAGCCGCCGAAATCGCTCGACCGCTATGATTTCAAGCTCGATCCCGTGCTCGGCCTTTCGGCGGCCGACGGCGCGGCGACGCTGACTGTTTTCACCGCCGCCTGCGCGCGCGCCTCGCGCGAATTTCTGCCTTCCGCGCCCGCCGAGTGGATCGCCTGCGGCGGCGGGCGGCGCAATCCGGCGCTGATGAACGCGCTCGAGGAGGCGCTCGCCGAGCCCGTGATCACGGCGGAGGAGGCGGGCTGGCGCGGCGACGATCTTGAGGCCGAATGTTTCGCCTATCTCGCCGTTCGGAGCCTGCGCAAGCTTCCGCTGAGCTATCCGAAAACGACGCGCGTTCCCCGGCCGATGCAGGGCGGGGTGCTGCACCGCGCGCCGCGCTGAGCTTTCGCGCGGCAGGCGAGGGCGCGTTTGCGCGAATTGCGCAATTCGAAAAAGCCCGAATCTGATCGACCCGCGGATTTCGCGCGGTTCCCGGCGATATTGCGCAATCCGCTCCCGGACGAATTGCGCAATCGCGCGCCCGTCGGTTGAACGCAAGCGAAGACCGGCGGCGCGCGCGCCGTTCCCAAATCCGCCAATCGCCGATGCTCCGATCATGCCCAAACCTCCGGGGCGTTGGAGATGGCGGGCCGCCGGCGATTTTCAAGACGCGCTGCGAAAATACATCCGTAGACAGAAGAATACGCCGAAAAGGCGACCGATTGCGTAATTTGCGGGCCTGGATAGCGCAATTCGCGCGAGCAGGCCTCCTTGGGCATGGTTAACCAGACTCCAGCGGGACGGCGAAAGTTGAAGGCTTTCGTTTCATGGGGCCGAAATCGGTCTTCTTTAACGCTGCGGGCGCCGTCTCGCCGGACTCCTATGAAAAAAGCCTCCGTCGCGTTCCGCCTCTTCCTCATTCTCGCGCTTTCGGGCGTTCTCGTCTTTTATCCGCGCGCGCGCGCCCCGCATGACGACGGCGCCGGGCCGGCGATCCTCGTCCGGATGACGGATGCGACGGGCAGGGCCTATGCGCTCGCCACCAATCCGCGCGCGACGCGGCTCGAACGGTTCTCTTGCGCGGACGGACTCTTGAAAGTGAACGGGCTCGTCGCGCCGGTCGCCGCCTTTCCGCTCAGGATGACGGTCGATGTCGCCGATTACGCCGCCGGCGTTCGCTCGATCACGATCGCGCCGCCGGCCAATGCGCGCGTCGGGAAAGTTTCGGACAATCTCGAGCGCGAGACGGGCGCGCTCCGCTTCCGCCCGGCGGACAATGAGGTCCGCCCGCGCGTCATGGCGAGCTTCGAGATCGCGCCGGCCGACGCCAATGACCGCTATTGGAGCGCGGCCGAATGGAGCGTCGTCGCGACGGACGCTTTCGGGCGCGAGCGCAAGCTCGCAGGCGCGCCCTTCTTCAATCCCGCCGCGCTCTGCGAGACGGTCGCCGCCATGGCGGCCCCGGCCAGGCGCGGCTAGCCGCGCCCCGCTCGGCGCGCGGCTTGCCGCGGCGCGCGCGACCGGCGACAACCCTTCGCGAAAAAGAAAGGGAGACGCCGCCATGCCGGAATTCCATACGAGCCCCGAAGCCAAGGCCGCCGGCCTGCCGTTCAGTCTCGCCGCGCGCGTCGGCGACGTGCTCTATCTCTCCGGCGCCATGGGCCACCTGCCGGGCGAAATGGAGCTCGTCAAAGGCGGGCTCGAGGCCGAAACGCGGCAGATGTTTTCGAATATCGAGGCGGTGCTGAAGGCGCACGGCCTCGGCTTCGGCGATATTTTCAAATGCACGGTGATGCTCGCCGACATGCGCGACTGGCCGGCCTTCAACAAAATCTATCTTGAATATTTCGACCGCGAGCGGCTGCCCGCGCGCTCGGCCTTCGGCGCCGCCGGGCTCGCGATGAACGGCGCGGTCGAGATGGAGTGCATGGCCTATATCGGCGGGAAGTAGCTTCTGCGCCGTCATCCCGTGCGCGGCGCAGCGCGAAGCCGCGCGCCGCAGACACGGGATCGCCCAGCCGCATGCCGAGAGCGGTCCCGCATCTGCGCCGCGCCGCTTCGCGGCGCAGCGCGTGCGGGATGACGGCCGCGGCTTGATGGGACTTTTCTTCTCCGTTTGCGGGGGAGGAAAGGCGCCGGCGTTTCTACCGCCACCCGGACGGATCGAGATTGAAATAGGCGCGCAGTTCTTCAAAGAGCGCGGGCAGCGCGGCGCGCATCCTTTCCGGCTGCTCGAAGAAATGTTCGGTCGCGACGGCGAAGAACTCCGCCGGCGAGGTCGCGCCATAGGGGTTCAGAACCGTTCCGCGCCCCGCTGCGAGATCGGCGCGCAAATGATCATAGGCGGCTCTCATGACATGCGCCCATTTGACGGCGGATTGCGCGCGCGGAAGAAGCGGCGCGCCGTCGGCGACGCCGGTTTCGTGATCGAGCTGATGGGCGAATTCGTGATAGACGACATTGCGCCCGTCATTGGGGTCGGCCGCGCCCGCCGCCGCATCGCGCCATGAAAGAATCACGGGGCCATAGCGCCAGCTTTCGCCGAGCCGGCCCTGATTGCGCTCTGTGACGACATAGCCTTCGCGTTCGGCGATCCGGCTTTCATAGCCTTCCGGGTAAAGATGAACCGTCTTGAGCGAATGGTACCAGCGCTCTGGCCGCCCGAGGAGAAGGAGCGAGGCCTCAGCCGCGACGAGCCGCTTCATCGCGTCCGTGACGACAAGCCCGCCCGCGCCATAGATTTTAATTTCGGCGAGGAATTGATGGATCAGCCCGTCGAGCCGGTCGCGCATGTCTTCCGGCAGGCGGGCGTAGACCGGCATGGCGCGCGAAAGCGCCGCGCGATCCTCGGGCGAAAGGCGCATCGCGCGCAGCCGCGCGCGCGTTCGCCGCTTCATTTCCTCACGGAGGAACCACGCCGCCGCCGCAAGGGCGAACAACGCGATCAGAATGACGGCTCCGGAGGGCATGGGGGATAGATAGGGCGCGGCGGGGCGGAGAGAAAGGCGCCGCCGTCATCCCGTGCGCGGCGCAGCGCGAAGCCGCGCGCCGCAGACACGGGATCGCCCAGCCGCATGCCGAGAGCGGTCCCGCATCTGCGCCGCGCCGCTTCGCGGCGCAGCGCGTGCGGGATGACGAATGTTGCAGTTTTCGCAGGGCGGATGGAGCGCGGGCGAAGCCAGGGCGATATCCGCGTGGGGCCGCATCGAAGGCGCGCCGGGAGAAGCGCGGATATCGGCCTTCGGCCTCCATCCGCCCTGCGAGTCCCGTTTAATCCGGGCTAGGCTTGCTTAAAAGGAGAGAGGGGAGAAGGGCGCGCCGTATCCGTCATTCCGGGGCGCCGCCGAAGGCGGCGAACCCGGAATCCAGAAAACGGAGTGAGCATGGATTCCGGGTTCGATGCTGCGCATCGCCCCGGAATGACAATAGTTGTTTATCCCGCCGACCTCTCGCTCGGTCGTCCCTGCGAAGGCGGGGATGCAGAACTTAAGTCGGCGCTGGATCTCCGCCTGCGCGGGGGTGCTCGGAGATCGAGACTGACTCGCAGGGCGCGCCTTGGCTCACCAATACAGCATATGTGGCGTATTCAGAAACTGCGGGCGGACGTCCGTCATACGCCGAAGGCATGGTTCACGCTTGCTTGAGCTGAGGCGAGAGCAGAGAACACTTCGCCTCCATTCGGAATGGTTTCGTTTAACACACAATTGGCGGGCCAATCGGCGTTCATCGCCGTCATGACTTCTTTAAAAGTATCATAGGTGGGAACAAAGCAGTCATCATAACTTAATTGATTAAATTGGCTTACGGAGTCCTTGTTTATGCGGTCGAGATGAATCTTGTCGCGGATTGAGGTGATCGCTGTAATGCGCTGCTTTGAGATGTTCGCTTTATGCGCAAGTGCATTTTGCCACTCCGATGTATGCAGTTTGCGGAGAAGAGGTTTTCTGGCAATGCAAGAGCCAATCCCTTCAAGTATGGAGTTTGACAGAATACAAAAATAATGGATTTTGAATCTGAGCACAGTTTCCAAAAGTGTGCCTCTTTGATTGTTAGTTTCGGTTCTGATGATTTTGTGCTGAAGTATCAGCGCCGCTTCAAACTCGGCCATTTGCAGTCGATGGGCGATATTTTTCTTGAGTGCGTGCGTAAATGTTATGCCCTCGATCCCGCCAAGATACTCTTCCCATGTTTGGACGCAGGTCCTCGTCACGAACGATTGCCGATATGCGGCATCGACGTGATTGGGTTCGACGATCTGTAGGCGGAAAGGCGGCATCCGCCGCTAATACGATAGGGATAGTTTCGAAAGCTTTTCAAAATATCCTAAATATCCTAAATATCCAACTCGCCCTTCACAAACGCCGCGTTTTCCTGAATGAACTGGAAGCGCGCTTCGGGTTTTTTGCCCATCAGGCGCTCGACGAGATCGGTTGAGAACTCGATGCGGTCTTCGGGGATGACGACGCGGGCGAGCGCGCGCGTCTCGGGATTCATCGTCGTCTCCTTAAGCTGGGCCGGCATCATCTCGCCGAGGCCCTTGAAGCGGCCGACCTCGACCTTCTGGTTCGGCTTGAATTCCGACTTCATCAGCCTGTCGCGCTCTTCATCGTTCATCGCATAGACGGACTTGCTTCCCGAGGTCAGGCGATAGAGCGGCGGCTGTGCGAGATAAAGCCGGCCCGCGTCGATCAGCGGCCGCATCTGTTCGTGGAAAAACGTGATGAGCAGGGCGGCGATATGCGCGCCGTCGACATCGGCGTCGGTCATGATGATGATTTTTTCGTAGCGCAGGTCCTCAATGTCGAATTTCGGCCCGAGCCCGACGCCGAGCGCCTGCGCGATGTCGGCGATCTCCTGGTTCTGGCTGATCTTGTCGCGCCCGGCGCTCGCGACATTGAGGATTTTGCCGCGCAAGGGAAGGATCGCCTGCGTCGCGCGGTTCCTCGCCTGTTTGGCGGACCCGCCCGCCGAATCGCCCTCGACGAGGAAAATCTCCGTGCCCGTCCTTTCCTTTTGCGTGCAGTCGGCGAGCTTGCCGGGAAGGCGCAGCTTGCGCGTCGCGGCGGCGCGGCTGACCTCCTTTTCGCGCCGGCGGCGCTGGCGCTCGTCGGCGCGTTCGATCACCCAGGACAAAAGCTGGTCGGCCTGTTTCGGATGGCTCGCGAGCCAGTGGTCGAAGGCGGGGCGCACGGCGGCCTCGACAAGGCGCTGGGCTTCGGCCGTGGCGAGCTTGTCTTTCGTCTGGCCCTGGAATTCCGGATTGCGGATGAAGACGGACAGAAGGGCGCCGGCCGTCGTCATAACGTCCTCGGGCGTGACGTTTCCCGCCTTCTTGTTGCCGGCGAGATCGGCGTAGCCTTTAAGGCCTTTCGACAGCGCGGCCCTGAGCCCGGCCTCATGCGTGCCGCCTTCGGGCGTCGGAATGGTGTTGCAATAAGAGTGCGTGAAGCCGTCCGCCTCGCCGAAGCCCGCCGCGCCCCAGACGACGGCCCATTCGACCGCCTGGCCGTCCTCCTTGCGCTCGATCCGGCCCGCGAACATGTCGTCGACGACGAGCGGGCGCTTTTCGGCGAGCGAGGCGAGATAGTCCCGGAGCCCCGCCTCGAAATGGAAGACGGCTTCGGCGGGCGTGTCGTCCTTGATGAGAGCGGGGGCGCATTTCCAGCGGATCTCGACGCCGCCGAAAAGATACGCCTTCGAGCGCGTCATCCGGAACAGGCGCGCAGGGCGCCATTGCGCCTTTCCGAAAATCTCCGGGTCCGGATGAAACATGATGGATGTGCCGCGCCGGTTCGGCGTCTCGCCCATCTTTTCGAGCTTTGTCCTCGGCTTGCCGCGCGAATAGGACTGGCTCCAGACCGTGCGGCTGCGCGCGACCTCGACAATGAGATCGTCGGAGAGGGCGTTGACCACCGAAACGCCGACGCCGTGCAGGCCGCCCGAAGTCTGATAGGCCTTGCCCTCGAACTTCCCGCCCGAATGCAGCGTTGTCATGATGACTTCGAGCGCCGACTTGTCCTTGAACTTCGGGTGCTTGTCGATCGGAATGCCGCGGCCGTTGTCGACGACCGTCAGATAGCCGTCTTCATGCAGTTCGACCTCGATGCGGCTGGCGTGTCCGGCGACCGCCTCGTCCATGGCGTTGTCGAGAACCTCGGCGAAAAGGTGGTGCATCGCCTTTTCGTCGGTTCCGCCGATATACATGCCCGGCCGCTTGCGGACGGGTTCGAGGCCTTCGAGAACCTCAATGTCTTTCGCCGTGTAATCGCCGCTGTCGAAGAGGTCGCCGGAGCGGGCGGCGCTCGCGCGTTTCGCCATGAACTCTCACTCGTCTGTTCGGGAGTAGCCCGCTATTTAGACAGCGAGTCGGGCCTTGTCACGCGATGGGCTCGCCGCCGCGGCCCGCGCCCTTCGCGAAGGCCTCGGCGCCGGCCAGCGTTTCGCCCGATTGCAGCGTCTTCAGGCCGAGCGCGAATTCGGCCGCGAGCGCGTCCTTCTCCGGCAGCGACCATTGCGCGAGCGCCGAAGCGCGATCGTTTCTCATGCAGCTTTGCGGCAGGGCGGCGAGCGATTTTGCGAGCGCGATCGCCGCGCCGAGGGCCTCGCCGGTCTCGACGAGACGGTTGGCGAGGCCCCATTGAAACGCCTCTTCGGCCGGCGCGCTGCGGCCGGTCAGAATCAAGTCCATCGCGCGGGAGTGGCCGATGAGGCGCGGCAGGCGCACCGTTCCGCCGTCGATCAGCGGCGCGCCGAAGCGCCGGCAGTAGACGCCGAATGTCGCGCCGCGCGCGGCGACGCGCATGTCGCACCAGAGCGCAAGTTCGAGCCCGCCCGCGACCGCAAAACCCTCGATCGCGGCGATGACGGGTTTTGAAAGCGTCATGCGCGTCGGTCCCATCGGTCCGTCGCCCTGTGCGTTGATGCGATTGCCCTTGCCTTCCGCAACCGCCTTCAGATCGGCGCCGGCGCAGAAATTTCCGCCCGCCCCGGCGAGAACGGCGACGCAGAGCGCATCGTCCTTGTCAAACTTGCGAAACGCTTCGGCGAGCGCGTCCGCGGTGTCGCGGTCGACGGCGTTGCGCCGCTCGGGACGGTTGATCGTTACGATGAATACGGCGCCGTCTGTTTGCGTGAGAACGGTCATGCAACGAGAGTGCCGCGGCTTTTACAAGCGCGCAAGCGCGCCCGCGCGTCGCGCTGGCTCCGGCGACTGGCGTATCGCCGCCATTGGCGACGCAGGACGCCTGGCCAATGGGCTTTTGCAGCCATAAAGGCTGCATGGAAACCGGCGCCGCAGCCGCGTTGCGCCGGCGGGCGCTCGCCGAAACGACTTTCCGGGACCGGCAAATCCCGTCATTGTCGGCGCGTTGCACTGAAGGATCCCGAACCATGAATCCGCCGACCAGCCACGCCGAACATCATATGAGCCATCGCACGGGCTGGCTGCGCGCGGCGGTGCTCGGCGCCAATGACGGCATCGTCTCGACCGCGAGCCTCATCGTCGGCGTTGCGGCGGCCGCCGTCGACAAGGGCGATATTCTGCTTGCGGGCGTCGCCGCGCTCGTGGCGGGCGCCGGTTCGATGGCGGCGGGCGAATATGTCTCCGTCAGTTCGCAGGCGGACACCGAGCGCGCCGACATTGAAACCGAAAAGAGGGCGCTGAGGGATTATCCGAAGGCGGAGCTTCGAGAACTCGCCGATATCTATGTGGAGCGCGGGCTTGAAAGAGACCTCGCGGTCAAGGTCGCCGAACAGCTCATGGCGCATGACGCCCTCGAGGCGCATAAGCGGGACGAACTCGGCATCACTTCGATCGCGGAGGCGAGGCCTTTGCAGGCGGCCGGCGCTTCGGCTCTTTCATTTTCGATCGGCGCGGCGCTTCCCGTGATCGCCGCGGCGCTATCGCCCGCATCCTCGTCCGCTTTCGTCGTGTCGGCCGCCTCGCTCGTCGCGCTTGCGGGGCTCGGCGCGCTTTCAGCCACGGCCGGCGGCGCCCGCAAAAGAAAGGCGGTGGTTCGCATCGTCTTCTGGGGCGCGATCGCCATGGCGGCGACCGCCGGCGTCGGCAAGTTGGCGGGCGCGGCTGTTTGAAAACGGTTGCCGGACCAGCAGCGCAAACCCTTCCACGATGAGGTCGCCAAACGCGCCGAGCCCCGCAAGCGCGACTAGCGCCGGGCGTAGATTTTCATGAAGGCGTCGACGGAAGCGGCGATTCTCGCCTTGCCGAGCAATTCGTCCCGCGCCGTTTCAATTCCGAGAAGAGCGCCGATATGCTCAACGCCTTTGACGAGTCCGAGGAACTGCGAGGATGCGAGGTCGGGATCGGGCACGTCGAGGGCGCCGCCCGCGCTTTCCTTTGCGATATAGTCGGCGAGGCGATCGTGCACGTAATTGGCGCCCGCCTCGAAATAGCGTTCGGCGAGTTTCGGAAACTGTCCCGCTTGCGCGATCATCAGGCGCAGCATCTTGATGCGCTGCGGTTCGGAAATGATGCGCCGATATTGCTCGGCGAAGGCGGTCAGCGTTTCGCGCGGCTTTCCCGCCGGCGCGGCGGCGAGGACCGCAAGCAATTCTTCAGCGACGGCGCGCACCGTCGCTGCGAACAAATCTTCCTTGGAGGCGTATCGCGCATAGACGGTCTGTTTGACGACGCCCGCGCGCTCGGCGATTTCGTCAATGCTGACCCCGTAGCCCTTTTCAAGGAAAAGCGCGCGCGCCGCATCGAAAATCGCCTGATCTTTCGCCGGATCGGGCTTGCGCCCGCGACCGGCGTGCTCCTCGCCTTCAAGGTCGCTCGAGGCTGTCATCATTCGCCTCCCGCGGCTTGCGACTGCGCGGCGCGTTCCGGAGATTTCACGAAAAACAGGATAGCCGCCGTCGCAATGCTGATCCAGAAAATGACATGCATGACATCGGCGTAGGCGAGCACCGCGGCCTGGCGATGCACGATCGCGCCCATCATTTTCATCGACGCCCCGGCCGGATCGGCCGCGCCGGCCGCCGCAAAGGCGCCGGCCATGTCGTTCAGCCGCTCAGTCACGAGCGCGCTCGCCGGATTGAGATGATCGAACAGAATTCGCGCGTGGAAATCCGTGCGGTCGGAAAGCATGGTGTTGATGAACGCCAGCCCGAGCGCGCCGCCGAGATTGCGCGTCAGGTTATAGAGCGCCGCGGCGTTTTTCACCTGCGCGGGCGGCAACGTGCCGAGACTGATGACATTCAGCGGCGCCATGGCGAGCATGATGCCGGCGCCGCGCGCGACCTGCGGCCAGAAAAGCTGCCAGAAACCCCAGTCCGCCGTGAGTTTGGAGAGCGCGTAGGTGCTCAAGGCGACCAGCACGAATCCGAATGAAGCGACGATGCGCGGATCGAAAGTCCGCGAGGTGTAACCGGACACGGGCGCGGCGATGAACATGGCGACGCCGGTGATCGAGAGAGTCTCGCCGATCTGCATGGCGTCGAGGCCGCGAATGCGGGCGAGGAACAGCGGGAGAATGAAGATGAGGCCGTAAAGGGCCATGCCCATCGTCATCGAAGCGACGCTGCCGAGCGTGAAATTGCGGTCTGAATAGGCCTTGAGATCGACGAGCGGATTCTTCGAGGTCAGCGAACGCCAGGCGAACGCCACAAGACAGACAGCCGAAACTACGGTGAAAATCGAAATCGTCCGATCATCGAACCAGTCGTCGCTCGGACCTTCCTCAAGAACATATTGAACAAGACCGAGACCGACCGCCATGAATGCGAAGGCGGGAAAATCGAGCCGGCGCAACAGGGACAGATCCGGTTCGTCGAAATGGCCGTAGAGCCAGATGATCGCGACGACGATGATCCCTGGCGGCACATTGATCAGAAACAGCCAGTGCCAGGAGTAATTATCCGATATCCAGCCGCCGAGAGTCGGCCCGATCGTCGGGGCGAGCGTGACGATAAGGCCGATCGCGGCTGAAATTGGCCCTTGCTGATTGCGCGGAAAGGCCGTGAACGCCAGCGCGAACACGGCCGGCATGGTCGCGCCGCCGATAAAGCCCTGCAATGCGCGCATGACCGTCAGCATCGGAAGGTTGACCGAAAGCGCGCAGCCGAGGCTGGCGAGGGTGAACCCGCCGACGGAAAGGCAATAGACCACGCGCGTGGAGAGCGCGCGGCTGAGATATCCCGTCGCCGGAATCATGATCACCGCGGCGATGAGATAGGCTGTCTGCACCCAGCTTATTTCATCCGGACCGGCCGCCAGCGCCGCCTGCATTTGCGGCAGGGAGGCGGCGACGATCTGGATGTCGAGCACCGCCATGAACATCCCGACCACCATCACGGCGAACAGGATGACCTTCCTGCGGTCGATCGTTTCGGGGCGGGCGTCCGGCGCCGCCGGCTGCGCCCCGCGCGGCGGAAGTTCGATATCGGCGGTCGTCGCCGTCACGGCTTGTTCGCCAGCGCGACCGCTTCGTCTTCGGCGCGCGGCGCGAAAATGGCGGCTTCTTTCGTCGGCGCGGTGCGGGTGTCGACCGCCGCTGTCACCGACAGGCCGGGCAACAGCGCCACATCGGGCGGCGCCTTCACGATGCGGATCTTGACCGGAAGACGCTGGACGATCTTGGTGAAATTGCCGGTCGCGTTTTCCGGCGGCAGCAGGCTGAATTCCGATCCGCTCGCCGGCGAGAGGCTGTCGATGACGCCGACGACTTCCGCATGCGGATAAGCGTCGACGTCAAGCCGCACTTTTTCGCCGACGCGAAACCGCCTGACCTGCGTCTCCTTGAAATTGGCGACGACATAGGTCTCGCGCACGGGCACGAGCGACATCAGCTGGCGGCCCGTGGCGGCGTATTCGCCGGCGCGAATTTTGACATTGCCGACGACGCCGTCCTTCGGCGCGCGTATGACGGTGTTTTCGAGATCGATTTCGGCGAGATTGAGCGAGGCTTCCGCGGCGGCGAGCGCGGCCCCGGCTTCGCCGCGCTGCGCGGCGAGAACCGCGCCGGCGGCTTTCGCGGCGTCGAGCGCGGCTTTGGCGCTTTCGACGCGCGCTTTGGCCGCCTGCAGCGCGTTGACGCGCTGGTCGAGGCTTTGCTTCGAGGCGAAATCCTGTTTCGAAAGAGCGGCCGTTCGATCATATTCGGCCTGACGCAAATTCAGGTCCGCGATCGCGCTCGCGACATTGGCTTTCGCGTCCGCGATCTTCGCGTCGTTCAGCGATATCTGTTTTTCGATCGTCTCAATCGCGGCCTGTTTGGCGTCGCGATCGGCCTCGGCCTGGCGAAGGCGCGCCTCATAGTCATTGCGCTCGATATGCGCCAGCGGGTCGCCCGCCTTGACCTCGGCGTTGTCCGCGACGTCAAGTTCGGCGATGCGGCCGGGCGTCTTGGCGGAGATGACAATGGTGTCGGCTTGCAGATAGGCGTCGTCCGTCTTCTGGATGAAACGGCCATAGACCGTCCATTGAACGGCGAAGACGAGCGCGCCGAGGAGCGTGGCGCCGACAATCCCGATGAGCAGAGAGCGATTCATAAACCCGACTTTGCGGCCCGCGCCGCTATTTTCATACTAGACCGTTGAGTATGAAAATAGGGTTTCCGCGTTGCGGCGCAATAGGATTCCGCGGCGAGGGCCGACACGCTTTCGCGAGCGGGCGTTCCGGGCCTGCCCGAGCGATAAACGGGTGCGGGAAGGGCGTTCCGGGGCCGATTATCCTGCTTGACTGGCCCGCCCTCCGCCGATAATGCTGCGCTTGCTCATCGAGACCGGCTGAGGGACAGGCCCAGCGACGCCGGGGCAACCAATCGGGGCGGAAGGACTTCCTTCCCGCTTCCCGGGAAAGGTGCCAACTCCTGCGGTGGCGGAAGGCGCAAGCCCGAAGCCGGCCGAGAGATGAGGAGGCGACAAGGCCGAGGGCGGCCGATGCGCCGCCGAAGTCCGGTTTTCCGCGAACGCTCGATGGGTTGTGGACCTTGGAGCGAAAGGAGAGCCGGAAATGTCCCAACCCACGAATACGAACCAGAACGCCGCGCAAGCGGCCGACATTCTGCCGATCGGCGGCGAGGGCGCGCGCGTGCGCCGGCCCGCGCCCCGGACCATCGCGGTTTCGGCGGGCGTCAGGAAAGACCGCGCCTTCCGGGCGGTGATGCCGCCGCTCTATCTGTCGGCGACTTTCGCTTACGAGGAAGTCGGCCAAAAGCCCGCCTTCGACTATACGCGCACCAACAATCCGACGCGCGCGACGCTCGCCGAGGCGATTGCGGGCCTGGAGGGCGGAGCGGGAGCGGTCGTCGTCTCGTCCGGCATGGCTGCGGTCGATCTTGTTCTGCATCTTCTGTCTGCGGACGACCTCGTTGTCGCTCCGCATGACTGTTACGGCGGCACGCGCCGATTGCTGAACGCGCGCGCCCGGCGCGGCGACCTCTATGTCGAATTCGTCGATTTCACCGATGAGGCGGCGTTCGACGCGGTATTGTCGAAGGGGCCGAAACTTGTGCTTGCTGAAACCCCTTCCAATCCGCTCTTGCGAATTACGGATCTCGAAAGCGTCGCCGCCAAGGCCCGTCGCGCCGGCGCATTGGTCGCGGTCGATAACACTTTCCTTTCGCCAGCATTGCAGCGGCCGCTCGAGCTCGGCGCCGATATCGTCATTCACTCGACGACGAAATATCTGAACGGCCATTCCGATGTTGTGGGCGGCGCCGTGGTCGCCAAAGATCCGAAATGCGTTGAGGAGCTTGCCTGGTGGGCGAACTGCATCGGCTCGACGGCGAGCCCGTTCGACTCCTGGCTGTCGTTGCGGGGCCTTCGCACGCTGCATCTTCGCGTCGCGGCCCAACAGGAGAACGCCGCGCTCGTCGCCGCTGCGCTCGTCGCCCACGACGCCGTGGAGCGGGTCTATTATCCCGGACTTGAAACGCATCCGGGTCACGAGATCGCCGCACGCCAACAGAATGGGTTCGGCGCCATTCTCTCTTTCGAATTGAAGGGAGGCTATGACGCGGCGAAGCGCTTCCTCGACTCGCTTGACCTGTTCTCGATCGCAGCGTCTGTGGGCGGCGTTGAAAGCCTCGCCTGTCAGCCGTGGTCGGTGACGCATGCGGGCATTCCCGAACAAGAACGTCGCGAGGCCGGGATCAGCGAGGGGCTCATCCGTTTGTCGCTCGGCGTTGAAGACCCGGAAGACATTCTCGACGACATCGCGAGAGCGCTCGCCGCCGCCGAAAAGCGCGCCGCAGCCTAGCGGCGCGACAAGACGCGGCCGGCGCAGCGTCTGGCCTTCGGCGTCAAACTGGCTCACCTTGCGGGGCGTAGCGGCGAAGGAGCACGAGGCATGACGCAGGCGCCGCGCGGCCCCCTAGCGGGCGTGCGCATTCTCGATCTTTCTCGCGTGCTCGCAGGGCCCTATTGCACGACCCTGCTGTGGGAGCTCGGGGCCGAAGTCCTCAAAATCGAGCAGCCGCCTCACGGCGACGACATGCGCGCCTTTCCGCCTTTCCAGAACGGCGAAAGCGTCTTCTTTGCGAGCGTCAATCGCGGCAAGCGCTCGCTCGCGCTCAATTTGAAGGAGGAAGGCGACCGGCGAGTGTTCGAGGCGCTGTTGGATCACGCCGACGTGCTCTTGGAGAATTTCCGGCCCGGCGCGATGCAAAAGCTCGGCTATGATTATGACGCGATAAAGGACCGCTATCCCGCGCTGATCTATGCGTCGATTTCCGGCTTCGGCCAGACCGGCCCCTATCGGGACCTGCCGGCTTACGACCTTATTGTCCAGGCGTTGGGCGGCATGATCTCGATAAACGGCGAAGAGGGCGGCAAGGGCGTTCGCCTCGGCGTGTCGCTGGGCGATCTCGCCGCCGGCGTTTTCGCGGCGCTCGCGATCGCCGCCGCGCTCTATGAACGCCGCGGAAGCGGCAAGGGCCGCTCTATCGATATTGCGATGCTCGACGTGCAGACGATGCTGCTCGAAAGCGCGCTCGTGCGTCAGCTCGCCAGCGGCGAAACGCAAAGACCGACCGGTTCGCGCCACCCGGTGATCACGCCATTCGACGTTTTCGAAGCCAAGGACGGCCGGATTGCGATCGCGGCCGCCAATGATCATTTGTTCGACGCGCTGTGCGATTGCATAGGCCGGCCGGCGTGGAAATCGGACGCGCGATATGAAAATATTTTCGCGCGTTACGCCAATCATGCGGCGCTCAAAAGCGATCTCGAGGCGGCGCTCGCCGCGCGCAGCGTCGCCGAATGGGTCGAGACGCTGCGCGCCGCCGGCGTTCCTGTCGCTCCGATCCACGACATGGCTGAGGTCGTGAAAGATCCGCAGCTCATCGCGCGCAATATGTTCGTCGAGGTCGATGACGCCGAGATGGGCAAGCTCAAAATGGCGGGCAGCGCATTCAAGATCTCCGGCTATGAGGATTCGGCCACGCGCCCGCCCGCGCCAAATCTCGATGAAGCGCGGCGCGACGTGCTCGCAGAACTCGGACTGCCGGAAGAAGAAAAGCGCGCGCGCGTGAAGCAGGACGAAAAACCGCACCTATGGTGAGGCGGAGAAAGAGTCCTGCGGGCGCGAGCCGGCCTGCAGCGGCTCTCGCGGCGTGACGCAGCCGGACGGCCGCGCGATCCGGATGACGAAAGAAAAAAGGCCGGACTTCCGCCCGGCCTTTTCGTCGTTTCGGAGGGACGCGACTAGCTCGAATAATACATCGCGAATTCGACGGGATGGGGCGCGGTTTCGAAGCGCTTCACCTCGGCCATTTTGAGCTCGATATAGGAGTCGATCTGATCGTCGTTGAACACATTGCCCTTCTTCAGGAAGGCGCGGTCGCGATCGAGCGCGTCGAGCGCATCGCGCAAGGACGAGCACACAGTCGGGATATCTTTCAGCTCCGCGGGCGGCAGATCGTAGAGATCCTTGTCCATCGGATCGCCGGGGTGGATTTTGTTCTCGATGCCGTCGAGGCCCGCCATCAACAGGGCCGTGTAGGTGAGATAGGGATTGCCGGCCGCGTCCGGGAAGCGCGCTTCAAGACGCTTGCCTTTCGGCGACGACACCCACGGAATCCGGATCGACGCCGACCGGTTGCGCGCCGAGTAAGCGAGCAGCACCGGCGCTTCGAAACCGGGCACGAGGCGCTTGTAGCTGTTGGTCGTGGAGTTGGCGAAGGCGTTGATCGCGCGCGCATGCTTGATGATGCCGCCGATATAATAGAGGCAGGTGTCCGACAGGTCGGCGTAGCGGTCGCCGGCGAAGGTCGGCTTGCCGTCTTTCCAGATCGATTGATGCACATGCATGCCGGAGCCATTGTCGCCGTAAACCGGCTTGGCCATGAAGGTCGCCGTTTTTCCGTGCGCGGCCGCGACCTGCTGGATCACATATTTGTAGATCTGCATGCTGTCGGCCATTTTGGTGAGCGTGGCGAATTTCATGCCGAGCTCATGCTGCGACGGCGCGACTTCATGGTGATGCTTTTCGGGTGCCACGCCCATCTCGGCGAGCATGGTCAGCATTTCCGAGCGCATATCCTGCGCGGAGTCGACAGGGGGCACGGGGAAATAGCCGCCCTTCGGTCCGGGCCTGTGGGCGAGGTTGCCGCCCTGATAGCCCGTCGCCGAATTATACGGGCCCTCGATCGAGTCGATCATGTATCCGGTGTTGTTCTGTTCGACAGACCAACGCACGTCGTCGAACACGAAAAACTCCGCCTCCGGACCGAAATACGCGGTGTCGCCGACGCCGCTCGAAATGAGATAGGCCTCCGCAGCCTTCGCTGTCGTCCGCGGGTCGCGGCCGTAAGGCTGGCCCGTCGACGGTTCGAGCACGTCGCAGATAATCGCCAGCGTCGGCTGGGCGAAAAACGGATCTTCGATCGCGGTCTCAGTGTCCGGCATCAAGATCATGTCGGACTCGTTGATCGCCTTCCAGCCGGCGATCGAAGAGCCGTCGAACATCGTGCCGTCTACGAAGAAATCCTCGTCGACGAGGCTGCGATCGAAGGTGACGTGCTGCCACTTGCCGCGCGGATCCGTGAACCGGAGGTCCACATAGCGAATGTCTTTGTCTTTGATGCGTTTGAGAATTTGATCAGCGGGCATGGCCCTGGGCTCCTTGGATCTGGATCTCGTGGGCGCGCGCCGAGTGCGCCCGGAACAGCGCTCGCTTCGATGAGCGGGCGATTCCGTACAAAAGCAAAAACAATTTTGCGATGCAACATGATTGTGGATAAAACGCCCTAAGCCCGGGACGAATTAGCAGAATATCGCGCGATAAGGACGAAATCGTCTAAACTGCGTCTGCGCCCGTTTCGCCGGTGCGAATCCGCACGACATTTTCGACCGGGGAAATGAAGATCTTGCCGTCGCCGATCCGCCCCGAATGGGCCGCGCGCCGGATCGCCTCGACCGCCGCCTCGACCCGCGCGTCGTCAACGACGAGTTCGACTTTCACCTTGGGCAGAAAGTCGACGACATATTCGGCGCCCCGGTAGAGCTCCGTATGGCCCTTCTGACGCCCGAATCCCCGCGCGTCGAGGACAGTCATGCCCTGGAGGCCGATCTCGTGGAGCGCCTCCTTTACGTCGTCGAGCTTGAACGGTTTGATGATCGCTTCGATTTTCTTCATGACTCACTCACAATAGGGGCATGGGGCCGGGCGGCCCGGGCGAGCTTAATCCCCGTCTTTGAAAGGCGGCAAGCGTGACGGACCTGACGATATTGAGCGCGAGCGAAATGGCGCGCGCCGACGCGCTCGCCGTAAAGTCCGGGGTGGCGAGCGCATCCTTGATGGAGAAGGCCGGCGAGGGCGTCGCGCGCGTGATTTTCGAAACGTTTGAGCCGCGTCCGGCCGCGGTTCTGTGCGGGCCCGGCAATAATGGCGGCGACGGCTTCGTCGCCGCGCGTCTTCTCCGCCAGGCCGGCTGGCCGGTGCGCCTCGGCTGTCTGGCCGACAAGAGCGCGCTGAAGGGCGATGCGGCGCTGATGGCGGGACTTTATGACGGCCCCGTCGAACCGCTGTCGCCGGCGCTTCTCGACGGCGCGGGCCTCATCGTCGACGCGCTGTTCGGCTCGGGCCTGGCGCGCCCGGTCGAAGGGGCCGCCCGCGCGATGATCGAGGCCGCGAACGCGCATGACGCGCCGGCGGTCGCGGTCGATGTGCCTTCGGGCGTCAACGCCGACACCGGCGCGATTATGGGCGTTGCGGTCAAGGCCGCGCGTACGGTGACGTTCTTTTTGAAAAAGCCGGCGCATGTGCTTTTTCCCGGACGCGCTCTATGCGGCGCTGTCGATGTCGTCGATATCGGAATCCCCCGCGCAACGCTCGCCGATATCAATCCGCATACATATGAAAATCAGTCCGCTCTGTGGGCGGGCGCGATTCCGCGTCCGACCTTCGCCAGCCACAAATATGATCGCGGGCACGCCATCGCCGTTTCCGGCGGCCGCCTGAAGACCGGCGCGATCCGGCTCGCTGCGCGCGGCGCGCTGCGCGCGGGCGCAGGGCTCGTCACGATCTTGACGCCGTCCGATGCGGCCGACGAAAACGCCTCTCAACTCGCCGCGGTGATGGTGCGCGAAGCCGACGACGCGGCGTCGATCGCCAAAATCCTCGAGGACCGGCGCTTCACGGCCGCGCTCATCGGGCCCGGCGCGGGCGTCGGCGCGCAAACGCGCGGGAAAGTTTTCGCCATTTTGAAGTCCGCCGCCGCCGCTGTTCTCGACGCCGACGCGCTGACGAGTTTTGAGGACGAGCCTGAAGCGCTGTTCGGCGCGCTGCGGCCGGGCGACGTCCTCACGCCGCATGCGGGCGAATTCGCGCGGCTCTTTCCCGATATCGGGATGTTGGAATGCGGCAAGCTCGAAGCCGCGCGGCGGGCGAGCGCGCGGGCGAACGCCGTCGTCGTTCTCAAGGGCGCCGACACGATCATCGCCGCGCCGGACGGGCGCGCGGCGGTCAATGTCAATGCGCCGGCCGATCTGGCGACCGCCGGCGCCGGGGACGTTCTCGCCGGTTTCGCGCTCGGCCTTCGCGCGCAGCGCGCTCCGGCCTTCGAGGCCGCCGCCGCCGCCGTCTGGATCCACGGCGCCTGCGGGCGGATCGCCGGGCCCGGCCTGATCTCGGAAGACCTTCCCGAGGCCCTGCCGCAAGTCATGCGCGCCCTTCTGGCCCCGCCCGACGCGCCTTCGGCCTGACAGCCGCCAGGCTCAATTCGACGCCGCTCAAACGCGCCTCGACACCGCGCCTTCCTCTGTTATAGAAGCGCGCTTCGAAGGGCTGCGGACTCGTCTCGCCGGCGAGGGCGCGGCCCCGTTTTGCCCATGCGGATGTGGCGGAACTGGTAGACGCGCTGGATTTAGGTTCCAGTGGGGCGACCCGTGGGGGTTCGAGTCCCTCCATCCGCACCACTGGATGAGCCCGGAATGAGAAGGCCTGACGACGATGGAAGTTATTGAGAAGAGCGCCGAGGGACTGGACCGGCGGTTCACGGTGAAAGTCTCCGCGGCTGAGCTCGACGAGCGGCTCGTCGAACGGCTCAACAAAATTAAAGACCAGGTCCACCTGAAGGGCTTCCGGAAGGGCAAGGCGCCCGTCGCGCATTTGAAGAAGCTCTACGGCAAGGGCGTGATGGGCGAGATCGTCGAGGAGCTCGTCAACGAGACGGCGCGCAAGGCCTTCGCCGATCGCGATCTCCAACCGGCGACCCAGCCGCACCCGCATTTCCACGGCGACATGGAAGCGGTGATCGCCGGCAAGGCCGACCTCGAATATGACGTGCATGCGGAAATATTGCCGTCATTCGAGCCGGTCGACGTGTCGACCCTGAAACTCAAGCGGCCCGTCGCCGAAGTGCCGGAAAGCGACATCGAGGAAGCGCTGAAGAATCTCGCAGACCAGCAACGCTCCTATGCGCCGCGCAAGAAAGGCGCGAAAGCCAAGAAGGGCGACATGCTCGTGATCGACTATGTCGGCCGGATCGACGGCGAGGAGTTTGACGGCGGCAAGGGCGAGGGTCAGGAAATCGTGCTCGGCTCCGGCCGGTTCATTCCCGGATTTGAGGATCAGCTCGAGGGCGCGAAGGCCGGCGAGGAGGTCGTCGTCAAAGTCACTTTCCCTGAAGATTACATGTCGCGCGCGCTCGCCGGAAAAGAGGCGGAGTTCTCCGTCACCGTCCAGGAAGTGAAAGAGCCGGAGGATGTCGCGATCGACGACGAACTCGCGAAGAAGATCGGACTCGACAGTCTCGACGATTTGAAGGCGCGTCTGAAGGAGCGCTTCGAAAACGAGTTCAAACAGATGTCGCGCGCCCACGCCAAGCGCGCGCTGCTCGACAAGCTCGACGCCGCGCATGACTTCGAATTGCCGAAGGGCATGGTCGATCAGGAGTTCAATCAGATCTGGGCGCAGGTCGAAGGCGCCGAGCGCGACGAGGAAGACAAGGACAAAACCGAAGAAGAGCTCAAGGCGGAATACCGCAAGATCGCCGAAAGACGGGTGCGTCTCGGTCTCGTCCTCGCCGAAATCGGCAAGCGCGCCGATGTGAAAGTGCCTTCCGACCAGCTGCAGCGCGCGATCCAGGAACAGGCCCTGCGCGAGGCGCAGTTCTATCGCGCGCAAGGGCAAGATGTGACGCCCCAGCAGGTGCTTCAGTTCTATCAGCAAAATCCCGCGGCGCTGGAGCAGATTCGCGCGCCGCTCTTTGAAGAGCAGGTGGTCGATTATATTTTCGAGCGCGCCGAAGTGACGGACGTGCCGACCACCAAGGAAGAGCTGATGAAGGAGCCTGAGGGCGAGGCTGGCGAATAAGCCCGGCTTTTTCTCGGGGGCCGGGCCGGCGGCGCCGGGCTGACAGGCGGGACGCTTTTATTATGCGCGGATGAAATCCCGCGCTCCGGAAGGCGGGCGGCGGCCGCGCGCAGTCCGGGCGGCGCCGATCCGCGGGCGAATGCGGCCGCCCGGCGCGCCTGAACGGCGCGCGCAGTTCGGCCGATCTCGGCGCGCCGTCTTGCTCTTTCCGGCGAATAACCGTCGCTTAAGCCGGATTGGGCTAGCCTTCTTCTCAAGGGGATGGTGAAACGCGCGCGCGATCCCATATTAACCTTCTCGGGCGGCGGCGCGGCCCGGGCGTTCGATTGACCAAAACAGGACTTGACCGGGACCACCAATGAAAGACCCCAAAGACATCTATATGAACACCCTCGTGCCGATGGTCGTCGAACAGACGAGCAGGGGCGAGCGGGCTTTCGATATCTATTCGAGGCTCCTGAAGGAGCGGATCATTTTCCTGGCCGGCCCGGTCGAGGACCATATCGCGACCCTGGTCGTGGCCCAGCTCCTCTTCCTCGAGGCCGAGAACCCCAAGAAAGAAATCGCCTTCTATATCAATTCGCCGGGCGGCGTCGTGACCTCCGGCCTCGCGATCTACGACACCATGCGCTACATCCGCTCGCCCGTTTCGACGATGTGCGTCGGCATGGCGGCGTCCATGGGCTCGCTGCTGTTGACCGCAGGCCAGAAGGACATGCGGTTCTCCCTGCCGAACGCCCGGATCATGGTCCACCAGCCTTCAGGCGGCTTCCAGGGCCAGGCCTCGGATATCGAGCGGCATGCGCAGGACATCATCAAGCTGAAGCGCCGCCTCAACGAAATTTACGTGGAACACACCGGCCAACCCTATGAGGTCATTGAGAGAACCCTCGATCGGGACCATTTCATGACCGCTGACGAAGCGGTGGATTTCGGGCTGATCGACCAGGTTCTGACGGAGCGGGAGAAAGACTCAGAGACCTAGCGTCGCAGAGGCCATGGTCGTTAAGGAAGTTAAGGAAAAGGCGGCTTGATCGCTCGGATACGAATATGGTCGAATGGCCCGATCGGGATCTGGCGCGGCCGCCATGGCGCGGATCGTGCAGAATGCGCCCCAGCGGCCGGAGACCCCGTCGAGGGCAAGGGTCGCGCCATTTCCGGCGGTAGCACGCGAGCCGCCGCTTCGCGCGAAGAAGGAGTCTGGACAGAGTGAGCAAAGTCGGCGGCAAAAGCGGCGGAGACGGCAAGAACACGCTCTATTGCTCGTTCTGCGGGAAGAGCCAGCACGAGGTGCGCAAGCTGATTGCGGGCCCGACGGTCTTCATCTGCGACGAGTGCGTTGAGCTCTGCATGGATATCATCCGGGAGGAATCGAAGTCCTCGCTCGTCAAGGCGGGAGACGGCGTTCCGAGCCCGCAACAGATACACAAGGTTCTTGACGACTATGTGATCGGCCAGAGCTACGCCAAGCGCGTCCTGTCCGTCGCGGTGCACAACCACTACAAGCGGCTCAATCACGCCTCCAAAAACAACGACGTCGAGCTCGCCAAGTCGAACATCCTGCTGATCGGTCCGACGGGCTCCGGCAAGACTCTGCTTGCGCAGACGCTCGCGCGCATTCTTGACGTTCCGTTCACCATGGCCGACGCGACGACGCTCACCGAGGCCGGTTATGTCGGCGAGGATGTCGAGAACATCATCCTGAAGCTCTTGCAGGCCGCTGACTATAATGTCGAGCGCGCGCAACGCGGCATCGTCTATATCGACGAGGTCGACAAGATATCCCGCAAATCCGACAATCCCTCGATTACGCGGGACGTGTCGGGCGAGGGCGTGCAGCAGGCCCTGCTCAAAATCATGGAAGGCACGGTCGCCAGCGTTCCTCCGCAAGGCGGGCGCAAGCATCCGCAGCAGGAATTCCTGCAAGTCGATACGACCAACATTCTGTTCATCGTCGGCGGGGCTTTCGCCGGCCTTGAGAAAATGATCATGAGCCGCGGCGTCGGCACCTCCATCGGCTTCGGGGCCACGGTCAAGGCGCCCGACGATCGCCGGGTCGGCGAGATCCTGAGAAATTGCGAGCCGGAGGATTTGCTGAAGTTCGGCCTCATTCCTGAATTCGTCGGCCGACTGCCGGTCATCGCGACGCTCGAAGATCTCGATGAGGAGGCGTTGATCCAGATTCTGACGACGCCCAAAAACGCGCTCATCAAGCAGTATCAGCGCCTCTTCGAGATGGAGGACGTCAAGCTCACCTTCACCGAGGACGCGCGCGTCGCGGTGGCCCGCAAGGCGATCGCGCGCAAAACAGGCGCGCGCGGCCTGCGCTCCATCATGGAAGGCATTTTGCTCGATTCGATGTTCGACCTGCCGACGCTCGACGGCGTCGCCGAGGTCGTAGTCAATGGCGAGGTGGTCGAAGGGCGCGCAAAGCCGCTCTACATCTATGAGGACCGCCGCAAGGAAGCCGTAGAGGCGGACGCCAGCGCCTGACAGCCCCCGATTCGCCGGGTTTGAAAGGCGGCCCGATTCGTTTCGCCCAGTCCGCGAATTTGGGTTGAAAGGCTTCTGCGGAACGCCACATTATCGCCAGCGTCCGCCGCCAAAATGGCGGCGGTCTCCGTCTTAAAAGGCGGGATGCGCCACGGGGCGGACGAGGCGACGGCCGTGCGGCCGAAGAGGAGCTTTCGGGCTCGCTCAAGCGCCGCAGGCCGGGGCGCCGCAAGGGCCCGTTATGTGTAGGAGATTTTGATGACCGAGCCCGCTACCTATCCAGTGTTGCCGCTGCGCGACATTGTCGTTTTCCCGAGCATGGTCGTGCCGCTTTTCGTCGGGCGCGAAAAGTCGGTGAAGGCGCTCGAGAACGTGATGGAGAACGACCGCAAGATCCTTCTCGTCGCGCAGAAGGACGCAGGGGACAATGATCCGGCGCCGGATGGAATTTATGAGATCGGCGTCGTCGCGTCGGTCTTGCAGCTTCTGAAACTGCCTGACGGAACAGTGAAGGTGCTTGTCGAAGGCGAGCACCGCGCGCGCGTCCTGCGCTATACGAAAACAGAGGAGTTCTTCGAGGCGGAAGCGGTCGAGCCGGAGGAGACCAGCGCCGAGCCGCAAGAAGTCGAAGCTCTGACGCGCTCCGTCATTTCGCAATTCGAATCCTATGTGAAGCTCAACAAGCGCGTGCCGCCGGAAGTCATCGTTTCCGTCAACCAGATCGAGGATCCGTCGCAGCTCGCCGACACCGTCGCCTCGCACCTCAATATAAAGATCGCCGAAAAGCAGGATTTGCTTGAGACAAACTCCGTCGCCGAGCGGCTGGAGAAAGTCTATGGCCTGATGGAGGGCGAAATGAGCGTCCTTCAGGTCGAAAAGAAGATCCGGAACCGCGTCAAGCGGCAGATGGAGAAAACGCAGCGCGAATATTATCTCAACGAGCAGATGAAGGCGATTCAAAAGGAGCTCGGAGAGACGGACGACGGCCGCGACGAACTCGCCGAGCTCGAGGACAAGATCGCCAAGACGAAACTTTCGAAAGAGGCGCGCGCGAAGGCGGAAGCCGAACTGAAGAAGCTTCGCCAGATGTCGCCCATGTCCGCCGAATCGACGGTCGTGCGCAATTATCTCGACTGGCTGCTGTCCATTCCGTGGAATAACCGGTCAAAGGTCAAATCCGACCTCAAAAAGGCGGAAGAAATTCTCGATGCGGATCATTACGGGCTGGAAAAGGTCAAGGAGCGCATTATCGAATACCTCGCCGTGCAAAAGCGGATGAACAAGCTGAAGGGGCCGATCCTCTGCCTCGTCGGTCCTCCCGGCGTTGGCAAGACGTCGCTCGGCAAGTCGATCGCCAACGCCACGGGACGCGAATTCGTGCGCGTTTCTCTTGGCGGCGTGCGCGACGAAGCGGAAATCCGCGGACACCGGCGGACCTATATCGGCTCAATGCCGGGCAAGATCATCCAGTCGATGAAAAAGGCGAAGAAGTCGAACCCGCTTTTCCTGCTCGACGAAGTCGACAAGATGGGCCAGGACTTCCGCGGCGACCCGTCGTCCGCCTTGCTCGAGGTTCTCGACCCGGAGCAAAACTCGACTTTCAACGACCATTATCTTGAGGTCGACTACGATCTGTCGGACGTCATGTTCATCACGACGGCGAACAGCCTGAACATGCCGCAGCCTTTGCTCGATCGCATGGAGATCATCCGTATCCCCGGCTACACGGAGGATGAGAAGCGTGAGATCGCCAAGCGCCATCTGATCCCGAAGCAGCGCGCCGATCACGGATTGAGCGAAGCCGAGTGGTCGATCTCCGACGACGGGCTTTATGAGCTCATCCGCCGCTATACGCGTGAGGCGGGCGTGCGCAATCTCGAACGGGAGATCGCGCGCCTGGCAAGAAAGGCCGTCCGCATGATCGAAGGCGGCGAGGCCAAATCCGTGGAAGTCACTGCCGACAATCTCAAGGACTTCGCCGGCGTGCCGAAATACCGTTACGGCGAAATCGAGGGAGAGGATCGCGTGGGCGTCGTCACGGGGCTCGCCTGGACCGCGGTCGGCGGCGACATTCTGACGATCGAAGCCGTGAAGATGCCCGGCAAGGGGCGCATGACCCCGACAGGCAATCTCAAAGAGGTCATGAAAGAGTCCGTCTCCGCGGCGTCGTCCTATGTCAGGAGCCGCGCGACGCAGTTCGGCATCGAGCCGCCCGTGTTCGAAAAGACCGACATCCACATCCACGTTCCGGAAGGAGCGACGCCCAAAGACGGGCCGTCGGCCGGCGTCGCCATGGCGACGGCGATCGTTTCGGTGCTGACGGGCGTCGAAGTCCACAAGGACATTGCGATGACGGGCGAGATTTCCTTGCGCGGCCGCGTTCTCGCAATTGGCGGCCTCAAGGAGAAACTTCTCGCCGCGCTCCGCGCCGGCATCAAGACGGTGCTGATCCCGGAAGAAAACGAGAAAGATCTCGCTGAAATTCCGGACAACGTGAAAGCCGGGATGAAGATCATCCCGGTCAAAACCGTCGATGAGGTGCTTGCGCACGCGCTGGTGCGCCCGCTGACGCCGATCGAATGGTCCGAGCCTGCGCCGGTTGTCTCCGGCGGCGGATCGGAGACGCCGGAGGCGGTCGTGACGCATTGAGGCGGGGCCTCATGGGGTTGATGCGGGCGCTCTTTCGCGGGAGCGCCCGCTTTCATGAGAGGGCGCTGAATTTGCGGCGAAATGCGCGGGGGATGGCCTTTGCGCGCTTGTTGCGCCATGAAGACCCCTTCAAAGACTGAGAGGCGAATTGAGCGCGGAACGGAAGCTTCGGCCCGCAAGGGAAGACGATGAGGTCGCGAAGACGCCTGCGCAGGCGTGCGCCGCCATGGAAGAGGTGCGCGCCGAAATCGACCGGCTCGACCGGCGCCTGGTCGCGCTGCTCGCCGAACGCCAGAGCTATATCGAGGCGGCCGCGCGCATAAAGCCGCGCGCCGAGGAAGTCCGGCTGGAGTGGCGAATTGAAGACGTCGTCGCGAAAGTTCTCGCCGAGGCCGAACGCCAGGGCCTTTCAAAACGAATCGCCGAACCTGTCTGGCGCACGCTCATCGACCGTTGCATCGAGCATGAGCAAGAATTCTGGCGCTTGTTCCACATCCGAAACGATTAGAAAAAAGCCATTGATATCATGGGCTTAGGGAAGGCGGCTGCGCGCGGGCCGCGAAATTACTGGGTTTTCCTTTGCTCCCGGGGGACGGGCGGGCGATAATTCCGGTTCATTCCCGGCGTTCTCCCGAAAACCAGCAGAAAGGGCGGAGGCATGAACAAGAACGAATTCATTGATCGCGTTTCAGACATGGCGGGCATCAACAAGGCTGAAGCGACCCGCGCCGTCGACGCGGTCTTCGACGCCATCACGGAGGCTTTGCGGCGCGGCGACGATGTGCGCCTGGTGGGCTTCGGCACGTTTTCGGCGGCCAAGCGCGCCGCGCGCGAGGGGCGCAACCCGCGCACCGGCGAAACCATTCAGATCCCGGCTTCGATCCAGCCGAAATTTTCCGCCGGGAAGGGTCTCAAGGACGCGCTCAACTAGGCGAGCGATGAATTCGACCGGAGCCGCCCGCATTCCAGCGAATGCGGGCGGCTCCTTCGTTATGGGGCGGAAGCGCGAAGGGCCGCGCCCATGCGCTTGCAGGCTGCGGTCTGACTTGCGATAGGAAGGCCGCGCCGCCGCCCTCGCGCGGCGTCAGGCGCGCCTCGCAATTGCGGGCGGTTAGCTCAGTGGTAGAGCGCCTCGTTTACACCGAGGATGTCGGGAGTTCGACCCTCTCACCGCCCACCAGCCGGTCCCTGCGATTTCGCGACTGGTTCGTCTTCTCTTACTGATCTTTCTGACGCGGACATTTTCGCAGATCGCACGCTTTTTCCGCGTTTTGGCGGCGCGCGTCCGGCGAAGAACACGCCCCCATTGCGCCTGCGCGCGC
Source organism: Alphaproteobacteria bacterium (assembly GCA_016125425.1). Lineage (GTDB taxonomy): Bacteria > Pseudomonadota > Alphaproteobacteria > Caulobacterales > Parvularculaceae > Amphiplicatus. Next base: position 215,566 of record WGLT01000009.1, read on the forward strand.
CTACTTTTTGGGAGCGACGACGGAACGGCGCTCGACCAGAGAATAGTCGAGCACGATGGAGGAATTTCTTTTCGGTTTTTTCCGAAGCGCCGCTTCAAGAAGATCAACGGCGCAATAGGCCATCTCGGCGATCGGCTGGCGAATGGTCGTCAAAGTCGGCCAAACCGCGCTTGCGACGGCCGTATCGTCGAAGCCGGCGACCGACAGGTCTTCGGGGACTTTCAGGCCTTTCTGTAACGCCGCGCCGATGACGCCCGCCGCCATATCGTCATTGGCGGCGAACACCGCCGTCGGCGGCCGGTCCAGAGAGAGCAACGCAGCCCCCGCGTCCATGCCGGATTCGTAGGTGAAAGCCCCCTCGGCGACATAGCTTTTGGCGAAACGGATCTTGTTGCGCGCGAGCGCGGCCTTGTAGCCTTCCAGCCGGTGCGCGCTTGAAACATGCGCAGGATGGCCTTTGATGAAGGCGATACGGCGGTGCCCCTTGTCGATGAGGTGTTGGGTCATTGCATAGGCCGCCGCCGTATCGTCGATCGTGACCGTGGCGTCGGAGGCGTTGATGGAGCGCGGGGCGATCAGCACATAGGCCATGCCGATCGCTTCCAGCATCTTTATGATGTCGGCGTTTTCGCTGGGCGGCGGAATGACGATGACGCCGTCCAATCCGGAAACGCGCAGGTTTTGCGTGATCTCCTCCGGATTGAGCGCGAACGCCTCAGGAGAGAAGTCTTCGATGACAAGATGATGGCCGCCGACCCGGCACCGTTGAAGGGCGCCGAGAAGAATCTCCCCGAGATAGGAGCGGCTCGGGTTGTTGTAGATTAATCCGATATAATACGATCGGCCGCCTGCAAGACCGCGGGCCATGAGGTTGGGACGATAATTCAGATCGCGAATCGCCTCTTCAACCCGCTGGCGGGTTTCGGCTCGTACAAGACTCTTTTGATTAAGGGCGCGCGAAACTGTCATTTGGGAGACGCCGGCGTGTTCTGCAACCTCCTTGATTGTGACGTGACGTCTTTGCTTCATGGAAGCGTCCTTGAATAGGCGCGGCGCTCTTGGGCGTGGTGCATTCTTTCGCGCAGCCGCAGATTCATCCCCGTCTGCGTGATTGTCATTTGGGTCTCTGGCTGTCAACGCCGAATCACTCTTCCCGGACGCCGGGGCGCGAGCGGCCGATGCTCGCGCGCGGGCGGTTTTCCGCGTGCGATGACGGCCCCTGAAAGAAGCGGGCGTTCGAGCCTGAGTTCGCTGTTAGGGCGCATACGCCTTATCGAATGGCCGCGCTCAGCAAGTTTTCGAGATATTCCTGGCGCCCCGATTTGGGTTTTGCTTCGACGCCTTCCCGCAACGCGCGCTCGGCGATTTCATCGAGCCCGGATTCATTCATAATCCAGCGGCCGAGTTCGCTCTTCCAGCCGGCGTAGCGCTCTTCCGCAAAGGCGTCGAGGCGTCCGTCCTCTATCAAGGACGCTGCGGCGATAACGCCGCGCGCGAGCGCGTCGAGCGCGCCGATATGGCCATGGAACAGGTCTTCCGCGTCAATGCTCTGCCGGCGCACTTTCGCGTCGAAATTCATGCCGCCCGTCGTGAATCCGCCGTTTTTCAATATGTGATACATCGTCCGCGTGATCTCGAGCGGATCGTTCCAGAACTGATCTGTATCCCAACCATTCTGCGGATCGCCGCGATTGGCGTCGACCGAACCGAATATCCCGAGCGCGAAGGCGGTCGCGATCTCGTGATCCATGCTATGGCCCGCCAGCGTCGCGTGGTTGGTCTCGACATTGACCTTCACTTCGTTCTCGAGGCCGTAACGCTTCAGAAAGCCGTACACGGTCGAAACATCGCGGTCATATTGGTGTTTCGTCGGCTCATGCGGCTTGGGTTCGATCAACATCGTCCCTTTGAAGCCGATCTTGTGCTTGTAGTCGACGGCGAGCGCGAGGAAGCGCCCCAGTTGATCGAGTTCGCGGCCGATCTGCGTGTTGAGCAGGGTGTCGTAGCCTTCCCGCCCGCCCCAGAAGACGTAATTCTGGCCTTTCAGGCGGAGCGTCAGATCCATCGCATGACGCACCTGCACGGCGGCGCAGGCGAACGCTTCAGGATCGGGATTCGTGGAGGCGCCCCCCATATAGCGCGGATTGCTGAAAAGATTCGCCGTGCCCCAGAGCAATTTGACGCCCGTTTGCGCCATCTTCGCTTCGATCTTGTCGGCCATGACAGCGAGATTCTCGACATGTTCTTTCATTGTCGTCGCCGGCGCGATCACGTCGACATCATGAAAGGTGAAATAGGGAACGCCGAGTTTCACAAAGAAGTCGAAGGCGGCGTCGAGCTTTGCGTCCGCCATTTCCTGGCCGGATAAGGAATGCCAGGGCCGATTGAAAGTCCCATCGCCAAATACGTCGAAGCCGTTCCAGCAGAAGCTGTGCCAGTAGCACACGGCCGGGCGCAAATGATCTTCGAGCCTCTTTCCCATGATAACGCGGTCTTTGTCGTACCAGCGAAAGGCGAGCGGATTCTCCGTATCAGGACCTTCAAACCGGATCGGCTTGATGCTGGCGAAGTAGTCCGTATGCTGTGTCATGAAGTCAGGCTCCTTGCGGAAAGACATCCGCGATTTTGCGATAGAGGCTGCGAAAACGGCGGCGCTTGCGCGCCATGATCTCGACGTCGGCGGGACGCGGTTCGACGATATTGAGCAAGGGCGGAGGAGCGCACGCGCTCTCCGGCTCGACGCCGGTCGCGCAAATTTGGGCGAGCTTGGCCGCGCCGTAGGCCGGTCCCACTTCCGCGTCGCGTCGATAAGACAAGGGGCGGTTTAACGCCGCGGCCAGGATGCGCCCCCAATAGGAGGAGCGCGCGCCGCCGCCGATGACGGTGATGTCGTCGACGCGACCTCCGCCCTTGAGCAGCGCGTCAAGGCCGTCGGCGAACGCGAAGGCGACGCCTTCAAGCACGGCCTGGCCGACTGACGCCGCGCCAGAATCATGGCTGAGCCCGAACAGCACGCCGCGCGCATGCGGATCATTGTGCGGCGTCCGTTCGCCGGAAAGATAGGGCAGGAAGATTTCCTCGCCGTCGAGCCGGCTCGCCGCTTGCGCCGCCTCGATCAGGGCGCCGGCGTCATGCGCGCCGGTGAGCCGCGCCGCCCAGTCGAGGCAGCTCGCGGCCGATAGCATCACGCTCATTTGATGCCAGCGGCCGGGCAGGGCGTGACAAAAGGCGTGCACCGCATCTGCGGGATTGGGGCGAAACTTCTCTCCGGCGAGAAAAATGACGCCGGACGTCCCGAGCGAGAGAAACGCCTGGCCCGGCCCGATGACGCCGACGCCGACGGCGCCGGCGGCGTTGTCGCCCCCGCCGGCGGCGACGGGAATGACGGGAACGCCCCATGAATCGGCGATCTCCCGGCGCAGCTCTCCCGTCGCTTCGCAGCCTTCGAACAGTTCGGGCATGGCCGATTGCGCAAGACCGGTCGCTTCAAGCATCTCCGCCGACCAGCGCCGCGCGCCGACATCGAGCCAGAGCGTGCCCGCCGCGTCAGACATGTCGCTGGCATAGGCGCCGGTCATCAGCAAACGCACATAATCCTTGGGAAGAAGCACTTTTCTCGCGGCCGCAAAAACGTCCGGCTCATGGCGGCGTATCCACATGAGCTTCGGCGCGGTGAAGCCGGGCATGGCGAGATTGCCGGTGATTTCACGCGAGCGCGGCTCTGTGCGTTCGAGCTCGGCGCATTCGGCGAAGCTGCGTCCGTCGTTCCACAGAATCGCCGGGCGCAAGGGGCGATCGCGTCCGTCAAGCAGCGTCGCGCCGTGCATTTGTCCGGAAAGGCCGACCGCCTCGAGTTTTTTTCGTCTGTCCGGCGACAATTCGAGCACGGCCTTGTTCGTGGCCGTCCACCAGTCCTGCGGCGCCTGTTCCGACCATAACGGCTTTGGCCTCGAGATCGGGATCGCCGCCGAAGCCTGATCGATGACGTCGCCATCGGCGTTCGTCACGACGGCCTTGACGCTTGAAGTGCCGATGTCGATCCCGAGAAACACGAAAAGCTCTCCTGAATCTACGCGGCTGACGCGACGGTCGCACTCAGCGGATCGCGGCGCGAAAGATCGGACATCATCACTTTCCTTCCGGGTTCCCGGGCCGCCCGCGAGGGGCCGCGTCCGGCGACTGGACTGTAGTATGGTAACGCTACCAGTTTTGCCATACAACTCCCGTGCGGCAAATGACGCCGGTCAAACCGCGGCGGGCCTCCGATCGCTTTGAATCCGGCGTCGTCGCTCTATGCCCGGTTCAATTCGGGTCCGACGGGCGCAGGAGATTTGAAGGAGAGCGGGCATGTTGCGCATGCGTTTGGCGGTCGCGGTGCTGGCGTTCGGCATGGTCGCAGGATGCGTTTCGCGCGGACATCCGCAGCCGGAATCCGGACCGGGCGAGGCGAGCGCGTCTGCGGCGCGCTTCGAATGGATCCGTTATGAAGGGAGCGATCCGGTCTACAAATCGCTGTCGCGAGGCGAGAATGACTATCTGAATCCTATCCTCGCTGGGTTTTATCCCGATCCGAGCATCACGCGCGCGGGCGACAAGTTTTATCTTGTCAATTCGACTTTCTGTTATTTCCCCGGCATTCCCGTCTTCGAAAGCAGCGATCTTGTTCATTGGCGCCAGATCGCCAATGTCATCGACCGGCCGGGCATGTTGAAATTTGCGGGTCTGCCGCTTTCCCGCTGCGTTTTCGCGCCCACGATCCGCTACCACGCCGGGCGGTTTATCGTCGTCAATACATGTGTGGACTGCGGAGGAAATTACGTCTCGACGGCGGCCGATCCCGCCGGACCCTGGTCCGACCCGATATGGATACCCGCCGTCGGCGGGGTCGACCCGTCGCTATTTTTTGACGCCGACGGCCGAGCGTATCTGGTCAATAGCGACGCTCCGGCTGGAAAGCCGCGCTATGACGGCCATCGTGCGATCTGGATTCGCGAAATCGATCCGCAATCTTTTCAGCCGATCTCCAAACCGGTCGTGCTCGTCGACGGCGGCGTTCATCCCGAGCAAAATCCGATCTGGATCGAGGGGCCGCATATCTATCGGCGCGATGGCTGGTACTATCTGATGGCGGCGGAAGGCGGCACGGCCGAAGGCCATTCGGAAGTCGTTTTTCGCGCCCGCAATGTCCTCGGGCCTTATCAGGCGTATGCGGGCGATCCGATCCTGACGCAAAGAAACTTGCCGGAGGACCGCCGCTATCCCATCACGTCGACCGGCCATGCCGATCTCGTCGAAGATCAGAACGGGCGCTGGTGGGCGGTTTTTCTCGGCGTGCGCCCCTATGAGGCGGACTACTACAATACCGGCCGTGAGACTTTCCTGTTGCCGGTGCAATGGCGGAACGGCTGGCCTGTCATACTCGAAAGCGGGCGCGCGGTTCCATATTCGGCGCCCCGTCCCGATCTGCCGCCTGATACGAAGGCGACCCCTCCGACGAGCGGCGATTTCATATTCGAAGATTCTTTTGACGCCGGCAGCCTTGCGCCGCGGTGGATATCGCTGCGCGATTCAAACCGGACGTGGGCGCGCACGCGACATGGCGCGCTCGCGCTTCGATTGCGCCCTGAGCGGCTTGGCGAGCCGGGCGCTGCGCCATCCTTCATCGGGATTCGCCAGCAACATCCGTTCGCGACTGTGACGACGCTCATGAACTTCAATCCTGCGCGCAAGGGCGACGAGGCCGGTCTCGCCGTCCTGCAAAATGACGATTTTTTCTACGCCTTCGAGGTCGCGAAAGTTGACGCGGATCGGGTCGTCATCCGGTTGCGGCGAAAGGCTGGCGACGCGCCGGCCGCCGTTATCGCCAGCGCGCGCATCTACTCGGCCGCGCCTGTGTATTTGCGAATTAAAGCGCGCGGCGGCTTTTACGATTTTGAGTACGCGCTCAAAAAGAACGCATGGCGCGCTCTCGCGCGCGATGTCGACGGCAAGATCTTGAGCACGCATTCGGCCGGCGGATTTGTCGGCGCTGTGTTCGGGCTCTTCGCAGAGCGTTTGCGTTGAGGCTTGGATACGAATGTAAGCGGTTTCATCAAGCGTCTGCTTTACGGATAATTCGTCAGCGGAGCGTTCGGCATGCGCGCTTTCGCGCTCTGCGCTTGTGCGATCTTGGCCGCAAAGGCTCCGCCGGGAAGGGCGGTGTGGCATTTATGTCATTCTGCGCCGCAACATTGATAGCGCTATCTTCAAATTTTCCGAACGTCCATTGATAGCGCAAACATTTTGTGCTTTCTTACGCTCAACAAAAATCCGCCATGCGCGCTTAGAAGCTCGGTACGTGCGGACGGATAGGCGGGGAGGCAAATGTGGCCGAAGAAGTCAAACGCCAACATCGAGTCAGTCTCAAAACAAGCGATCGCGCTGCGTCATGTCGCGGGCGGCAATAGCAACAAGCCGGCGGGCGAGCGCCTGCGGTTAAAGATCACTCGCAATTCGTACGAAAAAAACAGATCAAGGGAGGGACGGATGAACTACAAAATCGCGAATCATCAATTGTGGCAAAGCGCTTCCCGCCGCGCGCTTGTGGCTGCGGCGTCGGTCGGCGTTCTCGCCGCCGTTCAGCCTGCCGGCGCGCAGGACAACAGCCAGGCGCAGCAAAGCGCGGACCAGATCGTCGTCACAGGGATTCGCGGATCGCTTCAGCGCAGCCAGGAAATGAAGCGCGACGCCTTCGGCGTCGTCGATGCGATTTCCGCCGAAGATATCGGCAAGTTTCCCGACACCAACCTCGCTGAATCGCTGCAGCGCATCACGGGCGTGTCCATCAATCGCGTCAACGGCGAGGGCAATCAGGTCACCGTTCGCGGTTTCGGGCCGCAATTCAATCTCGTGACCGTCAATGGCCGTCAAATGCCGACGGCGAGCGTGCCGACTATCGGCGCGGCGAACAGCCAGGAATTCGGCGCCGGAACCAGCCGGTCATTTGATTTTTCAAACCTTGCTTCGGAAGGCGTGACGGGATTGCAGGTTTTCAAGACCGGACGGGCGGATTCGCCGACCGGCGGCATCGGCGCCACGATCAATGTCATGACGCTGCGCCCGCTCGATCAGCCTGGCGCGCATTTCACCGTCGGCGCGAAGGCGATGCATGACACGACGGTCGTGCATGGCGATGATTGGACGCCGGAAGTGACAGGGTTGGCGAGCTGGACTGATCCGAGCGAAAAGATCGGGGTCTCCGTATTCGGCAGCTATCAAGTGCGCGACAGCTCCTCGCCGGGAGCGACGAGCAACGCCTACAATATCCGCAGGGCCGACGATTTTCTCGCCGACGCCTCGCTGGTTCGGCCGGGCGCGACCATCAACAACGCGCCGACGAACAACCCCTACATCATCTTTCCGAACGACAGCCGTTACGTGTTTGACGATAACAAGCGCAAGCGCCTGAACGGCCTCGCGACAGTGCAATTCAGGCCAGTCGACACGCTGACGTTCACCGTCGACGCGATGTATGCGCAAAATCAGCAATATACACGGCATACGGAGCAAACGAACTGGTTTAACCGTCCGTTTGACGAAGTGTCATTCTCCGGGGGTTTGGTTCCGCTTACTAACTTTCTATACGAAGATATCGGCGGCTCCGCCGATGACGCCAACCCGGCGACGCAAAGCGTGAAAGATGTCGGCTTCGAGCAGATTTATCGCTCTAACAAGGAGTCCATTTGGGATGTCGGCGGCAACATCGCATGGGACGCAAGCGATCGATTCCATGTGACGATCGACGGTCACGCCGGCCGTTCATGGTCGGGGCCTGACTCAAGCAATAATACGAGCGCGACCCTCATCTCGCTCGCGGCGCCCGTGATCGCAGAGCATTCTCTCGACACTTCATCCGGATTTCCGGTTCAGCAATTCACGATCAATGACTGCGCCGCGCAGGGGCGGGGCCTGAACGGCGGCAGCAACTGCAACGGCATGCTCGATCTCGGCGACCTCGGCACGCAGGTCGGACGCACGATATCGAACACGCAATCGGACCTGATTCATGAAGGCCGCGTCGAATTCGCCTATGACGTCGCCGACAGCATTCATCTGAAGATCGGCGGCGATTTTGTCGATCAGGACGAACACAGCACGCAGTTGCAGACCCAACAGCAGCTCGGCGACTGGGGCATCAACAATCCGGGCGAGGTGCAGGTATACGCGCCCGGCATGGTGGACATGTTCTGCCTGAGCTGCCAGTTCAACGATTACACGGCGGGCAATGCGAAAGCCGTTCCCTTTCTGCCCAACAGCACGGCGATCGATCTGTATAATATCTTCTCGCCGCTCTACTCGTCGCGCGGAAACGCTGTCGGCGTCACCGCGAACAATGACGATCGCGTTTCGGAGACCGTCAAAGCGCTTTACGGTCAGATCAGCTGGAAGGGCGAAATCGCAGACAACATGCCGGCGACTCTGCTCCTCGGCGTCCGTTACGAAGATACGATTGTCAACGCCAGCTCGCTGCAGGCCGTGCCGCAAGCTTTGGTTTGGCAGTCGGATAACGACTGGAAAGTCGTGCAAACGGGAACGCAGCAACCCGTCAGCGCGCGCAGCCACTACACCAATCTTCTGCCGAGCGTCGACTTTTCTCTAGAGTTTATGCCGAATGTCATTGGTCGCGCTTCATTCAGCGAAACCATCGCGCGTCCGAACTTCGCCAATCTGTTCGCGCGGACCACAGTCGGGACGCCGCCAGGCTCGACGGCGTTCGGCAGCGAAGCGACAGCCGCGTCTGGCGATCCGGGCTTGGCGCCGCTGATCTCAAACAATTTCGACATTTCGCTGGAGTGGTATCCGACGAAAACCAGCTACTTCTCGATCGGATTCTTTGACAAGCGCGTGCGCAATTTCGTCGGCACCGGCGTCGTGTCGAAGAATCAGTTTGGCCTTCGCGATCCCAGTTCGGGCGACGCGGGCTCCCGATCGGGCGACGCTCTGACCATCATCAACGATCTGGGATTGACGCACTCGGACGTCACCCTCTTCACGGCGACAGCGCTGGTCGATCAATTCGGGGCCGCCGCCGCCAAGACCATGTTGCAGGCCAATCAGGTCGGAAACGATCTCGATCAGGGGTTTGTCGACGCCACATTGGCCGCCTATGACGTAACAGCGAATAACAGCGATCCGTTGTTCAACTTTGCGACGCAAATTCCAGTCAACAATAAGGAAGGCAACATCCACGGCATCGAAGTCGCTGCGCAGTATTTCCTGCCAGAAGAGCTCGTTGGCGAGTTCTTCAGCGGCTTCGGCATCCAGGCCAACTACACTAAAGTCGATGGCGACGTGAACGCCGCCCTCGACTCCGATCCGACCGTCAACCAGTTTGCGCTTCTCGGTCTCAGCGATACGTTGAACGCCACGCTCATTTACGAGAAATACGGGTTCTCGGCGCGTCTTGCGTACAACTGGCGCGGCAGTTTCCTCGCCGCCACCAACCAAAACGGATCCAGTCGCAACCCGTTGTTTGTCGACTCATTCAAAGAGCTCGATGCGCAGGTCACCTATGACGTGACGGAACACATTCAGCTCTCTTTCGAGGGGCTCAATCTGACCGGTTCGGATTTCCGTACGCATTCGCGGAATCCGGAGGCCTTCGTGACGGTGCAGGAGCTCGGCCCGCGCTATCTGTTCGGCGCGCGCTACAGGTTCTAGCGTCAAAGGCAAGCGGGGCGTCCTCCCTCCCTGCAAACCGGCAAGGCCGCTGCGCTACTTCGCAGCGGCCTTTTCACATCCGCAGTTGAGCAAAGAACGCTTTTATTCCATCATTGCGCGCGGCGGCTGAACCTTGCGGAACAAGCGTTTGAGAGTGTGCTTTGGTCGCCGGCAAGGCCGTCAGTGAGGAGCGTCCGGATGTCGAACAAGGCCCTGCTGAACAATGTGGACCATGCGAATCTGAAAGTCCGGTCGGGCTATTCGGCCGAATTCGGCGACAATGTAAATCAGGCGCTGATATTCCCGACGGAATTCGCCGAAATTCAGCGCGAGTATCCGATTTTCTTTCGCAAGGATGCGAATGGCGCATTTCAATCGGTCGCCCTGCTTGGGCTCGATAAGGACGAAAATCTTTTTCTCGAAGGCGACGCCTGGCAGGCCAGATATGTGCCGGCCGAAAGGGCGCGGGGCCCGTTTTCCATCGCGCTTCAAAGGTCGGGTCGGCCGGATGCGGCGCCGGAGCCGATGATCCACATCGATCTTGATCATCCGCGCGTCAGCGAACGCGAAGGCGAGGCGCTTTTCCTGCCGCACGGAGGCAATTCGCCTTACTTGGAGCGGTCTGCGCGGGTTTTAGGGCTCATCCATCAGGGGATCGCGCAGGCCGATGCGATGTTCGCGGCCTTCGAGTCGGCCGGGCTGATCAAACCGGTATCGGTGGAGATCAAGCTGAGCGAAACGGAGCAATACAATGTGGTCGATTATTTCAGCATCGACCGCGAGAAGCTGGTCGCGCTTGACGGCCCCAATCTCGAAAGCTTGAACAGGGCGGGCTTTTTGCAGGCGGCGTTCCTGGTTTTGTCGTCCCTCAACAATGTCAATCGACTGATTGAGATGAAGAATCGAAAGCGCGAGGGCGCATGGAAGGCGCGCGCAAACGGTCGGGGAGGCGAAGCGTGATCGAGGCGGAATCGCCAAATGCGAGGGCGATGCGCCAAACGCGGGTCATTGACCATGCGCCTGCGGATGAAGTGCATTTCGCGGAGCTGCTCGAGGCGCAGCGGCCGGTGCTTATCAAAGGGCTGGCGCGAAACTGGCCGTTGGTCAGGCGGGGACTGGAATCGGCCGAATGCGCGATGGACTATCTCAAATCTTTCTACAAGGGCGCGCCGGTTGTGGGCTATACGGGAGCGCCGGAAATCAAAGGTCGTTATTTTTATAATGACGACCTCACCGGACTGAACTTCAAGGCCGGGCGCGTCGCGCTCGATAACTATCTCGATGAAATGAAGGCGCATCTCGACGATGCGGCCGCGCCGTTCTTTTATGTCGGTTCGACGGATGTCGACATCCATCTGCCGGGTCTTAGAGGCGAGAACGATCTTGCTCTCAAGGAAGCGATGTTCGAGCGCCATCCGCCGCAGGTGAATATCTGGATCGGCAACCGGACGATCGCATCGGCCCACTACGACATGTCAAACAATATCGCCTGCTGTCTGGTCGGCCGGCGCCGGTTCACGCTTTTCCCGCCGGATCAGGTTCACAATCTCTATCCCGGCCCTCTCGAGCCGACGCCCGGAGGGCAGGTCGTCAGCATGGTCGATTTTGACCGCCCCGATTTCGAACGTTTTCCGCGTTTCCGGCAAGCGCTTGAGGCGGGCGAGGTCGCCGAAATGGAGCCGGGCGACGCGCTCTTTTATCCGGCCATGTGGTGGCATCATGTGGAGGCGCTTGGCCGCTTCAATGTGATGATGAATTACTGGTGGAACACCTCTCCCGGTTTCATGGACACGCCTCAAAACACGCTGCTTCACGGACTGCTCAGTTTGCGCGATCGTCCTGATGCGGAGAAACGCGCCTGGCGGGAGCTGTTTGATTACTACGTATTTGGGCCCGCGTCCCGCGCAGGGGAGCATTTGCCCGAACATGCGCGCGGCGCCCTTGGAGCTATGGATGAAATGCAGGCGCGGCGTCTTCGCGCCTATCTGCTCAATCGATTGAACCGCTGAACGAGCGGGAGGGGCGCGTGCGGGAACAGATGGTCAAGAAGGTTGTCATCGCCGGAGGCGGAACGGCGGGCTGGACGGCGGCGGCGGCGCTTTCGAGCCAGCTCGGCGCATTGCTCGATATCGTCCTCGTGGAGTCGGAAGATATCGGCGGCGTGGGCGTCGGGGAATCGACAATACCGACGATCCGCACTTTCCATCATTTGCTCAATATCGATGAACGCGCCTTCATGCGCGACGTAAAGGCGACGTTCAAGCTGGGCATCGCCTTTGAGAATTGGAGCCGGGTCGGCGACCGATATTTCCATTCCTTTGGCCAGATCGGAAAGAGCCCCTGGATGGGGCCGTTTCATCACATGTGGCTGCAGGCCAAAGCGGAAGGATTCGGCGGGGACCTGGCGGATTATTGTTTTGAACTGCAAGCCGCTGAATCGGGGCGGTTCTTTACGTCCGAAAAGTCGAAAATCAATTACGCTTTCCACCTCGACGCCGGCCTTTACGCCCGGTTTTTACGTCCCTTCAGCGAAAAGAAGGGCGTCAAACGCATTGAGGGCAAAATACGGGGGGTCGAGCAAGATCCTGTAACAGGACACATACAAGCGCTCATCATGGAGTCCGGCGCGCGGGTTGAGGGCGATCTGTTTATCGACTGCACGGGGTTCCGGGGCCTGCTGATCGAACAGACGCTGCGCGCCGGATATGAAGACTGGAGCCAATGGCTCGCAACGGACAGCGCCATCGCCCTGCAGATACCGTCTGAAGAAAAAATTCTTCCCTATACGCGGGCCGTCGCGCACGAGGCGGGGTGGCGATGGCGCATTCCGCTACAGCACCGGATTGGAACCGGTCTGGTTTATTGCAGCGACTATCTCTCCGACGACGATGCGCGCCGGAAATTGCTTGACAGCTTCGACGGCGAGCCTCTCACCGAACCGCGCGTTATCCGATACCGCACCGGCCGGCGGCGCAAAGTGTGGGACAAGAACTGCATTGCGCTCGGGCTCGCATCGGGCTTCGTGGAGCCGCTCGAGTCAACCAGCATCCATCTGATTCAGATCGGCGTTACGCGGCTCATTCAGATGTTCCCGTTCGGCGGCGTCAGCGACGCGCTGGCGAAACGCTATAATGAACAGGCCGACAACGAACTTGAGCGGATCCGGGACTTCATCATTCTGCATTACAAGCTTACCGAGCGCGACGACAGCGCTTTCTGGCGCCGCTGCCGCGATATGGAAATTCCCGACACGCTGGCCCTGCGCATCGCCTTGTTCAAGGAAAGCGCTTTCGCCTATCAGGCGCCCGACGATCTTTTCCGGGTCGATTCCTGGGTGCAGGTGATGTTGGGTCAGCGTCTCGAGCCGCAGGCGCACCATCATTTGGGCAGAATTCTCTCGCGCGAACAATTGAAGCAGGTTCTGGGCGGGCTAAAGACCAACATCGCCCACGCCGTATCGCAAATGCCTACGCACAAGGAGTTTCTTGAGCGCTACTGTTCGTTGACCGATGGATGACGCGCGTATCGCCTTTCGATCGTTCCAGATCGCTTGTTTTGGATAGCAGCCAGCCGAGCGGCTGGCGCCTCACGCCATTGGAGGAGCTTCGGACGCCATGATCTCAATAAAGCAGCCCGAAAAGATAGCGCTATCTTTCATGCTCGCCGCCTTGGCGGCGCTGGGCGCCTGTTCTTCGCAGGATATGAAAAAGCCGGCGCAAGAGCCGAACGCATCGAACGTCATCCATCCCGAAATCTGGCCCGAAGCCGCGCCGCCATTTCCGCCGAATCCTGCGCTTGAAGCGAAGCTCGACGCGATTCTCTCGAAAATGACGCTCGAGCAGAAAGTCGGTCAGATCATTCAGGCGGACAGCAGTTCGATCACGCCCGAGGATCTCAAGACATACAAGCTTGGGTCAATATTGAGCGGCGGCAATTCAGGGCCGAACGGCAAGCCCTATGGCTCGGCAGCCGACTGGCTGGCGATGCTTGACGCCTTTTACGATGCGGAAATGCAGGGGCCAGACGGCGAGGTCATGATCCCCCCGCTGTTCGGAATCGACGCGGTGCACGGCCATAATAATGTCATCGGCGCGACGATCTTTCCGCACAATATCGGCTTGGGCGCAACGAGAGATCCGAAGCTCATTCGACATATCGCCGAAGCGACTGCAATTGAGTTGTCGGTGACGGGACATGACTGGACATTTGCGCCGACGCTCACCGTGCCGCGCGATGACCGATGGGGACGGACTTATGAGGGGTTCTCGGAAAATCCGGACGTCGTCCGCTCCTATGCCGCGGCGATCGTCGACGGTTTGCAGGGCGACCCTGGAACGCCCGGATTTCTCGGCGCCGGCAAGGTCGTGGCGTCAGCGAAACACTTTCTCGCTGACGGCGGAACCGACGGAGGGCGCGACCAGGGCGACGCCTCTATCGACGAAGAGGGTCTGCGGGATATTCACGGCGCCGGTTATCCGCCTGCGGTGGAAGCCGGCGTTCAGACGGTGATGGCGTCATTCTCAAGCTGGCGCGGCGTCAAAATGCACGGCGACAAACCGCTTTTGACTGGCGTTCTGAAAAGACGGATGCATTTTGACGGTTTCATCGTCGGCGACTGGAACGCGCACGGCCAGCTTCCCGGTTGCACGACGACCGATTGCCCTTCAGCGCTGCTCGCCGGGCTCGACATGTATATGGCGCCGGACAGTTGGCGCGAGCTTTATGATTCGACATTGAAGGAGGTGCGAGGCGGCGCGATTCCCATGGCGCGCCTCGATGACGCAGTCCGCCGCATTTTGCGCGTCAAGTTTCGCGCGGGGTTGTTCGACAAGGGAAGGCCTTCGTCGCGTCCCTATGCGGGACGAACGGAATATCTTGGGTCGCCGGAGCACCGCGCCATCGCGCGACAGGCAGTGCGCGAGTCGCTCGTTCTCCTGAAGAACAATCACGGCGTATTGCCGCTCGATCCGTCGAAACACATTCTTGTCGTCGGGGAAAGTGCGAACAGTATCGCCTCGCAGTGCGGCGGCTGGACGCTCACCTGGCAAGGGACGGGTCTTTCAAACGATCTGTTCCCTCACGGCGAAACCATTCTCGAAGGTTTTCAGAAAGCGGCGGCGGCTGCGGGGGGAGCCGTCGTCTATAGCGCTGACGGGAAATATGAGGGAAAGCCGGACGCCGCTATCTTTGTGTTCGGCGAACAACCTTATGCTGAGTTTCAGGGGGATATTCCGAACGTCAATTTCGGCGGCCGCAATGCGGCGATGCTCGACCGGATGAGGGCCCTGAAAAAAGCGGGCGTGCCGGTCATCTCTGTTTTCATCTCCGGTCGGCCTTTGTGGGTCAATCCCGAGATGAATGCGTCCGACGCGTTTGTCGCGGCGTGGCTTCCCGGAACGGAAGGCGGAGGCGTCGCCGACGTGCTGCTCCGAAAACCGGACGGGCGGGTCAATTACGGCTTTACGGGCAAGCTGTCCTATTCGTGGCCGGCGAGTCCGACGCAAACGCCGCTCAATGTCGGCGATCCGGATTACGCCCCGCTGTTTCCGTTCGGCTTCGGACTTACCTATCAAGCGAGCGCCGAGCTTGGCGTGCTGCCGGAAGACGCCGCAGCGACAGCGCCGTCCAATACGACGCTCTATTTTGCGAAAGGCGGCGCGCCGGCGCCGTTTCACCTCTATGTCGGCGACGGGACCGCTGAATCACCCGCCGACGGGCCGGAGGGCGCGAGCCCGAAAGGCGGAATCGCCTATAAGGCTGCGAGCCGGCAGGCGCAGGACGATTCAAAATCCTTTGTCTGGCGCGCCGGTAAAACGGCCTATCTCAAAATCGCCGGAACAGCGCCGCTTGATCTCTCGCGTCAGACCAATGGCGACATGACGCTTTCGATCGAAGCGCGCGTCGACAACGCGCCGTCCGGACCCGTCATGTTGTCGGTCGAATGCGGCGAAAAATGCCGCGCCGGCGTCGATATTGCGGACAGGCTATCCCAGGCCGGCGCATGGCGGCGCGTTGACGTCAGTTTGCGATGCTTCGCCGCCAAGGGCGCAAGCATGAACGCCGTCACGGCGCCCTTCCGGATCGATGCGACCGGGCCGCTGGCGATCACGGTTTCGCAGATCGAATTGCGGCAGGACCCGGGCGACGCGCTCGAATGCGGCCGGTAAAATGGAACGCGGCGAGTTCGAGCGGCGCGCTTCGTTAACGCACCTCGATGTCGAAGGGGCCGGCGGGCAGTCCTGAGCTGTCATAGAGCGTGCAGATAGGATCGTCCGCCCAACAATAACGCACGCGCGCAGGCTTTTCGCCTTTGCCGCGCGCGAGAGCGACATGGCTGCCATTCAGGCGCGCTTCGGCGTAGCGACAAACGCCGCCTGCGCTGCACAGCTCGAATCCAATCGGCTTTTCCGCGCCGAGCGCGACGAGGCCCTTGTCGATGTCGCCGAAATCGACGATGATGTTTTTCTTCGTCAATTTTGCGCTGAGCGGAACGGGTCCGGAGGGATAAACAGGCTCTCCGTACACGATGTGGCGCGCGACGCGCGCCAGCCGCCGGCCGACTTCCTGCTTGTTCGGGGGATGAATGTCGTAGCGGTCGCCGATATCGATCGTCACGGCGAGTCCGGCATGCGCATCTTCGACCGCCGCAGCGCGTTGCGCTTCGCGCAACGCAGCCCAGCCGGATTCTTGCGGCGCATCCGTGGGCACAGGGCCGAAGCCCGGGAGTTGGACCACGAGGAAGGGCAAATCCGCGCCGAAAAGAGAGCGCCAGTCGGCCATCAATTCTGTAAGATACGTCTTGTAGTGCGCCGCATCCTCCGTGTTTGATTCGCCCTGATACCAGAGCGCGCCGCGAAATCCGTAAGGGGCGATCGGGGCGATCATCGCATTATAGGCCACGCCGAGACCGCCTAACGGCTCCCAGGGCGGGCGGGGCGGATAGCCATAAGAGGAGGGCGCCTTTTTGATGCGCCACGGCGCTTTGAGAGGCGCGGAGGAGCCGTCGGCGAAGCGGATCGCCTGAACCGCCGAAGGCCCGACAAGCCCGCCCGGTCCCCAGGTGTTCGTAATGTTGACGACGACCTCGTTATCGCCCGCATGCAGGACGCCGCGCGGCAAGTCATAGACGCGCATGTCGCCCGATCCGCCGCCGACAGCGACGCCGTTCACCCAAGTCTGATCGATCTCGTCGACGGCGCCAAGAACAAGCTTCGCATCTTTTCGCGCCTGATCCTCAGTGAGCGTTACATGCGTGCGATACCAGGCGAGGCCCGTGTAGGGCGAAAAATCGGGTTCGCCCCAGTGATCCCAGCGTTCAACTTTCGGGACGATGCGCCAGTCTTCGTCGTTCGTGTCTGCGCGCCAGGGTTCGTCACCCGCCGGCGCTTGTTTTTTCCACCATTGCTCCCAGAGCGAGCCCCAGCGCCGCGCGGCCGCTGCGGGATCGGTCGACGCGAGACGCGCGAGACCGAGCCGCTCGTCGTCGAATCCCGCCGCCTGCAAGCTCTTATCGCTCATCCAGGTTTCAATGCGCGAACCGCCCCACGCCGCGACGACCAGCCCCATGGGAACGTCGATCCGCTTTTTCAACTCGCGAGCGAAGTAGTAACAGGCGGCTGAGAAGTCGGCGACGGTGTCGGGCGAGGCGGGCGTCCATCGCACAGGCGCAAGGAAGCGGCGGAGCGGCTTCAAACTGGTCCTCGTAGGAATCGTCATCATCCGGATGTCTGAATCAGTCGCGTTCGATATTTCCGTGTCGACATTCAGCGTTCGGCGTACGGGGAGAACCATGTTCGATTGGCCGGAACACAGCCAGACATCGCCGATCAGCACGTCTGTCACGCGTTCAGCGCGCCCGTCGTCGGCGCGCGCCGCCAAGGCGTAGGGACCGCCTGCGGCGAGGGCCGGAAAATCGGCGCGCCAGCGCCCGTCCGCGTCGGCGCGCGCCGTAACGGTCTTGCCGGCGAGCGAAGCGACGATCCGCGATCCCGGTTTGGCGTTTCCCCAGACCTCGATCGGGCGATCGCGCTGAAGCACGGCGTGAGACTGAAACATGTCAGCCAGGAGCGGCTCTTCCGCGTGAGCGGCGACGGTGGATGCGAGAATGAACGCTGCGCCCGCCCGGCCTATCAGTTCCATTTTCATGCTCACCTCCAGTCGTCCTCGAAACAGTTCTGTGAGATCTACTCCGCTGTCCTGTCGAGCGCGCGTGCGGAGAGGGTCATGAACGCGCTCGCCGTCTCGCCAGGGGCGATTTCCCTCAACCCCGTCACGGAAGGCGGCTCTGGCCGGTTCACGGCGTCGGGCATGGCGCTGACGGGCTCCAGACAGAAATAAGGCGCGTTCTCGGGGGTGTAGATGTGCAGGAAACCGAGATCGCGCGAAGCGCGCATTTCTACGGTCATCCCGCAGGCCGGCTGGTCGATCGTGACGGCGCCGCGCCAGCCTGTATGGCAATGATCGACAAAAGGCGCTTGGTCGAGAAGGACGCCCTCTTCGAGGGACAGGAAATGCGCGCCGCTCGAAAGACGAAGCGGAATGAACTGGTCGTCGACGAGCCAGACGCCTTGCGCGGAGGTTTTGAAACGCGAGCCGGAAAGTCTGGGGAAATAGGGATGGAAGCCGTAGCTTGCCGGCATCGCTTCTTTCGAAAGGTTCGTGACGCCAAGATCGATCCGGAGGCCGTCTTCGGATAGCGTCAGGCTCTGCGTCGCCGAATACTTCCAGGGCCACTCGTCCGGGCGATCATGGAGAAAAACGATGCGCGCCTTGTTTTTCGCGCGCTGCGCCACGCTCCACGCCGCCAACCAGGCCTGTCCGTGCAGGGGATGGGGATGCGGCTTGAAATTGGATTCGAGCCGGACTTCTTTTCCCCGGAATTTGAAGGACCCGTTGGCAATACGGTTCGCATACGGAGCAAGAACGAAAGAGGCGGACTCAAAGGAGTGAATGGCGTCCGCCCGCGTCGGCCTCAGCACGTCTCGCCCGCGCCATGTCAGGCGCGCGACGGCGCCGCCGAGGCGCGGCAGGAGCGCGAGCGCGTAATCGCCGCTGACGAGTTCGATTTCGGAAGATCGAGGCGGCGCAGACTTGCAGCTCTCTCCGGCTGTGATAGCTTCGGGACTGTTAGCGATATCATTCATGCTTTGCGCGATGGGTTCGAATGAGAATGGCGGCGCCGGAATTCGGGAAGGAGACGACAGTTTAGCCGCGGCCGTTGCGGCCGTCCAGTCGGCGCGCTTGGAATGGCGCGAAAAAGATCAGCTTGATCAAATAATTATTGGACGGGAGGGAAAGGAATGACGAAGAGATGATGGCGCGCCTTCTGTCGGCGATCTGCGCCCTGGCTTCTGCGATTTCTTTCGCAGATGCAGCAACCCCGCATGCCGGCTGCGCCGGCTCCGCCGCGATCTGCGATGGGAGCGGAGCGGGCCGCTTCGCTCTGATAGAACGCGGCGCGCCAGCCGCGATCTATGCGGATACGGAAGAGTATGCGGGCGTCAAGCGCGCTGCGCGTAATCTGCGCACGGATCTCGCGGCTATAGGGGGCGCGCGCGGCCTCTTATGGGTCGGACAGGCGCCGCGGGCCGGCGCACGCGTTATTATTGTGGGCTCGCTCGAAAAGTCGCCCACCGTCGCGCGTCTCGCGCGGGAAGGCAAAATCGACGTTTCGAAGATCAAAGGGCGATGGGAAGCCTTCTTGCAGCAGGTCGTCGAGGACCCGCTGCCGGGTGTTTCCCGCGCGCTTGTGATCGCGGGTTCGGACAAGCGCGGCGCAATTTACGGGGTATATGATCTTTCCGAACGGGCCGGCGTTTCTCCCTGGGCGTGGTGGGCGGACGCGCCGGTAAGGCGGGCGAAGAATCTTTACATCGCGTCGGGCCAGCGAACTGACGCGCCCGCCATCCGCTATCGCGGAATCTTTCTCAATGATGAAAACCCCGCGCTTCTGGGTTGGGCCGACAAAACATTCGGCGGGTTCAATCACAAATTCTATGAACGCGTCTTTGAACTGATATTGCGCCTTAAAGGCAATTTTCTCTGGCCCGCGATGTGGGGCAAGGCGTTCTACGACGACGATCCTCTAAACGGCGCGCTCGCCGATGAGATGGGCGTCGTTATCGGCACATCCCATCACGAACCGATGGCGCGCGCTCAGGAGGAATGGGCCCGCTACGGTCACGGACCGTGGGACTATGAGAAAAACGCCAAAGCGCTTCGCGCTTTCTGGCGCAAGGGCATCGAGCGCATGGACGGGCGCGAAACGCTCGTCACGATAGGCATGCGGGGCGATGGCGATAAGCCCATGACCGAACACACGGCGATCGGCTTGCTGGAGCGCATTGTCTCCGACCAGAGACAAATCATCGCGGACGTAACCGGCCGGAACGCCTCTGAAACGCCGCAGGTCTGGGCGCTCTATAAAGAGGTGCAGGATTATTACGACAAGGGGATGAGAGTTCCGGACGACGTAACCTTGCTGTTTTCCGACGACAATTGGGGGAATATCCGCCGGCTGCCTTCGCCCGGCGCCTCGCGCAAGGGCGGCTACGGCGTTTATTACCACTTCGATTATGTCGGCGCCCCACGCAACTACAAATGGATCAACACGAATCAGATCGAGCGCGTTTGGGAGCAGATGTCGCTCGCTTACGCTTACGGCGCAAGGCGGCTGTGGATCGTCAATGTCGGCGATTTGAAGCCGATGGAGCTGCCGATGAGTTTCTTTCTCGATTACGCGTGGAATCCTTCGGCGTGGCCGCTTGAGCGCTTGCCTGACTATACGCGCCGCTGGGCCGCGCGTCAGATCGATGAAACGCACGCGGAAGAAATCGCGAAACTTCTGGACCTATATACGAAGTATAATGCGAGACGGAAACCAGAGCTGTTGTCGGCGGATACGTACAGTCTTGTTCATTATCGCGAGAGCGAACGCGTCGCGAGCGAATGGAGGGCGCTGGCGGACCGCGCGGAAGCGTTGCGCCGCAAATTGCCTAAGGACGAATTGGACGCATACCTGCAACTCGTCTGGTTTCCGATCGAGGCGAGCGCGAATTTGAACGAACTTTATCGGGCGGTCGCTCTCAATCGTCTCTATGCGCGCCAGCGCCGCGTCGCAACGAACGCCATGGCGACAAAAGCGGAGGAGTATTTTGAAAAAGACGCCGCCCTTACGCGCTTTTATCACCGCAAGATCGCCGGCGGAAAATGGGATCAGATGATGTCCCAAACCCATATCGGCTACACGTCGTGGCAGCAGCCGGATAAAAACATCATGCCGACGGTCGAGCGCTATGAGGCGCCGCGGGGAAGCGCGCTGGGCGTCGCCATTGAGGGCGATGCGCGCTTCTGGCCCGGCGGCGGCGGCGAAGCGCTCCTGCCGGCAATGGATTCCCATGCAAGGCGGAGCCGGACGATTGAGATCTTCAATCACGGGCGGCGCGCTTTCCGATACCGCATTCGAACGGACGCGCCATGGCTCAGGATTTCCGCCCCCGAGGGACGCGTGAGAGACCAGATCGCTGTCACGGTGTCCGTCGATTGGGATGCGGCGCCCGCCGGAAGCCATCGCGCAAGAATGGTCATAGAAGGGCCGAATGGCGAGACGGCGGAGGTCATCGCGCCGATCTTCAAGCCGGAAGCTTCTGTTCGGCGCGGCTTTCTCGAATCGAACGGCGTGGTCGCGATGGAGGCGGCGCATTGCGCGCGCGCTATTGGCGCGGACGGCGTTCAGTGGAAGGAGATTCCCAATCTGGGCCGGACCGGATCGGGCGTCGCCGCTTTTCCGGAAACCGCGAAATCTCAAAATCCCGGAGCAGGCGCACGGCTCGAATATGATTTCACGACGTTCGGCGCCGGCGCGAGCACGGTCGAGATTGACGCCGCGCCGAGCCTTGATTTCCGCGGGCGAGGAGGGCTGCGCTACGCCGTGTCGATGGACGATGGGACGCCAGTCGTCGTCAACATGAATGAAGATGCGTCGGAAGCGGCGTGGGAGAATGACGTCGCTCGCAACGCCAATATTCGGCGCGCAATGTTTACAATCGCGACGGCCGGCCGGCACACGCTGAAACTGTGGCGCGTCGACCCGGGAGTCGTCTTCGAGCGTGTCGTGGCTTTTCGCGGTGATCTGCCGGAAAGCTATCTTGGTCCGCCGGAGAGCGATCGCGTCAGCGCAGCGCCGTGCGAAGGGCTCTCGGCGCCGTAGACCTTCGGTTCACATGGCGGCCATGTCCGGGCGAATCCTTATTCAAGCGCGTCCGCCTGCATTCGATCGCGCGGCCGCGCGATCGCAATACAGCCGTCGGCGGGCGCGGCGTTCGGGATTTCGAAGAGGGCCGTCGGAGAATTTTCTGGTGCATTGATCCGCAATCGATGTTAGCCTTAACATTTGACGGGGCGACGCCGAAAGCGGCGGATCGCAACCGCTGCAAAACAATCAAAGGCCGAAATCGGCCCAAAGGGGAGCGACAATTGACTGAACAGCCACTCTCGCCCGCCGCCGCGAAGGATGAAGATTTCAGCTTCGTGCTTCTCGTAACCATTGTCGCCACGATTGGCGGCTTTCTGTTCGGATTTGACAGCGGCGTGATCAACGGAACTGTTGACGGGCTGAAGGCCGCTTTCCATTCCACAAGCATCGGAACGGGTTTTAACGTCGCTTCGATGTTGCTCGGCTGCGCCGCCGGCGCCGCATTTGCGGGTTCGCTTTCCGATCTATTCGGCCGACGGACGATGATGATCATCGCCGCTGTGTTTTTCATCGTCAGCGCCTGGGGGTCGGGGGTCGCCGGATCGTCGTTCGAGTTCATAATCTATCGCGCTTTGGGCGGACTCGCCGTGGGCGCGGCGAGCGTCATGGCGCCCGCTTACATTTCGGAAGTCGCGCCCGCGCATATGCGCGGGCGGCTGTCTTCAATTCAGCAGGTCGCCATCATCGCCGGACTGTTTATGGCGTTTCTCAGCAATTACCTGATTGCGCATTCCGCGGGATCGGCGCTCTCCAAATGGGTTTTCGGCTTCGCGGCCTGGCGCTGGATGTTCTGGATGGAGCTGTTTCCCGCAGGCCTGTTTCTGATCCTGCTGTTCCTCATCCCGGAGAGCCCCCGCTATCTCGTCGCAAAGGGCGCGACCGAAAAGGCGGAGAGCGTTCTGGCGCGGGTCGCCGGCCGCGGAAAGGCGGCGGCGAAGGTCGAGGAGATTCAAAATTCATTGATCCACGAATTGAGGCCGAGTCTCGGCGACATCCTTCACAGCAAAACCGGTCTCAAGCCGATCGTTTGGGTAGGCATCGGCCTCGCCACGTTCCAGCAACTCGTCGGGATCAATGTCATCTTCTATTACGGCGCGGTGCTCTGGCAGGCGGCCGGCCTGACCGAGAATGACGCCCTTCTCGTCAATGTCCTTTCGGGCGGATTGAGCATCGGGTCCGTGATCCTCGCGCTGATGGTGATCGACAAAATCGGCCGCAAGCCGATGCTGGTGATCGGCTCTGTGGGCATGGCGGTGACTTTAGGACTCGCCGCCTTTGCTTTTTCGACGGGAACGCTGCTCAGCAAGGGCGCGATCATCGAGGCGGGGACTGTGCTCGCGAACGGAACCGCCTATGCGGAAAGGACCGTGCTGGCGAACGATCTGCTCGATCTTAATCCGCAAATGGGCCTGCTCGCGCTTGTCGCGGCGAATCTTTACGTGATGTTTTTCAACTTTTCGTGGGGGCCGGTCATGTGGGTCATGCTCGGAGAGATGTTTCCGAACCAGATTCGCGGCTCGGGGCTCGCCGTGTCCGGCTTCTTTCAGTGGATTTCGAATTTCGCCATCACCATGACATTCCCAATCATGTTGGCGGCGCCCGGAATAGGGCTGACCGGAGCATATGGATTTTACACACTATGCGCCTTCATTTCGATCTTCTTCGTACTGATGGCGGTCAGGGAGACGAAAGGGCTTGAACTTGAAGAAATGAAGGGATGAGCGAGCCGGGCGGGTCTGCGCCCGTGCGAGACCTGATGACGCGACAAGCGCTGCGAAACGCCGGGAAAGGAAGATAATCCTAT
The DNA here is from genome assembly GCA_016125425.1 of Alphaproteobacteria bacterium. GTDB lineage: Bacteria > Pseudomonadota > Alphaproteobacteria > Caulobacterales > Parvularculaceae > Amphiplicatus. Next base: position 239,322 of record WGLT01000009.1, read on the forward strand.
GCAAAGGCCAAAACTCACAGACAGGGCGATGGGCTTCGCCCGCCGCTCGACCGGCCTCGGAGCGGTGTTTTTATCGATCCTGGCCGCCGGCCTATCGGCATGCGGGCGCGACCAGCCGCAGGCGCACAGCGACTCCTCCGCCGCGGCGACGGAAGCCGAGCCGCTCTACAAGAATGCGTCCGCCCCGATTGACGCCCGGGCGGCTGATCTCGTTGCGCGCCTTACGTTGCAGGAGAAGGCCGAACAGCTCGGTTATGACGCGCCCGCGATCAAGCGGCTCGGCGTCCCGAAATACAATTGGTGGAATGAGGGGCTGCATGGCGTGGCCCGCGCGGGGAACGCCACAGTGTTCCCTCAGGCTATCGGCATGGCGGCGACCTGGGACGCGTCCTTGATGCGCGGGGCGGCGGACGTCATCAGCACCGAGTTCCGCGCGAAATATCTGAAGACCCTAGGCCCTGACGGCGGCAGCGATTGGTATCGCGGATTGACCGTTTGGTCGCCGAATATCAACATTTTCCGCGATCCGCGTTGGGGCAGGGGGCAGGAGACTTACGGCGAGGATCCTTACCTGACCTCGCAAATGGCGGTCGCATTCATACATGGTCTGCAGGGAGACGATCCGAAATTCCTGAAGACGATCGCGACCGCCAAACACTTCGCGGTGCATAGCGGCCCGGAGTCGAACCGCCATCGCGAAGACGTTCATCCCTCGCCGCATGATTTGGAGGACACCTATTTGCCCGCCTTCAGGGCCGCGGTGGTCGACGGCGGCGTTGAATCTGTCATGTGCGCATACAACGCGATCGACGGCGTGCCCGCATGCGCTGATTCCGCCCTTCTCGAAGACAGGCTTCGCAAGGACTGGGGATTTAAAGGATATGTCGTTTCAGATTGCGGCGCGGCGGCGAACATCTATCGCAAGGACGCGCTGCATTATGTCGACGACCCTGTCAAAGCCGTCTCTCTCGCTTTCACGGCGGGCATGGACATTATCTGCGGCGATTTCCGCAATAACTGGACTACGGAAACCGATCATATCGTCGAGGCGGTCAAACAGGGTCTGATGAAGGAGGCGGTGATCGACAAGTCGCTCGAGCGCCTCTTCGCCGCGCGAATGCGGCTTGGCATGTTCGAACCGGCGAATGGGCGGCCGTTTTCGGACATAACGGCAGCGGACTACGACACGGACGCGCACCGGGAACTGGCCGCGCGCATGGCCCGCGAGTCGATGGTGCTGTTAAAGAACGACGGACTTTTGCCTTTCCGCGCTTCGCCGAAGACGATCGCCGTCATCGGACCCAACGCCGATAGCCTCGAAGCGCTTGTCGGCAATTATCACGGCATCCCTTCAAAGCCGGTGACTGTTCTCGACGGGTTGCGCGCGCGGTTTCCCAATTCCCGGATTATCTACGCTGAAGGGACGGGCGTCATCGGCAAAGCCGATCCGGCTGTTCCGGACGAGGCGCTGTGCGTGGATCCTGAGTGCAAATCGCACGGCCTGAAAGCTGAATATTTCGATGGCGGCGACGTCTCAGGCGAGCCCCGAAAAACCGCCGTGGAGCAAAACGCGGCGATAATGTGGTCGGGAGCCGAAAGGAACAGCTCGATCCGCTGGAGCGGCGCGCTTGTTCCTTCGAAGACCGGCGCCTATCAGATCCGCTTTGACAGCCGCAACGGCTATCGGATTTGGATCGGCGACCGGCTTCTCATAGACGCTTGGGATACGGAGGAATCGGACGCCCCCGCGACCGGATCCATTTTGCTGGAGGCGGGCAAGACCTATCCCATTCGTATCGAAGCGCGACAGGTCGGCCAAAGCGGATATGAGCGGCTTGTCTGGAATCCGCCCGGCGATCGCGAGGAAGAGGCGGTTGCGGCCGCTGCAAGCGCAGACGTCGTTGTGTTCGTTGCGGGCTTGTCCCCGCGCGTTGAAGGCGAAGAAATGCGAGTTGAGGCGCCGGGCTTTTCCGGCGGCGACCGCACCAGCCTCGATCTTCCTGCGCCGCAAGAGGCGCTGCTCAGAAAAGTTGTCGCCGCCGGGAAACCGGTCGTTCTCGTTCTCATGAACGGGAGCGCGCTCGGCGTAAACTGGGCGGACGCCCATGTCGGCGCGATCATTGAGGCGTGGTATCCGGGCGAAGAAGGCGGCTCGGCGGTCGCCTCGCTTCTGGCGGGCGATTACAGTCCTGCGGGGCGCTTGCCGGTGACATTCTACAAGTCGGTTGATCAATTGCCGGACTTTGAAAACTACGCAATGACCGGCCGAACCTACAAGTACTTCACAGGCGAGCCGCTTTATCCATTCGGATACGGACTGAGCTATACGTCATTTTCCTACGCCAATGCGAAAGTCAGCAGCGCTGAGGTCAGCGCCGGGGACCCGGTGACCGTCTCGGCGGAGGTAACGAACACCGGCGCGATGGACGGCGATGAAGTCGTCGAACTCTATCTGGCGCATCCTGGCGTCAAGGGCGCGCCCATACGCTCGCTCGAAGGCTTCAAGCGGATCCATCTCAAAAAGGGCGAGACGAAAACCGTAGAGTTCTCGCTGAGTGGGCGGGCGATGAGCGTCGTCGACAGCGCAGGCCGGCGCCGGATCGATCCCGGGACGGTCGAAGTCTGGATTGGCGGCGGCCAGCCCGTCCGGCGCGCCGGAATGGCTGAAGCGGCCGGCGTTCAGACGAAATTCGAAGTCAGCGGAAGCGCGACAGTAAGCGAATGAGCCCGCTTGCGTCGCAGGCTTTCGGAGCGGGCGACGCGATTCACCACGCCGCTTGAGGCGCGATCGTCGAAACTCGATCTCGGATCATGGTCAAGGTTTGCGCGGCGAATTCGGACTGCGCCGCTCCGTCGGCGCGGATGAGGAGCGCGTTTAGCCGGCGTAACTCTCTTCCGAGGCGCCTGCATCATGATCGGCCTCCCGGGCGAGAACGAATAGAAGATCGGACAACCGGTTGATGTAGGGCAGGGCCTGACGCTTCTTTTCGTCCGGCAGCAAAGACAGAGTGCGTTCGGTGCGCCGCGCGACGACGCGAGCCTGATGCAGCCAGCAGCCGGGCTCGCTCTGGCCCGGATATATGAAATCCTTGAGCGGCGGCAGTCCCGCCTGAATTTCGTCGATCAGGGATTCAAGCCTTTCGACGGCGCCGATTTCCAGCCGAAAGCGCTCATTATGTTTATGGCCTTGATAGCTGATCATCGCGCTCAGCTGATACAGCGCCTTTTGCGCCGATTTCAGCACGGCGTCGCGCTTTGGGCGAGCAAGGCGCGCGAATCCCAGGGCGACTGACAGCTCGTCGAGGTCGCCGACAGCCGCAATATGGCGGTCGGCTTTTGAAACCCGTTCGCCGGAAAGCATGGATGTCTCTCCGGCGTCGCCGCCGCGGGTGTAGACCTTTGTGTCAGCCATCGTTTGCACGCTTTCTTTGCTTCGGAGGCGCAGGATCAGACGCCGGGCGGATAGTCTTGCAGCGTCGCCTGAAATGCGCAAACGGCCGGCGTCGGCAGCCAACGCTTTCTTACGGCGAATCCTACGGCAAGCGGTTCGAAAAAGGCAATGTCGAGCAACGCGAAGCGTCGTGCAAACGCGCCTGTCCGCGCATATTCGTCGCTGATGACGCCGATGGCGTCGCTTTTAGCGACGATATCGGCGACCAGCGGGAAATATTCGACGACATGCATGCGTCTGGACGCGTCGCCGCCGGCGCGGACGAACAATTCGCGCAATCGGTCGGCATGCCAGCTCATCCGGTCCGGAGCGATCACCGGATAAGCGGAAATCGCTTCCCTGCTCAGATCGGATTTGGCGGCCAGAGGATGACGTTTGCGCGCGAAGAGGTGGGTTTTCAGATCGCCAAGGCGCGTGAACGCAAACGCTTCGTCCCCGACGATCGCATTTTCCGGTCCCACGAGGACATCGATGTCGCCGCGTCGCAGCGCGCGAATGCCGGCGCCGCCTGACATGGCTTCGAGGTGGACCCGCAATTCGGCCCGTCGTTGCATCAGCTCGATGATCGCCTTGTTGACCAGCCCCTGCATGGAGGCGGGGCTGACGCCCACGCGAATGAGCGTTTCGCCGGCTTCGCGCGCCATCCGGGCGTCCTCCGAAAGCTGGTCGAGATCGGAAATGATGCGCGCCGCCCGGTTGATGAAATCCCGTCCCCGGTCGGTCGCGACGACATCGCGGGCGCGCCTGTCGAAAAGCGCGTAGCCGATTTCGGTTTCAATGTCGGCGAGGCTTCGGCTGATGGTGGATTGAGTCAGGCCGAGCGCCCGCGCGGCGGCGCTGATGGAGCCCGCGCGGTCCACGGCCACGACATGCTTTAACTTGATGGCGTTCATAACCTATGCACAAAACGCATATTACGCGCAAATTATGCATTTGACAAATGTCTGTGGGAAGCTGCACAAAGAGCGAAAAGCGCGCGCGGCGTCACGCGACGCGCCCCTTTTGGCGCGCCTTGTTCGGCGGACGCGGGCGAGGCGGAAGCGACCGGACTGGAAAAGGAAATCTCACCGCATGAGCGATTACACGGCCCCTCTCGCCGACATGAAATTCGTCGCGACGAAGCTCGCGGGTTTCGCCGAAATCGTCGCGCTCCCGGGCTCGGGCGATTTGAACGAGGAGTTGTTGGAGTCGATTTTTGAAGAGGGCGGAAAGTTTGCGTCCGGCGTATTGGCTCCGCTTAATCGGATCGGCGACCTGCAAGGCTCCAGACTGTCGAACGGGATCGTCAAAACGCCTGACGGATGGCGCAAGGCTTACAGGCAATTTATCGAAGGCGGCTGGAATGCGGTTCCCTTCGATCCTGATTACGGCGGGCAAGGCCTGCCTCAGCTCGTCGCAACCGCGCTCCAGGATATGTGGCATGCCGCGAATATGGCATTTGCGCTTTGTCCGATGCTGACGCAGGCGGCGGTGGAGGCGCTATCCAAATACGGCGCTCCGGAGCAAAAGGAAAAATATCTCGCCAAGCTCATATCCGGCGAGTGGACCGGCACGATGAACCTCACCGAACCGCAGGCGGGTTCCGATCTCGCCCGGGTACGGACGAAAGCTGTGAAGGAAGGCGATCATTACCGGATCACGGGGCAAAAGATTTTCATTACCTATGGCGATCACGACCTGACGGACAATACGATTCACATGGTGTTGGCCCGGACGCCGGACGCGCCTGAGGGCGTAAAAGGCATCTCGCTGTTTATTGTGCCGAAATTTCTTGTGGGCGATGACGGAGCGCTCACCGGCCGCAATGACGTCAGGTGCGTTTCACTGGAAGAAAAGATGGGCATCCATGCGAGCCCGACAGCCGTCATGCAGTACGGAGAAAAGGAGGGGGCGATCGGCTATCTCATGGGAGAGGAGAATAAGGGCCTCGCTTACATGTTCACGATGATGAACAACGCCCGCCTCTCCGTCGGCCTTGAGGGCGTCGGCATTTGCGAGCGCGCATATCAGAAAGCCGCGTCATTCGCCCGCGAGCGCGTCCAGAGTCGCGCGATCGACGGCGACAATCCTGATCCGGTCGCCATCGTTCGCCATCCGGATGTGCGTCGGATGTTGATGACTATGCGCGCTTTGGCCGAGGCCGGCCGGGCGCTGGCCTATTACGCCGCCGGCAAGCTGGATATTGCGCGCCGCCATCCGGACGCGGATGCGCGCAGCGCGGCCCAGTCGCGCGTCGATTTTCTCATTCCGATCGTCAAAGGATGGTGCACGGAAAACGGATCGGAGGCGGCGTGGAATGGCGTGCAGGTTCATGGCGGGATGGGTTATATCGAGGAAACCGGCGCCGCCCAGTTCATGCGCGACGCCAAGATCGCCGAGATCTACGAAGGAACCAACGGCATTCAAGCGAATGATTTGATCGGCCGGAAGCTCGCGCGGGACGGCGGCGAAGAAGCGATGCGGCTGATTGAAGAAGTGCGCGATCTCGACGGCGCTCTCTCTCGGGCCGGCGAGGATGTCAAAGGACTGCGCGCCGCCTTATCGCGCGGCGCCGCGTCTGTCGAAAAGGCGACAGCTTTCCTTCTGGAGCAGCATCGCGGCGATGTGCGCAACGCCGCGGCCGGCGCAGTGCCTTATTTGCGTTTGTGGGGCGTCGTCGCCGGCGGTTGGCTCATGGCGAAAGCGGCGCTTGCGGCGACAGACATGCTTGAATCGGGCGAGGGCGATGCGGAGTTTCTGAAAGCCAAGATCGCGACAGCGAAGTTTTTCGGAGAGCGAATCTTGCCGCGCGCTCTTGCTTATGAGGCGGAAGTCACAGCCGGCGCGCAATCGCTCATGGCGATCGCCGACGAGGCGCTGTAACGCAATTTATTCGTCCTGGGAGGACATGATGCCAGATGATGCCGGGGTCATCGAGCGAAGCGAAGCGAGCCCGCAGGAGGGCGGCGCGCCGGCGCGCGCAAACAAAGTGCGCTTCGTAACTGCAACGAGCCTTTTTGACGGGCATGACGCCGCGATCAACATCATGCGGCGTATTCTTCAGTCATGCGGCGTTGAGGTGATTCACCTCGGCCATAATCGCTCTGTCGACGAAATCGTCGCCGCCGCCATACAGGAAGACGTGCAAGGCGTCGCCGTCAGCTCCTACCAGGGCGGGCATATAGAATATTTCAAATACATGATCGATCTCCTCAGGGAGCGCGGCGCCGGTCACATCAAGGTATTCGGCGGCGGCGGCGGCGTTATCGTCCGTGACGAGATCAAAGAGCTGCAAGCGTACGGCGTGGAGAGAATATATTCGCCGGAAGACGGACAGAAAATGGGCCTGCAAGGCATGATCGAGGACATGATCGCCAGAGCGGACTTCGATCCGTTAGACGCGGGCCGAGCTTCGATCGGCGACCTTGATAAGCCGCATTGGGCCGGCCTGGCCCGTTTTCTGACGCAACTCGAGCAAGGCGGCGTCGGCGCAGACGTCCTCGAGCAGCTCGAGCTTGCGGCGAGCCGGAGACCGCGCGCCCCGGTTCTGGGCGTCACCGGAACCGGCGGATCCGGAAAATCGTCCCTTTGCGACGAATTGATCACGCGCTTCCGAATGGATTCGAGCGCCTTTCGGATAGCGGTGCTTGCGATCGATCCGTCGCGACGCAAGTCGGGCGGGGCGCTTCTCGGGGATCGTATCCGGATGAATTCGATCAATGCGCCGGAAATATATTTCCGATCCGTCGCGACGCGGGAATCAGAGAGCGAGGTGCCGGCTTTCGTTCATCAGGCGGTCCGCGCGTGTCGCGTCGCAGGCTTCGATTTGATCATCGTCGAAACGCCGGGAATCGGGCAGGGCAACGCCGCAATTGCAGAACTGGCGGACGTCTCGCTCTATGTCATGACCCCCGAATTCGGCGCGGCCTCGCAGCTTGAAAAAATCGACATGCTCGATTTCGCGGACATTATCGCAATCAACAAATTTGACCGGAAGGGCGCAGAAGACGCTCTGAGAGACGTGCGCAAGCAGGTGCAGCGCAATCGCGAGGCGTTCTCCACGCCGCCCGAGGAGATGCCCGTCTTCGGCGCGATCGCATCCAGATATCAAGACGATGGCGTAACCGGCCTGTATGTCGGCCTGCGCGAACAGCTTGCGGGCAAAGGGTTCGCGCTGCCGGAAACCCGGTTTGAAGCGAACGGGAAACGCATGCCGTCAGCTCGCGAGGCGATTTTGCCGCCAGCGCGTCAGCGCTATCTCGCCGAAATCGCCCAGGTCGTGCGTGATTACCATGCGAAGGCGTCGCATCAGGCGCGACTGGCCCGCGAAATCCAGCAGCTTGAGCGCTCCAAGGAGATGCTGGAGCAAGCAGGCGGGAATGCAGGCGATCTCGACAAGTTGATAGAAGCTCGCCGGGAGCGTCAGGATCCGCGCGCGAGAAAGCTGCTTGCGGACTGGCCTAAAGTCAAACGGAGCTATTCCGGCGACGAATATGTCGTGAAAATTCGCGACAAGGAAATTCGCACGAAACTCACGCGCAAGACTCTTTCAGGAACCGAAATCCGCAAAGTCGTGCTGCCGAGATACGAAGATCACGGCGAATTGCTGACATGGATGCTGCGGGAAAATGTGCCGGGCGCCTTTCCTTATACGGCCGGCGTTTTCGCCTTTAAGCGGGAGAGCGAAGACCCCACGCGAATGTTCGCGGGCGAGGGCGACCCGTTCCGAACCAATGCGCGGTTCAAATATCTCTCGAAAGACTCCAAGGCGAAGCGGCTTTCAACGGCCTTCGATTCCGTCACTCTTTACGGTTTTGACCCCGACGAGCGGCCCGATATTTACGGGAAAATCGGCAATTCCGGCGTTTCCGTCGCGACTCTTGACGACATGAAGGCGCTTTTCGACGGCTTCGATCTGTGCTCGCCGGAAACGTCAGTCTCGATGACCATCAACGGGCCGGCGCCCATGATCCTCGCCATGTTCTTCAACACGGCGATCGATCAGCAGCTGGAAAAATTCGAAAGAGAAAACGGGCGCGCGCCTACAGAAGAGGAAGCCAACAAAATCCGCGAGTGGGCGCTGGAGACTGTTCGCGGAACCGTGCAGGCGGACATACTCAAGGAAGATCAGGGCCAAAACACCTGCATATTTTCAACCGAGTTCGCCCTTAAAATGATGGGCGATATCCAGGAGTTTTTCGTCGAACATCGCGTACGGAATTTCTATTCCGTATCGATCTCCGGCTATCACATCGCGGAGGCCGGCGCCAATCCGATTTCGCAATTGGCGTTCACATTGGCGAACGGATTCACTTTCGTGGAGTCTTACCTCGCGCGGGGGATGAAGGTCGACGACTTCGCGCCGAACCTCTCCTACTTCTTCTCCAATGGAATGGATCCGGAATATTCGGTGATCGGGCGCGTCGCCAGGCGCATTTGGGCGATCGCCATGCGCGACAAGTATGGGGCGAACGAACGTTCGCAGAAGCTTAAATATCACATACAGACCAGCGGTCGGTCATTGCACGCCCAGGAGATGGATTTCAACGATATACGCACGACGCTGCAGGCTCTGATTGCGATATACGATAACTGCAATTCTCTGCATACAAACGCCTTTGATGAGGCGTACACAACCCCAACAGAGCATTCGGTGCGCCGAGCAATGGCGATCCAGATGATCATAAACAAGGAGTGGGGTCTCGCCCAGAACGAGAATCCCAATCAGGGCGCGTTCATAATTGACGAATTGACGGACCTGGTTGAGGAGGCCGTGCTTAAGGAATTTGAGCGCATCGCTGATCGCGGCGGCGTGTTAGGGGCGATGGAGACCGGCTATCAACGTGGAAAGATTCAAGAGGAAAGCCTCTATTACGAACACAAAAAGCACGACGGTTCGCTCCCGATTGTCGGCGTCAACACATTCGTCGATCCGAATGCGCCGGAACCGCCGCCGCCGCCTCTGCAGCGCTCGACATCCGAAGAGAAGGATAGCCAAATTAGGCGACTGAGGGAATTTCAGGCGCGAAACCGTGAGCAGGCGGATGTGATGAAACAACGTCTGCGCGATGCGGTTGTGAATGGACAGAACGTATTCTCTGTTCTGATGGATGCGGTGCGATATTGTTCGCTCGGGCAGATTTCCAATACTCTGTTTGAGGTCGGCGGCCGTTATCGGCGAAACATGTGACTCTTGATGAGGTAAAGGAAGCCGTCGCGGCGGCAGGACTGGCCTATCGCGGCGCTTTTCATCCGGCGACAGACGACTTGCCGGAGGCCGAGCGCGCCGGAGTCGGCACGCTCATCCTGCTTGGCTTTGTCGGAAGCGGACAGTGGGCCGTCTTTACAGCCTCGCCGGAATATCGCGATCAGCGGCCCGACCCGCTCGACCGTTGGTCGCATCGGGTGATTTCCGCGCTCGCTCGCCAGTTCCGAGCCAAGCCCTATTTCCCGTTTACGGCGCCTCTCATGCCGTTCGTCAAATGGGCCCGAAAAGCGGAAGCTGTATATCCGTCCGAGATCGGCATGCTGATCCACCCGGATTTCGGCTTGTGGCATTCCTGGCGGGGCGCGCTCGCCTTCAGGGAGACATTCGATCTGCCTTCGCGCGACGTGCGTCCGCGCCCCTGCGACGCATGCGTTGAAAAGCCATGTTTGTCAGTCTGCCCGGCTCACGCTCTGGGCGGCGGCGGCTCCTTTAACGCCGCCAGATGCGTTGCGCATATCCGTCGGCCGGAGGGCGCCGATTGCATGGAGCGAGCGTGCGCCGCGCGCCGCGCATGCCCGATTGGCAGAGCCTTTCAATATCCGCCTGAGCAAGCGGATTTTTATATGCGCGCTTTTCGCGGCGGCTTAAACTGACAGCGGGAAGCGCTCGGCCGTGAGCGGCGAGGACTCACCGATCGCCTCTCAAAACCGTTCGCGATGCAGACGCGGGTTAGAGGGGATAAAGGACGGATGAGAAGCGCTGCCGCGTCCTCTGACCGTGTCAATCATTCAGCGAGACCGTCGATCGGGGTTGATACTGATCGGAAGGCCGATTTGCATACGAATATTCCGATGGCGCGGAAAGTTTGAAGGAGCGAGTGTGAGCGAACCCTGCATGGCCGATTGGTCTGCCCGCGGCGCGTAGGAGGGAAGCGGCGAGCCGCTTGGATCAACCGCCTCCGCTTTCGCCAACGGGCGGCCTGGAATCCCGGCTCCCGGGTTATAGTTTGCATCAATTTACAGTCCCGCCCTCCTCACCAATAATGGGCTGGTCCTTAAGAATAGGAAGGAATTAATGGGTCTTATGGTCGGCCCTCAGCGGGTCAAAGGGCTCGACATTAGCGACTCGACGGACAATAATTGTAAAAAGTTACAAAAAGGGAGGGGGCGTGAACAAACCTGCAATGCGGTTCTGGCAAATCTGGAACATGTCGTTCGGCTTTTTCGGCATACAGATAGGTTTCGCGCTCCAGAACGCCAATGTCAGCCGGATTTTCCAGACGCTTGGAGCGTCGATCGACGCCTTGCCGATCCTGTGGATCGCGGGCCCTGTCGCCGGCCTGATCGTGCAGCCTCTGATCGGCCACTTCAGCGATCGCACCTGGACTCGGCTGGGCAGGCGAAGGCCTTATTTCCTCGCCGGGGCCGTGCTCGCCAGCCTGGCGCTTTTCATCATGCCGAACGCGCCCCATCTTTGGGCGGCGGCGCTGACTCTTTGGGTTCTTGACGCTTCAATCAATGTTTCGATGGAGCCGTTTCGCGCCTTCGTTGGAGACATGCTGCCGAGCGAACAGCGAACCACCGGCTTTGCGATGCAGACTCTGTTTATCGGCGCCGGCGCGTTGCTCGCGTCAACAGCGCCTTATGTCATGACTAATTTTCTGGGCGTCTCGAACGAGGCGGCGGCGGGCGAGATACCGGACGCCGTGCGTTTTTCCTTCTATCTCGGCGGCGCTGCGTTCTTCCTCGCGGTGCTCTGGACGGTGCTGACAACGAAAGAATATTCTCCGGAAGACATTGCGAAATTCAGAGCGCGGGAGGCCCTTTCTTCTGAAATAGTCAAAATGACGTCGCAAAGACCTTCCCCCGCATTCTTTCTGCTGTGGGGCCTCGTTTTGTTGACAGTGGGACTCCTTGTCGAACTCGCAGTTTTTAAACTTGCGGGCGACAAGCAGCTCTATGTCTTCGGCGGCGGCGTCGCCGCGTTGGGATTCGCTTTTATCGTCAATGCGGGTTTCATTCGGGCGCGCCGGGACGATCACTTTTTCAGCCAAATATTGGCTGACCTTATGTCGATGCCCGGCGCCATGAGAAAGCTCGCCGTCGTTCAGTTCTTTTCATGGTTCGGACTATTCCTGATGTGGATTTATACGACGGCGACTGTGACAAGCCGGCAATTCGGCGCGAGCGACGTAACGTCGAGCGCATATGCGAACGGCGCCGACTGGGTCGGCGTGCTGTTCGCGGTCTATAATGGCGTCGCCGCGCTCTACGCCTTCGTCCTGCCCGGGATCGCCCGTCGCTTCGGCCGACGTCGCATCTATGCGTTCAGCCTTATTCTCGGCGCGGCAGGTCTTGCATCCTTCTTCGTAATATCAGACCCGAGGCTGTTGCTCGTCTCGGAAGTCGGGATCGGGATCGCCTGGGCGTCGATTCTGACCATTCCTTATTCCGTTCTGACCGATGCGCTTCCGCCGGCGAAAATGGGCGTCTATATGGGAATTTTCAACTTCTTCATTGTGCTGCCGCAGATTGTTGTGGCGGGGATCATGGGACCGATCGTAAGAGCATATTTCGGCGGCGACCCTGGCTGGGCGCTTGTGATCGGCGGGGGAGCGTTCTTGGTTTCGGCCTGCGCGATGGCCTTCGTCGGCGAAGGCGTGAAACGACCGCAAAACACGAAAGACGATGATGAAAAAATACTCACGGCTTGAGGACCTGGCGGAGATCGCAGGCGTTTCGATCGCGACTGTTTCCCGCGCGCTCAATGATCACCCTTCAGTGCGCGAAGAAACGAAGCGGCGAATCTGGAAGATCGCACGCGATCACAATTATTCATTTCGTCCGCATATGCCGGCCATATTGTCGGGCGCCGCGGCGACGATCGCAATCGTCGTGCCGACGCCTCAGGGGCGCGCCGGAAGCATCGCCGATCCGTTCTATCTCGAATTGATCGGGGGCGTGGGCGAGGCGGCGCGTGAGAGCGGCTGCGATATCTTGATCTCGCATGTGGCGCCGACCGACTACGATGACCTCGCATCTCTCATGGAGACCAGTCGCGCAGACGGAGTGATATTCCTTGGACAGAGTTTTCTTCATGACCGCTTTAACAGGCTGTATCGCGATGACAAGCGGTTCATCGTTTGGGGCGCTGAGCTCTCCGGGCAACGTTACCCTTCGGTAGGCAGCGACAACATAAAGGGCGGAAGGCGAGCCGCTTCGCACCTCATTCGACTCGGCCGCAAGCGCATCGCGTTTTTCGGAGATATCGAGGCGCCGGAGGCGTTGCAGAGATATACGGGCTATGTCGATGCGTTAAGGGAAGCCGGTCTGAAGATCGACCCGGCGCTCGCGCCTCCCGTGCATTTCGAGGTCGAATCCGCAGAAGCGGCGGTCGAAACGATGATATCGCATAAAATCGCCTTCGATGGGATCTTCGCCGCGAGCGACCTTATTGCGCTCGGCGCGATTCGCGGTCTTCTGAAATGCGGGCGGCGCGTGCCGGATGATGTTTCTGTCGTGGGTTATGATAACGTGCTTTTGGCGCGCTACAGCCGGCCTTCGCTCACGACGATTTCCCAGGACATGGCCAAAGCCGGACGTCTGCTCGTTTCCAAGCTCCTTGCTTTGTCAGGCGGAAAGGAGGCGCAGTCGGAGCGCCTGCCGACCGAACTCATTGTTCGCGAATCCTGCGGCGCCTGATCCGGGCGAGAGACGTAAAGCGCGCCCTATCGTGCGGCCTGTCGGCGCCGTCCGTCCGCCCGGAGCAAAGGGGGCGGCTACGAGGGTTCGAACGCGCAGATGAAACCGGACAGCGGGGGCAGAATTTCGTCTTCATCTGAAACTGCCGACGATGCGTCCGACGTCGTCAGCAGGATGGAGCGTTTGCCGCTTCCAGGCGAAAACGATGCGGCTGAGCCTCCAAGGTTAAAGACGCAGATGACCGTTGAGTCCTCAAGCTTGCGGGCGAAGGCGAGAACGTTCTCAGGAGAGTCCAGAAATTCAACGTCGCCGTAACGGAGAGCGGGCGTCGTGCGCCGGATTTCAATTGCCCGGCGCACGAAGTTGAGCGTCGAATTGGGATCGGTCTCCTGTTGTGAAACGGCGAGAGGTATGTGCTCCGGATCGACCGGAAGCCAGGGACGCACGGAGGAAAATCCGCCATTGGGCGCATCCGAGCGCCAGGGGATCGGCGTACGAGCGCCGTCACGGCCAAGGGTTTGCGGCCAATTGACAATCGCTTCCGGGTCCTTGAGGTCTTCGAAGGAAACATGCGCTTGGGGAAGGCCAAGTTCTTCGCCCTGATAAATGAAGGCGTTGCCTCTGAGCGCAACGAGAAGCAGCGTCAAAAGTTTTGAGGACTTCAATCTGTCTTCGGGCTTCGACCAGCGGCTTACGGCGCGCGGCGCGTCGTGATTGGAGAACGCCCAAGACGGCCAGCCTTCATTCGGCGCGCCAGTCCAGGCCGACAGCGCACGGCGCGGCAGCTCCGGCGTCAATTCCTGCGCATAAAGGAAATCGAATCCGTAGGCGGAATTCAGCCTTTTGCCGTTCTCAGTGAACGCTTTGATTTCCGCGAGCGGTTCGGGGCCGCCGACTTCGGCGACCGTAAAACAATCGCCATATTCATCGGTTACCGAGCGGACACGCTCAAGGAATTTCGTAATGTCCGGGTGGGACATATTGTAGATATGACTTTGCATATCGTAGGGCCGCGCGAACGTTCGTCCGTCTCTTGGAGACGGCGGATTATCGCGCAACAACGGGTCATGCATGCCGAAATTAATGGCGTCCAGACGAAAACCGTCGACGCCCCGGTCGAGCCAAAAGCGCGCGACATCGAGCAGCGCGTCCTGCACCTCCGGATTGTGCAGATTGAGATCGGGCTGGCTCGTCAGGAAATTGTGCAAATAGTACTGCCCGCGCCGTCCGTCCCAAGTCCATGCGCTGCCCCCGAAAACGGAAAGCCAGTTATTCGGCGGACTCCCGTCTGGTTTGGCGTCGGCCCAGACATACCAATCCGCCTTGGCGTTCATCCTGTCGAGACGGCTCTCGGCGAACCAGGCGTGTTGGTCCGATGTGTGAGAATAAACCTGATCGATTATGACTTTGAGGCCGAGCCGATGCGCGCGGTCAACGACGCGATCAAAGTCGGCGAGGGTCCCGAAGATCGGATCTACATCGCGGTAGTTCGAAACATCATATCCGAAATCATGCATCGGCGAGACGTAAAATGGCGAAAGCCAGATCGCGTCGACGCCAAGGCTGGCGACATATTCAAGGCCGTCCGCGACGCCCTTCAAGTCGCCCACGCCATCGTCATTCGAGTCTCGAAAGCTGCGCGGATAGATCTGGTAAATGATCGCGCCGCGCCACCATTCGCGTCCGGTCTGCGCAACGGTCACTTTGCGGGCGGTCACGCGGTCCAGAAGGGAGCTGCCGCCCATCAGTGAAGTCTCCACTTGTTTGATTGACAAATGACGTATCCGAATGGCTGTAATCGCACATGATAGCTTCCGGGCGCCGAGGGTCGCCGATCGCATGTTCCTACAAGGCTCGTCCATTGCGTCGAACGCGGATCAACTTCGATTTCGGCTCGCCGTGTCTCATTGCGCGTGTTGAACACTTCCAGAATCTCTCCGCCGTCAGCGCCCATTCTTGAGACAGCAAAGAGACCGCCGTCAATTTCGCTGAGACGAACCAACTGTTTCCCGCGACGAAGCGTAGGATGCTCGCGGTATATTTTCGCGAAATCAGAGACCAGCTTGTAAAGCGGACTATTCGTATCAAAATTGGAGTCCGCCGTCGTCTTGTTTGTTCCTATAAGGACGTTATCATTATACGAGGCGACTTGGCTTGGGAGCATGTCTTCGCGCGCGTCCTGATCGCCGCCGTCGCCTGTGAAGCCCTGTTCATCGCCATAATATATCACAGGAACGCCGCGCAAAAAAAAGAGCATGGCGAGCCCCAGCTCGTCTTTCTTGAGGAGCTCGTCAGCGGACGCTTCCGGATCGGCCTGGCGCAGGAAATATCCGAACCGGCCGAGATCGTGGTTGCCGAGAAACGTAGGGAGGCCCAGCGCGTGCGTCGCCCCGCCTTCATATAGCGAATCCGCTGCGAAGAGTTGCGAAAGCTCGTCGGTCGGCGCGCCTTTGGCGACGACGTCCTTAATCGCTGTCATGAAGGCGAAATCAAGCGGATATGGCAGGCCGTCGACGCGCGAATGTTCAGCGAGCACCGCGGCGGACATGTTCATCACTTCTCCGAAAATATAGAAGTGCGGAACGCCTGATTCTTTGGCCTTTTGCAGCATCGCCGGAATGAAGGCGCGCCAGAAGGCGGCGCCGACATGTTGCTCGGTGTCAATGCGAAATCCGTCGAGTTTGAAGTCGGAGATCCATCGGCCGTAAATGTCTATGAAGCCCTGAACGACCTTTGGATTTTCGGTGTAGACATCGTCCAGGCCGAAAAAGTCGCCATAGTTAGAACTCTCCCCCTGGAAGGTCGAATTCCCGCGATTGTGGTAATAGCGAAGCTCGTTAAGCCAGGCGGGACGTTTCACGTCCTTTTCCGCCTCCGGGACATAGGGAGTGTAGGCGTAATCGGGACGAGACAGCTTGGCGAAATTGGCCTCGGTTCCTATTTCGTCGCCCAAAAATCCCTTGTTGATTTTCGCGCCGCCAACGCCGCCGCGCGTGGAGTAGGGGTAGTCCGCTTTTGACCGGTACGGACAACCCAGCGCCGAGGGTTTCGGGCATTCGCGATAGCGAATGACATCTGCGGTGTGATTGATGACAATATCGAGATAGACCTTCATCCCGCGCGCGTGAGCGGCGTCAACGAAGGCCTTGAAATCCGCGCGGGTTCCGAGATGCGGGTCGATATCAGTGAAATCAGTGATCCAATAGCCATGATAGGCGGCGGATTCGTCGCCGGGCGGACCCTGCACCGCCTTGTTTTTGAAGACCGGCGTGACCCAGATGGCGGTGACGCCCAAGCCCTGGATATAGTCGAGCCGCTGCGTCAGGCCCCTCAGGTCGCCGCCGTGATAGAACCCTTTGCTTTTCGGGTTGAAGCCATTTTTGAGCGGGCCGCCGGGGATGCCGCCGGTATCGTTCGCAGGGTCGGCGTTTTCGAATCTGTCCGGCATCACGAAATATATGACTTCGTCCTCTGGCGCGCGGTCTCGATAGTCCGCCCTGGCCGTTCCCGCGAAAGCGAGCGCAGCAGCCGAAATCACGGCGGCCGTCCAGGCATGTTTGCGTGAAAAGCGAATGCTCGACGGCACGTGACCCCCTAATTCATTTCTTCTGTCTTTACGTAGTATTCGCAATTTTGCAGCCGAGGTCCATACGAAAAACGTCGTGTTTGCAAAAAATTACATTAAAGCGAAGCCGGATTTACGTGAGCCTGAGAGCGCCGCAAAGCGCGGAAAAATCAAGATATATTGCGTCGCAGCAGGGTATTTGCGTCGTGGGCGCTGTTGCGAAAATGCGCCAGCATCGGCAAAGCCAATCATCATTGGATTGACAGTTTTACATTTAGTTGCAATGTTGTCCGAAACCGAGCGGCCGCCAAGGCGGCGGATAGACTGGGACGGGAGGGCGAACATGAAGTCGGTTTGTGGCGGGGGTGTATTCCGTGCGCGGTTAATGGCGAGTGCGGCGATTGGAGTTGCAATGGCCGCGGCGTCAGCTGGATTGGCTTTCGCGCAAGGGGCTCAGGATCAGCAAGGTCAGCAAGGGCAAAAGGACGCAAAAGCCCGCGAACAGATTATCGTAACCGGATTTCGGCAATCTTTGGCGACTTCGACGGCGGTCAAGCGCGACAATAGCTCCATTGTCGAAGCGGTCTCGGCCGAAGAGATCGGCAAGCTGCCGGATATCTCGATCGCCGAATCGCTCGGTCGACTGCCCGGCGTCGCCACCCAGCGCCTGAACGGTCGTTCCAACGTTGTTTCGATCCGCGGTCTCGGTCCCGATTTCTCGACGGCGCTGCTGAATGGCCGCGAGCAGGTGACGACCAGTGACAACCGCGGGGTTGAATTCGATCAGTATCCCGCCGAATTGCTGTCGCAGGCATTGGTTTACAAGACGCCCTATGCGGGCCTGATAGGGCAGGGCCTTGCCGGCACTGTCGACTTGCGCACTATTCGGCCGCTTGAAAGAAAGGGACGGGTCGTCTCCGTCAGCGGGCGTTATGAATTCAACGGGGGAGGATCCCTCAATCCCGATTCGCCCTCCAACGGTTATCGGGCGACGGGAATCTATGTCAATCAGTTCGATGACGATCGGTGGGGGCTGGCGATCGGCATCGCCGCGCAGCGTTCGCCGACGCAGGAGAGAGATTTTAACGCCTGGGGGTATCCGACGGACTCGTCGGGCAATCTGTTGATCGGCGGCGCGAAACCTTTCGCCGGATCGGACAAGCTGGGCAGGATAGGCGGTTTTGCGACGCTGCAATTCCAGCCGAACGACCAGTTCGATTCAACGCTGGATCTGTTCTATACGGACTTCAACGAAGACAATACGATCCGCGGCATTGAGTTTCCGCTCGGCTGGGGCGGCGTTCCGGAAACGACGACGTCCTCGCAGGATGGTTTCGCAACGGGCGGAGTGTTTTCCGACGTTCATCCCGTGGTCCGCAACGACCTGAACATTCGCCGCGCGGAGCTATTCTCTTCGGGATGGCACGGCAAATATAAGGGCGACGTTTGGGGCGTCGATCTTGACGTCAGCTACTCAAAGGCGACGCGGCGCGACCAGCTGATCGAATCCTATTCCGGCACCAGTTACAACAAAACGGGCGTCGGCGACACAATCACCTTCACGCAGGCGCCGGGCGGCGTGCCGACGCTGACGGGCACGCTCGATTACACAGACCCAACCCTCATTGTTCTCACTGACCCGCAAGGCTGGGGCAGCGGCAATGATGTCGTGCAGGCGGGCTTCATCAACGCGCCTCGCACGGTCGATGAGCTCTTCCATCTGCGAGGCAGCATCAATCGCGACCTCGACACGGGTCTGTTCAACAATATCGAAATCGGCGCCGATTGGGGCAAGCGGACGAAGAAACGGAATATCGATCAGGAGTTCCTGACGTTGCCCGGTTCGACCACCTCCGTCGCTGGCGGCGCCACCCAGTCTATGCCGATCCCAGCGGAAGCATTGCTCGGCACGACGACGGGGCTTGGTTTCCTGGGCTTCGGCGATCAGGTCACATATGACACGCGCTATCTGCTCGACAATGTCTATGTGCCCGTTCCTGTCGCGCTCTCATCCTTCGCGGTGCCGCAGAGCTGGAAGGTCAACGAGAATGTGTTCACGGCTTGGGTGAAGGCCGGAATCGACTCTCGTGTGGGAGATCTGCCCCTTACCGGCAATGTCGGCGTCGAGTTCGTAAATACTGATCAATCATCCGACGGCTCTTCGGCCTCCGAAGGCGGGCCGAGCTCCGGAACGATCGGCGCCGTGCTCACGCCCGTCCACGACGGCGCGAATTATTGGGATATTCTGCCGAGCCTGAATCTCGTTTTAGAATTGAGCGATTCAGTAAAGCTACGCTTTGGCGCTTCGCGAACGCTGGCTCGGGCGCGTCTTGACCAGTTAAGCGCCAGCCAGTCTCTTGGTGTGAATCTGTCCGCACTCGGAAACGGCGTCACCGATCCGAGAGACGGCGCAACAGTCTTCAGCATCACAGGCGGCAATTCGCGGCTTCGACCCTATATCGCAAATCAGTTCGATTTGTCGCTCGAGAAATATTTCGGCGGCGCCGGCTATTTCGCAATCGCTGCATATTACAAGCAGCTCAAGGATTTTGTGAATACCGGCGATGCTGTCGTGCATGACTTCGCCGACATCGTGAGCGCGAATCTGACTCCAGCGCAGCAGGCGATGCTGGATACGTCGCTCGGTTTCATCAACCATCCGACGAACAACGGATATGGCAGAATTCGAGGGATGGAAGGCACATTGTCTCTGCCGCTCGAATTGATCTTCCGACCGCTTGGCGGTTTTGGATTTATCACCAGCGCGTCTTTCACGGATAGCCGCGTTAACCTATATCCCGCGACCGATCCTACGGCTTTGACAACAATCACCGTACCCGGTTTGTCGAAATGGGTTGTCAATTCGACAGTCTATTTTCAAAAGAACGGATTTGAGGCGCGCGTCAGCCATCGCTGGCGGACCGAGTTCCTCGGCGAGGTTGCGGCGATCAGCGCCACAAGGACGTTCCGCACTGCGCAGGCCGAATCGATCATCGATGCGCAGATCGGATATCAGTTCCAGTCCGGCGCACTTGAAGGCCTGAGGATCACCGTGCAGGGCCTCAATTTGACCGATGAGCCGTTTATTACTTACCAAGGCGGCGATCCCAGACAGATTATCGATCATCAAAGCTTTGGCCGCACCTACCTGATCGGCGCGTCCTACTCGTTCTAGCGTTCCTCCTCCCGAACGTTAGTTTGGCCCCGCCGGCGTCCGCGTCGGCGGGGTGTTTGTTTTCAACGCATTGTGAAATCGCGGAAGGCGACGTTAGCATGTCGCCGAACGATATGAGAGGAAGAAGAGCGTGAACGCGCAGCCGGTCAGGAAAGTGATCGTCGTCGGCGGAGGAACGGCCGGCTGGATGGCGGCGGCCGTGCTTTCGAAGGCGTTTGAAGGGCGCCTTAACGTCACTTTGATTGAGTCTGACGAAATCGGCATCGTCGGGGTCGGCGAGGCGACAATCCCGTCCATACGACACATAAACAGCTTTCTCGGACTCGATGAAGATGATTTCCTTCGTCAGACAAACGGAACTTTCAAACTGGGCATTCAGTTCAACGGCTGGCGGCGTGCGAAGGATACATATATTCACGCCTTCGGCGATATCGGTCTCCTGATCGGGCTTGCGCCGTTCCATCATTACTGGCTGCGCGCAAGGGCGGGCGGCGCGACAGAGTCGATCTGGACCTATTCGATCAACGCCGCCGCCGCGGCGCGAAATAAATTTGACCGGCTTGAACGCGTCGGCGCATCTCGACTTGGCGGCGTGAAATACGCTTTTCATTTTGACGCGTCGCTATACGCTAAATATCTGCGCGGCCATTCCGAAGCGCGCGGCGTTCGGCGGGTGGAAGGCAAAATTGTCGACGTCCGGCTGGACAACGAAAGCGGGTTCGTCAGATCGGTCAGGCTTGAGGGCGGCGCCGAGCATGAGGGCGATCTCTTTATAGACTGTTCGGGATTTCGCGGCCTTCTGATCGAGCAGGCGTTGAAGGCTGGGTATGACGACTGGACGCGCTGGCTTCCATGCGACCGGGCGGCGGCCGTGCCCTGCGAACATGGCGACGAATTGCGTCCTTACACGCAGGCGAACGCGCGCGAAGCAGGCTGGCAGTGGCGCATCCCTCTACAGAACCGCGTCGGCAACGGGCATGTCTATTCCAGCGCGTTCATCGACGATGACCGCGCCGCACGGATCCTCATGGATAATCTCGAGGGCCGCCCGCTGGCCGAGCCCAGGATCATTCGCTTCACCACGGGCATGCGCAAGAAATGCTGGGTCAAGAATTGTATCGCCGTCGGTCTTGCCAGCGGATTTCTGGAGCCGCTGGAGTCGACGTCGATTCACTTGATTCAGTCGACGCTGGCGCGTCTCGTCTCGATGTTCCCGGACATGTCTTTCGACAAGACGTTGATTGGTGAATTTAACCGGAAAACAAGAATTGAATTCGAGAGCGTTCGGGATTTCATCATTCTTCATTACTACGCCAATGAACGCGCCGATTCGGATTTCTGGAAATCGCGCCGGGAAATGAGCGTGCCGGAAGCGCTCCGTACAAAGATCGACATGTTTCGGGCGAGCGGACAAATCTACCGGGAAAATGAGGAGCTTTTCACCGAAGTCGGCTGGCTTCAGGTTTTGTTAGGGCAGGGCGTCACGCCGCAAGCATATCACCCGATAGCGGATAACTTGACGAATGAGCAATTGGAGCAATTCCTGACGGATATCCGGACGC
Source organism: Alphaproteobacteria bacterium (assembly GCA_016125425.1). Taxonomy (GTDB): domain Bacteria; phylum Pseudomonadota; class Alphaproteobacteria; order Caulobacterales; family Parvularculaceae; genus Amphiplicatus. The sequence continues at coordinate 260,963 of WGLT01000009.1, forward strand.
TGATCGAACGGGCAGTCGCAGGCATGCCGCCGCACCATCAGTTCATCGAAAGAAATTGTAAGGCGTAGTAACGGCGTCTTGTTTTGTCGAAGACCTATTTTTTCAAAAAGACTCTATAGCCCCATGGCTTGAGCGTCAGCGAGCTCGATGCGTCGAATTTCCTCGATTGGCCGGAAAAATAATCGGTATAGGCGCCGAAGTGCAGCGATTGCGAAAATGTCACCTTTTGAGAGTTCGGCGAGAAATTGAAGACAGCGAAAAGTCCGTCATTCTTTCCGAAGCGTACAAAACTGAAGACTTTGGCCGGCGCCGAATTGGTCACCTGAACCATCCGCGCGCCGTCTTCTCCATTCCATAGCGCGCGTGTGTCGTGCTTGAGGGCGATGAGCTTCTTGTAGAGCGCCGCCCTGGGGCTGTTTTTCCAGACGATGGGATCTTTATCGAAGAATTTCAGGCGCTTCTCGTTGTCTGCTTCCTGCCCGTTGTAGATGAGCGGGATGCCTTCGCCGACGAATGTCAGTACGGTGGCTGCGTCAAACGCCGCGCCATAGAGTTCGGCATCGGAGCCGTGCCAGGCGTTAAAATCGTGGTTGCTCGTGAAAGTCATGCGGTAGGCGGCTTGCGGCCAGGCGCTTTCGTTTTCGGAGTAATATCCATAGAGCGCGCCGACATCGGACTTTCCGTGCGCGATATCGCCAAGCGCGTTAGCAAGACTCCAAGCGTAGCTTGCGTCGAAGGCGCGTTGATGGAGATCGCGCTGTTCGGCTTCGGCGAGCATGAAAACAGGCTTTATGGCGTCAAGTTCGGCTCGAACGTTATTCCAGAAATCGAGCGGTACGAAACTCGCCGTGTCGCATCGATAGCCGTCGATGTCGGCTTCCTTGACCCAATACGTCATGGCCTTCGTCATATATTCACGCAAAGCGGGCCTTGAGTAGTCCAGATCGATGATGTCGGACCAGTCAAACCACGGCGTTGAGCGGAAATCGCCCTTCCAATCACGCTCGTACCAGTCCGGATGCTCTCGCACGAGCGGATTGTCCCACGCCGTATGATTGGCGACCCAGTCGAGAATGACGTGCATGCCCAGACGGTGCGCGGTCGCGACAAATGACTTGAGGTCGTTGAGTGTTCCGAATTCGGGGTTGACGGCGAAGTAGTCCTTTACCGAGTAAGGGCTTCCGAGCGTCCCCTTTCGATTCTTTTCGCCGATGGGGTTGATTGGCATCAGCCACAATATGTCGACGCCGAGCGCCTTGAGGCGGGGCAATTGCTTTTCGGCGGCGGCGAACGTGCCCTCGTCGGTGAACTGCCTGATATTGATTTGATAGATAACAGCGTTCCGCGCCCAAACGGGATGCCGGACTTTGACGTAAGGCTGGGGAAGATAGCGTTCGGGGACGGCGCCGGCGTCTGCGGGAGAGGCTTTCGGCGCGGGGGCGGATGCGTCGCTTTTCGGGGCGAGGGCGGACACGGCGAAGACGGCGGCGAACAGGGCGACGACGAATCTCATTCCTGCTTTCTCCAAGGCTGCCAAAGGGTAGCATGTTCGGAGGGAGACGCAAAAACTTGCAGAAATTTACAATGGTCATCAAGAGCCACATGGAGGTTCGCTCCCGATAGAGAGCGAAAAAGCTTTTACATACAGACATAAGCAAGGGAGAGTATGTTGCGGCGCAACGCGACCGGTCTATAGCGTATCCAAAGTTGCAGAAAATTACATCAACGCTTAGCCTGAACGCCCCGGAAGGCGCAGCGGCGTTCCCGGAAGCTTTGAGCGGTCGGAAAGAAATCGGCATGAAATTGGTGATTGGGAATCTGGCGGCGCGAATCGCCGCCCTTTGCGTTCTGGTTTGCGCCCCCTTTTCTGCGGCGGCGGATGTGACGGTCGCTTCGCCGGACGGCGCCGTCGTCGTCACGTTGAGCGACGCAGGCGGCGAGGCGAATTATTCCGTGACTTTTCACGGCGAAAGCGTTGTCGGCCGGTCGCGGCTCGGCATGCTGTTCAAGGACCGCGAAGGCTTTGACCGCGATCTTCGCCTTGTGTCAGCCAGGAAAGCGTCAAGCGATACGACCTGGGAGCAGCCCTGGGGCGAGCGTCGATATGTGCGGAACCGCTATAATGAAACGCTGGTTGAATTTGCTTCCGTAAACGGACCGTCCCGGCGGATGAATGTTCGGGTGCGGGCCTACGATGACGGCGTTGGCTTCAGGTACGAAATTCCGAAGCAGAAAAATATCGGCAAGGTGAATATCATCGATGAGTTGACGGAGTTCGCGTTGCCGCATGGGTCGACCGCATGGTGGATACCGGCGCGGTCATGGAACAGATATGAGTACCTCTATAAAACGACGGATATTTCTGAGATTATCGAAGCGCATACGCCGATGACATTACGCGCGCCGACCGGCATGCACATGAGCATTCATGAGGCTGCGCTCGTCAATTATTCAGGCATGGCGCTGAAACAAAGCGCAGCTGATCGCTTCAAGGCCGATCTCGCGCCATGGGATGACGGCATACTCGTGAAGACGCAGACTCCGTTTGTAACGCCGTGGCGCACGATTGAAATTTCGAAAAACGCCGTCGGCCTCCTCAATTCTGATCTTATCCTCAACCTCAACGAACCCAACAAACTCGGCGACGTTTCGTGGTTCAAGCCCGGCAAATATGTCGGCATCTGGTGGGCGATGCATATCAGGGACCGAACCTGGGGGCACGAAGGCATTCACGGAGCAACAACGGCGGAGGCGAAGCGTTATATAGATTTCGCTGCAAAATATGGCTTCGATGGAGTGCTCGTCGAAGGTTGGAATGTTGGTTGGGATGGCGATTGGTTCGATAATGGCGATCTCTTCAATTTCACGAAGGCGTTTCCCGATTACGATCTAAAAGCTGTGACAGATTATGCGTGTAAAAAGGGCGTGCGTATCATCGGTCATAATGAGACTTCGGGCGCGGTCACAAATTACGAAAAGCAGATGGGGGCGGCGTTCGATTTGTATAAGAGGCTCGGCATCCGGATGGTGAAAACCGGTTATGTTGCAAACGGGGGCCAGATAGAGCGCATCGATCAGAAGGGGATCAGGCGCTACGAATATCATGATGGCCAGTTTATGGTCGGTCATTACCTTCGCGTTGTTCAGGAAGCGGCGAAACGCTATATCAGCATCGATACGCATGAACCCGTGAAAGACACCGGGCTTCGCCGTACTTATCCGAATTGGGTTTCGAGGGAAGGCGCGCGCGGTCAGGAATATAACGCATGGGGCGTACCGCCCAATCCTCCCGAGCATGTCGCGATTCTTCCTTTCACGCGCATGCTGTCGGGGCCTATGGACTATACGCCCGGGATTTTCGACCTCGAACCAAACAAACGGCCGCCGGCGCGCAGCGATATGCCGCGCAATGATCCGCGCAGCCGTGTCGAATCAACGCTTGCTCAGCAGTTGGCGCTGTATGTCGTTCTCTACAGTCCGATCCAGATGGCGGCGGACCTGCCGGAAAATTATGAAAAGCGTCCGAAGGCTTTCCAGTTCATCCTCGACGTGCCGACAGACTGGTCCGAAAGCCGCGCGCTGAACGGCGAGGTTGGCGATTTCGTGACAATCGCAAGAAAAGCGCGTCACGGCGAAGACTGGTATGTCGGGGCGATTACCGATGAAAACGCTCGGACATTAAAAGCGCCTCTGGATTTTCTCGACGCCGGGCGCATCTATAAGGCCGAAATTTATCGCGACGGTCCCAAGGCTGATTGGAAAACCAATCCCTATGACATTGTGATCGAAAATCGCGAAGTGAGGAGCACGGATACGCTTGTGTTGCCTCTCGGACCAGGCGGCGGGGCGGCGATCCGCTTTACGCCGGCGAATGGAAAATGACAGGCGGAGCCCCAAGCGTTGAAGATAGCGCGGCGCCGCGCATATCCAAAGCGCGTGTCGCATGCTTAATTTTTTCTTGAGGCGTTTGTTTGGGCGATGCGGGTCCGATTGGCGATCAGGGCGCGTTTCCTCCAGGCCGGAGCGGGTAAGACAGTAGCCGCCGCGAGCGCTCTGCGGTCCGAGGCTGCAAGCCCGTTGTTATGAAGCGGACCAGACGGCTGAAAATCGTCCAGGAAGGGCCTATAAAGAAACAAAAGTATGCCTCCCTCTATAATGAATCGCCGCAAAGGGCGATTCCATCGCTTTTGGATGACCGAACGCCTGGCGGCGCAATGGCGGGACGCAAAAGGCCCTGGAACTGATAATAATTCTGCGAGATTCCTGCTATGAGAAGTCAAGGGCGGCCGCCGCTGAAGGAGCCGCCGGAAGAAGGCGCGGGAGGAGTCATTGGCGGAGCGCTCGTTTGCGAAAGAGGTGACGAAGCTGCGGCTCGGCGCCGGCGAAACCTTTCGCGGAGAGGGAATTCTCGCAGTCACAAAAGCTCTGCTTCAGTCAGGCGTTTCATATGTCGGCGGCTATCAAGGCGCGCCGATCTCGCATCTGATGGACGTGCTCGCCGACGCCCAGCCGCTGCTTGAGGAGCTTGGCGTGCATTTTGAAGCAAGCGCCAGCGAAGCCGCAGCGGCGGCGATGCTGGCCGCATCCGTGAACTATCCTTTGCGCGGGGCCGTCACGTGGAAATCTACGGTAGGCACGAATGTCGCGGCCGACGCGCTCGCGAATGTCGCTTCGGGCGGGGTGCAAGGCGGCGCGCTGATCATCGTCGGCGAAGATTACGGCGAGGGCTCCTCGATTATGCAGGAGCGCACGCATGCCTTCGCAATGAAATCCCAGCTTTGGCTGATTGATCCAAGGCCGAATCTTCAAAGCATAGTGGATGCCGTCGAGTTCGGTTTTGAATTGTCGGAAGCAAGCGCGACGCCCGTCTTGCTGGAGCTGAGAATCCGAGCCTGTCATGTCTATGGCCGCTTCAGGACTAAAGACAACCTGCGGCCTGCTTTCGGCCTGAAAGACGCCCTGGAGCGCCCGATACGCGACGTTGACCGGATTGTTCTTCCGCCTGCGAGCTTTTTACATGAGCGGGAGAAAATTGAGCGGCGCTGGCCGGCCGCGGTGGAATTCATCAAAAAGCGAAAACTCAATGAACGCTTCGGTCCGGCCGACGGCGCGCTCGGAATCGTCGTGCTGGGCGGCCTCTATAATACGCTGCTTCGGGCTATGGAGCAGTTGGGGCTCGCAGACATTTTCGGACGGTCCGAAATTCCTCTTTACGTTCTCAACGTCGCATATCCGCTGATAGACGAGGAGATCATCGAATTCTTCAGGAACAAGTCGGCCGTACTGATCGTAGAAGAAGGGCAACCCGACTATATCGAGCAGGCGATAAGCGCAATTCTTCGCCGCGCCGGGCTGGGGACGAAAGTCGAGGGCAAGGGCCTGTTTCCGAAAGCGGGTGAGTACACGGGCGCTGTGATGCGCGCCGCTCTCGAGGGCTTCCTTCAAGCGCATACGTCGCGTGAAGTCCGCCGGCCGCTTCGTTCCGAGCCCGACGCGTCGACTCAGGAAATCGCGAAAGAGGTGCCGCCCCGGCCGCCGGGATTTTGCACGGGCTGTCCGGAGCGACCGGTGTTCACTGCGATGAAGCTGCTTGAACGAGAATTAGGTCCTTTCCACGTGAGTTGCGATATCGGGTGTCATTTGTTTTCGATCTTGCCGCCCTTCAATATCGGGAACACCACCATGGGCTATGGACTTGGCGCGGCGGGAGCATCGGCCTTCGGCGTCAAGGCGAGCAAGCGGGCCATCGCTGTCATGGGGGATGGCGGTTTCTGGCACAACGGTCTGACGAGCGGCGTCGGGAATGCTGTTTTCAATAACAGCGATAATGTTCTGCTTATTATCGACAACGGATATTCAGCTGCGACCGGCGGACAAGATATCCTTTCGTCTCGCGGGAGCAATACGAGGAAAAGCACACATCATTCCATCGCTGATGCTGTTCGCGGCGTCGGCGTTCGGTGGGTGAAGCGTACGCGGACTTACGATCTCCAACATACTCTGGGCGTCTTGCGCGACGCGATGACCACGCCGGAAGAAGGCCCGAAAGTCATCGTAGCGGAATCCGAGTGCATGCTGAATCGGCAAAGGCGCGAGCGGCCGCAGCGACGCGCCGCCATCAAGGCGGGGCGCCGTGTCGTGCAAACGCGCTTTGGCGTGGACGCCGATACGTGCACGGGAGATCATTCCTGCATTCGTCTTTCCGGTTGCCCGTCTTTAACAATCAAGCCGAACCCGGATCCGCTTCGTCGAGATCCCATTGCGCATGTCGAGACGAGTTGCGTTGGGTGCGGCCATTGCGGCGAGGTCGCGCACGCGGCTACGCTCTGTCCGTCCTTTTACCGAGCCGATGTGATTCTCAATCCTTCAAGCTGGGACCGCTTCGCCTATCGCTGGCGCGAGCGGGCCATTGGTTGGCTTCAACAGCGTGCGGAACGCGCGCGCAAACGCAGAATGCTGACGGAATGACGCAACAGAATTCAACAGAACAACGCCCGATAAAGATTGCGATTCTGGCGCTGGGCGGACAAGGCGGCGGCGTCTTGTCTGGCTGGATCCTCGAAGTCTTTGAGCGCTCGGGATTCCTCGCGCAAGCGACGTCGGTGCCCGGCGTTGCGCAGCGAACGGGCGCGACGATTTATTATGTCGAAGCGTTTCCGAAAGCGGCGGCCGAGGGCGCGGGCGCAGAGCCGATTCTTGCGCTGATGCCGACCCCGGACGATGTCGACATTGTGATTGCGGCGGAATTGATGGAGGCCGGGCGCGCGGTGCTGCGCGGATTCGTTTCGCCTGAAGTGACGACGGCGATCGTATCGACGCACCGAGTCTATGCGATAGGAGAGAAATCCCGACTGGGCGACGGGCGCGCCCGCGCTGACCGGGTGCTCGCTGCTGTGCAAAGGAATGCGAAGAAGCTCATTGGCTTTGACATGCAGAAGATGGCGGATGAAGCGGGCGCCGTCATCAGCGCGCCGCTTTTCGGCGCGCTCGCCGGAGCAGGCGTCGTTCCGATTGAGCGCGCCATGTTCGAAGAGACAATTCGCGCCGGAGGCGTCGCCGTTGCTGAGAACCTCGAAGCATTTGCAGCCGCGTTTAATGCGGCGAGCAAACCGTCTTCAATCAATCTCCAGACAGAGGAATTGGCGTCAACGCAAACGCCTCCGGCGTTCGCTTCGCTTAGCGCGATTCTGCCGGCGAAGATTGCTTCTATTGCGAGCGAGGGCGCGCGCCGCTGTTCGGACTATCAGAACAGGACCTATGCGAAGCTTTATGTTGATCGTGTGATGCGCATTTGGGAGCAAGGCGGAAAAAATGCGCCGGACGCGGCGGAGGCCGCGACGCGTCATCTGGCGGTTTGGATGACGTATGAGGATGCGATCCGGGTCGCTGATCTGAAGACGCGGCGCGCGCGCTTTCATCGGGTATGCGAGGAAGCCGGGGCCGGACCAGGCGATATCGTTCGCATATCAGAGTTTCTGCGTCCCCGCGTCGAAGAGATTTGCGATATCATGCCGGCGCCTTTCGGGCGTCTCGTGCTGAACAATAAGGCGTTGCGCGGCCTCGTCGGCGCATTCTTCGGCGGGGGACGTCGAATTCGCACGACGACCGTTTTCGGATTCATACAGCTTCATTTCCTTTCGGGGTTAAGGCCGATTCGCCCGTGGTCGTTACGGTATCTAGAAACGCAAAGCGATATCGAAGACTGGATCGAGTTATTGCTCGATGAGCTCGGCCGTGACCCGATGCTGGCGCTCCAAATCGCTGAGGCGCCGAGATTGTTGAAAGGATATGGCGATACTTACGCACGCGGTCGCGACAGATATGCGCAGGTGTTAGACGCGCTTTCGGCGGTCAAGCGTGAGGCGCGGCCGGCGGAAATGATGAAGCGGCTGATCGACTCTGCTCTCGCTGACGATGAGGGCAAAGCGCTTTCGGCGGTTCTTCAAAACCTCTCGCTCGACAAGCGGACCGTCAGATTTCACCGCTAGCGCGGCGCCGCGGCGATCGCCGTGATTTCAATTTTTGCGCGCGGCTCGACAAGCCGGGAGACTTCCACGCATGCAATCGCCGGATAGTGGGCGCCCATCACTTCGCGCCAGACCGCGCCGATGGGTTTGAGATTCGCGCGATACTCTTCCATGTCGGTGACAAACCAGGTCATCTGCACAATATCTGCAGGCCCGGCGCCGGCTTTAGCAAGAACGGCGATGATGTTCTCGAACACGCGGCGCGCTTGGCCGACTATATCGTCGGCGTCGAAAGCCTCGGAACTGTCCCATCCGATCATGCCGGCTGTAAATATGAAAGGACCGGAAGCCAGGACGCCGTTCGTATAACCCTTCGGGCGCTTCCATCCGTCCGGCAGCAACATCTCCATGAGCAATCCTCGCAATTATCCTTGAGATTTGCCTTTTGCACCGTCCTCGGCAGCGTCTAGCAAGTGTTTGGCGATGATAATTTTCTGAACTTCCGAGGCGCCTTCGTAAATGCGCAGCGCGCGAATTTCGCGATAGAGCGCCTCCACTGCGGAGCCTTTGCGGACGCCCGCGCCGCCAAATAATTGAACCGCGGAGTCTATCGTTCTCTGGGCGGTCTCCGTTGCAAATAGTTTGGCCATGGCCGCTTCCCGGGTCACGCGCGCCGCGCCCCTGTCTTTGGCCCACGCGGCGCGATAAACCAGAAGGGCCGCGGCGTCGGCGTTTAAAGCCATGTCCGCCAAGCTCGCCTGCGTCAATTGAAGATCGGCAAGTGCGCCCCCGAATAATCTTCGTTCGCGGGCGCGCCGAAGCGCCTCATCGAGCGCGCGACGCGCGAATCCGAGCGCTGCCGCACCCACGGTCGAGCGAAACACGTCAAGTGTCGCCATGGCGATGCGAAACCCGGCGCCGATTTGGCCGATCATTTTCGCGGCCGGAATATCGCAGTTCGTAAACTTCACCGTTGCAAGGGGATGTGGTGCGATCACATCGATTCTTTCGGCGATTTCGAGACCCTTCGCATCGGCGTCGACAATAAATGCGCTGATGCCGCGCGATCCGGGCGCGCCGCCTGTTCGAGCGAAGACAACGTAAAAATGCGCGAGTCCTCCATTGGAGATATATGTCTTCGCGCCATTGATGCGGAATCCGTCGTCGATCGCGTCGGCGCGCGTTTCGAGATTGGCGACGTCGGAGCCAGAATCAAGTTCGGTGAGCGCAAACGCCGCTATCGACTCGCCCGTCGCCACTTTCGGGAGGTAGTCGCGCTTTTGCGATTCGGACCCAAATAGAGAGATAGCGCCGGAGCCAAGACCCTGCATCGCGAACACAAAATCGGCGAGGCCTGAATAACGGGCGAGCGTTTCGCGAATAACGCACAATGAACGCACGTCTATCGAGTCGAACACGCCGCCAAACGCCGCCGGAACGCAGTATCTGAACCAACCGCCTGAGGCCAGCTTGGCCGCAAGCCTTGCGCAATCGTCGTCGACGCTCTCATGGCTGGAAAAACCTTCGTCGCCGAGCTCCGCGCGCGCCCACGCGTCAAGTCGCTGCGCAAGGGCGCGGTGGGACTCATCGAAAAACGGCCAATCAAGATATGTTTGATCGCTCACCGCTTCGCTCAATCGCCTTGGAAAATCGGCGTTTCTTTGTTGATGAAAGCACGATAGGCGCGCTCGAAATCCTTCGTTTGCATGCAGAGCGCCTGGGCTTGCGCTTCAGCATCAATCGCCGCGTTGAGACTCATGTCCCATTCGACATTCAATTGGTGTTTGGTCACCCCGTTCGAGAAGGTCGGTCCCGCTGCGAGACGTTGCGCAAGATTGCGTGCCGTTTCCTGCAGGAGCGGCGGTTCGATGACGCGGTTGAAAAAGCCCCAGCGCTCGCCTTCCTCAGCATTCATCGCGCGACCGAAGAGCAACAACTCCGAGGCGCGGCCGTGTCCGATGATGCGCGGTAGAATCGCACAGGCGCCCATATCGGCGCCCGATAGGCCGACTCGGTTGAACAGGAATGCGGTTTTGGTTGAGGGAGTCGCAATCCGGATATCGCACGCCATGGCGATTATCGCGCCGGCGCCGGCGCAAACGCCGTCGATCGCAGCGATGAGGGGCTGGGGACAGGATCGCATGGCTTTCACGAGATCGCCCGTCATTTGCGTGAATGCGAGAAGTGCGGGCGCATCCATTTTTGTCAGCGGTCCGATGATTTCCAGGACGTCGCCGCCCGAGCAAAAATTACCGCCCGCCCCCGTGATCACGACCGACTTCACGTCCTTCACATAGACAAGCGCGCGAAAGAAATCACGGAGCTCTGCGTAGGAGTCGAAGGTGAGGGGATTCTTTTTCTCCGGGCGATTGAGCGTGATCCAACCGACTCCCTCTTCGAATCGCCAAAGGAAATGGGCGGGCGCAAATGAGGACGGATTCACGAACAGCTCCTTTCCTGGGCGACGGTCTTTTCAAGGCGGGTAAGAAGAGTGTTCAATTTGTTCAAGTCGCTGGCGCTGATCGCCTCCAGCATTCGGTTTACGTAGGCCTCATGACCTTTCGCCATTTCTTGAAAAGCCCGCTTGCCCTTCCGCGTCAGCTTTACGTGAAAGGCGCGCCGATCTTGCTTTGAGGCGGTTCTGAGCACAAGGCCTTCGTCCTGCAAACGGGCGATTACGCCGGTCACATTGCCGTTGGAGACCAGCAAGTGCTCGGATAGGGCGCCCATGGTCAGACCTTCCGGAAAGCGGTCGAGAGCGGCGAGCGCGTCAAAGCGGGGCAAGGTGGTTCCGAATTCGTTGGCAAGATAACTCCGCACATTCTTTTCGATTATGCGCGTATTGTGCAGCAGGCGTATCCAAACACGCAGCGACTGTTTGCTGCGAGAGGCGCTGTCGTCAGCGCGCGAGGTTTTGGCCGGCTTGCCGGGATTCACATCACTTCTCCGCCTGAGATCGATAGCGACTGGCCGGTGACTGCGGATGCTTCTTCCGAGCAAAGCCAGACGGCGGCGCCAGCCACGTCGTCGGGGCGAACCAATCGGCCTTGCGGATTATAGCGAGCAAATTCTGATACAGCCTGTTCGTAAGACCGTCCGGTTTTTTCCGCGACGGCTTTCGCCGCTCTTTGAAGCAAATCCGTGGCGGTAAATCCTGGACAAATTGCGTTGACGGTGACTCGCGTCGCTGCGAATTCAAGGGCGAGCGCGCGAGTCAGCCCGATGAGACCGTGTTTCGCCGCAACATAAGCCGATACATAGGGGTAGCCGCGTAAGCCCGCCGTGCTCGCTATGTTAATGATGCGACCGTACGCGTCACGCCCGAATGTTCCGGCGACCGCCTTGCAGCACAAAAAAGCGCCTGTCAGATTAACGTCGAGCATCGTCCTGAAATCATCAAGGCTCGTCTTGATGAAGGGTTTCGAAATCACTGCGCCGGCGTTGTTGATCAGAATGTCGCATCGGCCCGCCTGTTCGAAAGCGCGGCTGACGGAGGTTTTGTCCGTTACGTCGCACGCTATCGCGCGGGCCCCAAGGTTGACAGACGCAGCGGCGAGCCGCGCCTCATTTCGGCCCATGATGACGACGTCAGCGCCCTCGAGGACGAAGCGGCGCGCGATCGCGGCGCCGATGCCAGAGCCGCCGCCCGTGATGATCGCCTTTTTCGCCTCTAGCGCGGTCATACGTTCATCTCGAACATGGATCCCGCGCGCTTAAGATTGCGGCGAAGTTGTTCGTAGCCCGCCAGGTACTGCTGCGGTACGATTGCCGGTTCAAGATCCTGCGCGGCGGCGGCGCGCATAGTCCAATAAGGATCGATGAGGTGAGGACGCGCAAGCGCCACAAGATCAGCGCGACCGGCGGCAAGAATGCTGTTTACATGATCGATCTCATAAATATTGCCGACCGCCATAGTGGCGCAGCCGAGCTCATTTCGGATCTTGTCGGAAAAGGGCGTCTGGAACATGCGCCCGTAGACCGGCGACGCATTGGGACTTGTCTGTCCCGCTGATACGTCGATCAAGTCAGCTCCAGCGCTGACAAATGCGCGCGCGATGGCGACCGCATCCGTTGCGGTGACGCCTGCATCGCCCATCCAGTCGGTTGCTGATATCCGCACGGATATTGGTTTGTGCTCCGGCCAAGCGTTCCGTATTGCGCGGAAAACTTCGAGCGGATAGCGAAGTCTATTTTCAAGCGAACCGCCATAGTCGTCGTGACGACGGTTCATCAGCGGCGTCAGAAACGCTGAAAGAAGATAGCCATGCGCGCAATGGAGCTCCAGCATGTCGAAGCCGCAATCTTCGGCCATTCTCGCTGCGTTTACATATTTGGCCAAGACGTCATCCATGTCTGCGCGGGTCATCTCGCGCGGAATTTGATTTGTGTTTGACCACGCAACGGGCGAAGGCCCGATTAGCGGCCATGCGCCGCTCTCTAGCGGCTCATCCGCTCCCTCCCATCCGACCTTGGTCGCGCCCTTCGGTCCGGCATGGCCGAGCTGCAATGCAATTTTCGCACGCGTCTGACCGTGAACGAAGTCGACTATGCGGCGCCATGCGTCAATATGCTCGGGCGCGTACATTCCCGCGCAGCCCGGGGTAATCCGGCCGTCCGCGCACACATCCGTCATTTCAGTAAAGATGAGCCCGGCGCCCCCCTGAGCGCGCGCGCCGTAGTGTACGAGGTGGAAATCATTCAGCAATCCGTCTTTTGCTGAATACATGCACATTGGCGAAACGACCACGCGATTTTCCAAAACCATGTCGCGCAGGCGGAACGGCGCAAACATCGGCGCCAATGACTTCACGACCGGCGGCGCCGGCGCCTTGGAGACGAACCATTGTTCGAGACCGCGCAACCACTCCGGATCCCGAAGACGCAGGTTTTCGTGGCTGACGCGCTGACTTCTTGTGAGGAGCGAATAGACGAACTGCTTCGGTTCAAGATTCACATATCGATCCAGATTTTCAAACCACTCCGTTGAATTTCTGGCGGCGCTCTGCAGCTTCAGGACTTCGAGGCTTCGTTCGCCTTGATAGAGTTCTATTCCCTCTTCGACGGGCAAATCCTTGGCGTTAAGCACTTCAGCAAGCTTGATCGCATCTTCAAAGGCGAGCTTCGTGCCCGATCCGATCGAAAAATGCGCTGTATGGGCGGCGTCGCCAAGCAGGACGACGTTTTTGTAGCGCCAGTTCTTGCAGAGGACGCGCGGAAAATTCAGCCAGGCCGAGCCGCGAATATGCACGGCGTTGGACAGGAGGGGTTGTCCGTCAAGATATTCCGCGAACAGGCTCTCGCACATGCGGGAGTTCTCTTCCTGTGAGAAGGCGCCAAAGCCGAACTTTTCGAAAGTGTCAGCTGAGCATTCGACAATGAATGTCGAAGTATCCTTGTCGAACCTGTAGGCATGGGCCCAAATCCAGCCCTTGTCGGTCTTCTTGAATATAAATGTGAAGGCGTCGAACGATTTCTTGACTCCGAGCCAAACAAACCGGTTTGCGCGTACGTCGATGTCTGGCGAGAAATGCTCCGAAAACTTCGTGCGAATTTTGCTGTTTATGCCGTCGGCGGCCACTATCAAGTCATAGTCGGCAAAGTCATTAAGGTCGGGCTCTATCTCGGTTTCAAATTCAAGCCGTACGCCCAGTTCGAGCGCGCGCTCTTGCAAAATGTTGAGAAGCCGCAGTCTCGCGATGCCGCAAAAACCATGTCCGGTCGTCGTCTCTTTGCGCCCGTTAAAAAAAACGTCAATATCATCCCAGTGGGCGAAATTATCGAGGATCGCCTCGGCGCTTCTCAAATCGTTGTTACGAAGATTTTCGAGCGTTCCGTCGGAGAATACGACGCCCCAGCCGAAAGTGTCGTCCTGGCGGTTTCGTTCGAACACCGTCACATCGTGCGAAGCGTTTCGCAACTTCATTGAAATCGCAAAATAGAGACCCGCCGGTCCGCCGCCGATGCAGGCGATCTTCATCGGATTTCTCCAGAATGTCGGTTCAAATTAGTTGAAGCCTAAAATATTGCCCTTCAAACGTCAATCTTGCGATAGTATGGTTCGGCGCGCCCCGCCGTTCCGGCGTCGGTGAAACGGGCGCGTTTGGCGGGCTGCCGGTTATTTTGAGAGGAAGGACCATGTCCAAATCAACGTTGATCTCCGAACTCGCGAAGGCGGTCGCTCAGGGGGGCGTGCGAATTATCGACCTCACGGAGACGCTGCGCCCGGACTATCCGACGATTTCTCTGCCTCCGGAATTCAGTCAGGCGAGTCCGTTTATGCAGACAGAGCTATCGCACTATGACGAACGCGGGCCTGCTTGGTATTGGAATAATTTCACCGTTTGCGAACATACGGGCACGCATTTCGACGCGCCAATTCATTGGGTTACGGGAAAGGACCTGCCGAATAACAGTGTCGACACCATGCCTTGCGAACACTTTATCGCGCCAGCCTGCGTGATCGATTGCACGAATGAGGTGGCGGCGAATCCGGATTTTCTGCTGACGCAGGAACTTTTGGAGGCGTGGGAGGAAAAGCACGGCCGTGTTCCGGCGGGGGCGTGGGTCTTCATGCGCTCCGATTGGCGGAAGGTCGCAGACCCCGAAAATTACACCAATGCCGACGACAATGGGGCGCATTCCCCGGGACCGGACGCCAACGCTGTCAACTGGATGATCAAAGAGCGCGATGTCCTGGGTTTCGGCACCGAATGCATCGGCACGGATGCGGGACAGGCTTTTGCTTTCGATCCGCCATTTCCTTGCCATGCCCTTATGCACGGTGCGGGGAAGTATGGGCTCCAGTGCATGACGAATTTGGATCTTCTCCCGCCGACGGGCGCTCTCATTGTCGGCGCGCCGCTTAAATTGCTCAATGGTTCAGGCAGCCCGCTGCGCGTGTTTGCAATCGCGCCGGCTTTATGATCTTCAAGGCGGACTGATTAGGATTCGACGCAGGCGGGTTGCTCGCCGGAAGACGTCTGGCGGGCGCGGCCGGAGCGGCGCTATCGGTCCGTCGCGAAGTCCTTAAGGCGGGGCTGGGGCCCGGCAGGCGCTGGTCGGCGCGACGTCGGCCGGCGCGATCCCGGCATATTTTCTGCCCAATTAGCATAAACGTGCAAATAGAGTGGATAATTGGGAGAATCCAATCGCATTATGGTTGCTAAACGGCAGACTCATTCATAGGTTCCGGGTCCAGACCCTAGGTTCCCCTGGTGATCTCCAAGAGACGGACCGCCCGATGACGGATCTCGCCTTGATTGTGATCTGCGCTCGAGACGAAGCGCTCGCCGCGGACCGGCTCCGGCCCGGTTCGCCTCGCCGAATTGTCTTCGTGCGGGCGAAGGCGCCGGGAACCGCCACGCTTTAACATGGAAAAGATGCTGAAATTTGTCGAACGGGACCGTGTCCCGCCCGAAAAACGCCGCGCCAGTGAGCGGCGCCGGGACTATAGCGAGGTCTACCGCGAGTTCGGCTCGCGGCGCGCCGAGGAGCAGGCGTCTCGTTGCAGCCAATGCGGCGTCCCCTTCTGCCAAAGCGCATGCCCGCTTGGAAACGACATTCCGGACTGGCTGAAGCTCGTCGCCGAGAATCGATTGAGCGAGGCTTATGCGCTCTCCTCGGCGACCAACAGCATGCCGGAAATTTGCGGGCGCATCTGTCCGCAGGACAGACTATGCGAAGGCGCGTGCGTCATCGAACAATCAGGACACGGGACGGTTACGATTGGCGCTGTCGAGCAATTCATCACCGAAACGGCGTGGCGGGAAGGCTGGATCAAACCGATCGCTCCCCCCAAAGAGTTGGCGCTGTCCGTTGGAATTGTCGGCGCGGGGCCGGCCGGGCTCGCGGCGGCTGAGTGGCTGCGCCGTCGCGGCATTCAGGCGACCGTCTATGATCGATATGACCGTGTCGGCGGCCTGCTTGTCTATGGAATTCCGAATTTCAAACTTGAGAAAGCGGTGGTCGCGCGACGCGCCGATCATCTCAGGGAAAGCGGTGTCAGATTCGTTCTCAACTGCGAGGTCGGACGGGACATTGCGCTGGCTGATCTCCGCGCCGAACATGATGCGGTGCTGTTGGCGACCGGCGCCTATAAAGCGCGCGAACTCGATTGCGCCGGCGCCGAGCATCCGAATGTCGTGCCCGCGCTCGAATATCTGATCGCTTGTAACCGGAAAGCGTTTCGTGATTCCGTGCCCGCATTTGACGCAGGCCTTCTGAACGCCGAGCACAAGCGCGTTGTGGTCATTGGCGGCGGCGATACGGCGATGGATTGCGTTCGGACGGCGGTGCGCCAGGGGGCCCGTTCGGTAATCTGCCTCTACCGCCGCGACCGGGCGAATATGCCTGGATCCGCTCGCGAAGTCGCGAATGCGGAAGAGGAAGGCGTCAAGTTCGAATGGCTTGCGGGGCCATTGCAAATTGTCGGTCAGGCAGGCGAAGCGACCAAGTTGACAGCCATTCGAATGATGCTCGGCGATGCGGATGCGACGGGCCGGCGGGCGCCGGTCGAAATTCCTGGTTCGCAGTTTGAGCTGGAGGCCGACATCATCGTAAAAGCGCTCGGCTTTGAACCGGAGAACGCATCGTCGGTCTTCGACGAGCCCGAGTTGAAAATAACGTCCCGCGGCGCGGTTCGCGTGAACGCGCAAAATCTCGAAACCAGCCTCTCGGATGTTTATGCGGCCGGAGACGCGGTTCGCGGGGCGTCATTGGTCGTTTGGGCGGTTCGAGACGGACAAATCGCAGCGGAGAACATTGCAAGGAAGCTGACGGCGCGAGCGCGTCTGGCGGCGGAATGAGCGGTATGTCGAAATTCACTCAACTCTACCAGAACCAGCGCGATCTGCTGATCAGAACCGGCGCCTACGATCCGCGTTCTGAGCGTGACGCATGCGGCGTCGGCCTTGTCGTCGCGCTTAATGCGGAACCGCGCCGCGAAATAGTCGATTTGGCGATTGGCGCCTTGAAAAACGTCGCGCATCGCGGGGCTGTCGACGCTGACGGCAAGTCAGGGGACGGCGCCGGGCTGCGCCTCAACGTGCCGCAGGAGCTGTTTCGGGCGTTCGTGGCCCGCACGGGCCATCAACCCGGCGCAGAGGATATATGCGTCGGTATGGTGTTTCTGCCGCGCGGCCGCTTCGCCGCCCAAGACGCTGCGCGTGCGATTGTCGAATCGGAGGTGCTACGGCGAGGGTTTTATATATATGGCTGGCGACAGGTTCCGGTCGACGCCCAATGCCTCGGCGTGAAAGCGAACTCAACGCGTCCGGAAATCGAACAAATCCTGTTTAGCGATCGCAAGGGGCGATCGCAGAGCGAGTTGGACCACGCTCTTTATCTCGTTCGCCGCCGCATCGAAATGCGCGCCAGAGAAGCGGGATTGCATGAATTTTACGTTTGTTCCTTGTCGTCGCAGGATGTCGTCTACAAGGGAATGTTTCTCGCCCGCGAGATAGATGCTTTTTACCCGGATCTCCGAGATCCGCGATTCATTTCACGCGTTGCGATATTTCATCAGCGATACTCCACAAATACGTTTCCGGAGTGGAGACTCGCGCAGCCCTTCCGCCTGCTCGCGCATAATGGCGAAATCAACACGCTCAAAGGCAACATCAACTGGATGAAGAGCCATGAAATTCGCATGGCGTCAGAGGCGTTTGGCGATGACAGCGACATCGTAAAGCCGGTAATTCAACCCGGCTCCTCCGACTCCGGGGCGCTCGATCAGACCTTTGAGTTGCTCGTGCGGGCCGGCCGTTCTGCTCCGATGGCGAAAACCCTCCTAATGCCTGAGGCGTGGTCAAAGCGGGAAGCTCTTCCGGCGAAGTGGCGCGCTCTTTACGAATATTGCAATGCGGTCATGGAGCCGTGGGACGGCCCGGCGGCGCTCGCCGCGTTTGACGGGCGCTGGGCGATCGCCGGTCTTGACCGGAACGGACTCAGGCCGCTCCGCTATGCGGTCACTGATTGCGGAATCCTCGGCGTTTGTTCGGAGACAGGCGCCATTCCATATGGCGAGCGGAAAATCGTCACGCGCGGCGCGGTCGAGCCAGGCCGGATGATCGCGGTGGATATGGCGGAGCACAAATTTTACGGCGACACTGAGATTTTGGATCTCCTCTCCAGCAATCATCCATATGAAGAATGGTTGCAAAACATTGTGGAGCTCGAACCCAAAATCGGGCCGGGACCGGAGGAGCGGCTTTTCGCGGGGGAAGGGCTGATCCGGCGACAGGTCGCGGCGGGGTATGACCTCGAAGCGCTTGATCTCGTATTGCGACCCATGGCGGAAAACGCAAAAGAGGCGATCGGATCCATGGGAGACGACGCGCCGCTTGCGGTTCTTTCGGAGGGATACCGTCCTCTTTCGCATTATTTTCGACAAAACTTCAGTCAGGTGACCAATCCGCCGATCGATCCTCTGCGCGAAGCCGGCGTGATGAGTCTTAAAACCCGGTTCAAGAACCTGGGTAATATTTTGATCACGGACAAAACGCAGACCGACGTCTTCGTTTTGGATAGCCCAATTCTGACAAACGGCATGTTTGACCGCCTGCGGAACTATCTTGATCAGCGTGCGGCGGTCATTAATTGCACCTATGAATTTGCCGATATTAAGGGAGACGGCGAAGCATTGCGCATTGCTTTAGAGCGCATACGCCGGGAGTCTGAGGCGGCTGTCGCAGAGGGCGCCGGCCAGATTATTTTGACTGATGAAATGCAGGGCAGGGGCCGGATAGCAACGCCCATGATTCTCGCTGTCGGCGCTGTGCATGGCCACCTCACAAAAGTCGGACGGCGCGCCTTCTGTTCGATCATCGTTCGCTCGGCCGAGTGCGTGGATTCGCATTACGCCGCCGTTCTCGTGGGCGTCGGCGCAACGGCGATAAATCCGTATTTGGCGTTTGACAGTATGGCGGAACGTCAGGCGCGCGGCGAATATGGCGACCGCAGTCGCGGCAAATGCGCGCTGAATTACAAGCGATCGCTCGAGGCGGGCCTCTTGAAGATCATTTCGAAAATGGGGATCTCCGTGATCTCTTCTTATAGAGGCGGATGCAATTTTGAAGCGGTCGGCTTGTCGCGATTGCTCGTCGAAGAATATTTCCCGGGTTTGACAAGTCGCATCTCAGGCATTGGCCTTGCGGGAATTGAGAAGAAGACAGCGAGCTTGCATGCGAAGGCCTGGGAGGAAGAAGCGCCCCGTTTGACCGTTGGCGGGTATTATCGCCAGCGCCGGAGGGGGGAGCGGCACATCCTCGAAGCGCAACTCATCTCCGATTTGCAGACGGCGGTGCGCAAAAATGATGCGCAAGTCTATGAGCGCTATGCTGCGGCGCTGAAGAATCAATCGCCGTCCCAAATTCGCGACCTGTTGAAGATCCGTCCCCTCGGCGAAGCGATTTCGCTTGAGGAAGTCGAGCCGATTGAGAAGATCTACAGCCGGTTCGTGACCCCTGGAATGTCGCTCGGCGCGCTCTCTCCCGAAGCGCATGGCGCCCTCAACGTGGCGATGAACCGCATCGGCGGCAAATCGGTCTCAGGCGAAGGCGGCGAGGACCCGGCGCGCTATCGCCTGCTTCCAAACGGCGACGATCCGAACTCAGCGATCAAACAAGTCGCTTCCGGACGTTTCGGCGTGACTGCGGAATATCTTAATCGCTGCCGGGAGATCGAGATTAAGATCGCGCAGGGCGCCAAACCGGGGGAGGGTGGTCAGCTCCCCGGATTTAAAGTGACCGAATTCATTGCGCGGCTGCGTCACGCGACGCCCGGCGTTACACTGATTTCGCCGCCGCCTCACCATGATATTTATTCGATCGAGGACCTTGCGCAGCTCATTTACGATTTAAAGCAGATAAATCCGGAGGCGCGGGTTTGCGTAAAGCTTGTCTCCGCCGCGGGGATCGGCGCAATCGCCGCAGGCGTTGCGAAGGCTAAAGCGGATGCGATTCTCATTTCCGGCAATGTCGGCGGAACTGGCGCCTCGCCGCTCACTTCGATCAAGTTCGCCGGATCGCCCTGGGAGCTCGGACTTGCTGAAGCGCATCAAGTTCTGACGATGAATAATTTGCGCGAGCGAGTCACCTTGCGTGTCGACGGCGGCATCCGGACGGCGCGCGACATCGTCATTGGGGCTATGCTGGGCGCGGAGGAGTTCGGGATCGGCACAATTTCGTTGATTGCGCTTGGCTGCCTGATGGTTCGCCAATGCCATTCGAACACCTGCCCCGTCGGCGTTTGCACGCAGGACGAGGCGCTGCGGCGCCACTTCCACGGGATTCCAGATCACGTGGTCAATCTGATGAGCTTTCTGGCGCAGGAGACGCGCAGTCTTCTGGCTTCTCTCGGCGCGGGCTCGCTGGAGGATATCATCGGCCGCGCGGATTTGCTCGATCAAGTTTCGCGCGGCGCAGCGCACCTTGATGATCTTGACCTTAATCCCATCCTGACGCGGGTCGACGCGGGCGAGCGCCCCAAACGCTCCACCCGAAGCATGCGGTCTGAAGTGCCGGACACCATTGATCAGAGAATTCTTCCGAGGCTGGCCCCATTGTTCGAGCGGAGCGAGCGTGTGAACATAAATTTGCCGGTCACGAATGCCGATCGTTCTGTCGGCGCACGGATTTCTTCGCATATCGTTCGCCGCCTCGCGCCGTCGCAGCTGGACGAAGACCACGTGACCCTTAACCTTTTCGGCTCCGCCGGACAGTCTCTCGGCGCGTTCGGCGTTCGCGGATTGAAAATCGTCGTCGACGGCGACGCCAATGATTACGTCGGAAAGGGTCTTTCGGGCGCGACGATTGTTCTGCGCCCAACAGACGGTTCGCCCGGCGATGCGATCATAGGAAACACCTGTCTTTATGGAGCGACATCCGGAGCGTTATTCGCGGCCGGAAGGGCCGGAGGACGGTTCGCTGTTAGGAATTCGGGCGCAGTCGCTGTCATCGAGGGGTGTTCTGCGAATGGGTGCGAATATATGACCGGCGGCGTCGTTGTCGTTCTCGGCAACGCCGGGGTTAACTTTGCAGCCGGCATGACCGGGGGGCTTGCTTTCGTCCTCGACGAAAATGGGACCTTTGAAGAGGCGCTTAATTCCGAAACAGTCGCGATTCGCCGATTGGATTTCGAAGACGAACGCCGATGCCGGGAGTTGATCGAACGGCACTGGCGCGAAACAGGATCGATGAAAGCGCGCATCGTGCTGGACGGCTGGAAGCGGTGCAAATCCCAGTTTTGGGCGGTGGAGCCGCTTGAAATGCTTTCTCGCAAGGCGGCTCTCGTCGAGGCAAGGACGGCGTGACAGACGAGTTACATCGATCGACGGCTCACGCGACAATCGAAAAGTCGTTTGTGGGCGTCAATCCTGGCGGCCCCGCCTGCTCATTTACGGCATACGGATGTCGATAAAGGCGAGATTCTTTACCCGATTGAAACGCAGCCAAGAACGTCGAGGCTTAGGATAACAGGAAATTCGCCGGCAATGCGCTGCGAGCCCGCGCGGCTAGCCTTTGTTGGGGAAACGTCGGTGAAACCAAAGATGATCCCGCCTGCCGCCGAGCCTCGAATGGCAAGCGGCTCAAGACCGAGGTTCCGTTTGGAAAGCAGAACATGCAGACCTTCCGGCTTTAAAGGCGAGGGCGTCGTCGCGCCGTGAATCACCGCCGATGGGATAAACAGAACGATCTTTGATTTTATGTCGAGACACAGCTCCCCCCCGACCTTTGCGCGGAGTGATGCGTCACCCTCAACATATTCAACATCTGCTACAGCCCGCGCCGATCATGCCTCCGAGCGTGGCGGTCTGGTTCCTGTTCCCGCCAAATACCCGCAGGACTTGAACCCAATCGCAATAGCGTTTGTCAGGCTCAAGCTCATCTGCGAAAAATGTTGTTCGAACCTATGACGCCCTGTGGAAAGCGGTCGGCGACATCTGCAATCTGTTCACGCCAGAAGAGCGCTGGAACGTCTTCAAAGCCCAAAACTATATCGTAGCTTATTTGCGCTACGCTTTAGAAATCAAATGTCGTTGCGAGCCATATCTTCGTTCTGTCGGCGGGACCGAACGCGCCGCCGTCAAAGAAGGCTGACGCCGCCTCGACGGATAGTCGAGGCGCCAGCTTAATGCCGGCGCTCAGATCAATCTCCGAGCCAAAATCTTTTCCATGCTCTTTAGACGTGAAATCATGCGCTTCAGCTTTGAATTTGATTGGCGCGCCGAGCGGGTTTCGCATCCAGCGCGCTTCGACGCGCAGATAAAGGTCGTGCAATCCGTCTGTCGGCGTCGTCGTGAAAGCGTCGGCCCAGCCTTGAAATTTGTGCAATGTGGCGAGCGGCGTTTGAAAGGCGTTCGCGCCGTCGCCGCCAAGCAGCTCGCCGCCCGCGCCAAGCGTCCACCAGCCGTGGCTGAAATCGGCGCTCGCCCGGAAATACCCAACGCTATAGCTTGCGGGATTGTTTCCATATTCGCTCTGACGCGCATATTCGATCCGGTAGGAAAGCCCGCCGTGTGCGCCGGTAAGGCGCGCGCCATAAGTCGCTGACGAGAGCGCAGGCGCATTCCTTAAATCCAGGAGAAACGAATAGACGGCGACCGTTCCGATCGGCGTCGTCTTGCGCGCATCTATGATATGGGAGCGGCTGTCGAATTCGCCGAGCGGATGATCACCGCCGAAAACGCGATGCACGCGGTCAATAAAGGCGTAATTGATCGTGACCGGAAAAAGGTCGCCCGTCGATACGCTAACAGCATCGAAGGTCTGATCGTTCTGGCGAAAACCGACCGGGCCGATGAAACGCTGATCATCCCAGGAAAGCCATTGGCGCCCGACGACGACTTGCGCTTTTTGGGGGCCCGCATAGGAAATTTGCGCCCGGTTGAGCTCGCTCGCCTCAGGGTCGGCGATCACCGGAAAGGTCGTCCGGCCATTGACCGTGTCGTTAAAGCGGTTGCTGAGATAGGCGATGATTTCGCCTTCGATCAACACCGAAACGCCTTTCCATGCGGGCGTGTCGAAGCCGAATCGCGTGCGTAGCGTCAGGCCGGAAGCATCTTGCGTAAATCCCGTCTGATCGACCCATTCTTGCCGTAAACGGGCGTTGAGAATGAGATGGGCGGTCCACGCTGGCTGGGACGAAGTCTCTGCAGCGAAAGCGGGCATTGACGCCGTCGCGAGCGCGAGCGTCGCCGCCGCGTAGAAAGCGCCTTTTCGCATGATATTCTCCTGTGAGCGAGGCCGCGCGAGATCGCTAACATTTCGCGCGGCGAAGAGGGTTATTTCGCTTTGTCGAACAAGGCTTGCATGCGCGCTGTCGCCTTGCCGATCAGTCGAACTTTTTCCGCGGCCGCCAAATTCGGCGCCGGGCCGTCGCCGACCTTGATCAGCGCGACCATGCCGAGCGGGTAATGCGGCATGCATTTGACGCCGTAGACGCCCGGTTTGGTGAATGTGACGCTCACCGGCTTGCTCATCGCACCATGAAATGTCTCTCCGCCTTCCGGCGCAATGTTCGGAATGCTTTCGGCGTTATGGGCCGGGTCGACCGGCGTAAAGATAACGGTGTCGCCCGGCTCGACATGCAGATAGGACGGCTCAAACACCATCATCTCGCTGTCGGAGCCGCGATCGAGCATTTTCACTTCGTAATTTGCCGCAATCGCCCCGCTAGAGATCGCAAATGCGGCTGTACACATCGCGATCAATGTGAGCTTCTTCTGCATGATTCCGCCTTTCTTTTCCCGCATCCGGATGCGCCGTTAATGGTCTGCCAGCGCAATGTCGGCGTTTGCTTTGAAGATTTCCGGATTGGTCTGGCCTTTCACCTCAAGAATGCCAGCGAGCCCGCGCTCCATGCGCGACAGCGCGTGGTCAACAAGGATGTAGTCGCCGGGGACCTCCGTCTTGAGCTCCACAGCGACAGCGCCGCCCGGCGGCACTGAAACCGTCTGAACATCGTCAACGGTTTTGCTCGTCAGTGAGCCGAGCGGATAAACCTTGTCGAACATCTCCCCGATCACATGGAACGACGAAGTCTTGTTGGGCCCGCCGACGCCAAAGAATATCCGCGTGGTTTCGCCGGTTTTGGCGTGAAGCTTCTTCGTCTTCAGCGCGTCGGCCGCGCCGTTGAAGACGTAATATTCCGGCTTTTCGTCGAGGAGCTTTTCGAAGCTTTCTGTCGCTTCGCCGCGGCTTCCGAACGGTTCATTCGTATAAATCTCGCCCTGCATCACATAATATTCGTGATCGACCTTCGGCAGGCCCTTTTCCGGCTCGACGAGGATCATGCCGTACATGCCGTTGGCGATGTGTTCGGCGACCATCGGCGTTGCGCAGTGATAGACGAAAATTCCCGGCTTGATGGCTTTGAAAGTAAAACTCTTCGTTTCGCCAGGCGCGGCAAGCGTCGCCTTGGCGCCGCCGCCGGGGCCTGTAACCGCGTGAAAATCGACATTGTGCATCATCATGCTGGAGGCGTCGTTTGTCAGATGCACTTCAACGGTGTCGCCGACGCGCACGCGAATGAACGGGCCCGGCACCTTCTTGTTGAAGGTCCAATAATGATAAGTCGTCCCGTCTGCGAGCTGTCCAAGCACCTCGCTCGTTTCGAGATTGACAACGACTTGTCTCGCGCTGCGCCGATCGATCGGCGGGGGAAGGTCGGCCGGATCTCGGACAATGTCCGAAACCGTCTGGGCCGTCGCCTGATCGGCAGGCGCTGCGGCGTCCGCAGCGCCTTCGGCGGGGCGCGCGAAAGCGTACAGCGCCAGCGCGGCGCCGATTGCGGCTCCTTCAAGGAGGATCATTTTGGCGCTTGTTTTCATTTGATGTCTCCTTCGCAACGACTTCTAGGCGCTTGATATGGGCTTCCCGCAGGAAATCGTTTTGCGCGCGCGCAAATGCGGGGCGATCGCCGCCGCAAAAACATCAGTATTGGGAGTTATACTTAGGCTGTCAGTCCCGCCGGCGAATGGAATTGGCCTTGTCAATTACGGCGCCCAAATCGGACGCGAATTCGTCGGCGCCCAAGCCGTATTCCTTTGCGGCTTCGCGCACTGTCATAAATGGCGCAAAGATGCAGCCCGGACACGCCATTCGTCGCCGGATGAACACCGGCACGGTTTCCGGCCATTGCTTCATGACCTCGGCGACACACATGTTTGCGAGGTAATCTGGCAAGTGCGAACTCCATTCAGGAATCCGACTATGAAGTGGGATTGGCGTTCGCGATTTGCCCTACGACAAATTGCTGAGAATCAGGCCTGCTCGGCGATTTGCATGAGCCGGTGCGGCTTCAAGACGACGAGATGGCTGGAGCGCTTGCCTTCCAGGACGCCCTCATCGATCCAGGCCGACAGCGTTCGGCTGACCGTGTGCAAGGTCGTGCCAGTCATCTCAGCCAAATCCTGCCGCGACAAGGGGAACGGAATCTCAACGCCGACGTCTGTCTTGCGCCCGGATTGCGCCACAATACGCAGGATCGCGGCAGCAATACGCCGCTCCACCTGCTGCGTTGAAATCTGCTGAAGCCGCTCCTGCAGCTCGCCGATGCGCCCGCCCATCATGGCCATCGCTTTAGCGGCAAGCACCGGATATTCGCTCATTAACTCGTTCATACGATCAGATGTCCATTGAAACACCCGCGTCTCCTCCACGGCCGTGGGGGTTGCCGGGTAAGGGATGGACCGGAAAACAGCGACCGAGCCGACGAGATCGCCCGGTCCCATGAATCGCAATACGATATTCTTACCGTCAGGCGTCGTCTGATCGAGACGCAGCCTCCCCCAGGCGACGATATAGTGGTGGGTCGACGGATCGCCCTGCTGAAACAGCGTTTCGTTCGGCTTCAGAAGCCGCTCAAGCGCGGCGGCGGCGATTTTGTCGACAATGGCGGCGTTGAGGCCATGGAAGAAGGCCGACCGCTTGAGGACTGCTGCTCTGGCTTCGGTGTCCATGAGCGTTTCTCGGTGCTGGCGTCGAGCTACTGCTTCGAATGATTTGCGTTAGCGCAAATCAGTCTGCCGGCAAAGCGCTACCGAAAGCCTATGTGCAAGCCTCACATACAGAACTGCGTCAATGGGCTGCTTATGCGCGCCCGCCGCGGCGTTCTAGGAGTATCCCGCGTGCTCTGCGGCCTAGCGCGCATTCACGATGTGACGGCGCGCGGGCTTGCCGCAGACCCTCCCAAGGTAAAGCGCCAAAATTGATGACAAAACAGTTGGTTCGGCGTCGAATAAGTTATTTAAACCTGTAAACACAACGCTGGGCAATGTAGCGTGATGACTTAGCTGACTTCAAGGAGCAAAATGCGTTACTATAAACGTGGAGCTCCGGTGGCGTTTTTCCGACGACTTTCCGCTTTCACGGCGAATACGGAGAAAAAAGATGGCGGATACTCCTTCCAACACGCAATCAGTCGCGCCTGATCCGGTCGCGAACGTCCTCAAGTGGATATTGCTCGCAGTCGCCGTCCTGACCTTCGCTTTGCTGGGCTGGGCGACGGTCATCACCTATAGCAAGGCGCCGCCGCAACCCGACCAATTCATCTCGATAAGCGGAAAGCCGCTCTTCACGACGCAGGATATATTCCACGGCAAGGAAGGATTTCAGAAAGCCGACCTGATGGACTACGGGTCCATTTACGGGATGGGCTCTTATTACGGAGAAGATTATACGGCGAGCACGCTCGTCAAACTCGGAACGCTGACGCGGGATGCGGTCGCACAGGAGCGATTCGGCAAGCCTTTTGATCAACTTTCAGCCGCCGATCAGGCTTCGGCGACGGCGACAATGCGCGAACAACTGCAAGGCGTCGATCTCACGCAGAAGACTGTCACCGTCCCCGATACGCTCGCTTCGGCGATTCAATCTCTTCAAAACGAATATCGCGTCTCGCTGAAGACGGCCAATCCATCGTCCGGCTGGACGCCTGCCTATAGCCTGACGGACGAACAAGCGGTTCAGACCGCTGACTTCTTGATCTATTCAGCGCTGACGACTGTCGCGCGCCGCCCGAACGCCACATGGTCGTGGACGGAGAATTGGCCGTTCGAGCCGCTTGTCGGGAATACGCCGACGACGAATACGTTCAGATGGACGTGGATCAGCTTCTGCTTCACCTTCCTGATGTTCGGCGTCGTGCTGTTCATTTATGAATTCTGGCTCAATGATCCCGACAACGCGCCGATGGATCCGGTGCTGGCGAAGTTCAGGCCATTGACGCCGAGCCAGCGCCGGATCGGCAAATATTTTCTTGTCGTCGCGGCGGTGCTTCTCTTGCAGATTCTCGTCGGCTCGATCATGGCGCACTCCTATTACGACCGCGCCAGCTTTTACGGCATAGACATCAATCGCTGGTTTCCGTTCAATTTCCTGCGCGACGTACACATACAATCGCCGATCATCTGGATCGGACTTTCCTGGATCGGCGCGGCGCTGTTTCTGGCGCCCGCGATCGCCGGCGGGAAGGAAGCGCGCGGGCAAGGTTTCCTGGTCGACGTTTTATTCTGGGTGACCGTCTTCATCGTCGTCGGCGCGCTCGCCGGCGATTACTTCGGCATTATGGGGCAGATCGACAAGGGCTGGTTCTGGTTCGGCAATCAGGGGCTTTCCTATATCCAGCTCGGCCGTTTCTGGCAGATGGGATTTTTCGCCGGCCTCGTAATCTGGAGTCTTCTCGTCTTTCGCGCGTTATGGCCCTCAAAGGCCGCATTGGCGACGGCGACGCGTCAATTCTGGTCGGGCGCGATCCGTCTGGAAAATCTGATCTGGGCGTCGACGATCAATATCGCGCTTCTCTACGCTTTTGGAATGATCCCGCTGACAGGCATCGAAAAGTCCTTCACCCTGACGGACTTCTGGCGCTGGTGGGTTGTTCATCTCTGGGTCGAACAATCCTTTGAATTTTTTGCGGCGGCGATGAGCGCCTATCTTTTGATGGCGACAGGCCTCGTCTCGCGCAGGCTCGCCGAACGCGCGGTCTATTTCGAATTGATCCTGATTTTCCTCGGAGGCGTCCTCGGCACGGGCCATCACCTCTACTGGGCCGGGGAGCCGAGCATGTGGGTCCCGATGGGCAGCATGTTCTCCTTTATTGAGGTGCTGCCGCTCGTTTTGCTTGTCATCGAAGCGATCAATCATCATCGATTGATCCGTAAGCAGCGCGAATTCAAATACGGACTCGCTTACACCTATATTATCGGCGCAGCATTCTGGAATTTCGTCGGCGCGGGCGTCTTCGGCGGAGGAACGCTGAACGCGCCGCTCGTCAATTACTATGAACACGGAACGTTTCTGACGCTTAATCACGCGCATACGGCGCTGTTTGGCGCATTCGGCCTTCTCGCGATCGGGCTTGTCTATTTCTGCCTTCGCTACGCTGCGGGTGAACGCGCTAAATTCGGCGAGAAGGCGGGGATCATCGCTTTCTGGCTCTACAATATCGGCCTTTTCTTGTGGATCGTCCTGAACTTCTTCCCGATAGGCTGGCCGCAGCTCGATGCTGTTTTCGAGCATGGTCTCGCCTATGCGCGCAGCACAGAGTTCTATGACAAAACGCTTCTCTGGCAATGGATGCGCCTGCCCGGCGACGTCGTCTTCGCAGCGGGCGCTTTGCTCATGGCCTGGGACTTCTTCGTGAAAGCCAGCCCCATATTGCCGCGTTTTCTTGGGTTGGGGCGCGGCGCCCACAGCGCAGAGGCGAGCCCGGCTGAATAGCGTCCTTGTGTGAGGCAAGCGGCCTGTTTTCCGTCCTTGTTTGCTCCGCAACAAATGAGGGCGGCGGAAGACATGCTTGAAGGGGCCAGGACGCTCGCGCAAGGCTGCGGCAATCGTCGGCGACGCCGCGCGAGGCGTTCGAAATTCGAGGTCGCAAATGCTCCAAATCGACAAATCGCGCCTTCGCCAGAGCATGCCGAAAGACCCGATCGCCGCGCGCAGGGAGTATGCGGGGCCGGCGCTGTTCAGCTATGGCTTCCGCCCGTTCTTCCTGTTCGGCGCGACCTGGGCCGCGCTCGCCGTTCCCATATGGATATATGATTACGCCGCCGGAGGCGGCGCCATTGGCGGCGCTCCCGCGCTCGCATGGCATGTCCACGAAATGCTGTTCGGCGTTATCGGCGCGATTATGGCCGGTTTCATGCTGACGGCCGTGCCGAACTGGACGGGAAGGCTTCCCGTCATGGGCGCGCCGTTGATGGCGCTCGCCGCGCTCTGGGCCGCAGGCAGACTGGCGATGCTGTTTTACGGCGCGCTTGGCGTCATCGCGGCAAGTCTGGATTCGTCCTTTCTTGTCGTGCTCGCCGGTTTGATGTGGCGCGAGGTATTGACAGGCGGCAACAAGAAAAACGCCCCAGTTTGTGCGCTCGCATCTCTTCTCGCTCTGACCAATATCGGTTTCCACATCGGCTTTCACGCCCACGCGTTTTACGTGGTTTCCGAACGCGTCGCCATCGGCGCTATCGCGATGATGATTGCGCTTATCGGCGGACGCATCATCCCGAGTTTTACGCGTAACTGGATGGCGGAGCACAAGCTAACTCCATTGCCGGCGCCTTTCGGTCTGCTTGATAAGGTCGCTTTTAGCGTTGCGGGGCTCGCGCTGCTCTCATGGGCGTTCGCGCCGTCCAATATAATCGTCGGGTGTTTTCTTGTTCTGGCTGGCGCGCTTCACACATTGCGCCTTGCGCGCTGGCGAGGCTGGATGACAGTGCGCGAACCTCTCGTTCTTATTTTGCATATTGGCTATGCGTGGCTGCCTGTGGCTTTCTTCCTTATGGGCGCGGCCGCACTCGCGCCCGATGCGGTTTTGCCTTTTGCGGCGCTGCATGCGCTTACGGCAGGCGCCATGGGAACAATGACTTTGGCGGTCATGACGCGGGCGAGCCTCGGTCATACCGGCCGCGCCCGGACGGCTGACATATGGACCGTCACAATTTATGCGCTTGTCGTTCTTGGGGCGATAGTTCGCGTTCTCGCGCCAATCATATTCGTGCGCGCCTATATCCCCGCGCTGAGCGCGGCGGCCTTCCTGTGGAGCGGCGCTTACGCGCTATTCACGGTTCGCTACGGTCCGATGCTGTGCTCGCCGCGTCTCAGATAGCAGGCGGTCCGAATTGGATACAAAGTAGATCACTAAGTTAGCTTTTG
>WGLT01000014.1 GCA_016125425.1 Alphaproteobacteria bacterium
AATTCAGCTTTTCGGACGACGCTGGGCTTCAATGAGGCCGGGGCGATCAGGCCCCGGAATAATTGCTCCGTGAGCCGGCGTTCGACCGCAGCCACCGCAGCTTCAATGAGGCCGGGGCGATCAGGCCCCGGAATAAAATCTCCAAGGCCGGCGGAAAGGTGGCGACCTTCCAAGCTTCAATGAGGCCGGGGCGATCAGGCCCCGGAATAACGAAGCTCTTCGGCGTGAAGCGCACCGACGAGCGCTCGCTTCAATGAGGCCGGGGCGATCAGGCCCCGGAATAACCATGTCGCGCCGAAACCGTACCCTCTGGCGGACGGAGGCTTCAATGAGGCCGGGGCGATCAGGCCCCGGAATAAGTCTCCAAGGCCCGCGGAAAGGTAGCAACCTTCGAGGCTTCAATGAGGCCGGGGCGATCAGGCCCCGGAATAAAACCTGGACGCCAGACTCACCGCGATAGAGGAGACCCTGCTTCAATGAGGCCGGGGCGATCAGGCCCCGGAATAAAGCCTTTTTCTGGTCGACAAATTCGGGGTGGTCTTCCTCGCTTCAATGAGGCCGGGGCGATCAGGCCCCGGAATAACTTTGCGACGCCCATCATCTGGCGCGCAGTCGAAATGTGCCGCTTCAATGAGGCCGGGGCGATCAGGCCCCGGAATAAGGCCAGTTTGCAGGATATTATTCTTAAAGACGAATCCGCACGCGGCGCGAGCGGCGCGGGCGCGCAGGCCGGCAAAAACGGCTTTTCCTTTCGGTTTCTTCTATTCACCATGTCAAAGAGCCAGAAATTTCAATGACTTACGTCCTTGCGAGCGGTTGCCTGGCTTTTCGTCCCGCCGGAGCTCTCGCTGAGCGCCGGCGAGTCAAACAGGCGACCGCGTCAAATTATTATCGCCTGACGTTTGACCGATTCAAATGATTTTCCCAGACTCTCGACCTTCAACTCGACCTTTTCGGCAGGCCCGACATCGACAATCAAGACGTGATCGTCGCGATGATGAATTTCCTTTTCAAGGCGAGCGCTGAGATCCGCGCGACGGCGAGTCGTCAGCCGACATTGAAACACCGATAATTGCAGCCAGCGGCCGTAGCCTTTCATGATTCGGAAGACTCGGCGCCAGCGCTTCTGGTCGCTGATATCGTAGGTGACAAGATAGATCCGCTCGTCCGCCATTGCATCACCTTGGCGTATAGTGAGGGTATTCCTTTATCTCGCCGTCGAGGTGACGGGCGAGTAGGCGCACCTGCACCTCGATAAGCCGACGCATTGAGACGCGATAGCCGAAGAGCGGGTGCGTTGTCTCCTGATCGAGCCGGCGCTCATAAGCGGCGATGAGCGCCTTGCGCGCGCCGGATTTCATCATGCAGGAGGGGCCGTTTCTATAAAAGCCATCGGGCTTGACCTCACCATTGTTAATGGCGCTGATCACCGCCGAGTCCGCAAGGATCGGACGGTAGGGCTCCATCATGTCGAGGGCGAGCGCGGGGCGCCCGTGGCGGATCACGTGATAGAACCCGCGATAGGGATCGAAGCCGACCGATTGCAAAGCCGCGAAAAACGTTCGCATAAGGAGCGCGTAAGATAGCGACAACATGGCGTTGACCGGATCCTCGGGGGGACGTCTGTTGCGCTTCTCGAAGGAAAATCCGCTGGCCAGATCCGCGTCTGCAGGCGAAGCGATCATGCGATCGAGATAACGGAAGTAGATCGCAGCAGCCTCGCCTTCGAAGCCGAGGAGAGCTTGCGCGCTTTCGGCGTGCTCGGCCCTTGCAATCAACCGCTTAAGGCTTCCGAGCGCTTCGTCTTTGCCGTCGGCGGATTTTTCGTCACGCCAGTTTCTGCGCAGCATTGTGCGCTGGTTCTTTATTTTCGCCGCGACCAGCCCGCGGGCTATGGCGCGAGAGCGCGCTTCGTCAAAAGACGCGCGATATTGGTTCGTGCGTATATAGGCGTTTTCGGGACCTGTCCCATGCGTGTGCCCCATCAGCCAGCCGCCCGTTGAAAACCAGGCGACAGGGGTGTTGCGACGGAAAAGCTCGTGCAAGGTCGGCGTGGTCAGCGATACTGGCCCGAATAGCGCCACTTCTGAGACAGAGATGAGCGGCGTCTCGATTTTGCCGTCGTCGGTTTCGACAATGATTTCCTCACCGCTTTTCCTGATGCGTGCGCCGGGCGTTTGCACATAGAGCGGCAGGGCCGGGTCGTCGGCGGGGTTGAGCGGACGCGGAACGGCGCCCTTGCGAAAGAAATTCGTCTCATCAGGCAGGCAGATGCCGGCGAGCGCGCAGCGCACGCATTTCGGCGAATCGATGAGCGGCGGAGGGCGCCGGCCTGAAGCGGCGGCAAGGCGGAGCTCTGAAATCGCGCGCAAGGTCGTCTCGCGGAGCGCAGGGCTGAGCTCAACGCGCACGCGCTCGCGCGAGGCGGCGTACCAAAGCGCACCCTCCGTTACTCTGTAGCCATTGTCCTCGAGAATCAGCGCCTGCGCGCAGACCTGCGCACGTTCTGGTTCGTAAGCGCCTTCGGCGACGTGCGGGCGCTTGCCCTTCTTGATGTCGATCGGCGTGACGGCGCCATCCTCCGCGTCGATCATATCCATCTTCGCAATGACGCCGAGACGCTCAGAAGAGAGCGTCACGGAGCGGACGCGCTTCGCCGGGCTGTCTTCGTCGGCGGCCTCTTCCGGCGCAGGCAGTTCGCCGCCGCCCTTGTCGGCCCGCGCATGAGCGCGCGCGCCCTCCGCCGTGTCGCCCGTCTCGGCCCATTCGCCCTCGACCCATTCGAGATAGGCGAGCCGCGGGCAATAGACCCATTCATTGACCATGCGCGCCGGCACAAGCGGCGCGTCGCCGAGGACCGGCGGTGCGGGGAGCGAAAGCTCGAATTGCTTGTCCATGGGCCTCGCTTTCGGGCTCAGGCCTGCAAGACAGGCGCCGCAGGACGCGGGCGATGACGGCAGTTCTAGTCAAATTCCTGCGAGACGCTTAGAAAGCCGCACTAAATACGTGATCATTACTATCGCCGCGGCGGGGGAAAACTTCCCCGTGACCAACAGATCGACTCAAGTCCAGATTTGCGCCCTATTGAGGACATCATGAATTTCGATTCCGCCTTTAAGATGCTGACCGGCTTTGCGCCTCTGCGCTGGCAGGCGCGGCTTTATGAGGAGTGTTTCAGCAAAGGCGAAATTCCTCTCGCGGTCAGTCCGCAGGCTGGAACAACAAGAATGATCGGCGGGCGTTGACGGACCAACAGCAATTCCGCGAGCTTTTCGCAACGGCGTGCGGGCAAGAGCGCGCGCCCTACCCTTTTCAACAGCGCCTCGCCCTTGACCCATGGCCGGATGTCATGATCGCGCCGACGGGGCTTGGAAAAACCGCCGCGGTGACGCTGGCGTGGGCGTTCAAGCGCTTGAAGGAAGACGAGGCGACGCCGCGGCGGCTCGTCTGGTGCCTGCCGATGCGCACGCTTGTTGAACAGACGGCGCAAGAAGCCGAAAGCTGGATGAAGCGCCTTGCCGATGCGTGGCGCAGCAAAGGCCGGAAAGCGCCGCCCGCGGTCCATAAGCTGCTCGGCGGTGATGTCGACAAGGATTGGGTTCTCGATCCGACGCGCGAAGCGATCCTCATCGGCACGCAGGATATGTTGATTTCCCGCGCCTTGATGCGCGGCTATGGCATGAGCCGGTTCCGCTGGCCGATCGATTTTGCGCTTCTTCATACGGACAGCCTTTGGGTGTTCGACGAAGTGCAGTTGATGGGCGCGGGGCTCGCGACATCGGCGCAGTTGGAGGCGTTCCGACGCCGGGACGGCCGGTTTTTCGGCCTCCCGGCGAGAAGCCTTTGGGTTTCAGCGACGCTCGACCCGGCCTGGCTTGCGACAGTCGATTTTCGCAAGCAGGTGGTCGAGCCCCTTGTTTATCGCTGGAACGACGGCGCCGCGGCGGAGCCCGAAAAGCTGACGGCCATTCTCGATGCGAAGAAATCGGTTCGCAAAATCGAGAGCGTCGCGAGCGGCAATGACGAAGGCAAGAAGCTCGCGGCCTATGCGAAGACGGTCGCAAGCGAGATTCTTGAGCGCCATAACAAGGCCAATCCGACGCTCGTCATCGTCAACCGCATCGCCCGCGCGCAGGCGATATTTGACGCGCTCTTGAAAGCGGGGTGGGAGAGCGAGGTTATCCTGCTTCACAGCCGATTCCGGCAGAAGGAACGGGCGGCGATCGTGAACAAAGTTCGGGAGATGCAGCCCTCAGACGGCCTTATCGTGATTTCGACGCAGGCCGTCGAGGCTGGCGTCGACATCTCCGCGCGCCTTCTCATCACCGAACTCGCCCCCTGGTCGTCGCTCGTCCAGCGCTTCGGCCGATGCAACCGCCAGGGAGAATTCGGAACGGGCGCGAACGGCGCCAGCGCAGAAATATGCTGGATCGACGCCGTTGATGATGAGAAAGCCGCGCGGCCCTACGCGCTCGTTGAATTGCAGGCGGCGCGCGAGGAGCTTTGCAAGCTGGCCGAGGCGAGCCCGCGCGGCCTTGCGCCGGCGGCAAGCGGCCCGCAGGCCCGTCACGTCATTCGACGCAAGGATTTCGAGGAGCTGTTCGACACCGACGCCGATCTCATGGGGTTCGATGTCGATATCGCGCCTTATGTGCGCGATGCGGAGGATACGGATGTACGCCTGTTCTGGCGCGAGCTTCCGAAAAAACAGAAGGAACCCGACGATGCGCTCGTCGAAACATCCAAGAAGACGAACAAGCCAGTCCGCGAGGAGCTCTGTCCGGCGTCGATCAGCGCAGTGAATGCTTGGCTGAAGAAAGATCGCAACGGCAACCGTGCCTTCCGATTCGATATTCTGGCGACGGGCGAGAAGTCCAGGCGCTGGCTGCCGGTTTCCGGCCGCAACTCTCGCCGCATCAAGCCGGGCGACGTGCTGATGATCGCCGCAGACCTCGGCGGATATGACGAGAGGCGCGGGTTTTATCCGCAGTCAACAGACACGGTTCCTGTCGTCGATGTAGGGGCCGCGCAGGTCAAGGAGCCGGACGAAGGGCAGGACGACGATCCTTGGTCAAGGAAAGACAAGGCCGTCGGACTCTC
Organism: Alphaproteobacteria bacterium; assembly: GCA_016125425.1. GTDB lineage: Bacteria > Pseudomonadota > Alphaproteobacteria > Caulobacterales > Parvularculaceae > Amphiplicatus. Next base: position 5,101 of record WGLT01000014.1, read on the forward strand.
CGATCATCTCGTTCATGTTCGCGACGCGGCGAGAGCGCTATGCGAGGCGGTCGGCCTTGCCGAGCCTTGCCGCTCCGCGGTCATTCGCGCCGCGGCTTGGCACGATGTCGGCAAGGCGCATGAACAATTTCAACTGCGCGCCATTTGGGCCGATGGCGATCCTGAACGGCCGCTCGCCAAGGCGACAAAATGGCGCCGGACTTGGACGGCCGACGACGACGCCCCACCGCCGCGCCCCTATTTCCGACATGAACTTGCGTCAGCTCTCGCCTTCCTAGCCCAGCATGATGGCGAGCCAAACGCCGATCTCGTCGCCTATCTGATCGCCGCCCATCACGGCAAGGTGCGCATGGGAATTCGCTCGCTGCCGGGCGAGAAAGCGCCCGATGATAAGGACGCGCTGTTTGTACGCGGGGTGTGGGCTGGCGACGTGCTGGAAAAAGTGCGCGCCGGCGAGGAAATATCCGCGGCGACGCGGCTTTCGCTCGACGTGATGCGCCTCGGCGAAACGCCGGAAGGCCGGCCGAGCTGGGGCGCGCGCACGCTCGCTCTTCTCGCCGAATATGGGCCGTTCAAGCTGGCGTTCCTCGAAACCTTGGTGCGACTCGCCGACTGGAAAGCGTCGGAAGACGAACAGAAGGGCGAGGCGTCATCATGACGGGCGAGGTTCACCTCAACGATCTTTGTCTTGGCGGATGCAAGCCGACGCCGCTTGCGAGCTATTTGAAGGCGCTCGGCATTTTGCACCTTGTCGCCGAACAGGCGGACCCGAATGCGAAAGGCTGGTGGCGGGCCGAACGGTTCTGGATACGGACGAAACTGACGCTCGAGCAATTGATCGCGTTCTTTCTCGACGAGTATGCGCCGAGCCCGATTATCGCGCCGTGGAACGGCGGGAGCGGATTTTACAAAAAAGACAATCAAACCGGGATCAAGGCGATCGAAGAAGCGCAGGCGCAGCGGTTTCAGGCCTTGAAGTCTGCAATTGAATTTGGCCGTCAATTCGTGCGGGAGACGGGGAACAAGGAGCGCCCGAAAGACGAAGAGAAGCAAGCGTTCATCGCTGAGATCCGCGCAACGGCGCCGGACAAGCTGACGGAATGGATCGACGCCGCGGTCGCCGTCACGACAGAAAAGCTCGCCTTTCCGCCGCTGCTTGGAACTGGCGGCAATGACGGGCGGCTTGATTTCACCAACAATTTCTTTCAACGCCTCTCCGAGTTGATCGATTGCGCTTCGGGACGGTCGACTGAGAGTTCTTCGCTGCGGTCATCTCTGTTTGGCGATCCCGCAACGAGCGCGCAGGATTCGCCGATTGGCCAGTTCGCTCCGGCAGACGCTGGCGGCGCAAACAGCACGAGCGGTTTTGATCGCGGCGGCGCGCTGAACCCCTGGGATTTCATATTCATGATGGAGGGCGCTCTGCTGATTGCGGGGGGCGTCGTTCGTCGATTTGAGTCGCAAGACCGCAGCGCCGCCTCCTTTCCTTTCACTGTGCGCGCAACCGCCGCCGGGGCTGGCGCCGCGTCACAAGCCGAGGAGTCGGAGTCACGCGGCGAGTTCTGGGCGCCGTTATGGAGCGCGCCATCCGGATTTGCAGAAATCCAGCAAATGTTTCGAGAAGGGCGCATTGCGCAAGGCGCGCGGTCATTGCGCGACGGCATGGACGCCGCGCTCGCGATCGCCTCGGTCGGCGCGGATAAACGTATAAATGCGTTCCAGAGATATGGTTTCGAGAAGCGTCAAGGAAAAGCGTTTCTGGCGACGCCGCTGGGCCGACGGACGGTCGTCCGAACACCGAGGGCTGAATTGACGACGGACCTTGATTCCGACAGATGGTTCGAAAAAGTTCGGCGCGCCGGCCGTGATTCCAACGCGCCGGCGCGCCTCGCAAGCGCTGTCCGCACGCTCGAAGACTCCCTCTTCGCCCTCGCTGGCGGCGGCGATGCGCGGCAAGCGGCGCAAGACATCATTGTCGCCGTCGGCCGCCTTTCCCGCATCTGTGCAACGAACAACAAACTCCGCGAAGAATTGCGACCGCCGCCTCTCTTGCGGCGCGACTGGATCGGGGCTTGCGGCGACGAGGCGGAAGTGCGCCTCGCGTCGGCCCTCGCCGGTCTACGCCTCCATCACGGCGCCGACAACGAAGAGGAAAAAGTGGCGCAATCAGCGGATGACTATCCTTTCCGCGCCCATATCGCTCCGATCGCTGACGCCAAACAAAACCGGAGGCCGGCCTGGACCGAAAGCGGATCATCGCCTGACATGGTTTGGACCGAAGGCCGTCTTGTCGACTCGATGGTCGCGATCGCGCTTCGCCGCACTGTTGAGGCCGACCGCCAGCGCGCGGGCGGGGCGATGTTTAGCGGCTCTTTTGGACGGCTCGCGCGCCTCGGCGATGTCGCAGCTTTTCTGGCGGGCGAAGTCGACGAGCGACGCATCGCCGACCTCGCTCTCGGTTTCGCCTGGATCGGACCCAATCGCCGGCCCAATCACTCAACCGCAGACCAAGATCGCCCGCCGCCGTTCGCCTATGCGGCGTTGAAACCCTTCTTTGCGCCACCGGCCAATAAGCCGAAGAGCGAGGCGCTCAAGCAGCGATCGACGCGCGCGCGGGTGGAATTTCCATCGTCAGTTGTGCATCTACTCGCTACCGGCCGCCTCAAAGACGCGCTCGACACCGCCATAAGACGCGCTCGCGCCGACAATCTTCCAACGCCGTTCAAGGGGGCCCATGTCGCAGGCGTTGACCCGCGCCGTCTCCTCGCGGCGCTGATGTTCCCGATCAGCGAGCCCGCGCTGATCGCCTGCCAGGATCGGGCGTTTCCATCAGATGACGCCGACAACAATCACGACGAAAGGACCTATGACGATGCCGCTTGATCTCGCGCCGCTCAAGGATAGTTCTCGATTGCTCATAGAAGCGCCGCTGAGGCCGCTTCAAGGAACCCGGTTTCAACCAACCGGCTTTCCCAATCTCGGCCCGGCGCGATACAGCGCGCCTGGCGGCGAGGAAATGCTCCTCGTCGAATCCGCGCAAAGCATGGCGAATCGGCTTGAGGCGACGTGCTGGGATAACGTCAATCAAAAATATGTGACTCGTCTTGGAGGTGTACCTTTCGTCGCGGTTGAGATGGACGGAAAGGTTCGAACGAGTTCTGTTGAAGTCGCTCACAGGTTGAATAGCGTTTATATTGAAGAATCTGACTGGTTCGAGAAAACCTTTGCGCGCGAACTAGGATTTGTAAAAAAGGGCAAAAAATTTGAACGCCAAGATCAAAGTGCGCCGGTCGATTTCCGCGATGCGGCAAAAGTCATTTTTAAGTATGACCCCGGTTCGCTGGTTCACGGCGTATTTCTTGAAAGCATTGCCGGCGTCATCCGATTTCCGCGCATTCTCTCCTCCTTCATAGAGGCAGAAGAGATAAATAGCGCGACAAGCGGCGGCGTCAAAAATGATTCCCTTCAGCCTGAAAAACGAGAAGAAAAAACTGCGATAGAGGGGTATGGCAACGTCCCTTTCGTCCGCGAGGAATTCACCGCGAAAAAAATCGTCGCCTATTTCAATCTCGATCTCGCGCAGATACGCGGCTATGGCCTTGGGCCGGCGGCGAGCGACTTTCTGACCGCCTTTGCGCTCTATAAGATAAGGGTGCTGCTCGACGGCGATATGCGCCTGCGCACGGCCTGTGATTTGAAGCTCGACGGCGAGCCCGAGATCACGCGTCCCGCCGGCTTTAAGCTTCCAAGCGCGGCTGATCTTGAGAGCGCCTTGCCGGCGCTCGTCTCCGCTGTCGCAAAGGAAGGGCTGTTCGCCGATCCGCCGGTGACCGTCGTTGTCTATAAGAAGGCGAAATCAAAGAATTCCGGCAAAGCGGAGGCGTCGGGCGCGTCGGATGACGATAACGATAATGGCGACGAATGATCTGTCTTCGACTTAAATTCCCCGCCGGCCGCTATAACGCAACGCCCTGGGGTCGGCATGTCAATGAGGGCGATGTCGCCTGGCCGCCGGAGCCCTATCGGGTCCTGCGCGCGCTGATCGCGGTCTGGCATCGCAAGGCCGACAAGTCGAAATACACCTATGAGCGCCTTGCGGAACTGATAGACGCCCTCTCGGAAGCCGATCCGCGCTTTCGTCTTCCCGAAAGCGTGCATGCTCATTCGCGCCATTATATGCCTCAGGGAAAACTGAGCGGCGGGGGCGAGCAAAAGAGGCTCGTCATCGACGCTTTTTTGCGCATCGCGCCGGATGATCCGCTTATCATCGGATGGGATGTCGCGCTTGACGAAAATACTCGCGAAACGCTGGAGCATCTCATCCCTCTTCTCAGCTATTTCGGGCGCGCAGAATCGATTGTCGCGGCTGAAGCGCTACGCGATTGGCCGTCCAAGTACGAACCGAATTCTGTCCCGCGCCCGATCGAAGCTGAGCGCCTCATTGCAGATGGGCCGCAGCGCGCGCAGCCGGTCGATCTTCTCGCGCCGATAAAAGCATCTAAATGGCCGGCGCGGCGCCATGAGCTGCTCAGCCTGAATAGGGACAAGCCGAAGTCAAAGTCGCCTCAAGTTTTTGAAAAGACCATTCCCGAACGCCTCGTCGATGCGCTTTCTGTCGATACCGGCGTAATCCAGGCCGCGAAATGGAGCGGTCCGCCGGCCGGCAGGCTGGTGCTGTATGATCGTCGGCCATTATCGCCAACGCCCTCAACGTCAGCGCGTCGCCGCGCGGGCGCGAAAAATTCGATGACGCCGACGGTTGCTCGCTTCATCCTCGCGGGGAAGCCGCGCCCTTCAATTTTCGACACCGTCATGATCGCCGAAACGATGCGCCGCGCGGCGATGTCGAAATGGGGCTGGTCGACGCAGGCTAACGGACGCAAGCAACCCAACGCGCCGTCGCTAATTTCGGGGAGAGACGATAACGATGAGCCCTTGCGCAATGCGAAACACTCGCACGCCTTCTGGCTGCCTGAAGATGCTGACTGCGACGGTTTCATCGATCATGTGACGGTTTTTGCGAGAGAGGGGTTCGACGCAGATTGTCAGCGCAATCTTTCTCGCCTCGCCCGTCTCTGGGTCGAACATGGCGCGCCCGATGAAGACGGCGAGCGCGGCCGCAAGGAATGGCGGTTGGCGCTCGAGGGTTTCGGCGAGCCCGCCGATTTCGCAGCCGATTCGGCACTATTGAAGCACACCGCGAAATGGCGCTCCGCAACGCCCTATCTTCGTCCGAGATTCGGACCGCGCACATCGCGTGAAGTCGAATTGCAAATCTGTCGCGAACTTGCGGCGCGCGGCCTGCCGGCACCGCAGAGCGTAATCGTCGGGAGCCTCGATCGCCCAGCAATCATCGTTTCTGAAGACAGGCCATGTGGTGAGTTGGCCGTAAAGTTTCGGCGAACACGGTCACGCCGCGACCTTGCCCAGCCCGACACTCTCGGTTGTTCAGTCGAAATCACGTTTTCAGAACGGATCGACGGCCCATTGGCGCTGGGTTTCGCCTCTCATTTCGGCCTCGGCCTCTTCAAAGCGGTCGACCCGGCTTGATGGTTTGTCCACGTCGATCTATCATCGTGTGCGGACGTTCTTCCGGCATCTCACCGCCGCTGCACATTTCGCCGGTGGTTTTTTTGTTGGTATGTGGTGATTTTGAAAATTTTTTAAGTGATTGATTTCAAGGCGCTATTTGGATTCTGAGATTCCTCTTCTGGCACCACTTGCCGGCCGCTTGCGTCCAGGCGCATCTAAAAACACCCTGAAAATTCGGCGTTGCGCGACGGCTTGTCCGGGGCCTTGCGCTCAAGCGTTCGCGAGCATGCCGATCGCATTTCGGCGCGGCGGAGCGCCGCGTGAAACATTCCGGTTTCAGGCCGTTTCCTCATGCGCCGATCCGGCGGACGGACTTGCATCAGCATACGGACCATGGCGGTTGCGAACCCCGCCGCGACGCCTTGTCGCCAAGTTTCGCGCCCCGCCTTCGAACTGGGCGCCTCCGCCTCGATACGCGGCGGCGCCCCCCGCCATTGACGGGCGCGGCGCATGAGACTCTGCGCGCAAGGCCCGATTTCGGGGCGTCCGCCCTCCGAAGCGGGCGCGCCGCCCCCGATCCAGAGGACCAAGTCTTTGAAATTCATTCGTTTTATATCCGACGCAAGCCGTCAAACGCCCGCCCTTGTCAGCCCTTTCTCCATGGACTATAAATGACTGACCAGTCAGTCATTTGAAGGTTCCATCCCTTGGCCCGCCCTGTCGACCGAGACGCCAAACGCCGACAGATCCTTGAGGCCGCCGCAGCGCGCTTTGCGGAAACCGGCTATGACGCGACTTCGATGGAGGATCTCGCGAGCGCGGCAGGCGTCAGCAAGGGCTCGCTCTATGATTACTTCGAGAACAAGGAAGATCTTTTTTACGGCGTTTTCGAATGGTTGGCGCAGACGCTGATGCGCGCGAGCATGGAGCGCATGCGCGAAGAAGCGACGGCGCGCGCTCGGCTCGCCGCGTTCGCCGACGCCTCCGTCAGCGCCCTCATCGATCACATCGACCTTTATCCAGTCACGCTTGAAGTCTGGGCGGCGGCTGCCAAAGCCGGAACGCGCGAGAGATTTTCAATAGCAATGCGCAGCCTCTATGTCGCTTACCGCGCGGAAGTCACCGAGATCATCGCCGCCGCGCAGCGAAACGGGGAAGTCAAGAAAGACGTCGACGCCGACGCGGTCAGCGCGTTGCTTGTCGGGGCGATCGACGGGCTGTTCCTTCAGTACTGGCTCGATCCGAATTTTGAGGCTCGCGCCTGGGTGAAAAAATTTCTGGGCGCGCTTTTCGACGGGATCGCCACAAGCAAGGGAGAAGGCCAGTGCGCCTGAAGCCGATCGTAATGCAGCTCGGGTTTGTCCTTCTCGCAGCCCCCGCCCTTGCGGCGCCGCCAGACGCCGACGCCCTGTTGCGCGCCGCATTCGACAATTGGCGGGCAAACAGTTCGATGACGGAGATTACGATGACCGTGTATCGTCCGGACTGGCGACGGTCGATGAAAATGAAAGCCTGGACGCGCGGCGATGACGATGCCCTCGTTCGATTTGTCGCGCCGGCGAAAGACGCAGGCAACGCCACGCTGAAAAAAGGCGACGAAACCTGGATATTCAATCCGAAACTCAATCAGGTGATCAAGCTGCCGGCGAGCATGCTGGCCCAAAGCTGGATGGGATCCGACTTCTCCTACAATGATCTGTCCAAGGCGGACGATATTTTGACTAAGTATACGCACAGGCTGATCAATACGGAACAAAGCGACGGACACGCCGTTTACGCGATTGAAGCGCTCCCCAAGCCTGACGCGCCCGTGGTTTGGGGAAAGCTGCTCGTCAAGGTGCGGGACGACGGCGTCATGCTTTCTGAGTCCTATTTCGATCAAGACATGAAGCTCGTCCGTGAAATGACGACCGAAAAAGTCTCAGAACTCGGCGGGCGCCAATATCCTGTCGTTATGACCATGCGGCCGGCGGGAGAGTCTGACAAATGGACGACAATTGAAACGGTTTCGGCGCAATTCGATATCGCCTTGCCCGCCTATGTCTTTACTTTGTCTAATCTTCAAAACCCGAGAGACTGAGCATGCTGGCCGCGCTCGCGTGGAGAAACATCTGGCGCCAACCGCATCGGACAGCGCTCAGTCTCGCCTCAATCATTGTAGCGAGCGCGGTCACGATCTTTCTCCTCGCTCTCCAGCAAGGCGCCTATGGGACCATGGAGGAAAGCGTTTTGCGTCTGCTCGACGGATTCGCTCAGGCCCAGCCAGGAGGATACGCGGACGACCCCGATTTGAACAAAACGATCGCCAAGCCGGAAACCGCCATCGCGCGGCTGAAGGAGATCAAGGCGGTGACCGTCGCCGCGCCCCGCGCGTCGACCTATGTGATTTTATCGAATGGCGACCGCAGCTTCGGAAGCGCCGTATTCGGCGTCGATCCGTCTGCGGAGGAAAAGCTCTCAACGCTAGCCGGGACGGTCAAGGAGGGACGCTATCTCGGGCCCGACGACGAGAACGCCGCCTTTGTCGGCGCGGGTCTCGCCCGGAATCTGAAAATTTCGACGGGCGACAAGATCACAATGTTGGGCGGCGCGCGCGACAGATCAATCGCTGCGGATGTTCTCACCGTCGTCGGCGTCTTCTCCACTGGCTCGCCGGAGATCGATCGTCAGGTGATCGAAATGCCGCTAACTCGTTTTCAGTCTGATTTCGCAATGGACGGGGGAGCGAATGTCGTGGCCGTCGGCGGACGCAGCCTTGCGGATATCCAGGCGGTCCTGCCGGCGCTGCGAAAGGCCGCCGCTGAAATCGGATTGACCATGCGCGACTGGACTGAGCTCGAGCCTGCTCTCCATGATGTCATCCTGCTCGATGCGAGTTTCTCCGCCTTGCTCTATGTCAGTCTCGTCGTCATCGTCGTTTTCATAATTCTGAATACGCTCTTGATGTCGGTGCTCGAGCGGACGCGCGAGTTCGGCATGCTCATGGCCATTGGCATGCGGCCCAATCAAATCGGAGCGATGATCTGGATGGAGCTGCTCTTTCTCGCGGTCGTCGGCGCCGTGATCGGCGTCGCCTTTGGCGCAGGACTTACGGCGTGGTTCGCCGGCCGGGGGATCGCCTTTCCCGACGCTGAAATCCTGTTCAGGCAGTGGAATATGCCCTCGACGCTCTATCCCGATCTCAACTGGCGGAGCGCCCTCGCCGGTCCGACAGCGATCATGCTGTCGATCGTGTTCGCCGGCGTTATCCCTTACCTGCGCGTGCGCGGGCTCGAACCCGTTTCGGCGATGAGGGCCGTGTAATGGACAGGCTGCGTCTTCTCTTGCCGCTCGCATGGCGCAATTTGTGGCGCAATCCGCGCCGAACCGTCATTACCGTGATCGTCGTCAGCGTGGGGCTGTGGTCGATTTTATTTTTCTCGGTTCTTCTGAACGCCTGGTCCCAGAGCAGCCGCGACACGACCCTGAAAATGATGACCGGAGAAGTCGAAATTCATGCGCCCGGCTATCTGGACGATCCGACCGTGGCGCACCGCATGGCGCCGCCATCCGGCGCGCTCGCGCAGATTCTGAATTCTCCGGCCGTCAAGGCCTATGCGAGCCGCGTGCGCGTCAGCGCGATTGTTCAGAGCGAATACAAGACGCTGCCGATCACGCTCACTGGAGTGACGCCCGAAAAAGAACGCGCCCTTTCCGTGCTGCCCGCCCAGACGGAAGACGGACGCTATCTCTCAACTGCGCATGACGATGGGATTGTGCTTGGCCGCAATCTCGTCAAACGACTCAAGACGAGGATCGGCAAGCGTGTTGTTGTGATGGTCCAGGACACCGACGGCAAGCTCGCCGAACGCGCTTTTGAGGTGATCGGCGTATTCTCCGCTTCGCAGCAGGTCGAGAACGAGTTCGCGTTCGTCGGCATTTCCGGAGCGCAATCGCTCACCGGTCTCGATCAAGACATTTCGGAAATCGTCTTAGATGCGGCGAACGAAAAATCCCTCCCCGCCTTGATGAACGCGTTAAAAGCGGCCGCGCCCGCGCTCGACATTCAGACGTGGCGGACGATTGCGCCGCTCGCCTATGCCGTCAGCACATTCTTCAATGAATTCGTGATCATGTGGCTGTGGGTCATGTTCGCCCTCATGGCGATCGGAATCGTGAACACCCAGTTGATGGCGGTGTTTGAAAGAGTGCGCGAGTTCGGCCTTTTGCAGGCCTTGGGCATGCGCCCTCGCCTTGTGCTCCTGGAAGTCGCGTTGGAATCGGCGCTCTTGATCGGCCTTGGCGTCGTCGCCGGCGCGGGGCTGGCGGTCTTCACCGTGCGCGCTTTTCCAAACGGGCTTGATCTTGGCTTTCTCGCTCGGGGCGCCGAACTTGTCGGCGCGGGCCGGGTGCTCGACCTCAAGGTCGATCCCGGCGAATTCTTTCTCTATAGCGCCATTGTCTGGGCGCTCGGCGTCATCGCGGCGCTTTGGCCGGCATGGCGGGCTTCGAGAGTGAGTCCGGTCGCGGCCATGGGCCGCGCGTAAGGAGGGAACGCGCCTATGTCGACTATCGTTGAATGCCGAGGCGTCGCCAAACGCTACCGGCAAGGCGCGTTGAGCGTCGATGCGTTGCGCGGGCTCGATCTTCAAATAGAAGAAGGCGATTTCGCTTCGCTGGCCGGACCGTCCGGGTCCGGAAAAACAACATTGCTCAACATTCTCGGCGGCCTTGACCGGCCGAGCGCCGGCAGCGTCAAGATCGCGGGCGAGGACATCACCAAGCTCGACAACAATGCGCTCGCCGATCTGCGGCTCAAAAGGATCGGCTTTGTCTTTCAGGCCTATAATCTCATCCCGGTTCTGTCGGCGGTCGAGAATGTGGAGTTCATACTGCAATTGCTCGGCGCGCCGCCGAAAGAACGCCGCGCGCGCGCAACCGAGATGCTTGAGGAAGTCGCGCTCGCCGGGCTAGACAACCGCCGTCCGGCGCAGCTTTCGGGCGGACAACAGCAACGCGTCGCCGTGGCGCGCGCGCTGGCGAGCCGCCCGGCGATCGTGCTCGCGGACGAGCCGACGGCCAATCTCGATTCAAAAACCGCGGAGGATCTCATCTCGCTCATGTCGAGACTCAATGAGAGTTCGGGCGTGACGTTCCTGATGGCGACGCACGATCAGCGGGTGATTGAACGCACGCGCCGGCACATCGTCATCACGGACGGCAGGATCGCCTCCGACGAGCGCCGCACGCGGCCTGCAAGCTGACGCGCCGTGACCCGGGCAGTTTTCATAGCGCTGGCCGCCCTGAGCGCGCTCCTATGCGAGGCTGACGCCTCGCCCATTCGCGGGCGATTGCTGCTGCAGGACGTATTTTCACATGAAAGTTCCGACAGTCTGGCCGCTGCGCTCGGCGCCCGGAATCGGAATGATCTGCTCGGCGATCTCCGCGCGACATGGAAACCCCGGCGCGGCGCTTGGAGCTTTAATATCGCCTATGAGGCGCGCTTTGACGCGGGCGACGGGCCCGGATACGCCGCCGATCTCGACGCGCTCCATCTGCTTCCGCCCGCCCCGCCGCCGACATGGTGGGACCTGACCGACACGTTCGCCGAGAGTCGGCGCCTCATCGCCGATCAGAAAATAGACCGGCTGTCGGTCAGCTACGCCGGCGCGCATGTCGTCATCCGCGCCGGCCGTCAGGCGCTGACCTGGGGCGCAGGCCTCGTCTTTCACCCGATGGATCTGTTCGATCCCTATTCGCCCGATGCGACGGACACAGAATACAAGCCCGGGACGGACATGATTTACGGGCAATATCTGTTCGATGACGGATCAGATATTCAACTCGTCGCGGTTCCGAGACGCGCGCGGCTAGGCCGCCGGTTAACCGGAGACGCAAGCTCCTTCGCCGCACACTTCCGCAAGGCGATCGGACAGCTGCAAACGAGCTGGCTGTTGTCGCGCGATCATGGCGATTTGACAGCCGGACTCGCGATCGCGGGGCCCCTCGGCGGAGCGGCGTGGAATGCGGAGGTCATTCCGACTGCGCTGAACGGCGGCGGGACGAAAATCTCCGCGCTCTTCAACATATCGAACGCCGGCAAGGCCGGCGGGCGGGATATCAGGTATTTTCTGGAGTTTTACAGGAACGGTTTCGGCGTCGACGCGCGCCGTTATGCGCTTTCAGATCTGCCGCCGGAACTCGTCGACCGACTATTGCGCGGACAGGTCTTCAACACCAGCCGCGATTATCTTGCGGCGGGCGCGCAATATCAATTGACGCCGCTGTGCGAAGTCAGCCCCACCGTGATCGCCAATCTCAATGACGCAAGTTTTTACGCCATCATGCAGGCGGCCTATTCGCTGGCTGACGATCTCAGCCTCGTCGGCGGCGCGCAAATTCCGATTGGGCCGGCCAATAGCGAATTCGGGGGGATTGCCCTCTCGAGGGCGCCAGGCCCGTATTTCGAACAGCCCATGCGGCTCTACATCCAGCTCCGCGCATATTTTTAACGCGGCCCTCGGCTATGCCGCGGCGGCGGTCCGGGACGGTCTCGGTCGACCATCGCCCGCAGCCCGCATGGTTCGTCCCTCATGTTTATCGGGACCGAGACGCGAACAAAGCGGCGACCGCGCTCTGCGCACAGACTGTCAACGCCTGCCCCTCACGCGTTGTTCAACGGCTTGTCTGCTGCGCTGGCGGATGGGGAGGGATTCGAACCCTCGAGACGGTTGCCCGCCTACACGCGTTCCAGGCGTGCGCCTTCGACCACTCGGCCACCCATCCGGAGCGACGCCGGCCGACCGCCCCGCCGCAAACCCCCGTTTTCGCGGCTGAAAGCCGCCTGCGCCGGGGAGGCGGGGACTATACAAGCGCCCGGCCCTCGCGCAAGCGCCGACCCCGCGTTTGCAGGCCCCGCCGCGAGCGGATAATCTGCCCGAAGGGCGACTTGAATTTAGGCGTTGAGGGGACAAGAGGACATGGCCGCGTTTCGATTTTTAGCCTGGTTGTTGGTGTCGATCGCCGTAGCATTGCTCGGCGCTGACGCCGTTTCTTCGCTGGAACAGCACGAGCCGGTGATCAGGACGACCGGGGAAATCCTCAGCCTGATCGGCATTAACGGCGCCGGCATGGTGCAAAATTCGCCGGGCGGCGTCGCCAAGGCGCTGCAGACGGTTCTGCAACTGCCCCTTTGGGCGATTCTGGGACTGATCGGCGTCGTGCTGACCCTCGTCTTCCGGCCGATGGAATAGTCGGGCGCGCCTGCCGCGCCCGCTTGCTCATCGCAAATCCCGCGCTAGCGTGCCGGAGCTATATTCGAGCCCCGGGAGCAAGCCATGAAACGCCTCATCGTCATCGCCGTCGCCGTTCTTGTCGTGATCGGCGCTAGCCTCGGCCTTCGCCGCGCCGATGAAATGGCGCGGGTCGTCGCCGCCTATAAGGCGAAGGATTTGTGTTCGGAAGTCTTCCTCGCCGGGCGCGCGCCTGCGGCGGTCGAAGCGGTCGACTTCGAAAACATTCACCCGGCATTCGCTTATGCGCATGCGCATATTGATCAAGCCAAGCAAAGCGTGAGCGCCTCGATTTTCGGGCTGGGCGCGGCGCGCGCGATCTATCGCCCGGGCTATGGCTGCACTCTCGTCGCCGGCGGCGCGCCCGCGCCTTTGCCGGAAGCGCCCGCGCCGACTGCGAGCGCGCCCTTGCCCGAAGCCCCGCCGGTCCCGGGCCGCTCGATTGCGCGGGTCGACTACGCAGCGCTCGAAGACGTGCTGAACGCCGCGATTTCCGATCCCGCCGCGCACAATCGCGCATTCGTGGTGCTGGTCGACGGCGAGATTGTGGGCGAGCGTTACGCGCCGGGATTTTCGGAAACGACGCCGATGTTGAGCTGGTCGATGGCCAAGAGCGTGACAGCGAGCCTCGTCGGCGCCGCTGTTTTCAAGGGATATGTCGACGTCAACGCGCCCGCGCCCGTCCCCGAATGGAAAGACGACCCAAAGCGCGCCGCCATCACCTGGAACGATCTGCTGCGCATGACAAGCGGCCTCAAATTCGACGAGACTTATGACGATCCGAATTCGGATGTCAGCAAAATGCTGTTCCGCGCGCGCGATGCGGGCGCACTGGCCGCCAAAGAACCCCTGCTCTATCAGCCCGGCCAACATTGGTCCTATTCGAGCGGCACGGCCAACATCGTCGCGCGCGCGCTCGCCGCGACGTTGAAGGCGCACGGAACCGACATATTCGCCTTCGCGCGCGAAGCGCTGTTCTCCCCGATCGGCGCGACGAGCTTCACCCTCGAGCCTGACAGTTCGGGAACGCCGATCGGTTCGTCCTATGTCTACGCGACCGCGCGCGACTGGGCGCGGCTCGGCGAACTCTATTTGCAGGACGGCGTGTGGAACGGAGAAAGATTATTGCCGGAAGGCTGGCCGGCCTACGTCTCGCGCGCGACTTTGCCCTCGGACGGCCAATATGGCGCAATGTTCTGGCTGAATGAAGACGGGGCGTCGGGGCGCCCGCGCTTCGTGCCGGGTCTGCCTCAGGATGTTTATTATATGGCCGGCCATGACGGCCAATATGTCTTCATCATCCCGGACAAGAACGCAGTCGTCGTCCGTCTCGGCGCGACGCGAGACAGAGAGCCGATCGACGTCGCAGGTCCTGTCGTTGCGGCGATCGCGGATGCGATCGGCGACAAGCCGGCCGCGCCGCAATCCGCGGATGCGCCGCAATGAGCGCGGACTGGCGTCGCTTGCGGGCGCCGTCTCTCGCAGAGTTCGAAGAAATCGCGCACGCCGCCTACGCCGCGCTTCCCGCCGCCTTCCGCTCGATGTGCGGCCGGCTCGCCATCCACGTTGCGGACTTTGCGGATGAAGAAACCCTCGCTTCGCTCGGCATGGACGATCCGTTCGGTCTGTCCGGCCTTTACGAGGGCGTCGATGTCACGCGGGAGTCCGTTTCCGATCCGGCCGCGCTGCCAAACCATGTTCATCTTTACCGAAGACCCATCCTCGATGAATGGGCGGAGCATGGCGACATCGCGCTCGGCGATCTCATCGCCCATGTGCTGGTGCATGAGATCGGCCATCATTTCGGGCTGTCGGATGAGGCGATGGGCCGGATCGAACAGGAAAGCGACGGCTAGTCGCGCGGCGCGGTCTCGAAGCGGCGCCCGATGAGCTCCTTCTTGGCCTCGGGACCGTAATCCATTTGAGCGAGAAGCCGTTCGCGATCGAGCTTTCTGAATTGCTCGATATAGTCGGCGATCGTCCGCTCGTCGTAACCGAAGCGGGAGAGCGCTTCTCGGGCCATGAGAAGACTGGATTCCAGAGTTTCACGCACGATGACGTCCGGCTCGAGCGGGCGCAGCGCGATCTCATGCATGCGGTCATGCGCAGCCGCGATAATAAGGAGAGTCGGCGCGCGTTCGCGCAGCATTCCGACGGCCCGGTTCACCGCTTCCTTGTCGTCCATGCACAAGATCACCGCTTTGGCTTCGAGCGCGCCCGCCGCTATCAGCGTATCAAGCCGCGCGCCGTCTCCGTAATAGACCTTGAAGCCGAAGCGCTCCGCGTTCCGGATATGCGCCGGATTGCGGTCGATCGCCGTGACGTTGAAATCCGCGCTTCGCAGAACCTGCGAGATAATTTGTCCCATCCGCCCGAAGCCGACGATCAGAACGTGGCCGGCTTCTTCGCGCGGCGCCTCCAGATCCTCGCCGCGATCTTCCGGCGCCCGCGCCAGCCTGTCAGCGCTCCACATCATCAGCGGCGTGAGCATCATCGATAAGGTGACGATCGCGGACATCAGGCTTGCTTGCCCGCTCGTGAACAAATGCGCGCCCACGCCCAGGCTGAAAACCACGAAGGCGAACTCCCCGCCCTGACTGAGGACGGCGCCGGCCTTGAGCGCTTCGGCGTCCTGCGAGCCGAAAATGCGTGCGAGCGCATAGATAAGCGCCGTCTTGACAGCGACGAGTCCGAGCGCGCCGCCGAGCACGATCACCCAGTCGCGCGCAATTGTCGCAAGATCGAGTCTTATGCCGATCGAGATGAAAAACAGACCGAGCAGCAGCCCGCGAAACGGCTCGATGTCGGCTTCGATCTGATGGCGGTAAGCGGACTCCGCCAAAAGGACGCCGGCGACAAAGGCGCCCAGCCCCATCGACAGGCCCGCCCAGGAGACGGCGAGGCTCGTCGCCGCGACAATAAACAGCGCGGTCGCCGCGAACGCTTCCCGCGATCCGGCGCTCGCCACCATGCGCAGAACCGGGTTGAGCGCATACCGTCCGATGAGAACGAGCGCGGCGATCACGCCGCCCGCTCTCGCCGCCGCCGCCCATGCGGGCGCGCCCTCATTAACGGCCGCAGCGCCCGCGAAAATCGGAATCGCCGCGAGAATGGGAATGACAGCAAGATCCTGAAACAGCAGCACCGGAAAGGCGCGCGCGCCATATCCTGTGTTCAGCTCCCGCCGCTCTTTGAGAAATTGCAGGGCGAACGCCGTCGACGAGAATGCGAGCGATAGTCCCGCGAGGATCGCCGCAGGCGCCGGCATAACGCGAGCGCCGGCGAAGAGCGCGGCGATCACAGCCCCCGTCAGCAGCATCTGCGCCGCGCCCAGGCCGAAGATATCGCGCCGGAGCGCCCAAAGCCGCGATACGGAAAGTTCGAGCCCTATGATGAAAAGAAACAGAACGACGCCAAAGCCGGCGACCTGAAAAACGCCTTCCTCCGCATACAAAAGATTAAGCCCATATGGGCCGACTATGACGCCGGCGGCGAGATAGCCGAGAATCGAACCGAATTTCAGCCTGTTGAATATCGGAACGACGATCGCGGCGGCGCCGAGATAGGTCGTCGCCTGAATGAGAAATTCATTGCCGCCCGTTTCGGCCGCCATGCCCTGGCTCCGTCGCGCCGCGAAGTCGCCGCGTATGCCTAGGAGTCATTCTGACCGATACCGGACAGTTCCGGAAGGCCAAGGGCGAGATTGAGATTCTGGACCGCTTGCACCGCCGCGCCCTTCAACAGATTGTCGAGCGCAGCGACGACAACCGCATGGCCGCCGCCTTCCGCGACCGCAAAGCCGCCGATAAGGGCGCCGTTAACGCCCGCAGAATTCTTAAGTTCCGGCGGTTCGTCCTGTAACCGGATCAACGGCTCATTCTGAAACGCCTTGTCATAAATTCTGCGGATGTCGCCGGCGCTCATCGGCTCCTTGAGCGGCAAATGCGCCGTCACGACAAGACCGCGAAAGGCCGGATGTACATGCGGCGTAAAGCGCACCGATCGCCCAAGATGGCGCGACGCTTCGCGCTCATGCTTGTGACCCGTCAGCGCGTAAGGCATCAGATTGTCTTCAAGGCGCGCGACATCATTGCGCGGGCTCGGGCTCGTTCCCGCTCCGGAATAGCCCGACACGCCGAAAAGCGAAGGCGGGCCGAAAAGATATGGCAGCATGGGCGCGACAGCGAGCTCCATGGCCGTCGCATAGCAGCCCGGATTGGCGATGCGTCGCGCGCCGCCGATCCGATGCCGAAAAAGCTCAGGAAGCCCGTAAACCCATTTGTCGTCGAAGCGGTAGTCCGCAGACAGATCGATAATAATCTTTTCCGGCGCCGCCTTGTTGATCGCCTCGACATATGAAGCGGCGGCTCCATCCGGCATGGCGAGAATGATCGCGTCGGATCGCCGCGCCGCCGCCTCCTCCGGATTCAGCGCTTCGAAGATGCTCTCGTCGAGGATGTCCGGAGATATTTCATTGACCTTGCGACCGGCCCACTCGCGCGACACGGCGAAAGCGAGCATCAAACGCGGATGGCGCGCGATGATGTGTAATAATTCCGCGCCCGCATGGCCGCGCGCGCCGACAAGTCCGATAAGATAGGGCTCCGTCATGGTCAGGACTCGAACGACGCCGGCAAGGCGGCGATGCGCTGCACGATCGGGGCGATGCGCGCGAAGTCGCGCTCGCCTACCCAGAATACGGTCCAGGCGCCGATCTTGACGGAGCCGGTGCAAACCTCGCCATAGAACGCGTTGAAGCCGTTTTCGGTGCGCGAGCGCCAATAGAAGACGGGATTTTGCTTCGTAAATTGTCGCCAGACGGTGCGGGACAGCCCCTCGCCGCGCGCCTCTTCGACGACGGCGAATTTGTCGAGATAGATAAAGTCGTCGACCTTCGTCAGGATCGCGCCGGCGCGATAGCTCTCCGACATATGCGCCTGATGAAGGTCGAGGCTTTCCCACCAGTCCTCTTTCAGCTTGCGGCCGAAAGCGCTTTCGACAAGCGCGATCGTCTTGGCGCGGTCGAGCTTCGCTTTCGAGGCGACGGCGCGGATCGGCTCGCCCATTCTGACGAGCGTTCCGGCGCCGCCATGCGTGAAAAGCTCCTTGATAAGGCCCGACGGAGTGGTGATCGAAACGGAGGATGTGAGCGGCAGGGCTTCGAGGACGCGCTTGATCTCCTGCAGCTTCAGACGCATGCCGCCAGCGACCCAGTCGGCCTTCATCAGCTTGTCGTAATCGGAAGCGAGGTTGATCGAATGCATTGGCCGCCCGTGCTTGTCGAGAAGACCGCCGACGCCTGAGAGGAAGACAACTTTCATAGGCTGCAACGCGACCACAAGCGCGCGCGTCGCCGAGTCGCCGTTAATATTGAGAAGCTGTCCGCCCGGCGCGATGCCGAGACATGTCAGAATCGGGACGGCGCCCGATTTGACGACGGAGCGGATCAGCCCGAGCCGGACATTGGTCGGCTCGCCGACAAACCCGTATTTCTCCTTGTCGAGATAGTCGGCTTCAATAACGCCGGCGGTCAGTGAATCCGCATCGACGCCCTGCGCGCGCACCGCTTCAACGAGCTTGATGTTCTCGCCGATGAAGACATCGCGCGCGACGTCCATCGCCTCGGCCGAGGTCACGCGCAGGCCGTCGATCTTCGGCGTTTCGACGCCGCGCGCGGCGAGCGTTCGATCGAGCTGCGGCCCGCCGCCATGAATGACGATCGGCGTCAGCCCGACCGTGTGCAGAAAGGCGAGGGCGGAGGCGGTCTCTTCAAGCTGGTCTTCGAGGATCGCCCCGCCGATCTTGATGACGGCGAAACGCGCTTCACCTACCGCCGAGAAGCGCTGGAGGTAGGAACGAATCTCCTTGCCGTCGCTCATGTTCGAGAGCAGCTGCACGATCGTCTGACGGGTTGACAGAGATGAGGTCATCGGCGGGTTAACGTATCAACGCCTTCATGATCGCCTTTTGCACATGCAGGCGGTTTTCAGCTTCTTCGTAGGCGACGCAGCTCGCCGAATCGAAAACGGCGTCGGTCATCTTCACATTGCGGCGCATGGGCAGGCAGTGCGAGACCAGCGCGCTATTCGTCAGCGCCATTTTCTTCTCATCGACAATAAAATGCTTGTACTGGTCGCGGATCGGCTTTTCCTCCGCCCAGTTTCCGAAAAAGGGAAGCGCTCCCCAGCTTTTCGCATACACGACGTCGGCGCCCCGATAGGCTTCCTCGATATCGTGCGAGATGGTCAGCGCCTGGCCGTTGTCGGCGGAATATTTTTCCGCCTGCGCGATATAACGCTCGTCGAGGATATAATCCTTGCTCGGACAAAGCAGCGTCACCGCCATGCCGAATTTGGCGGCGATCATCAGCGCGGAATTAGCGACGGCCGTGTTCAACGGCTTTGGATGATAGGTCCATGTGAGAACATATTTCTTGCCGTCGAGGGGCCCGCGGCCTTCCCGCTCGAACCTTTCCTGCAGCGCGAGGATATGGGCCAATTCCTGACAGGGATGGGTGATCGTCTCCATATTGATCACCGGCACGTCGGCGTATTTCGCGAAAGCGCTGAGGATCTTGTCCTTTCTGTCCTCCTGCCAGTCCTGGAATTTCGGAAAGGCGCGGACGCCGATCATGTCGCAATAGCGCGAGAGAACTTTCGCGGCCTCTTTCACATGCTCTTCGGCCTCGCCGTCCATACGCGCGCCCTCTTCGAATTCGAGCGGCCACATGCCGCCCGAAGGCGAGAGCACGACGGCGTGCCCGCCGAGCTGCCGGGCCCCGACATCGAAGGAGGTGCGCGTTCGGAGCGAGTTGTTGAGAAACAAGAGCGCGATCGTCTTGTTCTTCAGGGCGTCGCCGAAGGGCTTCGCCTTCAGCGCGCGCGCATCGTCCAGCATCGCCTGCAGCTCGGGACGGGTCCAGTCGGCGGTGTTCAGAAAGTGTTTCATCGGCGCTATTTATCGGTAGCGCGTCCCGATTCCAAGAAGGCGCGCCGCCTTTACTTGGGGCGGCGGAGCGGCCATGTCTTGACCGTTCTCCCCAAGCCCTGGAGGAGCGCCATGCGCACCGACACGCCGCCGCCGACCATTCGCCTTTCCGACTACCGTCCGCCCGATTACCTGATCGACCATGTCGACCTCGACGTCGCCCTCGACCCGAAACGGACGGCGGTCAAGGCGCGCCTCGCCATGCGCCGCGCGCCCGGCGCGGCGGACGACGCCCCGCTCGTCCTCAACGGCGAAAAAATCGAGCTGATCTCGATTTGCCTTGACGGCGACGCCCTGTCGCCGAGCCGGTATGAACTCGGCGAGGAGACGCTGACGGTCCGCGAACCGCCAGCGAAATTCACCTTGGAGATCAAGACCGCCTGCGCGCCGGAAGCGAATACCGCGCTCTCCGGGCTCTATCTCTCGAACGGCATGTTCTGCACGCAGTGCGAGGCGGAAGGGTTCCGCCGCATCACCTATTTCCTCGACCGGCCGGATGTGCTGGCGCGCTATTCGGTTCGCATCGAAGCCGACAAGGCGGCCTATCCCGTATTGCTTGCGAACGGCAACCGCACCGGCGGCGGCGATCTCGCAGGCGGCCGGCATTACGCGCAATGGGCCGACCCGCATCCCAAGCCCTGCTATCTATTCGCGCTCGTCGGCGGCGACCTCGCATGCGTCGAGGATGAGTTCGTCACCATGTCGGGGCGCAAGGTCGCGCTCAAAATCTACGTTCAGCCGCAGAACAAGGAGAAATGCGCTTACACGCTCGACGCTCTCAAGCGCGCCATGCGCTGGGACGAAGAAACCTTCGGGCGCGAATACGATCTCGACATCTTCATGATCGTCGCCGTCGATCATTTCAATTTCGGAGCGATGGAGAATAAAGGTCTCAATATCTTCAATTCGGCTTATGTGCTGGCCTCGCCCGAAACCGCGACCGACGCCGATTATGAGACGATTGAGTCGATCGTCGCGCATGAATATTTCCACAACTGGTCCGGCAACCGCGTGACCTGTCGGGACTGGTTCCAGCTTTGCCTCAAGGAAGGCTTCACGGTCTTCCGCGACCAGGAATTCTCATCCGACATGCGGTCGCGGCCAGTGCAGAGAATAAAGGACGTGCGCCGGCTATGGAGCGCGCAATTCCCGGAAGACGCCGGCCCTCTCGCCCATCCGCCGCGGCCCGACAGCTACATCACCATAGACAATTTCTATACGGCGACGGTCTATGAAAAGGGCGCCGAAATCTGCCGGATGCTCAAGACGCTGCTCGGTCCGGAAAGATTCCGCCATGCTTGCGACCTCTATTTCGCGCGTCATGACGGCCATGCGGCGACGGTCGAGGATTTCGTCAAGGCGATGGAAGACGCGAGCGGCGTCGATCTCGCGCAGTTCCGCCGCTGGTACTCCGACGCCGGCACGCCCACAGTCACGGTCGAGCAGGGTTATGACGAAAAGACGGGGCGAACGCGCATTACGCTCGCCCAGGCGACGAAGCCGACGCCCGGCCAGCCCAATAAGGAGCCGCGGCACATTCCGATCGCCTATGCGCTTTACGGCTCGCGGACAGGCGCGCTGCTCGACGAAGGCCTTGCCGAGTTGAAAGACGCAAGCACGACGCTCACGCTTGGACCGTATAAGGAGCGCCCGGTCATATCCGTTCTTCGCGGATTCTCGGCGCCCGTCCTTGTCCAGGAAAAACTCTCCCTTGACGACCGCCTCCTTCTGGCCGGGCGGGACGACGACCTGTTCAATCGCTGGGCGGCGACCGAAGGCCTATGGCGGGATCTGTGCCTGGCCCATGCCGGCGCAAACGAAATGACCGACAAGGAAGAAGCGCTGGGACGATTCGCCGCCGCTCTCGCCGCTTCGCTCAAGGGATTGGCGGCGGACCACGCCTTGACGGCGGAATTGCTGCGCTGTCCGACCGAATTCGATCTCGCCCGCAGCGCCGCCGTCATAGACCCCGAAGCGCTGGCGAAAGGGCGCAAAGCGGTGCGCGCGCGCATCGGAGCTTTGCTCAAGGACGACCTTTTCAGACTGTATGAGAGTCTGCGATCCAACGCGCCGTTCGAACCGACGGCGCGTCAGGCCGGCGAGCGCGCTCTCAAAAACGCCGCGCTTTCGCTTCTGGTCGCCGCCGGGGAAGACGGCCCCGCCATTGATCAGTCGAAGACCGCCGCCAACATGACCGACGAGGCGGCGGCGACCGCCGCGCTTGCAGTTTCAGCGAGCGAAGCGCGCGAAGAGGCGTTGTCTCGTTTCTATGAGCGCTGGAAACAGGATTCGCTCGTCGTCAACAAATGGCTCGCCTGGCGCGCAATGACGCCGCTCGCCGACAGTGCGCTCAAGGAAATCGAGGGGCTCATCCGGCACGAAGCTTATGATGAGAAAAATCCCAACAAGGTGCGCGCCGTTCTCGGCGTGTTCGCACGCGAGAACCTCGCCGGTTTCCATCGAGCCGACGGCGCCGCTTACCGGTTTTTCTCCAACCAGCTTCTCGAAATCGACAAACGCAACCCGCAGCTCGCCGCCCGGCTGACCACCGCTCTCGAAAGCTGGCGCAAGCTGGAGCCCGGCCGGCGCGCGCTGGTTCGCGAGGAACTCATTCGCATCGCCGACGCCAAGGGCGTGTCGGACAATCTCTATGAGATGGCGAACCGCCTTGTTAACGATTAGAGACGGCGGCGGCCGGTGATTCGCGCGTGACAGTCGCGGGCAAACCGGAATAAGTTTCCAGAAGGTAAACGGCCCGCCGCGAGGCGGCGCCTTTGTTCGCCATATTCTGGCTTTCAGACAGGGTCGCCGATGACGGGGGTAAGGGAAGAGGACGTCGCCGCAAGCTTCGCCGCGCGCGTCGACGCCTTGAAACCTCGCCGGCTCATCCTCCTGACGGGAGCGTTTCTGCTCGCTCTCGTCGTCCTGGTTTTTCTGCAACTGCGATCGGAGACGTCGTCCCGCCGCGTGGAAGCCGCGCTTCGTGTCGATCAGGCAGCGAGCGAATGCGCGAGCGCGCTCAATGTCGCGATCATGACCGGCGGGTCGGTGCGCCAAACGCTGGCGGCGTGCAGCCCGGGCGGGCGCGCTGCGCTGTATCATCTTTCCGCGTCGGGCGACATCCTCACCGCTTACGGCGCGACCGACATTACAAATCTCGACGCCGGCGCCGCGCGCACGCTCAATCTGTCGAAGCGCGGCGAAGGCGAGCTGGATCTGCGGACGGGCGAGGCGACCGCATCCTGGCGACCGCTGGATAATGGCGAAGCGCTGTTGATCGCGGCGCCGGCGGGCGATCTCTATCAGCGCGCGCCGGTTTGGCTCGGCTACGCCCTCATCCTCGCGGCGATCGCGCTGGTCGTCGCGTCGCTGCTGGCCGCCTTCCTGCGCCAGAGCCGCGCCGCTCTCGAAGCGGCCGGCGCCGTTGACACGCTGCAGCTCTATGCAGCCGCCTTGGCGGGCGGGCGGTGCAGCCCGTGGTTCTATAACGGCAAAGCGCGCACGGTGACGATCGCGCGAACCTTGCTCGAGCCGCTCGGGCTCGGCGCCCGCGACCGAGTCTTTACGATGCGCGAAATCTCCGCGCTCGTTCACCCGAAGGATTTGCGTCAGGCGCTGGCGATCCTGACCGGCGATCCGTCGGGCGTCAGCGAGGGGCTCATACGCCTGCGCGAGCCGGGCGGGGACTGGTCAAAAGTCTATTTGCGCACCTCCGCCGAAGCCGCGCGCTTCCAGCGCGCAGGCGTCGCATTTGATCTCGCCGGCGCGAAGACCGCCTCGCCCGCTTCCGTGATGGCTGAATCACGCCTCAAAGACGCCATCGAGGCGATTCCGGAAGCGTTTGTTCTCTGGGACGCGCAAGGCAAGCTCGCCGTCTGGAACAGGCGATTCGCCTCGATCTTCCGTTTCGCCGAGCGCGCTCTAAGGCCTGGCCTTTCTGCGATGGACGTCGCCACGCTCGCGCGCTCACGCGGCGATATCATCACGCAATATTTCGCGCCTGAGGCGCCGACGAAAGAGCAGAGCGTCGAAGTCGGTCTGCCGGGCGACCGCTGGGTTCACATCTCGCGGAGGCGTACATCCGAAGGCGGGCTTGTCTGTCTTGCAAGCAATGTCACCGACCTGAAACGTCGGGCGCGCGCGCAAAAGAAGAAAGAGCGCGAACTGCAATCGACCGTCGCCGATCTCGAAGCCTCACAGCAAAAGCTTTCGGAAACGATGCAGAAATATGAGATCGAAAAGCATCGCGCTGAAGAAGCGAACCGCTCAAAGAGCGAATTCCTCGCCACGATGAGTCACGAACTCAGAACGCCGCTCAATGCGATCAACGGTTTTTCCGAGATCATGCAGTCCGAACTTTACGGGCCGATCGGCGACGAGAAGTACAAGGAATATGTCAGCGACATCCTGTCGAGCGGGCGTCATCTTCTCGAGCTCATCGACGACATTCTCGACATGTCGAAAATTGAGGCCGGCCGCATCGAACTGGAGCCGAAGCGCGTCGAAATCGAAAAGACGCTGCAGGAGTGCGTTCGCCTCGTCGCAAAGCGCGCCAGCGATGCGGGCGTCAAGCTCACTGCTTCAGTCGGCCATGCGCCCGCCGTCTGGGCGGATGCGCGCGCGGTCAAGCAGGTGGCGCTCAACCTGCTGTCAAATGCGATCAAATTCACGGACGCAGGCGGCGAGGTGACGATCACGGCCGAAGCCGACCTGGACGGCGTCACCGTCATCGTGGCCGACTCCGGCGCCGGCATCGATAAGGAGCAGTTGCAGCGCCTTGGCGCGCCCTTCGCGCTCGGCGGGGATCATCTTTCGAGAAGCCGCCGGGGGTCCGGTCTTGGCCTCGCGCTTTCGAAATCGCTGATGGAGCTGCAGGGCGGCATACTCGCCATCGCCAGCGAACCGGGGCGCGGCACCGTCGCCTGCGCGACCTTCCCGCGCCGGCGCGACGCGCGCGTGCGCCTGCCGCAATTCATGCGCGCAAGCGCGCACATTCTGACCAACGCCGCCGCACGCAAGGAAGACGCGCCTCAAGCGACCCCCGAAGCGGCGGAATAGCGCTCCGATTGCCCGGAAGAGTCGACGATCTATACTTACGCCGCACCGCGACGAATCCGCATACCGTAAAAATTTCGGTGGCTCGCAACCGCCCGAAGGCGCAAATTCGAAACGACGGCGCGGCGCGGGATTTCCGTCCCGGTTGCGGCGAAAATCAGGCGCGATAGAGGGAGAGCCAGTCATGACGCATAAAGGCGAATGCTTCTGCGGCGAAGTAAAAATCGAAGTGAGCGGCGAACCGGAAGGCATGGGATATTGTCATTGCCGGTCCTGCCGATCCTGGTCGGCTGGCCCGGTGAACGCTTTCACGCTATGGAAGCCTGAAAATGTGCGCGTCGTATCCGGATCGGGAAAACTCCGCGTTTTCAAGAAAACACCGAAAAGCGAGCGCGCTTACTGCAAGAAATGCGGCGGACACGTCATGACGAAGCATCCGGGTTTCGGTTTGATCGACGTTTACGCCGCGACCATTCCGAGCCTGCCATTCAAGCCGGGCGTTCATGTGAACTACGCCGAAACGGTTCTGCCGATGAAAGACGGTCTGCCGAAATTCCGCGACTTTCCGGCCGAACTCGGCGGGTCCGGCGAACAAATTCCCGAGTGAGCGCAGCTAGGCGCCTAAACTCAGCGCCCGGCGTTCGACAGCGTCTTTCGACTGTTTGAGACCGAGCCCCGTCGCTTCGCGAAACACTTTGATCGCTTCGATCTTTTTTCGTTCGGAAAGAAGCCGGTCGATCTGCATCCGCACATCGGGAGACAGTCCCGCAAGCGCCGCCTCGACAGCCTCGTTGTCGAGGCGGTCGCGTTCGGCGCGATCCTCGGCGCTGACGCCGCGCGCCGCGCGGCCCAGCAAGAAAGCGACGATCGCGACGCCGACCAAAATCAGTATCTGATCCGGGTGAAAGCCGGACATGGCGCGCTCCGTCTTCGCCTGTCTCGCCAGCTTAGGCTGCGTCGGCCCCGGATCAAATTCAGCTAAACGGCGTTTGAATGTTTCTTGAACTCCAGACGCGCGATCGCGCGGCAGTGGACCTCATCAGGTCCGTCGGCGAGGCGAAGCGTCCGCAAATGCGCATAGGCGCGCGCAAGACCGAAATCAGTCGTTACGCCGCCCCCGCCATGCGCCTGAATGGCGTCGTCGATCACTTTGAGGGCGACTCGCGGCGCCGCGACCTTGATCATGGCGATTTCGGCCTGCGCCGCCTTATTGCCGACCGTATCCATCATCCAAGCGGCTTTCAGCGTTAACAACCGCGCCATTTCAATGTCGATTCGCGCCTCGGCGACGCGCTGCTCCCAAATCGAATGCCTGTAGATCGGCTTGCCAAAGGCTTCGCGGGCCAAAAGCCGCTTCACCATTTTTTCAAGCGCGACTTCAGCCGCCCCGATCGTTCTCATACAGTGATGGATGCGGCCCGGTCCGAGCCGGCCCTGCGCGATTTCGAAACCGCGCCCCTCGCCAAGCAGAATGTTTTCCTTCGGCACACGGACATTATCGAGGATGACCTCCATATGTCCGTGCGGCGCATCGTCATAGCCGAATACCGGCAAATGACGAACGATCTTTATCCCTTCGGCGTCGGCAGGAACCAGGATCATGGATTGTTGGACATGCCGCTCGGCAGTTTTGTCGGTCTTGCCCATGACGATATAGATCTTGCAGCGCGGATCGCCCGCGCCCGACGACCACCATTTGCGCCCGTTGATGATGTAATCGTCGCCGTCGCGCGTAATCTCGGTTTCGATATTGGTGGCGTCCGACGAAGCGACCTGCGGCTCCGTCATCAAGAAGGCCGAGCGAATCTTCCCGTCGAGCAAGGGGAGGAGCCATTGCTCCTGCTGGGCCGGCGACCCGTATTGCATTAGGACTTCCATATTGCCCGTATCCGGCGCGGCGCAGTTGAAGACTTCCGGCGCAATGGGGCAGCGACCCATTTCTTCGGCGAGCGGCGCGTAATCGGCGTTGGAAAGCCCGGGCCCGAATTTCGGATTGGGATGGAACATGTTCCAGAGGCCTTCCGCCTTCGCCTTGGCTTTCAGCTCCTCAATGATAGGCGGAATCCTCCAGCGCCCTTCTCCCGGCCCGAATTCCTCGAGTTGGCGTTCGTAGATCTCATTGCCCTCATAAACATGCGCGTCCATGAAGGCGCGCACGCGGGCGAGATAATCCTTGCAGCGGGGGGAGTATTCGAATTCCATCGGAGCGCTCCTTCGAGTCGTGGCGCAAAGCATAGTCGTGCGAAGGCGCGTTGGAAGCTCGTAACGCAGTCCGCAGACCTAACGCCGGGCGCGAAAGAAGTCCTTCAGCATCGCGGCGGATTCCTCGGCGAAAGGCCCTTCGACGACCTCCGGACGCCAATGGCAGGTCGGCTGCCCGAAAAATCGCGGTCCGTGCCAGACGGCGCCCCCTTTCGGGTCCTGCGCGGCGATGACGAGGCGCGCGATGCGGGCATGGCTGATCGCGCCGGCGCACATGGCGCAGGGCTCGAGCGTCACAAAAAGGCTCGCCCCGGTCAGCCTGTAATTGCCGAGCTTCGCCGCCGCCGCGCGCAGGGCGCGGATCTCGGCGTGGCCGGTCGGATCGTTCGTCGAGATCGGCGCATTGCCAGCCGCCGCCAATATCTCCCCGCCAGCCGAGACGACCGCCGCGCCGATCGGCGCTTCGCCCGCCTCGGCCGCAGCGCGCGCTTCGGCGAGCGCGGCTTCCATATACTTCCTGTCATCTTCCATCACGCCGACTATCGCCCGCCTGCGTCAGCGATGCTAGGACCTGGCCGATGAACGCTGAATCCTCCGACGACAATTCCGCAACGGGCGAGCGCATCGCCAAATATCTGGCGCGCGCCGGGATCGCCTCGCGCCGCGAGGCCGAGCGCCTCATCGAACAGGGAATCATCACCGTTGACGGAAAAACGCTGACAAGCCCCGCCTTCAAAGTGCTGCCCGGCATGGAGGTGCGCGTCGACGGGACCCGCGTCGGAGCGAAAGAGCCTGCGCGGCTCTGGCGCTATCACAAGCCGGCGGGGCTCGTAACGACGCATAAGGACCCGCAAAAGCGCCCGACCGTATTCGAGGCGGTCGCGGATCGCCTGCCGCGAGTCATATCGGTCGGCCGGCTCGACCTGACGACCGAAGGGTTGTTGCTCTTGACAAATGACGGCGGCCTTGCGCGCCGTCTGGAGCTGCCATCGACAGGCTGGGTGAGGCGCTATCGCGTGCGCGCCTATGGCAGGCCGGACCCGAAAGCGCTCGCCGCCTTGCAGGACGGCGTTGAGATCGACGGCGTCAAATACGGCCCCGTGCGCGCCGAACTTGAAAAGCAGCAGGGCGGCAACGCCTGGATCGCCGTGTCCGTCACCGAGGGAAAAAACCGCGAAGTCAGGAAGCTGATGGAGCATTTGGGACTCAAGGTGAACAGGCTCATCCGCACCGCCTATGGACCGTTTCAACTGGGCTCCATGAAGTCCGGCGCGATTGAAGAAATTCCGACGAAGCAGCTTCGCGAACAGCTGGGTCGAAAGATCTGCGAGGAGATCGGGCTGTGAGCGACATCGTGAGCCTCAACAAATTCCGCAAAAAAAGGCGGCGCAGGAAAAGCGAAAGCGCGCCGAGGAAAACCGCGCCAAATTCGGCCGCACGAAAGCGAAGAAGGCTAGAGACGAACAAGTCCGCAAAGCGCTTGAAAGGCATGTAGACGGGCATAAGAACGAAGGAGCTGACTGACAGCCCCGCTCCGGCTCGCAGCGCCGGACCCGAATGCGCGAATTGGGAAGAAACAACCATGGCCCCGCCCTTCAAAATCAAACATATCGACCACATCGTGCTTCGCGTCGCCAATATCGAAAAAATGATGACTTTCTATCGCGAAGTCCTTGGCTGTGCGTTCGAGAAAGACCAGTCAGCGATCGGCCTCTGGCAATTGCGCGCTGGCGCCTCGCTGATTGATCTCATATCCGTCGATGGCGCGCTCGGGTCAAAAGGCGGCGCAGCGCCTGGCGTTGAGGCGCGCAATCTCGACCATTTCGCGCTGAGCGTCGAAAACTTCGACGATGGAGCCATGCGCGCGCATTTTGAAAAACACGGCGTTACGGTGACGCAGTCCGGCGAGCGCTATGGGGCGGAGGGCGACGGGCCTTCGATTTATATTCTCGACCCTGAGGGCAATGAGGTCGAGATCAAAGGCCCGCCGAGACGGTGACATCCATGCGCATTGTCGGCGGAAAATTCAGGGGGCGAAGCATCCTCACGCCGAAGGGCCGGGACACCCGTCCCACATCGGATAAAGCGCGCGAGTCGTTGTTTAATATCCTCTCTCATCGCGGCGACTTCTCGCTCGAAGGCGCGCGGGTGATCGATCTTTTCGCGGGCTCCGGCGCGCTGGGATTCGAAGCGATGTCGCGCGGCGCGCATTGGTGTCTGTTCGTCGAAACGGACGCCGCGGCTCGCGGCGCGATCCGCGATAATATCGAAGCGCTCGGCCTTTTCGGCTCGACGCGGCTCCATCGGCGTTCGGCGACGAGCCTCGGGTCGAAACCCGCCGGAGTCGGCCCGCCCTTTACGCTCGCCTTTCTCGACCCGCCCTACCGCGAAGACCTCGCCGCGCCCGCGATGGAGACGTTGAAGTCCGGCGGATGGCTGAGCGAGGACGCGCTTGTCGTCGTTGAACAGGCGGTCGAGGAAGTCCCGGTCGCTGTTGCCGGCTTTAAAGAAATCGACCGGCGCGATTACGGCGCGGCGCAGATCGGTTTTTATACGTTGAACGAATAGAACTGTGAGGGAGGCGAAAATGAAACGCATCTGCGGGCTCGTCATTGTCGCGGCCGCCTCGGCGTTCGCGTCGTTCGGCGCAGAGGCGCAATCCGCGCCCGATGCGTCGCGAATTCGCGCGATCACGCAAAACGACCCTGTCGCCTCGCTCGACTTTCTGCGCGAGACGCTGTCTCTGCCCAATGACGCGACCTATCCCGAAGAAATCGCCGCGCTGCTCGACTGGCTCGAACCGCAATTTCAAAAGCGCGGCTTCACGACAAAGCGGCTTCCGACGGACGGCAATCCGGTACTTTTCGCCGAACGCCGGACGCCGGGCGCGACGAAAACGGCGCTCTTCTACATGCATTCTGACGGCCAGCCTGTTGATCCCTCCAAATGGAATCAGCCCGATCCCTATAAGCCGGTTATGAAAACCAGAAATGCGGACGGTTCGTGGAAATCGATCGACTGGCCGGAAAACAGATCGAAGGTCAGTCGCGACTGGCGGGTCTTCGCCCGTTCGTCCGCCGACGACAAAGGACAGATTGCTCAATTCCTGCTCGCGATCGACGCCCTCGACGGAGCAAAGCTCCCTCCCGGTTACAACATAAAACTCTTTATCGACACTGAGGAAGAGCAGGGCTCGCCGCATATTGCGAGCGCCATCGCCGCCAATCGCGACCTCCTGACAGCGGATTTTCTGCTGATCTTTGACGGGCCGCCGCACGCCTCCGGCAGGCCGACCGTAACGCTCGGGGCGCGCGGCATCGCGACGATCACGCTGACGACTTACGGACCGAAAACGCCGCAACATAGCGGTCATTACGGCAATTATCTCCCGAACCCGGCCTTTGAACTCGCCCGCATTCTCTCTTCGATGAAAGACCCGAGCGGGCGCGTCCTTATCAAAGGCTATTATGACGGCGTGAGACTCGACGAAAAAACGCGCGCGATGCTCGCAGCGACGCCGGACGACGAAACGGCGATCCTCTCGCGCGTCGAAGTCGCAAAACCCGAGAAGGTCGCGCCGTCATTGCAGGAAGCTCTGCAATATCCGTCCCTCAACATTCGCGGCATGGCGTCGGCTTGGGTCGGCAAGGAGGCGCGCACCGTCATTCCTTCGACGGCGACCGCGGAGATCGACATTCGCACCGTCAAGGAAACGCCTCCCGAGCGGCTCGTCCGCCTCGTCAGGCGTCACATTGAAAAACTGGGATACTACGTCATCGACCATGAACCGAGCGACGTCGAACGCCTGGCCCATGCGGGCATCGTCCGCTTCGACGCCGAAATCAGCTATCCCGCCTTTCGTTCGAATTATGATTCAAACGCCAGCGTCATCGCGCGCAGCGCCATCCGGCGTCTTTACGGCGAAGAGCCGATCGTGCTTCGCACGAGCGGCGGCTCCGTCCCGGTTTCGCCCTTTGTCGAAGCGCTCGGCGCGCCGGCGGCGATTGTCTCGACTGTCAATCCCGACAATAACCAGCACAGCCCGAATGAAAATCTTCGCGTCGGCGAGTTCCTCGACGGAATTTCGATCATGGCGGCGATCATGACCTCGCCGGCGCCATAAGGCCCCGCCTCTTTACGCGCGACCCCGGGGCTCCTATCTTCACCCTTGCTGCCCGGCGCGTCAGGACGACATTCCCCGGGGCCGTAAATCTATGAATGGGAGCTGTCTCTGATGGGGACCGTGGTCCCCGTCACGCGGCGCCCACCTGGTCCTTAGGGTCCAGGGCGAATAAGAGTCCGACGGCCAGGGCGGCGCCGGGTTCCTTGCGGCCGAGCGGAGGTACTTCGCCTGCTCATCCCTCTCTCGCCTCTCCTTTCGCGAAAGCAGCTTTTGCGCGCGCGGCTGAAAGGCGAGCGGCGCGCAGCGGCGGCGGCGCGGCCGGACGCCGGCGAGCACGCCGCGCGAAATTTCATGGCGAATATTCCGGTCGAAAAAGGCGCTGTCGTCGCGCTTTATCATCCGATTAAGGACGAACTCGACACGGCGCCGCTTGGGCGGGCGTTGATCGAGCGCGGCGCGCGGCTCGCCCTGCCCGTGGTCGCCCGCAAGAATGCGCCGCTGGAATTCCGCGCGTTCGCTTATGGCGATGCGCTGCTCAAGGGCGTCCACGGCAGCCTTGAGCCGGAAGCCGACGCGCCGCTCGCAGAACCGGATATAGTCGTGACGCCGCTCCTCGGCTTTACGCGCGCGGGGGGCAGACTGGGACTGGGCGGCGGTTATTATGACAGGACCCTCGCCGGACTGAGGGCCGCACGGACGATCATGGCGGTCGGCTACGCTTTCGGCGCCCAGGAAGTTGACGCGCTGCCGCTCTCCAACCTAGACCAGCGTCTTGACTGGATCGTCACCGAGCGCGAGGCCATCCGCGTCGCGAACAAGTAAGGAGCGCCATGCGCCTCGCAGTATTCGGCGATATTGTCGGCCGCTCCGGACGGCTCGCCCTCATCGAACGCCTGCCGGGACTCAAGCGAGGGCTCAAACTCGACTTCGTCGTCGCCAACGCTGAAAACGCCGCGGGCGGTTTCGGAGTGACCGCGCGAATCTGCGAAGAATTGCTCGCGGCGGGCGTCGACGTCCTGACCACTGGCAATCACGCCTTCGACCAGCGCGACGATATTGATATCTATGATCGCGAGGCGCGACTGCTGCGTCCGGTGAATTTTCCAAGGTCCAACCCCGGGCGCGGCGCCGGGCTCTACCCTGCGCAAAACGGCGAAGACGTGCTCGTCATACATGCGCAGGGCCAGCGCGGCATGCCGCCGATCGACGATCCCTTCGCCGCCGTAGACGCCGCGCTCGAAAACTTCGCGCTCGGCCGCGAGGCGAGCGCGATCATCGTCGACTTCCACGCCGAAGCGACGAGCGAGAAAAACGGCATGGGCTGCCACCTCGACGGGCGAACGAGTCTCGTCGTCGGCACACATACGCATGTGCCGACTGCGGACGATCGGATTTTGCCGGGCGGGACCGCCTTCATCACCGACCTCGGCATGTGCGGCGACTATGACAGCGTCATCGGCATGGAGAAGACCGAACCTTTGACGCGATTCATCACGAAAATCCCCTCTGGCCGCATGACGCCCGCTGCCGGCGAGGCGACGATTTGCGGCGTGGTCGTCGAGACCGATGACAGGTCGGGACTTGCCGTGTCGATCGCGCCGGTCAGGATCGGCGGGGTGCTTAAAGAGCGCAAACCCTAGCGAACGTAACTGGCGCCGTTGATGTCGAAAGTCGCGCCGGTCGCAGACGCGCACGCCTCGCTCAACAGAAATACGATCAACGCGGCGACCTCATCCGGCGCGGCGACGCGTCCAAGGGGAATTTCGGCGACGGCTTTTTTCCGGGCTTCAATATCCGCCGGGGCCATGCGCGTTTCGACCCATCCCGGCGCGATCGCAAAGAAAAGAATGTTTTCGCCCGACAGCGCGCGCGCATAAGTTTTCGTCAGAGCAAGGAGCGCGCCCTTCGTCGCCGCATAAGCGGCGTGATCGAGGCTGTCGCCTCGGTGCCCGGCGCGGCTCGCGATATTAACGACGCGTCCGCCCTTCTTCGTCTCACGGAAATGCGCGACGGCCGCGCGGCAGATGTCGGCGGGCGCGCGAAGGTTGACCGCGAGCTGCTCCTCCCATCCGGCCCGCCATGGCTCGACCGGGCCGTCCATCGGCGTGTCGAGATAAATTCCCGCATTGTTGACGACGCCGTCGATCCGCCCGGCGCGCTCCTGAGCGGCGGCGAAGAGACGAAAACCGGCGTCCGGCGCGGCGAGATCTTCATAAAGAATATCGTCATCAGCGAGCCCCGCTGAGGCCTTCGCCGCTTCGATCGCCTCGCTCGGGGCGCTTGCATGCGCAAGAACGCGCGCTCCGGCTTTGGCGCAAAGCGCCGCCGCGGCCGCGCCGACGCCGCGCGAAGCGCCGGTGATGAGAATCGTTTTGCCGTCGATCCTGAACATGAAAATCTCCCAGGCGGAGGGAGAACCCATGCCCGGCGGCGCACCCGCGTCAAGCCCGCCCGGCCCCTCGGGGCCTTGAAAATGCGCCGCTCCCCGCGCTAAACGCCCCTACTTCCACCTTTTTAAGGAGCAGCGTCCCGTGGCCGGCCACTCGCAATTCGCCAACATCATGCACCGGAAGGGCCGGCAGGATGCGCGCCGGTCCAAACTTTTCTCCAAACTGTCCAAGGAGATCACCGTCGCCGCGAAAATGGGCGCGCCGGACCCTGAATTCAATCCGCGCCTGAGGCTCGCGATCCAGGCCGCCAAGGCCCAGTCCATGCCGAAGGACAATATCGAGCGGGCGATCAAGAAGGCGACCGGCGGCGACGGCGGAGGCTATGAAGAGATCCGCTATGAAGGGTTCGGCCCGGGCGGCGTCGGCGTCATCGTCGAGGTTCTCACCGACAACCGCAACCGCGCGGCGAGCGAAGTGCGTTCAGGCTTTGCGAAGAACGGCGGCAATCTTGGCGAGACGGGTTCGGTCTCGTTCATGTTCGACCGCGTCGGCCTCATCGAATATCCCGGAGAGAAGGCGAGCGAAGAGGAAATGCTCGAAGCGGCGATTGAAGCGGGCGCCGACGACGTTCAGTCTTCGGAAGAGTTGCACCAGGTCTATTGCGCGGCGGACCAGCTCGCTGAAGTCGCCGCCGCGCTGGAGGCGAAATTCGGCGAGGCCGAATCCGCCAAGCTCTCATGGAAGCCGCAAAATACGATCCCGGTTTCAGGACAAGCGGCCGAAACATTGATGAAGATGTTGACGGTTCTCGACGATTGCGATGACGTGCAAAATGTATACGCCAACTACGACATCGCCGCCGAAGAGCTCGAAAGGCTCGCCGGTTAAAATTTTCGTCTGTCGGCGAGTCCGGCGACTTTGTCCGCCGGAAATGCAAAATAGTTGAAAGCGCGGAACGGATAGATCCGGCAGTCGTCAAAGACCGCACGCGAGAGTTTTGGACGCCCGAAACGCCAGTCAAAGACGGCGAATACGTCGTAATCCAAACGCGTCAGGCGATCGAATAGATCGCGCCAGCCGAAACCGAATTCCTGCTCATCCTGCAAAGGCCCGGCTTCGAACAGGATCGACGGCCGGCTGCGCCGCAGAGGGCTTTGTATTCATAGCCCTCGATGTCGATCTTCATGAACTGGATATCGGCGTCCGCCGGGATGATGTCGTCAATGCGCGCGCCAAAGCTTCGCGGAGCAAATGCGCCGCCGGTTCGAACGGCGTCCTGACGACAAGACGCTTCAGACCCAGAAAACCCATAGCAGATCGCGTGACAGCTTTTGATCTGCAGGTCAACAAAAGATAGAGGAGCCGATGTCAGGCGCTCGCCGCTCTGGAATATTCCGGCGAACCAACCCACCGGCGAACGACATCATCGAGCCGGTTCTGACTGATCGGCTTCGAGAGATAATCATCCATGCCGGCTGCTTCGCTCTGCTCGATGTCACGCGACATTACATGGGCGGTCAGGCAAATAATCGGCCTGCGACGCCAGTCGCGCCGGCTTTCAATCTCCCTGATCGCGCGCGTGGCTGCGAATCCATCCATCTCCGGCATCGAAATGTCCATCAGGATGATGTCGAATTCGCCCTGCGCGCGCTCGTAGAGAGCAACGGCTTCGCTTCCGTTATTTGCAATCTGGATGTCAAATAGTTGCGATTTGAGCATGTGCCGCAGCACGAGTTGATTGACTTCGTTGTCCTCGGCGAGAAGAACGCGCGTGCGCTCGCTGCTTGGCGCCGGCTCGATTTCCGGCGTCGCGATCGAATCATCGTCGTCGATTTCCTGCGCGCGGGCCTTGCCGAGAACTTCCGCAATGGTTTGCAGAAACAGCGTCGATCGCACCGGTTTGACGAGATAGCCCGAAATACCCAGTTCCCGGAAGACACGCGCTGCGCCTTCCTTATCGACAGAGCTCATGACAAGGATCGGCGTCTTCTCGATCGCCGGATCGCGGCGAATCTCGCGCGCGAGCATTTCCCCATCCATGTCCGGCATGAAATAGTCGAGAATCGCCAAATCATAAGGTTTTTCTTCCAGCGCCGCCTTTCGTAATACGGACAGCGCCTCGGGCCCGCTCGCCACGACATCCGGCGCGAATCCCCAGGCGGACAGGAGCTCTGAGGTGATGCGTCGATTGATTTCGATGTCGTCCACCACGAGCACGCGCTTGCCGTTGCCCGTGATGTCGAGCTCTTGCGGGACGATGTCGGCGGGATGCGTCGGCAGCGTCAAATTCACCCAGAATGTCGAGCCTTCGCCCGGCGTCGAGCGCACGCCGATGTCGCCGCCCATGGCTTCGACGAGACGCTTTGAAATCGAAAGTCCGAGGCCGGTCCCGCCGAACTGACGCGTCGTCGACGCATCCGCCTGCTGGAACGCTCCGAAGATGCGCGAGAGTTTTTCAGCTTCAATGCCGACGCCCGTATCAGAGACTTCTATCCGCAGATTGGCGCGGCCATTCTCTTCCTCGCCCGATACGTTGATAAGCACATAGCCGGCATTGGTGAATTTGACGGCGTTGCCTGCGAGATTGGTGATAATCTGGCGGATGCGTCCAGCGTCGCCGACGACGGTTGAAGAAAGATCCGGCTGGAAGCGCACGACTACTTCAAGCATTTTCTCATGCGCGCGAGGCGCGATGAGTGCGGCCACGTCTTCTACGGCGCCGCGCAGGTCGAAGGGCGCGAGATCTAACTCCAGCTTGCCCGCTTCGATCTTCGAGAAGTCGAGAATGTCATTGATGATCGTGAGCAACGCCGCGCCTGACTTGTGAATCGTATCGGCGTAGAGGCGCTGGCGCGTGTCGAGTCGCGTCTGGGTCAAGAGCTCGGCCATGCCCAGGACGCCGTTCATCGGCGTTCTGATTTCGTGACTCATATTGGCGAGGAACATGGATTTCGCCTCAGACGCTTTTTCGGCGGCGATCCGCGCATCCTCAAGCTCTCGAATGAGCCGTGCGCGTTCGGCCGCGCCGCGCTGCAAATCCTTTTGCAGGAGATATCCGAAGACGAGTTTGTAGCCGATCGTGGAAACCAGCATCGGCACGCCGACAACCATCGGCCAGAACGCTGACGTTCCAAAACTCTCATAGCAGAGCCAAAGGAACGCCGCGCTGTATGGCGCGGTGACGATCAGGGCGTTTGTCGGCTTGGCGTTAAATTGCGAGAAAGCCAGCATAAACCCGCTGACCACGAAGAACACCGCCGCCGCCTGTCCGAAGGGGTGTCCTGCATTCCAGGCGATAATCGGCGCCGCCGCCCAGAACGCGCACGAGAACATCGCGATGATCGCATATAAGCGCTGAACCGTGCTTTCGCCGGCGCGTCGCCGCAGCTTGATCAAGCGTTCGACAATCTGACGGCCGAAGCCGGCCGCCATGGTCGAGACGTACCAGATCGCCACCGTCTTTAACGGCGCGACGGTCGCGAGAAAAACCGCCCACAAGGAGATATGGAAGTAGCGAATGGCGCTCGTCGACGCGACCATTCTGACGGCCGCGACGCCGGGGTCCTCGATAATCGATAGCTCATCCGCCTTTGCGCGCGCGATCGTCGGCGCCTCGCTCCTCGTGGCGGTCATGCCGTCCCCCCTCGCCTCTTGCCTGGGAGAAAGCTAGGGCCAGACAGTTAATTGAGACTTACATCCCGCCGAGACAGCCGCGGCCAAACGGCCGAAGCGGGCTGAAGCGAATTGCGCGGGACCGGCCGGAGGCCTAAGCCTTGCCGCTACAATTGTCACAGGAGGGTTGAGGGTTTATGACCAGGCTCGCATTCGCTGGCGCGATCGCCGGCCTCGCTCTGTTGGCCGGCCCGCTCTCGGCCGCGCCTTATCCGGGCGTCAGCGCGATCGCGGCGAGGGACTTTACCGGAACTTTAGAGATTAACGTCGGCGGCGCAACCATCGAAGCGACGCTGTCCAAAGGGCGCAATCGTATCCGGTCGAAGTGAGGAGCGAAAACGGCGTCCTTTTCATCACCGGCGAAAAGCGCCCTTGGCGATACAATCTCTCTCACGAAATCCGCCGCCTTGGGGGCGGCGAAAAAGCGTTCGAACGTTACCTTGCCGACTACCCCGTCCTCAAAATCACAGCTCCGGCGGGGACGGATCTCATGCTCGACGAGGCGATTGCGCGCGTGTCGGCCGGCGACCTGAACAGCCATGTGCGGATCGGCGGACCGTGGGTCGAGGCCCGGATCGGCGACGTGAAAAGCGCCGATGTCGGGATCGGCGGACCAGGGGACACCGTGCTCGGCAATGTCGCCGAAACCGCTCACGTCGCGATCGGCGGATCGGGCGATTTCTCCGCCCGCGACGTCGGACGCGCGGCCCTCACCATCGGAGGCTCGGGAAACATATCGCTCGGCTCGGTGAAGGAAGAGGCGCGAATGGAAATCGGCGGATCGGGCGACATTTCCGTCAAGACCGTCGGCGGGCAGGCGCGGGTTTCGATCGGCGGGTCGGGCGATGTGAGGATAGATGAAGCCGCTTCCGGCGCGAGGCTCGAAACCGCCGGATCCGGCGATATCGACATCGCCGAGGGGCGCGCCGAAAACGTCAAGATCAAGATCGTCGGAAGCGGGGATTTTAATTTCGGCGGGCTCGCCTCTGGCCTAGACGTCTCCTCTTTCGGTTCAGGTTCGGTGTCGGTCGCCCGGCATGAAGGAGGCCTGACGATATCAGGCGGACGAAGCGGCGACATCACAATCGGCGGCCAACGCATAAGCCGAGACGACTGAGCCGCGGGGATTTTGTCACGGGCGAGGCTTCCGCTGTGCGAGCGGCGGGAGTTTTGGTTATGTCCCGCGCCCATTCAATCGTCCTGGCGATGAGTTGCGAATGAACGCATAACGCGCTATCGAGCGTCGGGCGCCCAGCCAGATCGTTCGTTTCGCCGCACGTCAGCACGCCACGCTGACGGAACGCTGGCTTTCGACGCTCAAGTAAAAAAACTCTACGTAATGGGACCATTGTGAGCTCGGTCAGCCAGACGCCTTCGGGCCTATCGGAATCAGAAAGCAGTTCAAACGCCGCGGAATCGAAGGCCCCGCCGAAACCGGTCAATCTCGCAATCCTCTGCCTGATCGCAGTCGCGCTCGGCGCAGTCACCGGATTCGGCGCCGTTTTCTTCCGTGGACTGATCTCGGTCATCCACAATCTTTTCTATTACGGACAATTCTCCTTCGCCTACGACGCTAACGAATATTCTCCGGCCTCGCCTTGGGGAATCTTCATCATTCTGGCGCCGGTCATCGGCGGGATGGGCGTCGTCTTCCTTGTCCAGACTTTCGCCCCCGAGGCGCGGGGGCACGGCGTGCCTGAAGTCATGGACGCCATCTTTTACAAGGAAGGCCGCATCCGGCCGGTCGTCGCCGTGGTCAAGTCGTTCGCCTCCGCGCTGGCGATAGGCAGCGGATCGGCCGTCGGCCGCGAAGGACCCATTATCCAGATCGGCGCTTCGCTCGGATCGAGCTTCGGTCAGATTCTCAAGCTCGAGACCTGGCAATGCATAACGCTTGTCGCCGCTGGCGGCGGGGCCGGAATCGCCGCTACGTTCAACACGCCGATCGGGGGCGTGATGTTCGCCATCGAACTCTTGCTTCCGGAAGTGAGCGCGCGAACCTTCCTGCCCGTCGCGCTCGCCACGGGCACGGCGACCTTCGTCGGAAGGCTTTTCTTCGGCGTCATGCCCGCGTTCAATCTGCCAACGCTCGAATCCCTGCCGGACCAGCCTGCGGCCGCGTATCTTCTGCTTCTGTACGCCTTGCTCGGGGCGGTCATCGGACTTGCCGCGACAGGCTTCATCCGGACGCTGCACAAAGCCGAGATTGAATTCGAACGCATCAAGAATCCCTATCTCCGTCATGCGATCGGCATGTCGATCGTCGGGGCGATGATGTACGCCTTCCTCACCTTTTCCGGCCACTATCACATTGACGGCGTGGGGTATTCGACCATTCAGGACGTCCTGATGGGCGGGCTTTCCGCGGCGCCCTTCCTCGCCCTGCTCTTCGCTTCGAAACTTGTCGCGACGTCTCTCAGTCTCGGTTCCGGCTCATCGGGCGGGATATTCTCGCCTTCCCTGTATATGGGCGCAACGCTCGGCGCCGCCTTCGGCGCGGCCCTGAGCATGTTATTCCCATCCATGCACCTTTCGGTGCCCGCCTTCGCGATCATCGGCATGGCGGCCATGGTCGGCGGCGGCGCCGGCGCGGCCATGACCGCCGTGACCATGATTTTCGAAATGACCCGCGACTATGACATCGTCATGCCGATGATCGTCGCCGTCGCCGTCAGCATCGGCGTTCGGCGCATGTTGTCGCCGGAGAATATCTACACAATCAAGTTGATGAGCCGGCGTCATTTCATTCCCAAGGCGCTTCACGCCAACATGTTCCTTGTTCGTCGCGCCGGCGAAGTGATGGACAAAGACGTACAGATTCTCGCCTCAGACGCCCGCTTCAGCGAATTTCTTCGACAGCCCGAAAATCGCGGTCGCACCCGTCACGTCGTGGTCACGAACGGCGAACGGATCACCGGCGTGCTGCGCGTCAATACGGCGCTCAGAGCCGGCCTTGAGGAGGGTTTCGCCGACGTCGCCTTCGGAGAGATCGCCGGGAAGAATTTCACCATCGCCTATGTCGACGACATCATGTTCAATGTCATTGACCGCATGTGGAAACGCAACGCGACCATGGCGGTTGTCGTTCGGTCAAAGGGCATTCCGCGCAAGGACGACATCGTCGGCGTCGTGACGAAAGAGCACATCGCCGACTCCGTCGCCGAAAGCATAAAACCCTATGCGGAATCGGGCGCTCAGGCCTTCTGACAACGCGCTTGCGAGGCCGTTGCGCCCGCGCTCCCGCCTCCGCCCGGCGCGTCTAATGCGCGCCTGCGGCGTCGTCCCTCTTCGGCCGTCGCAGAAGGATCACCAGCAGGATGAGCGCTATAACAGGCGAGCCCACGATGAATAGCGTCACCGCGAGGCTGGCCGCAGCCGCAAGAATCCCGACGATTGCGCCAAGCGCGGCGAGAACGACGGCGAACACTGCAGCGAACAAGCCGAGGATCACTGCGACGACCCCTCCGAAGCCGGCCGCCACCGCGCCGGCTGGCGACAAGCCAAGGCCATGGAAATAGGCAAGCGCCGAGAAAGCAACGCCTACGAATAAAATGAGCGCGATCGGCGCCCAGAACCAGAACAAGCCGCCGCCGCGACGTTCGTCGCGATCCGAATCCGAATGAGACATGCCTCGCCCCTCCATTCCGTCCGCGCCCGCCGTCAATGGCGGGCAGACCTATCTGACGCATGCGACATGCGCGATCCTGCGCCGCCGGACACGGGCGAACAAGCCGTCTCGCCGCACGAAACTTTCGTTCCGCCGCGCGCCTTGTAGGCCGGCGCGCGCTTTGCTAGGCGAGGCCGCTGGAAAGGATGCGGGAGCTTGACGGCGCGACAAAAAATAACTGCGGGGAGAGCTATGGAGCCGCCGCGCGCGTGGCAGCGGATGCTCTCCGGCCGGCGGCTCGACCTTCTTGACCCCTCTCCCCTCGATGTCGAGATCGAGGACATCGCCCACGGCCTGGCGCGCGTGGCGCGATGGAACGGCCAGACCGCCGGCCCGCTTCCATTCACGGTCGCGCAACATTCGCTTGTCGTCGAAGAACTCTGCGTAGAGATGAAACCGGGTTGGCCGGCGAAATGGCGCCTCGCCGCGCTGCTTCATGACGGCCCGGAATTCGTCATCGGAGACATGATCAGCCCTTTCAAGGCGCAGCTCGGCGGACAATACAAGACCATCGAAAAGCGTCTGCAACGCGCTATCCATCTCAGATTCTCCTTGCCGGCGGACCTTCCCGAAGCGGTCGAGAAAACGATCAAGCGCGCCGACCGGGCAAGCGCGTTCTTTGAAGCGACGCAACTCGCCGGATTCGATCACGCGGAAGCGAGAAGATTCTTCGGCGCGCCGCGCGGCGTCTCGCCGCGCAGCCTTCAGGCGCAACCAACCTCAGATATCGAGGCGCAATATCTCGCACGCTTCAAGGAACTCGCCGAAGCGGCTACGACTGCGCAGCTTTCGGCCAAGGTTTCGGGCCGGTAAATTCCGATCAACGCCCTGTGATGGCGCGCGAGTTAAAAAGCGTCTGTGAATAGAGTAGATATACCGCATGTTGATTGTAAGCTCTCTCGAGGGGGTGAGGACCGCCTTTGCGACGCACCGCCCGAAATGCGTCATTTCTCTTCTCAGCGAGGATGACGCGGTGCCGTCATTCAAAACCCTCGATCCGGCCAAACATCTCAAGCTCTATGTCGAGCGCGAATCCTGCGCGGCGACGATATCGGCGGCGGCAAAGGAGCGCGCACGCGAGATCGTGGCGTTCGTCCGCGACTGGGACCGGCGGGAGGATGTTCTCATTCACTGCAATCGCGGGGTGTCCCGCTCGACGGCGGCGGCGTTCATCATCATGTGCATGTCCGCGCCGGACATTTCGGAAGCAACGCTCGCCGCCGCGCTGCGCCGCGCCGCGCCTTTCGCCGACCCTTGCCCGATGCTCGTTTCCTATGCGGACGATATCCTCGACCGGAAAGGCCGGATGATCGATGCGATCGAAGCGCTGCCGCCGCCCGCCCCGGCGATCTCGGCTCCCATCGTGACCTTGCCGCTGACCGCGTAAGCGCGCGATAAAACGCGCCGATGCCGCAATCCTTCTCAAAACCGGCGCCGGCAAGCGTCGCGATCGCCCTGAACGCCGTTCTCGCCGCAGTGGAGAACGAAAGCCCGAAGGTGCTGTGCGTCAAAAGCGAAGACGGCCGGCTTGGTCTGCCATACGGGCCGTTCAACCCCGCGCTTCACCGCACGTTTGAAATCGGTCTGCGGGACTGGGTCGAACAGCAGGCGCATGTCAGCCTCGGCTATATCGAGCAGCTCTATACCTTCGGCGATAAGGGCCGCGAGGCGCCGGCGGCCGCGCTTAAGGGCGGCGCGGCGGATGATCGCGTCGTGTCGGTCGGCTATCTGGCGCTGGCGCCGGAGGCGGCCCGCGTCAACGCCGAGGAGGCGGGCTGGCGCGACTGGTATGAATTCTTTCCCTGGGAAGACTGGCGCAACGGCCCGCCCGCCATTCTTGAAGACGAGATACTGCCGGCGCTTGGAAAGTGGACGTCGGCGCGCGACGAGTCTGCGCGGCGCGCCCGCGTCGGGCTTGCTTTCGGGCTTGAGGACGCCGGCTGGGAGGAAGAACGCGCGCTTGATCGGTATGAGCTGATGTATGAGGCCGGCCTCGTCGTCGAAGCCGCGCGGGACCGCGGCGCGCGCGGCTCGCCGCTGACGGCGAAAACGGGCGAAAGCATGATCTCCGATCACCGGCGCATTCTCGCGACCGCGATCGGGCGGCTGCGGGGGAAACTCAAATACCGGCCCATCATATTCGAACTCATGCCGCCTCTTTTCACGCTCCTCGCCTTGCAGCGCACCGTTGAAGCGATTGTCGGCTTTCGCCTGCACAAGCAGAACTTCCGACGGAGCGTGGCGCAGAGCGGACTGGTCGTGCGAACGAAGGGAAGCGCCGTTCAGGAGACCGGCGGCCGGCCGGCTGCGCTCTTCCGGGTCAACCGCGAGGCGCTGAAGGACCGGGC
The DNA here is from genome assembly GCA_016125425.1 of Alphaproteobacteria bacterium. Classification (GTDB taxonomy): domain Bacteria; phylum Pseudomonadota; class Alphaproteobacteria; order Caulobacterales; family Parvularculaceae; genus Amphiplicatus. Next base: position 48,348 of record WGLT01000014.1, read on the forward strand.
GGCGAAAGGGCTCGCCATTCCCCGAATGAAGCGGGCGAGCGATTCCGGCGGGCCGGCGGCCGCAAAGCAGGGTTGACGCGCCTTTTTCGACGCTTAAGGTCGCTCGCTTCGACCCCTTTACGGGGCGTTTTAAGACCCTATATATGCTCAAAATGAGCATTAAGGAGACGGCCATGCCAGCTTTTGGGAGCGAACCCGGGAAGTTTGAGTTGGCCTATACGCGCGAGGTCGAAGCGAAAACCCGCGATCTTTACGCCCGCGTCGCGACGTTCATCCCCGAGGCGGAGTGGCGGCTGAAAGCGCCGCTGATCGCCGCCATCAACGATCTCAAGGCCGAAAAAAACGCCGTCATCCTCGCCCACAACTACATGACGCCGGATATCTATCATTGCGTCGGCGATTTCGCGGGCGACTCGCTGCAACTCGCCAAGGAGGCTGCGAAGACGGACGCCGAGGTTATCGTGCAGGCGGGCGTCCATTTCATGGCGGAGACCTCCAAAATTCTCTGTCCCGAAAAAACCGTCCTGATTCCCGACCTTCGCGCCGGCTGCTCGCTCGCGTCGTCGATCACGGGCGCGGATGTGCGCCTTCTGAAAGAGCGTTATCCCGGCGTTCCGGTCGTCACCTATGTGAACACCTCAGCGGAGGTGAAGGCCGAAAGCGATATCTGCTGCACTTCGTCGAACGCGGTCGATATTGTCGAGCACATCGCCGCCGAATGGGGCGTCGACAAAGTGATCTTTCTGCCAGACCAGTATCTTGCGAAAAACGTCGCGGCGATGACGAATGTCAGGATCATCGCCTGGGCCGGCGCCTGCGAAGTCCATGAACGCTTCACCGCCGAAGACATTCGCGAATTGCGCGAGGCCAATCCCGGCGTCATCGTGCTCGCTCATCCCGAATGCCCGCCGGAGGTGCTCGCCGAAGCCGACTACGCCGGTTCGACGAGCGGCATGAGCAATTACGTCAAGGAAAAGCAGCCGAACAACGTCGTCCTTATCACCGAATGTTCGATGTCGGACAATGTCGCGCTCGAGAACCCGAAAGTTCATTTCGTCCGGCCCTGCAATCTCTGCCCGCATATGAAGCGGATCAGTCTTGAAGGCATTCTCCGCGCGCTTCAAACGATGGAGCACAAGGTCGAGATCGACCCGGAGATTTCCGCGCGCGCGCGCCTTGCCATTGAGCGCATGATCGCGCTGCCCCTGAAACGCAAATCAACCTATCGCGCCGAACATGCGGCCCGCGTCGCCGCGCTCGAAGCGCGGACATAAGCCGCGAGCGTCCCGGTGCCGGCGACATCAGACATCCTCATCGTCGGCGCAGGCGTTGCGGGGCTCTTCACGGCGCTGAAGCTCGCGCCCCGGCCCGTCACCGTCGTCACTGCGCGCCCGCTTGGCGAAGGCGGATCGAGCGAATGGGCGCAAGGCGGCATGGCCGCCGCGCTCGGGCCGGACGACACGCCAAACCTTCATTTCGCCGATACGCTCGGCGCGGGCGCGGGGCTGGTCGATGCGGAGGCCGCGAGCGTTCTCGTCGACGGCGCGGCGGCCGCGATAGAGGACCTTGAACGCTACGGCGTCAAATTCGACCGCGATGAACGCGGCGCCTTGAAACTCGGCCGCGAAGCCGCCCATTGCCGCAATCGAATCGTTCACGTCTCAGGCGACAGCGCCGGCGCAGCGATCATGGCCGCCCTGATCGAAGCCGCGCGCGCCGCGCCGCATATCGCAATTCATGAACGCATGGTCGTCGAAGATCTGCTCACAGACGACGAAGGCCGCGTCGGCGGCGCGCTCGTCTACGACGTCGCAAAGGGCGAAAGAATTTTAATGCGCGCGGGCGAAACGGTGCTCGCGACGGGCGGACTCGGCGGGCTTTACGCCGTGACAACCAATCCGAAACAGGCGCAGGGCCATGGCCTCGCCTTTGCGGCGCGCGCGGGCGCGATCATCCGCGACCCCGAATTCGTCCAGTTTCACCCGACCGCGCTCGACGTCGGAATCGACCCGGCGCCGCTTGCGACCGAAGCGCTGCGCGGGGCGGGCGCGCGCCTCGTTAACAAGGACGGGCGCGCATTCATGACCGATTATCACAAAGCGGGCGATCTCGCCCCGCGCGACATCGTGGCCCGCGCCGTCGAGGCTGAGATCGCTGCGGGACGCGGCGTCTTCCTCGATGCGCGAAACGCCGTCGGCGCGCGTTTTCCGCAAGCGTTTCCGACTGTCTTCGCCGCGTGCGTGAAGGCGGGACTCGATCCGCGCGCCGACTTGATGCCGGTCGCGCCGGCCGCGCATTATCATATGGGCGGCGTGATGACCGATCTTGACGGGCGCGCTTCGCTCGAAGGATTGCGGGCTGTCGGGGAAGTCGCTTCGTCCGGCGTTCACGGCGCGAACCGTCTCGCCTCGAACTCGCTGCTTGAAGCGGTGGTGTTCGGCGGACGTATCGCAGAATCTCTGCGTGAGGCCGACATCAGCACGCCAAAGCGCGCCGCCGCGCCGGAAGACCGCCTCTCGCTTGCGTCCAAGCCGGCCCTTCCGCAAGCACTGGCGCGCTTGCGAAAGGCGATGAGCGAAGGCTGCGCGCTCATCCGATCGAGAGAGAGTCTCGAGCGCGTCATCGAAACAATCATCGAACTCAACGAAATCGAAGAGATGACGAGCGGTCTCAAAAGCGCGCTCGCCTCTGCCGAGCTGATCGCCCAGGGAGCCATTGCTCGCGAAGAAAGTCGCGGCGCGCATTACCGCAGCGATTTTCCGCAAACGGATGACGAGGCCTTCCATACGGAAATCTGCACCGCTGTTTCCGAAGAAGCCATGGAGGCGCTTTCGTGACGCCGGCGCCCCTGCCAGTCCAGCTCGTCGAAGAAGCGGTTCGACGCGCTCTGGAAGAAGATCTCGGCCTTGCGGGCGACATCACCTCGAACGCCTGCATTCCGGCGGCGGCGACGTCGCGCGCGGTCATCGCGGCGCGCAAGGCGGGCGTTATCGCAGGCGTCGAACTTGCGCGCGCGGCGTTTCGTCTTGTCGACCCGACGATCAAGCTGCGCATCGGGCGCGGCGACGGCGCGCGCGCGCATATCGCAGACGCGGTGATGCGCATCGAAGGCGCTTCGCGGGGGATTCTGTCAGCCGAACGCGTCGCCCTGAATTTTCTCAGTCATTTGTCCGGCGTCGCGACTGCGACGGCGGCGCTCGTAGAAGCAGTCAAGGGCACGAAGGCCAAAATCGTCTGTACGCGCAAGACGACGCCCGGCCTGCGCGCCTTTGAAAAATACGCGGTGCTGTGCGGCGGCGGCTCGAACCACCGCTTCGGGCTGTTCGACGCCGTGATGATCAAGGACAATCACATCGCTGCAGCGGGCGGGATCGCGCTGGCGCTGCGCGCTGCGAAGGCGTCCGTCGGGCATATGGTGAAGATTGAAATCGAAGTGGACGATCTCGCCGGCCTCGAAGAAGCGATCGGCGGCGGCGCCGACATCGTCATGCTCGACAACATGTCAACGGAGGAGTTGAAGCGAGCGGTCGAAATCAACCGCGGTCGCGCAATCCTCGAGGCGTCGGGTAATGTCACGCTGGAAACCGTGCGCGCCATCGCCGAAACGGGCGTCGACATCATCTCTTCGGGCTGGATCACCCATTCTGCGCCGGCGCTCGATCTGGGGCTGGATTTTTGACGGAATGACGCCGCGCTTGGGCCGACGCGGCCTTTCAGCGGCCTTGCGGCCGCTGAAAGGCCGACTTTGCCGCAGCGGAAAGCGCTTATTTCGCAGCCGACGGTTCGGCCGCGGCGAGGCGCGTGCGGCTCGGGAATCGATAGAATTTATGCGAGCCGATCACGGCGGTCGGCGTCAGCGTTTTCGACCAGGGCGGCGAAACATAAGTCGCATGATAATGCGTCGCATGCCGGCTCACCGGCTCGCGCAGACCGGCCAGGATCGCGCCCGCGAGATCTTGCGCTTGCGCCCATTTGCGCCTGTTGATCGCCATCTTCATCGCGCCGTCGCAGGTGAAGGTGAACTGGCAACCGGTCTTTCTATCGGCGCCCTGAAAGACGACGCCGCAGATCGTGTTCGGAAAGAGCGGGCTCGCAACGCGGTTTAACACGACGTCCGCGACCGCAAGCTGGCCGATGCGGGGTTCGGAGCGCGCTTCATAATAGATCGCCTGCGCCAGACAATTGCGCTCCTTGGCGGCGTTCTGCGCGATCCGCAATTCGTCGAAATCAAAATCCACAAGGTCAGCGACCGCGCCATGTTCGGCGACGACATCCTCGGTCGAACGCGCCGGCTTGAGACGCGGTCCGTTAAAAGCCTTCGGCGCGCGTGCGTTTTGCTCGGCGAGATAGGTGCGAAATTCTGCGACAAGCGCCGCTTGTCCTGCGAGCGCGGCTTGCGCCTCGCGCATGGCGTCGGCCCGGCGCACGGACGCCGTGGCCGAAAGGGCGGTCAGCAGCATGCACACGGACAGGAACGCCGCGGCGACGAGGCTGCGGCCTGTCCATGAGATGTCGAGCCAGCCGCGTTCGACCGCGACCGCCGGCGCTTCCCCTCTCGCATTTCGCAACGTCATTGGCGCGCTCGCTCCAATAACCGGCCGATCCGGGTTCGGGCCGCGTCGCCCGACGGCCCCGGACGGCCGAGATCACCTGCCGCAGGGGCGGGAGCGCGTTGCACGCCGACCCGTCCCGCGTCCCCTCCGGCGTCCCGCATTCGCCCCCTGCGGGCGAACTGGTCGCGGAGAAGCAAAAGACGCGCCCCTCAATTCGCGGGATCGCGCCTTGCGGCCAGAATATGGCGCCTGGGCCGGGTCAGCGCAATTTAAAAAGCTCTTTCGTTAACCCTTTGTTAACCTTTATCAAGACCGGGTTAACCTCTTGACGGCGCACGGTGATTCGCTGTTGCGCCGGACCTTCGGCGCGGAGCTCACCCCCGGCCGTTTCTCAAACTTGCGTGCGCTGCAGCAAGACGGGCGATCGGCGTCCGGTAGGGCGAGCAGGACACATAATCGAGGCCGATCTCCTCGACGGTCGCGATCGAGTCAGGGTCGCCCCCATGCTCGCCGCAAATGCCGAGCTTGATGCCCGGCCGCGCCTTGCGGCCTTTTTCCGCCGCAATCGCGACGAGCGCCCCGACCCCTTCCCGGTCGAGAGTGACGAACGGGTCGCGCTCCAGCAGTTTCTGGCGAAGATAAGCGGGCAGGAAGGACGCAGAATCGTCCCGCGAAAGGCCAAAGGTCGTCTGGGTGAGGTCGTTCGTTCCGAAGCTGAAGAACGCCGCCTCCTCCGCGATCGCGTCAGCGGTGAGCGCGGCCCGCGGCAACTCGATCATGGTGCCGATGAGATAATCGAGGCTTGCATTCTTCTCCTTCAGGACCGCTTTGGCGACCGCATCGATGCGCGCCTTGAGAAGCGAAAGCTCGTCTTTCAGCGCGACGAGCGGGATCATGATTTCAGGCGTGACTTTTTCGCCCGTCTCGGCCGCCACATTTGCCGCCGCTTCGATGATCGCGCGCGCCTGCATCTCGTAAATCTCCGGGTAAGAGATACCGAGACGGCACCCGCGGTGTCCGAGCATCGGATTGACTTCATGCAGCTTGTGCGCCCTGGCGCGCAGCGCCTCCGCATCAACGCCGGCCGACTTGGCGACCTCGTCGATCTCCGCGTCCGAATTCGGCAGGAATTCGTGCAGCGGCGGATCGAGCAGGCGAACAGTCACGGGAAGACCCCGCATCACGCGGAAGATTTCCTCGAAGTCCGAGCGCTGCATCGGCAGAAGTTTGGCGAGCGCGGATTCGCGCCCGGCCTTGTCTTCGGCAAGGATCATTTCGCGCACCGCGACGATGCGTTCGGCGTCAAAGAACATGTGCTCCGTGCGGCAGAGCCCGATCCCCTCCGCGCCGAAACCGCGCGCCACCTCGGCGTCGTGCGGGGTTTCCGCGTTGGCGCGGACCTTCATGCGGCGATGTTTGTCGGCCCAGGCCATCAATGTCGCGAAATCGCCCGAAAGCTCGGGTTGCACGGTCGGCACGGCGCCGAGAAAGACCTGTCCCGCGCCGCCGTCGACGGTGACGATGTCGCCCTTCTTCACAATCTTGCCGGCGGCGGAGAAAGTCGCGTCTTTCGCATTGATCTTGAGATCGCCTGCGCCGCAGACGCAAGGCCGGCCCATGCCGCGCGCGACAACCGCCGCATGACTCGTCATGCCGCCGCGCGCCGTGACGATCGCCGACGCAGCGTGCATGCCGTGGATATCTTCGGGGCTCGTCTCGACACGGACGAGAATGACCTTGCGCCCCTCCTGCGCGAGGCGCTCGGCTTCGTCGGCTGAAAAGACGACCTCGCCCGAGGCCGCGCCGGGCGAGGCGGGAAGTCCGGTCAGGATGAGATCGCGCGCCGCGTCGGGATCAAGCGAGGGATGGAGAAGCTGGTCCAGAGAGTGAGGGTCCACCCGCAGCACCGCCTCCTTTTCGTCGATCAGGCCTTCCGTGCAGAGATCAACGGCGATTTTCAGCGCCGCGCTCGCCGTGCGCTTGCCCGACCGCGTCTGGAGCATCCACAGCTTTTTCTTTTCGACCGTGAATTCGATATCCTGCATGTCGCGATAATGGCGCTCGAGTTTCGCCATCACGCCGGCAAGTTCGGCGAACGCCTGCGGCATCGCTTCTTCCATGGACGGGGCGGTCTCGCCCATTTCCTCGCGCGCCGCCTTTGTCAGCGGTTGCGGGGTCCTGATTCCGGCGACCACATCCTCGCCCTGCGCATTGACGAGAAATTCGCCATAGATCGCCTTTTGGCCGGTCGAGGGATTGCGCGTGAAGGCCACGCCCGTCGCCGACGTGTCGCCCATATTGCCGAAGACCATCGCCTGGACATTGACCGCCGTGCCCCAGCTCTCGGGAATATTGTGAAGCCGGCGATAGGTCTCGGCGCGGTCATTGCGCCACGAGCCGAAAACCGCGCCGATGGCGCCCCAGAGCTGTTCTTGCGGATCTTGCGGAAAAGGCTTGCCCGTCGCTTCTTCCACCGCCGACTTGTATTGGCCGATTACGCTGCGCCAGTCATCGGCCGACAGCTCCGTATCCAGAAAATAGTCCTGCGTTTCCTTGAACCCTTCGAGGATGTCCTCAAAGCGGTGGTGTTCGACGCCCAGCACGACATCGGAATACATCTGGATGAATCGGCGATAGCTGTCATAGGCGAAACGGTCGTCGCCAGCGAGCGCGGCGAGTCCCTTCACCGTGTCGTCGTTGAGACCAAGATTGAGCACGGTGTCCATCATGCCCGGCATCGACGCGCGCGCGCCCGAGCGCACGGAGACGAGCAGCGGATTCTTGGTGTCGCCGAATCGCCGGCCGACCTGCGCGCCGACTTTTTCAAGCGCGGCCGCGACCTCCTCTTTAAGCCCTTCCGGATAGTTCCGGTTATTTTTGTAATAGGCGGTGCAGACCTCGGTGGTGATCGTGAACCCCGGCGGCACCGGCAAGCCCAGATTGGCCATTTCGGCGAGATTGGCGCCCTTGCCGCCGAGCAAATCCTTCATGGCGGCTGTGCCTTCGGCCGCGCCCGCCCCAAATCCATAGACCCATTTCACGGCGCTTTCGGACGTTCCTGACATGACTGTTCCGTATTCCTTCACCCGGCGAGGCGCGGGGGCCCCGCGCGCGCCATGGGAATAATCGACGCGGCGGGCGAGGCCAAGAAAAGAAATCGGTTGCGGGCTGTCGCCGGCGCGCGCGGCGCGCCGGCGCAAACGAAAAGCGGCCGCCGGCTGTGGAAATTCCCGGAATCGCCGGAGCGTGCGAATAATGACGGAAGAAGAGACTGCGCTTCTTTATCGGCAAGGGCGCTTTTGATAAGCCTGTGCAGTCCGTCGTCTTTCGAAACGCCGGCGAAGTCCGGCGCGGCTGACGGGATGAGGGGGAAGCGCCCGGGAATGAAAGCGCTTAGGCGGGGGGGATTCGGAATCGCTGCGGCGGCGTGCATAACGCCGACAATTGCCTGCGCCTCCCCGCTCGTCGAAGTCGAGCGGGCCGCGCGAAGTCTCTCCGGCGGCGCAGTTCCGGCGCTGGCCGGCGCCGCCATCGTCGTCGCCCTCATGGGGCTGGTCACCGGATCGATCCTGACTTCCCGGCGCATGGCGGGGTCGTCACTTTTCAATCGTCTCTTCGTCGTCGTCGCTGTGACCGCCGGCTTTTTCAGCGCCGTGTCTTCCGCGATCGGTTACAGCCTCATAACCGCGCAGGAGTCGCAGGATTTTTTCCGTAATAACGTGCTGCCGCCGGCTTTCGGCGTTTTCGTCTTCTTTCTCGCCGTCGCGATCTGGGTCGGCGGCGCCGAACTCGTCCGCGAGCGCGACTGGTTTCGCGGCGTCAGAAAGGGACTTCTCGCCGACCTTCTCTTTTTCGTCGAGCGCGCGATCAAACTCTTCGTCGTCATACCGATCCTCGCTCTTATTCTATTCTTCGTGTCGACATGGACGACGGTTGTCGGCATCGGCGGCGTCGACGCGGTGCGATACACTTACACATTCGAACTCGCGCGGCTTCAGTCGGAATGCGACGGCATCACCGCCTATCGTCAGAAGGACAAGCTGTTTCTTGAGGACTTGAAGCAATCGGTGCGCAATGTCCGCCGCACTGCAGACAGCGAACGCATCGGCGGCACGCAATCAGGCGCCGCGGGCGCAGGGGCGGTCGCCGCCTATTACAGCCGCGTCGCGCTGTGGCTCGATGAGCTGCAAAAGAGCGTCGAAACCATGATTAACGGACCGGATCCGTCGGGCGTCAGTCCTTACACGCCGGAAATCTGCTCCGCGACGATCGCGAAAATGAAGACCGATCTCGCCGGCGACGCGTTCTCGAATTACGACGCCTGGCAGCGCAAATTCGAAACGGAATTCAATGATTTCGCGGGCGTCCTCAATCAATGGCGTCACGACCAGCGGATCGTCGTCTATCTCGACGGCCAGCTCGACAATTTCGACGTCGCCAATCCGCGGCCGGTGCGCGACGTCGAGGGCCGCCTCTCCGACGGGCAAAGCCGCGCCATCAATCAATACGCCGAAGAGGTGAAGTCCGGTCTGGAAACACTCGTGCGGCGCCAGAAGCTCGCCAAACCGCCGCCGCCGCTGAAATCCGCCGCCGAGCTGTCGCCCGCGCGCGGGCTCAACATCTTCCTTTCCTGGTTCAGAAAACCGCAGCCGGTCAAAGAGGAAAGCGTGTCCCGGACCGCCGCTGTCGTCGCAGCCGAGTTCGTCCCCGGCCTTTCGACGATCACGCCGCGCGACGCCGTGCTGAAAAACGCCAATATCTTTTCAGATGTCTGGGCGCTGGCGATCGCCTGGGACTATGCGGCCTATATCCTGATGCTCGCTTATCTCTTCTTCCCGAGCGCCGAACGCGCAGCCGGGTATAAGGACTAAGACCTAGAAATCGACCGCGCGGCCTTTGCGCTCCCAATCGCCGTAGCGCGTCGGTTCGGGTCCCGAAGGCCCGCCGAGCTCCCTGGCGCGCGCCTCGTCTTTCGCCGCGCGCCGGCGCGCTTCGGCCTCAGCGAGCGCGCGCTTTGCGGCGGGCGGCAAATCCTTGTTTGGAGCAGCGTCTTCGGCGTCGGTCATATTGAAGGCCCTTTCCTCAAAACACATATAGACCCAAGGCGCAAAGGAGCGAAGCATTCATGAACGTCTTTCGAACCGGCATTCTTCTGGCGGGCCTCGCCGCGCTGTTCGGCGTGGTCGGATTCCTGATCGGCGGCGCCGGCGGGATGATCATCGCCCTGCTCTTCGCGGCGGCGACAAACTTTTTCGCTTACTGGAACGCCGACAAGATCGTTTTGAGGCTCTACAACGCCGAGCGCGTTGACGCCGATCACGCGTCCGGCGCGGTGCGCCGCTACGCCGAAATCGTGAAAGCGCTCGCCGCGCGCGGCGGCCTGCCCGAGCCGGCGGTCTACATCATCGGCTCCGAACAGCCAAACGCCTTCGCGACCGGCCGCGACCCTGAGCACGCCGCAGTCGCGGCGACTTCGGGGCTTATCCGCATGTTGAATGAGGAGGAGCTCGCGGGCGTCATGGCGCATGAACTCGCCCATGTGAAAAACCGTGACACGCTGACCATGACGGTCACTGCGACGATCGCCGGCGCAATTACGGCGCTCGCGAATTTCGCCCTGTTCTTCGGCGGCAATCGAAATAATGGCGGCCTCATCGGCGCGCTCGCGGTGATGATCCTCGCCCCGCTCGCCGCTGGCCTCGTTCAGATGGCGATCTCGAGAGGGCGCGAATATGAAGCCGACCGCATCGGCGCGGAGCTTTGCGGGCGCCCCGAATGGCTCGCCTCGGCGCTCGGCAAGATCGCGCAGGGCGCGGCGCGCATTCCGAATCTCACCGCAGAACGCCATCCCGAAACGGGACAGCTGATGATCGTCAATCCGCTCGCCGGGCGCGGGCGCGACAATCTCTTCTCGACGCATCCCGCGACGGAGAACCGGATTGAGCGGCTGATGGCGATGGCCGGCGGGAGCGCGTCCCCGGAACGCCGGCGCGGCCCGTGGGGCTAG
>WGLT01000030.1 GCA_016125425.1 Alphaproteobacteria bacterium
CCCGACGACAAAGACTCCGGCGCAAGCGATCCGCAGCATCCCAATCTTTGATTGGTTTGGGAATTTGAATCAGACGGCGCCCCCTCATAAGGGGCGGCGCCGATTTCTCGCCGGGCAAGGCCGCCCTGCCCCGGCGCGCCGGCCGCCGCGGCCATAATCTCCCAGCCCGACAAACATCGCGGCGCGCCTAGTCTTTCTTGTCCGGCCTGTCGTCCTTCTTCTTCGCATCCTCCGCCTCGGGCGCGGCCTGTTTTGCGGCGTTCGCCGCATCGAGGGCCTTGCCGAGTTTGCGGACGTCTTTATCCGTAACAAGAGGATCTTCGCGCAGGGTCCAGTTCGGCTGTAACGGTTTCGGGCCGATATCCGGCCGGCCCCAACCGCCGGTCAGATTGGAGTCGCTCGGAACCGCCGGCGAATCGGCCAAACCGCGACGCGGATCCTCAAGCGCGCGCGCGCGCTGATCGTCGAGCATGCGCCGCGCGACATCGGGTCCGACAACCTTGTCGAGATCGGGGCCGGTTTTTCCCGCAGCGCGCTCGGCCTTAAGCACCGAGATCGCCTGCGACCAGTCCTCGCCGCTTGAGCCCGGCTTCCAGCCGGACAGAATTTGCGTGCGCCCGGCGCATTCGGCGGCCTTGTCCTTGTTCTTGAATTGCTCCGGACAAAAGATCGCGACGACGCCGGACTTGCCGCCGCCATCGGACTTCTCGCCCTCGGGCAAATCCACCTTCGGCAAAGCAAGACGCGACGGCGACGGACCGAACGGATTGGCGTCGAACTGGTCGTCTCCGCTCGGCGCCGGCGGCGCCTTTTTCTTTTGCGCCTCTTCTTCGCCGGCCGCAGCGTCGGCCTGTTTTTCATCCTTGATGTCCGGCGCGACGTCGAGGCCGGAGGCGATGTCGGGTTGCGGCTCGGGTTCGGAAAGCGGCCGCTCCGTTTCCGTCGGCGACTGCGCGGCGGCCGGCGCCGGGCGAATCTCAAGCGGCTCCGGCGCGGCGGCCGGCGCGGCCGGCGCGCCGGTGGTCGGCGCCGCGATTTCATCGGCGGGCGGGGCGAAGACCGGCTTTGGCGTCAGATCGATGAGAGGCTTGGTCTTCTCGGGCTCGGGTTTCGGCGGCGCCGGCTTCGGCGCCTCTTTCGGTTTCGGCTTCGGCGCAGGGACCGGCTCGGGCTTGAGCTTGGGTTTTTCGACCGGCTCCGGCTCCGGTTCGGGAATCACCTTGGGCGCGGGCGGCTCGGGCGCCGGCGGCAAAGTCACCATGGTCACATTGATGAAATCGCCTGGCGTCGAGGGAATCCATATCTCGAAGCGCCCGAATATCGTCAGGAGCGTGAAAAAGACGATGTTGAGGGCGATCGACAGCGCGGTCGAAGAGCGCCGGCGCCGCTTCATATCGACGGAAAGATATTCGAGGAACCGCCGCCGCGCCGCGTCGATGGGCCGGAAGGGCCTCAGCGCCGGGCGCAGGGGCCGCAGAAATCGGCGCAGCCGCGCGCCCGCGCCTCGCTTTGGCGGGGGCGGCGCGACCTTCTGCGGCGCTTCGACGTCGCTCGGCATTGATCCCATTCTCCGCGACGCCTACACGCGATGACGAAAGAGGAGAAAGGCCACGTGAAGGTCCTGTTGATCGGCGGCGGCGGGCGAGAGCACGCGCTGGGGTGGAAGATTGCGCAGAGCCCGCTCCTTACAAAGCTCTATCTCGCGCCCGGCAATCCCGGGCTGAAACCGCTCGGCGAAACTCTTAGCATCGCAGCCGGGGATGTCGACGCCCTCGCCGCCGCCGCGGCGCATTACGGCGTCGATCTTGTCGTCGTCGGCCCGGAAGCCCCCCTCGCCGCCGGGATCGCCGACCGGCTCGCCGAAGCCGGCATCGCCTGTTTCGGCCCCTCCAGAGCCGCCGCCCGGCTCGAAACTTCGAAGGCGTTCATGAAGGAGGTCTGCGCCGCCGCCGGGGCGCCGACGGCCCGCTATGGCCGTTTCGACGACGCGGCCCAAGCCAAGGCGTTCCTGCGCCGGCAGGCCGCCCCCTATGTCGTGAAGGCGGACGGGCTCGCGGCCGGCAAAGGCGTCGTGATCGCCGAGACGCTCGAGGACGCGGACGCCGCCGTCGAATCGATGCTCGGCGGGACGTTCGGCGCGGCGGGCGCGACCGTGGTCATCGAGGAATTCATGCGCGGCGAAGAAGCGAGCTTCTTCGTCCTGTGCGACGGCGAGACTCTATCGCCGATGGTCGGCGCGCAGGATCACAAGCGCGCCTTCGACGGGGACAACGGCCCGAATACCGGCGGCATGGGCGCCTATTCCCCCGCGCCCGTGCTCACGAAAGACATTGAACGCCAGGCGATGACGCGCATCGTCGAACCCGTAATCGCTGAAATGAACAGGCGCGGAGCGCCCTATCGCGGCGTACTCTACGCTGGCCTGATGATCGATGAAGACGGCCCGCGTCTTGTCGAATTCAATGCGCGCTTCGGCGATCCCGAATGCCAGATTCTGATGCGGCGGCTGCGATCGGACATTTTGCCGGCGCTTTACGGCGCCGCGACAGGCGCGCTGAAGGGCCACAAATTCGAATGGAGCAGCGAGGCGGCGGCGCTCGTCGTGCTTGCGGCGAAAGGTTATCCGGGCGCTTATGAAAAGGGCTCGATCATTCGCGGAGTCGACAAGGCGGCCGCGCTGCCGGGCGTCGTGGTTTTCCATGCGGGCACGGAGGAAAAAGACGGCGCGCTGCGCGCGGCAGGCGGACGCGTTCTCAACGTGACCGCGACGGGTCCGACCATTCGCGACGCCGTCGCGCGCGCCTATCAAGGCGTCGACGCCATAGACTGGCCGGAGGGTTTTTGCCGGCGCGATATCGGCTGGCGCGCGCTGGAGCGGAACGCTTGATCGCGATCGAAGAGTGGCGAAAGGCGGCGCGGCGCGCCGAATTCGGCGGTCGCGAGATCGCGTGGTGGACGAGCCCCGAAACCGACCTTGAAAAGCCATTCCTGCTGCTCATCCACGGATTTCCCACATCGTCCTGGGACTGGAGCGCGCTCTGGCCCGCGCTCGAGGCGCATTTCCGCCTCGCCGCGCTCGACATGCTCGGCTTCGGGCTTTCCGAAAAACCGACGGACATTCGATATTCGATTCTCCATCAGGCGGATCTGCAAGAAGCGCTGCTCGAACGGCTTGGCGTCGGCGAGGCGCACATTCTCGCCCATGACTATGGCGACACCGTCGCGCAGGAATTGCTTGCGCGACACAATGAAGGCTCGCTGAGTTTTTCGATAAAATCGCTGTGCTTTCTGAACGGCGGGCTCTTCCCTGAACGCCATCGGGCCCTGCTGATGCAAAAGCTCGCGCTGACGCCGCTTGGCCCGCTGATCGCAAGGATGATGTCGCGCGCGCGATTCGCCGCGACATTCGACCGGATCCTCGGCCCGCATACGAAAGCTTCCGACAACGAGATCGAAGCGCACTGGTCGCTGCTGAACGAAAGCGGCGGCCGGAGAATACTGCATAAGCTGATGCGCTATATTCCCGAGCGGGTTCGAAACCGCGAACGCTGGGTCGGCGCGATGAAATCCGCGCGCGCGCCAATGCGTCTGATCGACGGCGGCGCAGACCCGATATCCGGCGCGCATATGCATGCGCGCTATCTCGAGGAGATTCCGCAGCCCGACGCCGTGCTCCTCGAGAATATCGGCCACTATCCACACGCGGAAGCGCCGGAAGCGGTGCTGTCAGCCTTTCTTGATTTCCATCGAAAATTGGGGACGATCGCCGCATGAAGGTTTTTTTGATGATATTCGCCTCCGTCTTTCTCGCCGAACTCGGCGACAAGACGCAACTTGCGACATTGCTTTTCTCGGCCGACGGCCAGCGCTCGAAGCTTCTCGTTTTCTTCGCCGCCGCGAGCGCGCTCGTGGCGTCGACCGCGATCGCCGTTCTGATCGGCGAGGCGGCGGAACGTTATCTTGTCAGCCTGCCGACGAAGCTGATCGCGGGCTGCGGTTTCATCATCATCGGCGGATTCATGGTCGCCGATCATTTCATGAAGGGATGATTTGCAGCCGATGGCCAAAGAAGCGAGCAAGGAATTCAGCGGCGTCATGGAGACGCCCGAACGCCTCAAATTCGACGAAGCCGCGCTCGCCGGCTATATGGCGCGCGAGGTCGACGGATTCGAGGGGCCGATCACCGTCGAAAAGTTCAAGGGCGGACAATCCAACCCGACCTATCTCATTTCGACGCCGTCCAGAAAGTATGTTCTGCGCCGCAAGCCGCCTGGCAAACTTCTGCCTTCCGCGCACGCAGTCGAGCGCGAATACAAGGTGATGACCGCCCTCGGGCGGGTCGGATTTCCCGTGCCGCGCACTTTCGCGCTGTGCGAAGACGAGAGCGTCATCGGCACGGCGTTTTTCATCATGGAGTTCATGGAGGGGCGGATATTCTGGGATTCGAGTCTCCCCGATGCGCCAAAGGAAGCTCGGGCCGATCTCTTCTATGCGCTTGTCGACACGCTCGCCGATCTTCACCGCGTCGATTACGAGAAGATCGGCCTTGGCGATTACGGCAAGCCCGGCAATTATTTCGCGCGCCAGATTGACCGATGGTCGAAGCAGTACAAAGCGGCTGAAACGGAAAAGATCGAGGCGATGGACCGCCTCATCGAGTGGCTGCCGACCGCTATTCCCGATGACGACGCCACCTCCATCGTTCATGGCGATTTTCGATTCGACAACACGATCATTCACCGGCGGGAGCCGCGCGTCATCGCCGTGCTGGATTGGGAGCTGTCGACGCTCGGCCATCCGATCGCCGATTTCACCTATTTCCTGATGGTCTATTTTTTCCCGCCGCAAGTGCGCGGCGGCCTGGCGGGGCTCGATCTTAAAGAACTCGGCATTCCCGCGCTCGAAGACTGCGCGGCGCGCTATGGCGCGCGCACCGGGCGCGGCGCGCTCGCCGATCTCGATTTCTGCCTCGCTTACAATATGTTCCGTCTCGCTTCGATCGCGCAGGGGGTTTATGCGCGCGCGCTGCAAGGCAATGCGTCATCCGATCAGGGACTGAAGCTCGGCGCGCAGGTCGCTCCCCTTGCGGCGCTTGCCTGGGGCCACGCCGAGAAAGCGGGCGCCTAGCGGCGCGCAACGGCGAGCCGGCTGAGCGCTTCGCGCCGCTCCTCCTCGCGCGCTTCCTTTTCGCGCCTGGCGGCAAAGCGCAGCTCTTGGACGAGCCGGTTCCAGGCGGTTTCCTCTCGCAGGGATTTCCGGAGGCCGCTTTCGCGCGCGATCCGCTGCGGCTCCATCATCGCGATCGCTCTCTTCTTGCCGTCGACCGCGCGCTCAAGCGCTGCGATGCGGCGCGCATAGATGACGAGATCGGCGCCGCTTGCGACCAGCGCGCCGTTCGCCGGAGCGATTTGCGCTCGAAGCGCCGCCTTCTCCTCTTCGAGACGCGCCTGAACGGATCTGATGGCGGCGAGTCGCGCCTGCTCCAACTGCGTTTTCGCTTTCATTGCGCGCAGCAATTCTTCGACATGTTTCGGCTTCACAATCCGTACCCCGATTTCGCCTTGCGCTGGATTTCGTCAGCGTAATGGATCGCCGCAGCGACCGCCGCATAATGCTCTTTCCTGATTTCTTCGCCGATCTCGACAAGGGCGAAGATCGATCGGGCGGTCGGCGGGTCGCGTCTGATCGGCACGCCGGCCGCGGACGCCGCCTCGCGGATGCGCGCCGCCATCTCGTCGACGCCCTTGGCGACGCAGACCGGCGCCCCGCCCTTGTCGCGCTCCCATTTCAAGGCGACGGCGTAGTGGGTCGGGTTGACGATGACGACATTCGCCTTCGGCACGTCGGACATCATGCGGTTGCGGGCGATGGCGGCGCCGCGCTCGCGCCGCGCGCCTTTCATGTGGGGATCGCCTTCCGTCTCCTTGTGTTCTTTTTTCAGCTCCTCGGTCGTCATCATCAGTTTTTTCTGGTGCTGGAAAATGCGCCAGGGAAAGTCGATCGCGGCGACGCCGAGCGCGACCGCCGTGATAAGGCCGACAAAAAATACGGCCTCGCGCGCCGCGGCCTCGCCAAAGGCCTGCGGAGGAAGGCCCGACAATTTCGGCAGGTCGAGAAAGCGGTCCTTGAACGCGAAAAGCACGATCGCGAGGATCGCCGACAGCTTGGCGAAGCTTTTTGCGAATTCGAACAGCCCTTGCGGCCCGTATTTGTTCTTTGCGTTCCTGATGATCGAAAGCCGGTCGAATTTCGGCTTCAATTTCGAGGGCGCAAACACAAAAGCGCGCTGGGCGAGGATCGAAACGACCGCCGTGATCATCAGCGCGCCGAAAATCGGCGCCAGAGCGACGGCGATTTCGCCGCCGACATGTTCGAGAAAATCGGGAGCGAAAGGCGAGACGAGAGCTGCGCCCACATCTTCCGGCCGGCGCAGAAAGCCCGCCAGCACGCCGCAGATTTTGGCGACGCTCCAGCCGCCGGCGGTGACAATCGCAGCGAACAGAGCCGCATATGTCGCCGCGGTCGTGATCTCGCTGGAATAGGGAACGTCGCCCTGCTCGCGCGACTTTTGAATCCGATGCTGCGTCGGCGCATGCGAACGTTCTTCGCCATCCAGCTTGTTTTCGTCGCTCATGACAGCCCCATCAGCGTCGAGAACGCGCCGTCAAGCATACGCATCCAGGCGCCGAGAAGCAGCGGCGCCGTCAACGCGAGAAGAATGAGGCCGGCGAGCGTGACGGCCGGCGCGCCGACAAAAGCCACCATCAATTGCGGCATGGCGCGGTTCGCCGCGCCGATCGCAAGATTGTAGACAAAACCCAAAAGCACGAAGGGAAGCGCCAACGACATCGCCGCCGAGAAGGCGTAGGCGGCGCGGTCGGCGGCCCAATGTCCGGCGTCGCTTGCGCCCGGAAAGCCGCCAAAAGGCAGGATTTGATAGGAATAGGCGAGCGCTGAGACCGCTTTGAAATGAACGCCGGTCGCGGCGGCGAGCGCGACGGCGGCGATCATCAGCAAAGTCGCCACGGGCGGCTCCATGTCTGAATCGATGCCGCCGGTGAAGAGCTGGGCGAGAGACAGGCTCTGCGCCGCGATCGACCCGGCGGTCTGAACGGCGTAGATCGCAATGCGGATCGAAAATCCGATTAACGCGCCGCTGACGGCTTCGGCGACGATCATGGAGGCGAAGGCGGAAACGCTTTGCGGCGCGGCGGGAGACGTCTCCATGACAATCGGCGTCAGCACGAGCGCGATCGCAAAAGCGGCGCCGAGCCGCACGCGCGCGGGAACGCTCGCCTCGCCGAGCCCCGGCAGGAAGAAGACAAGCGCCGATATGCGCGTGAAGACGCCCGCTACGATAAAGATCGGGCCGACGCCGAGGCGGACAAGCGGAAGGAAAGCGTCGAGAAGATCCATGCCGCCTCCTCAGGCAACGCCGAGAATGACGGGTTTCTCCGTCGGCTCGATCTCGTCATAGGAAATCACCGCATTGCGGATTCCTTTTGCAGACAAGACCGCGCTCAGGAATCGTCGGCGGCGCGCGCTCGTCACGATAGCGGGGAACGAACCTTTCGAAATCGCCGCTGCGACCTTCTCGCGAACCGACTGGGCGAGCCGATTGAAATCGGCCGGCGACAGCGCGATGTCCGTGACGCCGCCCTCGCGCTCGCTCTCATGCTCCTTGAACAGCTGCTCCCAGTCGGGCGCAAGCTGAATGAGGGGCAGGCGGCCGTCGCTATTGCGCAGTTTCGAGACGAACTGATAGCCGATCCTCTGGCGCACATATTCGGCGATCTGCTCCGGCGAGGAATAAGCCGAGCGTCCTTCGGAAATCGCCTCCAGAATGACGGGCAGGTTTCGGATCGAAATGCGCTCCTGGAGGAGAAGGCGCAATACGGCCTGAACGAGATCGAAGGGCGTTTTGTCGGTGATGAATTCGTCAAGCAGCTTGCGGTTCGATTCCGAGCGCGCCGGGTCGGAGGTCGTGACGAATTCATCGAGAATTCGCTTGAGCGCGCGCCGCGTCATCAGGCGGCCAAGATTGGCTTTGATCACTTCGAGAAGATGCGTTGCGGCGACTTCCGCCGGTTCGACAATCGGCAGGCCAAGCATCGCCGCCTCTTCTTGGCGATCGGCCGGAATCCAGCGCGCGGGCGCGCCGTAAACCGGCTCCTTCACGTCTTTCCCGGGGATTGGAAGCGGCACGTCCTCGCGCGTCAGCACAAGAACGCCGCTCGGATCGATCATGCTTTTTGCGACTTCGACGCCGTGAATGCGAATTGCGTATTCATGGCTGGCGAGCGCCGCATTGTCGGTCAGCCGGATCGCCGGGACGATAAACCCGAATTCGGCGGCGACATATTTCCTAATCTTGGAAATGCGCGTGTCGATGCCGGCGTCTGATTCCATCGCGATCTCGACGAGATCGGGCGCGAATTCCACGTGGATTTCGTCGAGATCGAGCACGTCGCCGAGCGATTGTTCTTTCTTTTCCGGCTCCGCCGGCCGTTTATCCGCCTCTACCTTCTTCTTCTGCTCGATGTTGCGATAGGCCATCCAGGCGGCGGCGCCGAGCGTCATCGCCCCGGCCATGAACGGAAGAAAGGGAAGGCCGGGGAAGAACGCGAAGACGGCGAGAATGGCGCCGACCGTCGCAAGCGCCGCCGGATGTTCGCCGAGTTGATGGAAAAGCGCCTTGTCGGTCGAACCCTGCGCCCCGCCCTTCGACAGGAGAAGGGCGGCGGCGATCGAAATGATCACCGCCGGGATTTGCGACACCAGGCCGTCGCCGACCGTGAGGATCGAATAATTCGCGATCGCATCCGAGAAAGACATGTGATGCGCGCCGATGCCGACGGAGAGTCCGACGACAAGATTGAGGAGCGTGATCAGAAGTCCGGCGATGGCGTCGCCCTTGACGAATTTCGAAGCGCCGTCGAGCGAGCCGAAAAACGTGGTCTCTTCCTGTTCGATCTTGCGGCGCGCCTTGGCTTCTTCATGCGTGATGGCGCCGGCGGCGATGTCAGAATCGATGGCGAGCTGTTTGCCGGGCATGGCGTCAAGAGCGAAACGCGCGCCGACCTCGGCCATGCGTCCCGCGCCTTTCGTGATCACCATGAAGTTAACGATCAGCAGAACGGTGAAGATCACGAGGCCGAGAAAGATATTCCCGCCCATGATGAACATCGCAAAGCCTTTGATCACATTGCCGGCGGCGTCGGGGCCCGTATGCCCGTGACCGATAATGAGCTTTGTCGAGGAAACGTTGAGCGACAGGCGCAGCAGCAGCGAGCCGAGCAGCACCGTCGGAAAGGACGAAAAATCAAGCGGGCGTTCGATAAAAAGCGTGATAGTGAAGATCAAGATCGCAAAGGCGAACGAACAGGTGAGCCCGATATCGACGAGCCACGGCGGAGCAGGCAGAATCATCATCACGATCACCGCCATGAGCGCGATCGCGAGAAGCACCGTCGGTTGATATATTCCCTTGGCTTTATTCGGCATCGCCGTCACCGAGGGCTGCGCGCGTTCTGCGCGTCAACGATCATGGCCTAGCCTCCGGCGATGACAGGCAGAACCTGGTCGTGGAACAGAGAAAGAAGAAGCCGCGAAGCGAATCCCGAACACAGCAGGAAGGCGAGCAGAATGGCGACGAGCTTCGGCACGAAGGTGAGCGTCATTTCCTGAATCGAAGTCAGCGCCTGAAACAGGCCGATCACGACGCCGACGACGAGCGCGGTCAGCAGCATCGGCGAGGCGATCCAGACGCCCGCCCACAGAAAACTGCGCAAAATACCGAGGAGCTCCGTCTCGCCCACGCCCCGCCCTCCCCAGCCCTAGACCGGCATCCGCATCAATTCCTGATAGGCCTCGACGACCTTATCGCGCACGGTCACCGCCGTTTCGACCGCGAGCTCGGCGGAGGCGAGCGCCTCCACCACGGAATGCGGGTCGGCCTTGCCGACCATAAATTCGGATGCGGTCTGCTCGCTCTTGGCGACCGTATGCGCAAGATCGTCGACGACTTTGGCCGGATTGAATTGCGCCGACGGATTGTCGCCGGCCGGCGAGCCCATTTGCTTTTTCGGGGCGTCGGGCTTGAGCGCCTTGAGGGCGGCGCCATAAGTCCTAGCTGCGCTGAATGCGTTAATGTCCATCGCGCTTCACCTCAGTGTTTCAAGAGATCGAGCAGGCTCGAATACATCTGGCGGGCTTGCTGGAACGTTTGAAGGTTCGCCTCGTAGGATTGGTTCGCTTCGCGCGCGTCCGCCATTTCCGTAACCAGATTGACGTTTGACATCTGCACATATCCGGAGTTGTCAGCCATCGGATTCGCAGGATCGAATTTCTGCTCCATGGGAGCCTTGCTCAGCGTGATGCGCCCGATTTCGACTTTGTCGACGCCCGCCGCCCGATCGTACACATTCTCGAAATTCAGCAGCTTGCGGCGATAGCCGGGCGTATCGGCGTTCGAGACGTTTTCGCTGACAACGCGCATTCGGAAGCCTTGCGCGGTCATCCCGCTCGCGGCGGCGCTCATTGCTTTGAGAAAAGCGTTCATCTTGATGCTCCCTAAGCCTTGCCGAGCGTCAAGCGCAGAATGTCGAGCGACTTTTTGTAAATCGCTGTCGCAGCGTCATGGTCCTGCTGGGCCTCGACCGATTTGATCATCTGGTCTTCGAGGGAGACCGAATTGCCATTGGGCGACATCGCCCCGGGCGAAGCTTGGGCGATGACGCGCCAGGTCGCGTCCTTGGCGGCGGCGACCGTCGAGCCGTCCTCGTCGAGGGCGCGCTGAAAGGCCGCCGCGAAAGGTTCAAGGTCTTTGGCCTTGTAGCCCGGCGTATCGGCGTTCGCGATATTCTCCGCGAGGACTTCGTGGCGCGCCGCTGCGTGACGCGCCATCGCGGAAGCGAGATTCAAAAGTTTCAAATCCGAGAACATCTTCTGACGTCCTGTTAAGGATTACGAATTATGAACGTAGAGACGAAAATTGAATTTAGGCTTAATGGATCGGGACCGTGACAGCGCGCCTTCAGGACATTGCGAGAGGAGTCGCTTCCGGCTTTAGGGCTGAAAGACCCTGGGGGCGCGTCGCATCGATCGACGGCGGCGTCGTTCGGATCGGCGGACTGGCGGGCTTAGCGCGCATCGGCGACGCGATCGAGATCGACGAGGCCCCCGCCGGCGAGGTTATCGCGGTCGACGGCGCCTACGCCATCGCCCTGCCTTTTTCTTCCTTGCGCGGACTGATTGTCGGCGCGAAAGCTTATATCGTCCCCGAAGAGGGAGCGCGCCCCTCACGCGCGTGGCTCGGGCGCGTGCTCACCGCGTTCGGCAAGAGCTTTGACGGGACGCCTGCGCCGACCGGGGAAAACGTCATGCCTTTGACGCCGCCGCCCCTGCCGGTCGTCGCGCGGCGCGGGCTTGGCCCGCGCATGTCGACCGGGCTCGCGGCGTTCGACACTTTCCTGCCCCTCTGCCGGGGACAGCGCATCGGCCTGTTCGCCGGCTCGGGAGTCGGCAAGTCGACGCTGATCGCCGATCTCGCCAAAGGCGTCGACGCGGATGTCGTCGTGCTTGCGCTTATCGGAGAGCGCTCGCGGGAGGTCCGGGAGTTCGTCGAAGAAACGCTCGGTCCGGACGGGCGCGCGCGCTCCGTCGTGATCGTATCGACTTGCGACGATCCGGCGCCGGTAAAGCGGCGTGCGGCGTTTCTCGCCATGACAACGGCCGAATATTTCCGCGACCTCGGCCTGAACGTGCTCCTGTTGTTCGATTCCATCACGCGCTTCGCCGACGCACATCGCGAAATCGGCCTCGCAGCGGGCGAAACGCCGTCGCTGAGAGCCTATCCGCCCTCGACGACGCGGATGATCGCCGCGCTCGCCGAGCGCGCGGGGCCAGGCGCGGGTGACGCCGGCGACATCACGGCGATTTTTTCCGTGCTCGTCGCGGGCTCCGATATGGAAGAGCCGGTCGCCGACATGGTGCGCGGCATTCTCGACGGCCATGTCGTGCTTGAGCGAAGCATCGCCGAACGCGGACGTTTTCCCGCCATCGACATCCGCCGCTCGGTCTCGCGCTGCCTTCCGAAAGCAGCGTCCGCCGAAGAAAACGCCCTGCTCGCTGAAGGCCGCGCGCTGATCGCGGCCTATGAAGAAGCCTCGACCATGATTCAGACGGGACTTTATGCGAGGGGAAGCGATCCTGCGATTGACCGCGCGATTGCGGTCTGGCCGCAGCTCGATGCGTTCACCGGCGAGAAATCGCCGAGCTGCGCCGACAGTTTCGCCCGATTGAAAGAAATCCTGGCGAGCTGACAGGCGCTTGACCGATGTCAGGCTTGCGACAGAAGAAGATTCGTCGTCGCGTCGCTGCCAAGATCGCCGCCGAGCAAGGTTACGGCCGCCGCGCCCGGCGTTGAGAGAGTCGGGCCGTTCTGCATCTGGCGCATCAGGAAGAACCGGCGAATGACGTCTTCGACCTTGGACGAATCCGTGAAAATCGCCGGCGATTTGCTGCCGAAAATCTGATCGGCCTTCTGCTCGAAAATCTGTTTTTGCTTGTCGATATCGAGCTGCGCCACGCTGCTGGGCAGACCGAGCGCCGTGGAGACGAGCTCGCGCAGCGGGGCCTGACCCATGATCTGGAACCAGCCGATCGAATCGACTTTGGAGCCAGAGGCGATATCGCCGATCTGCCGCTTGAAGTTCATGGCCAGACGCATGTCATTGTCGACATCGCCCACGGCGCGCTCAAATTCGAGCGCCTTATATTTTGCGACGATATTGTCCTGAAAAACCGGTCGTCCGACATTGAACGCGCCGAGACCGTCGCCGTAACCGAAAGCTTTCGCCAGCGCCTGATAGCGCGGCTCGTTCATCCGATTGACGAATGACGACGGATCATAGGTTTTGGATTCAAGCGCCTTTTTAATGAAAGCCTTTTTGTTGATTTCGTCGTCGAGACCGAAGGCCCCGAGCGCGACCGAAAGCAGCCGGCGATCGCTGACCAAGGCCTCAGGCGTCGTCGCCTTGCCGATATTATAGTAGAAATACTGGATGTCGCTCTGGAGCGACGGCGACTTTTCAAAGGTCGCCTGCTGGCGCGCGGCTGTGTTTTCCAGAATTTTCCAGCCGCCATAGCCGCTGATCGGGACGGCGGGCTGGAAAACGCCGCTCACTGCCGCACAGCGCCGGCCCGGGCATTTGCGGCCGCGAGCAGCGCCTCCTCTTGCGGAATGACGCGCGAAAGCTGGCGCATTACATTGTAAAATTTCCCCGCTCGCGCATCCTGCACCGCCTGATCAAGCTCGGCTCGGCACAGTTTCTCACCGAACGCCTCGCGCAGCGCGTCAAGCGCGGGAAGGATTTCCGCTTTCGCCTGTTCAGCGTCCGCCTCGCCGGTGACGACGAGCTGGGCGGCGTAATAAAGGCGTTTGGCCGGGGTCGTCGCCTCATCGGGATGCAAGGCGTCGCGAATGCGCAAGATATGCGCGTCTTGCGTTTTGACGCGAAGGCGCACCCGGCGATCGCCATTCTCAATCACGACGCCGTTAACGAGAAACTTCTCGTGCGGCCGCAGCCGGAGAACGAGTCCGCCAGTCATTGACCCGCCTCCTGCTGCGTCGCATTTCCCCTCAGCCCCCGCATCACGCAAGTGTTTATGTCGATCAGAGCATCCAGCGGCGCATCGCCCGCGAGCGCCTTTGCGCTATGCGCGCGCGTGAATTCGGAAAGATAAAACAGCTTGGAGCGCAATTCGGCGGGCAGCTTGTTGTCTTCGCTTGCGACGTCGAGCGCGATTGCGGTCCAGAGCCTTAGATTGTCATGAATGGCTTCGGCGATTTTCGCAAATGGCGCCGATGTGTCTTTCGCCGCGGCGAGCTTGCCGGTGACGCGCGCGAAAATCTGGTATTCCGCGCTGCGCGGCGTGGAGACCGATTGAACTGATTGGCGATAGCCGCCTTCTGCGAGCGCGCCTTCGTACATGTGGCTTCTGCCTCTCTACTGATCTTAAAGAAAAAGGCCGGAGCCGCAAACGGCTCCGGCCATGATCATTAACGGAACAGATTCAGCAGAATCTGCGGCGCGCGATTGGCGATTGAAAGCGCCTGCACCCCGAGCTGCTGCTGCACCTGCAGCGATTGAAGGCGCGCAGAGGCTTCTTCCATATCCGCGTCCGTCAGAGCGCCAATGCCCGATTTCAAGGCGTCCATCAGAGTCGTGACGAACTCTTTCTGGATATCGACGCGCTTGCCGGTCGAGCCGAAGGACGCCGCGGCGTCGATCCCCGCCTGGACAAGGCCCTCGATGTCGGTGAGGGCTTGCGCCGCGCCGGCGTCGGTCGTGACGTCCATCGAAGACAGCTTGCCGAGATCGCCGCCGGCAGTGCCGTCATTGGCGCCGTCTTCAGCAATCGTCATATTGGCGCCGGAGGCGTTGGTGATCGACAACACCGAGTCCGTCGTCGTCGGATCAGCGACATTGGTGTATGTCGCTGAAAGACCGGTGACGCCGGCGTCGTTGATTGTCTTCGCCAGATGGCGAACAACGTCGTTCAGCGTATCGCCGTCACGAGCGACATAATCATAGTTCGTGCCGCCGAGCGTGACGCGGAAGCTTTCGCCTTCGGCGATCGTGGCCGCCGTGTAGGTTATCGTGGCGGTTTCACCATCCGCAAGCGTGCCGGCGGTAGCAACGCCGCCCTCGGTCGCCGTAACAGTGCCCGTGCCGGAGGTGCCGAAAGCCTGCGCGGTCGTCGTAAGGTCGATCTTGTTGACCGAAATTTCAGACGCCGTCACCGTGCCGTTGCTTGCGCGGTTGAGCGAAGACAGGAAGCTCACCGACCCGCCGCCCTTCAGCAGGTTGAGACCGCTGAACTGCGCCGCATCGACGATCGACGAAATCTGATCGCGAAGATTGACGATATCGTCCTGGATCTTCGTGCGGTCGACGTTCGACTCTTGCGCCGAAACGACATCCGCCTTGATTTGCTGGAGAAGCGACGTCACCTGATTGGCGGCGTCCGAAGCGACCGCAACCGTCGAAGAGCCGAGGCTCAACGTGTCGGAAATCGCCTGGAAGCCCTTAACGTCCGAGTCCATGACCGTGGAAACGGCCCAGATCGCGGCGTTGTCGCTGGCTCTGCTGATACGTTTGCCAGTCGAAACCTGGTTTTGAACGTCGCCGAGATTCTTATTGATCATGCGCAGGGTCGACAGGGCGACCATCGCGCTTTGGTTTGTCAGAAGGCTGGACATTTACGCTTACCTCTTTGCTTGGAGGCGTATTTTTTCTACGCCCGATTCTCCTGCCGGCAAGGCTTCGCCGATTTCACCGGTGTTGAGCGCCGTTCTGACGTCAATAGCGGAACGCCTTCTTGCGATTCCGCGACCTACTATCCTCGTCGGACGTGATCTTTACGCGCAGCAATATAAATTTCAGTTAAATCTACGCGAATTTGTGACGCGTAACGCACGCGTTCGGCACAAGGGGCTTTTCTCCTGTCTCGCCATACACCCCGACATTCCGTTCACGATTCATTATCTCTCTAAGCCGCGCGCGCGCCATGGAGACGCCCGCCTTTGCGGCGCTAAGATGTTGTTCATTTTCTTGCGCGCGCGCGACGAGCGCAGACAGGCGTTTCCGAAAAACTGAAATTTGAGCCGCATTCAAGGGATCGATTAAAGCCCGATCCAGCGCCTCGCAAAGCTCTTCCTTCCGGCGGGCGATCGCCCCCGCCTCGTCATAGCGCCCGGCGAGGAGCAGGGCCTTTTCGCGCTCGAGCAGGCTCTCAAGCCCGTCCAGAACGGCCTTAAGGGACGGTTCGATCGGCACTGGCGCCCTCCCTGCTGCGAAGCTGTTCGTAGATTTTTTGCGCGATGCCGAACCCGCCGCGCTCTGTCAGCTTTTCGGCGTACTGGTCGACCAGCATGCTGGAGAAGGCTTCGCCGCCGAAGCCGCCTTCCGCGCTCAGCGCTTTCGAAAGACCGCCATAGGACAACATTTGCGCAATAAAGACGGATTCAAACTCACGCGCGGTCTTTAAAAGCGCTGCGTCTTTTTCGTTTTTCGGCGCCGGAGCGGACGCGACGGGCGCGGCGCCGGCGACTGCGACGACATCCTTCATGACCGGCTTCCTTTGCTTTCTGCAAATGCTCGGTAACCTTTTTCAGTAATGATCCTGACCACGAAAATTTTAAGAAAGGCTTCCCAGGTGGATCTCCTGACCGCTCTCGGCGCCCCCGAGCCCCCCGCCCGCCCGGGCGAACCGTCAGCTGTAAGGGAAACGGCGCCCCCCCGCGCGCGCGACGGCGCATTCGGCAAGGAATTCGAAAACGCCGCATCCGCAACAAAGTCCAAAGAGAACCTGTCCGGTCCGAAAGAGACTTCTCGTCTGCAAACGGAACCGAATGCCGGATCGAAGCCGGATCACGCCAAGGCCGCCGAAAAGCCGGACCAGAAATCGGCGCGCGCGGATGATCCCGCGGACGCGCCCGCGAACACGCCTTCAAGGCGCATCCGCCTTGAAGCAGCGAGCGAGGCGTTGTCAGCCGCAATCAAGGCGCGCTTCGCCAGCGCCGAGAATCCGCTGGCGAACAATCAAGACGCCGCGGTCCCGGCGAAGACGAAGGGCGCCGAAAAGAACAAGGCGACGACGCTTAAAGGCGAACAAGGCGCCGCCGGTCCGGATAAAAATAGTCTCGTCAGCACAAGCCGCATGGCGGGCGCACCGGAATCCGTCGACAAGGAAGCGGCCATCGCGGCTGCCCGTAAGACTATTGAGACCGCATTGGCGGGAACGGACAAAACGAAATCCCCGCGATTCGATGAAAAGCTGCCCGGCGACACGCCGCCCGCCAAGGATAGCGAAAAGGCGAAAGCCGCGCCCGAAGCCGGCGCTTCCGTCGCTCCGCCCTCGATCGCTCCGCTGCAAATTCACGCCGGCGCGCAGACCAAGACCGACGCAGCGGAGAAGTCCGGCGTCAGTCCGACGCACGCCCTCGGCGCCGCCGACAAGCCTATCGGCGCTCTCACAACGCTTATGAGTTTGAAGCAGGACGGCCCGGCGGATTCGGTAAAAAAGACTCCGATCCCAGCCGCGCTGCAAGCCGCCGCGCAAGCCGCCAAGCCCGCGGGCGACAATACGCTGCCGCCGGACGTCGCTGCCGCGGTCAACGCGCTCGCTCCCTCCCAAGCCCAGAATGTTCCGGCGCCGGCGACGCCCCAACATCCGAACGCCGCGCCGGCCGCGCCGGCCGCCGCGCCCGATCCTGCAACGCAAGTGATCGCCGCCATTCATTCCGGCCATGGCCGCAACGATATCGAAGTCCGGCTCGATCCGCCGGATCTCGGCAGCGTGCGCATCCACTTCAGCCTCGACCGCGCCGACGGCGTCACCGCGACCGTGACGTCGGACCGCGGCGATACGCTCAACCTCTTGCGCCGGCACGGCGACGATCTTGTGCGCGAACTCCAGCGCGCCGGATTCAGTAATGTCCAGCTCGACTTTTCTTCAGGCGGGCGCAACGAATTCGCCTCCCGCCAGCAATCGGCGGCGCAGGGCGCATCCGTCATATTCGGCGGCGCGCAAACCGAAGACGCGCCCGTCATCCACTATATCCGACGCAGCGACAGCCGGCTCGATCGCCTGGTCTAGAAAAGGACGAAAGCCATGATCACCAATGCGACCGCCCCTAGCGCTGCGACGCAAACGCCTGCCCCGACCGCCGCATCCGATTCCAACACCCCGGAAGCGAAAGCGGCCGCCGCCGCTTCGAATTTCGAAAGCTTCCTGCAGCTTTTGACGGCGCAGCTGCGCAACCAGGATCCTTTGAGCCCGCTCGACTCGACGCAGTTCGTCCAGCAGCTCGCGAGCTTTTCATCGGTCGAACAACAAATCGAAACCAACAAGCTTCTCCGGCAAATCGTCGGAGGCGACACGCAATCGACGCTTGACGGAGCGACGCAGTGGATCGGCAAAGAGGTCGAGGCCCCGGTCAGCGACGTCCAGTTCGCCGGCCAGCCGATGCGGTTCCGCATCAATCCGAGCGACAAGGGAACGGCGAGCGAAGTCATCGTCAAAGACGCCGGCGGCAATATCGTCTACAGCGAATCGCTGACGCCCGGTCAGACGGAATTCACCTGGGACGGCTCCCTTCTGAGCGGCGGAACCGCCGCGAATGGCGGATATACGATCGACGCGCAATACACGCAGGGCGGCGCTGTGACGGACACCGAGCCGATGACGGCGGTCGCGCATGTCACCGAAGCGCGGCTTGTCAACGGCGCGGTTAATCTCGTGCTCGACAATGGCGGAACAGTCGATCCGTCGACGGTCACCGCCGTTCGCGCTACAAGCTGACGCAAGCCGGCGCCGCACGCGACGCCGATTTCACGACGGAACGCTACACGTCGTGGCGCGTGATGCCGAGGATCAGCACGTCCTTGGCGTTGTCGCTGATGACCTTGCGCGCAGCCGCAAGCAGCGCGGCGCGAATTCCGTCGAGATTGTCGCCTTCCAGCAATTTGCCGGAAAACGCGCCGTCATCGGACAGTTTCAGAAGCGCGGACAATATGGCGTCCCGCAGTTTCGGCTCAGCCGCATAGGCCTTGTCGGTTTCCGAGGGCGGAACCTCAATCGTAATATCCATGATGACGAGCGATTTGACGCCGCTTCCGTCGATGACCGGCACGATAAATTGCCGACCGAATTTCATGAAGCCCATCGTCGCGGAAATCGTCTCGTCCTTGCCGTTTTCGTCGCCTTTTTTGGATTTTTCTTCTTTCGCCCCCGACTTTTCAGCGGTTTTGGCGGCCGTCTTCGCGTCCGCCAGCGCGCGCGCCGCGTCTTTCGTATCCGTCGTGGCCTGCGGATTGTGCGATGAGGCCGATTTCATCATGACGCCGCCGGCGAGTCCGCCGACGAGCGCCAGCGCCCAGATCGCGAAGGGAAGAAATTTCATCATGATCAGAACGGAATCACCGCATCGAGCGCGGCCTGACCGTAACGCGGACGCTGAATATCGGAAAGCGTGCCGCGTCCGCCATAGACGATGCGGGCGTCCGCAATCTTTTCATAGGTGATCGTGTTACGCCGGGAGATGTCCTCGGGCCGGATGACGCCGGCGACCTGCAGATCGCGAAGCTCGCTGTTGACGCGCACTTCCTGGTCTCCCGCAATCACCAACTGTCCGTTCGGCAGCACTTTGACGACCGTCGCCGCAACCTGCAGAGTGATCTTGTCCTGGCGCTGGATCGTGCCGTCTCCCTTGTTCGTCGATGACGACGTCGCATCAATCGCGGGATTGAGATCGGCGCCGCCGGGCAGCACTTTTTTCGCCAAAGTCTCAAGGCCGAAGAAATTCGGAACGGATACGCCCTCCGAAGAGTCGCGTTTGGCGTCGGTCTTGTTCTTTAATTCGGCTTTGTCGTCGATCTGGATGATCACCGTGACGATATCGCCCAGCGTGCGTGCGCGCCGGTCGCCGAAAAGCGAGGTGGGATCGTCGCGCCAGAGCGATCCGGACGTGCCTTCTTCAGCCGGCGTTCGCGGCGTTGCGCGCGCGAGCGCCACGCGTTCCGGCGCGATCGCGGGAACCGGATCAACCGGCTCGCCCGGCGGCGACATGGGCGGCGGGCGGCCGATATGATCGAAATTCGAAACGCAGCCTGACGCCAGAAGTGCGGCGGCGGCGGCGCCAAGGCCGAGTCTTTTGCGCATCACTCGCTCCTCACCGTATTTGTTGCGACGACGATCGCCGAAACGATTCGCTTCGACGCCATGTTCATAACGCGAATCCGATCGCCCAGACCTCCTTGGTCGAGCGCGCGGCCCTGCGTCGCCATCGCCAAGGCGCCCTTTGAAAACTCCATCCGAACGATCGCGTTGCGATCGACCAGCGTCGGCGCGCGCAGATCGGCGGCGTTGATCGGCTGGCCGCGATAAATGCTGTGCGCCGCTTCCCGGCCGATGAATGTCGCAGCCTGCCGCAAGCCCGACTCGCTGTCAGGCGTTTCGATGTCCGAGGCGAGCAGGGTTTCGCCGGCGCGGATATTGCGAGCGGCGACGATCTCTTCGCCGGCGGCGGGAGAATAACCCGCCGCCAGAATAGCCGTGGCGATCAATCCTGAGAATTTCATGTTCATGACGTCACCTTATCTGCGTTGTCGCGCCGAGCATCTGATCGGCGGCGGAAATGACTTTGGAGTTGAGTTCGTAGCCGCGTTGCGCCTCGATGAGGTCTGCGATCTGCTGCACGGCGTCGACATTCGATTGTTCGAGATAACCCTGACGCATCGTCCCGCGTCCGTCTGTTCCGGCCTGGCCGATCACGGGCGATCCGGACGCTGCGGTCTCGCGATAAAGGTTGTCGCCAAGGGGCTCGAGACCCTTCTCGTTCGGAAAATCGACGAGATTTATCGTGCCGATGAGCTGACCCTGCGCTTGCCCGTCGAAATAGGCGTACACCTCTCCCTGCGCGTTGATTGTGATCGAGCGCGCATCTTGGGGAATCGTGATGTTTGCGGCGAGAGGATAGCCGTCGCTATTGACGATGAGTCCTTCGCCGGAGCGTTTGAAGGCGCCGTCGCGCGTATAGGCGGACTCGCCGGAAGGCAGGGTCACTTCGAAAAACCCCTTGCCTTCGATCGCAAGATCGAGATCGCCGCCCGTCGCATTGACGGTGCCTTGCGTCATGTCCATCGAAATCGAGGACGTGCGGACGCCGAGCCCAAGCTGGACTCCCTCTGGCACGACAGCGCCCGTCGCCGACGATTGCGCGCCTGCAGGCTGCGCGATCTGGTAGTGAAGATCCGCGAATTCGGCCCGCCTTGCATTGTAGGCGGTCGTATTCATGTTCGCGAGATTGTTCGAGATCACCTCGACTCGCGTTTGCTGGGCGTCCATGCCGGTCGCCGCAATGCTCAGTGCGCGCATTGGAACCTCCTTGTTCCTTGTCTACAGGCGGGCGTCACTGCCCCTGCCCCAGTTCGCGGACTGTCTGTTTGATCCTGTCGTTTTCGTCCGAAAGAAATTTCTGTCCCATTTCGTAAGTGCGCTGGACTTCGATCAGCTTGGCGATTTCGGCGACTGCGCTGACATTCGAGCCTTCAAGCGCGAATTGCCGGACCTTTGCGTTTTCCAGCGGCTGATAGCCTTTCGAAGCGCGGAATAGATTGTCGCCTTCCCGGACGAGAAAATTCGGGTCGGCCGTCACGATTCCGAGTTTGCCGACCGGCTGACCGTCCGCCGTGATCGTGCCGTCCGGGGTCGCCGCGATCGACTTCGCCTGCGACGGAACGACGATCGGACTGCCGCCTTCGTCAAGAACCTGGCGCCCGTCGGGGTCGACGATTTCGCCGACGCTGTTCAGCGTGAAAGCGCCGGCGCGCGTCAGCGCGGGCCCCGACGGCGTTTTGACAAGGAAGAAGCCGTCGCCCTGGATGGCGAAATCGAGCGGATTGTTGCTCGGCGTGATCTCGCCTTCGGAGAAATCGATGTAATTGCCGGCGGTCGTTGCGATCGAAACGCTGGGATCGGATCCCAGCGCCTTGACATGTTCGGCGAAAAGCGTGCTTTCGCGGCGATAGCCGGTCGTGCTCACATTCGCGATATTGTTCGCGATCGAATTCAGTTCGCGCAGCAGTCCCGATTGTCGGGAGAGGCTGACATAACCAGCGTTATCCATCGAGCGTCGCCTCCTTGATCTTGTTGATCTCCTCGACGGCGTTTTTGACCGCCGCCTTGCCGCGATCGATGATGCGGCCTTCGGGCGGCGCCGCGAAAAGCGCCTCGAGGCTTTCCAGCGCGCCGCTATTCGCTTTTGTCAGCACGGCTTCGGCGGCCGGCGGCATTTTTCTCGCCCCGGTCATGTAAGCGGCGAGCGCGTATTGCGCGGCCTCTCGTTCGGTCATGACGGCGGGATCGATGAGGCGAAAGCCGCGAACCGCGCTGTCCCAGTCGCCGGCGCGCCAAGCGGCGCGCGCGACGAGTCTCGCCTTTTCCCGCGGCTCGCTGATTGCGGTCGCGGCGGCGAGCGCCGCAGATTCGCGGTTGAGGCGCAGATTCGCCTCGACAACGATCTTCGCAAATCTGGGATCGTCAGCATAGGGAGCGGCTGCGGCGAGCGCGGCGTCCGCATCGCCCGAGGCGAGAGCCGCCTCGGCCTTGTCAAGCATGGTGGCCCGGTCGCGGCCCGCCTGGTTTCCGTTGAGGATTTCAAGCGCGACATTGGGCAGACCGACCGCGCGCGCCGCTTCAGCGGCTTGGCGGATGAAAACAGGATCATCGCCCGCGGAATCGACAAATTTCCTGTGCGCAAGATAGGCTGACAGCGCAGGCGTCTGCTGCTTTTCGTCGCCTGAAGTGAATGCATCGGCCAGCAAATTGCGCGCGGCCTCCGCCGGGGATGGTCCGTTTTTCGGCGCGGCCAGCGCCGCGTGCGCAAGCAGCATGACGCTCGATTCAATATCTCCGCGCTTGGCCCAGTCCATCGCCTCATCGTAAGCCGCCTCGGCGCCGCGCGGGGTTCCCCTGTCGGTCGTCGCGAGCGCGCCGATATCGTCCACAAAGCCCTTGTGAGGCTCTTCGCCGGCTCGATAACGCTCAGCCAAAGCCAACAGGGCGTCCTTGGCCGCGTCGCTGTCGCGGGCTGCGATGCTCTTCAGAAGTTTCTCGGATTCATCGCTCTTGCCGTCGTGTTCGAGCAGTTTGGCGGCGACATATTTCAGATCGTCCGAGGGCGAACCGGCGGCTTTGCTGGCGATAACGAAATAACGCTGGGCCGCGTCCCAATCCGAAGCGACGATAAGTTTTCTGGCGAATCTTGTCGCAAGATAGGCTTTGAGACGCGCCGGCAGAGCGTCGATAGCGTCGCCCGCGCGCTTGAGCGCCTCATCCGCCTCCTTTGGATCCATCGCCGCCGCCTGCCAAAGGGCGTGCGCGCCGCGACAACCGACTGCGCCGAGGAGCGGCCCGTTATCCGGCTCTTCGCGCTCGGCGATCGCGCGCGCCATATCCGCGGCGAGGCTGCCGCCCATATTGTTGCCGGAAAGCAGCGTCAGCGCTTCATCGCCAAAGGCGATCGAAAGATAGCCGTCCGCAAGCTTCTTGACGATGTCGGACTGTTCCTGCGGCGAAGCGTGCGCGAGCTGGGCCTGCAGTTCAGAGATTGCGACGAGCGGTTTGTCTTTGAAGGGCTCGCCATTGATCGCGAACGCGCTATCAGGAAGACAGGGTTTGTTCTTCTCGACCGGCGGCGGCGCGGTGTTTTCCTCTGAGGAGGACGCAAAAGGCGTTTGCGCTGCGGCGATCGCCGCCGTCCCGCCGGCGCCGCTGCGGATCGTCACCAGCCCGTCATCGGCGGCGCGCTGCAGGAGTTTGAGCATGCGCTTGCGCGCTTCATCGAAAGAAGCGTCTTCGCCTTCATCGGCGGCGTGTTTTGTCTCGTCTCTCTTCGGCGGTTCGACATTGGTCAGCACCTGCGGCGCGCCGGTCGCCGCGTCAGATCCGGACGCCTCCGTTTGCGATTCTGTCGCGGTCGCAGACGCTGTCTTCGCCGCGCTGGCGTCGGAGATGTCGAGGACGAAACGTCCGTCCGGCAATTGGCTTGTGGCGAGCGCGCAATCGCAATTCAGCGTCACGCGAATGACCGGACCGGTCGGGCCGTTGATTTCCGCCGCGCCCGCAACGCGGCTCGGCTTGTGCGCGCCATTGATATCGGACAGGTCAGCCGCCCCCGCATCGCGCTGAAGCGCGATATCGACTTGCCGGCGCCGGGGATCGAGCGACACGCTCTCCGCGCCCGTCGAGACGACAACGCGCGAGAAGCCGTCATGTTCGCCGCCTGTAACGGCCACGGGCCCCGCAGCGATTGCGGGGCCGGACGCGGCAAGCGCGACCAATATGACGATGTCCAACCGCTTCGCCATCACGCCGCCTTCTGGGATTCGCGCAACGCTTCCTCCATGTCGGAGAAGCTTGGGCGCATTTTCTTCGGCGCGTTTCGCCGCGCGACTTCCACGCAAATTTGCGGAGTGTGTTTGTGCAGGCTGGCGACAAGCGCTTCACGAATGAGGTTATAGAACGCGTGTTCTTCGTTCTGGATCGCCTGCACCCGATCCGCGAAGGGGCCGACAAGCCCGTAAGCGAGAAATACGCCGAGGAACGTTCCGACGAGCGCGCTGCCGATCATTTCCCCGAGAACCTCCGGCGGCTTGTCGATCGACGCCATGGTTTTCACCACGCCGAGCACAGCGGCGACGATCCCCAGCGCCGGCAGGCCGTCCGCCATCTTCTGCAAGGCGTGCGCGCCGTGCAAATTCGCGTGGTGCATGGCTTCGAGCTGCTTTTCGAGCAGCTCCTCGACCTGGTGGGCGTTGTCGAAATTCATGATCATTGACCGGAAGGTGTCGCAGATCATCTCCATCGCGTGATCGTCTTTCATGATCCGCGGATATTTCGCGAAGACGGCCGACTCGTCGGGATTTTCTATGTGTTGTTCGATCTCAACCGGCGATTCCTTGGCGATGCGCACGAGCGTGAACATCAGGCACAGGAGATCCGTATAGTCCTGGCGCTTCCATTTCGGGCCGGTAAAGACCTTCACGATGTCGCCGGCCGTATGCTTCACGACGGCGAAATCATTGCCGACGATGAACGACCCCACGGCGGCGCCGCCGATAATGACAAGTTCATATGGGAGCGCGTGCAGGATGATGGCGATCTTGCCGCCCTCAACCACATAACCCCCGAACACCATCCCCAGGGTTATGATAATACCGATAATTCCGCCCATGACCCGCCATTGCTTCTGCAACACGCGTTAATCCGCGCACGAAAAATTTATAGGAATGTGAAATTAAGAAGTAATGAAACCGGGCGCGTTTTGAGTGATTTTGTCGCGCTTGTTCGCGGCAACTATTTGTTCACGGACGCATTGCGGCCGGCGATGATGACGCTCGCGGCGTACGCCTTTTGCGTCTCCATATTGGAGAGGATGAGCGCGGC
Source organism: Alphaproteobacteria bacterium (assembly GCA_016125425.1). GTDB lineage: Bacteria > Pseudomonadota > Alphaproteobacteria > Caulobacterales > Parvularculaceae > Amphiplicatus. The sequence continues at coordinate 25,015 of WGLT01000030.1, forward strand.
GGCATCGGGCGTCATTTCCGTCAGAAAACCGGCGGCGAATGACGGCTCCATCTGGTTGAAGATTTCGCCCGCCTTTTGCGGTTTCATGCTCTCATACATCTTCGCAAGCCGCGCGATATCGTTCTGGGAAGCGGTTTCTGCGAAGGAAAGGCGGCTTTCAAGCTCGGCTTTGACCTTCTTCAGCTCGGCAGTCTTTTCATCGACGCGCTTTTCGAGAACGTCGAGCACGCGTTCGCGCTGGGCGATCTCCGCCTCGCGCTTGTCGAGTTCGGCGGCGCGTTGGCGGATAGCCGCAAGAAGCGGGTCGCGGTCGCCGTTTTCATGGTCCGCGGAAGCCGGCTGATCGGGCTTCGTCGCGGCCGCCCGCGGCGCCGGCTGCGGCGTCGACGCCGCCGGGGTTTCTTTGGGCGCGCCGGCGGCCGCCTGCGGCTGGACGGGCGCCGCATTTTGCGCGGGCGCCTTTTCGCTCCCCTTCACCGCGGCGCTCGCCATCGAGATCGCCCGCCCCGAAAAGGACGCGGCGAAAACGAGCGCGATGATAGTGAGCGGATTGGGTCTCACGCAGCTTCTCCGGCGCGGGCGCGCTTTTTGGCGGAAGGAGCTTTTTTGCGGGACGCAGGGGGGAACGGCGTAACCACCGGCGCCGATTCAATCGCCGCGAACAGTCTTTCGGCCGCGTCATTCGCCTCGCCGAGAATCGGCGCGAGCGTATCGACGTATTTCCGGGTCGCGCCTTCGGCGTGATTGATCACCGAAGCCTCCATTTCGCCAAGTTCGGCGATCAGGCCCCGAAGCTGTTCGGCCTTCCGATCAGCATGCGAGATCGCAGCCTCGAGACGTTCAGCCGAAGCGTCCGCAGAACGCTTGGTGTCGCCGATCGCTTTTTTCATCTCCTCGGCGGAGCGGGAAAGCGCCGCAATGCCCGCGCCGAGTCCGCCCTTCATGGAGGTGAGACCCTTCAGCCGCCTGCTCAGAATGAGGCAGTAGAGACACGCAGTGCCGGATGCGGCGAGAAGCAGAAAATCGGTGACCATTTCCATGACGGCCTCCTAGGTTAGAACGAAGTCTGTGATGAGAACGTCCGAGATCGCGGCATTCGGGGCCACGAGCCGGAGCCTGCGGAGCATTTGCGAACGCAGCCGGGCCATGGCGGCCGGCTGCGAGAGGTCATTCTCATCGACCGCGCGGAGATAGCTGTTCAGGGTGTCGCGAATGCGCGGAATGACTTCGTTAAGAGTTTTTTCAGAAGTCGTGGTCGTTTCGAGACTGATCGTGATCTTAAGATATTTTGAACGCGCGGACGCGCCGAGGGTCACGATCAGCGGGTCGAGATTCACATATGCGACATCATCCGGGATCGCCCGGGCGATATCTTCCTGGTCTGATTTCGCCGGTTGCGGCGCGCATTTTTGCGAGGAAGGCGTCAGGAAATAGCCAGCCCCGGCTGCCGCTGCGCCGATGACGATAGCGCCGGCGGCGCTGAAAACGATCGCCTTTACCGGAGATTTTTTCTTCTCTTCCGCCGCTTCAGGCGCCTGCTCTTCTTCTTCAACGTCGCTCATCTTCAAGAGTCCGTTTGCGGAATTCTTCCGCCGCGTCGCTGTCGTCTTCGTCCGATGTGTAACCTCCCTTTAATGATGAAACGGTAAACAAAACGCCGAGGATGTCGAAGACGTCCGAAACCAGGCGAATTAACAGGCGCATTAAAAATGCAGGGACTGGTCTCAGTTTGGCGCATCATGACCCCGGCCAAGCGGGTCATGCTGATCGGCGCCGTCGCGGCGACAATCGCGCTCTTCTCAATACTCGCGCGCACGGCGTCGACGCCGAATATGTCATTGCTCTTCGCAGGGCTCGACGGCCGGACATCGGGGGAAGTCGTCGCCGCGCTCGCGCGCCTGAATATACCTTATGACATTCGCGGCGACGCGATCTACGTGCCGTCGGCCAAGCGCGACGCCGTTCGCATGCAGCTCGCCGGCGAAGGCCTGCCGGAACAGGGCCAGGCCGGCTACGAACTTCTCGACAAGCTCAACGGCTTTGCGACGACGTCGGACATGTTCGATGCGACCTATTGGCGCGCGAAAGAGGGAGAACTTGCGCGCACGATCCTCGCGACGCCCGGGGTCAGAGCTGCGCGCGTCCATATCGCCGCGCCCAAAGAAGGCGCCTTCAGCCGAAACGCGCCGCCGACCACAGGCGCAGTGACCGTGACGATGGGCGCCAGCCCGCTCGAACCGAACCAAGCCAAGGCGATCCGCTATCTTGTTTCATCGGCGGTCCCCGGGCTGAAGCCGGAAGAGGTCGCTGTCATCGATTCCGCCCGCGGCGTCGTCCTGAGTCCCGGCTCCGATACTGACGAACTCGGCGTCGGCGGCGATGCGGACGCGCGCGCGGCGAAAATGGAGAAAAACATTCTCGATCTTCTCGAAGCGCGCGTCGGACCGGGCAATGCGCGCGTCAAGGTGGCGCTCGATCTCGACATGGAGCGGCAGGCCGTCACCGAACACACCTACAATCCTGACGGACGCGTCATGTCCGGAAAGGAGACGACCGAAGTCACCGAGTCTTCAAACGGCGGAGGCGGGGGCGGACCGGTCACGGTCGCGAGCAACCTGCCGGAAGGAGACGCCGGCGCGTCGGGCGGCGCGAGCAACTCCCAGCGAACGGAAACGCGCGAGACGATCAAATACGATATGTCGGACGTGAAGCGCGAAACGGAAAAACTCCCCGGCTCGATCAAGCGCATGAGCATCGCCGTCTTCGTCAATCAGATCGCGCAACCGGCGGCGGAGGATGGCGGCCAACCCGTAATGCGCACGCCGGAAGAACTCGATACGCTGAAAAAGCTCGTCGCCGACGCCGCCGGTCTCGACCCGAAACGCGGAGATTCGATCACGATCGAAGCGCTTCCGTTCAGGACTTCGTCGACCGAGGGAGTCCTCGTCAAGGCGAATCCGATGGGCGATTTCCTGCGCGCGCATCTGATGGATGCGATCAAGATCGGCATTCTTGCGCTCGTCACGCTCATACTCGGCCTCTTCGTCGTCAAACCCTTGTTCTCGACGAAAGGCGAGGCCGGGGCCGCCGCGCTGCCGGCCGCCGCCCCCTCCCCGGCCGCCGCGCCGGCGGAAGGCGGCGCAATCGCCGTCCAGCCTGCCTACGCCGAGATCGCGCCTCCCGCGCAAGAACCGGATGCGATCGAGGCTCTCAAACAAATCGCGGCTTCGAACACGGACGAGACGGCGAACCTGATCAAATCCTGGCTTGAAACGGCGGAGGACGCGGCGTGAGCGGACCGCTTGTCCTCCTGGAGCGCTTCGACAGGCTCCCCGTCAGGGCCGCGCCGCGCCTTCCCCCGGCGAAAGCCGAGGACGACGCCGCCGATCGCGCGCGAGAAGAGGGCTACGCTGAGGGATATGCGGCGGGCCGCGCGGCGGCCGAAGCCAAAGGCGCCGAAGACACGCGACTGCTCGCCGCCGTCGCGGCCGCTCTCGAAGCGCAAGCCGCCGCCGCGCCGGACAAGATCGCCGCCGAAGCGAGCGCCGCGCTCGTCGCCTTTCTGACGCATGTTCTCCCGAAACTTTCCGAGGCCGGTTTTGCAATCGAAGCCGCCGCCGCATTCACGAAGATCGCCGAGACCGCGCCGGATCTGGCGATCGAGATTTCGACCGCGCCCGATCACGCCAAGCGGCTTGAGGAATGGATCGCCCGGTTCCGGCCCGACGCGAAACTGACCGTGCGCGCGGATAATTCTCTGCAAGGCGCCGAGGCGAACGCCGCCTGGGTCGGCGGCGGGGCGGATTTCAACTGGGCCGCCGCCGTCGAGGAGTGCCTTTCCGCCCTCAATAAAGCCGTGAAGACCTTTTCCAATGGGGATAATTGATGAGCGAACAGGACACAGCCGCTGAAGAAGCCGCGCCGAACGCCGAAACGGGGGAAGCGCCGGTATTCGATCGCCGTGACGGCGGCGAAACCAACAAGCTGAAGCGCGCAATTTTCAGCGTGCCGATCGAAGTCGTCGTTTCGGTCGGAACGGCGCGCCCGCTGATCGGCGATCTTTTGAAAATGCAGCGCGACGCGCTGATACCGCTCGATTCCCATCTCGACGATCCGGTCGAGCTGCGCGTGAGAGATCGCGTCATCGCCCGCGGCGAGTTGACCCAAAGCGAGGACGGTCAGGGCCGGCTCGGCATCAGGATCACTGAAATCGTGGATATGTCCGACATCCTATGAACGCCAGGACGCTCAGAGCTATCGCGGTGTTCGCCGCCGCATTCGCGCTCGCGCTTCTCGCGGGCGGGGCGGCGTCCGCGCAGGGATTAAATCTCGATTCGGCGCCGCAAGGGGCCGGCCTGAGCGCCCGTGTGATTCAGCTCTTCATGCTGGTCACGGTGCTGTCGATGGCGCCCGGCATCGCCATGATGATCACCTGCCTGCCTTTTATGGTGATCGTCTTTTCGATCCTGCGTCAGGCGATCGGCCTGCAGCAGGCGCCGCCGAACATGCTGATCATGAGCCTCGCGCTCTTTCTCACCTATTTCGTGATGGAGCCCGTGTTCGCCCAGTCCTGGGCGCAGGGCATCCAGCCGCTGCTCGATCACAACATCACCGAATCGCAGGCTTTCGCAAAAGCGCTCGCGCCGTTTGAAACGTTCATGCACGCGCGCGTTTCGCCGGCTGCGGTGGACGCGTTAACCGAAGTCGCTCCGAAGCGCGCGGCCGCGTCAGGCGGGACGCCGCTTTCCATCCTTATTCCCGCGTTCATGCTTTCTGAGATACAGCGAGCATTCGAAGTCGGCTTTGTCATTTTTCTACCTTTTCTCATTATCGACCTCATCGTCGCATCCGTTCTGATGGCGATGGGCATGATGATGGTGCCGCCTGCGGTCGTGTCCCTGCCGTTCAAGCTCGCCTTTTTCGTGCTGGCGAACGGCTGGATCGAGGTCGCGGGCGCGGTGGTGAAAGGGTACGGAACATGAGCGCGAACGCCGCTGCGCCGCGCCTGCCGGCGACTGAGGCGCAACTCTCCAGCGACGAACAAAAGGGAGCGCTGACGCTGACGGCGCCGCAAAAGGCCGCGCTCGTCATCGCCGCGCTCGGCCCGGAAGCGGCCGGCCCGATCATGGAGAAAGTCGGCGACAAACACCTCAAGGCGTTCGCGGAAGCCTATGCGCGCCTGCAGGACGTTCCGCGCTCTCAGCTCATCCTCGTCGCGCGCGAATTCGTCTCGCGCATCGGCAAGAGCGACGACACAATCAAGGGTGGTTTCGAGGACGCGCGCGCCCTCATCGCAAAAATCAAGGGCGAGGAAGACGCAGCCAAGCTGCTGGAGGACATTGACGCGCCGGACGGCCGCAGCGTCTTTAACAAGCTCGATAAAGTCGACGACAAGGCGATCGCCGAATATCTCGAGTCGCAGCACCCGCAGACGGTCGCTGTCATCCTTTCACGGATGAATTCCGACAAGGCTTCGAGCGTCTTGAGCGTCTTGAAAAAGGAGGTCGCGGAAGACGCCATCATGCGCCTCTCGAAAGGCGTAAGCGTTCGCCGGGAAGCGCTGCGCGTCCTTGAAGAGACGATCGACCGTGAATTCCTGGCGCCGGCCCGAAACGCTTCGAAGGCGAAAAAACCGGGCCTCGCCATTGGCGGTCTCATGAATAATCTTTCGCCCGACAAGCGCGAAGCCTTCCTGAAATTCATCGAGGAAAAGACGCCGGATATCGTCGAGGACGTAAAATCCTGCATCCTCACATTCGAGGATATTCCGGCGCGCGTTCCGCCGAACGCCATTCCTCTCGTCGTCCGGCAAATGGATGCGGACGCTTTTCTCAAGGCGATGAAATACGGAAGGAAGAACGCGCCGGAATCGGTCGAATTCATATTCAAGAACATTTCGCAGCGCATGAAGCAGCAATATGAAGAACAGATGGACGCTCTGAAGCAGGTGACGCTGGCAGACGCCGAGGCGGCTCAGGCTTTGTTCATGTCGACCGTGCGCCAGCTCGTCGCCGAAGGCGAGTTCCAGCTCGTCAAACCTGCCGATCCGGAGCAGGAAGAAGAAGTCGCCTATATCTAGGCGAAAGGCGCGTTAAAGCAGATCGTGGCGGCCGCGCGCCTTGAGCTCGTCGACCACTTTTTTCACATCCTGGGCGCGCGATTTCGGCGCAACGAGAACGGCGTCGCCTGTCGCGACGACGATCAGGTCTTTCACCCCTATGATCCCGACGAATGGCCCGTCCGTGCGCACGAGACAGCCTTCCGCGTCGAGGGCGTAGACCGCCGGGTGTTCGCCCGTTTCGTCGAGCGCAGACCATGAGCCGATATCGCTCCAGCCGAGTTCGATCGGCCCTACCACCGCGGCGCGCGAGGTTTTCTCCATAACCGCGTAATCGATCGAATCCGAAGGGCAGCGCGCGAATTCATCCGCATCCAGATCGATGCGCTTGCCGCGGCGTCGCGCCTTGTCGAGAGCGGACTCCGCCGCCGCGCGAATGTCCGGCGCGTGGGCCGCAAGCTCTTCAAGCATGACGCCGGGATCGAACAGGAAGACGCCCGAGTTCCAGAAATGCGCGCCGCCGGCGAGATAACGGCGCGCCGCGCCGACGTCGGGTTTTTCACGAAACGCCGCGACCTGATAGACGCCCGGCGCGATCTCGCCGCCACGCTCGATATAGCCATAGCCCGTATGCGGCTCGGTCGGCTTGACGCCGAAGGTGACGATCGCGCCGCGGGCGGCGGCGGCCGCGCCCGTTTCGACGGCGGCGCGGAAGGCCGCGGGATCGCCGACATGATGATCGGCCGGCAGCAGCAGAACGAGAGCGCCCGGCGCGGCGCGCGACGCCCAGGCGGCCGCAAGCCCCGCCACCGCCGCTGTGTTTCTGGGCGCCGGCTCGGCGATCACGGCGGCGGAGGCGAGCCCCGCCTCTTCGAGCTGGCTTTCGATCGCTTCGGCGTGCGCGGCCCCGCCGATCACGGCGGCGGGCGCGAAGGGCGCGCCAGGCGCCGGCGCGACGCGCAGCGCCGCGTCCTGGAACAGCGTCCGTTCGCTCGCCAGCGCCAGAAACTGCTTGGGGCGGGCCTGGCGGGACATCGGCCAGAGCCGCGTCCCGGCCCCGCCGCACATAATCACGGGCTGAATTCTTAACGGGGCGGGCATGGCGCGCCTTTCCTCATCGGCCTCTCCTCCTTTAAACGGGGCCCTGTCCCTGCGATAGCCCGCCGAGCTTGACGGGCGGTTGCGCCCGGGCTAGTCACCGGCGCTCATTTTAACAACCGGACGAGAGAATCCGGGGCCAAAAAGGATCAGGGGCGCCAAATCGCGCTCACGGAGTCGGAGCCATGTACGCAGTCGTCAAGACCGGCGGCAAGCAATATCGCGTCGCCAAGGACGATATCATCAAAATCGAAAAGCTTCCGGGCGAGGCCGGCGAGGCCGTCACGCTCAACGAAGTGCTCATGATCGGCGACGGCGCAGACGTCACGATTGGCGCGCCATTCGTCGACGGCGCCTCGGTCGCGGGCGAGATCGTCGAACAAACGCGCGGGCCGAAGATCATCGTCTTCAAAAAGCGCCGCCGGCAGAATTACCGCCGCAAGAAGGGCCACCGCCAAATGCTGACCGTGGTGAAGATCACGGACATTCTGACGAACGGCGCCAAGCCCGCGAAAAAGGCGGCGGCGAAGAAACCCGCCAAAGCCGAGGCCGCAGCGCCGGAAGCCGCGCCCGCATTCAAGGACGACGTTTCGCTGATCGGCGGCGTCGGCCCCAAACTGAAAGAAAAGCTCGAAGGCTATGGCGTCACGTCGCTCAAGCAGATCGCGGCGATGACAGAAGACGACGTCGCGAAAATGGACGAAGCGCTTGAACTGCACGGACGCGCGACGCGCGATGAGTGGGTCGAGCAGGCCAAGGAACTGGTCGCCGGCAAACCGCCGCGCGCCAAAGCCGATCGCGACAACGCATAGAAAGACTGGAGACGGAACATGGCTCACAAGAAAGCAGGCGGCTCGTCGCGCAACGGCCGCGATTCGGCTGGCCGCCGCCTCGGCGTGAAGAAATTCGGCGATGAGCTTGTCGTCCCCGGCAATATCCTCGTGCGCCAGCGCGGAACCAAATTCCATCCCGGCGCCAATGTCGGCATGGGAAAGGACCACACGCTGTTCGCGCTCATCGCCGGCCGCGTGAAGTTCGCGCTGAAGGCGAAGGACCGGAATGTCGTTTCGGTCGAGCCGGCCGAGTAGGCCGCGCGCGCCGGAAGGCCTTGCCGCATCCGAATGAGAAGTTCTCGAAAGAGAAGGCGCCGGCGCGCCTTCTCTTTTTTGTTGCGGCCGAACGGCCGGGGAGCCTCCCTGGCGGCGGAGTTCGGGCGCGGGCCGACGGGCGGTCCAGAACCGCGATCGCCCTCGCCGCCCGGACCGGAACAGGCGGCCTGAGGATAGGCATTTGACAGCCGCGCATGCGCGCCCTAAGTGCGTCGCTCCGGCGCCCAGATGGCGGAATTGGTAGACGCGCAGGTTTCAGGTACCTGTGCCGCAAGGCGTGGAGGTTCGAGTCCTCTTCTGGGCACCACTTGCCGGCCGCTTGCGTCCAGGCGCATCTAAAAATACCCTAAAAACATGGAGTTGAGCGATAGCCCGTACAGGGCTGTGCTCACACATCCATGAGCATGCCAACAAAATGTTGGTAGGTTTTGTGGCATTTTTCGGGGGTCCGACAGGGCGCCAACAAATGACACTCGGGTTTGAGTCCGCGTCTCGGCGTCAAATCCGAAAGCCTGATGTTGGGACGAATTGCAGGTGTTGGTATGTCGCTTTCCCAAATGGCCGTTCACAACGCCAAACCTCGCGAGAAGGACTACAAGCTCAGTGACGGCCAAGGCATGTTCCTGCTCGTCACGAAGAAAGGAGGGCGTTATTGGCGCTGGAGCTATCGCTTCGGCGGCAAACAGAAGACGCTCTCCTTGGGCGTCTATCCCGAAGTCTCGCTCGCGGAAGCCCGTGAAAAGCGCGCAGCGGCTCGGGCGATTCTGGCTGAAGGTCACGATCCCGCCCTTGACCGCAAGATCAAAAAACTCACTGCAGGCGAAGTTCCCGGAAACACCTTCACCGCGCTTGCCAAAGAGCTGCTCTTGAAAATGGAGCGTGAGGGACGCGCCCAGGTCACAATCGACAAGACGAGATGGATGCTCGATTTCGCATTCCCCTATTTGGGCGAGAGACCCGTCAACGAAATCACGCCGCAAGAAGTGCTAACCGTCCTGCGCTTGGTCGAATCGCGCGGCCGGTATGAAACGGCTCGCCGTCTCAGAAGCAAATGCAGTCAGATTTTCCGCTTGGCGATCGCGACTGGAAGGGCCGAACGCGATCCGACCGCTGACCTTCGCGGCGCAATCGCGGCGCCCAAGGTCACGCACAGAGCTGCAATCACCGACCCTAAGGAAGTTGGCGGCTTACTGCGCTCTATTGACGGTTTCACCGGACATAAAACGACGCGCGTCGCGCTCAACCTGTCAGCCCTCACCTTCGTCCGTCCCGGCGAAATCCGCCATGCAGAATGGACTGAATTTGATCTCGATGCGGCGGTTTGGACGATCCCGGCCGAAAAGATGAAGATGCGCCGTCCCCACAGGGTTCCTTTGGCGCGCCAGACCCTCGCTCTGCTTGGCGATCTCCAGCCCCTCACCGGAAAGAGCCGCTATCTCTTCCCCGCCGTTCATAGCTGGGTGCGGCCCATGTCTGAAAATACGCTCAATTCAGCGCTGAGACGGCTGGGTTATTCGAAGGAAGAAATGACCGCTCACGGTTTCCGGGCCATGGCCGCGACTTTGTTAAACGAGATGGGAAAATGGCCCGGCGATGCTATCGAGCGGCAGCTCGCCCACCAGGAGGCGAACGCCGTCCGTCGCGCCTATACGCATGCGGCTGAGTACTGGAACGACAGAGTGGACATGATGCAGGCCTGGGCGGACTATCTGGACCAGTTGCGCGAGACTGTGTGAGCACTCTTGCGAGACACCCGGACAGACACTCTCAACACACACTGCGGGGCATACTCCCCGCACAATAAACCAGAGAGCAGCATTGAGAGGACCGTCACGCTCCGCCAATCGACCGACGCGCCGTAAGCCACGAGCGCGAAAGCTGCAAGTGCTGGCGGTTCGTCAACCGTCCGACGAACCGATTGAGGAGACGGCGCTGGACGACGACCCGCTCCACATCACTGACGTGGAGATGAAAGAATGGCTCCGCGATCTTGTGGGCGCTTTGCCACCGGAATCCGGCTCTTCTCCCGAGAACGCCGCGCGCGAAGCCGCGTATGGCTTGCGCCTGTTATCATTGCTTCAGAATCCATCGGTTCTCAAGGATGACGAACCTGCGAGAATTGGTCTTGCAATCGCCTATGGCTCCTTGGCGGAAGAGCTCTTCCGGTTGGCCAATCGAAAGAAAAGCAATCCCATCTATGCGATGGAAGCATTTATCCTCTTTCGGGATGCCGGTCTCTACCCGCCGCGCTGGGTCCTAGATTGGCTGCACGATGCGTTCGCGAGCTATCTCGGTTCAAACGGCGAAAAGGACATTAGCACGCTGCTTGGCGTCAAGCGCGGGCGCGGCAGCACAGATGTTATCAAGGAAGCTCAAGCCCTCCGGACCGAGGGGCCTATTCTCTTTGAGATGATTCTCTTAAACGCCGTAGGGATTTCGGCGGACGATGCCGCGGCGATGATTGTCGCGCGTTGCAAGGCCGAAGGAACCGAAGTTCTCGCCGAAGAGACGCTTGTGGATCGCTTCACGAGCCGCCGCGCCAGCGAGCACGCAAAGGCTATCAAGTCTCTGCTTGGCTTGGATATCGATCGCGACGCCTTATGGGAGCAGTTGAAGACAATCTATCCGTCGCACTCGCTTCCTTCGCGCCGGAAATAGGCCGTCCCGCGACTCCGTGCGAAATCGCCGATTTCGCACCCTGGCGTTTTTGAGCCGTCCAGCCTGCTCTCTCTCCATGCACCTGTACCCGAATGGAGAGAGCCATCATGTCTGACATCCAAGCCTATCGTGTCCTCGACTTCTGCAAGGCTCACGGCGTATCGCGAAGCTTCGCCTATCTCGAAATGAAGGCCGGTCGCCTCAAATTCTTCAATGTCGGCCGAATGCGCCTCATCTCGCGCGAAGCAGCAGAGGAATGGCGCAAAAGCTATGAATCGGCGCGAAGCGCGTGAGACCATAACCCAATGACTCTCCAATGCGCCATCAATGCGTTCGCAATTGATGGCTGACTATGTCGCCGGAGCATTGCCGGGCTGTTCCGGATGGTTGCCGAGATACCCGCCGATATGAGGGTTTATATGGCGGCAACATGGAACGTATATGGCAGCGATATGGATGCAGTATGGACACCGGACACACCTCGGACACTTGGCAGGACACGGCACGGACGAGGCTAGGACACGGCTACAACACTACGCGGACGCTTTTCGCGGAGTGCATGAATAGTTTGAGCCCGCCATTACTGCATGATTGGACGCGCTTGGACGGAATTTGAAGACCCGCGTGAAGAACGAACGAAGGGCGATTGAAGAAAAATCGAAGGAATCCCCGAACAAATCCCGCAGAGTGTGAGGGCTTCCGTTTAGGCGAGCTATTTCACAACATCATGGAATGGTGTTGGCGGCATAAACCGAGGCGGTAGGCTACTCCGCATAAATGAGGCCGGGGCGATCAGGCCCCGGAATAAGATGATCACGCGATCCTTATGAAAGTGCGCGACGTTGTGCTTCAATGAGGCCGGGGCGATCAGGCCCCGGAATAAGATATGGGACGCGCTGGTCGAGCAATACGCTGAAGAGCTTCAATGAGGCCGGGGCGATCAGGCCCCGGAATAACTTATACGCATCAGCCGCGTCGAGAACAGACTTGACAGCTTCAATGAGGCCGGGGCGATCAGGCCCCGGAATAACTCGCTGCGCCCCGGCGGGCCGGTAGCGAACCCCCGCTTCAATGAGGCCGGGGCGATCAGGCCCCGGAATAAGCGCGTGCCTGCGTGGCTGGCGCATCATGGCGTCTCCGCTTCAATGAGGCCGGGGCGATCAGGCCCCGGAATAACGAGCGCAACCGCATCTTCGACTACAAGCCCTATGCGAAGCAGTACGAGTTTCATCGCCTTGGGGTCGACAAGACAGAACGGCTCCTGACGGCGGGAAACCAGCTCGGCAAGACCCTGTGCGGCGCCCACGAGGCGGCTTTTCACGCCACCGGAATGTACCCGGAATGGTGGCCGGGGCGCGTATGGCAGCGGCCGACGCGCGGCTGGATAGGCGGGGAATCCTCGACCGTCGTCCGCGACACGACGCAGAAACTCCTTCTCGGAGACGTGACGGAGGGAGAGGACAGACTCGGCACCGGAATCATCCCGGCCGACCAGATAGTCAACATCGAGTGGTCCCGGGGCGTGGCCCTCGGCGTCGACACCGCTGTCATCAGGAACAAGTCCGGCGGGAACTCTGTCATCAAGTTCAAGTCCTACGAGATGCAGCGCCAGAAGTGGCAGGGCGATACGATCGACTGGTGCTGGTACGACGAGGAGCCGCC
>WGLT01000002.1 GCA_016125425.1 Alphaproteobacteria bacterium
GCCGGCTTTCTCCGCCAATTCGCGGTGTTTCGGCATTTGAGGAATGCGCCAGGATCCGCTGATCGCATCGCGCACGATATACTCCATAAGCACCGTGAAAACGCGGCGCTGCGGAGAGCTGTCGTCGGCGGCGCTTCTGAAACGCGCCTGCGCCAGCGTCGCGGCGAAGCTCTTTGCGAGATTGCGCGAAAGCGAGGGCCGTTTTGCGACCAGCGCCGAGAACGCTTCGCAGTTGATGGCGAGCACAGTCGAGTCAGCTTCCGCCGACACCGTCATGTTCTCGCTCATCCGGCTCGCTTCCGGCGCGAGCGCCTCGACGAGGCCGAGGAATCCGCCCGCGCCGACTTCTTCGACGAGCATCGAGCCTGACTCGCTATCCGAGCAGAACGCCTTGAGGCGGCCTGTGACGACGAAAAAGAATTCGCCGTCATCCTGGCCGGGCGCAAGGATGATCTCTCCGGCGAGATAAGTCCGAGTCTCAGCGACGCCGGCGATCTGTTTGAGCACGCTCGCGGGCAAGCCGGCGAATGGCTCGGCGGACGAGAGCGCCTCCGAGTCATCGGCGGAAGGCGGCGTCGAAACAATCAATGTCGCGGACATGGGGCTGTTCTCCGACGACTGACGTACCCGCGCGCGCCTTAAAGCTCAGTAAAAGGTAAAATTGTCGATTCACGCGCGGGCGCCGCGCGCGCCGGCGCCGGCTTCGCCGTCCGCGTTAAAGCTTCATTGACCGACGCGGCGCTAGGTTAAGCGCGCAACAGTTCGGGATTTCGTCATGCGCGTTGTGATCGCCGCCGCCCTTCTTTCCGCCGCCGCCAGCGCGGCGCACGCCGAACAGATCTGGCTGACGATGGATCAGGTCAAGCCGTACGATCTGAAACAGCCGGCAGGCCAGATCGTCGTCGGCAATCCGGCGATCGCCGACGTCACGGTGCAGGACAAGACGCGCGTCCTCCTGTTCGGCAAGGCGCCCGGCCTTACGAATATGTACATCTTCGACGACGCGGGAAACGCGGTCGACAACCTTATCATCCGTGTAAAGACGACGCCGGCCGGCATGCTGACCGTAAATCGCGGCGTGGCGCGAACGACCTATAGCTGCGCGAACCGGTGCGAAGCGACGGTGACTGTCGGCGACGACACGTCGGTGTTCTCGTCGGTGTCGAGCCAGGTCACCCAGAAACAGGCTCAGGCGGCCGCCGGCGCGCCGCAAAACTAGGCCGCTACTCGCCGTCGAGCGACAATTCGAAATTGTAGATTCGCGGGCGCTCTTCCGGGCGCAATTCGCGCCGGCACCAGGCGTCGATGTCGCGCGCCGTCTGTTCGGTCGGCGCGACTTCGGGATTGAGCACGATGCGCGCGACGAGACGGTTCAACCCGCCGTCCCGGCGCATCACCCGCACCCGGCAATCGTCGACGGCGCGATGCTGCTTGATGACCGCCGCGATCCGCCCGGGAAAAACATTGACGGCGCCGACCTGCACCGCGCCGTCCCGGCGCGCGCCGAGACGGAACGCGGTGTCGCTCGTCCATTGCAGCGCATCCATCGGCGTGAAGAGGCGCGTGTCTCCCCCCGGCGTTCGCCGGGCGAGGGATTCGCCCTCGCGCCGCCAGTGATCGAACAGCATGAAAGGCTCGGTCGAAGAATCGCGCCAGCCGACAAGCCCGGTCTCCGTCGATCCGTAGAGTTCGCGCAGCGTGCCGAAGCCGGCCTTGCGCAGTTCCGCGGCGAGATCCGGCGTCATCGCTTCGCCGAAGAGAACGCCCATGGCGTTATTCGGCGCCGTGACGCCCTCGCGGATCATATATCGCCAGAGCGTCGGCGTCGCGACGACGACGTCGCCAAAGGCGAGAGTCTTTGCGAGCGCGTCCGGCGCCATGCCGCGCGCGTCGATCACCGGAATATGCTGGAGATTGGGCGTCAGCACGGTCACTTCGAAGGCGACGAGACCATGCGGCGCGACGAGCGAAATGAGACGGCGGCGCCCGTAAAGAATATTGGCCGCCGCCGCCGCGTCGCCGAAGATGTCCGCCGCGGCGTGCGATACTGATTCGGTCGCGCTGTCCCTGCCGGCTGCGGTGAACGAAAAGGAGCGCAGCGAGCGCCGGATCTCACGGCTGATCAATGCGGCCCAGTCGGCGATGCGGCTCGCGGGCGCGGCGCCGAGGCTGGCCGCATCGATCCCGAAAAAGCGCGCGCAGCGGCGCGCGCACGCCGCGCGCTCTTCCGCGCCGAGGCCGATCCCGCCGCTTTCGATGGGCGCGTCGGCCGTCCACGAAGCGAGAGTCAGAAAGTCCGTATGCCGCTTGAATCGCCAGGACAGCTCATCCGCGATGAGTCCGGCGATCACGCGCGCAATCTGGTCTTCGCTGATCTCGAACGCTTTCAAGGCCGCGCCTCTTCGCTCTTCAGCTCCCGGGCGAGCCGGGATTGATACCATGATTGCAGCGCGGAAAAGATGCGCGAGCCCTGCGCGGACGCGGGCGCGCCCTGTTCCGCCAACTGGGCGGCGCGCACGCCGATCAGGCTGTTCGTCACGAATACCGGCGCGCCCTGCAGCTCTGAGAGTTCGATCGGCCGCTCCTCGACGGAAAGGCCGAGCGCGGCGGCGTCTTCGAGAATCGCGCCGCGCACGACGCCCGGCAGCGCCCCTTCGGCGACCGGCGGCGTCGCCAGCCCCTCGCCGACGATCAGGAAGACATTGGCGGCGGCCGCGCAGGCGAGCCGGCCATGCTCATTCGCCATCAGCGCCTCGTCGGCGCCCGCCGCCACCGCTTCGTTATGCGCGAGAATGTGCTCCACATAGCCGCCGATCGCCTTGAACCGGCCGGCCGAGCCGGCTGCGAAACGCGGGCGTGCGGAGACCTTGAGGCGAAGCGGCGCCGACGGCGCGGGCGCAAGCGGCGCCGCGCTCGCCAGCATGGTCGCGCGGCGGGCCCCGCCGAATTTGAGGCCGCGATCGCCCGGCCCGCGCGTCACCGTAATGCGCGCCGCCGCCGGCCTGTCGCCGAGACCGTTATGCGCGGCGAGCGCCGAAAGAATGACGTCGATCTCGCCCAGCAGGGGCGGCGCGGCGATGCGCAGCGTCTCAAGGCCCGCCTTCAGTCGCGCGATATGCTGGGCGAGAAACGCCGCCCGGCCGCCCTCGAGATAGACGGTCTCGAAAGCGCCGTCGGCGAGCAAAAGCCCCCGGTCGCTGGTCGAAACATGCGCGCCTTCGGCGCGAAATTCTCCGTCGATCCAGACGATCACGGGCGAAACTCTCCCTTCGTCATCGCCACGAAATTCGCGATCAGCGCGCGTCCGCAAGGCGTCAGCAGCGACTCGGGATGAAACTGCACGCCATGCCACGGCGCCGTGCGGCGGCGCACGCCCATCACCTCACCTTCCTCGCTCCAGGCGCAAACGACAAGCTCTTCGTCCGGACCCGGCGCCGAGATCAGCGAATGATAGCGCCCTGCGGCCATCGGGGAGGCGATCCCGGAAAAGACGCCTTGTCCGTCATGGCGGATAAGGCTCGCCTCGCCATGCAGCGGCGCCCTGGCGCGCTGCGTGCGCCAGCCGAACGCCTGCGCGAGACATTGCGAGCCGAGGCAGACGCCGAGAACCGGCGTCGTCGCGGGCAAAAGCGCAAGAAGCGGCAGACACGCGCCCGCCTCCTTCGGCGATTTCGGGCCGGGAGACAGCACGACTCCCGAAGGACGCAGGGCGACAAAAGCTTCGGCGCTCATGGCGTCATTGCGGCGCACATCCGTCATTGCGCCCGCCTCGCGCAGATAGCGCGCCAGGTTGTGCGCGAAGGAGTCGTAATTGTCGATGACGAGAATCATAAAATATTCGCCGCGCCGATCGCCGCCAGCGCGCCGCGCGCCTTGACGAGCGTTTCGACATATTCTTCGGCGGGATCGGAGCGCAAGGTCACGCCGCCGCCGACAGGAATGACGACGCGCCGGCGATCAGCCGACACGATCAGTAAACGGATCGCCACCGAGAATTCCGCGCATCCCGCATCGTCGACAAATCCGATCGCGCCGCAATAAGGACCGCGGCCGGTTTTTTCGGCCGCCGCGATTGTCTTCATCGCTTCGACTTTCGGCGCGCCGGTGACCGAGCCGCAGGGAAAGAGCGCGACAAGCGCGTCGACCGCGCCGCACTCCTCGCGCAGAAGGCCGCTGATGCGCGAGACGAGATGATGGACATTGGCGAAGGAGGCGAGCGCGCAAACGGCGTCTTCCCGGATAGAATGATCGCGGCACACGCGCGAGAGATCGTTCCGGATCAAATCGGCGATCATGATATTCTCGGCGCGCTCTTTCGGATCGGCGAGCAGGGCTTGCGCGAGCGCGGCGTCCTCAGACCGGCGCGGCGAGCGCCGGCGCGTTCCCTTGATCGGTTCGGCGACGATGCGGCCCTGCGCAATCCGGAAAAACCGCTCCGGCGAGTTCGACAGAACGGCGCCGCCTTCGTAATTGAGCAGCGCCGCAAAGGGAGCGTCGCCCATGGCGATCTGCTCGAAAAGATCGAGCGGAGCGATCTCGCCCGAAGCATCGGCGGATATTTGCTGGGACAGATTCGCCTGAAACAGCGCGCCGTCCCGAATCAGATCGACGACGCCGGCGACCGCGCGCTCATAGGCGTCGCGGGAGAAATTCGACCTCGGCGCGCCGAAGGCGGGCAAGCGCCGTCTTTCGCGGGCGGCCTTGCCCAAACCTTGCTCGAGGCGGCCCGCCGCTTCCTCCGTATACGCTGTAATGAAGGCGCGCCGCGCCTTGCGGTCGAAATGCGCGAGCGCGTCATATGCGCCGAAAGCCATATCGGGCAGCGCGAACGCAGAAGAAGGTCCCGCGGCCGACGGCTCCAGGGCCGCGCCCATTTCATAGCCGACAAATCCGCAAAGCCCGCCCAGAAAGTCCGGCGCCGCGCCGTCCGGAAAAGCCGGGGCGGCGCTGCGTTTGCCGGCGCGCTCTCCTGCGAACCGGCGCAGCGCCAGAAAAGGCGGATCGGCGGATGTGCGGCCATTGACGCTGACCTCGGCGCCGCGGACCTCGAAAAGAGCGGACGGGAAAGCGGCGATGGCCGACCAGCGCGCGCCGGACGCGGATTCGCCCGGATGAAGGAGCGACGCATGCGCCTGCCCTGCGAGCGGCGCAAAGGCGTCAAGGGGCGATCGCCAGTCGATTTCTCGAATGATCATGGCGCAGGTGATAGCAGGCCGCGGGGCGGCGGTCCTAGGGCCCGCACGCGCTGGCGCGCGGCTCCAAATCAGCTTAGCCGGGAGGGCGTTGCGGCAAGGAGGAGGCGCAGTGCCCGGTGCGGCAGGCGGATTCGGCGGCGAGGCGCGCGCATTCTTCACGCTGGGGCTCGCGGTTTTGCTCGGCTATCTCGCATTCGTCGGCCGCGGAATTCTGATTCCGGCCGTCATCGCCGGCTTCGCATCCTTCCTCATCTACACGCTGAAAGAGACGATCAAGTCCGGCCCCATCGTCGGCCGCTTCCTGCCCGACTGGCTCTGCTATCTGTTCGCCTTCGCCGCCATCGCTTCGATCTTCCTTTTCTTCGTCGACGTCATCCGCGGCAATGTCGAAAAGCTGATATCGGAGGCGCCGCTTTACGAATCCCGGCTGCGCGATCTGACCCGCAGCGCCGTCTCTGCGATCGAAGCGCATGGGCTGGTTCCGGCCGATCTCGCCGGCGCGGTCGAGGAGGTTCGCCAGGCCGCCGTCGGCATGGCGCAGCCCGTTCTCGCCCAGCTTGGCGCCGCGGCGCGCACATTCACCGCCAATATCGTGACGATCGTCCTCTATATCGCCTTCATGCTGGTCGAACGCGGCCGCATTCTTCGCAAAATCGACATGTTGAGCGCGAACCCGGCCCGGAAGCGGATCGTCGATGAGACGCTGGGCGATATCGGGGCGATGGTTCGCGAATACATCACGGTCAAGAGCGCGGTGAATCTCTGCGTTGCGATCGGCGGTTATCTGATCCTGCGTTTTCTCGGCGTCGACTTCGCCGGTTTCTGGGCGCTTTTGCTCTTTGTGCTGAATTTTATCCCGATCATAGGCGCCGTCATCGCGATCGCCGCGCCCACGCTCCTCTCCCTCGCGCAGCCTGACGGCGGATTGCGCCTGGCTGCGCTCACGCTCGTTCTGCTCTTCGCCATCGAACAGCTCATGAGCTCGGTGATCGAGCCGCGCCTGATCGGCAAGAGCCTCAACCTCAGCCCGCTTGTCGTCCTCCTCGCCCTGGCGATCTGGGGAACGCTCTGGGGCTTTGCGGGCATGCTGCTTGCGATTCCGATCACCGTGACGATCATGATCGTGATGACGCAATTCGAGGCGACGCGGCCCGTCGCCATCCTGATGTCCGACAGCGGCGACATCGCCGCCGTCAAGCGCCCCGCCGCCGCCTAGCCGCGCAGCGTAAAAAGGCTCGAGATCCCGAGCGCCGAAACGCCGCTCGCGAAGCCAAGAAGAGTCCAGGCGATGATCCCCAAATGATGCATTTCCGCCTCCGCCCTAGCATCCGGGCGAAGGATGTTCCGCGAAAGCGGTCTTAAAGGTCCGACAATGGGGCGATGCGATGGCGTTTCAGGCGCGCGCGGCCAGGGCGGGCGCCTTTCCGCCGCTTATCTTCCCCGCGCCCGCGGCCATGGCGGCCTTGAACGCTCCGGCGATCGCCTCGGCTTCTTCGCGCCGGCCGGAGCCGCGCCGCCAAGCCAGTCCGATCCGGCGCGACGGCCGCGGCGCGGCGAACGGAATGACAGCGAGATCGGGCGCGTCGGCGAAACCGGCGGTCACCGCCATTTCGGGAAGCAGGGTGGCGCCGAGCCCGGCCTCGACCATCTGCAAGAGCGTGAACAGGCTCGTCGCGCCGAATGCGGCGGCGGCGTCCGGCCGGCGCAGCTTGCAGGCGTCGATCGCGTGGTCGCGCAGGCAGTGGCCGTCTTCGAGAAGCAGGAGATTGACGCCCGCCAGCTCGCCCGTTTTCACTGTCTTCTTGTCCGCGAGCGGATGATCGCGGCGGCAGACGAACCAGAACGGGTCCTCGCCGATCTCGATCGTATCCGCGCCGGGCACGTCATAAGGGAACGCCAGGACGGCGGCGTCGATGAGCCCTGCGGTCAGCCGCTCAACGAGATGGTCGGTCAGATCTTCGCGCAGATAGAGCTTCAGCTTCGGGTAATCCCGCTTGAGGCGCGGGGCGACCTTGGGCAGCAAAAAGGGCGCGATCGTCGGGATGACGCCGAGCTGGAAGGCGCCCTCGAGCGGCTTGCGCGCGGCGGTCGAAAGCACAAGATCCTCGGCCATGGCGAGAATGGGCGCGGCGCGCGCGGCGCATTCCTCGCCCGCCGGCGTCAGGCCGAATTTGCGGGTCGAACGGTCGACCAGCTGGCAGCCGAGCAGGCCCTCAAGCTCCTTGATCGCGGAAGAGAGCGTCGACTGCGAGACGAGGCAATCCTCCGCGGCTTTCGAAAAGGACTTGCGCCGCGCGAGGGCGGTGAAAAACTGCAATTGGCGAAGCGTCGGCAAGGGCGTCATGGACGGATCTATATCGGCAAATTCGATTTTTTGCGTAGCTATTATCTAATCAGCAAATCTTCAATCCCCTTTCCGTCCGGCGATAGACGGCCGCCAGGCCGAATGCCTCTGCGACCGGAATCGCCGGTTGGCGTCGAATCGCTTTGGCCATATAGAAGGCGCGTCCCGCAAGCGGCCCGGTCTATGTTCCATGGAGCCCGATGAGTCAGTCGTCCAATCTTGATGAGGCGCGCCGCGCCCGGCTCGCCGGCGCTTATGGTCGCGCAGAACTCATCTGCCGGGAAATCATCGACAAGAATCCGATCGACGCCCTTGCGCTCGGCCTGCTGGGCCAGTGCCTTGCCGAAGCGGGAGATCCGCGTGCGGCCGCGCATTTCATCGAACTCGCCCTCTCGCTTGCGCCGGCGCAGCCCGAGATCCGCCTGAACGCAGCCGCCTTGCGCGAGGCTGAAGGCGATCTTGAGGAGGCGCTCAAGGAAGCCGAAGAGGCCGTGCGGCTCGCGCCGGGGAAATTCGAGGCGCAGGCCACGCTCGGCAAGCTCTTGGGACAAGCCGGGGATTACCGCCGCGCCGCCGAGGCCCTCAGCACGGCCGCCCGCCTCAATCCCCGCCATCCGGGCGCGGCTCTTTTGCTCGCAGGGGCCCTTGCCGAAATCGGCGACGACGAGGGCGCCGAACGCGCGCTTGGGCTGCTCGGCGAACGAGCGGGGTCGTCGCCGGAGGCTCTCAGATTGCGCGCGCATCTGGCGCAGCGACGCGGCGACTGGCCTCGCCTCGTCGAAGCGGCGACCCGCCTTCTCAGCGCTTCCCCGCAGGACGAGGAGGCGCGCGCAGCGCTCGCTTTCGGCCTCGCCGCGCAGGGCTATTATGACGACGCAACGCAAGCCTATCAGCCGCTCGCAGAGCGCGAACCTCGCCAGGCCCGTCATCGGGCGGCGTTGGGCCGCTACCGGCTCGGCGCGCGCGACCTCGACGGCGCGCGACGCTATTTTGAGCAGGCGGCGGCGTTAGACGCCTCTTTCGCCGAGCCGCATTACGGCTTCGCCCGCATCAAGACGGTGCTCGGCGATCTCGCTGGCGCCGAGGAGGCCGCGCGCCGCGCGATCACGCTCGACCCCACGCTCGCTGAGGCCTTCGCCCAGCTTGTTGAAGTGACTGAGGGCCGGCTGCGCGAGCCTGAATTCGCGGCGCTCGAGCGCCTCGCAGCGGATCTGAATCAAGGCGCGGACAAGCGGATCATCGCCGGTTTCGCTCTCGGCGAAGCGCTGCACCAGCGGCGAGAGCATGCCGCCGCTTTCGCGGCGTGGTCCGGCGCGAACGAGCTGCAAGCCCAATTGCTTCGCCGCGCGCCGAATGGCGGGTACAAAGCCGCGCTGCAAGCGAAGACGACCGGCCTTTTGAAGAAGTGGTTTTCGACCGACGCAGAATCACCGGCTGAGGCGGGCGCGCGGCGGCCAATCTTCATCGTCGGCATGCCCCGGTCCGGAACGAGTCTCTTGGAGGCGGCTCTTTCAGCGCATCCCGATGTTTCCGGATGCGGAGAAATTCCGGCCCTGCCGTTCATTCTGAAGGAATTTCTCGCTTGGGCGCGCGAAGCGGGCGAAACTTCCACGCTTCCCGCCGAGAAGATCGCCGCCTGGCGGACTCTCTATTTCAGACAGGCTCGGAAATACGGAGCGGACGACAACGCTCCCTTCTTCACCGACAAGCAGCCCCTGAACTTTATGGCGATCGGACTGATCCGGCGACTCTTTCCGGACGCGGCCATAATCCACATCCGCCGGAACCCGGTTGAGACCGGACTTTCGATATATCGACGAAACTTTTCGGAACAGTGGCCTTTCGCTTGCGATCTCGATTCAATTGGGCACTTTTACGGTCAGTATGCAGAGTTGATGCGGCACTGGGAGCAAACGCATGGCGAAACTTTCGCCTTTGTCCAGTACGAACAGCTTGTCGGCGCCTTCGAAGATGAGCTTCGCCGCCTTGTCGAATATTGCGGACTTTCGTGGGACAAGGCCTGTCTGGAGTTTCCGAGCGCGGCGCGCCCGATGATGACTTTCAGCGCCGCCCAAGTGCGCAAGCCCGCCTCGAAAAACCATCTCGGCGCCGCCAAGGCTTATGAAAACCACCTCGCGCCGCTGCGCGAGGCGCTCTCCCGCGCCGGAGTCGATCTTGAAACCGGCTCGCTCGCCCCTAACCGGTAGAGGTCGCGGCCAAACCGCGGGCGCGCGATCGCGTCATCATTCAGCCTTCGCCTCGATCCACCATGCTGCAGGCAAGTGGTTCTTTTTCAAGGCGATCGGCTCGGCGCGGAACGCCGTAAGGCCCTCTTGCGCCAGCGCCTGGCGGATCAAGGCGATATCGTCTTCGCCGAGCGCCGCGGTGACCATAGTCCGCATCCGCACGGCGAAATGCCTGAGCTCAGCCTCCACCTGATCGAGCCAGTTAAACGCTTCCTCAGGCTCGAAGGCGAAACGCCTCTCGCTCAGTCGGCCAAGGTCATTGTAATAGCGTGCGAGCAGATCGCGGGCTGATCCGTCTTCTGCGGATTGAATGACGCTTTCGGCCAATTTGGCGGCGGCGGAGAGTCTTTCTTCCGCTGACGGATCGAGTCTTTCTTCCGGCCGTCTCGAAATACTCGGCGCGAATGACGCCTTCAGAGCCGCGCGAACGGCGCCGAGCAAGCCGGTTTCGCCAAAACGATCTAGCGCCCTCGCGTTCGCCGCGCATTCTTTCTCGATCTCCCCTCCGCGCAGATGCGCGACAGCGGCGAAACGCCCTTTAGGGGAAATGACGCGTGCGGCCTCGGCGAAGGCGCGAGCGCCGCCATATTCGGCGCCGAACTGGCTGACCACGAATTCGAAACTGTCGTCGTCGAAAGGCAAATGCGCCGCATTTCCCGCAGCCACGAATTCGGCCGAGTTCTGCGAACCTGCAAGCGCGGCCGCCGAGACATCCGTGCCGAAGAAATCCGGCGCCTCGTCGCCCCATTTCTCCCTCACGGCTTTTGCGATGGGCGAGGCCCCGCATGCAATGTCGAGCGCCTTGGCGCCTTTGCGGACGCCCGCGCGGGCGAAAAAGTCGAGCCACCGCGTCTGGAGCGCGACGCGCTCGCTTTCGCCGCTCAGAGCCTCGGAGGCCGTGCTCGGGCCGCTCCACCAGGATTCCCACGCTTCGGCGCCCGCCTGGTTCAGACGGTGGTCGTCATTCTTTGTCATGTCTGTCCTTATCGCGCGGCGCCGGCTCGGGGCCAACAGGGCGGGTAATGAAAAACGGCGGACCCGCAGGTCCGCCGTTCTTTAGTTTCGACTAAGCCGAGGCTTAGAACTTGAACGAACCGCCGAAGAAGAGCTGGCGTCCGAGCGTGTTGTACGTCGCCGGGAAGGTGTTCGACTGTTCGGCGTACTGAGAGCCGATCAGCGGCGCATCCTTGCCGGTGATGTTCTTCACGCCGACCGTGAAGACCATATGGTCGCCGAGAGCGTACTGCTCCGTCACATCCAGATAGTTGAACATGCCGATGTGGTCGGAGAGGGCGCTCGCATTGCCCGGGTTGAGCAGATTCATCGACGGCAACAAACGCCAGCGCAGCGATGTGGTGAGCGGACCATAGGTCCAGTTCGCCGTCATCGTGTGCTTGTATTTCGGCGTCGGCTGACCGCACTTGTCGCCATAGAAGCCGGAGCATTCGACATAACCCGTGATCGGGTCAGGCACGAAGCCGTTCTTCAGCGTGTACGACCCGTTGTAGTTAAACGTCAGCGAGCCGTATTCGCCGAGGTCGTAACTGTACTCGGCCTGGAAGTCGATACCTTTCGCCAAGAGGCTGGCGATGTTCTGCACCGTGAGCGACGGAATCGCGGGGTCGCGGATGGCGCCGCTCGGCAGACGCGGGATCTGCGCGCAGTAGCTGGTGATGCCGAGGCGATAGCAGCTGTCGAGCACTGTCTGCAGCGAAAGCACCGCCACTGCATTGTCGACTTTGATGCGATAATAGTCGACCTGCAATGTCAGACCCTTGACCTGCTCAGGCTGCCAGACCGCACCGATCGTCAACGTATTGGCGATTTCAGCCTTGAGGTTCGGGTTACCGCCAGCCGTGACTTCGATCTGAGCGTTCGACTGGACGTTTGAGCCAGGCACCGCGACGCCAGACGCTATACACAGCGAATCGATAACCGGTCCGAGCGGCGAGGGATCGAAATAGCTGCCGTTCGAGCCGCCGGAGCACGGGTCATGCGCGCCGGGGAAGCCATTGGTCTGAGCCGAGAAGAGCTCGCCGATGTTCGGCGCGCGAACAGCATGCTGATACTGGCTTCTGAACCGCAGTCCGCCCATCGGCTGCCATTCGCCGCCAACCGCATAGGTGTGCGTGCTGCCAACCGTTGAGTAGCTCGAGAAGCGATACGCGCCGTTGATCGAGAAGTCTTCAATGAACGGCTTGTCCTGGATGACGGGGATATCCGTCTCCATGAATGCTTCATAGACGTCATAGCGCCCGCCGACAGGCAGCGAAGCGTTGAAGCCTTTGACGTCCGGGCCGAGCGTCGAGTCAGGCAGTGAGTCGGCGAAGTTTTCGCGATACTCAACGCCGCCGACCACCGCAACGCCATCTTTCGCCGCCGGCATGACCAGATTGTCGAACACGCCGTTGATCGTAGAAACGATCTGCGTCTGCTCGATCTGATCGTACTGCTCGCCCGTGCGCGAAATGAAGGTCGCGGCTGCCGGGGAGATCGAGCCCGGTCCGCCGAACAGGTTAGCATAGGGCGCCGTACATCCGCTCGCGAGCGCCGTCGGACCGCCATCGCAAAGCAGAGCGGCCTGGAGCGCAGCGGCGGAGATGTTGCCGGTCTGGACTTGCGTGACCGTCGAGCGGCCGAACGAAGCGTCCGTTTTCCAGGTCCAGCCATCGCCCAAATCAACGGTTGCGCCACCCATGATCTGGAAGGTCGACGAAACGCGTTGTGCGTGGCGCGGCCCAACTTCTTCATAGCGTTTAGCGATGAAGACATTCGCCGTGCCGTCGCCATTATTCGATTCCGGGTCGGCCGCGATGATGTTGCGGAGAGCCGTCGGGATCGACGGGTTGTCGAGGTTAATCGTAAAGCCAAGGAAGGCCGGGGTCGGCGCCAGTTGCTGGTCGACGACCGTGTGCGCGAAGACGCCGCGCGCATAGACCTCGATATTATCGGAGAGCTGATAATTCGCTCCGCCATAGATCGAGTAGCGTTCCTGCGGCAATTGCAGGTAGTTGTCCGGCGCATAGTTATAGCGGTCGTTCGGCACGCCAAAGCGGAAACCGCGCAGATTACCTGCATTGTCGATACGGAAGCCTTGGCAAATATTGCCGACGCAGCTCGGATCGATCGCCTGATAATAAGGTTGGGCGGTCGTCGTATCGGTCGTTCCGACGCCATTCATGTTGAAGTCGGTGTTGCCGTTGCCCAAGATCCAGGCGCCCGGGATGTTAACCGAACCGCCGAGTCGGAAACCGGATGCAGTATTGCCTTGCTTCGGATCGCTGAGCGTGTCGGCTGTAAATCCGCGACCGCCCTGCAGAACCGGCTGACGATTGGTGTAGGAGGCGGAGAAGACCGCATTGCCCTTACCATTGGCGAAATTGCCGCCCATCGTCAAAGCCGTGTTGAAGATGTTGCCGTCCCAATTCTGAGCCGACATTTCGTCCGACACGTCGAGCTGAACGCCTTCGAAGTCCTTCTTCAAGATGAAGTTGACGACGCCGGCCATAGCGTCCGAACCGTAAACGGCGGAGGCGCCGCCGGTCGTGACGTCGACGCGGTCGATAAGCGCGGTCGGAATGTTGTTGATGTCGATCGTGCTGCCGACGCCCTTCGGGACGAACCGCATGCCGTCGACAAGAACCAGCGTCCGCTTGGTGCCGAGGCCGCGAAGGTTGATCGTCGCGGAGCCGTCGCCCGGGTTGTTCGACGTGGAGTCGAAGGCCGGAATAAGCTGCGGCATCTGCTCGAGATACTGCTCGTTGTTGACCGTGTTGACGAGCGAAAGCTGCTGGGCGTTCACCGCCGTCACAGGGCTCGGCGCAGCAAGGTCAGGGCGCGCGATACGCGTGCCGGTGACGACAATCTTTTCCTGATCTGAAGACTGATTGTCCTGCGCGAAGGCCGGCATGGCGGCCGAGGCCGCGACGCCGGTAAGCATGGTCGTCGTCAGGAAACGACCAAGAATCCTCTTTTTCGACATTTAGTTCATCCCTCCGAGTTCAAACGGCGCGCCGCCCCGTCATCAGGGCGACCGAGCGATAGGCCCCCCGTGTTCAGGGCGCTCGATTTAGACATCGGCACGTCCGTACTGGCCGAGACCCTAAGTTCTGAGCGCTCGGCCGGTCAACAAGCTTCGCGGAAGGTTGAGTAATCTCGCAATGACTGTGGCAGAGTCATCACAATTTTCTTAAGGCGCTGTTCAGGCAGGTTAAGAGAGGGTTAACAGGGCGCGAGATCGAACGGCGCCGTGATCCGCGGCGTTTCGGCCGTAAAAGGCTCGACTCCGTGCCACACGTAAGACGGGAAAAATATCACGGCGCCGGCCTCAGGTTTCACGAAGCGCTCCCCCGGCAAATCGAGGCCGGCGACTCCGGATGCGCCGAGCCTGAGGCAGCCTGACCGGGAGTCCGCCCCCACTTCCGGCGGCACGCGCACGTAATAGCTTGCGCTAATCCAGCCCTTCGGATGGATATGGTCGACATGCCCGCCGCCCGAAGACAGCATGACGGACCACGCGCCGGCGCAGGCGAGCCGCTGGGTCTTTTGGGCCAGGAACGGATGATCCGGATCGTCGGGGAGACCGGCGACATAGCGTGACGCCGCGTCAAGCAAGGCGGTCTTGAGCGCTTGAATCGCCGGATGCGGTTCGTTCCACAGGCGACCGAAGGACTGGGTTCCGCCGTAGAGCGTCTGGCCGATCGGGCGCGTCTTGGCGACATGGAGCGGACGGATCGCCGCTTCGAGCGCCTCATTGAACGCAGCGAGCGAGGCGTAGCCCGGCGGCGTCTCAATGAAGAGCTTCGCCGTGAACCGGTCATAGTCGTAAAAAACCTTGTAACCCGCATCGCCGCTGGCGCGCATGGCGAGGGCGCGAAGCGCGATATGCTTTTGCAAATGCTCAGCCGGGGCGTCGCGCGCGAGAAGCGCCGCCGCCTGCTCGTAAGCCCCGACGACGAGCAGGATTTCAGCGCATTCATGCAGCACTGCAAAATCCGCCGGGTCGGCCGCACAACCGGCTTCTGCGAAGCGGCGCGCATCGTCGAGACGGCCTTCCGTTCTTGCAATGCGCGCGAGCAATCCGAGCGCGCGCGCGTTTTTCGGCGACAGCGCCTGAGCCTGCTGCGCCGAGCGCCGGGCTTGAGCCACTTCGCCGCCGCGAAAGGCGAGATCGGCGCGCGCAAGCAACAAGTCGACATCGGGCTTGAGCGCGAGGGACTTGTCGATCTCGCCGAGATAGGACTCCTTCTCGCCGGACTCCCACATCATCTGCGCGTAGTCATTGTGCAGATCGACGCGGAAGGGCGCGAGCGCCATCGCACGGCGATAGGCGGCGCCTGCAGCCGCAATGTCGCCGAGCGCGCGCAGCGTATTTGCAAGCTGATAGATCGCCTCGACTCTCTTCGGCGCGACGGCGGCGGCGCTTTCGTGATCCCGCCTGGCCTCGGCGAGGCGGCCCGTTTCGCGATAGGCGACGCCGCGATTGACGAGCGCTTCGAGCCGGCCGGGCTGAATACGCAGCGCCGCGTCAAGCGGCGCGAGCGCCTCTTCATAGCGGCCGCGGCGATTGAGAAATGCGCCCAGATTGATGAGCGCCCCTATATGGCTTGGATCGAGGCTCAACGCCGCGCGCAGTGCGTCTTCCGCCCCCGCGAAATCCCCGGCTTTGTCGAGGGTCGACCCCAAATTCGCCCAAGCGTTGGCAAAACGCGGCTCAAGCGCGAGCGCCTCGCGATAGGCGGCGGCGGCGTCTTCGAGCCGGTCCTGCGCGGCCAGAAGATTAGCGAGATTATTGAGCACCGCCGCCTTGTTCGAATGGCGTCGCAGCGTTTCGCGGTAGGCTGCTTCGGCCTCGCGCGCGCGGCCCAGCCCGGCGAGCGAGAGCGCTTTGAGATGCAACGCCTCGGGATCGCCGGGAAAGCGGGCGAGGGCGGCTTCGGAGATCGCAAGCGCGCCGGCGTAATCGCCCGCCTGATAAAGGCCGGCGGCGCGCTGCAAATCCTCGAGCAGCTTCGGGTCCATTCTTCTCCTTCCCGTCTCGTCGTCTGACAGAATTCCATCGCTTGACGGCGCGCCGCAAGGCGTATGTAGTCGCGCCTTTGTCGAAGGGGCGTCTGATGAAAATTATTTCTCCGCTCGCACTCGCTGTCTGCGCCTTTTTCGCGGCCGCCAGCGCGCAAGCGAAAACGAGTCTGGCCAGCGCGGTCGATGCGGCGATCGCATGCCGGAGCCTCGCCGACGATGCGGCTCGTCTTTCTTGTCTCGATGCAGCCGCCGCAAAGCTCGCCGAAGCGCGGGCGCCCGCCGCCGCCGAGAGCGAAAGCGCCTCGGCCGAATTCGGGCTTTCAGGAGGCGCGAAATCCCCGACAGCGAACGCCGCTGAAATGACCGCCCGGTCGCCGGAACAGGAAATCGCCGATTTCGGCGCGGAAGCCGTGCCCTCTCTGCGCGACGAGCGCGCCGACGAGCAACTCCATGAGATTTCCGCCAACGCGACCATGTCTATGAACTCGCGCAAGGTCGCAACGCTTTATCTTGATAACGGGCAGGTCTGGCGTCAGCTCAATTCGGATTCCTATTCGCTTCCCTACCCCAAGGACGACGCGACTTATAAAGTCGTCGTCAAGCGCACCTCATTCGGCAACTATATCGCCTATGTCGGCGACTACCGTCGCTCAATCCGCGTCCGCCGGATCAAATAGGCCTGCTTGTGCCGGGACCGCGCTTGATTAAGGTCACGTTGCCTGACGGCCTCTCGATCGAAGTCCGCGCCTATCAAGGCGGCGGGAAGGCGCCGGCGGTCTGCATTCCGGGTCTCACCCGCAACGCCCGCGATTTCGAGGACTTCGCGCCTTGGTTGGCGCGGACAGGCCGCGACGTTTACGCGCTTTCGCTTCGAGGCCGCGGCGGGTCGGACTATGACCCCGATTATCTCAACTACCACCCCGCCGCCTACAGCAAGGACGTCGTCGCCGCGCTCGACGCGCTCGACATCGCAAGCGCGATTTTCGTCGGCACGTCGCTTGGCGGAATCGTCACAATGCTGACGAATGCGTCGGCGCCGGAGCGCGTGGCGGCGGCGATTATCAACGATGTGGGGCCGGAGCTTGCGCCCGAGGGGCTCGCCCGGATCGCGGGCTATGTCGGCGGCGCGCGCGCCGACGCGCGCGGCCTCGACGAGGCGGCGGCGCGGATCAAGGCGATCAACGCCATCGCCTTTCCGGGGCGGAGCGACGATTTCTGGCGGGCCTTCGCGCGGCGGACCTTCCGCGAAGTCGAAGGCGGCCGCTGGCGTCTCGATTATGATCTCGCGGTCGCCAAGGCGCTCGAGGAGGTCGGCCCCGCGCCCGATCTCTGGCCCGGCTTTGAGAGCCTTAAGGGCAAGCCGACGCTGGTCATTCACGGCGGGCTGAGCGACCTTCTGACGCCCGCGATCCTCGAGAAAATGCGCGCCGTCAATCCGGATTTCGAGCTTTGCGAAGTCGCCGGCGTCGGCCATGCGCCCATGCTCGACGAACCGGAGGCGCAGGCCGCGATCGCCGCTTTCGTCGAGCGGATCGCCTGACGGCGCCCGACTAATTGGCGCGCGCCGCGCCGATCAGGTGAATGCCGCATTCGGTTTTCGCCGCGCCGCGCCAGCGCCCCGCGCGCGCATCCTCTGCGGGACCGGCCGGATGGGTGCACGGCCAGCAGCCGATGGACGGGTAGCCTTCGCCGACAAGCGGATGAGTCTCAAGCCCGCGCCGCGCGGCGTAGGCCGCGACCTCCTCGGGCGACCAGCGCGCGAGCGGATTGACCTTGATGAAAGGCGCGGCCGCCTCGAAGACCGGAAGATGGGCGCGCAATCCTCCATGGAACTGCTTGCGCCCCGTAATCCACGCGTCGAATCCTGCGAGCGCGCGTTGGAGCGGAATGACCTTCCTGACATGGCAGCAGCGGTCCGCGTCCTTGCGCCAAAGATCGCCTTCGGGATCGCGTTCGGCGAGATCCTCCGCCGCCGGAGCGATATCCCGGACGTCGGTCAGCCCGATCTGCCGGGCCAGTCTTTTCCGATAGCTCAGCGTCTGCGCGAAATGCTTGCCGGTGTTCAGGAAGATGACGGGCGTCGACGCGTCGACCGATGCGACAAGATGAAGAAGCGCCGCGGATTCGGCCCCGAAAGACGAAACGAGCGCGATCCGGCCGGGAAACTCTTCGACGATCGCGCGGCGTAAAATCGCTTCGGCGCTGTCCTCGCGGCTCGCGGCGGCGAGACGGCGGGCGCGCTCGGCGAGCGGCTCCCCCGCATCATCGCTTCGCACAAGGCGCAAGGCGGCGTTCGAAGTCATGGGCGCTCCTTACGCGGCCGCCGCGCGCGTCGCGGCGCGCCGGGCGTAGACGGGCGCCCTGTCATCCGATGATCGCTGATAGACGCAACTGAAGGCGGAAAGCGCCGTCCTGAAGCTCTCAATCGCTTCGCAGTCAATCTCGAACGCGTCGAAGCCGGCGCGCGCCATGAAGAACGCCTGATCGGGCAAGACCTCGCCGCGGGCGCGGATTTCGCCGGCGAATCCGTAACGGGCGCGCAGAAGGCGCGCCTGGCTGAGCGCCCGGCCGTCCTTGAATGTGGGAAAATGCAGGATGATCGCGTCGAAGCGCGCCAGCGCGTGCGCGACTTCGTCGAGGGCGGCGTCATTCGGCAGCGCCAGCGCGAAACGTCCTGCTTCAGGCCGCGCGCCTTCCCGCCATTCGGCGAGCGTGATCTCCGTCGCGCGATCCTCGCGGCACGGCGCAAGTTCGCCGTCAGTGAATTTCAGCGTCGCCATAAAGCGCCTCCTTGAATCTTTCGAGTCCGATGCGCCGATACGCGTCGAGGAAGCGCTCTCCCTCGCGGCGATGATCCTTATAGAAATCGACAAGACGGCCGACGGCGTCGACGACTTCGTCCGCCGAAAGTCCGCGGCCGACGATTTCGCCGAGGGCGGCGTCTTCGCCCGGCGAACCGCCGAGCGTCACCTGATAGAATTCCTCGCCTTTCTTATCGACGCCCAGAACGCCGATATGGCCGACATGGTGATGCCCGCAGGCGTTGATGCAGCCGGAAATCTTGATCCTGAGATCGCCGATGTCGTCTTCCTCGCCCGAAAAGGCGAAACGCTCGGCAAGACGCTGGGCGATCGGGATCGAGCGCGCATTGGCGAGGTCGCAATAATCGAGGCCCGGACAGGCGACGATGTCGCTTGCAAGGCCGATATTCGCCGCGCCGAGACCGGCCGCTTTCAATGCGCGATAGACGTCATAAAGATCGTCTTTCTTCACATGCGGCAGGCACAGATTTTGTTCGTGCGTCACGCGGAGTTCGTCGAAGGAATATCGCTCCGCAAGATCGGCGACCGCCTCCATCTGCGCGGCGGAGATGTCGCCCGGCGGCGCGCCGGGCGTTTTCAGAGAGATGTTGGCGATGACATAGCCGGGGACCTTATGCGGCGCGGCGTTGACGCGCGCCCAGCGCGCAAATTCGGCGTCCGCGGCGCGCGCCTTGTCGAAGGCGGCGCTTTCAGGCTCCAGCTTCTCAAAAGGCGGCGGCGCAAAATAGCGCCTGATCCGTTCGATCTCTTCGCGCGGCGGATCGACGGCGGCCTTGTCGCTTCCGGACCATTCGTCCTCGACCGCCCGCCGGAACGACTCCGCGCCTTCGGAATGAACGAGAATCTTGATCCGCGCCTTGTAGATGTTGTCGCGGCGCCCATGCAGGTTGTAAACGCGCATGATCGCCTCGAGATAGGAAAGCAGATGCTCCTTCGGGAGAAACTCCCGGATCGTCCGGCCGATCATGGGCGTGCGCCCCAGCCCGCCGCCGACGATCACTTCAAAACCGGTCTTTCCTTCCGCGTTTCGGTGAAGCCGCAGCCCGATATCGTGAACGCGCACGGCCGCGCGGTCATGCGCGCTCGCCGTCACCGCGATCTTGAACTTGCGCGGCAGGTAGGAGAACTCCGGATGCAGGGTCGACCACTGACGAATGATCTCGCACCATGGCCGCGGATCCTCGATTTCGTCGGCCGCCGCGCCGGCATATTGGTCGGATGTGACATTGCGTATGCAGTTCCCGGAAGTCTGGATCGCGTGCATCTCGACATCGGCGAGCTCTTCGAGAATGTCGGGGACATCGACAAGCGCCGGCCAGTTGAACTGAATGTTCTGGCGCGTCGTCATATGGCCGTAGCCCTTGTCGTATTTCCGGGCGATATGGGCGAGACGGCGCATCTGCCGCGACGACAGCGTTCCATACGGAATGGCGACGCGCAGCATATAGGCGTGAAGCTGAAGATAGAGGCCGTTCATCAGGCGCAACGGCTTGAACTGGTCTTCGGTCAGCGCGCCTGAGAGCCGGCGCGCGACCTGTCCGCGGAATTCCGCGATGCGCTCGCGCACGATGGTCTCGTCGAATTCGTCGTAACGATACATCAGGCGGCCTCGCGAACATCGATCCCGAGATCGCGCTCGACGCGCGCGATCCATCTCGAAAGGCCGGGGAATTCTTCGACGTCGAAGCCCCCTTCATGCGCGACGCGCGTATAGGCGAGGAGCGCGATGTCCGCGGCCGTCAGGCGTTCGCCGGCGATATAGGGCGTCGCGCCGAGCTGCAGCGCCATGCGCGCGAGCGCCCGCCGGCCGTTTGCGAGAAGGCGCGGGTCGAGATCCTCGTCGCGTTTGCCCAAAAACGCCTTTTGATAGCGGCGGACCGCGATATAGGGTTCGTGGCTGTATTGCTCCCAAAACAGCCATTCATGAACCTTCGCGCGCTCGAAGGGATCGGCCGGCGCGAGCGGGCCGCCGTGAACGGCGGCGAGATAAAGGATGATGGCGTTTGACTGGGAAAGCGCCCGACCGTCCGGCAGAACGAGCAATGGAACCTGCCCTGAAGGGTTGAGCGCGAGAAATTCCTCCGTATGCGTGTCGCCCTTCACGACGTCGATGTCGACCCACTCATAGGAGATATTCAGAAATTCGGCGGTCCAGCGCGCCTTGAGGCAGTTGCCGCTGCGGCGATCGCCATAGATCCTGTATTTCGTCACGATCGGGGCTCCGCCTGCTTGCCGAGATCCTTGCGCACGCTCGGGCCGGACGCGCGTATGGTCTCGCGCAGCGCCTTTTGTCCGGTCGCGGCGCCGTTTTCGGCGTCGATGAGATAGGCGTTCGCGATTTCGCGGATGCGCGATTTCGCGGCGGCGAGAACGGGTTCGGCGTCAGCGTCGTCGAGCAGCATCGCGTCTTCAAGACGCTCAGTCCAATGATCGTCTGCGGCGAGATAGACGACGCGCCCGTTGCTGAGGAGATTGCCGGTGACCGCTTTCACGCCGCGCTCCTTTCGAGCGCCGCCAGGCGGACGGGAATTTCGCCGTCCGCAAGCGCGGCGACTTCGCCGATGACGAGCAGCGTCGGACCGGAAATCCGCGCTCTTTCGACAAGCTCCCCGAGTTCGGACAAGACGCCCCGGATGATTTTCTGATCCGGCAGCGTGCCGTTCTCGATCACGGCGACGGGCGTCGCGGCGGCGCGCCCGGCCTTGATCAGGCGCGCGGCGATCTCCGGCGCGCGGCCCGCGCCCATATAGACGACGAGCGTGTGGCCGAGGCGCGCAAGCGCGGCCCAGTCGAGATCGGGATCGCCGCCGTCTTTGGCGCGTCCGGAGACGAAGGTGACGGCCTGCGCATGATCGCGATGCGTGAGCGCCATGCCGGCGGCGGCGGCGCAGCCGGTCGCGGCGGTGACGCCCGGCGTCACAAAGACCGGAACGCCGGCCGCGCGCGCGGCGTCCAATTCCTCCCCGCCCCGGCCGAAGACGAAGGGATCGCCGCCTTTCAGCCGGACGACGACCTTGCCGGCGCGCGCCGCTTCGATCAGACGGCGCTCGATTTCGGTCTGGGAAACGGAATGCGCGCCTTGCCGCTTGCCGACAAAGACGCGCTCGGCGTCGCGGCGCGCATAGTCCAAAATCGCCGGACCGACGAGACGGTCGTAGAAAATAACGTCCGCTGACTGAATGAGCCGCAGCGCTTTGAGCGTGAGAAGATCGGGATCGCCCGGCCCGGCGCCGACGATATGAAGAACGCCCTCCGGTTCGGGCGCTTGCAGCGCGTCCAGCGCGGCGAGGGCCGCCTCGCCGCCCCCGCGCACGTCGCCGGCAAGCAGGCGCGCCGCGAGAGGGCCGTCGTAAAAACGCTCCCAGAAGCGGCGGCGTTGGGCGGGGTCGAGCTTGCCGGCGACGGCGGGGCGGAAGGCGCGCGCGAACCGTGCGAGCGCCCCCAGGCGGGCGGGCAGGATGGATTCGATCTTTTCGCGCAGACGCCGCGCGAGCGCCGGCGCCGCGCCGCCGGTCGAGATCGCGACCACGACCTCGCCGCGATCGACGATAGATGGCGTTATGAAATCCGACAGATCGGGCCGGTCGACGACATTGACGAGCGCGCCCTCCTCGCGCGCCCAGGCGGCGCAGCGTTCGGCGCGCTCCGGCTCGGCGACGACCGCGACGCGCGCCCCGAGAAAATCGCCGCGCGCCGGCGCGCGCTCCAGAAGACCCGCGCGCTCTCCGAATTCGGCTTTCAGGGCGTGCGAAAACCGCGCGGCCACGAATAAGAGCTCGGCGCCGGCCGCCGCCAGCAATCGGCCTTTGGCGACCGCCGCCGACCCGCCGCCGACGATCACGGCCCGTTCGCCGCGAAGCGAAAGAAAGGCGGGAAAGCGGTCCATGGATAGATCCCCTAAAGTATCTTTGCGGAGCGAAGGCGCGGCTGGCTGTAATCGACGCCGAAATTAGGCGCCGCGCGTGGCGAAACCAAACCATTCTTTCTGGTTTCTCGATAAGTATTACTAACTGATAATCCGGGAGCGCCACGAACCGAGCGCGGCGGGGCGCGCTCGGGCCGATTCACACAGGCGTGAGGTTATTTCGGTCACACCGCGCGCACGATTCGTCGTTCGCTGGAGGAATCTGCTCGACAGGCTCGGGTGCGAATAGTAAGCAGAGCTAATGAAACGATTGCCCCCGCTCAATTCCTTAAGGGTCTTCGAGGCCGCCGCCAGGCACTTAAGTTTCACTAAGGCTGCGGACGAGCTGCATGTGACCCCCGGCGCGGTCAGCCAGCAAATCAAGGCGCTGGAGGACTTCATCGGCGCGCCGGTTTTTCGACGCCAGAAGCGCTCGCTGCTTTTAACCGATGAGGCGCAGGCGAGCCTGCCGGTGCTGAGAGAAGGCTTCGAGCGCCTCGCCGAAGCCGCGCGTCTTCTGTCGGCCCGTCATGATTCGGGAAAGCTCACCGTGTCCGTCGCGCCGTCGCTCGCGGCCAAATGGCTGGTGCCGCGGCTCGACCGGTTTCGCGAGGCTCACCCCGAGATCGACGTCTGGGTTTCGGCCTGCATGGATATCGTCGACTTCGCCGTCGACGACGTCGATCTTGCGATCCGCTACGGGCCGGGCGGTTATCGCGGTCTCGTCGTCGAACATCTGATGTCGGAGATGATCGTGCCGGTCTGCAGCCCGCGGCTGATGCTGGGCGAGCACCCGCTGAGGACGCCGGGCGATCTCGCCCATCACGTGCTTCTCCATGACGGCAGCCCGGACAAGGACGAAAGCTGCCCGACCTGGCCGATGTGGCTCAAGGCGGCGGGCGTCACCGGCGTCGACGGCGCGCGCGGGCCGAAATTCAATCAGTCGAGCCTCGTCATCGAGGCGGCGGTCGCGGGCAAGGGCGTCGCGCTCGCCAAATCGCAGCTCGCCCTCGCCGATCTCGAGGCGGCACGGCTTGTCATCCCCTTCGACATGTCGAGCCCGAGCGCCTTCGCCTATTATATCGTGCACCCGGAAACCCGCGCCGCCTCGCCCGCGGTCAAGGCTTTCAAGGAATGGCTGCACAACGAAGCGACGGCGACGCCGGACACGGCCGCGCTTTCTGTCGCCACCGCCTGATGCGATATAGGGAAGCGGCGGCGCGGCGTGAAAAATGTCGCCCCCCGCGCCCATTGGGGAGAGAGAGCGGCGCGGGGGGCGGTTGCAACCTGATCTGAGGGGAGAGCCAGACATTGGTTGCTCCCTATAATTGGCAGCGCGGAAGGCCGGCGCCAAGCGCCCGAACAGTTTGTCGCAGGGCGCGCTCACCGACTCGTGATCGCCGCGCCGGATGCGGCCTGCAAATCGCCGCCCGGCCGGCGTTCCGGTTTCATTCCGTAAACGGATTATCTTTCCCGCCGATCGCGTCGAGACAGGCGCAGACCGCTTCGAATACGAGCATGGTCGAGGCGTGGCGTTGCGGATAATCGCGGATCGCCTCGAGCGCGGACAGATCTTTCCAGCGCGCGCCGGAGGGCGCCGGACCGCCTTCT
This sequence comes from Alphaproteobacteria bacterium, assembly GCA_016125425.1. GTDB lineage: Bacteria > Pseudomonadota > Alphaproteobacteria > Caulobacterales > Parvularculaceae > Amphiplicatus. Next base: position 24,147 of record WGLT01000002.1, read on the forward strand.
TTCAACATGGCGCGCATTTCGTCGCGCAGGCGATAGAGCGCCGCCCTGTCCGCGCCGATGATATTGCGCGCGACGATGGATGCGGCCGCCTGTCCCAGCGCGCAGGCGCGCGCCTCCATGCCGAAATCGGCGACCTCGTCGCCCGCCATTTTCAGATCGACCTCGATCTCCGAGCCGCAGATCCGGCTGACTTTTCGCGCCGTCGCGTCGGGCGCGGACAGACGCCGCGCAGGCGGAATCGCCGCGGCGGCCTCGAGTATTCTGTCGCTATAAAGCGCGCTGACCATGCGCCGTCATATAGAGAGGCGCGCGCCTGCGCGCCATAGTCGGCGGACTTTCGACAGGACGCGCGCTCAAACCATCTTGATCCCGCGCGCCGTTCGGGACAGATGGAGCCGTCAATTTCGCCCGACTTAGGATGGAAGGTCCGCTCATGAAAGCTCCCATGCATGTCGCCGTCACCGGCGCCGCCGGCCAGATCGGCTACGCCCTGCTCTTCCGCATCGCCGCCGGCGACATGCTCGGCAAGGACCAGCCCGTCATCCTGCGTCTGCTCGAGATCACGCCGGCGATGAAAGCGCTGAACGGCGTCGTCATGGAGCTCACGGACTGCGCCTTCCCGCTTCTCAAGGACGTCGTCACCACCGACGATCCGAATGTCGCATTCGACGGCGTTGATTACGCCCTGCTCGTCGGCGCGCGCCCGCGCGGTCCCGGCATGGAGCGTAAAGATCTTCTCTCGGCGAACGGCGCGATCTTCGCGCCGCAGGGCAAGGCGCTCAACGACCGCGCCAAGCGCGATGTGAAAGTGCTTGTCGTCGGCAATCCCGCAAACACCAACGCCCTGATCGCGCAATCGAACGCGCCCGATCTCGATCCGCGTTGTTTCACCGCGATGATGCGGCTCGACCATAATCGCGCCATCGCGCAGCTCGCGCAGAAAACCGGCAAACACTCGACCGATGTCAAGCGCGTGACGATCTGGGGCAATCACTCGACGACGCAATATCCGGATCTGCATCACGCAACCGTCGCCGGCAAGCCGGCGCTCGGCGAGGTCGACGCCAAATGGTATGAAGAGACCTTCATTCCGCTCGTTCAAAAGCGCGGCGCCGCGGTCATCGAGGCGCGCGGCGCGTCGTCGGCCGCCTCGGCGGCTTCGGCGGCGATTGATCACATGCGCAGCTGGGCGCTCGGCACGCCGGACGGCGACTGGGTGTCAATGGGCGTTCCTTCCGACGGGTCATACGGGATCAAGGAAGGCGTGATTTACGGCTATCCCGTCGCCTGCAAGGGCGGGCGTTATGAAATCGTGCAGGGGCTCGATATCAACGCCTTCTCCCGCGCGCGCATGGACGCGTCCGACGCGGAGCTGCGCGCGGAGCGCGATTCGATCGCCGATCTTCTGAAAGCGAAATAGCGCGCCGCGCGTTCGATTCTAGGCGAGATCGAAGAGCAAAAGCTCCGTCTCCGGCGCCAACGCTTTCAGGGCGAGTCGCGGTTCGTCTTCGATGAGGGCCGCATCGCCCGCCTGCATGATCTCGCCGCCGATGAGCGCGCCGCCGCGCGCGATCTGCAGCCAGCCATGCCGGCCGGGCGCGAGCGTCTGTTCGATCTCCGCGCCCTCTTCGAGGATCGACGCGTAAAGAGCGGCGTCCTGATTGATTTTCAGGGAACCGTCGCGCCCGTCGGAAGACGCCACAAGCCGGAAGACGCCTCTTCGTTCGTCGCCGAACGCCTTTTGCGCATAGCCCGCCTTCAAGCCGGAGGCCTTCGGCAGGAGCCATATCTGATAAAGATGCAAGGGCTCGGAATCCGACGCGTTGTACTCGGAATGCGTCACGCCCGCGCCGGCGCACATATACTGGACTTCGCCCGGGCGAATGACGCCGCCGCCGCCGGTCGAGTCCTGATGCGCGACTGCGCCTTCGAGCACATAAGTGATGATTTCCATATCCCGGTGGGAATGCGGCGGAAAGCCGGCGCCGGGCGCGATGAAATCCTCATTGATCACGCGCAGCGCCCGATAGCCCATGCGGTCCGGGTGGTAGTAATTCGCAAATGAGAAGCTGTGATGCGACTTCAGCCAGCCGTGATTGGCGTGGCCTCGGTCGATCGCCTTCCGGATCGTGATCATGGGGCGCTCCGGCTTTTCGCGGACAGACGCGCCATGTGGCGCTCCGCGCCCGGTTGCGCAAGAGGGCGCTTAGGGGCTCGACGGCAGATCCGGCAGGATTTCAGACGGCGTCAGGATAATGATCGCCGTCGCCGCCAGCAGCAGCAGCGCCAGGACGCCGAGATTGATCCGGACGGTTTGATGGGCGGCGCGCTTTTCGAGCCAGGTGCGCGGGCGAATGCCTTTCCAGGCGAAGACCGCCTGCGAGGCGAGCATGATGCAGATGACGTTCACGGAGAGCAGAAGCGCCGCGCGGCCCGCAAGCGCGAATTCGCCGGCCCCGAGGAACAGGCCGGCCGCCGCCGCAGGCGGCAGCAAGGCGACCGCGACCATGACGCCGACGAGCGCGCTTGAAACGCCGGTTGCGATCGAAAGCGCCGCGGCCGCGCCCGCCGCCAGCGCGAGCGCGATCGAATCGAGGCCGACCACCGCGCGCGACATCAATTCATGGCTCGCAGTGTTGATCGGCAGGAAGAGGCTGATCAGCACGGAGGCGCCGGTTCCCGCCAACAGGCCGAGGACCGCATTGCGCGCGGCGCGCAGCAGCAATCTATGATCGCCGAGCGCCGTGGCGAACGAAAAAGCGAGAATGGGCCCGAGAAGCGGCGCGATCACCATCGCGCCGATTACGGCGGCGACATTGTTTTCGTTGAGTCCGATCGCCGCCACCATGGTCGAGGCGAGCGTCAGGATGAAAAAGTCGGCGCTCAGAGCCGCGCCGCCGGCGACGTCCTCGAAAATCTCTTCGCGAAGAGCGACGCGGCGCTGCTTGTCAGGATCGGTCTCCTTCTTTTCCTCAAGCGGGGGAATCGTCGCTTCGACGGGAAGGATCAGGATACGGAATATGTCATCCGCGATGCAGGCCTGTTGCAGTTCGTCGACGAATTTCTGAATGTCGTCGCGGCCGAAAAAGGCCTTGAGAAGCTGCGCCCCGCTCTCGTCCGGCTCGAACAGCCGATAGCTCACCGGCTCGGCGGCGGCCACGACCTCGCTTACCTGTTTGGCGGAATTCTTGTGAAAGGTCGCTTCGACGAGACGCATATGTCAAGCGCGCCGCCAGGTCGCGCCGCCGGGACCGTCTTCGATGACAACGCCCTTTTTCAGGAGGTCGTCGCGAATGCGGTCGGCTTTCGCGAAATCTCTCGCCTTGCGCGCGGCGGCGCGCTCGGCGATCGCCGATTCAATCTCCTCCGCTGTCGGACCGTCTGCGCCCTGTCCGCGAAACCAGGCCGCGGGATCGGCGCTGAAAAATCCCATCATTTCGCCCGCCGCTTTCAGCGCGCCGATCGCGCGCCGGCGCGGCTCGCCCTCCATCTGCATCGCAATGTCGCGAAGCTCGTGCAGGCCCGCCATGGCGGACGGCGTATTGAGATCGTCGTCGAGCGCGAGCGCGACGCTCTTCGGCGGCTCCTTCGGCGCCGGCGCGTCCGGCGCCTCGGCGAGCAGCCGGTAAAAGCGGTCGAGCTGGCGTTTCGACTGGTCGATCAGCGCGTCGGTCCATTCAAGCGGCTGGCGGTAATGCGCCGACAGCAGCGCCCAGCGCAGCGCCTCGCCCGGCCATTGCTCCAGAAGGTCGCGCAGAAGCGCCACATTGCCGAGAGATTTCGACATCTTCTCCGTTCCCATGCGGAGAAAGCCGTTATGCACCCAGTAGCGCGCGAGCGGCGCGCCGTGATGGGCGCACGACGATTGCGCGATTTCGTTCTCGTGATGGGGAAAGCGCAGGTCCTGTCCGCCGCCGTGGATGTCGATCGTTTCGCCGAGCGTCTTTTCGATCATCGCGGAGCATTCGAGATGCCAGCCGGGCCGCCCGCGCCCCCAGGGGCTGTCCCAGCCGGGCTCATCCGCCGCCGAAGGCTTCCAGAGAACGAAATCCGCCGGATTCTCCTTATACGGCGCCACCTCGACCCGCGCGCCGGCGATCATTTCGTCGCGATCGACATGGGAGAGACCGCCATAAGCGGAAAACCTGTCGACGGCGAAAAGAACATGGCCTTCGGCCGCATAGGCGCAGCCGGCCGCGATCAGCGTCCCGACCAGCGCGATCATTTCGTCGATATGCTTCGTCGCCGCCGGCTCAAGCGTCGGCGGGAGAATATTGAGCGCGGCGCACTCCTCGCGATAAATCGCGGCGTATTTCGCCGTGATATCGCCGATCGCCGCGCCGGCCTCTCGCGCGGCGTTGATGATCTTGTCGTCGATATCCGTAATGTTGCGCGCATAGATGACGGCGTCTGCGCCGAAATGCCGGCGCAGCGTGCGAAAGAGAAGATCAAAGACAACCGCCGCGCGGAAATTGCCGATATGCGCATAGCTGTAGACAGTCGGGCCGCAGACATACATCGTCACCCGCTTCGGATCGGCGGGGACGAAGATGCGCTTGTCGCGCGCCATGCTGTCGTGAAGGACGAGCGCCATAGGACAGTTGCTAGGCGAGGCGCGCGCGCCGCGCAATAGGGCGCCGCTCCGGAGTGACAGGGGGGCGGATTGGGGATAGAGCTGGCCCTCCCGTCAGATCGCCCGCGTCATGTCGAGCCGACCGTCCGTTCGCATCGAAGTTCCTTACAAGGAAATTATCCGGCTCGCCTGGCCGGCCTCCGTCGCGGCCTCCGTGACGCCGCTCCTGGGCGCCGTCGACGTCTGGGCGCTCGGCCGCTCCGAGCGTCCTCTCGATATCGCCGCGATCGGTCTCGGCTCGGTGATCTTCTCGCTCGCCTACTGGACTTTCGGCTTCATCCGCATGAGCGTTGCGGGCCTCGCCGCACAGGCCGCGGGCGCGGGCGACGAGAAAGAGGCGCGGGCCGCGCTCGCCCGCGGCGCCCTGCTTGGCGCAGCGATCGGGCTTGTTCTCGTCGTCTTCCAGAACATTCTCGGCGCGCTCGCCTTCGCCGCTTTGAAGATCGACTCCGCGGCGAGCCATGAGACTTTCGCCGCGGCGCGCGTTTATTTCGACATCCGCATCTGGGGGGCGCCTTTCGCGCTCGCGACCTACGCCGCTTTCGGCTGGCTTTCGGCGCGCCGGCGCACCGATTATCTGATGGCGGCGAGCCTCGTCATCACAGGGATCAATATCGCGCTCGATTACTGGTTTGTGGTCGGACTCGGATGGGGCGCGGCGGGCGTTGCGGCCGGAACGCTGATCGCCGAGATCGCCGGCTTTGTGATCTGCGCCTTCTTCGTGGTTCTGATTTTAGCGAGGAATGACGGCGTTTTCGCGCATTGGTCGCCCGCCGCCCTCGTCGATCCGGACAAGATCCGGCGCACCGTTTCGGTCAATCGCGACATCTTCATCCGCACCGTGCTGCTGGCGTTCAGCTATTCCTGGTTCGTGCAGCGAAGCGGACAATTCGGCGACGTCGCGCTCGCAGCGAACCAGACGCTGCTGCAATTGTTTCTCTTCACCGGACTCGCCCTCGACGGCACGGCGATCGCGGCGGAGACTCTTGTCGGCGGCGCGATCGGCGACCGCGACAGCGCGCGCGGCGCCGCGCGCTATCGCTCGGCCGTGCGCCGCACTTTCATGATCGCCGGGACCCTGGCGCTGATGTTCTCGGCGGCCTATCTGATCTTCGGGGACGCGCTGATCGCGCTGTTGACGAAGGACGAAACCATACGCGCTGCGGCGCGGACATTCATGCCCTGGGTGATCATCAGCCCGCTCGCGGTCGTCGGCGGATTCCAGCTGGACGGCGTTTTCATCGGCGCGACGCGGGCGCGCGAGATGCGCGACGCCATGTTCGTAACGGCGCCGCTTTTCGTCATCGCCTCGATCGCGCTCGCCGGGCCCTTCGGCAATCACGGTCTTTGGGCGTCCTTTACGATCTATTTCCTGTTGCGCGGCGCGACGCTGATCGTCTATTTGCCGCGGATCGCCGCGGATTTCGCAAAGCGCTAGCGCAGATAGTCGTCCGGCTCGACCAGATCAAAGCCCGGCGTGTGCTCGGCGAAATGGCGCAGCCAATAGGCGTGACCCGCGCCGAAAACCACAAGCACGCGATCGCCCGGTTTTGCGATCTGTGTCAGCTTCGAAAAAATCTTGGCGTTGCGCATATACCAGTAAGCATTGAGCTCCGCGCCCGGTTGACTCTTCTGATCGGCGACTTTCAGCAGACCGTAATAGAAATCGTCGTTCTCTTTCTCGATCTCTTGCGGATCGTTCATGCCGGCGAGCAGTTGGGCGACGGTCTTCGTTTTTTGCGAAGCGTTGAAAGCGCCGATCATTTTTTCGACGTCCGCATTCAGCGCATCGAGGTATGCCTTCATGCCGTGCGCTTCGGCGAAATCCCGCACTTCGCCATAAGGAAAATAATCAATCGCGCCGCTTTGTTCGTCGATCAAATAGACATCCTCGAGTCCGAGATCATACGCAAGGCGATATCCGATTTGCGCGCGCTCGTCCGGATTGGTCTTGAGTTCGGCAGGCGTGAATCGCCTGTACTCCTCCGAAGTGAAATCCGTGGTGCGGGCGACGCCTTCAAGCGCAATCTTGGTCGGCCGGAACTGCGCGAGTTCGCGCGCCAGAGTTTCGAGCTGCCGCTGCTTTTCCGGCGCCGTGACATCGTCGACTTTCGCATCGTGCAGATCGCGGCCCGGATTGGCCATATGATATGTCCCGAGCACCATCACCTTGACCGCAGGCTCTTCGGCGCGGCCGGCGCTCGCCGCGGTCCCGCACAGTATGATCGCAACAAGCGCGAGAAAGATCTTCATGGGCGGCCCCTGTAGTTTTCCGGCCGGACGCCGGGCGTCCCATCCTTCGCTTCGGCGTTCCGGCGCGCAAGCCGACCGCGCCGCATCCGCCGCGGGAAAAAGGCGCCTCGTCGCATGAAACGCTAGCGGGCGCCTGATCCGACCGCTTCGCGGAGATGGGCGAATCCGTCCGCATCGAGAAAATCGGGAAGCTCTGTCAAAATTCGCGCGACCAGACTTGGCCCCTGATAGATGAGCGCCGTGTAAAGCTGGACGAGCGAGGCGCCGGCCAGAATCTTCTTGTAGGCGTCGCGCGCCGACGACACACCGCCGACGCCGATCAGGGGAACGGACCCGCCCAGAGCCTTGTGAAATTCGCCCAGCAACGCGGTCGAAGGCGCGAAAAGCGGCGCGCCGGAGAGCCCGCCCTTCTCGCCCGCATATGCGCTCCTGAGATCCGCGGGACGGGCGATCGTCGTGTTCGAAATAATCAGCCCGTCGACGCCGCATGCGCGCGCCGCATCGGCGATATCGGTCTTGTCGGCGTCGGCGAGGTCAGGCGCGATCTTGAGAAAGACCGCGGTCCTTTGCGAGAGCGCGTCGCGCGCGGCGATCACCGCCCGGAGAATTTGCTCAAGCGCCTGACGACTCTGCAAGGCGCGTAGACCGGGCGTGTTCGGCGACGAGACATTGACCGTGTAGAACTGGACAAGGCCCGCGAGGCGGCGAACGCCCGACACATAGTCCGCAATCGGATCTTTGCTGTCCTTATTGACGCCGAGATTGGCGCCGACGATCCCGCGCGCGCGGCGCGCTTCGAGCCGCGCCGAAACCGCTTCAAGCCCGTCATTGTTGAAGCCGTAGCGATTGATGACGGCGAGATCTTCCACCAGCCGGAAGACGCGCGGGCGCGGATTGCCCGGTTGCGGCCGCGGCGTGACGGCGCCGATTTCGGCGAAGCCGAAGCCGAGATCGAGCGCGGCGTCGACCGCCTCGGCGTTTTTGTCAAAACCCGCGGCGAGCCCGAGCGGATTGGGAAAATCAACGCCCGCGACGCTGACGGCGAGCCGCGGATCGACGGGAATCCTCGGCTTCGGACCGAAGCCCCGCGCCATCGCCTTCACGGTCAGCCGGTGCGCGTCTTCCGGGTCGAGCATGCGCATGGCGCGCGCGCCGAGATCGGCGAGAAAAAGCGGCGGCCTCATGGCGCGTCCTCGAAGACGAAACCGTCAGCCGCCGCCAGAAGCCTTCGCGCCCGGCGAACAGCTGACACCGGCAGCGTCCCGTAAAGATGCGGAAAGAGTTCGCCGCCGCGGGCCGGCTCGAATTTGATGTCTCCCTCAAGCGCGCTCTCGTCGATCTCAAGCGCGACAAGGTCGGCGGCGCCGGCGAAATGCAGGCGCGCCGTTTCGAGAACCTGATCGCCGGTCGACAAATGCAGATAGCCGTCGCGCCGGTCGATGTCGCGAAGGGGAACGAGTCCGGCGCTGCGCGCCGCCTGCCAGTCGGCGGCGGCGATCAGGCGGTACAGGCGGACGGGATCGGCGCTCACAGGAGCGAGCGCTAGCGCGGCTCGCCGCGGGCTTCAACCGGCCGCGGGCCGCGCCGCGCAAGAATCAATTCGCCCCGGCAAGCGTCATGTGCCGCGCTTTGGCGGCGCGTTCGATCGCCTGCGCGCCCTCGTCAGGCACGCCAAGCGCGTCGCGAATGAGTTCAAGAACGCGGATTTCCGTCATTTCGAGATTCTCATCGGCCGTGACGACATCGACGACCGCCGCATAGGCGGTCTCCGCAAGATGCTTCGGCAGGGCGGCCGCGGCCGCCGCCAGCACCTTGTGAAGACCGTCATCGGAGGCCATCAGGCGCCCGCAGGCCTCCGACGTCTCCACGAGGGCGGCTTCGTCCCGATCCGAAAACAGCGGAAAAGAGCGCACGACGCGGCCGATGGTCCGCAGTTCGCGGTCGGTGATGCGCCCGTCGGAAGCGGAAGTCATGACCATCAGATAGACGATCGCTTCTTGCGGCGTGAGGTCGGCGACTCGTTCGGCTGACATGGCTTGCTGTTGCAGGTTGGCTGTTGCTGGGGGTAGGTAGCGGCGAAAGGGGCGTGCGCGCCCATCCCTACAACCTCAAGCCCGCAAGCCGCAACCTCTCATGAGCCGCCGCCAATTTTCGAAAGCCGATATCGACGCCGCGAAGTCCTGGCCCTTCGGGGAGGCGCGCGCGCTCGTCAAACGGCTGGAGCGGGCGGGCCATGACGATCCCGTGATCTTCGAGACGGGCTACGGGCCCTCCGGCCCGCCCCATATCGGCACTTTCGGCGAAGTCGCGCGCACGACCATGGTCCGACGCGCTTTTGAACTTATGACGGGGCGCAAGACCCGGCTGATCGCCTTTTCGGACGATATGGACGGCATGCGCAAGGTGCCGCCGCAACTGCCGAACCAGGAGCTTCTCGCCCGGCACCTGCAGGAGCCGCTGACCAGCGTGCCCAACCCATTCGGCACCGAGCATCCGAGTTTTGCGCACCATAACAATGCGCAATTGCGCGCTTTTCTCGACCGCTTCGGCTTCGATTACGACTTCGTCTCGGCGACCGAATGTTACAAATCAGGGCGTTTCGATGAGACCCTGATCCGCGTTCTCGAACGCTATGACGCGGTGATGGAGATCATCCTGCCGACGCTCGGCGCCGAGCGCCGGGAGACCTATTCGCCGATCCTGCCGATCTCGCCGAAGACCGGGCGCGTCCTCTATGTGCCGATGCTCGAAATCGACGCGCGCGCCGGAACCGTGGTGTTCGAGGATGAGGACGGCGAACGGATAAAGACGGAGGTCGGCGGCGGGCGAACCAAGCTGCAATGGAAGGCCGACTGGGCCGGCCGATGGTTCGCGCTCGGCGTCGATTATGAAATGGCGGGCGAGGATTTGACAGAATCGGTCAAGCTGTCCTCGCGCATCGTCCGCGCGCTGGGCGGCGAACCGCCCGCCGGCTTCAACTACCAGCTCTTCCTCGACGAGGAAGGAAAGAAGATCTCGAAGACCAAGGGCAATGGGATCGCGATCGAGGAATGGCTGACCTACGCTTCGCCCGAGAGCCTTTCCCTGTTCATGTTCCAGAACCCGAAGGCGGCCAAAAAGCTCTATTTCGACGTCATCCCGAAAATGGCCGACGAATATCTCGGCTTTCTGCAAAAATATCCCGCCCAGAACGGCGCGGCCGCGCTCGACAATCCGGTATGGCACATTCACGAGGGCGCCCCGCCCGCTGACACCTCGCCCGTTTCTTTCGCGATGCTGCTCAACCTCGTCAGCGCGTCCGGTTCGGCGGACCCGAACGTGCTTCTTGGATTCGTGAAGAAATACCGCCCGAATGCGAGCCCGGCCGAAATCGCCGCGGCGCGCGCGCTCACCGTTTACGCGGAGCGCTATTTCGAGCGCTTCATCAAGCCGTCCAAGATGTTCCGCGCCCCGACCGACGCCGAGCGCGCGGCGCTTGAGGCGCTTTCGGCCCGGCTGAAGGAGATCGGCGACGACGCCCCGGAGGACGTCTATCAGACAGCGGTGTTCGACGCCGGCAAGGCGCAGAGATTCGTGAATATCCGCGACTGGTTTTCGGGCCTCTACGAAGTCGTTTTCGGGCAGAAGGAAGGCCCCCGCATGGGTCCGTTCATAAAAATCTACGGCGCGCGCGCGACTGCAAAACTCATCGACGACGCGCTGGCGCGGAACTGAATGCGGGGCGCCCGCGGCGCGCCTCAAGCACTCTCGCCCGGCGAGTGCCAGCTTCGAATTTCGAATCAGCAATTCAATTTCGCGCGTCACGGCGCCGCGCGCGGGCGCGCATTCGCCGTTTCGCCCGCGCGCGAGACGATGCGCCAATTCCGCGCCGCGTCAGTGGCTTAAGCGCGCTTTTCGCCGCGCCCCTTGCGTGCGGCGCAACAACGTTGTCGCAAGATCGCCCCATTCTTGTTACTTTGTTCAACGAGTGAGAGTTTCTTAAGAGCCAAATGTTAACCTTGAGAAACGCGAGGGCTTGTTGAAGGCCCAAAGCGAAACTGACGGCGCGGCGCGACCGCGCGGACAATGAGAAGACGGAGACGCGGCGCGGCAGCAGTTAGTTCACGGGTTTGCTTCCATGAGAGCGTTCATTCATCGGCAGGCGTCATCGAAAAGCGCGCGCTCTTGCGCCAAGGCCGCGCCGGCCCACATAATGGACATGACTCTTTTGGAGACGGGCGCCGCCAAGAAGCGCCACAGCCGTTCAGCCCGCGATTTCGACGCGCCCCGGCTTGTCAGCGACAAAAGTGAAGCGAATGCGGGAGCGCCGAATGGCGGCCCGAAACGCAAGAATTTCGTCGAGCGCGCGGTCGGGCGCTGCGCGCGAACAATGGGGCTATGGCCGATCCCCGGAATCCAGGCCGGCATCAGGTGAGTGAGACTGTCATGAGCGGAGAAGAAAACCTCGACATTTTCAGCCTCTTTTCGGAGAGCTACAGCCGCGTGAAGCAGGAGGCGATGAGCCTTCGCGATTATCTGCTCGCCGCGCGCGACAACCCGATGCTCTACGCCAGTCCCGCAGAGCGCATGATCGCGGCGATCGGCGAGCCGGAAATGGTCGACACGTCGAAAGACCCGCGTCTTGCGCGCATCTTTTTCAACCGAACGATCCGCCGCTATCGCGCTTTTGACGGTTTTTACGGCATGGAGGACACGATCGAACGGATCGTTTCCTATTTCCGCCATGCGGCGCAGGGGCTCGAGGAAAAGCGGCAGATCCTCTATCTTCTGGGGCCCGTCGGCGGCGGCAAATCCTCCCTCGCCGAGCGCCTCAAAGATCTGATGGAGGTCCATCCGATCTACGTCCTCAAGGCGGGGGCCGAAATCTCGCCGGTCTTCGAAAGTCCGCTCGGACTCTTCCAGTCGGAAGAGCTGAAGTCGCTTCTCCAGGACAAATACGGAATCGACAAACGCCGCCTCACCGGCATTATGAGCCCTTGGGCCGTGAAGCGGCTCGACGAATTCGGCGGCGACATTTCAAAGTTCGAAGTTGTGCGCCTTTTCCCGTCCAAACTTCGCCAAATCGCCATCACCAAGACCGAACCCGGCGACGAGAACAATCAGGACATTTCCGCGCTTGTCGGCAAGGTCGACATCAGAAAGCTCGAACATTTCAGCCAGTCCGATCCCGACGCCTATTCCTACTCGGGCGGACTGTGTCATTCGAATCAGGGGCTTCTCGAATTCGTCGAAATGTTCAAGGCGCCGATCAAGGTGCTGCACCCCCTGCTCACCGCGACGCAGGAAGGCAATTATGTCGGCACTGAGTCGCTCGGCCCGATTCCGTTCAACGGAGTCATACTCGCCCATTCGAACGAAGCTGAATGGCAGATGTTCCGCAACAACAAACACAATGAAGCTTTCCTTGACCGCATTTGCGTGATCAAGGTGCCTTATTGCCTGCGCGTCACCGAAGAACGTCAGATCTACAACAAGCTGTTGCAGAATTCCGAACTCGCGACCGCCCCTTGCGCGCCCGAAACGCTCGACCTGCTCGCGCGTTTTTCGGTGCTGACGCGCCTGCGCGAGCATGAAAATTCGACCTTGTTCTCCAAGCTCAGGGTCTATGACGGCGAGAAGCTGAAAGACACTGATCCGAAAGCCAAGTCGCATCAGGAATATCGCGACGCCGCCGGCATCGACGAAGGCATGGACGGCATCTCGACGCGCTTCGCCTACAAGGTGCTCTCCGAAACCTTCAATTTCGATACGGACGAAGTCGCGGCCGATCCTGTGCACCTGATGTACGTGCTCGAAAACGCCATCAAGCGCGAGCAGTTCCCGGACGAGGTTGAAAAGCGCTATCTCGACTTCATCAAGTCGGAGCTTTCAACCCGCTACGCCGATTTCATCGGCAAGGAGATCCAGAAAGCCTATCTCGAAAGCTACGGCGAATACGGCCAGAACCTGTTCGACCGCTATATCGCCTACGCCGACGCCTGGATCGAAGACCAGGACTTCAAGGACCCGGACACGGGCCAGCTTCTCGACCGTCAAACGCTCGACGCCGAGCTGTCGAAAATCGAAAAACCGGCGGGCATCGCCAACCCCAAGGACTTCCGCAACGAGGTCGTGAAATTCGCGCTGCGCGCCCGGGCCGCGAACGGCGGCCGGAACCCGGCCTGGACGTCATACGAGAAGCTGCGCAACGTCATCGAAAAAAGAATGTTCAGCCAGGTCGAAGACCTGCTGCCGGTCATCTCCTTCGATTCGAAAAAGGACAGCGAAACCGAGAAGAAGCACGACAATTTCGTCGCCCGCATGGTCGATCGCGGTTACACGCCGAGACAGGTCCGCCGTCTGGTCGAATGGTATATGCGCGTCAACAAAGCGGGCTAGGAGAGGTTGAAGGTTGGAGGTTGCGGGACGTCTGGCTAGCGAGGTCCGTCCGCAACCTGCAACGTCCGAACTGCAACCGATGAACAAATTCCACTTCATCGATCGCCGCAAGAACCCGAAGGGCAAGTCGCTCGGCAATCGTCAGCGTTTTCTCAAAAGAGCGCGCGCGCAGATCAAGGAAGCCGTGCAGAAGTCGCTGCGCGAACGCTCGGTGCAGGATCTCGCCAAGGGCGAGAAAATCTCGATCCCGTCGAAGTCGACCGCCGAACCGCGATTCCGGCTCAATCCCGATGCGGGCCGGCGCAGCGTCGTGCACCCGGGCAACAAGGAATTCGACGTCGGCGACAAGCTGAAGAAACCGCCCAAAGGCGCGGGCAAGGGCAAAGGCAAGGAGGCGTCCGATTCGGGCGAGGGCGAGGACAGTTTCCAGTTCACGCTCACGCAGGATGAGTTCCTCGATATTTTCTTCGAGGACCTGGAGCTTCCCAATCTCGTCAAGCGCTCCCTGAAGGAGCTCAAATCGACCGCCTGGCGGCGCGCGGGCCTCACCGTCGCCGGCACGCCGAACAATATCAATCTGATCCGCACCATGCGCAATGCGCATGGCCGCCGTCTCGCCCTGCGCCGGCCGTCGACGCGCGAGATGAACGAGCTCAAAACGCGTCTTTTCGAACTTGAACGCGTCGCCGACCCGAGCGCGGAGGAAATCGCCGAGAAGAAAGCGCTTCTGGCCAAGCTCGACGCGATGGAGAAACGCCGCCGCTGGGCGCCGTTCATCGACCCGCTCGACGTTCGCTACAACGCCTTCGAGCAGACGCCGGTCGAAACGACCGCCGCGGTCATGTTCTGTCTGATGGACGTTTCCGGCTCGATGGGCGAGCGCGAGAAGGATCTCGCCAAGCGCTTTTACATGCTGCTCTATCTTTTCCTCAAACGCCGTTACGAACGCGTCGAGGTGGTTTTCATTCGTCACACCCATCACGCCGAAGAAGTCGACGAAGAGACCTTTTTCTATTCGCGCCAGTCGGGCGGCACGGTGGTCTCCACCGCGCTTGAGAAAATGCTGGAGGTGCAGAAAGACCGCTTCCCGGCGAGCGAGTGGAACATTTATGTCGCGCAGGCCTCGGACGGCTTCACGCAATCGGGCGACGCGCAGCGCTGCGTTGAGATTCTCGATCAGGACGTGATGCCGATCTCGCAATATTACGCCTATATCGAAATTCTCGACGAACGCGAACTCGAAGTCTTTTCAGACGCCGATTCCGGGGCCGAACTGTGGCGCGCCTATCGGCGATTCGCGCCGAAATGGCCGAATTTCGCGCAAACCCGCATCGCAAGACCCCAGGATATTTTTCCTGTTTTCCGCGAGCTGTTCTCGCGCGACGCGCAGGAGGCGGCGTGAGGACGGCGCGCGCCTTTCTCGCCGGAACGGCGATTGTCATGCTGGCCGGCTCTGCTTTCGCTGAGACGCCGCCGGCGCAGAATATGCGCGCGGCGTCGGCGACGGACCGCTTCGCCGAACTCGCGCTCGGCTGCGTCGGCCGGGAATATCCGAACAAGATCAGCCATGTGATGAGCAGCGACGCTGACGTCGCTCCGCCCCGGAAGCTTCACCCGGCCTTTTACGGATGCTTCGACTGGCACTCTTCAGTACACGGACACTGGCTGCTGGCGCGCATATTGGCGACGGATCCCGAAACGCCCCTCAAGGACAAGATCGTCGCGGCGCTTTCGGACAGCTTTCAGCCCGCCAAGATCGCCGCCGAAGCCGCTTATATGCGCGCCGATCACCGCGAGGATTTCGAGCGGCCCTACGGCCTCGCCTGGCTCCTGCAGCTTGTCGCCGAGCTTGACGAGGCAAGCGACCCGCACGCCGCCGCATGGCGCGAGACCTTGCGCCCGCTTGAGGAGGCGGTTGTTTGGCGAATCGAGAAATGGCTTCCCAATCTCGTCTATCCGATCCGCATCGGCACGCATAATCAGACTGCTTTCGCCTTCGGCCTGATGCTCGACTATGCGCGCGAAGCCGAGAACGCCGGTCTCGCCGCGCTGATCGAGAAGAAATCCCGGGACTTTTACGCCGGCGACGTCCATTGCCCGATCAGCTACGAACCCTCCGGCGAGGACTTCCTGTCGCCTTGCCTCGCCGAAGCGGACCTGATGCGCCGGGTGATGGGTCGAAAGGAGTTCGCCAAATGGCTGGCCGCGTTTCTGCCGGAGATTCCGAAAGACGGCTCATCCGACTGGCTGAAGCCGGGCGTCGTGCTCGATCCGACCGACGGCAAGCTCGCCCATCTCGACGGGCTCAATCTGTCGCGCGCCTGGATGCTTGAGGGGATCGCCGCGGCGCTGCCGGAAAAAGACAGACGCCGCGCCAGCCTCAACGCAGCCGCGGCCGTTCATGAAAAGTCAGGACTCGCCGCCGTCACCGGCGAACATTACGAAGGCGGCCACTGGCTTGCGAGCTTCGCCATGTATCTGGAAACAAGGCGGGGCATTCCCCGCGCTGGAGAGTAAGCCATGCCGGCAGTTCTCGACGCCGCGACGCCCGATCTCCTTTACGCCGACAATGATTGGGACTTCGAACGGCTGAAGGCGACCTACAACGCGATCGAGAAGATCGCGCTGGAGGATCTCGGGCTCGACGTCTATCCGAACCAGATCGAGATCATTTCATCCGAACAGATGCTGGACGCTTATTCGTCGCACGGCATGCCGCTGATGTACAGGCATTGGTCCTTCGGCAAGCACTTCGCGCGCGACGAGCAGCTTTACCGGCGCGGCTTCACCGGCCTCGCTTATGAGATCGTCATCAATTCGAATCCCTGCATCGCCTATCTCATGGAGGAGAACACGATGACGATGCAGGCGCTTGTCATGGCGCACGCCTGCTTCGGACACAATCACTTCTTCAAGAACAATTATCTCTTCCGTCAGTGGACGGACGCAGAGGGCATTCTGCCCTATCTCGACTTCGCCAAGAAATACATCGCGAAATGCGAAGACGAATACGGTTTCGACGAAGTCGAAAAAGTGATCGATTCCGCCCATGCGCTGATGGATCAGGGCGTTTTCCGTTACAACCGCCCGCCGCGTCTTTCCGAAGCCGACCGGGTTGCGAAAGCCGTCGCGCGCGCCGAATACGAACAAAAGACTTTCAATGACATCTGGCGCACATTGCCGAATATCGAAGAAGGCGACGATGAGGCCGAGGAACGCCAGCAGGAAGTCAAGAACATCAAATTGCCCGAGGAGAACCTGCTCTATTTCATCGAGAAGGCGAGCCCGGTTCTAAAGCCCTGGCAGCGCGAAATCATCCGCATCGTGCGCAATATCTCGCAGTACTTTTATCCGCAGAAACAAACGAAGGTGATGAACGAAGGCTGCGCGACATTCGTGCATCATTACATCATGAATCGTCTTTATGAGACGGGACAGATCGGCGAAGGCGCGATCATGGAGTTTCTGCATTCGCATTCGTCGGTCGTCTTCCAGCCGGATTTCGACGATCCGCGCTATTCCGGCATCAACCCCTACGCGCTCGGCTTCGCCATGATGGAGGACATCCGCCGCATCTGCGAAACGCCGACTGACGAAGACCGCGACTGGTTCCCCGACATCGCCGGCGCCGGCGACTGGCGCGCAGTGCTGAAAGACGCCTGGACGAATTTTCGCGACGAAAGCTTCATTCTGCAATATCTCTCGCCGACGGTGATGCGTCGTATGCGGATGTTTGCGCTGCGCGACGACGCCGACGAGACGCATGTCGAGGTGGAGGCGATTCATAACGAACAGGGCTTCAAGGACCTGCGCGCGCGGCTCGCGGCGATGTACGATCTCGGCATGCACGAGCCGAACATCCAGGTCGTCGCCGCCGATCTCGAGGGGGACCGGCGGCTGACGCTCAAGCACGCCATGCATGACGGACGCTCGCTCGACCCGAAAACGCGCGAGGACGTGCTCTGGCATGTCCATCGCCTGTGGGGCCATCCGGTCAAACTCGACGAGGAAGACGCCTGAGGATCAGCCGTCGAAGCGCGCGCCGAGACTCGCCGCCCGGGCGGCCGCCTGTCTTGCAAAGCGCAGCATGATCGACTTTCTTCGCGCCGCCGCCATGGGACGGTCCCGCCCCGCCCGAAGGATCGCGCCGCCGAATGCGTCGGCGACGATCAGTCCCTCCCCGGGCGGCAGCAGAGAATGCGGGAACTCGTTCGAGACCGCGAAATAGAATTCATCGCAATAGCCGAGATAGTCCTCCCATTTGCCGTCCGATTCGAAATCGGCCTGGCAGGATTTCACCTCGGCGATCGTCAAGCGCCCCTTCGCGTCGAGCCCGGCGAGATCGGCGCGCCGCCCGTTCGGCAGCCGGAATTCGGCGAGCGGCGCCAAGCCGAGATCGACGAACAGGCGGGCCGCGCCGCGCGTGATCGCCGCCGTCACGTCGGGGCGGGCCGCGGACGCGAGCGGCGCCAAAGCCTCAAGCGGCAGAAGGTTCTGCATTTGTTCAGCAAAGCGCGGGCGGCGCGGCGCGTCAAGCGGGGCCCTGCCGGATTCTCCGGGATCGCCGCGCTCCGATCCCGGTCAGCCCTGGAATTCAGGCAGGCGGACGACCAATCCGTCCAGCGCCTCGCTCACCCTGATCTGGCAGGACAGGCGCGAATTCGGCTTGGGCTCATAGGCGAAGTCGAGCATCGACTCCTCCATCGCCTCGGGCTTGCCGGTTTTTTCAAGCCAGGCCTCGTCGACATAGACGTGACAGGTCGCGCAGGCGCAGGCGCCGCCGCAATCGGCGTCGATTCCGGGAACCATGTTCCGGACGGCCGCCTCCATCACCGACAGTCCGACTTCGGCGTCGACGACATGTTCGGTTCCGTTCTGTTCGATATAGGTGATCTTCGGCATCAGTCCTGTTCTTTCGGCGGCGCAGCGAGAAGGGATTTAAGGTCCGCGGCGGGATCGGCAAGCATTTTCGGATTCGGCGACGCTTTCAGCGCGACGAGCTTCTTGCCGGCGATGAAGGAAGCGGGATCGTTCATGGCGTCGACGGCGAGCAGACGGCCCTGCTTCAGGCTGAAAACCGCATAGCGTTTCGATTTCGGGTCGCCGCGCGCGATCACCTGATCGGCGCCTTCGCCGAGCCCCGCCGTTTGCAGCTTGACGTCATATTGATCCGACCAGAACCACGGCGTCGCGTCATAGACGACGCGCTTGCCGGTCATATTGGCCGCCGCCGCCTTCGCCTGATCGATCGCATTCGGAACGGATTCGAGGCGCACGCGCCGCCCATAAAGAACGGACGGGTGATTGGCGCAGTCGCCCGCCGCCCAGATCGACGGGTCCTCCGTCTGCGCGGTCTCATCGACCCAGACCCCGTTTTCGACCTTGAGGCCGGCGTCCTCCGCGAGCTGCGTCTCCGGCGCCGCTCCGACGCAGACAAGCGCGGCCTCGCAGGCCACCCTTTCCCCGCTCTGCAAGACGGCCGCTTCGAGACGGCCCGCGCCCTCAAAGCCGGCGAGCGCCGTCTCAAGCCGCAGATCGACGCCCGCGGCGCGATGGAGATCGTGGAAGAAGGCCGAGACCTGCGGACAGGCGACGCGCGAGAGGGCGCGCGGGGCTAGCTCCAGAATGGTGACCTCGAGCCCGGCCTTGCGCGCGGCGGCGGCGACTTCGAGACCGATATAGCCGGCGCCGACAATAACAAGCCGGCGCGCGCCGGCGAGCACGGCCCGCAGGGCGTCGCTGTCTTCGATCGTTCTGAGATAGGCGACGCCTGGCAGATCGGCGCCCGGGACGGGAATGCGGCGCGGCGGCGCCCCGGTTGCGATCAGGAGCTTGTCATAGGCGAGCGCTTCGCCCGATTCGAGCGTCACGGCCTTGCCGGCGCGGTCGATCCTGAGCGCGCGCGCGCCGAGCCGCAATTCGATCGCGTTTTTTTCGTAAAAATCGCGCGGGCGCAGATAAAGGCGGCTCTCCTCGAGAGCGCCCATCAAATAGGCCTTCGACAAGGGCGGGCGCTGATAGGGCGGCGGCGTTTCCTCGCCGAGCAGCGTGATCGCGCCGGCGAAGCCTTCCTGGCGCAGGCTCGCCGCCGCCTGGGCGCCGGCCTGGCCAGCGCCGATGATCATGATTCTCTCCGACAATCGCGCCTCCCGTCGCCTCTGCTCGGTAGCGGCTCGCCTCGCCGCCCGTCAACAAGGCGGGGCTTTGCGGGCGCCCTTCGCCTCGCCTATCTATCCGGAGAATGGCGGAATTTCAGATAGCGCTGAGGGACGAAAGGGCGACGGCTGCGTTCGGCGCCGCGCTCGCGCCGCTTTTGCGCCGCGGAGACGTTGTCTGCCTGGCCGGCCCCCTGGGCGCGGGCAAGACGACGCTCGCGCGGGGCGTCGTGCGCGCCCTCGCCGGCGTCGAGGAGGCGCCGAGCCCGACTTTCGCCCTCGCTCTGAGCTATGACGGCCCCGATTTCGCCTTGTGGCATTTCGATCTTTACCGGCTCGAAAGGGACGACGACGTTTTTGAACTGGGTTTTGAAGACGCGCTTGAGGACGGCGCCTGCCTGATCGAATGGCCGGAAAGGATCGCGCGGTTTGTGCCGGAAACCGCCCTGTTGATCCGCCTGTCTCCGCAGGACGGGCGACGCGTGCTCACGGCGCGCGGCGATACTGCGTGGATGCGCCGGCTCGCCGAAGCCGGGCTCTGCGCAACGCCAGAATCAAGAGAACAAGGACGGACATGACAAGGCCATCCGACATGCGCGAAGCCGAGCGCGCCGATTTCCTCGCCGCCGCCGGCTGGAGCGGCGCGCGCGCGTCGGCGCTCGCGGGCGACGCATCGACCCGCAGCTATGAGCGGCTCGACCTGAACGGCCGCGTCGCGCTGTTGATGAACGCGCCGCCCAAGGCCGAATCCGCCCCCTGCCCCAGAGATGCGAGCCCCGAAGAGCGACGCGCCCTCGGCTATAACGCGATGGCGCGCCTGGCCGGCCCCAATCTCTCCGCTTTCCTCGATATCGATGCGGCGCTTCGCGCCGCCGGCCTTTCCGCGCCCGAGATTTACGCCGCCGATCCGGCGCGCGGCTTTGCGCTGATCGAGGATCTTGGCGACGCTCTCTATGCGCGCGCGATTCCGGCGGGCGCGAACGAAGAAGCGCTCTACGCCGCGGCCGTCGACGCGCTCCTGCAGCTTCGCGCGGCCGCGCCGCGACCCCCGGCCAGCGATCAGTATACGATGCTTTCTTACGATCGCACGGCTCTCGAGGCGGAGATCGGCCTGCTTCCCGAATGGTACTGGACATTCCGCAAAGGGGCCCCGCCGCCGCCGAGCCTCCTCGCCGAATATTACGCCGCTTGGGCGGGCGCGCTCGACGGGCTTTCCGCGCCGACGACGATCATACTGCGCGACTTCCACGCCGAGAATCTTCTCTGGCTGCCGCAGCGCCAAGGCGCGGCCCGAGTCGGGCTGATCGATTTCCAGGACGGGCTCATCGGGCACGCCGCCTATGATCTGGCCTCGCTTCTGGAAGACGCGCGGCGCGACGTCCGCGCCGATCTCGCGGAGTCGATGCTCGCATATTATGCGGCCGGGGCCTCGGCCTATGCGGATTTCGACGCAGACGCCTTTTTCAGCGACTATGCAATCCTAGCCGCGCAGCGCAACGCGAAGATTCTCGGCATATTCGCGCGGCTGGTGAAGCGCGACGGCAAACCGCGCTATCTCGATTTTCTGCCGCGCGTCGAAGGGCATTTCCGGCGCGATCTGGCGCGGCCGGCGCTTGCGCCGGTGCGCGCCTTTTTCGCCAGACATTTTCCGGACCTTGTTTCATGACGCCGAAAACCGCCATGGTTCTGGCCGCAGGTCTCGGCACGCGTATGCGTCCGCTTACGGATGACCGTCCCAAGCCATTGATTGAAGTCGCCGGCAAGCCGCTTGTCGATTACGCGCTCGACCGCTTCGCCGCGGCGGGCGTCGAGCGCGCCGTCGTCAATGTTCACGCCTTCGCCGACATGATGGAGGCGCATCTTCAAACGCGGCGCGCGCCCGAGATCATCATATCGGACGAGCGGGCGCTGTTGCTTGAGACAGGCGGCGGACTGAACAAGGCGCGCCGCGCGCTCGGCGAAGCGCCTGTCTACTCGACCAACACCGACGCGATCCTTCTTGACGATCCCGGCGGGGAAGCCTGCGCGCGCCTCGCGGCGCGCTGGAATGACGAAGAAATGGACGCGCTCTTGCTGCTGGCGCCGGCGGAGCGCGCAAGCGGCTATGCGGGGGCGGGCGACTTCGAACTTGGCGAGAACGGCCGTCTCGCCTGGCGGAAAGGCGCGACGGCGCCTTTTGTGTTCACCGGCTTGCAGATTATCTCGCCGCGGCTTCTCGACGGCGCGCCCGAAGGGCCGTTTTCGATGCGGCTCTTGTGGGACAAGGCCGCGGCGGCCGGCCGGCTTTGCGGCCTCGAACATCTCGGCTTCTGGATGCATGTCGGCGATCCGGAAGGTCTCCGGATCGCCGAGGCCCGCCTCGCAGCGAGCGCGGCGCGATGACGGCCGCAGGCGGCTCCGTTTTCAACGCGCCCGCGCCGCGGCTTTACTCCATCGATGCAGGCCGGCCGTTCCTTGTCGACCTGGCGAGGGCGCTGCATGAAAGCGTCGGCGGCGATCCGCTCGCGCTCGCCGAAATGCGCATATTCGCGCCCACCCGGCGCGCCGTGCGCGCATTGACGGATGCGTTTGTGGCCGCCGCATCCGGCCGGGCGAGCCTGCTGCCGAAAATCCGCGCGCTCGGCGATGTCGACGAAGACGAATTTCTTCTCGACCCCGGCGAAGAAATCGACGCCGCTGATCTTCCGCCGGCGATTTCGCCGATGGAAAGACGCATCGTCCTGGCGAAATTCGTCGCCGCTGCCGAAAGCGCGTTTGACGGCGCGCAGAACTGGGCGGTCGCCTTTGGCGCGGCGCGCGAACTCGGCGCCCTGCTCGATTCTTTCTATGCGGAGGAAATCCCTTTCGACCGCCTTGAAGCGCTTGCGCCCGCCGAACACGCGGCGCATTGGGAGCGCTCGCTCAAATTCCTGAAAATCGCGACGGAAGCATGGCCGGCCTATCTGAAAAGACGCGGCCTCATGGATCCGGCCGAGCGGCGCGCAAGGCTGATCGACCTTCTCGGCGGAAAGCTTGAAGGCGCGCCGCCGCAATCCCCGGTCATCGTCGCGGGATCGACCGGCAGCGCGCCCGCCGTGGCGCGGCTGATGAAAATCGTCGCTCAACTGCCGAAAGGCGCCGTTGTTTTGCCCGGCCTCGACCGCGATCTTGTCGCGGACGCCAAAGCATGGCGCGCCGTGGACGATCCGCATCCGCAGGCCGGCCTCAAAGCCCTGCTCGAACGGATAGAAATCCCTCCCGAAACGGTGCGGCCCTGGCCAGGCTCCGGCGCGCAAACGAAGCGCTCTGCGCTCTTGTCTCTGGCGCTGCGCCCTGCGGGCGCGACCGACGACTGGCGCCGCCTCGTGGAGGACGCGTCCGCGCGCGACCCGGCGCTCAAGGAGGCGCGCGCCGGTCTGTCGCTGATCGAGGCGGCAGACGAAGAGGCGGAGGCGGCCGCGGTCGCGCTTCTCTTCCGGGAGACGCTGGAGACGGACGGCAAGACAGCGATGCTGGTCACGCCGGATCGAACGCTCGGCCGGCGCGTCGCGGCGAAAATGCGCCGCTGGAATGTCGCTGTCGACGATTCTGGCGGCGTGCCCTTCGCCAATAGTCCGTGCGGGGTCTATTTGCGCCTGGTCGCCGACTGGCTTGCCGCGCCGTCCGATCCCGTCGCGCTGCTTTCGCTTGCGCGCGCGCGGCTTGCAGGCTTCGGCCTGGACGGCGGGGCGCGCGCGAAAGCATTGGCGACGCTTGACCGCGCCCTGCGCGGCGTCGCGCCGGGGCCGGGAATCGAAGGGCTGAGGCGCAAGCTCGACAAGGCCCGCGACGCCGCAGGCGCCGCGCCTATTGTCGAAGCGCTGGCGCAAGCCGCGGCGCTTTGGCCGGCCGCGCCGCGCGCGGCTTTCGAGGTATTTCTCGCCGCGCATGTCAACGCCGCCGAGGCGCTCGCCGCCGACGGCGACGAAATGGGGGCCGTCCGTCTCTGGCGGGGCGATGACGGCGAAAAGGGCGCCGCCCTTATCGCCGAGATGCGGGAGATGGCGGGCGCGCTCGGAGAAATCTCCGTGAACGAATATCGCGAAAGCTTCGCCCAGCTTCTCGCCGGAGCAAGCCTTCGCCGCCGCTCGCCGGCGCATCCGCGCCTGAGAATTCTGGGCCCCCTCGAGGCGCGGCTCCAGTCCGCCGATCTCGTCATTTTGGGCGGGCTCAATGAGGGCGTGTGGCCCGGCGAAGCGCCGACCGACCCTTTTTTGTCTCGCGAAATGCGCAAGCAGGCCGGCCTTCCCTCGCCGGAACGCCGGCTTGGTCTCGCCGCGCATGATTTCGCCGCGCTCGCCGCCGCGCGGGAGGTCGCGCTGACGCGGGCGCGCATGGCGGGCGGCGCGCCCGCGAAACCGTCGCGCTGGATTGTCCGTTTAAAGAATATTCTCGGCGGCGCGGGCGCGGCCAGCGATGTCGACGCGACGATGCGGCTGGCCGCCTGGACGCACGCCCTCGACAAGCCTCACGCCGTCACGCCCGCAACGCGACCGCAAGCCCGCGCGCCGCTCGAAGCGCGCCCGCGCAAACTCGGCGTGACCCGCTTCGAAAAATTGATGCGCGATCCTTACGGGATCTATGCGCGCTACATATTGCGGCTCAAAAAGCTCGACCCGCTGGCGCAGCCCGCCGGCAAGCGCGAACTCGGCCGTCTTCTCCACACGGTTTTCGAGATCTTCGCGCGCGAGTCGCCGGAAGGCGCGGCGCGGCGGGCGCGCCTGTCGGCGCTGTTGGACGAACACGCCGCCGCGCACGGCGTCGAAGGCGCGGCGCGCGTAATCTGGAGCGCCCGTCTTGAGGCCGCGCTCGACTGGTTCGAAGACTGGGATCGCGCGCAGCGCCTGCGCGGCGCGCCCGCTGTCGTCGAAGGCGAAGGCGAATGGACCTTTCCGGCGCCGGCCGGCCCGTTCACCCTGACAGCGCGGGCCGACCGCATCGATCGGCTGGAGGGCGGCGGCGCGGCCCTGTTCGACTTCAAGACCGGCGTTTTGCCGAGCCTCAAGCAGGTGCAGGCGCAGTTCAACCCGCAATTGCCGCTGACCGCGGTCATCGTCGAGGAAGGCGGGTTTTCCTCGCTCGGACCGGCGCGCGCGGAAAGCTTCCATTATGTGAAGTCGTTGAACCGCTCCAATGAGGGGCGAGACCAATCGGGCGCGGAAGGCGACGCCGCGCGCGCCCTGATCGAAGAGGCGCGCCGGGGCCTCGAAGCGCTTCTCGCTTATTATGATGCTCCGGATGCGGTTTATCTTTCGCAGCCGCGACCGCAATTTGCGGACGACTATGGAGATTACGACCACCTTGCGCGCCGTCGCGAGTGGCTCGACGCGGAGGGCGAGGAATGAACGCCGCGGTCGAGCAAACGGTGAAGAATCAAAGGCTCGCGGCGAATCCCGCGCATTCGGCGATCGTCGCGGCGAATGCCGGCGCGGGCAAAACGCGGGTGCTCACCGATCGCGTCGCGCGGCTTCTGCTCGAAGGAACGCCGCCGTCGAAAATCCTCTGCATCACCTACACCAAGGCGGCGGCCGCCGAGATGGCGGGCAGGCTCTTCGAACTGCTCGGCGGCTGGGCGCTCGCAGACGACGACAAGCTCGCGCAAGCGCTGAAGGCGCTTGAAGGCGAAAGCTATCGCGAACGCGACGCGGCCAAGCTCGCGCAGGCGAGACGGCTGTTCGCGCGCGCGCTCGAAACGCCGGGCGGGCTCAAGATCCAGACCATCCACTCCTTCTGCGAAAGCGTGCTGAAGCGCTTTCCGCTGGAGGCGGGCGTCGCGCCCGGTTTCGCCGTGATCGACGAGAGCGCGGCCGCGGCGCTGTCGAATGCGGCGATTGACGAGGCGGCGCTCAATCCTGCGCTCGCGGCCGCGTTTGACCGGCTGTCGAGCCGGTTCGAGCCGGACGCGCTTCGCCGGATCCTCAGCGAAGCGATCCGCTCACATCAGAAATGGGACGAGGCGCTTCTTGCGGCGGGCGGCTGGCGGGGATTGCTTGACAGGAGCGCGCAAGCGCTTGGCGCGGCGCCGGGCGAAACGGCGGAAAGGATTGTCTCCGCGACGCTCGCCCGTTTCCGGCGCGAGGACGTCGAGCGCGCGCATAAAGCGCTGCATGAGAGCGGCGGCAATCCGCGCCGCTGGTGCGCGGTTCACACCGAACGCTATCTCGCCGCCCTATCGCCGGCGGAGCAATGGCGGGCGTTGCAACGCCTGTTCATTAAGACCAACGGCGCGGCGCGCGACAAATTCGGTTCTGACAAAACGGCGGTGCTCGACGCCTGGGTCGAGGGTTATCTGATCGCGCAACAACGCCTTTTCATCGACGCGCTCGAACAAGCGCGCGCCGCCGAAAATCTCGCCAACACCTCTGCGCTTGTCGCCATTCTCGAACACGCCTTCGCCGCATATGAACGCGCGAAAGCGGCGCGGGCGGGCCTCGATTATGACGACCTCATTATCCGCGTAGAGACGCTGTTCCGGACGACAGCGGCCGACTGGGTGCGCTACAAGCTCGATCAGGGGCTCGACCACATTCTTCTCGATGAGGCGCAGGACACGAGCCCCGGCCAATGGCGCGTCGTCGAAGGGCCGCTCGAAGAATTCCTCGCCGGTCAGGGCGCGCGCGAAACGAACCGGACTTTCTTCGCCGTCGGAGATCAAAAGCAGTCGATCTATTCCTTTCAGGGCGCGGATGCGAATCTGTTCGCCGAAAAGCAGCAGGACCTCGGCAAGAAGATCGCGGCCGTGGCGCCGTTCGAGAACGCGCCGCTCACCTGCTCCTTCCGTTCGTCGGCGCCGGTGCTGCGATTCGTGGATGCGCTTTTCGCTCGCGAGGAAGCGCGTCAGGGCGTCGACACGGCCGTCCTGTCGCATGGCGTCAAACGCGAAGGCGCCGCCGGGCTCGTCGAATTGTGGCCGTTGACCCCGCGACCCGAGCGCGCAGAGGCGAACGCCTGGGACGCGCCGGTCGACGCGCCGGCGCCGCAGAACCCGACGCGCGTTTTGACGGATGCGATTGCGGACAAGATCAAGTCCTGGCTCGACAACGGCGAGGAATTGCATCCGCGCGCGCGCGCCATTCGGCCGTCCGACATCATGATCCTGGTTCAAGGCCGGAGCGCGCTTTTTCACGAGATGATCAAGCGGCTCGCCCAGAAGGGCGTGCCCGTCGCCGGCGCCGACAGGCTGATGCTGCTCGACGACGCGGGCGTCCAGGATCTTTTGTCCTATGCGCGCGCGGCCCTGTTTTCGCGCGACGATCTTTCTCTCGCCGAGATTTTGAAAAGTCCGTTCTTCGGCCTGGACGAGGCCTCGCTTTTCGATCTCGCCCATCATCGCCGTGACCGCCAAAGCCTTTGGGGAGCGCTGCGCGAGCGCGCAAACGAACGCCCCGAATGGGAGCGGGCGCGCGCCGAGATCGAGGAAGCGCGCGCGATCGGCTTGCGCGACGGCGCATTCGCGTTCTTGTCGCATATTCTCGAAACCGGCGCTCCGTCCGGCAAGAAGCGGCTTTTCTCGAGACTTGGCGAAGCGTCCGCCGAACCGGTCAATGAGTTTTTGCGTCAGGCGCTCGATTATGAACTGGCGAATCCGCGCAGCCTTCAGGGCTTTCTTGCGTGGGCGGAGAAAAACGCGGTCGAGATCAAACGCGACATGGAGGAGCGCGCCGACGCCGTGCGGGTTATGACCGTGCACGGAGCGAAAGGCCTTGAGGCGGAGATCGTTTTCCTGCTCGACGCCCATCGCCTACCGGTTCTGAAAAATATCGGCCCGCTGTTCTTCGCGCCGGTTGAAGGCGCCGTCGCTCCGTTGTGCTCGGAGAAGGCGGGCGCCGACAGCGCAGCCGCCGCGGCGGCGCGCCTAGAAGAAAGGCGGCGCGCCTATGAAGAGTACCGCCGCCTCCTCTACGTCGCTGCGACGCGCGCGCGCGATCGTCTCTATATCTGCGGGCTCGAATCGGGCGCCAATAAAGATCCGCATGCGAAGGACGTCGCGGAGAAAAGCTGGCATGCGCTCGCCGAGGACGCGTTCGGCGATCTGACGGACGCAAAGGATGCGGGCGAGGCGCCTTGGGGCGGAAAGATCCGGCGGCTCGAATCGGGGCAAACGGGCGCGCCCGAGCGCGATGAGCCCGAACCGGACGAAGGCGACTTCCCCGCGCCCGGCTGGCTTTTCCGCCCCGCGCGCCATGAAGACCCGCCGAAGACGCTGGCGCCTTCGCGCCTCGCCGACGAAGCGCAGGCGAAGACGGACGCGCCCGCCTTCTCGCCCCTGCGCCGCGGGGACGCCTTCTTGCGGGGGCGCGTCCTCCACCGCCTGCTCGAACTCCTCCCCGACGTCGCGCCGGCCGCGCGCCGGGGGGCGGCGGACCGGCTTCTCACTCATCTCGCCCCCGAAACGGACGAGACAGAAAGAGCTTTATGGCGCGAGGAGGCCCTCGCCGTTCTGGCCGATCTGGCTTTCGCCCCGGTTTTCGCCGAGGGCAGCCGCGCCGAGGCGGCGATCGGGGGCGTCCTCAAGGCCGGGGAGACGGAAATCGTCATTTCCGGCCAGATCGACCGTCTTGCGGTCGACGGCGCGCGCGTGCTCGTCGTCGACTACAAAACGAACCGCCCGCCGCCGAAACGCGTCGAAGACATCGCGCCCGCCTATATCGCCCAGCTCGCCGCCTATCGCGCGCTGCTCCAGCAAATCTATCCGGACAGAGAGATCGACTGCGCGCTTTTGTGGACCTATGAGGCGCGGCTGACGCCGATTCCCTCGCCCATGCTCGATCACGCTCTTGCGCGCGCGCTGGGCGCGCCTTGATATCGCGTTCGGGCGGCCTATCTTCTGTGCCTTCAAGTCGCCGCGTTCTTCAAGGAGCCCGCCTCATGGCCACGAAAAAAGTCACCGACTCGTCATTTGAAGCCGATGTTCTCGGCGCAGGCGGGCCTGTTCTTGTCGATTTCTGGGCGGAGTGGTGCGGGCCCTGCCGGCAGATCGCGCCGGCGCTTGAAGAAATCGCCGCGCAGTTCGACGGCAAGCTGACGGTCGCCAAAATCAATATCGATGAAAATCCGGAAACCCCCGGCCGATACGGCGTCAGAGGCATCCCGACGCTGATGCTGTTCAGGAACGGCGAGCTTGCGGCGACGAAAGTCGGCGCGGCGCCGAAATCGGCGCTCGAAGCCTGGGTGAAATCGGAGCTTTCGAAGGCCGTCGCCTAGGCGTTCTCTCTGAGCACCTCGCCGGCCAGATAAAGCGAGCCGCAGATCAGGATGCGCGCCGGCGCGCCGCCGTCGCCGACGGCCAGGCGCAGCGCTTCGTCGAATGACGCACACGGATGAGCGGGAAGCCCCGCCCTTTCCGCCGACGCAGCGACCTC
Organism: Alphaproteobacteria bacterium; assembly: GCA_016125425.1. Classification (GTDB taxonomy): domain Bacteria; phylum Pseudomonadota; class Alphaproteobacteria; order Caulobacterales; family Parvularculaceae; genus Amphiplicatus. The sequence goes on from WGLT01000002.1 coordinate 52,946, forward strand.
CTCCGGCGCCGAAGCGCCTTCGTGATCGGCGCGGACCGTGAAAACCGAGGACGCCATTCCCTGAAACGCCGCGAAAAAACCTTCCTGATCCTTGTTATGCTGCATGCCCGAAATGAGGACCAACGGGCGCGGCGCTTTCTCCTCGAAATCGGCGATCGTCGCCGCAATCGCGCGGCCAGCATGCGGATTGTGCCCGCCGTCGAGCCAGATTTCGGGCTCGCCCTTCATATGCGCGCGCACGAATTCGACGATCGGACCGGTTTTCAAACGCTGCAGCCGCGCCGGCCAGCGCGCGCTCTCGAGCCCCGCCGACAGGATGTCGTCGTCGAAATCGATCCCCGCCGCCTTGATGGCGGCGACCGCAAGTCCCGCATTCATGATCTGGTGCATGCCGGGCAGCCGCGGAGGACGAAGATCGCTTAACCCGTTTTCGTCCTGATAGATCAGCCTGCCATGCTCGAGATGAGCGCTCCAATAAGTTCCGTATGCATATAAATCAGCCCGGATGTCGCGGGCGCGCGCCTCGATCGCCTGCATCGCCGAAGGCGACTGCGCGCTGACGACGGCGGGCGCGCCGGTCCGCAAAATACCGGCCTTCTCAAAAGCGATCGCCGCAAGGTTGTCGCCGAGGAAATGCTGATGGTCGAGCGCGACCGGCGAAATGACCGCGGCGAGCGGCGCGTCGAACACATTGGTCGCATCGAGCCGGCCGCCCAACCCCACCTCGATCACGGCGTAATCGGCGGGGGTTTCGGAGAAGGCGAGAAACGCGGCGCAGGTCGTCGCCTCGAAAAATGTCAGCGATTTCGACCCGACTTCGCGATCGCAACGCGTCAGCGCGTCGACAAGACGCTCATCGTCGATTTCTTCCCCGGCAAGAACAATCCGCTCGTTGAATCGCACGAGATGCGGCGAGGTATAAACGTGTACGGACTTTCCTGCCGCCTCCAGGATCGAGCGGATATAGGCGACGGTCGAACCTTTGCCGTTGGTGCCGGCGACGTGAAACACGGGCGGCATCTTTCGATGCGGATCGCCCAGCCGGGCGAGGGCGGCGCGCATCCGCTCGAGTCCGAGGTCGATCAGCACGGGCCTGCGCTCGGCGATGCGAGCGAGAACGGCGCTTGGGTCTGTCACGGAAAACGCCCTTATTCAGCCGCCTTGTCGAGGGGGACGGACTCTTCAGGCTGTTTGTTCTTTTTCGTGATCGCCTTCGCCGGCTCCCTCGGCGGCGGCGCAATCTGCGCGATGCGGCCCTGATCTTTCATCAGGACACGGAGGAGACGCGACAATGTCGAACGCATTTCGGTCCTGGGGACGACGAGGTCGACCATGCCCTTGTCGCGCAGAAACTCCGCCCGCTGAAATCCTTCAGGCAATGTCTCGCGTATCGTCTGTTCGATGACGCGCGGGCCGGCGAAGCCGATCAGCGCGCCGGGCTCGGCGATATGCACGTCGCCCAGCATGGCGTAGGACGCCGTAACGCCGCCCGTGGTCGGATCGGTGAAGACGACGATATAGGGCAGACGCGCCTCGCGCATCATTTCGACCGCGATCGTCGTGCGGGGCATCTGCATCAGGGAAAGAATGCCTTCCTGCATGCGCGCGCCGCCCGAAGCGGTGAAAACGACGAGAGGCCGGCGCCGACGCACGGCCTCTTCGGCTGCGCAAATCAGCGCTTCGCCGAGCGCCATGCCCATCGACCCGCCCATGAACGCGAAATCCTGAACCGCGACGACGGCGGGCGCGCCTTCGATCGAACCGACCGCGACCTCCATCGCGTCGCTGCGCCCGGTTTTCTTCCGGTACTCTTTCAGGCGGTCGACATATTTCTTTTCGTCGCGAAATTTCAGGGGATCGAGCGCCGGCTCGGGCAGCGCGATCGATTCATACTCGCCCTCGTCGAAGAGACGCTTCAGCCGTTCGGTCGGAGAGATCCGCATGTGATGGCCGCAAGACGGGCAAACCTGCTGGGCGGCCTCGAGGTCGCGGTGGAAGATCATGTCCCCGCAAGCGGGGCATTTCACCCACAGCGTGTCCGAACTCTGGTCCTGCCGCTTGAAGATGTTCTTGATGCCGGGCGGCAGGTTTGACAGCCAGTTCATCCTCTACTCCTCACGAGGCGCGCGAACCGCCCCCGAAATATCGCGCGCAAGGCTCAACACCGACTTGACGACAATATCAGATTTGCCCCGAGATTGCGCCAGCGACGACGCGAGACGCTCGACAAGGGCCGAGCCGACGACCACCGCGTCGGCGACTTTAGCGATGTCCCGCGCCTTTTCCTTTGTTTTGATGCCGAAACCAACCGCCACTGGCAAGCCTGATGCGGCTCTCAGCCGCGCCGCTGCGGCGGCCACGGCCTGGGTTTCGCCCGCCGCCTTGCCGGTGATTCCGGCGACCGAGACATAGTAGAGGAAGCCCGAGGCGTTCTTGACCACCATCGGCAGCCGCCGCGCGTCCGTCGTCGGCGTCGCGAGGCGGATGAAATCGAGCCCCTCCGCGCGCGCCGGAAGGCGCAGTTCGGCGTCTTCTTCCGGCGGCAGGTCGACCACGATAAGACCGTCGACGCCTGCCGCTTTGGCGTCCCGGACGAAATCCGCCGGGCCATAGGCGCAAACGGGGTTGTAATAGCCCATAAGGATGATCGGCGTTTCATCGTCTTGCTGACGAAACGTCCTGACCATGGCCAGCGTCTTTTTCAGAGTCTGACCGGATTTCAGCGCCCGCAGCCCCGCCGCCTGGATCGCCGGGCCGTCCGCCATGGGATCGGTGAAACACACGCCGAGCTCGATCACATCGGCGCCGGCGCCGGGGAGCGCTTTCAGCAATGCAAGCGAGGTTTCGTAATCGGGATCGCCCGCCATGATGAAGGGCACGAACGCGGCGCGGCGTTCATGCGCGAGCTTTGCGAAGCGGTCGGCGATCCGGGTCAATCAACGGGTCCTGCCAATGCGCCGGCTTGCCTAGCGCCGATCCGCCCGGAAGGAAAGCGAGGCGGCGCTATTCTTTCGGCATCAAGGTCATGGCGCCGACGACCATCGCCTCAATTCCGGATTCGATCACCGGCTCGGGCGTGATCTTGAAGAAAGGCGAGTGATGCGGCGCGGCCGTCGCGATGTCTTTTTCCGGCGTGCCGCCGACCTGGAAATAAACGCCTTTGACGCCCGTGTCCGGCGCGACGAAATAGGCGAAATCCTCCGCGCCCATGCCGCTTCGCGGCGCGTCGATCACCGTTCCCGCGGGCAGGGTCTTCTCAAAGGCCGCTTTGATGATCGCGGCCGTCGGCGTGTCGTTGATCGTCGGCGGCGTCGTCTCCGTCGCCGAACGCACAACCTCCGGCATCTTGTCCTTCGGCACGCCGAGCGAAATCGCAACGCCTTTCGCCACCCGGTCAATGCCGTCGAGCAGTTTTTCGCGCGTCGCCTCATCGTCGGCGCGGACGGTCAACTGCATGTCGACGCGATCGCCAATGATATTGTGTTTGACCCCGCCGTGGATGGAGCCGACGGTGATGACGCCCGGCTCGAGAGGATCGATATTGCGCGAAACAATCGACTGCAGGGAGACGACGATCTGCGAGGCCACCAGCACGGTATCGATCCCCTTGTGCGGCGATGCGCCATGCGTTCCGACGCCGTGAACGTGAATGTCGACGCTGTCCGAGCTTGAATAGGCGATCGCCTGCGGCACGACGATCTTGCCCGCCGGCTTGTCGGCCGCGACATGGAAAGCGAGCGCGTAGTCGGGCTTCGGAAACCGCTTGTATAGGCCGTCCTTCATCATGTCGCGCGCGCCCGAAATGCGCTCCTCCGCAGGCTGAGCAATGAGAACAAGCGTGCCGGACCATTTGTCCTTCAGCCGCGCGAGCTGGCGCGCCTCGCCGACGAGCGCCGTGATATGGGTGTCGTGGCCGCAGGCGTGCATGACGGGCTGGTCGATCCCGGCGATATCGACCTGTCGGGCGGCCGAGGCGTAGGCAAGGCCCGATTGCTCCTTCAGCGGCAGGCCATCCATGTCGGCGCGCAGCATCACCGTCGGGCCCGGCCCGTTTTTCATCACTGCGACGACGCCGGTCCCGCCGACCTTTTCCGTCACGTCAAAGCCCAGCGCGCGCAGCTCCTGCGCGATCCGCGCCGAAGTCTTGAATTCCTTGAAGGAAAGTTCGGGGTTTTCATGGAAATGGATAAAGAGCGCCTTGAGGTTCTGCTGATAGTCGGCCGCGATCGCCGCGCGAAGGCTGTCGTCGGCCCTCGACGAAGGCGCGAAAGCGAAAATGGCCGCGGCGGACAGAACGGAAATCTTGAATGAATGCGCAGTCATGGAGCCCCCATGCGTCGAGGATGAAAGGGGCGAGCTTAGGGGGCGCGCTTGCGTTCGTAAACGCCGCCTGACACGGCCAAGGGGCCCGGACGCGCCGCCGCCCGGGCCCTGACCGGCGCGCGCCCGACGCCCGCGCGCCGTTTTCGATTTTTCTTCCGTTCTAGCCGCGGATGTAGAGCCTCACGCCGCGGTCGTAGCGATAATACATATGCAGCCGACCGTCATAGCTGAGCTTGAGCGCCGGCGCGCGATAGGCGTAAGCAGCGCGGACGCGCCGAAGCTCGCGCCGGTCCGGCTGATAGACGAAGGTCGTCCGGGAGCAAACGGTTATGCGCTCGGTCTGGCTTCGCCCGGCGCGGCCGCGGTCGTACCGATCGCGGTCAAATCGATCACCGCCGCGGGAGACAATTTCCGTCGTGCATCCGGCGCGATTTGCGCGCCACTCGCCTGCGAACGCCGGCGCGGCCGCCAGCGCCAATCCGACGCCAAGAACGCCCGCAATCAGTTTGATGTTCATACCTTCCTCCTTCGACCAAGGCGCCGACGCCAGCCCGCGTCGCCTCACGAAAATTCAAACGCAAGGGCGTTGATTTGTCCGGCGCGCCGGACGGGGGTCATTTCGGGGTCATTTCGCGGCGAAATTCGGGCGCGATTTCACGCCGTTTCGTCGAGATAGTCTTTCAGAACATTATTCAGCGTTCGGATCGCCTTCGTCGCCGCGGCAAAATCGGCGTCTCCCGCGCGCGCGAGTCTGTCGCGAATCGCCGCTAGCTCGCGCCGCTGGATTTCGACGCAAAGCTCAATGCCCGCCGGCGTCAACAGATAGAGCTTCGAACGCTTGTGGCGCGGATTGGGCTTCGTGCTGACGAAGCCGCGGGCGATGAGATTGTCGAGCACCGGCTGAACCGCCTGACGCGTCACCGGGCGCTTGCGCGCGATGTCGGGCGCCGTCTGCTCGCCGTCGAAAAACAGGTCCCGCAGGACCGAACGCGCCGGCGCCTCGACGCCGAGATCGGCGAGAAGCCGCTCGGCGGCGGCGGTCAGCCGGAAATGACAGAACGGCGCTTCATTTATGAAGGCGAGAATGTCGGCTTCCGGGGACGGGTGGGGCTCATACATGACAAATGATTTGTCATTATGAAAAATCGATTGTCAATACACGCCGGCGCGGCGCCTGGCCGCTCGGGGAAGCGCGACGCCCCCCTCTTTGCGGTCCGGCGCGACGTATGCGCGCCCGGGCGAAGGGACGCGAGCACCCTCATCGATCTTTGAGAATATCCATCACCGAAAAGACATCCTTGTCGCCGCGTCCGCAGAGATTGACGAGGAGGATTTCGTCCTCGCCCATCGCCTGCGCCTTGTCGACGGCGCGGGCCAGCGCATGTGCCGGCTCGAGCGCCGGGATGATCCCTTCGAGTTCGGCGCAAAGCTGGAACATCGACAGCGCTTCGTCATCGGTCGCCGACTGGTACTGAACGCGCCCGACATCGTGCAGCCAGGCGTGCTCCGGCCCGACGCCGGGATAATCGAGACCAGCCGAAATCGAATGCGCATCCTTGATCTGGCCGTCCGCATCCTGAAGGAGATAGGTGCGGTTGCCGTGAAGAACGCCCGGACGCCCGCCCGACAGCGAGGCCGCGTGCTCGCCCGTCGACAGACCCAAACCCGCTGCTTCGACGCCGATGATTTCGACATCGGAATCATCAAGAAAGGGGTGAAACAAGCCGATCGCGTTCGATCCGCCGCCGATGCAGGCCATGACCGCGTTTGGAAGCCGCCCTTCGGCCTCGAGCATCTGCGCTTTCGCCTCCCTGCCGATCACGGACTGAAAATCCCGGACCATCATCGGATAGGGATGCGGCCCCGCCGCCGTGCCGATGATGTAAAAGGTGTCGGCGACATTGGTGACCCAGTCGCGCAAGGCCTCGTTCATCGCGTCTTTCAGGGTCGCGCGGCCGGATGTGACCGGAATGACTTCGGCGCCCAGCAATTTCATCCGGAAGACATTGGGCTTTTGCCGTTCGACATCGGTCGCGCCCATATAGACGACGCAGGGCAGGCCGAAGCGCGCGCAAACCGTCGCCGTCGCGACGCCATGCTGGCCGGCGCCCGTCTCGGCGATGATGCGGGTCTTGCCCATGCGGCGCGCAAGCAGGATTTGCCCCATGCAATTGTTGATCTTGTGCGCGCCGGTGTGATTGAGCTCGTCGCGCTTGAAATAGATTTTCGCGCCTTTGCCGGGCGCTGAAAGACCTCGGACATACGCGGTCAAACGCTCGGCGTAATAGAGCGGCGACGGCCGCCCGACATAATGCTTCAGATAAGAGGCGAGTTCGTCCTGAAAGGCGGGGTCTGACCTGGCTTCGAGATAAGCCTTTTCGAGATCGAGCACGAGCGGCATCAACGTCTCGGCGACGAACCGTCCGCCATACTTGCCGAAGCGGCCTTCGGCGTCAGGGCCGGCGCGGTACGTATTCAATTTCTCGGAAGTAGGGCCAGTCATCGCCGGGTAGTTCCTCAAGTAGGGCCGAACGATGGAGGGCGCGCCGGCCTGTGTCCGTCGGGTTTAATAGGCGCGGCGCCGCGCGTCCATGCGCGGCCGCGCCTTCGTCCGTCACAAGCTTCGCCCGCATAAAGAGCCGCGAGACGAATCGCGACTGGGGAACCATGGAAAAAGACGCAGCCCTGACCAAGGTTCCCGCCGTCACATTCGGCTTCTGGGGGATCAAAACATTGGCGACGCCCCCGGGAGAGACGCCGGCGACACCGTATCGATGACCATGAATCTCGGCTATCTCGTCGGGGCCGCCATATTCCTGTCCCTGCTCATCGTTCTTGTCGTCGCCCAGATCGCTGCGAGGAAATTTCACCCGTTCCTTTATTGGGCGACGATCATCGCCTCGACGACCGCCGGCAGACATTGGCCGATTTTGCGGACCGATCGCTCGGCGTCGGTTACGCCGGGGGTTCGACCCTCCTCCTTATTTGCGTCGCAGCCTCGCCGGCGCTTTGGCGCTGCTCCGAAGGCTCCGTCTCCGTGCAGACGGTGCGCGCCCCGCGCGTTGAGGCGTTTTACCGGGCGACAATCACGTTTTCTCAGACATTGGGCACGGCCCTCGGCGACTGGACGGCGGATTCCGGCCCGGGTTATGACGGCGCCGCGCTGATTTTCGGCGCCGCCCTCGCTATCGCCGCCGCCTATTTCCGAACCCGGACGTCGCGCGTTTTCCTGTTCCGGGCGGCGTTCATTCTGACGCGGCCGCTGGGCGCTGCGGTTGGCGACTTCTTCGACAAGCCAGCCGCGCAAGGCGGGCTCGACATCAGCCGGCCGCTCGCCTCTGCGATCATTGCGGCGGCGATACTCGTCTGCATGGCGATCTTTCCGCAGCGCGCCGGCGCGCACGCCGGCGCCGAGACGGCGCGGACCGCTAAGGGTTGATTTCAGAACGCCTGGCGAGACGCCTTGATGAACGCTGCGATCGCCGCCGCGTCTTTCTTTCCGGGCGCCGATTCGACCCCCGAAGAGACGTCGACGCCGGCGAAGGCCGGAGAGCCCCCCGCCGCCTTGATCGCCTGCGCCACATTCGCCGCATCGAGACCGCCCCCCACCAGGAAAGGAGTCTCGCCGGCATAATCCTTCAGCGCCGACCAGTCGAAAGCGACGCCGTTGCCGCCCGGCCGGTCCGCGTTTTTCGGTTGCGGGGCGTCGAAGAGCAACATGTCGGCCGCGCCGGCGTAATCGGCGGCCGCGGCGAGGTCGCCGGGCGCGCCGACCGGCAAGGCCTTGATCACCTCGACGCCGAATTCGGCGCTCATCGCCGCGCACCGCTCCGGGCCTTCATGCCCGTGAAACTGAAAATGCGACAGAAACGGCGCAGCCTCCGCGAGCGCCTTTTCTCCGGCGTCAACGAAGAGGCCGACGAAATGCGGCGGATTGAACCCTTCTTCGTCGGCGGCTCGTTTCACCGCCGTCACGATGCTTTCGGCCGCTTCCGGCGCGACATAGCGCGGACTCTTCGGGAAAAACACGAAGCCGATAAGATCGGCGCCGAGCGAAGCGGCCTCGACGCCGATTTCCTCGGATCGAACGCCGCAGATTTTGATGAGGCGGGACATGGGGATGCCAGACCTATTGGACCTGCAACGTTGGCAGAGTGTCTGAAGACCGTGACGCAGGCCCCGGCGATGCGGCGATTTCGCGTTTGAGCGCTTTGAGCTCGCGTCTTTCCGCGCGCGCTTTGCGGCGGCGCGGCCGGCCCGACAGCCACATGCCGAACGCCCCCGCGAAAAAGCCGATCAGCAAAGCGGCCGCGAGCCACAGCCACAAGGGCAGCGCCGGCGTCGCGATCGCCGGATTGTCCACGGAAATCGGGTCAAGGCTGAGCGAGACCGGTTGGCGGTTGGCCACAAGGAACATGACCAGCAAGAACCCTAAGGGGAGCCAAAAAAGGCGCGACAGCAGTTTCTTCATAGATGCGTAATTCTGACCGAATTCCGGCCCTTTGCGCAATCGGCTTTCTGGCCTCTATATAGGCGGCGAAATTCGGAATTAATCCATGTTCATCGAGATTAAGAATATCCTGAGCCCCTCGGAAATCGCCCGACTTCGCGAGATCGGGGCGAGCGCCCGATTTGTCGACGGCAAAATAAGCAATCCGCACAATCAGACCAAGAACAACCTGCAAATCGACCCTCAAGATCCCGCGCGGGCGGAATCCGTGCAGATTGTCGGCCAGGCGCTGATGCGTAATGAGGAGGTGCGGAACTTCGCCTTCATTCGCCGGATGGCCCCGCCGCTGCTCTGCAAATACACCTCGGAAATGGCCTATGGACGCCACCCCGACAGCGCCTATTTGCCCATGCAGCCGACGCCGTTGCGTTCGGACATTTCCTGCACGGTGTTTCTCGCGCCGCCCGAAACCTATGATGGCGGGGCCTTAACCATTCACCTCGGTTCGCGCCCGATCTCGATCAAGGGCGACGCCGGTTCGGCGGTTCTCTATCCGTCGACCACTATTCATGAGGTCGAGCCGGTGCGTTCGGGCGAGCGCTTCGTCGCCATCACCTTCATGGAAAGCCAGATATGCGACGAGAAGAAGCGCGAACTGCTCTACATCCTCAATGATGTCGCCGCGCTCGAAGGCTACAATATCGGCTGGGATAATCGCGTCCGGCTCGAGCATGTGCGCCAGAGCCTGCACCGGATGTGGTCGACGAGCTAGCCGAAGCGGGCGAGCGCGCCGGCGAGCGGCGGCGCCAAGTTCGCGGCGCTTTCGATAAAGGCCAGTCCCTTGCGGATCTCGGATTTATGATCGCGCTTGGCGGCGGCGATCACCTGGTTGCGGAGATCGGCGCTGTAGCCGTGCTCCGGCGCTTTCGAATAACGCGTCATGATCGGGCCTTCGAGCGCGGCCTGGCACGCAGCTTCATTCGTTTCTATACGGAGGGCTGCGCAGGCAGCCTTCAGGTTTTCCGCCGGCGCGCCGAGAAAGCGGTCGAAATCAACCCCTGCGACGCGCCCATTCTCAACCGCGTCAAGCGCCGCCGTCGCCTCGCTCAGCCAGGAGAGCGCCGCAAGCTCGCCCGCCGACAACGCATGCACAGGCGCAATGTCGGGCGCGAGCGCAGCCAGACGCTTTCGCCGCATCGGCGCGAAGGCTTTCAAATCGACCGCTGAGTTGGGTCCGGCGAGGATGACCGCAAGATGCGTTTCGGGCTTTTGGTAGACGAAGAGATCGGAAGCGTTATCGGGACGGTCGCCGATGAGCGCCGAAGCGATGCTCGTCGCCTTCACGACGACCGGCGCCGCCCCGCGCGCGAAGATCCGCTCGCAGACGCGAAGCCGCTCGCGACGCGCCTGCGGGCTCAAATAGGCGTTCGCGCCCTCCGCGGCGTCGAGAGCAAGCGCGCGCAGGACGAGGGGCTCGCGCAGGGCCTGGGCGCGCGAGGCCGCGCTCACGAGCCGCGATATCAAGGTTGAACCGCAATGGCCGAGATGAAAGATGACGCTGACGCCCTTATCGGGAAGCAGCCCGGCCGCCCTTTCGATGTCGTCCCAGGAAAACCAGGCTCCGGTCGTCCGCGGCGACAGGACTCTCTGGTCGAGAAAACTGTGTTCGGCGAAGCGGGCGCGCTCGAGCCGGACGAGAAGCCCGGCGCCTGCGAGCAGATCGATTTGATGCAGGAAGACGAGCGGGTCGCGCGCAAGATCGTCGAGCAGCGCGCGGTTGTCTTGCTCAGCCATGAAAGCCGCGCCGGTTGACAGGCGCGCCGATCACGAACGCGCGCTCGCGGAGAAGCGGCCTTCCTTGTTGAGCCGATCGCGCAGCTCCTTGCCGGCCTTGAAAAAGGGCGAATATTTTTCGGCGATCCTGACGGGCTCGCCCGAGCGCGGATTGCGCCCGACGCGGGCCGGACGGTGCTTGACGGAGAAAGCGCCGAAGCCGCGCAATTCGACGCGTTCGCCCCGCGCGAGCGAGCCGGCGATCTCATCAAAAACAATCGAAACCAGCCGCTCAATATCGCGATGGAACAGGTTGGGATTCTCGTCGGCGAGCTTTTGCACGAGTTCGGATTTGATCATCGGCTTCCCCGAGTCCCCGAGGGGCGGCCCCGGCGGCGGCGCAGCTATCGCGCCCGACGCCTGACAAATACCCCCGCTTTTTCAGTAGGTTAACACTCGCAGAGCAATCGTGCGGCGTCAAGGCGCTTCTCACGCGGCGGCGCTGAGGATAGCAAGACGGCGATGAACGAGACGAAAGAGCACACGGAAAGCTTCGGCTTTCGCGAGGTCGGGGCGGGCGAAAAGGCGCGGCTTGTCCGGGGCGTCTTCACTTCGGTCGCCGCCCGCTATGACCTGATGAACGATCTGATGTCGGCGGGAATCCACCGGGCGTGGAAGTCGACGCTTCTGACGCGCGTCAACCCGCAGCCCGGCGAGCGGCTTATCGATGTCGCCGGCGGCACCGGCGACATCGCCGCCGGATTTTTAAAACGCGCCGACCGGCGGGCGTCGCGGGGGCGCCCGGCCGCAACCGCGATCGTGTGCGATATCAATGAGGAAATGCTGCGCGCCGGCGCCGCGCGTCATGGCCATGCGTCGCATACGGACCGCTTGGCGCGCCTTTGCGGCGACGCCGAACGGCTGCCGCTGAAGGATAAGTCCGCCGACGTCTATACGATCGCTTTCGGCATCAGGAACGTCACGGATATCGCCGCAGCGCTTGGCGAGGCGCATCGCGTCCTCAAGCTGGGAGGACGGTTCTACTGCCTTGAATTCTCCCATCCCGTTACGCAGGGACTTCAATCCGTTTATGACGCCTATTCGTTCAATGTGATACCAAGGCTCGGGGAATGGGTGGCCAAGGACCGCGGCAGCTATCAGTATCTCGTCGAATCCATAAGGCGCTTTCCGACGCAGGACGCGTTCGCCGCAATGATCGCCAGGGCCGGTTTCGCGCGCGTCAAATATGAGAATCTGACCGCCGGGATAGCCGCAATTCATTCAGGCTGGCGGCTTTAAATGCAGGACGCCGCAGGGGCGAGATGATCGACGCCATTGCAGATTTCGCGCGGCTCGCCCGCGCCGGCTATATCCTCGCCCGGCATGACGCGCTCGTGCCGCGCGAATTCGCGCAGCTTGCGCCGGGCCCGGTCCGGCTGTTCGGCGCGGCGAGCCGGATCGGCGCAAAGCGGCGGGCGGGGGGGCGCACGCTTCGCCCCGGAGAGCGGCTCGCGGCGGCGTTCGAACGTCTCGGCCCGGCCTATGTGAAGCTCGGCCAGTTCATGGCGACGCGCCCCGACATCATTGGCTTCGAAATGGCGGGCGATCTCGGCCGGCTCCAGGACCGGATGCCGCCCTTTTCCCAAAAGGAGGCGGCCAGAGCCATCGAGGCCGCCTTCGGCAAGCCGCTCGAGGCGCTGTTCGACGATTTCTCCGAACCGATCGCCGCCGCGTCGATCGCGCAGGTCCACCGCGCAAGGCTCAAGTCGGGCGGCGACGTCGCCGTCAAAGTGCTTCGTCCGCGGATCGAACAGCGCGCGGCGGCCGAATTCCGCGCCTTCGGACGCGCGGCCAAGGCGCTCGAGATCTTTTCGCGCGCGGCGCGGCGCCTCGAACCGGTCAAATTCGTCGAAACCCTCAAGGCGACGGCGGCGATCGAGCTGGATCTCAGAATGGAGGCGGGCGCGGCGGCGACGCTCGCCGAAGACCTGCGCGACACCGAGGGAGTTCTCGTTCCGGGCGTCGTGTGGCCGCTGACCGCGCGACGCGTCCTGACGCTCGAATGGGTGGCGGCGACCCCGATCTCGGACCTCGCCGCGCTCGATGCGAAAGGCGTCGACCGCAAGCGCCTCGCCCGATCAGTGATCGAAGTCTTCCTGACCCAGGCGCTGCACAAGGGTTTCTTTCACGCCGACATGCATCAGGGAAACATGATGGTCGACGACGAAGGCCGGCTGGCGCTCATCGATTTCGGCATAATGGGGCGGCTCGACGAAGATTCGCGGCGCACCTTCGCCGAGATCATTCACGGATTCATCACGCGCAATTATCAGCGTACGGCGGAGGTTCATTTCAAGGCGGGATATGTGCCCAAGGGACACTCGGTCGACGCCTTCGCACAGGCTCTGCGCGCCGTCGGCGAGCCGCTCTTCGGCAAGGCGGCGCAGGACGTCGATATGAGCCGCGTATTGCAGCAGCTTTTCGACGTGACGGCGCTGTTCGACATGCATTTGCGGCCCGAACTCGTTTTGCTTCAGCGGACCATGGTCACGGTCGAGGGAGTCGCGCGCGCGCTCGACCCGGAAGTGAATATGTGGGAGGCGGCGACGCCTGTCGTTAAAAGCTATATCGCCAATGAGATCGGCCCCGCGCGACAGGCGCGCCGGCTGACGCGCGCGGCGGCGAAGGCGCTCGAACTCGCGCCGCGGCTGCCGGAATATATTGAGCAGCTCGGCGCAGCGGCGGAGCGGATTTCAAACGACCGGCTCGCCCTGTCGCATGAATCGACCAGGGACCTTGCGGCGGCGCTTTCTCGCCAGGGACGCCTGACGCGCTTTGCGCTGTGGTTTGCAGGCGCGGCGTCGCTCATTCTCGCGGCGGTCTTATGGTTTACGCGCTGAACGACGCTTGTCCCTTGCGGCCCTGACGCCTAGATTCCGGCCATGAAGGACCGCTCCGTTCTCCTCGTCATCGGCGGCGGCGTCGCCGCCTACAAGAGCCTTGAACTTGTCCGCGAGCTTTCCCGTCGCGGCGTTAGAACGCGCGCGATCCTGACCAAAGCGGGCGCCGAATTCATAACGCCGCTTTCGGTCGCCGCGCTCTCGGGCGAGAAGTGCCACACGGAGCTGTTCTCCCTCACTGACGAAACCGACATGGGCCATATCGAGCTCTCGCGCTCGGCCGATCTCGTCGTCGTTGCGCCGGCGACCGCGGACCTGATGGCGAAAGCCGCGAACGGGCTTGCAAACGATCTCGCCTCGACGGCGATCCTCGCGACCGACAAGCCGGTGATGATGGCGCCGGCCATGAATGTGCGCATGTGGGAGCACAAGGCGACGCAGCGTAATATCCGCACCCTGATCGATGACGGCGTGTCGTTCGTCGGTCCGACCGAAGGCGAAATGGCCTGCGGCGAATTCGGACCGGGGCGCATGGCCGAGCCCGCGGAGATCGCCGACGCGATCGAGGCGTTTTTCGCGCGACATTCCAACGGCGCGCTTGCGGGAAAGCGCATACTCGTCACCGCCGGCCCGACGCAGGAGCCGCTGGACCCGGTGCGCTATATAGCCAACCGCTCCTCCGGCAAGCAGGGCTATGCGATCGCGGCGGCGCTCAGAAATCTCGGCGCCGATGTCGCGCTCGTGACGGGGCCGACCAGCCTCGCCGCGCCGGCGGGCGTCGAATGCGTCAAGGTCGAAACTGCGCGGCAAATGCTGGCGGCCTGCGAAAAAGCGCTTCCCGCCGATTGCGCGATCATGTGCGCGGCCGTCGCCGACTATCGTCCCGAGATCGAAACCGAACACAAGATCAAGAAAGAACGCGGCGGCCTTACGGCCATTCCGCTTACGGAGAATCCGGACATATTGAAAACGATCGCGCAGATGAAGAAGGGCCGTCCCTCCCTCGTCATCGGCTTTGCAGCCGAGACCGACGACGTCATCGCGCACGCCGAGACGAAACGCCTCAAAAAGGGCTGCGACTGGATGATCGCCAATGACGTCTCGACCGGCGCGCACTGCGCCATGGGCGGCGACAAGAACGCGATCGCCATTCTTTCAGACGCCGGCGAAGAAATCTGGCCTGAAATGACCAAGGCCGAGGTCGCGCGCCTTCTCGCCGAGCGCATCGCCGTCGCGCTCGCCGCGCCGAGGCCGGCGAAAGCAGCGGAGTGAGCGCGCGCCGGCCGCGGCCTCGCCCCGTCGCGTCAGGAGAGGACGGGGAAAAAAGCGCCTTCCCTCGCCATGGCGACGCCCCTCATAAGTGAGGCTTGCGGCGCGTCCCTCGCGCCGGCTGAGACAGCAAGGCGAACCGCCCATGTATGACGACAGATTGAGCCCCGCTCCTTGCGTGAAGGTGATGCGCCTGCCCCATGCGCAGGGCCTCGACCTGCCGCGTTACGAAACGGCGCTGGCGGCCGGTTGCGATTTGCGCGCCGCGCTCGCCGAAGGCGAAACGCTTGTCCTGAAGCCGCATGAGCGCGCCATGGTCCCGACCGGGCTCGCGATCGCGCTGCCCGCCAATTACGAGGCGCAGGTGCGCCCGCGCTCAGGGTTAGCCGCGAAATTCGGGGTCGGCCTCGTCAACGCCCCCGGCACGATCGACGCCGATTATCGCGGCGAAATCAAGGTGATCCTGATCAATCACGGCGCGGAGGACTTCGCGGTCCGGCGCGGCGACCGCATCGCGCAAATGGTGATCGCCCCGGTCGTCCAGGCGCGCTTCGAGGAGGCTCAGTCCCTCGATGAAACCGTCCGCGGGGCGGGCGGTTTCGGCTCGACCGGCGTCTGAACCGCCCGGAAAAGTGGCGCCGAACCGCGCGAGCGCTTATCTATGGGATGGAGGCGGCGCGTCCGCCCGGATCGCCGCGACGCCGAAGGGGGAGGCTCGCCGATGCGAGACGCCTTCGTCCTTGTCGGGCTCTTGTGCGCCCTTGTCGGAATCCTCCTTCGCCAGCGCGGAGGGGCGATGAAGGGACTCGCAACGGCTCTGATCATCGTCGGCGCGATTTTCCTCGCCGCAATCGCCTTTCTTCATATCCACGGCCCGATTTTGGCCGCCGGCGCGCATTGAAAGCCGCCGCCGCCGGTCGCATTACCTTTCTTCGAAGGCGGCGCAGGAGAGCGGCATGAAGATCGGCGTGATCGGTTCGGGCCATGTCGGCGGAACGCTTGGCAAGGCGTGGGCGCATCGCGGCTATGACGTCTATTTCGCCGCGCGCGATCCGCGGTCCGAAAGGATGCGGCGTCTGACGCGCGAATGCGGGCCGAACGCCGAAGCCGGCTCGCTCGCCGGCGCGGCCGCTTTCGGCGATGTCATCCTTCTCGCAACGCCGTGGGCGGCGACGAAACAGGCCATCGCGGCGGCCGGCGATCTGTCCGGAAAGATCGTGATCGATGCGACGAACCCGTTGAAACCCGATCTCTCCGGCCTCGATGCTTTCGGCTATGCGTCGGGCGGCGAAGCCGTCGCCGACTGGGCGAAGGGCGCGCGCGTCGTCAAAACCATGAATCAGATCGGCGCCGCGCTGATGGACGCTCCGATAGCCGAACTTGGAAAGCCGGTCATGTTCGTCGCCGGAGACGACGAACTCGCCAAGGAAGACGCCTGCCTTCTCGTCAAATCGCTCGGCTTTGCGGCGGAAGATTGCGGGCCGCTCTCCATGGCCGCCTGTCTCGAACATCTCGCCTTTTTGTGGATCAACCGCGCCGTAAAACAGAAAAAGGGCGCGACCTTCGCTTTTGTCATCAGCCCGGCGTCGCCGCCGAGAACGGAGTGAGCGATGACTCCCGGCGAACGCGAGCGCTATCTGCGCCATCTTCTTCTCAAGGAAGTCGGCGGTCAGGGCCAGCAAAAACTCAAAAACGCACGTGTGCTGATTGTCGGCGCGGGCGGACTCGGCGCGCCGATGATCCAGTATCTCGCCGGCGCCGGCGTCGGAACGATCGGCCTCGCCGACGACGACTCGGTCGCGCTCTCCAATCTGCAGCGGCAGGTGATCTATGCGACGGGCGATATCGGCGCGCCGAAAACCGAGCGCGCAAAAGCCTTTGCGCAACGACTCAATCCCGAGATCGACGTCATCGAACATCGCGTGCGGCTCGACAACGCCAATGCGCGCGAGATCGTAGAGCGCTACGATCTCGTCGCCGAAGGGGTCGATTCCTTCGAGGCGCGCTATGCGATCAATCGCGCGGCGATCGCGGCGCGCCGTCCGCTTGTCTCCGCGGCGGTCGGCCGGTTCGAAGGCCAGCTTTCGCTCTTCAAGCCGTTCGCCGGCGCGGGCCTTCCCTGCTATCGCTGCTTCGCGCCCGCGCCGCCGCCGCGCGAGGAGGCGATCGACTGCGAACGCGAAGGCGTCTTCGGCCCCGTGGTCGGCGTTGTCGGCGCGCTCGCCGCGCTCGAAATCCTGAAAGAAATCCTCGGCGTCGGCGAGAGCCTGGCCGGGCGGATATTGCTCTATGACAGCCTGCGTTCGATGGCGCGTCTTGCGAAACTGCCGGCGGATCCGGCCTGCCCCGATTGCGGCTCTATCGACCGAGAATCGCGTTGAGGCCGCAGGGCGCCCTCGCGGGCTAATCGCGCAACGTCAAAACGATAACTTCGCCCGGCGCGACATCGACCTTGACGTCGTTGAAATGCGGCTTGTGCAGTTTCGGGCGCACGTCGTTTGAAAAACCGTAGGGCTCTTTCGGCCGTCCCAACGCATTGCGGTTGAGCTTGCCGTCCCCGTTTTCGTCATAATAGGCAAGGAACGCATATTGGCCTTTATGCAGGCCATGAAGCGGAATGACGGCGACGCCGTCCGCATTGACGAGCGCGTCATATTTGACCGTCGCCCGCTCGAGAAAGGCCGCCGGGTCGTCATAGCCGAGCAGGCGAACCTTGCCGCCGGCGGCTCTCACTCCGGTCCGGATCGCAAGGACCACCGCGCCCGGTTCGGCGTATCGACTGAGATCGGACGCAGGAAGGCCGGGGGAGGCGTTTCCGGCGCGCGCGCCGGCGCAGCCAAACGCGACGGCGAAGACCGCCGCGGCCGTTAATCCCCTCAAAACGCGCTTCATATCGAAATTCGAACCTTCGCCGCGACCGAGAGCCCGCCATCTCGCGCGCCCGACACAAACGACAGGGAGCATGCCGAAATCAACTTAAAAAGTCGCCGATTCCGTCGCCGAGGGGCGATCGCCCGCGGCGCGCTTCTTGCGCAAGGGCTGTTCCTGGGCCTCAATGCGGGCGGGAGACGAGAAAGGGGAGCGGAAATGGGCGCCAGGACGCTGTTTATCGGCTATGACGGCCAGAATGCGGCGCTGATCGACGATCAGATCCGCGAAGGCGCGACCCCCCATCTCGCCTCACTGGCGCAGAAGATGTCCCGCGTCCCGGTCCGGAACGATCCGGGGGTCGGCGACGGCGCCTACTGGACATCCGCGGCGACCGGGCGCGACCCAAGCTGGCACGGCGACTATTTCATCCTTCAATTCGACCCGCAGACTTACAAGAATTATTGGTTCGACGAAGCGCTGCATTGCCGCGCGTCAGCGTTCTGGGACGAGCTCGACGCCGAAGGTCGGCGCGTCTGCGTCATCGACTGGCCGCACGCCCCGTTCAATCCGATCAAGCACGGCCTGCTGATCGACAATTGGCTGCAGCATGACCATCCCATGCCATCGCGAAGCTATCCGCCGCGATATATCGACGAGCTGCTGGCGCGCTATGGCGACGATCCCTTCGGACCCGGCCTTCACGCTTTTCCGATGAAGGGCGACGCAGAAAAAGCCGAATGGGCGGTCACGACGGCCTGCAAGCGGATCGAGACGAAAGCGCGCTTTTGCGTCGAGCAATTGCAAAATGGCGCATGGGATCTGTTCGCGCCCGTTTTCTCCGAAGCGCACGACATCGCGCATTACGTTTTTCACGCCCATGACCGGGGCCATCCGAACTTCGATGCGGCGCTCGCGGAGGCGCTCGGCGATCCGCTCCGGCGCGTCGGCGAGGCGACGGACCGCGCGATCGGCGCGCTCATTGAGGCGGCCGGGCCTGATTGCGAAGTCATGATGATGACCGGGCTCGGACTGACTCCGCTCGTTTCGGCCAATCAGGTTCTCGATCTCGTCGCTCAAAGACTCGACGAAGGGCTGGCGGCCGAGGAATCGCCTGTGCGCAAGGCGCGCGCGCGCTACCGCGCCCTGGCGCCGCTCGCGCTCAGGCGCGCGCTTTCTCCCGTGAAACGATTCATTCTCGGCGAGCCCGAAAATCCCGAACTGGCCCGGCGTCGCTTCTTTCCCGTGCTGCATGTCGACCACGCAGGCTGCATCCGGCTCAATGTGAAGGGGCGGGAGCGGCACGGCGTCGTCGCGCCGGGGGAGGAATTCGAAAACACAATTAATCAGCTTGCTGACGATTTTTTAGAGATTCGGGACGCCGACACCGGAGAATCGATCGTCGAAAGCATCGTCAAGACGCATGAAGCCTATAACGGTCCCAATCGCGACATGTTGCCTGACCTGTTCGTCGTTTGGCGGCGCGACAAGCCGCTGCGGCGGATCACGTCGCCGAAAATCGGCGTGATAGACGTGCCCGAACGCGAAGCGCGCACGGGCGATCATGTCGACACCGGCGATTTCTGGGCGCGACGCGAAAGGCTCGCGGCCTATTCGGCGAGCGCGCCGATGCGTCCGAAAGACGTCGCGGGACTTCTGCTCGCATCGGCCCGCGAGGCGAGCCCGGCTATTCCAGCCCCGGTATGATCCGATCGGGCGGCCGGTGGCCGTCGGCGAACATCTTGATGTTGATGATGACGCGCTCGCCCATCTCGATCCGGCTTTCGACCGTCGCTGACGCCATATGCGGCAAGAGGACCACATTGGGCGCGGCCAGCAATTTCGGATTGGGCCGCGGCTCCTGTTCGAATACGTCGAGGCCGGCGCCGCCGAGCCGTCCCTCCGCGATCATATCCGCCAGCGCCGTTTCGTCGATAATCTCCCCGCGTGAAATATTGACGATGTAAGCGTGAGGCTGGAGCAGTTCGAGGCGCCGGCGCGAGAGAAGATGAAATGTCGCCGGCGTATGCGGACAATTCACCGAGACGATGTCGACATGGGCGAGCATCTGATCGAGGCTCTCCCAATAAGTCGCCTCCAGCTCCGCCTCGACATGCGGATTTATCGGGGTGCGGTTGTGATAATGAATTTCGAGACCGAAGGCGCGCGCGCGGCGCGCGACGGCCTGCCCGACCCGGCCGAGCCCGATAATCCCGAGTTTCTTGCCCTTGACGCGCCGGCCGAGCATCCAGGTCGGCGACCATCCGTGGAACGCGCCCTCCTCCAGCGCGCGCACGCCCTCAACGAGGCGGCGGGGCACGGCGAGAATGAGCGCCATCGCCATGTCGGCGGCGTCCTCGGCGAGAACGGACGGCGTATTGGTGACGGTGATTGCGCGCCGGCGCGCCGCGGCGACGTCGATATGGTCGACGCCGGCGCCGAAATTGGCGACGAGTTTCAGCCTGTCGCCGACAGCCTCAAAAAAGTCGGCGTCAAGCCGGTCGCCGAGCGTCGGCGCAAGCACGTCGGTCTCCTGCGCCGCCTTAAGCAGGGCGGACGGGGAGAGCGGTTCGTCCGACGGATTGAACGCGGCGTCAAACAGGGCCGCAAGGCGCGCCTCGACAATGTCGGGCAATTTGCGCGTCACCGTCACTTTCAGTCGCGATTGAGCCATGTCCGGCAAGTGCTTCCTCCGCGGGCGCGATGCGTCGTGGTTAACCCGCTGTTAACAGCGTCATGCGAGGGAAGGAAATTCTTTACGCTTTCCCGTTTGAGCGCGCTTTGTACTCCGTCATGCCTCGCTTGCCGACAGCCCTAATCGCGGCGCTCGCTCTGTATTTGACCGCGCCTGTCGCGGCGGCGCAAGCCGTCCGCACGGACACCCCGTCCGGCCTTCCCGTCCCGCGCTTCGTCAATCTGAAATCGGACAAAACGAATTGCCGGCTCGGCCCGTCCTTCGACTACCCGGTCGTGGTCACCTATATGCGCGCCGGCCTGCCCGTCGAAGTCATCGCCGAAACGAAGTCGCACTGGCGAAAAATCCGCGATCACGACGGAACCGAATGCTGGGCGCATGAGGCGACCCTGCGCGCGCCCTCGCGCGCCCTCGTGGTCCGGGAGACGCCCATTCTCGCCCGCCCGGAAAAGGGCGCGCCGGTGCGCGCGCGCCTTGCCGCCGGGGTTCTCGTCAAGCCGCTCGGCGCGTCCGGCGAATGGCGGCAGGTGACCGCTGACGGCCTGCGGGGCTGGCTGCCCCGGGCCGCCCTATGGGGCGCCGAGTAGCGCCATCCCTTCGGCGCCGCAGAATTGACCCCGGGCGTCAGCGCAAGTAGGACCCGCCCGGGACTTTTCTCCTCACTCTGCGGCGGACATGACAGATCAATCCAGCTTCACGCGCGAAGAGCTGCTCGAATGCGGCTATCACGGCTTTCGCGGACCGGGCACGGCGCAATTGCCCGTGCCGCCCATGTTGATGTTCGATCGCATCACCGAAATCCGCCGGGACGGCGGCGCGCATGACAAGGGCCACATGCTCGCCGAACTTGATATCAAGCCGGACCTTTGGTTTTTTGAATGCCACTTTCCCGGCGATCCGGTCATGCCCGGCTGCCTGGGTCTCGATGCGCTTTGGCAGCTCGTGGGATTTTTCCTCACCTGGTCAGGTCTTCCCGGGAAAGGGCGCGCGCTCGGCGCGGGCGAAGTCAAATTCTCCGGCGAGGTGACGCCCGACGTCCGTCTCGTGCGGTATGAGGTGAATATGCGGCGCGTGATGAACCGCAGCAAGCTCAAACTCGGCATCGCCGACGGCGTCGTATTCGCCGACGGTCGGCCCATTTATGTCGCAAAGGATTTGCGCGTGGGTCTATTCTCGGAAGAACAATTGCGCGCCGGGCTGGCTTAGACGAGCCGCCTTGGAGCGGCGAAAAATCAGGCGAATAAAAATCATGCGACGAGTCGTCATCACCGGAGTCGGTGTCGTATCCTCGATCGGAGCAAATGCGAAAGAGGTCACGCAGGCGTTGCGCGACGGCAAGTCGGGAATCACCTTCGCCGAAGAGTTCGCCGCGCACGGCTTTCGCTGCCAGGTGCAGGCGCGCCCGACCATCAACTATGAAGAGATCCTCGACCGCCGGACGCGCCGTTTCATGGGCGAAGGCGCGGCATGGAACTATATCGCGATGCAGGAGGCGATCGCCGACGCGCGCCTCGACGAGGCCGAGATCAGCCATCCCATGACCGGCCTCATCATGGGCTCGGGCGGGCCTTCGACGCGCGCGATCGTCGAGGCGGCGGACAAGAATCGCGAGACCGGCAACACAAAGAAAATCGGTCCGACCGTCGTGCCGCGCGCCATGTCGTCCACCAATTCGGCGACGCTGGCCGTCGCCTGCAAGATTCTCGGAGTCAGCTATTCGATCTCGTCGGCCTGCACGACGTCGCTGCATTGTATCGGCGCGGCCGCCGAGCAGATTCAATGGGGCAAGCAGGATGTGATGTTCGCCGGCGGCGGCGAGGAGCTCGAATGGACGATGGCGAATCTGTTCGACGCGATGGGCGCGATGTCGACGAATTTCAACGACCGGCCTTCCGTCGCCAGCCGCGCCTATGACAAGGATCGCGACGGCTTCGTGATCGCAGGCGGCGCCGGCGTCGTCGTGCTCGAAGAATATGAACGCGCCAAAAGGCGCGGCGCGCCGATCTATGGAGAGATCGTCGGCTATTTCGCCAATTCCGACGGCGAAGACATGGTGCAGCCTTCGGGCGAAGGCGCCGTCAGATGCATGCGCGGCGCGCTCGAAAAAGTCCGCCAGCCGGTGGACTATATCAACACCCACGGCACATCGACGCCGGTCGGCGACTCAAAGGAAACGGCGGCGATCCGCGAAGTCTTCGGCAAGGAGATTCCGCCTTTCTCCTCGACGAAATCGCTCACCGGGCATTCGCTCGGCGCGGCGGGCGCGCAAGAGACCGTCTACAGCCTTTTGATGATGAAGCACCGCTTCCTCGCCGCGTCGGCGCATATCGAAAATCTCGATCCGGAATTTGCCGGCCTGCCGATCATTCGCGAACGGGTCGACAATGCGAAGATCGACTGCTTCTTGACGAATAGTTTCGGTTTCGGCGGCACGAATGGCTGCCTCGTCGTCGCGCGCTGCGACTGATGGCGCTTCCCGACCCGGCGGCTTACGGCGTCGCGGCGCTGGTCGCGACAGCGGGGCTTTGGTGGTTCGCATTCGTGCTGAAGGATCTAAAACGCGCCAATCCCGTGATCCGCTACAGCCTTTATGCGGCGATCTGGCTGGCCTATTTCGCGCTCGTCGTCGTCCTCGCCGCGCGCGCCGAGAGCCCGTGAAGGCGCGGTCGATTTCGCGGCGGAAAAAGGCTATCAGACAACCCGCGCACCAGAACCGGAGAGACGAGCAATGAGCGAAGAAGCGGGATTCCCCAAAGGCGACCTGATGAAGGGCAAGCGCGGCCTCGTCATGGGCGTCGCCAACAAGAATTCGATCGCCTGGGGCATTGCGCGCCAGCTCGCCGCGCAAGGCGCCGATATGGCTTTTTCCTATATCGCGCCGATGGAGGGCCGCGTGCGCCCGCTCGCCGAGTCGATCGGCGTCGACTTTCTGGTGAAGGCCGACGTGATGAGCGACGAGGAGATGGAGGCCGCGTTCGCCGAAATCGAAAACAAGTGGGGCGCCCTCGACTTTCTCGTGCATGCGATCGCCTTCACGGACAAGGAGGCGCTCAAGGGCTCTTTCGTCGAGAACACGACGCGCCAGAACTTCAAGGACACGATGGACGTCTCCGCCTTTTCCTTCGTCGACGCGGCGCGGCGCGCGAGCCGCCTGATGAAAGCGGGCGGTTCGATGGTCACGCTCACCTATCTCGGCTCCGAACGCGTGGTGCCGAATTACAATGTCATGGGCGTCGCGAAGGCCGCGCTCGAAGCCTCAATGCGCTATATCGCGCGCGACCTCGGGCCGAAGGGCATTCGCGTCAATGCGATTTCAGCCGGCCCGATGAAGACGCTCGCCATGGCCGGCATTACGGGCGGGCGCCAGCTCATGTCCACGGGCCGCGACTGGTCGCTTCTGAAGGAAGATACGTCGATGGAGGGCGTCGCCGGCGCCGCGCTTTATCTTCTCTCCGATCTCGGACGATCCTGTACGGGCGAAACCCTGCATGTCGACGCCGGCTTCCATGTCGTCGCCGTGCCGGACATGAGCGGCGGCGAGGCTTGACCGCCGCGGAGATCATCGCCGCTCTCGACCTGAAGCCCCATCCCGAAGGCGGATGGTATCGCGAAACCTGGCGCGCGGCCGCGAAGGGGCGCGAACGCGCCGCCGGCACGGCGATCTATTATCTGCTCGAAGCCGGCCGGCGCTCGCATTGGCATCGCGTCGACGCCGATGAAATCTGGCTCTATCACGCGGGCGGACCGCTCGCCCTGTCGCTGCGCCCGGATGGCGAAAATGTCGAAACGCGCGCGCTTGGCGCGGATCTGAACGCCGGCGAACGCCCGCAAATCGTCATACCGGCCCATTATTGGCAGGCCGCCGAGCCGCTCGGCGCCTTCACGCTTGTCAGCTGCGCCGTCGCGCCCGCCTTCGAATTCTCGGGCTTCGAGATGGCCCCCGCGGACTGGGCGCCCTCGAGGAGGCGCTAGGAGCCTTTCGTTTTCTCGATCCAGGCGTCGACGTCTTCTTCAAGCACCGGCAAGGGCGCCGAACCGTTCGTCAAAACGGCGTCGTGAAACGCCTTGATATCGAACCTGTCGCCGAGCTCGGCTTTCGCCTTCTCGCGCAATTCCTCGATCTTCAGCATGCCAATCTTGTAGCCAAGCGCCTGACCGGGCCACACGACATAGCGTTCGATTTCGGAAACCGCGTCCGACGGATCGGCGCCTTCCGTCTTCACCATATAGTCGATCGCCTGTTCGCGACTCCATTTTTTCCCATGCATGCCGGTGTCTACGACGAGGCGCACGGCGCGATGGAGCTCGTCGCGCAAACGCCCCAGGTCGCCGAAAGGATCGTTGTCGTAAAGCCCCATCTCATGGGCGAGCTGTTCGGCGTAAAGCGCCCACCCCTCGGCATAGGCGTTCGAATAAAGCACCGAGAGAATCAGCGGCTCCTTTTGTTCAAGCGCGATCGCGCCCTGCATGTGATGGCCGGGGATCGCCTCGTGATAGGTCAGCGTCGGAATCGAGAACTTCGGCCAGATCGCCGTGTCCCTCAGATTGATCCAGTAGATGCCGGGACGCGAGCCGTCCGCCGCCGGCGTATCGTAATAGCCGCCGGGCGCGGAATCCTGGCTGAAGATCGGCACGCGCCTGACTTCGAGCGGATATTTCGGCAGCGCGCCGAACCAGTCCGGCAGCTTCGCCTTCACCCCGTCGAGGAGCGTGTTGATATAGGACATGATTTCAGCGCGGCCCTCATCCGTGTTCGGATAGAAGAAGCGCTTTTCCCTGGCGAGCGCCGTCATGCGCTCGCCGACCGTTCCGTCCTTATAGCCTTGCGCCTTCAGGATCTTGTCCATTTCGCCGGTGATGCGCGCGACTTCCTCCAGACCGATCTGATGAATTTCATCAGCGGTCATATTCGTGTCCGTCATCTCACGGATCATCGCCTGATAAAGCTCGGCGCCGTGCGGCAGTCGCCAAATTCCAGCGTCATGCGTCGCGCTTTTCGCCGCCTCGCCGAGATAAGCGTCGAGTTTTTTCGACGCCGGATAAATCTTGTTCGCGATGATGTCGTTCGCGCGCGCGACAAAGTCTCCGGCGCCGTCCACTTTCGCCTTGGCGAGCTTTTCGGCGAAACTGGTCGACAGGACGTTTTGCGCGGCCGGCGCCGCCGTGAAGGCCTTCAGCACATTCCGGGTTTTTTCGATGATGAAGTCGGGCGGCGCGACGCCGAGCCCGGCGTCATGCCGCATCTTGGCGATGAGATCGTCGATCATCGGCGCATAGGCGGCGAGGCGCGAAAGATAATTCTCCGCATCGTCTTTCGAGGCGACGGTCTGCTGCGCCGCCATCAAATTCGGCACGTCGATGATCGCGCCTGAATTCTGGATCACCGGATAGGGCGTGAACCATGAGCCGTAGACGCCGAAAATCTCGCCGTAATCGACGACGCGCGCCGGCGCGAGCGCGCCCTCAAGCTGCGTAATCAGCTTGTCGCGGATCAAACGATGATGGCGGTCAAGCGCGCCGGCGTCGCTTGCTTTGAATTTGACGAGCCAGTCCTCCATCGTCTTCCGGCGCGCAGCGTCCGCTTCTTGCGAGCGGTCGTTGAGTTTGGCCGCAGCGCCGGGCGCGAAATCGTCAGGCGCGCCGAAATAGGTCGCCATCTCCGGCATTTCCGCAAAATAGGCTTTCGTGAAGTCCTGGATGAGCGCGTCGAACCGGGCGTTCGCATCTTCGGCTTCCGACCGCGCGGCCGCCGCCTGCGCCGGGGGCGTCGACGTTTGCGGCGCAGGCGATTTGCCGCATGCGGCGGCGAGCGCCAAAAGCGAAATGACGGCGGCTTGAGCGATGCGATTCACGGCTTGCCCTCCAGGCTTGAGCGATTCCGCGCGGCTTATACGCCGGTTCGGCGTTTGGCCGAAGCCCGGGGGAGCGTCCGGCGGCGGGCGAGCGCGAAAAAGCGAACGCCGGGCCCCTGCTCAAGGCCCGGCGTCCGCCGCCATTCGATAGAAAAGGCGCAAACCTTATTCGTCGCCTTTGTAGCCTTTCTCGGGCTTCTCGATTTCCTTGCCGGTCGCCTGATCGACGACTTTCATCGAGAGGCGCACCTTGCCGCGATCGTCGAAGCCGAGAAGCTTAACGTAGACTTCATCGCCTTCTTTCACGACGTCGGTCGTTTTCTCCGGCCGTCCGGGCGCGAGCTGCGAAATATGGACGAGTCCGTCGCGCGCGCCGAAGAAGTTGACGAAGGCGCCGAAATCCATCGTTTTCACCACCTTGCCTTTATAGATATGGCCGACTTCCGGTTCG
Source organism: Alphaproteobacteria bacterium (assembly GCA_016125425.1). GTDB lineage: Bacteria > Pseudomonadota > Alphaproteobacteria > Caulobacterales > Parvularculaceae > Amphiplicatus. Next base: position 79,527 of record WGLT01000002.1, read on the forward strand.
GCGACGATCGAGTGAATCCAGTCATAGGCCGCCTGGATTTTCGCCTTGTCCGAAGACGCGATCTTGATGAGGCCGTCATCGTTGATATCGACCTTGGCGCCGGTTTTCTCGACGATCTCGCGGATGACCTTGCCGCCCGAACCGATGACCTCGCGGATTTTGTCAGTCGGGATCTGCATCGTCTCAATGCGCGGGGCGTATTCGCCGAGATCGGCGCGCGCATGATCGAGCGCCTTGCCCATTTCGCCGAGAATATGCATGCGCCCGTCTTTCGCCTGCGCCAGCGCAATCTTCATGATCTCTTCGGTGATGCCGGCGATCTTGATGTCCATCTGCAGGGAGGTGACGCCCTGATCGGTGCCGGCGACCTTGAAGTCCATGTCGCCGAGATGATCCTCGTCGCCGAGAATGTCGGAGAGCACCGCGAATCGCTCGCCTTCGAGAATGAGCCCCATAGCGATGCCCGCGACAGGGCGCGCGATCGGCACGCCCGCATCCATGAGCGCCAGCGATGATCCGCACACGGTCGCCATCGAGGATGAGCCGTTCGATTCGGTAATCTCGGAAACGAGTCGGATGACATAAGGGAAGGAGGTCTGCGGCGGAATCACCGCGCGCAGCGCCCGCCAAGCGAGCTTGCCGTGGCCGATCTCGCGGCGCCCCGCCCCGCCCATGCGGCCGGTCTCCCCGACCGAATAGGGCGGGAAGTTGTAATGCAGCAGGAAGGTCTCCTTGTAAGTTCCGGCGAGCGCGTCGACAAATTGCTCGTCTTCGCCGGTGCCCAGCGTCGCGACGACAAGCGCCTGCGTCTCGCCGCGCGTAAAGAGCGCGCTTCCATGCGTACGCGGAAGAACGCCCGCCTGCGCGACGATCGGGCGAACGGTCTTCGTGTCGCGTCCGTCGATGCGCTCGCCCGTATCGAGAATGGCGTTCCGGACGATATCCGCCTCAATCTCTTTGAAGATCGAGCCGAGCGCGACGGAAGACAGCGCATTCTCGTCGTCTTCCCTGCAGAACGCTTCGGCGGCTTTCGCCTTCGCTTCCGCGATTTTCTCCTGCCGGACCTGTTTGACGCGCTCCTTATAGGCGGCGCGCAGATCGGCCTCCACGAGGGCGCGTATCTCCCTGGTCTTGTCGGAATAATCGGGCGCTTCGAACGTCCAGGGTTCTTTCGCGCATTCTTCCGCAAAGTCGATAATCAGATTGATCGCCTCTTTGGCGGCCTTGTGACCGAACATGACCGCGCCGAGCATGACGTCCTCGGAAAGCTCTTTCGCCTCCGATTCGACCATCATTACGGCGTCCGCCGTGCCCGCCATAACCAGGTCGAGTTTCGACTCCGGCAGTTCGTCGATCTGCGGATTCAGCACATATTGGCCGTCGATATAGCCGACGCGCGCAGCGCCGATCGGGCCGAGGAACGGAATGCCCGAAATCGTCAGCGCGGCGGATGTCGCGATCATCGCGACAATATCGGGATCATTTTCGAGGTCGTGGCTCAGAACCGTCGCGATCACCTGCACTTCGTTCTTGAAGCCCTTGGCGAAAAGCGGACGGATCGGCCGGTCGATAAGACGCGAGGTAAGCGTTTCTTTCTCGGTCGGGCGGCCTTCGCGCTTGAAATAACCGCCGGGAACGCGGCCCGCAGCGTAGAATTTCTCCTGGTAATGCACCGTAAGCGGAAAAAAATCGAATTTCGGATCGGCCTGTTTGGCGCCGACGACAGTTGCGAGCACGGTCGTGTCGCCATAGGTCGCAAGCACCGCGCCGTCAGCCTGGCGCGCCATGCGCCCGGTTTCGAGGGTCAGCTTGCGGCCGCCCCATTCAATCGATTTGGTCGTGATATTGAACATTTCTCTTCTTTCTTCGTGTAAGCCGGCGCGGCGGATTCCGCGGCGGCGCGTCATGCGTCCTGAAAAGCAACGCCGCTCTTTTGGAGCGGCGCCGTTGAAGCCTTAACGGGGCTGCATTCTGATAGCGCCGTCAATTCGAAAGACGGCGCCGTTGATCATCGTATTTCGGCAGATTTCGAGCGCGAGCGAGGCGTATTCCTCCGGGCGGCCGAGGCGTTTCGGGAACGGCACCATCGCCGCCAGCGCGTCCTGAACCTTCTGGTCCATGCCCGCCATCATCGGCGTCCAGAAAATGCCGGGCGCGATCGTGTTGCAGCGAACGCCGATATTCATCAGGTCGCGCGCGATCGGCAGCGTCATGCCGACGACGCCGCCTTTCGACGCCGAATAGGCGGCCTGTCCGATTTGCCCTTCGAAGGCGGCGACAGACGCCGTATTCACAATGACGCCGCGTTCGCCGTCGACCATCGGATCGAGTTTCTCCATCTCCGCGGCGACAAGCCGGATGCAATTGAAGGTGCCGACAAGATTGACGTCGATGACGCGCTTATAGTTCGCGAGATCGTGCGGCCCGTTCTTGCCGACGGTTTTCTCGCCGATCGCAATGCCGGCGCAGTTAACCAGAATGCGCGGCGCGCCGATCGCCTGAACCGTTTTCTGAACGGCCGCGACGACGCTTGATTCGTCCGCGACATTCGTATGGCAGAAGACGCCGCCGATCGACGCGGCGAACGCTTCGCCCTTCTCGGCGTTCATATCCCAGATCGCAACCTTGACGCCTTCCCCTGTCAGGGCTTCGGCGGTCGCCGCGCCAAGCCCCGACGCGCCGCCGGTGACGACTGCGGAATGTCCGGAAAGTTTCATGCGCGATCTCCTTCGCGGTTTCGCACGCGCTGACTTCGCGCCGCTCTTGCGGGCCTTTCGCCTAGCGACGCAGGCCGAGCCGCTCGATCAGCGATTGATAGCGCGCCTCGTCATGCTTTTTGACATAGTCGAGCAGACGGCGGCGCTGCGAGACGAGCTTCAAAAGGCCGCGGCGCGAATGATTGTCTTTCTTGTGATCCTTGAAGTGCTCGGTGAGGTTCGCGATGCGCTCGGACAGGATCGCCACCTGCACTTCGGGCGAGCCCGTATCGCCGGGCTTCGTCGCATATTCCTTGATCAGCGCGGATTTGCGCTGGGCCGTAATCGACATCTTGGTTCTCCGCGGCGTCGGGATTTGGTGCCGGCCCGGCCGGGACGCCGTCCAGCAGGGTCGAGGGCGGGCTTATGGGGGAAAAGCGGCGGGAAGGCAAGGCGAGCTTCAGCCGTTGAACACCCGCACCGGCTTCAGCTTAAGGCCGTCAAGTTCGCAGATCGCCACCGCTTCGCCGTTCATCGAGGCGAGAACGGCCGGGATCTCCCCGGCCTCGCCCGCGCGCACGCCTTTGGCGACGGCAGGCGAGATGACCGCCGCCTGGCCGCGGCGCAGCTTGTCGGCCTCCGGCCCGCCGATGGCGGCTTGCGGCAGCGCGCCGAGGGCCGCGTCGATCGGCAGAAGGGCCGCGTCGCGCGCCTGCGGATCGCCGAGCGCGTCGAGCGTCGCCAGCGTGACGCCCGCCGCCGCCTCGAAGGGCCCGACCGCGAGCCGGCGCAGTTCGCAAACATGCCCTTGCGTTCCGAGCGCGCGCGCCATGTCGCGCACCAGCGCGCGGACATAGGCGCCCTTGCCGGTGACGGCCTCGAAAACCGCCGTGTCGGCGTCCGGCTGCTCGAGCAGGCGGAGCGAACGGATTTCGACGAGACGCGGCTCGAGCGCGACGGTCTCGCCCTCGCGCGCCAGATCATAGGCCCGCTCGCCGGCGATTTTTACGGCGGAAAACTGCGGCGGCACCTGTTCGATTTCGCCAGTGAAACGTTCGAGGATATCTTCGATTTCCGCGCGCGTCGGGCGACGATCGGAAGTCGCGACGATCTCGCCCTCGCCGTCATCGGTCGCGGTCGCGGCGCCCCATCTGGCGGTGAAGCGATAACGCTTCTCCGCCGCCATCACATAAGGCACGGTTTTTGTCGCTTCGCCGAAGGCGATCGGCAACACGCCGGTCGCGAGCGGGTCGAGCGTGCCGGCGTGACCGGCTTTCTGCGCCTGAAGCAGCCATTTCGCTTTCGAAACCGCCTCCGTGGAGCCGAGGTCATAATCCTTGTCGAGGATCAGCCAGCCAGAGACCGGCCGTCCTTTTTTCTTTCGTCTGCCCATAGGTCTTCTTGGTTGCGGCGGCGCTGCGGATCGAACGAAGCGCGCTCGGTCGATGTCTTTCTTGGCGCGGCCTAGCGGCGCGCGCCCGGGAAATCAAGCCGCGCCTGGCCGGGCGGGCGCTATTCGCCCAAATCGCGGCGCACTTTCGGGCTCGCCAGCAAGGCGTCGATCCGCTCGGCCTCGGCGAAGCTTTCATCGGCGCGGAATTTCAAGGCCGGCGTGTAGCGCATCTCGATCTTCCGCCCAAGAAGGCGCCTCAAATGCGGCGCGACGCGATTAAGCGCCGCCGTCACTTCGGCTTCATGGCCGCCGCCGAGCGGCGCGCAGAACACGGTCGCCTGCTTGAGATCGGGCGAGGCCCTGACTTCGCTCACCGTGATCGACACGCCCTCAAGCGCGGGCTCGCGCAGATCCTCGCGCTGGAGAATTTCAACCAGCGCGTGGCGAATGAGCTCGCCCGCGCGAAGCTGGCGCTGCGAGGGACCTTTGGCGCGTGACGAGCGATGGGCCATGGGTCGAGCCTTTTTCTGGAGTCGGGAAATCAGCCCGGAATGCCGGGATCCTTCCGCGGCCGAGCCGTCTTCGGCTTGCCGCGCCTTGTCAGAGCGACCGCGTGATCTTCTCGACCGAGAAACACTCGATGACGTCGCCGGCTTTGAGATCGTCGTAATTGGCGAAGCTCATGCCGCATTCCTGACCCGCCGCGACTTCGTTGACGTCATCCTTGAAGCGCTTCAATTGCGAAAGCTCTCCTTCGTGGATGACTGTGTTGTCGCGGATGAGGCGGACCTTTGCGCCGCGCCGCACGGAGCCTTCCGTCACGCGGCAGCCAGCCACCTTGCCGACCTTGGAAATGTTGAAGACTTCGAGAATTTCGGCGTTGCCGAGGAAGGTTTCGCGAAGCTCCGGCGCGAGCATGCCGGACAAAACGCCCTTCATGTCGTCGATAAGGTCGTAAATCACCGAATAGTAGCGGATTTCGACGCCGTCGCGTTCGGCCCGGGCGCGCGCATCCTTGTTGGCGCGGACATTGAAGCCGATGACGGGCGCGCCCGACGCGCCGGCGAGAATTACGTCGCTTTCCGACACGCCGCCGACGCCGGTGTGCAGCACCCGCACGCGCACCTCGTCCGTCGAAAGTTTCTCCAGCGAACCCACGATCGCCTCGACCGAACCTTGCACGTCGCCCTTGAGGACGATCGGCAATTCCTTGATGTCGGCGTCCTGAAGCTGCGCCATCATCTGTTCGAGCGAAGTGCCCGAGGTTTTGGCGCTCGCCTTTTCGCGTTTCTTTCTCTGGCGGAATTCGGCGATCTCTCTCGCGCGCGCTTCCGACTCGACGACGGCGAACTGGTCGCCCGGCTCGGGCACGCCGTTGAGGCCGAGAATCTCGACCGGATCTGCGGGCCTGGCGCTGTCGACTTGCTGGCCCCGATCGTCCATCAGGGCGCGGACCTTGCCCCATTCGCCGCCCACGACGACGATGTCGCCGCGTTTCAAAGTGCCGCGCTGGATGAGGAAAGTCGCGACCGGGCCGCGCCCCTTGTCAAGCCGCGCCTCGACGACCGAGCCTTCAGCGGGACGGTTGGGATTGGCCTTGAGATCGAGAAGCTCCGCCTGCAGAAGAATCGCCTCGAGCAATCCGTCGAGATTCATCTTCTTGAGCGCCGACACTTCGACGTCCTGGACGTCGCCGCCGAGCGATTCCACCTGGATTTCGTGCTGCAAAAGGTCGGTGCGAACGCGCTGCGGGTTGGCGTCCGGCTTGTCGATCTTGTTTATGGCGACGATGATCGGAACGCCTGCGGCCTTGGCGTGATTAATGGCCTCGACCGTCTGCGGCATGATCGAGTCGTCCGCCGCGACGACGAGAACGACAATATCAGTCACCTTCGCGCCGCGCGCGCGCATTTGCGTGAACGCGGCGTGGCCCGGCGTATCGAGGAAGGTCACGCGGCGGCCTTCGCCGAGATCGACCTGATAGGCGCCGATATGCTGGGTGATGCCGCCGGCCTCGCCCGCGACGACGTCGGTCTGGCGCAAAGCGTCGAGAAGCGAGGTCTTGCCGTGGTCGACATGGCCCATCACCGTAACGACGGGCGGGCGCGGCTCGAGAGAGCCTGCCTCGTCGGGCGCGCCGAAAAGACCTTCTTCGACGTCGGATTCGGCGACGCGCTTGGCCGTATGGCCGAGATCCTCGACGATGAGTTGCGCCGTGTCGGCATCGAGCGTCGCGTTCGCCGTGACCATTTGCCCCTGTTTCATCAATTCCTTGATGAGGTCGACGGCGCGCATCGACATGCGTTGCGCAAGCTCCTGCACGGTGATCGTTTCCGGAATCACGACTTCCCGCACGATCGCCTGGCGGTCGCCGCGTTGCTGGCGCGCCAGTTTCTCGCGCTCGCGGGCGCGGCGAACCGACGCCAGAGACCGCTGCCGGTCATCGTCATCGAGCGCGTTGGCGATCGTGAGACGGCCCGTGCGCCGGCGCGGCGCATCCTTGGCTTTGGCGTCGTCGCGCTTTTCGTCGACTAGCTTGCGCTTCGTCTTCAAACGCCCGCCAAGACGCGCCAACGGATTGTCGGCGTCCTGATCGACGTCTTGCACGCTTTCCTTGCCCTTGGCGCGCGCTTCGGATTTGGCGGCGTTCTTTTTCTTGCGTTCGCGTTCTTCTTCCGCGAGCGCGGCGGCGGCTTCTTCTTCGGCCCGCTTGCGCGCTTCGGCTTCCTTGGCGCGCCTTTCCTCTTCCTCGGCCTGGCGTTTGCGGTCGGCCTCAAGACGACGGCGCTCGTCGGCTTCGCGCGCCTCGCGTTCGGCGCGCTCGGCCTCTTCGCGCTTGCGGCGCGCTTCTTCCTCCTTGCGCGCCTGGATGAGCGCGGCGGCGCGCGCCTGCTTTTCCTCTTCGGAGAGGGTGCGCAAGACGGCGCCGCGCTTCTTCTCTTCCTCGCCGGGCGCGGCGGACTTGGACTCGGGCGCAGCCGGCGGCGGCGCCTTTTTCTCGACAGCCGGGGCTTCCGCCTCGTCCTTCTTGCCGAGAACGCGCCGCCGCTTCTTCTCGACGACCACCGTTTTCGTGCGGCCGTGGCTGAAGCTCTGCTTCACGGCGCCTTTTTCGGTGCGGCGAAGCGACAGCGGTTTGCGCCCTGCGCGCGCGCCCGCCTCGGTTTTGGTGTCCAAATCGTCGTTCATTCAAACTCCGTTTTCGCCGCGCCATGCGGCGAGCCTTTTCGGGCTTATCGACAAAAGCCCTTAAAAAGCCGCACTGGACATACCGCCCAATGCAGCAATGGTCCACACCGGAAGCGACTGCGCGTCTTGCGCGCCGCTCCAGACACTCACGGCGCCGCGAAGGCGGCGAAGCGCTCGGCCTCGCGCAGAAACCGCGCCGTCTCCGGCCCTTCGAAGAGGGCCGCATATGTTACGTTCTCACGCCCGAGCGCCTGCGACAGACTCGCCGACCGGAACGCGGCGACGACCGGCAGGCCCGTCGCGAGGCGCGCGAGCTTCTCGCGCCCGTCGGCGCCCGCATCGGCCGCGACGACAAGCGCCGCCGCCTTCTTTTCCTTCAGCGCCTTCGCCGCCTGATCGAATCCGACAGCGAGCTTGCCGGCGCGCCGGGCGAGGCCGAGCGCGTCCAGCGCCCGCCGCTCCAGCCCCTGACCGACATGGGCGGCGAAATCGTCCGGAGAAGAAGCCGCATCCGGAAGGCGCGCCGCCTGTTTGAACGCGCGCGCGAACAATCCTTTCGACGCGGCTTTGACGACGGCCGCGCGGCGGGCGCTCACCCAGGCGCCGCGCCCGGGAAGCCTGGCCGCGAGATCGGGCGTAACGACGCCGTCCGGCGCCAGCGCAAAGCGCAAGAGCCGGTCCGGCGGGAGAGCCTCTCCCGTCGCGATGCAGGTGCGCGCGCGCCCTGCTTCGTCATGCGCCTGCGTCCGCCTCAGCTTCCGCCTCCTCGCTCGGCGTTTCGTCCTTACGCAAATCTTCTTCGGTCACCCATCCGGCCGCGAGACGCGCGCGCATGATGAGATCTTCAGCCTCCTCCGGCGAAATCTTGTACGCCTCCAGAATGCCGTCATAGTGCTTGCGCTCGCCGTCGACCCGCTCGGTCCAGCCGGTCAGATCGTCTGTCGCGCAGCCTGCGAGATCCTCCATTGTCTTGACGCCGTTCTCGCCGAGCGTGACGACCATTTTAAGGTCGAGCCCTTCCATATTGGCGACGTCGTCGGAGACGCCGAGCTCGACGCGGCGCGCGTCGAGTTTTTTTGCTTCTTCTTCGAGATAGTCGTTGGCGCGCGCCTGAAGCTCCTGCGCGGTCTCCTCGTCGATGCCGTCGATATCGGTCAGCTCTTCGAGCTCGACATAGGCGATCTCTTCGATCTTCGCGAAGCCTTCGGAAACGAGCAGGCCCGCCATCATGTCGTCGACGTCGAGCGCTTTCATGAAGAGTTCGGAGCGCTGCTTGAACTCCTCCTGGCGCTTGGCCGACTCTTCTTCCTCGGTCATGATGTCGATCTCGAAGCCCGTCAGCTGCGAAGCGAGCCGCACATTCTGGCCGCGGCGGCCGATCGCAAGCGAAAGCTGCTCGTCCGGCACCACGACTTCGATGCGCTCGGACTCTTCGTCGAGAACGACTTTGGTGACCTCGGCCGGCGCAAGCGCATTGACGACGAATGTCGCCGAATCGGGGGACCACGGCACAATGTCGATCTTTTCGCCGCCGAGTTCGTTGACGACCGCCTGAACGCGGCTGCCGCGCATGCCGACGCAGGCGCCGACAGGATCGATCGAGGAATCATGCGACATGACGCCGATCTTGGCGCGGCTGCCCGGATCGCGGGCGACCGCCTTGATCTCGATCACCTTGTCGTAGACCTCCGGCACTTCCTGCTCGAAAAGCTTCGCCATGAATTGCGGATGCGAGCGGGAGAGGAAGATCTGGGGCCCGCGGGGCTCGCGCCGCACATCCATAATATAGGCGCGCACGCGGTCGCCATTGCGATAGGCCTCGCGCGGCAATTGCTGGTCGCGGCGGATCACCGCCTCGGCCTTGCCGAGATCGACGATCACGTGGCCGTATTCCACGCGCTTGACGATTCCGTTGACGATCTCGCCCATGCGATCCTTGAAGTCGTCATACTGACGATCGCGCTCGGCCTCGCGCACTTTCTGCGTGATGACCTGCTTCGCCGCCATCGCCGCGACGCGGCCGAAATCAATCGGCGGCAGGGGTTCGGAGATAAAGTCGCCGATATTCGCCGCCGGGTTTTTGTGGCGAGCGTCCTCAAGCGTAATCTGCGCCGAATCGTTTTCGATCTCTTCGACCACCTCAAGAAGGCGCCACAGCTTGGTTTCGCCGGTCTTCGGATTGATCTCCGCCTTGACGTTCGTCTCGTGGCCGTAACGCGAGCGCGCCGCGCGGGCGAGCGCATCCTCCATCGCTTCAATGACGAGCGACTTGTCGATCGATTTCTCGCGCGCCACCGCGTCTGCGATCTGGATCAACTCCAGCCTGTTGGCGCTAACGGCGGTCATCGCTGCGCTCCGTTGAGAGATTCATCTGTCTTCTCCTTCTCCGCGGCCTTCGCCGCCTTCAAACTTTCCCGAATGAGTTCGTCAGTGAGGACGAGCTTGGCGTTCTTCACCCATGCGAACGGAATGAGCGCCGTTTCGTCTTCGCCGGCGATGTCGAGGCAGACATTGTCGCCGTCCACCCCGGCGAGAACGCCCTGAAATCTCTTCCGGCCCTCGATCATCCGATCGAGCTCGATCTTCGCTTCATATCCCTGCCAGTCTTCGAAATCGCGAAGACGCGGGAGCGGCCGGTCGATGCCGGGCGAAGAGACTTCCAGCGTGTACGCGCCCGAAATCGGATCGGCCTCTTCGAGCGCGGGCGAAAGAGCGCGCGAAAGCGCCGCGCAATCCTCCGCCGACATCGTTTTGTCCGGGCGCTCCGCCATCACCTGCAGGGTGAGGCTCTGCCGGCCGGTCAGTCTGACGCGCACGAGGTCGAACCCTTCGCTGCGGACGATGGGTTCGATCAAGGCGGCGATCCGGTCTTCGACAGCCTGCGGCAGACGTCTCTCCTGTGCGGCGCGGCGAACGATGCTCGGTTAACGAAAAAGCGGGCCCCGCGGGGCCCGCTTCCGAAAAGCTCGAGAGCGTTTGACGGCAATATAGGGCGCCGGAGGACGATTGTCAGCCCCCGCCGCCGCCGACGGCGGTCCTTTCTGAAAGGTTAAGCGCGGCGCGAAAATTGAAAGCGTCGGGGCGAAGTTCGCCGGCTATCCCATTATGAAGCGCCACCGGCTCATCGGAGCCCTCATTCTGTGCATGACCGCGACGGCCGCCATCGCGCCGATCGCCTATCTTTTCGGCCTGTCGCAAGGCGGAGAGGAGGCGGGCGAAGCCGCCTCGCCCGACGAGACGGCGCTCGCCAAGCTGCACGGCCTCGACCTCAGCGCCGGCGCGTCTCATCAGGGCGCGGGTCCCGCCATTTCCGGCCTAGCGGGCGCGGCCCAAGGCGAGGCGGCCGGGAAAATCGCCAGGGCGCGCGCCGAGGCCGCCAGGCGAAAGGCGAACAAGAGGGACGAAATCGGCGACGGCAAGGGCGGCCCGCTCGAAGAAGTTTTGGCGCAAACGATCGCCAGGGACGCCGGCCGCACGGGGCCCGGGATCGCGGACGCAAACGCCGGCGCGCTCGCCGAAACGGGCGCGCAGGGCGCGGCCCCCGCAACGGCCGCCTTCGCCCTGACGAATGCGGGCGGCGGGGGCGGCTCGGCCCTCGGCGCGCCCTCCATCAATTTCGGAAGCCTGCCCAACGCCCTCGTCACCGGCCCGATCGAGCAATCGCCGCCGCCTCCGCCCCCGCCGCCGCTGGTGACGCCGCTGCCGGGCTCTCTGCCCTTGCTGCTCACGGGCCTCGCCATGTTCGGCTTCGCCGCCCGCGCGCGCCGCTAAGCCGACCGATCTGGATTTTTCGTTCTCTGTGACCGAAGATGCCGCTCCGGGGTAACAGGGGCGGCGCTTTCATGGCGCGTTTTTTCGCAGTGCTGTTCGGGATCGCCGGCGCGCTTTTGGGCTCGCAGGCGCCGGGATTCACTCTTCAATACATGCAGAACCTTGCGGGGCGGGTTCACGAACTTCAGCCCATCGTCGCGCAATTCGACGCGGCGGTCGGCGCGCGCGGCTATACGCGCCAGTCGGCGCTCGACGATTGCGCGCGCGCGAGCGGCCTGCTCGACGCGCTTTGCGGCGGCTATGTCTCGACGGTGAGACGCTATGAGACGCTCTCGGCCCATTACGACGCGCTCAAGGCCGCCAGCGACCTTGCGCGCCCGCTCGTTCTCGCGCGCAGCTATCAGCGCGACATCGCACAGTCGGTTTTGAGCGAGTTCAAGCCCGCCGTGCCGACGACGACGGACGGCGCGATTTACGCCGGCGGCGGGTTCGCCGTTCTCTGGGGCGGCTTAAGCCTTCTCTTCGGCGTTGTCGGCTCGATGTTCGGGATGAGACGCGCCTGACAGCGCGTTCCGCGCAAAATCCCAAAGACCGGGATCGGCGAGTTGACCTGGCCGCACATTCTGCAGCGCACGGAACATAGTCTCGCGCCGACCGGGGTGCTCCTTCTCCCAATCGTCCAGCAGGCGTTTCATCGCCTGGCGCTTCAGCCCGTCCTGCGATCCGCAAAGATCGCAGGGGATCACCGGAAACCCCATCGCCTTGGCGAACCTTGCGATATCGTCCTCGCTGCTGAGAATGAGCGGGCGCAGGACATGGATGTCGCCCTCGTCATTCAGAAGCTTCGGCGCCATCGCCGCGAGCCGCCCGCCATAAAAGAGATTGAGGAGAAAAGTCTCGAGCGCGTCGTCTCGGTGGTGACCGAGAACGATCGCGTCGCAGCCTTCCTCTCGCGCGATCCGGTATAGATGGCCGCGCCGCAGGCGCGAGCAGAGCGAACAATAAGTGCGTCCTTCCGGGATCTTGTCGACGACGACCGAATAGGTGTCGCGCCTCTCGATGCGAAAGGGAACGCCGAGCGATTGCAGATAATCCGGCAATAGCTGCGACGGAAAGCCCGGCTGGCCCTGATCGAGATTGCAGGCGAGAAGATCGACATCGAGCGCGCCGCGCCATTTGAGATCGAGCAGCAGCGCAAGGAGCGCGTGACTGTCCTTGCCGCCGGACAGACAAACGAGCCAGCGCCCGCCCGGCTTTGCGAGCATGGCGTAGCGCGAGATCGCCTCCTGCGTGTCGCGAAGCAGACGCTTGCGGAGCTTTTTGAAAGCGACGCTTCCCGGCGCCTTTTCGTAAAGGCGTTGAACGGCGTCGCCTGCATAGTCGCGCTCAAAAGGTTGGGTGTCGAGCATGGTGTCTCCGCCTCATCGCCGGAGAGCTATAGCGAAAGACGCGCGCTTTCGCAGCCGGACGGCCGAAGCCGCGCTTCAGGACGCCTCCCCGCCGTCACCCCATGAAAATCGCAGGCTCTCGCCGACCGGCAAGGCCGTCCAATCGGCCTTCAGTCTCGCAAGACGCGCCCGGATCGTCGCGATCGCATCGGCGCGCAGGAGAGGCGCGGGGACATGCGACTGACTGCAGGCGGCGGCGGCGATGGCGCGAAAGGCCTCGTCATCGGCCGGCGCGGACCAGGCTTCCGCCTCGAAACATTCGACCAGCCGTTCGGCCTGAATCAATTCGACGATGGACGCATCGGGCGTTCCCGCCCGCTTGGCGCTTGCATGGCCCGCCTCCTTGGCGATCGCCTGAATGTCTTCAGGATGACGGCCGTCGCCGACCATCCCCCAAAAGCCGCGCCGAAGACCAAGTTCGTCTTCAACGATGACATGCACGGCGTCGTGCGGGATCGGGCCCTTTTTCGGGAACGTCGTCTCGTCGACGGCGCCGCCGCTGCGCCGAATCCGGATGATGTCCGCTCTCTCGCCTTTGATGATCTCAATTTCCACGTCGGAGTTTCCGTAATTCCATACGGCCGCGCAGACTTAACGGACTGTCGCCCGCTCTGCAATCCGCAGGCGGAACATGACCTTGCGTCAGGCGGGCGAAGAACGCATGACGCCCGCGCGCAACGCGCGACAATGGTTCAGGCGCGCGCCTTATTTGCGCCGGAACTCAAGATAGGCGGGACTGCGCCCCTCGCCGCGCGCCTTTTTCTCATAGCGCGTCGCAGGCCAGTCCTCAGGAGCGGTCTTCCAGTCGGACGCGCGCTGCGCAGTCCATTCAAAGTCCGTCGCCTTTCGGGCGTGCATCAACGTCCAACGCACATAGTCGGGAATGTCGGACGCGACGCGCAGACGCCCGCCGCTCGCCAGAAGACGCGCGGCTTCTGCGAAGAACCAGGGCGAGATCATTCGCCGCTTGAAGTGACGCTTCTTCGGCCACGGGTCGGGGTGCAGGACGTAAATGCTCGAAAGCGCGGCGTCCGGCAGCGCCTCGATGAGGGGACGCGCGTCGCCGAAATGCACGCGTATGTTTTCCAGCCCGTTCTCCTCGATCAGGACAAGGAGCTTTGCGACGCCGTTGATGAAGGGCTCGGCGCCGATAAAGCCCGATTTCGGCCGCCGCGCCGCCTGGTAGGCGAGATGCTCGCCGCCGCCGAAGCCGATTTCGAGCTCAAACGCATCGGCGCCGGGGAAAAGCGCGCGAAGATCGATCGCGCCTTCGGCCGGATCCGGCGCGGCGACTTTCGGCAACAGCTCCGCCATCAGCCGCATTTGCCGCGGCTTCAAGGGTTTGCCCTGTCTGCGGCCGTAGAGTTTCGGGATATAGCCTTCGCCCGCCACGATGCGTTCACCACTTATGGAAGATGAAAAATGCGCCCGCGGCGACAAGCGCGAAGCCTATGACGTGATTCCAGTGGATCGGTTCGCGCAAATAGAACACCGAAAAGCCTGCGAAAACGAGCAGCGTGATGACTTCCTGAATCGTCTTTAATTGCGCCGTCGAATAGACCGCGCTGCCGATGCGGTTCGCCGGCACGGCGAAGCAATATTCGCAAAAGGCGATCAGCCAGCTCGCCAAAATCGCGAGCAGGATCGGCGCGGATTTGTGTTTCAGGTGCCCGTACCAGGCGAAGGTCATGAAGACATTCGAGCAGCAGAGCATCACGATCGGCGCGATGAAGGGGACAAACGAAGATGAGACGAATGATGGCATAAACGATCTCGAACAAGATTGACGACGGCGCGAGCCAGACCAATAGAGCGGGCGCGGGCGCGCCTGCAACCGCGGTCGCCCGAGGCTCCCGGCGAGCCCGGCCCCGCCGACTGCAATAAGCCCGTGCGCGACGGGCGGTCCTTGCCTACCTTCGTCTCGAACGCAGCCAATCCGATGAGCCGACCGCCATGCCAACCGAATTTTTTGACGTCCTGATTATCGGCGCCGGCCTTTCCGGCGTCGGCGCCGCCTATCATCTGGGCAGGCAATGCCCTGACCGGAGCTACGCCATCCTCGAGGCGCGGGACGCGATCGGCGGCACTTGGGACCTTTTCCGCTATCCGGGGATTCGCTCCGATTCGGATATGTATACGCTCGGCTATTCTTTCAGGCCGTGGCGGGAGGCGAAGGCGATCGCCGACGGGCCGTCCATCCTCAACTATGTGCGCGAGACCGCCCGCGAATGCGGCGCCGACAGACATATCCGTTTCAACACCCGGCTTGTGCGCGCGGACTGGTCGAGCGCCGACGCGACGTGGACCGTCACGGCCGAACGCGGCCCGGAAAAGGCGACGGTGCGCTACCGTTGCAATTTCCTTTTCATGTGCTCGGGCTATTACGATTACGCTGAGGGTTATTCGCCCGAATTTCCCGGCGCCGACCGATTCAAGGGGCCGATCATTCACCCGCAGAAGTGGCCGCAAGATCTGGATTACGCCGGCAAGCGCGTCGTCGTGATCGGCTCGGGCGCGACAGCGGTGACCCTCGTTCCGTCTATGGCGGAGCGCGCGGCGCATGTCGTCATGCTGCAACGCTCGCCGACCTATATCGGCGCGCGGCCGGCGGAAGACAAAATCGCGAATATTCTCAAGCGCGCGCTTCCCGCCAAATGGGCTTACGGCCTCGTTCGCTGGAAGAACATATTGATGGGTATGTATTTCTACAATCTCTGCAAACGTCGCCCCGAGCGGGTTCGGAAAATGATCCTTGAGCGGATTCAAGCCGAACTCGGCCCCGACTACGACGTCGAGAGAGATTTCTCCCCGCATTACAAGCCCTGGGACCAGCGCTTCTGCCTCGTCCCCGACGGCGATCTTTTCGCCGCGATCCGCGACAAGCGCGCCTCCGTCGCGACCGGCGAGATCGAAACTTTCGTCGAAAACGGAATCCGGCTGAAGGACGGGCGCCTGGTCGAAGCGGACATCATCGTCACCGCGACGGGACTTAATATTCTCGTCGCCGGGGGAGTCGACTTTTTCGTCGATGGCCGGCGCGCCGACATCGCGGAGACCTTCAGCTACAAGGGCATGATGTTTTCCGGCATTCCCAATCTCGCAGCCGCCTTCGGATACACCAATGCGTCCTGGACGCTGAAATGCGATTTGACCTGCGACTATGTGTGCAGGCTTCTCAATTTCATGACGCGGCGCGGCTTTGACAGCGCGACGCCGGTCAACAAGGACGCGTCCATGCCGACGCGGCCCTGGATCGATTTTTCATCCGGCTACATTCAGCGCGCGCTCGACAAATTTCCCAAACAAGGCGTCAGGCCGCCCTGGACGCTGCATCAAAACTACGCCCGCGACATCCTGTTGCTGCGTCACGGAAAAATCGACGACGGCGCCATGGAGTTCAAGCGCGCTGACGGCCCCGGGCGCGCCGAACCGGTCAAACTCGCCAGTTGAAGCGCCCGCCCGCGGCGGCGGCGCTTGGCGCGCCGGCAAAAGACGGATAGGAACGGCGCCGGCGAGAATGGCGCCGCGCGCCGGAAAAAGGGACAGGGCATGGATGAGGGGAGACTTGAGCAATTCGTCGAGACGATGTGGAATGAAGAGATCATCCCGACACTCGTCGAATATATCCGTATCCCGAACAAATCGCCGGCCTTCGATCCGGACTGGGCCAAACACGGCCACATGAAGAGCGCCGTCGCGCTGTTTGAAAGCTGGGCCAAGGAGAAACTCGCCGCGGCGAAGGGCGCGAGCGTCGAGGTGATCGAATCCGAAGGCCGGACTCCGCTGATTTTCATCGACATTCCCGGCGCGACCGACGACACCGCCGTGCTCTACGGCCATCTCGACAAACAACCGGAATTTTCCGGCTGGAACGAAGGCCTCGGGCCCTGGGAGCCGGCGCTGCGCGGCGACAAGCTTTACGGACGGGGCGGCGCCGATGACGGCTATGCGATGTTCGCGGCCATCACCGCTGTTCTCGCGCTCGACGAGCAGAATGCGCCGCGCCCGCGCTGCGCCATTATGATCGAGGCTTGCGAGGAATCCGGCAGCGCCGACCTTCCCTATTATGTCGATCGCCTAGGCGGCCGGCTCGGCGAGCCGGCGCTGCTGATCTGTCTCGACTCAGGCGCCGGCGATTATGACCGCCTGTGGCTGACGACATCCTTGCGCGGCATCGCCGCCGGAGACCTCACCGTGCGGGTGCTCGAAGAAGGCGTCCATTCCGGCGACGCGTCGGGCGTCGTGCCGTCGAGCTTCCGGATCGCGAAGCAGCTGATCGCCCGCATCGAGGACCCCGCGACCGGAAAAATCACCCGCAAGGAGTTTTCGGGCGACATTCCGAAAGAACGCGTCAAGCAGGCCAAGCGCGCGGCCAAGGCGCTCGGCGAGAATGTCTATGCGCGCTTTCCTTTCGTCCCCGGAGCGGGGCCGGTCGATAACGACCTCAAAGAGCTTATCCTCAACCGCACCTGGCGCGCGCAGCTTTCGGTCGTCGGCTTCGACGGACTGCCCCCGCCGCCGAGCGCGGGCAATGTCATGGCGCCCTTCACGACGTTGCGCCTTAGCATGAGAATTCCGCCCGGCATCGATAGCGAAAAAGCGACCGCCGCGCTCGGCGCGATTCTGACAGCCAAACCGCCCTATGGCGCGCAGGTGACGTTCGAACCGACGCCCGGCATGACCGGATGGAACGCGCCGGAAACCGCGCCCTGGCTGCAAAAATCGATCAAGGCGGCTTCGATGGCCGCGTTCGGCGCAGAGCCCGCCTTCATGGGCGAAGGCGGCTCCATTCCCTTTGTCGGGATGCTGGGCGAGAAGTTCCCGAAAACGCAGTTCGTCGTCACCGGCGTCCTCGGCCCGCATTCGAACGCACACGGACCGAATGAGTTCCTGCACATCCCGATGGGCAAGAAAGTGACCGCCGCTGTCGCCCGCATTCTCCGCGATTGCGCGGCCCGCGGCGCAGACCGCGCCTAGGCGCCGACAGCGGTTCTGAGCGCGCTGACGAGATCGGTCCGCTCCCAGGAAAAGCCGCCGTCCTCATCCGGCTCGCGGCCGAAATGTCCGTAAGCGGCGGTTCGCGCGTAAATCGGCTTGTTGAGGCCGAGATGCGTGCGAATGCCGCGCGGGGACAGATCCATCACTTCGCGCAGCGCCTTTTCCAGCTTGAGTTCGTCGACTTTGCCGGTGCCGAACAGATCGACATAAACGGAAAGCGGTTTTGAAACGCCGATCGCATAAGCAAGCTGGATGAGGCATTTGTCCGCAAGACCCGCCGCGACGACGTTCTTGGCGAGATAGCGCGAGGCGTAAGCGGCGGAGCGGTCGACCTTGGTCGGATCTTTCCCCGAGAACGCGCCGCCGCCATGAGGGGCCGCGCCTCCATAGGTGTCGACAATGATCTTTCGGCCCGTCAGACCCGCATCGCCGTCCGGTCCGCCGACGACGAATTTGCCCGTCGGATTGACGTAGAATTCTTCTTCCGGCGGCATGCCATAGGCCGACAGCACCTCCTCGACGACGGGCCGCACCAGCGCCTTCACGTCGTCCGGGCTCAGCCCTTCCTTATGCTGGGTCGAGACGACGACCGAGGTCACTGCGACCGGCTTGCCGTTCTCATAGCGCAGCGTGACCTGGCTTTTGGCGTCGGGCTCGAATTCAGGACGCGCGCCGGATTTTCTCAGCTCCGCCATGCGTTTCAGAATTTGATGCGCATAAAGAATGGGCGCCGGCATCAATTGCGGCGTCTCATTCACGGCGTAGCCGAACATGATTCCCTGGTCGCCCGCGCCTTCGTCCTTGTTGCCGGACGCATCGACGCCCATGGCGATATCGGCCGACTGCTCGTGCAGGAAATTCCGGAAGTTCGCCAGCCGCCAGTGAAACCCTTCCTGTTCGTAGCCGATGTCGCGCACGGCCGCGCGCGCGGCCTTTTCAATCTCTTCATGCGGCACGTGGCCCGCGCAGCGGACCTCGCCGGCGAGAATGATCTGGTTCGTCGTCGTCAGGCATTCGCAGGCGACCCGCGCAACCGGGTCAGCGGCGAGCATCAGGTCGACGATCGTATCGGAAATCCGGTCGCACACCTTGTCAGGGTGGCCTTCGGAAACGCTCTCGCTGGTGAACAGGTAGGACGAATGCGTCATGCGGGGTCTGCGCCTCGATATAAGGAAAGCTTTATGTGTTCGGGCGGTTTTAACGAGACCCCGCGGGCCTGTCCAGCGATCCCGATCTCAGCGCATATCGGCGCCGGCTTTATCTTCTTCGAGACCGCGCGACTCGCCCTCAGACAGCGTTTTGACGAGGTCGAGCACGCGTTTGCGGACCTTGGGATCTCTTATCTCGGCGAAATGCCGGCACAGCTGGACCCCCTCCGGGGAGTGCAACAGCTGCATGAATCCCGCATCATCCTGATTGTTATTCTCAGCGAATCCGAAATTCTCCGCCGCCCGTCCTTCGAAATCGTCATAGAAATACTGGATCGGCACGTCGAGAATCTTGGCGATCTCGAAAATGCGGCTCGCGCCGATGCGATTGACGCCCTTCTCATATTTCTGGACCTGCTGGAATGTCAGGCCCAGCGCCTCTCCCAGGCGGTCCTGGCTCATGCCAAGCAGCATGCGGCGCAGCCGAACGCGCCCGCCGACATGCACATCAACAGGATGGGGCGATTTCTTGCCCATGACCACAGATTCCTCCGGCCCCCGCGCAGACCCATAGCGCGCCGGGAATATAGGCAAAAAAAGACGGCGCGCAAAGGTTGCGGATCAGCGGCGGACTCGCGCGCGGCGGCGGGGCGCCAATCCTGCGCCGAGCGCGATCAGGAAAAGCGCGAAAAAGCCGGCGTCGCCGAACCGCGCGTAAAGCGTCGGCGGCAGCGGTTTCGGCAGCCTGGCGTCAATCCGGCCCGCCCGGTAGAGCCGGATCTTTTCGAGCGTGCGCCCTTTGGCGTCGATCAGCGTCGAAATGCCGGTATTGGCCGAGCGCGCCATGGGCAGCCCTTCCTCGATCGAACGCAGGCGCGCCTGATCAAGATGTTGCCGCGGCCCTGAACTGTCGCCGAACCACGCGTCATTCGTGACCGCGACGAGCCAGTCGGGGCGCGCGCCCTTCGGGTAGATTTCTCCCGGGAAGATCGCTTCGTAACAGATGAGGGGCGAAAAAGACGTCCCGCCCGCGCGCAGCGTCGCGGGACCGGCGCCGGGCGTGAAGCCTTCGTCATAGGGGGCAAGCTGCGCAAGGCCGACCGCGCGCAGAAATCCCTGCAACGGCAAATATTCGCCGAAAGGCACAAGATGGTGCTTGTCATAGGTCGCGACAGGAACGCGGCCCGCGGCCGTTTCGGGAAAAACCCCGAGGGAATTGTAGTAATGAGTCTTGCCGCGCGCATCGACATCGCGCCGGACCATGCCGGAGACGAGAATCGCCCGATCCGGCAGATCCTCTTCGATTCGCTTCAGGGCGCTTGGCGCTTCATCGAGAAGCGGCGCGGCGTTTTCGGGCCATATGACGTAAGTCGTTCCCTTGACCGGACCTTCCGAAAGATCGAGCTGGCGCAGAAAGTTTTCGGTCGTCTTGTCGGGATCGATCTTCTGGCGTTGCGGGATCGCAGGCTGGACGATCCGCACAAAGATATTGTCGTACGCGCCGGGCCCCGGCAGCGCCAGGCGCGCCGCGCCGATCGCATAGATGAGCGCGAGGCCGCCGACCGCGATCGCAGCGCCCTTCAGAACGGCGCCTTCCGGCGCGAACGCAGCCGGCGCGGCGGCGAGCGCCACGACGAGAAGGCTGAGCCCGTAAACGCCGAGCCAGGCGGCGAGCTGCCCGCCCACAGCGGCCCCGGCCAGCGCCTGGCCGGGAAGATTCCAGGGAAGTCCGGTCAGCACATGGCCGCGCGCATATTCGAACGCCATGAATATCGCCGCGAAAAGCAGGATGCGCCTCCAGCCGCGCCGCCAGAGGGCGGCCGAAACCGCGACCGCCGCGCCCGTGAACAGGCCCAGAAAGGACGGCATGCCGATGACGACGAATGGCGACATCCACGCAAACTCTTCGGCCTGCACGAAAAAGGAGAGCGCGATCCAGTAAACGCCAAGCAGGAAAAAGCCGAATCCGAAAAACCAGCCGACGCCGAATGCGGCGCGGCGCGGTCTGTCTCCCGCCGCCGCCCCGTCGATGAGAAGGACCAGGCTCGCAAACCCGGCGGCCATCAGGGGCAAGATGTAGAACGGCGCGAAAGCGAGCGCCGTCGCCGCGCCGGCGGCGAGCGCCGCAAACCGCCGCTTCCAGCCCGTGAGCCCGGCGATCGTCCGCGTCAGCGCGGAAAGACGCGCGTCAACGCGCGCAATGAGGGCGCGGACGCCGGCTGTTTGCGCGGCGGCCGTCGGCGATTCGGGCTGCGTCGAAGACTCCAAGATATTTCTCAAACCGCCGCATCCGGCGCAGCTTCGGCCGTTGCGGACCTGCGACGTATACGAATTTTTCTTATCTTGCGCGCGTCGGCCTCCGTCACCTCGAAGTCGTAACCTGAGGGATGGGAGATCACCTCCCCGCGCTGCGGCACGCGGCCCGCAAGCCAGATGACGAGCCCGCCCAGCGTTTCGGCTTCGTCGTCCTCCGCCTCCAGATGAATGCCTGTCTCCTCCTCAAAATCCGCGAGCTCCAGGCGGGCGTCGGCGTCAAAACCGCCGCCCTGGATCGGCGTCAGCGTCGGCGCCTCCTCCTCGTCATGTTCGTCATTGATGTCGCCGACGATTTCCTCGACAAGATCTTCGATCGTAACAAGACCGTCAGTTCCGCCATATTCGTCGATCACGAGCGCCATATGGATGCGCGAGGCCTGCATCTTCAACAAGAGATCGGTGATGCGCATGGAAGGCGGCACATAGAGAAGGTCGCGCCTTATCTGTTTCAGAATCGGCGCATCCTGGGGCGTGTCGCCGGGGCGCGCGATCAGTTGGACGACATCCTTGATGTGCGCCATGCCGAGCGGGTTGTCGAGATCGCCGCGATAAATCGGCAAACGCGAATGCCCCGCCTCGGCGAAGGCGCGGATCAGATCGTTGAGTCGCGTTTCGACGTCGACCGCGATGATATCGGCGCGCGGCGCCATAACGTCGGCGACGCGCTTTTCATCAAAAGCGATGACGCGTTCGATCATTTCCCGTCGCGCGCGAGGAAGGCGTTTGACCGCTTCGCCCTTGCCAAGCGCTTCGACCAGCCTGTCTTCGCCGGGCTTCGCCCAGCGGCCGAACAGTCTCGACAAAAAGCCGTTCCCCGGGTCGTCTTCGGTCTCTTCGGCGTCCGTCGACGCCGGATCTGCGCTCCTGGCCGCCGGCGCGCCGGCGACGGGGCTAGCGCGTGCAGCCTCGCCTTCCATCAGCTTTCCAGTTCCGCCTCTTCATATGGGTCGGCGACGCCGACCGCGCCCAGAATCGCGGTTTCGAGGCGCTCCATCAAGAGCGCTTCGCGATCGTCCATATGGTCATAGCCGACAAGATGCAAAAGCCCGTGCGCGATGAGATGGGCGGCGTGATCGGCGAGCGCGACGCCCTTTTCGCGGGCCTCGCGCGCGCAGGTCTCATAAGCGAGCGCGACGTCGCCGAGCAGCCCCGCCGCGCCCGACGGAAACGAAAGAACATTGGTGGGCGCATCCTTGCCGCGGAACCGCCGGTTCAGATCGCGGACCGTCGCATCGTCCGTAAAAAGTATCGCCGCCTCGCCGGCGAGCCGCGGCTCGCGCGCGCGCGCGGCGTCGAACACCCGGCGCGCAAGCGTCTCGGCCTCGGGCAAGGCGCGCGCCCAGCCGGCGGCCTCGACGATCGCTTCGACGCCGGCCTCGGAAGCGCTCACGGCTTTCGGGACCGCCCGGCGCGCATCGCAGCGCGGCGGTCATAGGCGTCGATGATGCGCGCGACGAGCGGATGGCGAACGACGTCGCCTGCCGCGAACCGCGTCACGGCGACGCCTTCGACGCCTTCGAGAAGCTCAAGCGCGTCCGCGAGGCCTGACGGTTCGCCGGCGGGCAAGTCGCTCTGCGAAGGGTCGCCCGTCACCGCCATATGCGCGCCCTCGCCAAGACGCGTCAGAAACATTTTCATCTGCGCGATCGTCGCATTCTGCGCCTCGTCGAGGATCACCGCGGCGCGCGCGAGCGTGCGCCCGCGCATAAAGGCGAGCGGCGCGATTTCGATATCAGCCGACGCGATCCGTCGTTCTATATAATCCGCGTGCATCATATCATGGAGCGCGTCGTATAAAGGACGCAGATAGGGATCGACCTTTTCCTTGACGTCGCCGGGCAAGAAGCCGATGCGCTCGCCCGCCTCGACCGCAGGACGCGAAAGAATGATCCGCTCCACGGCGCCCGACAAGAGCAGGCCGACTGCGTGCGCGACGGCGAGATATGTCTTGCCCGTCCCGGCCGGTCCGACCCCGAAAACGAGATCGGCGCGCGCCAGCGCTTCGAGATAGGCGCGCTGGTTCGGCGTTCTGGGACCGATGAGCCGCTTCGGCGTGCGGATCGAGGGGCCGGCCTGCGCGGGCGAGGCCGCGCCGCCCTCCTCCGCGAGCTTGGCCGCGGCGCGCACCTCCGCCAATCCGAGGGATTCGCCGCGTTCGAGCTGTCGATAGAGCGCGTTCAATACATTGACCGCCCGCAGACGCGCCGGCGGCGGGCCCGACACGGCGAATCTGTTTCCGCGCGGATCAATTCTGACCCCGAGCGCCTCTTCGAGAAGCATCAGATGCGCGTCATGTTCGCCCGACAACTCCGCAACGAGCCGGTTGTCATGGAACGCCACATAATCGATGGCGTCGGCGGTTTTCGGTTCGCTCAAACGGCTCTCGCGCTCGCTGTCATCGGCCCCTCGCATAGCTCGCCGGCGAGGGCGTTCGGGGTCGCGCCGCAAATCCTCACCGGTATGATCGAGCCTAGCATGGATTCTGGCGCCGTCGCGTGAACGCTTTGCAAATAGGGCGAGCGGCCGATCAACTGGCCGGAATGCCGGCCCTTTTTCTCGAACAGGACGGGCAGGACCCGGCCGGTCTGGGCTTCGGCGAAGGCGCGCCGCTGCGTCTCGATCGCCGCCTGCAGCGCGGCGAGGCGTTCGTCCTTGACCGCCTCGGGAACCTGTTTTGGAAGGCCCGCCGCCGGCGTGCCGGGCCGGCGCGAATATTTGAAGGAATAGGCCGAGGCGTAGCCGAGCGTCTCGATCAGGGCCAAAGTCTCTTTGAAATCCTCGTCGGTTTCGCCCGGGAAACCGACGATGAAGTCGCCGGAGAGCGCGATGTCCGGCCGGGCGGCGCGCACGCGCCCGATGAGCGCGGCGTAGTCGGCGGCGGTATGGCCGCGATTCATCGCCTTCAGGATCCGGTCCGAGCCGGACTGAACGGGTAGATGAAGATAGGGCATCAGCTTGTCGAGCGCGCCCAGCGCCTCAATGATATCGTCGTCCATGTCGCGCGGATGCGAGGTCGTAAATCGCAGCCGCTCGATCCCCTCGAGGCGCGACAGCGCCCGGCAGAGCTGTCCGAGCCCCCAAAGACCATCTTTTCTCGGCTTTATTCCGGCGCCGAAACCAGCCGGCGCCGGCGCCGACCAGGCGTTCACATTCTGGCCGAGCAGGGTGAGTTCGCGCACGCCGCGCCGGGCGAGGCTCTCCGCTTCGGCGATAAGGGCCGCGGCGGGACGCGAGACCTCCGAGCCGCGCGTATAGGGGACGACGCAAAAGGCGCAAAACTTGTCGCAGCCTTCCTGGATCGTCAGAAAGGCTGTCGGTCCGCCCGCCGCCGATCGCTCCGGGAGGCGGTCGAACTTCTCTTCGACCGAGAAATCCGTCTCGAGGATTTCGCCGCGCTCGCGCGCCGCCCGGGCGAGCATTTCCGGCAGGCGATGATAGGCCTGCGGCCCGAAGACCATGTCGACGGCCGGCGCGCGGGCGGCGATTTCGCCGCCTTCGGCTTGCGCGACGCAGCCCGCGACCGCGAGCAGCATCGGGCGGCCCTGCGCCGCGCGCGCGTCCTTCAGGGGCTTGAGACGGCCGATGTCGGAAAAGACCTTTTCCGTCGCTTTTTCGCGAATATGGCAGGTGTTGAGAATGACGAGATCGGCCGCTTCGGGCGCCGCAACGGCGCGGTAGCCGAGCGGGCGGAGCAGATCCGCCATCCGCTCGGAGTCGTAGACATTCATCTGACACCCATAGGTGCGGATGAAGACCCCTTTGGCGGCGCGCCCGCCGGGCGCCGGCTTTTCCTGGGCGGCGATGTCTGTCACGGTCAGTCCTTTCGCGGGGCGCATCTATGGGCGAGCGCGAAGCGGCGCGCAAGCGGGCCCGTCGCGCGCTTGTGACCGCAAATGCGTTGATCCTGCGCGGCTTTCGGTGAAACTGGCGGCGTTGAAAGCAAAGAGACTTCCGGTTGCGTGAGGCGGCGAAAAGGGGCTGGGCGATCCTGGTATTGGTTTCCGGCGCATCGCTTGCGCCGGGCGGGACTGTTTTCGCCCAGGAAGCGGACAGCGGCCATCCCGTCCTGGTCGAGATGTTCCTGTCGCAGGCATGCCGGCAATCTCCTCCGGCGGCGGACTATCTGACGCAGTTGCGCGCCCGGCCGGACGTCGTGGTGCTCGACTGGCATGTCGACTACTGGAACATGCTGTCGAGCGGCAAGAAGGGCCGCTGGGCGGATCCATTCTCCGACGCTGAATTTTCAAAGCGCCAGCGCGCCTATAATCGCCGTATCCGTCACAAGGATATGGTGTTTACGCCGCAGGCCATTATCGGCGGCGAGGTGAGCGCCGTCGGATCGAGCAGGGCCGAAATCGAAATGGGGATCGCGACGCAGCGCGCATCCGGGCCGAATTCGGAAACGATCGAGATCGCCAAAGACGCCGGCAAGCTGGCGATCGCCGTCCGGGGCGACGAAAGCGCGGAGATCTATCTCGTCACTTTCAGGAAATGGGCGACGACCGACGTAACCGGCGGCGACAACGCCGGAATGACCTTTCTTGAGCCCAATATCGTGACCGGCGCCGCTCTGCTCGGCGTATCGAGCTCGACGCATGTCAGTTTCGAAGCGCCGACGCCAGCGGAGGGTTCGGGCTGCGCCGTCATCGCGCAAAAACCGGGCCAGGGGAAAGTGCTCGCGGCGCGCTATTGCCCTTAGCGGCGCGCGGCGCAGCGGCTATTCCGCAGCCGCGCCGACCGCGGCGACGCTTTCGACATATTGCCGGCGTTTTTTCTTGTTTTCTTCGTCGAACTCTTCCGCACGCCGATTGTCCTCCTTGACGAGCGATTCATAATCAGTGTTCGCGAAATCGAGAACGCCCATCTTGGCGTAGGCCGCCTGAATTTTGTCGGACCACAAACCAATGTCGCGCACAATGGGAATAATTCGCTGGAAGAGCATCGTGCGGAAGATCTTCATATAGCCGGATTCATCCTGCGCCCTGACGCACTCTTCGACCGGCAGGCCGAGAACCTCGTAGGCCTCGCGCGCCTCGAAACGGTCGCGCATATGGTAGCAGGCCTCGACGAGAAACTCCTCGCGCTCGTCTTTCTCCGCTTGCGTCAGATGCGGATAGTAATCGCGCAGGGCGAGCCGGCCGAAGGCGACATGGCGCGACTCGTCCTGCATCACATAGGCGTTGACCTGTTGTGCGAGCGGGTTTTTCGCCGTTTCGCGAATATTGGCGAACGCGGCGAGCGCGAGGCCTTCGATCACCACCTGCATGGCGAGATAAGTCATGTCCCAACGCGAATCGCGCAGCGCCTGATCGACGAGTGTCTGCAAAGGCGGCGTCATCGGATAGGCGACGCCGAAGCCTTCGAGGAATTTCTTGTAGGCCTCCACATGGCGCGCCTCGTCCATCACCTGGGTCGCGGCGTAGAATTTGGCGTCCATGTCGGGCACCTGCTGGACGATTTTCGCCGCGCAGATCAGCGCGGCCTGTTCGCCCTGCATGAATTGGGAGATCGTCCAGGACTGGAAGTGGCGGCGCGCATGCGCCCTTTCCTTGTCGGACATCTTTTGCCAGACCGGCGTGTAGTAGATGCCCGTCAGGGTGTCGTCCATGCCCATCGGGTTTTCTTCGCCGAGCGCCTCGCTCCAGTCGATGCGCTCAAGCGCATCCCACTGCATGTCTTTGCCCTTTTGATAAAGGTGCATCATGTGCTTGCGGCCGTCGTCATAGCGCCAGTCAAACGCCGCCTCAAAATCCTGAGGCACGGTCCAGCAAGGATCGATATCCGGAATGGGATAGAGCTCGCGCAGGGACATGGGACTTTCCTCCAAGGACGTCTGAACGCGCCTTTGATATCGGCTGCGGCCGCTCCGAAGGAGCGGCGGCATGCAAGTACACTATACAGTTTACCTGTGCGCGGCAATCGATTTTTGGAGCGCCGGGCTGGGCGTCCCCGCAAGTGCGGCGCGAGGCGTCCAAAGCGCCCCAACTATCTAGCAGAAAATGTCAATATGTTGGTTTACAATTATCGATGAACATATCAGAAAATATTCATTGACATCCTTCAGGCCCGCGCCTATCTCGTCTTCGCAAGCGCACAAGAGGCGACGCGCGGCGGCAGTGACAGCGTATCGCCGCTCGCTGACCGCCTCCTAAAAACAAGAAACTAGAGAGACAGCCATGAACAGCATCGCATCGTTCGCTCTGCAGATCGTCATCGCTCTCGGCCTCGCTTCGGCGGCGGGCGCGGCGATCGTGACGAGCGCGGCGTTCCTCGCCAATAACGTCGTCGCCTAGGCGCGCCGACAGAGCCCCCTGCCGCCGAGTCGCCGTCCGCCTCACGCCCCCCCTAGAAGCGGACACCCTCCCCCCTCGAACTCGGCGGAAACCCCGGCGCGGAAGCACCCCCCTGCTTCCGCGCCGAAATTTTATGCGGCCCTACCGGCCGCGCCGATCCGGTATGACCAGCCCTGCGCTCAGGCTTTCGGGCCCTTGCGGCCGCCGCCATGGGCGCGTCCCGTCGGCGGCGGCGCCAGCGGCCAGCGCGCCCGGGGCGCGAATGACAGCGCCGCGCCGATCGCCGGGGCCGACCCCGCCGCAATTCGCTCAGCGCCCGCCCAAGCGATCATCGCGCCATTGTCGGCGCAATATTTCGCAGGCGGAACGAGCAAGCGCCAGCCGCGTTCATCGGCCAGGGCCGAGAGCGCCCCGCGCAGCGCTTCATTCGCAGCGACGCCGCCCGCCACGACCAGCTGGCGCTCGGCGCCGAAGTCCTCTTCCAGCGCCGTCATCGCCCGCCCGGTTCGCGCGGCGATATGCGCCGCCAGCGCCGACTGGAAAGAGGCGGCGAGGTCGGCGACATCCTGCGGGGTCGGCGCGGGGATCGCCTCCGCTGCGAGCCGGACCGCGGTTTTCAGGCCGGCGAGCGAGAAGTCGCAACCCGCGCGGCGAGCGAGCGGCGCCGGAAAGTCGAACCGGTATGGCCGGCCCTTCCGGGCGGCCTGCTCGACGGCGGGTCCGCCGGGCTGGGCGAGCCCGAGCAGTTTGGCGGTCTTGTCGAAGGCCTCGCCGGCCGCGTCGTCGATCGTGGTGCCAAGGCGTTGATAACGGCCGACTCCGTCAACCCGGATGAGTTGGGTATGGCCGCCGGAGATCAAAAGCAGAAGATAGGGAAACGCCGCGCGCTCGGTCATTCGGACCGAGAGCGCGTGGCCCTCGAGATGATTGACCGGAATGAGCGACTTGCCATGCGCGAGCGCCAGCGCCTTGCCGGCGGTCAGCCCGACCATGACCCCGCCGACAAGGCCCGGGCCCGCCGTCGCCGCAATGGCGTCAAGATCGGCGAAGCCGACGCCCGCCGCCGCCATCGCCCGCGCGATCACCGCATCGATCCGTTCGACATGGCTGCGCGCGGCGATTTCCGGCACAATGCCGCCATAGGGCCGATGGTCCGCATGCTCGGTCCACACCTCGTTCGAAAGAACGTCGCAGGCGCCGCCATCGAGCCGGCGCACGACCGCGGCGGCGGTGTCGTCGCAACTTGTTTCGATACCGAGAACGAGAACCATGCGGCGAAGCTTCAACCGGGCGGAGACCGGAATTGCAAGACCAATCAGGCGGCGGCCAACCTCTGGTGATCGTGACGCGCCCTGAAGCGGACGGACGCGCTTTCGCCGAAGCGCTCGCAGCCGCGGATTTCGCGCCGGTCCTTTCGCCGATGACGGAAATCCGGTTTCACGCGGCGGCCCCGGCGCTCTCCGGAATCGGCGCCGTCGCCTTCACCTCGGCGAACGGGGTCAGGGCGCTGGCGCATGCGGCCGGCCCCGTCGCGCTGCCGGTCTTCGCCGTCGGCGAGGCGACGGCGCGCGAGGCCGAGGCGCGCGGGTTTCATGTCGCGGGCGTCGGCGCAGGGAATGTCGAAAGCCTCGCCCGGCTGATCGCGCAAGCCGCCGAAGCGGGCGCTTTCGAAGGCGCGGCGCTCCATGCGGCCGGCAGCGAGCGCGCAGGCGATCTTGCCGGCGCCCTCGCCCGGGCCGGCGTTCCGGCGCGCTGCGAGAGCCTTTATGAGGCCCGGCCGGTCGGCGCGCTGACGCCCGCCGCCGCACAGGCGCTCCGGCAAGGAAAGGAGGTCTGGGCCGCGCTCTTTTCGCCGCGGAGCGCGTCATTATTTATCGAGGCTGTTGACCGCGCCGGCTTGCGCGAAGATCTCAAGCGAGCGGGCGCGCTGTGCCTCAGCGACGCCGTCGCCAAAGCCGCGCGGCGCACGCGCTGGGCGCAAATCGCCGTCGCGCCGGACCGCTCTGCGGAAGCGATGATCGCCGCGCTTTGCCAGACGCGCCGTCGCCGTCATCCTTGAGGAGCTACAAGGCATTGCGTACCTAAGGCGAGGCGGCGCGAAAGACGCGAACACGCCGGAAAGGACAATATGGCGAATCAAGCCGACGAGACGTCTGGCGAAAAGAAGGATGCGGCGACGGGCGCTCCCCCCGTCGTCGAGGCGGAAGTCGTCGACGCCGAGTTCTCCGACGCGCCGGACGAAGATCGCAACGAGCCTGCCGGGAACGAGGCGCCGGGCGCGGAGGCGGACAAGCCCGCCGGCCCGGCGGTCATGTCGACCTGGCGGCTCCTGCGCGCCGGCCAGACGCCCGCTTTTGCGATTTTCATTCTGTTTGTCGTCATCGCGGCCGCAGCCTTCGCGGTCTTTTTCGTCGAACGCGGGAACGCGCCGCCCCCTGTCGCGGCCGGGCGCCCGGCCGCATCGCCGCAGACGGTCCCGGAGGGCGACGGGCAAAGCGCGGCCGAAGCGCCGAAACCTTCAAAGCCGGATGAGTCCGCGATGGGCGGCGGGACTGCGCCGGCCGCGCCCGCCGACGCGGCGAAGATCGCCAATGACGCGCGCGACGATGCGAAGGCGGCGCCGATCACAGATTTCGACGCGGCGAAGGCGCCGGCTTCCGCGCGGGGGCTGCCGCCCCCGCCGCCGCCCGGCAATACGAACGAAGCGCTGCAAGAGGCCGCCAAGCAGGCGCTGTCGCCGGCGCCCGCAGCCGGGGGCGACGACAATGGCGATGCGATCGACGCGCCGCCGCCAGAGACCGACAGCCAGGCCGCGAACGCAGAACCGCCGCAGACGGACGATACGCCCCATATCGATTTCAGCGTCGATGGCGCTTCGGGCGCGCTCGATACGAACACGAAGACGCAGACGCTGCCGGAGAACGGCGCGTCGCCGGAAGCGGGCGCCGCTCCGCCGCAAAGCGCAGAGCCTACGCGCGCTGCCTCGCTCGCAACGCCCTCGTCCTCGACGAGCGAACTCGTCAAAACCCTGCGCGCCGAATCCGGCGAGGAGAACGCCGCGCATGCGGCCGACATCGCCGCCCTGAAGGAGAGCTTCGAAAGAGAGCTCGCCGAGCGCGATGCGCGCGCCAATGCGCAGATCGCCGATTTGCGCAATGAAATCGACAAGCTGAAATCCGGATTTTCGGGCGGCGGCGCGACCACCGATCCGTCGGCGGCCGTCGCGCTCGCCGCCTTGGAGCGCGTGGTCGCCCGCGGCGCGCCGTTTCAAGATGAGCTCAACGAATTCGCCCGCTATGCGCGCAGCGCAGCGCCGGTCGCGGCGTTGCGGCCGATCGCGGCGAAAGGCGCGCCTACGGCGGACGAGCTGAAAGAGTCGTTTGACCCCGCCGCCCGCGCGGCGCTCGCCGCGGCCAGCCGGGAGGGCGCAAACGGATTTGCGGGGATTTTGGCGGAGTTTCCGAAACTGTTCAGCGCGCGGCCGGCGCGTCCGCAGCCCGGATCGACCCCGCGCGCGGTCATTTCGCGCGCGGAGGCCGCGATCGACAAGGGCGACGTCGCCGGCGCCGTCGACGAGCTTTCCGTCTTGAGAGGCGGCGCGGCGGAGGCTTTCGCTCCCTGGCTCGAACAGGCGCGCGCGCGGCTTGCGGCCGATCAGGCCCTGACCGCGCTCAACGACGCATATCTTGGCGAGTATCAGAATTGAACGCATTATGATCCGTATTCTGATATTTATTCTCAGCGCGATTTTCGTCGCCGGAACGATCACTTTTCTGTTCAGCGTCGACGGTCTTGTTGAGGCGCAGGCCTTCGGCCAGAAGATCGCAATCCATGCGGGCTTCGCGCTCGGGGTCATTCTGTGTCTTTTTATTGCGGCGATCGCCGCCACCGTCTGGGTGCGCGACCTCGCCGCCCTGCCGGCGAAGCTGAAAGCGCGCGAACGCGAGGCGCGCCGGGCGCGCGGCGTTCTCGCCTTGACGCGCGGGCTCGAAGCGGTCGCCGCAGGCGACGCGGCCGACGCCCAGCAACATGCGCGCATCGCCCGGCGCAATCTCGAAGAGCCGGCGCTCACCCGTCTTCTCACCGCGCAGGCCGCCCAGCTTTCGGGCGATGAAAAAACCGCCGGCGAGACGTTCTCCGCCATGCTCGAAGCGCCGGAGACGGAGTTTTTGGGTCTTCGCGGCCTGTATCTTCAGGCCAGGCGCTCGGGCGACAAGGCCGCCGCGCGCGGCTATGCGGAGCGCGCCTTCCGATTGCGGCCGAGCGCCGCCTGGGCGTTTGAATCCGTTATCGAACTGGGGCTCGAACGCGGCGCCTGGGGCGAAACGCGAGAGATCGTCAAGATCGGCGCGAAACACGGCGCCCTGCCGGCCGAAAAGGCGCGGCGCGCGGAAGCGGCCCTTCTCGCGGCCGACGCCTACGCCGCGGCGCTGACGGGCGAAAAGGCCCAGGCGCTTGAGGAAGCCGAGACCGCCGCCAAGATGGCGCCCGGCCTGGCGCCCGCCGCGGTGCTCGCCGCGCGCCTGCACGCCGAAGCGGGCCGACGCTCGCGCGCGGCGAAGCTTCTTGAACAGGCTTTCGCCGAGGCGCCCCACCCGGCCCTCATCAAGGCGCATGATGCTCTTTATGCAGATGAAGATGTCGAGCGCCGCGCGGAGCGGATGAAGCGCATAGCGGACAAGCGGCCGACCGCGCGCGAAGCCAAGCTCGCTTATGCGCGCCGGCATGTGCTGCTCGGCGAATATGAGCAGGCGATTGCGGCGCTCGAACCGCTGCTGCTCGAATCGGCGTGGGCGGACGACTTCGCCCTGATGGCCGAAGCGGCCGCCGGCGGCAAGGACGGCCCGGCGGCGGACGCCGCGGCGCGTCCGTGGCTGCGCCGCGCGGCGCAGGCGCGGCGCGACCCGACGCCGGGCGCGGGCGGCGAATTTCATTTGACCCGTTCGGGCTGGGCGCGGCTTGTGCGCGAGTTCATGGACTATGGGCGGCTCGCCCCGCCGCCGATTGAAGACGCCCCGCCCGGGCTCAGCGAGGATGAGATGCGCCTGCTCGCCGCGCCGAAAATCGTCGAGGACGCGGGCGCGGGCCGGATCAGCGAGGAGCCGGCCGCCGCGGACGGCGCGCCGCCCGCCGACGGCGAGCGGCCCCCCGCCGGGGGCGATCTTGAATCGG
Organism: Alphaproteobacteria bacterium; assembly: GCA_016125425.1. GTDB lineage: Bacteria > Pseudomonadota > Alphaproteobacteria > Caulobacterales > Parvularculaceae > Amphiplicatus. The sequence continues at coordinate 111,951 of WGLT01000002.1, forward strand.
CGGATGAAGACGGCGCGCGCGCCGTGGCGGCGGCGGGCAAGGTCAATTGAGCGCCCGTCAGTCCGAGCCCGACTTCTCGCCGCGCCGCGGGGCTGTGCTGCGATAGCCCGGCGCCTCTTTCGCCGCGAAGGCGCGCCGCCCCGTTCGGCGGGCGCGATAGGCGGGCGCGGCCTCGGCCGGCTTTTCGGGCCGGCGCCCGCGCCGCAGAGGGCGGGCTTTGATCCGGTAAGCGGGCGCGTCGGACGCGGCCGGCGCTTCGCCCACCGCAAGCAGTCCTTTGCGGCCCTCCGCGCCGGCCTCGAGATTGGAGACATACCATGTCACGACAAGCGCGAGACAGCCGAGGACGCCGATGAATATGAGCGCATCCGTCATGTGCGCACGCCCTTTGCGGCCGGGCGCCGGATTGCGCCCGCGAAAGACAGGCCATGCAAGCTCCGCGCCGGGAGCGATTGGCCGGCCCTTCGAACGGCGCCATTCTGATCTGCGCGGCGCGGCAGGGAGTTCGTCATGATCTATCGGGGAAAGTGGGCGCTCGTCACCGGCGCGTCTGCGGGCATAGGCGAGGCTTTCGCAAGGGCGCTCGCGGCGCGCGGCGCGAATGTCGCATTGGTCGCGAGGCGCAAGGACAGGCTCGAGGCGCTCGCCGCGGGGCTCAAGCGCGATTACGCCGTCGACACGCGCGTCATCGCCGCGGACCTCAGCCAGCCGAACGCGCCCGACGCGGCGATCTCAGCGCTGGGCTCGGAGGGGCTCGCCCCCGACATTCTCGTCAATAACGCCGGCTTCGGGCTGCCGGGAACCTTCGCCCAAAATCCGTGGGCGGCGCATCGGGAGTTCCTGGAGCTGATGGTCGTCTCCTATGCGCACTTCGTCCGCCTTGTTCTGCCCGGCATGACGGAGCGCGGATTCGGGCGGATTATTCAGGTGTCGTCCGTAGCCGGATTGATACCGGGCTCTGCCGGACACACGCTTTACGGCGCGTCGAAAGCGTTTCTCGTCAGCTTTTCGCAATCGCTCGCCGCCGAGTGCGAAGGAACAGGGGTCAACGTTTCGGCGGTCTGTCCCGGCTTCACCTATTCGGAGTTCCACGACGTCAACGCGACGCGCGAGCTCGTCTCGCAGCTTCCGAAATATATGTTCATGCGGGCCGAGCCCGTCGTCGAGGGCGCGCTCAACGCCGTCGAGAACGGCCATGTCGTCTATGTGCCCGGCCTTTGGAACAAGTTCGTCGTCTGGCTCGCCAAGGCCTTGCCGCGCCCATGGGCGGCGGAGATGGTGAAAGGACAGTCGAGAAGGTTCAGAAAACAGGAAGGCTAACCCGCCTTCTCCGCCCAGCTTCTGTGCTCCTTGTCGAGCTCATAGGCGGCCATGGCGGCGAGCGTGATGATTTCCGTAACGCTTGCGCCCACCTGACAAATCTGCACCGGATGTTCGAGACCGATCAGCATCGGGCCGATCACGGTCGCGCCGCCGATTTCAGCGAGAAGCTTGGTTGAGATCGACGCCGAATGCACCCCGGGCGAAACAAGCACATTCGCCGGGCCCTGCAATCTGGAGAACGGATAAACGGCGCGCGTTTTTTCATTCAGCGCAAGGCGCGGCGTCATCTCGCCCTCATATTCGAAATCGATATCGCGGCGCGCGTCGAGCAATCTGACGGCGCCGGAAACGCGGCGCGAAGCCTCGGTGTCCGGATTGCCGAAATTCGAATAGGAAATGAAGGCGACGCGCGGCGGCTGTCCGAGCTGGCGCGCAGCATGCGCGACCTGCACGGCGATCGCCGCGAGGTCCTCGGAGGACGGCAGTTCGCAAATATTGGTGTCGGCGACGAAAAGCGTTCTGCCCCGCGTCAGGATGATCGAAACGCCGATGAGCCGCTCGCCGGGGCGCGGATCCAGCGCGAGCTTCACATTTTCGAGCGCGACGTCATAGTGCCGCGTCACGCCCGTCACCATGCCGTCCGCATGGCCGTGCGCCAGCATGCACGCGCCGAAAGCGTTTCGGTCCGTGTTCACGAGCCGTTGCGCGTCGCGATAGAGATAGCCCCGCCGTTGCAGGCGCCGGTAGAGATAATCAGTGTAAAGCGGATTGTGGTTGGAAAGTCGGGCGTTGTGGATTTCAAAGCCGCAGTCTTCCGGCAGTCCGGCGCTCGACAGCGCCTCGCGCACGCGGTCCTCCCGGCCGATCAGAATGGCCTTGCCGAGACCCTCCTGCTGGAAGGCGTGCGCGGCGCGCACCACCGCCTCCTCTTCGCCCTCGGCGAAAACGATTCGTTTGCGCTCGCCGGCGCGCAGCGTCGAATAGATCTTTTGCAGGAAGGACGCCGAAGGATCGGTGCGCGCGGCGAGCCGCGCCGAATAGGCCGGAAGGTCTTCGATCGGCTTGCGCGCGACGCCGCTGTCGGCGGCGGCCTTCGCCACCGCCGGCGGCACGGTGGAAATAAGGCGCGGATCGAACGGCGTCGGAATGATGTAACCCGGTCCGAATTTAAGCCGCTTGCCATAGGCGGCGGCGACTTCGTCCGGAACGTCCTCGCGCGCAAGCTTCGCCAGCGCTTCGGCGCAAGCGATCTTCATCTCGTCGTTGATCGTGCGCGCGCGCGCGTCGAGCGCGCCGCGGAAGATATAGGGAAAGCCGAGAACGTTATTGACCTGGTTGGGGTAATCGGAGCGGCCCGTCGCAATAATTGCGTCGTTTCTGACCTCGCGAATCTCTTCGGGAAGAATCTCCGGCGTCGGATTGGCCATAGCGAAGATGATCGGATTCTTCGCCATGGATCTGACCATATCCTTGGTGATCGCGCCGGCGGCGGATAGGCCGATGCAGACATCCGCGCCTTCCATAGCGTCGGCGAGCGTTTTCTTGTCGGTCTCGACCGCGTGCGCGGAGCGCCATTGATCGATCGGCTCTTCCCGGCCGATGCGAATGACCCCCTTGCGGCCGCAGACAAGGACATTGTCATGGGTCGCGCCCATCGCCTTGATGAGGCCGGCGACAGCGAGCGCGGCCGAGCCCGCGCCCGCGACGGCGACCTTCACGTCGCGGATCGATTTTCCGGTGATGTCGAGCGCATTGATCAGGCCGGCGGCGGTGATGATGGCGGTGCCATGCTGATCGTCATGGAAGACGGGAATATCCATCAGCTCTTTGAGGCGCTGCTCGATCTCGAAGCTCGCGGGCGCGGCGATATCCTCCAGATTGACGCCGCCGAAGGCGGGACCCAGATATTTCACCGCATTGACGAATTCGTCCGGATCCCTCGTATCGATCTCGATGTCGATGGAGTCGATATCGGCGAAGCGTTTGAAAAGGACCGATTTGCCCTCCATCACGGGCTTGGCCGCCAGCGCGCCGAGATCGCCGAGTCCCAATATCGCCGTGCCGTTCGAAATGACGGCGACCATATTGCCTTTCGAGGTCAGGTCGTAGGCGAGGTCGGGATCGGCGGCGATCGCCTTCACCGGAACCGCAACGCCGGGACTGTAGGCGAGCGAAAGATCGCGTTGCGTCGCCATCGGTTTTGTCGGCGTGACCTCCAGCTTGCCGGGCTTGCCGCGGCTGTGAAAGGCGAGCGCTTCCTCGTCAGTGAATTTTGTTGCGTTGTCGTCCATGAAAAGCCCGGTCTGTCGGCGTTTTGAAAGGCTTTCTGCCATACCCCGCCGCCGGGCGGGCGGCAATGCGGCGGAAGCCATTGCCGCGCCGGGGCGCTTCGCCTAGCGTGCGCGGGCGGTCCGCGGAGGAATCGCCCCGTGAACTTCTATCAGCGCCATATCGAACCCGCCGTCGTCAGCTTCGCCTGCGGGCTGAAGCCGATCGCCAAACAGCGGGAGAAAATCGCGCCGCGCGCCAGGGGAGTCGTTCTCGAGGTCGGATTCGGCTCGGGGCTCAACCTGCCCTTTTACGATGCGAGCCGGGTCGAGAAGCTTTTCGCGCTGGAGCCCGATGAAGCCATGCGCCGGCGCGCCGCGCGCAGACTCGCGCAGACGCCGATCGAGGTCGAGCTTATCGGCGCGCCGGGCGAAGAGATTCCGCTTCCCGACCAGAGCGTCGATTCGATCCTCATCACCTATACGATGTGCACCATCCCTGACGTCGCGCGCGCGCTCGCGGGCATGCGGCGCGTGCTGAAGCCGGGCGGGGAGCTTTATTTCTGCGAACATGGCCGCGCCCCCGATCCGGGCGTCGCGCGCTGGCAGGACCGGCTGAACGGCGTCTGGGGCGCGCTCGCGGGCGGCTGCCGCCTGAACCGCGACATTCCGGCCATCCTGAAGGACGGCGGCTTCGCGCTCGCTTCGGTCGAAGAGATGTATCTGCCCGGAACGCCGAAAATCGCCGGCTATAATTACTGGGGAACGGCGCGGCCCGCTTGAGCGGTTGCGAAGGCGCCCATGAGCGCATAGCTAAGGAGCGCGCCCGCCGCGCGGAGCTATTGGCCATGTTCATCCAGACCGAAGACACCCCGAATCCGCAGTCCATGAAGTTCAATCCCGGCGAGCCCGTTCTCGGCGAAGGCGCGCCCGGCCTCGATTTTCCTAACGCCGCGGCGGCCGAGCGCGCCCCGCTCGCCCGCGCCCTGTTCGAAATCGAAGGGGTCGAAGGCGTGTTTCTGGGCGCTGATTTCGTGACCGTGACGAAAAGCGGGAATGCCGACTGGGCGCATGTGAAACCCTCGGTGCTCGGCGTCATCGCCGATCACCTTCTCGCCGGCCTGCCGGCGGTCGATGAAATGTCGGCGCCGGGCGGGGCGAAACCCGCGACATGCCTTGACGACTATGAAGGCGAGGACCGCGAAGTGGTCGAACAGATCATCGAGCTGATCGACACGCGCGTGCGCCCGGCCGTCGCGGCCGATGGCGGCGATATCGTGTTCAAGCATTACGAACCGCGGACGGGAGTCGTCTTCCTGTCGATGCACGGCGCGTGCTCGGGCTGTCCGTCCTCGACGATGACGCTGAAAGCCGGCATCGAGAACATGCTGAAGCATTACGTGCCGGAAGTCGTGAAGGTCGAGGCGGTTCAATAGCGCCGCGATGCGCTTCGCTTTCGGCCGCGCGCGCGCCCTGTTATGACGTCTGACGCAAAAAGAGGAGGCTCGGCCATGTCCAATGTCTACGCCGTGACCAAAATCGTCGGCACGTCGAAGAAATCGATCGAGAACGCCGTCGAAAACGCCATCGAAACCGCCTCGCAAACGCTGAAAAACCTGGACTGGTTCGAGGTCAAGGAGACGCGCGGCTTCATCGAGGACGGAAAGGTCGCCTATTATCAGGTCGCGCTCGAGATCGGCTTCCGCTACGAAAAGGCGAAGTGACGCGAGGGGCCGGACGATGTCCGACAAGATGATCAACGACGAGGCGCTGGACATCATTTTCCGCGCCGCGCGCACGCGCAACGGCTTCGAAGACCGCCCGGTGAGCGCGACGCTGATTCAGGCCGTTTACGACCTGATGAAATACGGCCCCACCACGGCCAATTCCTGCCCCGCGCGATTCGTTTTCGTCGTCTCGAAAGAAGGCAAGGCCCGGCTTGAACCGCATCTGTCCGAAGGAAACCGCGCGAAAACCATGAAGGCGCCCTGCTGCGTCATCATCGCCTACGATATGGAGTTTTACGAAAAACTTCCGAAACTCTTTCCGCATACGGATGCAAGAAGCTGGTTCGTCGGCAAGGACGAAGAATTTTTAAGGACGACGGCGCTGCGCAATGGTTCGCTTCAAGGGGCCTATTTCATGATCGCCGCGCGCGCGCTCGGCCTCGATTGCGGCCCGATGTCCGGCTTCGATAATGCAGGCGTCGACGAAGAGTTCTTCAAGGGCACGAGCTGGAGATCGAATTTCCTCTGCAATCTCGGCTACGGCACGGATGAGAAGCTCTTTCCGCGCAATCCTCGCCTTTCCTTCGAGGAAGCCTGTGAAATCGTCTAGCCGATCCGTCGAACGCTAGCCATGCGAGCAGCCGCCAAGCAGCGAGCCGTCGCGATTGCGCGCGCCCTCGGCGTTCTGCCGGCTTTCGAAGCGGTGAAATTCGTCGCCGCGGCGGGCGCGGCCGCGCGCGCTAACCGCGCCTATCTCGCCGCGCATCCCGACTTCGTCGCCCCGCCCTTGTGGTGGATGCATGATATGTACACGCACGCCTCCTATGAGCGCTACATGACTTCGGGCGCGGCGACGGCGGCGGCGGTCGCAAAAAGGATCGAGGCCCATATCGAGGCGAAATATCCGCGCGTCGCCGACTGGGGATGCGGCCTGGCGCGGGTGATCCGCCATCTGCCCGAAAATTATCAGCGAACCGGATTCGACTATAACGCCCGCGCGATCGCCTGGTGCAGAGCGCATATCAAGGGCGCGCGCTTTGAGACAAACGGCGCGGCGCCGCCGCTGCCCGCCGAACCGGGCGCGTTCGACGCGCTCTATGCGCTGTCGGTGTTCACGCATCTTTCGGCGTCCGGACACGCCGCATGGATCGCTGAGATCGAGCGCGTTTTGCGGCCCGGCGGTCTTTTCATCGGCGCGTTTCACGCCGCGCCCGGCGCAGGCCAGCTTCTTCCTGGCGAGCGCGCCCGGTTCGACCGCGGCGAACTTGTCGTGCGCGGCGGCGTGAAGGAAGGCGGGCGCACTTTCACGGCCTTTCAGCCTGAAAGCTGGATCCGCGTCGAGCTTTTGAAAAATTTCGATATCCTTGAGGGGCCGACGCCTTGCTTCGGTCAGAGCCTGTTCGTGGCGCGGCGGCGTTAAGGCTTGCGCGCGGCGCCGTCCCGCGCGACAGACAGGCATGATCGTTCTCGGGATCGACACCGCGCTGAAATCCTGTTCGGCCGCCATTCTGCGGGACGGCGAAACGCTGGCGGAGCGTCGGGCGCCGCTCGAAAAAGGGCATGCCGAGCGCCTTGCGCCCATGGTCGCCGAGGCGCTCGCCGAAGCGCGCGTCGACGCGCGGGATCTTGACCGGGTGGGCGTCGTCGTCGGACCGGGCGGTTTCGCCGGCGTGCGGGTCGGCCTTGCTTTCGCGCGCGCCTTCGCGCTCGGAACCGAAATCCAGGCGGTGGGCGTCACGAGCCTCGCCGCGCTCGCCGCAGGGGCGGGCGGGGCCGGTCTCCTTGCGCCGGTGATCGATGCGCGGCGCGGGCAGGTTTACGCCGCGCTCTATGGTCCGGCGCTTGAAATCATCGAGGCGCCGTTCGTTGCGGCGCCGGAAGAAGCCTGGATCAGGCTGCGTCTCGCCGCGGGCGGCGCGTCCTTCGCGCTGTGCGGCGCGGGCGCGGAATTGCTCCCCGCGGCGCAAACGCCGATCGCCGGCGCGGAGGACGAGATCGACCCGAAAATCGTCGCGCGCCTGGCCGCCGCGGCCGCGGCGCCCGCGGGCCCGCCGGCCCCGCTTTATCTTCGTCCGCCCGACGCCAAACCGGGCGGGCCCTCGCTCTTTGCGGAGCTGGTCGGCGGGCGGCGCTCATGAGCAATTGGCGCGTCGAAGCCGCTGCGCCCGCCCGCGCCGACGAGGTCGCGGCGATCGAACGGGCCGCCTTCGGCGCGGCGAGCTGGGGCGAAGACAGCGTGCGGCAGGGGCTCAAGGCGCCCTATGTCGTATCGCTTCTCGCCTATCGCGGCGACGATCCGGCGCCGAAAGGATTTTTGATGTGGCGGCGTCTCGGCGAGGAAGCCGAGATTCTGACGCTCGGCGTCATCAGCGACTCAAGGCGCAGGGGCGGCGCGGACGCGCTGCTCGAAGCCGCGCTCGCCCAAGCGGTCGGCGAAGGCGTGCGCTCGATGTTTCTCGAAGTTGAGGCCGGCAACGAGGCCGCGCGCGCGCTTTACGCAAAGCACGGTTTCGCCCAGGTCGGCGAGCGGCGCGGTTATTATAAAAACGGCGCCGACGCGCTGGTCCTTCGCAAGACCCTCGCGGTTTTGCCGTCGGCCGAAAGCGCGTAAGCTGCCTGGCGGCGGCGCGCCCTATTCGACGGAGCGATTTTACTCATGGACCGGCTGGAAAAGATTTGCATCGACAAAGGCATGCGGATGACCGAGCAGCGCCGCGTCATCGCCCGCGTGCTCTCCGCCGCGGAAGATCATCCGGATGTCGAGGAAATCCACCGGCGCGCGGCCGAAATCGACCCGCGCATTTCGATCGCCACCGTCTATCGCACCATGCGCCTGTTCGAGGACGCCGGCGTCGTCGAACGCCATGATTTTCAGGACGGGCGCTCGCGTTACGAGGAATCGACGGAGTTCCATCACGATCATCTGATCGATGTGAAGTCCGGCGCGGTGATCGAGTTCGTCAACGAAGAAATCGAAAAGCTGCAACAGAAGATCGCCGAACAGCACGGCTACAAGCTCGTCGCGCATCGTCTGGAGCTTTACGGTGTGCCGCTGCGCAAGGACGCCAAATAGCCGCGCGTCCCGTTCAGCGCGCGGGCGCGGCCCGCCAGGCGAAGGCGTCGAGGATCAGATCGATCACCTCATCGAGCTCGCCGGAGAGAAGTTCGAAATCGCCCTCGTGAAAAACCGCGGGGCTCGTGAAGCGATAGACCGCATCCTGAATGATTTTCGCCGTCCGCTGCGCGTCGACGCGCGGGAACACCCCGCTTTGCGCGCCCTCTTCCAGGATTTGCGCGATCAGCTCGTTTTCGGCGGTCTCCCAGTCGACGGCGAATTCCGGCCGCTCCTTCAAGATTTCTTCGGAGAGTTCATAGGCCTTGGGCCGATTGTGAAACCGGTCATACGCAATCCGGAAATTGGTCTTGAGAAGGCTGCGAAGCCGGCCCTGCGGGGTAAGCCCGGGCTCGTTCGCCACGCGTTTCAGGCGCGCGATCTGGTCGCGCTGGAGGGAGCGGACAAAGGTCTGGGCGATGTCCATCTTCGATGGGAAATACCGGTAGACATTGCCGGTGGACATGTTGCAGTCCTTGGCTATCTCCGACATTGTCGTCTTGCCGTAGCCGTAATGAAGGAATCGCGAACTCGCCGCGTGGAGTATCTTTTTGGCGGTGTCGTCGAGGCTTTCCGTCGCCATATTCCGGGGCCGTTGGTTCTGACCATTTTATAAACGGTTCAACATTCAATTCAATCAAGGTGGTGCAGTGAAGCAGGGCGCGGCCTTCGGAAGGGTTTCAGTGATCGGCGGCGGCGCATGGGGGTCAGCGCTCGCCAATCTCGCTGCTCATAACGGAATCGAAACGTTAATCTGGGCGCGCGAGACGGAGGTCGCGGACGCGATCAATGCGCGACATGAGAACGCGGTCTATCTGCCGGGCGTGAGGCTGCACACGGCGCTCAAGGCGACGTGCGATCTCGCTGCGGCGGCGGACAAGGCCGACGCCTTTCTGCTCGTCGCGCCGGCGCAGCATTGCCGCGGCATCCTCGCCGCTCTGAAATCCGCCGGAGCGGACGCGGACGCGCCGATCGCGCTTTGCGCCAAGGGCATAGAACAGGGAACCGACGCCCTGCCCTCGCAGGTCATATCGGCGGTATGGCCGAGCGCCCGGCCGGCCGTACTGTCCGGGCCGAGTTTCGCGCGCGACGTCGCGCTCGGATTACCGACCGCCGTCACGCTCGCCTGCGCCGACGCTTCGCTCGGCGCCAGATGGATCGCAACCGTCGGCGCGCCGCATTTCCGGCCCTACCTGTCGGACGACATCATCGGCGCCGAACTCGGCGGCGCGGTGAAGAACGTGCTCGCGATCGCCGCCGGCGTGGTCGAAGGCAAAGGTCTCGGCGAAAGCGCGCGCGCCGCGCTCATCACGCGCGGCTTTGCGGAGTTTCAGCGACTCGGGCGGGCGCTCGGCGCCAAGAGCGAGACGATGGCGGGCCTTTCCGGGCTCGGCGATCTCATTCTCACCGCCTCCTCGCGCCAGTCGCGCAATATGTCGCTCGGGGTCGAACTCGGAAAAGGCCGGAAGGCGGCGGAGGTGCTGGCCGAACGCGTCTCGGTCGCAGAGGGCGTTTTCACCGCGCCGGCGCTCGCGCAGCTCGCCGAGCGCCGCGGCGTCGACATGCCGATCGCCGCGGCGGTCGCCGCGCTTGTCGCGGATGAAATGACGGTCGACGAGGTCATTGCGGGCCTGTTGTCGCGGCCCTTCAAACACGAGACGGCGTGATTGCCGAAGGCGAGGAATATTCGCTACCGCTGCATGCGGCCTGCGGCCCATGCCGCCCAGGCGGAACGAATGGAAGGCGAGCCTTATGTCGACGTCGAAAACGTTTGCTGCAATCATGGCGGCGGCCGCCGTCCTGTCGGGCGTCGCGAGGGCCGCGCAGGACCAGTCCCAACCCCGATTCGCGGAAGAGATCTCCGTTTTCGGCGTCGAGGATGAAATCTATCCGCCGGCGCCGTGCGCCACGCTCTTCCTCGGTAGTTCGTCGATACGATTCTGGTTCCGCCTCGCCCAGGATTTTCCGAAGCGCGAAACCATTCGCCGGGGATTTGGCGGATCGACCATCGCCGACGCGAATTATTACTTTGACAGGATTGTCGCCCCCTATCATCCGCGCGCGATCGTTTTTTACGCCGGCGAGAACGACATCAACGCCGGCGAATCCCCGGAAGGGGTGCTGGACGATCTGGAGACATTCCTGGCGAAGAAGACCGCCGCGCTCGGCGACACGCCCGTCTATTTCATATCGATCAAGCCTTCGAAGGCGCGCCTTGACGACCTCCCGAAGCAAACGGAAGCGAACCGTCTCATCGCCGCGCTCGCCGCTCGACGCGCAGACCTTGTTTATGTCGATGTCGCAAGCGCGATGCTCGAAAACGGCGCGCCCAAGGATATTTTCATCAGCGACAATCTGCACATGAACCACACAGGTTATGCGATCTGGCGAAATATCATCGGCAAAGCGCTGAGAGACGCGCCGGCGTCGAAAGCGCCAAATTGCCAGTAACCCGTCTCTTCAAAGGCGATCGGCTCGACCGCAGGGCCGGAGCCGGCGCCGCCGGCCGTCAGTGTCGTGACGAATGGCCCGCCAGAAGCGCGTCCAGCTGTTCGAACTGCTCGGGCATGCCGCTCTCCATTCCTTCACAGGCCTGCTCGAGCGCTTCTTTGGAGGGATAGCGTTCGCGCAGAACCAGCAGCGTCTTGCCGTTTTTCTCCTCAAAGGTCACCGTCGTCACGGCGCCGGCGGCGCTTTCCTCATTCGTCCAGGCGAGGCGCGCACACGGCGCGACCTCCGTATATTCGCCGAAGAAGGCCATGGGCTGCTCGGATGCGGCGTGAGCGAATTCGAGCCGGTACCGGCCTCCGACCCGAACGTCCATTTCGCAGGAAAGCAGGGTGAGGCCCGACGATTTCGGCGCCCACCATCGCATGAAAAGTTCGGGCTTCGTCCACGCTTCGTAGACGAGGCGCGCCGGCGCGTTGAAAGCGCGCGTGACAACGAGTTCGCGCTCAGACGCCCGCTCGACCGTCGTCGGATTTTTACCGGGGCCGAATTCGCTTTCCTTTCCTGCGCCCATGGGCCTGCTCCTTCCGTTTCAAATCTTCGACAACGTCGTCCAACGCATCGAAGCGCGCGTCCCAGATCCGGCCGAAACGCTCGATCCAGGCCGCCTCATCCTCGAGCCGCCGCGGACCCAATCTGCAAATCCGCATGCGGCCGATCTTTTCCGTCTCGACGAGTTCGGCCTGCTCCAGGACGCCGACATGCTTCTTCATGCCCGTGAGGGTCATGCGGAATCTGTCGGCAAGCTCCGTGATCGAGGCGTCTTTCCGCCCAAGATGCTCCAGCACCCCGCGCCGGGTGGGGTCCGACAGCGCAGCGAAAGCAGCGTCAAGGCGCGCCGTATTAAACTGAACCATATGGTTCAGTATATAGATCGAAAGCCGATGCGGCGCAAGCTGACTTTTGACGCGTTCGCCGACGGCGGCGCTGGGCGCAGGCCGGAAAGCGGCTTCTGTCTATCGCGCGCTTCCGCGTTCGACGCCGAGGCGGTCTTCATAGGCGTTCAGCGTTTTCACAAAGGCCGGCCTGCCTTCGCAGCGTTCGCGATATCGCTCGATATCGGGATAAGCGCGGAGAATTTGGGTTTTTCGCAACTCGCGCAGCACGCAAACGAGCATGATATCGGCGACAGTGAAATCATCGCCGATCGCGAAACTCTGCGCCGCCAGCCTTTCGTCGATCTGCGGCAGGAACCGCCCCAGAATTTCGGCGTTCCACGGACGCAGCCCTTTCATATGAGGATTTGAGTCGCCCATCAGATCGGCGAAGAAAACCGGCAGCGCGAACGGCTCGATATTGCTCAGCGCAGTGATCAGCCAGCGATAGACTTGCGCGCGCCCTTTGGGATCGCGCGGGATCAGTTTTCCTGATTTTTCGGCAAGGTACAAAAGAATAGCGCCCGATTCCGTTAGGATGTAGCCGTCATCGTCGATCGCCGGAACCTGTTTGAACGGATTGATCTTTCCGTACCCGGCAAGATCCTGCAGGCCGTTCGGGCCGCAGTCGAGGCCGATCGTTTCATAGGAGATTTCGCACTCCTCCAGAGCCCAGAGCGCGCGGATGTCGCGCGTGTAACCCCAAAGAGCCTGCGGCAGCGATTTGAAAACGTAGACTTTCATGGGCCTGATGTTGCCGGAAACGGGGCGCCGGCCATCGCGCGGGTCGTGAGGCGCGCACATGCTCGCAATTGCCCGCTCGCAAACCGGCGATCCTGGAACCATAGAGCAATTCAATAGGCTGAACAGGCCGCGCGCCGCCGGGGAACGGGAAATCTTCGCCCGCGAAAACGCGAAAACATTGTCGCAAATTTCCGCGCGGCGAAGTTGAAATCGCGCGCTCGCGCAAAATTTTTTCGGTTCCGCGCGGCCGCGCCGCGCGGGCAGACTCGCCCTTCCGGAGACGCCAATAAGGCGAATGCCCCGATGAGGGGGTTCGATAGATATCAACCGGCCTGCGCGCGAGCTTACCTTCGATGCGTCGCCCGTTTCGGCGCGCCTGGCGGCCGGGCGGACGGCGCGCGTTTCGCTCTTTGACATTGTGAAAGTCATCGCCGGATCGGCCCTGACGCTGTTCCGGCGCCAAAAGAAACGCCGGTCCCCGCGCGCGCCGCCCCCTGCGCGCGGGGACCGCGGCCCGGACGCGCTCTCAGCTTTGACTAGGAGCGCCGGCCGAGCCAGGCGCGGCAGCTCGCCTCATAGGGCTTGGCGGAGAGCCGCGCATTCCATCCTGCGGTCCAGGCGTCGCCGCCCTGCGCGCCGAACTGACCCTGACAGGCTTCGAAACCGGTGCGGTATTGCGAGGACATCACGCCGACATTGCTGCCGGCGAGCTTGAACGCCTTGTGAAAGCATTGGCAGACCGGCGACGTCGCTTCGACCACGATGGGACCGCCGCCGACGCTTGTCGTCTCGCCGCTCTGCGACGGGCTGCTGACGATATTGGTCGATATCAGCGCATAGAGCGCGACCGCCAACACGATCAGAACGAGAAAGCCGCCGAAAACAGCCTCGATCTTCATCCCGCTTTCTCCCGACGATACCCCGCGGGCGAGCTTATCGCCGGGCGCGCGCGCGGGAAAGAGGCGAATCGCGGCCCCTCATTCGCTCATCGGGCGATTCAGCGCCGCTGGCTCCGCCGGGCGAGGAGTTTGAGACGCAGCGCGTTGAGCTTGATGAAGCCTTCGGCGTCCTTCTGGTCGTAGACCGCATCCTCCTCGAAGGTCACATGGGCCATGGAGTAGAGCGAATTCGGCGAAGTCCGGCCGACCACGCTCGCCGACCCCTTATAGAGCTTCACCTTGACGGTTCCGGCGACGAATTCCTGGCTCTTGTCGATCAGCGCCTGGAGCATTTCGCGCTCCGGCGCGAACCAGAAGCCGTTATAGATCATCTCCGCATAGCGGGGCATGAGTTCGTCCTTGAGATGCGCCGCGCCGCGGTCGAGCGTGATCGACTCGACGCCGCGATGGGCGGCGAGCAGGATCGTCCCGCCCGGCGTTTCGTAAACGCCGCGCGACTTCATGCCGACGAAACGGTTCTCGACGAGATCGAGCCGGCCGACGCCGTGCTTGCGGCCGAGTTCGTTGAGCTTCGTCAGCAGCGCGGCCGGCGAGAGCCTCACGCCGTTGATCGAGACGGGATCGCCTTTTTCAAAGCCGATCTCGATCGTTTCGGGCGCGTCGGGCGCGGCTTCCGGATCGACCGTACGCTGATAGACATAGTCGGGCGCCGGCTCGGCCGGGTCTTCGAGCACCTTGCCTTCGGAGGAGGTGTGCAAAAGATTCGCGTCGACCGAGAACGGCGCCTCGCCGCGCTTGTCTTTTGCGATTTCAATCTGATGGGCTTCGGCGAAAGCGATGAGTTTCTGGCGGCTGTTCAAATCCCATTCCCGCCAGGGGGCGATGACGCGGATGTCGGGGTTCAGCGCATAGGCGTTGAGCTCGAAACGAACCTGGTCATTGCCCTTGCCGGTCGCGCCATGCGCAATCGCGTCGGCGCCCGTTTCGCGCGCGATCTCGACAAGGCGTTTGGCGATCAGCGGCCGCGCGATCGAGGTCCCGAGCAAATAAAGGCCCTCATACTGGGCGTTGGCGCGGAACATCGGGAAGACGAAGTCGCGGACGAACTCCTCGCGCAGGTCCTCGATATAGATTTCGCGGACGCCGGCGCGCTCGGCCTTGGCGCGCGCGGGCTCCAGCTCTTCGCCCTGTCCGAGATCGGCGGTGAAGGTGACGACCTCGCAGCCATATTCGACCTGGAGCCATTTCAAAATGACCGAGGTGTCGAGCCCGCCGGAATAAGCGAGAACGACCTTTTTCACATCCTTGAGTTTCGCCATGGCGCGCGTCCTTCGAAAAATCCGAGCGACGCATAGCGGAAGATTGCTGCGACGCGAAGGGTTTTCGCGGGGCGGCGGCCGGATCACCCGTCCTTGTCGACGCGCGGCGTTGCGCGACCCGACTTTATTTCCGAGCGGCGGCGCTTGTCCTCGACGCGCCGGCGCCGCTCGGCTTTCGGAACGCGCGTCTTCTTCCTCGGTTTCGGCGGGCTCGCCGCGCGTTCGATCAGCGCGGCGAGGCGCTCGCGCGCGTCCTCGCGATTGCGCTCTTGCGTGCGGAAGCGGCGCGCCTCGATGACGATCTCGCCGTCCCTGGTGGCGCGCCGGCCGGCAAGACGAATGAGCCGCGCCTTCACCGCCTCGGGCAAAGAGGGCGAACGCGCCGCGTCAAAGCGAAGCTGCACGGCCGTTTCGACCTTGTTGACGTTTTGCCCGCCCGGGCCCGAGGCGCGCAGGAAAATCTCGCGAAGCTCCCAATCCTCAAGCGCGATGTCTTCGGTCACGCGCAGCATGGGTGCGCCTTTCGTCCGGTTTGCGTCAGGACGCCGGCCCGGCCGTTTGCGCCCTAAGCCGCTCGCTCGCGCGCTGTTTGACGCTTTCCGACTTCAACTGTCCGCAGGCGGCGAGGATGTCTCGCCCGCGCGGCGTTCTGATCGGCGAGGCGTAACCGGCGCGATTGACGATATCGGCGAAGGCTTCGATGCGCCGCCAGCTCGAACACTCATAGGGCGCGCCGGGCCACGGATTGAACGGAATAAGATTGATCTTCGCCGGGATGTTGGAGAGCAGGCGAACAAGCTCGCGCGCTTCGGCGTCCGTATCGTTGACGCCCTTCAGCATCACATATTCGAAAGTGATGCGCCGGGCGTTCGATAGATCGGGATAGGCCCGGCAGGCGGCGAGAAGTTCGGCGATCGGGTATTTGCGGTTGATCGGCACCAGACGATCGCGCAGCGCGTCATTGGTCGCATGCAGCGAGATCGCCAGCATCGCGTTTGTCGTCTCGCCGAGGCGCGGAATTTCCGGCACGACGCCGCTCGTCGAAACCGTAATGCGTCGGCGCGAAATCGAAACGCCGTCGCCGTCGGCGATGACGGCGATCGCCGCCGCGACATTATCCAGATTGTAGAGCGGCTCGCCCATGCCCATGAATACGATATTGGACAGGCGCCGGTCCTCGCGGTTCGACGGCCATTCGCCGAGATCGTCCTTCACCGCGAGCACTTGGCCGACGATTTCCGCGGCCGTCAGATTGCGGACGAGCTTTTGCGTGCCGGTATGGCAGAAGGTGCAGTTCAGCGTGCAGCCGACCTGGCTTGAAACGCAGAGCGCGCCGGCGCGGCCGACATCGGGGATGAAAACGCACTCGACTTCCGTTCCCGGCGCCATGCGCAGAAGATATTTGCGCGCGCCGTCGGTCGAGACTTGTCTTTCGACGACCTCCGGGCGGGCGATGAAGAACCGCTCGGCGAGGCCGCCGCGCATCTCCTTGCCGATATCGGTCATGCGGTCGAAATCGGTCGCGCCGAAATGATAGATCCAGCGCCAGACCTGACTCGCGCGCATGCGCGCTTTTTTCGGCTCGAGCGAAAACGCCTCGCCGAAAAGCGCGGCGAGCGCTTCGCGCGAGAGCCCGACGAGATTGCGGCGCGAACCGGCGCGCGTCTCGGAAAAGGAAAGTTCGGCGGTCGACATGATGAATTCCGCGGACCGCGTTCGGCCCCGCCGGGATATAGAGGACGGGCGCGGCCGCTTCAATCGACCGCGCCGGCGCGCTCCGAAATCCAATCCAGCCGCTGAAATCCATTGCAGGCCAGGGCGGCGCGTGATTTCACGGGCGGCCGCATGAAAAGGCGCGATTTCATGGCCATTGAGCCGCTTCCCCTTCCGGAGGAGTCCGATCCGAACCGCCCGGCGATCGCCCCGAAAGGCGACCGCCGCCTCGCAATCGCGCTCCTTCTTGCGGGCGTCGCCTGTCTCGGGATGGGCCAGACGATCGTTTTCGCCGTCCTGCCCCCGCTCGCGCGCCGGCTCGGCCTCGCCGACTTCCAGGTGGCCGCGATTTTCATGCTGTCGGCGATGTTCTGGGTGGCTCTCGCCCCGCGCTGGGGGCGGCGCTCGGACCAGGCCGGCCGCAAGCCGTTTATCCTGACCGGCCTTCTCGGCTTTGCGGTCTCCACCGCGCTTTTCGCCACCTCGATCAAGCTCGGCCTCGCCGGGACGCTGTCGGGTCTCGGCCTTTACGCCGTCATCGTTGGGACACGGAGCATATACGGAATCATCGGTTCCGCGACGCCGGCCGCGGCGCAAGGCTATATCGCCGACCGGACGCCGCCGGCGCGGCGCACCGCAGGCGTTTCGAGCTTTTCGGCCGCCTTCGGTCTCGGCGCGATGGTCGGGCCCGGTCTCGGCGGGGCCGTCACCGCGATCGGACCGCTCGCGCCGCTCTACGCCGTCGCCGCGCTCGCCGCCCTGATGTCGGCGGTGATCTTTTTCCTGCTTCCTGAAATGACGCCGCCCGCCCCGCGCGCGCCGCGGCCGCATTTGAAGCTGTCAGACGCGCGATTGCGCCCGTTTTTGATCTTCGGCCTGGCGTTCGGCGTGGTGAACGCCGCGCCGATCCAGACGACGGCCTTTTACTTCATGGACGTTCTGCATCTTTCGCCAGGCGAGGCGCCGCAATATGCGGGGATTGGCCTGATGGCCGCGGCGATGGCCTCGCTGTTCGCGCAGGTTGTTCTGGTCCAGCGCTTCGGCCTGCAACCGCATCTGTTGATGCGGATCGCCCCCGCATTGCTCGCCATCGGCCATGCGCTTGTCGCGGTTTCGTCGCAGTTCGGGCCGCTCGTTTTCGGGCTTGTCATCGCCGGGCTCGGCGCGGGGATGGCGCTGCCCGGCTTTACCGGCGCGGCGATGCTCGCCGTCGGTCCGGACGAGCAGGGCGCCGCCGCCGGCCTTGCGAACTCCGCGAGCGCCAGCGGCTTCATCTTCTCGCCGGTCGTCGCCTTCGCGCTCTACAGTCTCGCCCCGCAGGCGCCCTATGTCCTGACGGCGACGCTTTCGGCCGCGCTTCTCGTTTTCGCCTTGTGGAGCGGCAAGATTCGCCGCGCCGGCCGGTTCGGGCCGGACGGCCTCAATCCGTAGACGGATTTCCATCGTCTTCGAAAGACAGGAGATCGCCGGGCTGGCATTTCAGCTCTTTGCAGATGGCTTCCAGCGTCGAGAACCGGATCGCCTTGGCCTTGCCGGTCTTCAGGATCGACAGGTTGGCGATCGTCACGCCGACGCGTTCGGAGAGCTCCGTCAGCGACATGCCGCGGTCGAGAAGCACCCTGTCGAGTTTTACCGCAATGGACATGCGCTAGACCGTGAGATCCTGTTCTTCTTTCATCTTCGCGCCCTCGCGGAAGACTTCCGCGAGCACGAAGACCGCGATGATTGCGATCCAGGTCGTCAGCTCGGTGTGGTATTTGAGCTTTGCGTCAAAGATCGCGCCGAGAAATAGGAAAATGAATTTCGCGCATTCGCCGAAGAGAAGCGCGTAACCGACCTTGTTGAAGCGATCGGCGTTCTCGCGGACGAAGGGCGAGCCGAATCGGAGCGTGCGCAGGATTTCGAGCAGACGGTTGACGATATAAAGCGCGACGCCGACGCCGACGAAGGCGTTCAGCACTTTCACATAATCGCCGGCGGTGACGGCGCTGTCCGCGTCGATCTCGAAGCCGCGGACATGCTGGGCGATCGCCATCAGCGCCGGGACGAAAGGCAACACCGCCGCCGCCACGCACAGCCCGAAAAAGGCGACGAACAGCACGGCCCGGACAATATGCAGCCCGGCCGCGAGCAGAGAGGAAAGAGAGCCCTTGCCGATCGCTTTCATGTCAATTCCGTCCTTTGGGCGAGACTTCCGACCGGGTCAGAAGATCACGATTCCGCAGAGGGCCTGACACGCCGCCGCCGCGCGATGCGCAGGCGCTGCGGGTCCGCCCGCCGCGGCGAGAGCGAGGACGGCCGCGGCCGCCAGGGCGGCCGCGGCGAGAAGGCTGGCGCTGCGGGGCATCAGACGACCCCCGCGATCCGGCCGAGGGCCGAGAAATAGCCGGCGCCGATCAGCGCCAGCGCGGCGATTGTGACAGCGACATTGACAAAGCCGCCGACCCGGGCGACATTGATCGAAACGTGATTGCGGAACATTTGGGCTCTCCTTTTTCTCTCTTGTTTCGCGAAGGCGTTTTGGCTGTTTCTTTGAGCGGCGCGGGGTCTCCCCTCTGCCGCTCTTTTTTTCTGTTTGGTCTCTCGCGGCGGTGACCTCCGCCGTCTTGTTGTTTATCGATATACACTTATCGAAAAACGATGCAAGCCCTTTTTTGCCGAAAAACGATAATTTTTTGCTGAGAAGCGATATGGAGACGTTCCTGACGGCGCGGAAACTGGCTCCCGGGCGGCTTGTAGTGGCCAGCCACAACGCCGGAAAAGTTAGAGAAATCAATGAATTGTTGAAAGGGCGCGGGGTTGAGGCGATCGCGGCCGGGGCGCTCGGCCTGAAAGAGCCGGAAGAGACGGAATCGACCTTCGCCGGCAACGCCCTTTTGAAGGCGCGGGCCGCGGCGCGCGCCTCCGGCTTGCCTGCCCTCGCCGACGATTCCGGTCTTGAGGTCGCCGCCCTCGGCGGCGCGCCCGGCGTTTATTCGGCCCGCTGGGCGGGCGAGGCGCGCGATTTCCGCGCGGCGATGGCGCGGGTCGAGCAGGAGCTTGCGGGCGCCGCCGACCGGTCGGCGCGCTTTGTGTGCGCCCTCGCCCTCGCCTGGCCGGACGGGGCTGAGGCGGTTTTTGAAGGCGAGGTCCGGGGAGCGCTCGTTTTTCCGCCGCGCGGAGAGCAGGGTTTCGGCTATGACCCGATCTTTCTTCCGACCGGCGAGCGCGAGACCTTTGGGGAAATGGCCCCGGCGCGAAAACACGCCATGTCGCATCGCGCCGACGCGTTCCGGAAGCTGGTCGAGGCCTGTTTCGGCTGAGACTTTGCGCGCTTGACTTATAGCCGGCTTATCCCAGTTTATGAGAATTCGATAACTTTGGGTAAGATCGCTATAAATGGACCCGCGCCGAAACCCATACGCCCCGGGAGCCGGAACCCCGCCGCCGGAATTGGCCGGCCGCAAGGAGATCGTCGAGCGCGCGGCGATCGCGCTCGACCGCATCCGCGCCGGCCGCGCCGCCAGAAGCTTCGTCTATTATGGCCTGCGCGGGGTCGGCAAAACCGTGCTTTTGAACACGATCCGGCAGGACGCCGACGCAAGAGGTTTCGCAACCGTTCCGATCGAAGCCCCGGAAGGGCGCAGCCTTCCCGGCGTTCTTGCGCCCAATCTGCGCGCCGCCCTTATCCGCCTGAGCCGCGGCGAAGCCTTCAAAGACAGCCTGGCGCGGGCGGGCCAGGCCCTCGCCGGCTTCGCCCGCGCCCTTAAAGTGAAATATCGGGATATCGAAGTCGGCGTCGACTTCGAGCCCGAAAGAGGCCTCGCCGACAGCGGCGATCTCGACATCGATCTTCTCGACCTGCTGGTCGCGGTCGGCAAGGCTGCGCAGGATCACGCAACGGCGTTCGTTCTCTTCATCGACGAGCTTCAATACGTTCCCGAAGAACAGTTGGCCGCGCTGATCTCCGCCCTGCACCGCATAAGTCAAAGACAGCTTCCGATTACGATGGTGGCGGCCGGCCTGCCGCAATTGCTGGGACAGACGGGAGAGGCGAAATCTTACGCGGAGCGGCTGTTCGAATTTGTGATGATCGACAAGTTGTCGCTTCCGGCCGCCAGGGAGGCGCTCTGCAAACCGGCCGAAGACGAAGGCGTTCGCTATACGTCAGACGCGATCGATGAAGTGCTCGCCGACACGGAGGGCTATCCCTATTTTCTGCAGGAATGGGGCAAGCATTGCTGGGATATCGCCGACAAGTCGCCGATCGACAAGGCGGACGCGCAAAAGGCGACAAGGGCCGCGCTGGCCGAACTTGACGCCGGATTCTTCCGGGTGCGTTTCGACCGGCTCACGCCGACTGAAAAGAGATATCTGCGCGCGATGGCCGAGCTCGGCCCCGGACCGCAGCGCTCCGGCGACATCGCAGAAATCCTCGGCAAGAAAGTCACCGCTGTCGCGCCGACGAGAAACGCCCTGATCAGCAAAGGGATGATCTTCAGTCCGTCGCATGGCGACACCGCATTCACCGTCCCGTTATTCGAAGGCTTTATGAAACGGACGATGCCGGGTCTCGACAAGTGAGCTTGCGATCGCGCAACACGTCCGTCCCTCTCGGCGTTTACGTCCATTGGCCCTATTGCGCGCGGATCTGTCCCTATTGCGATTTCAACGTTTACAAGAATCGCGAGATCGACGCGGCGCGCTGGCGCCAGGCGCTGACGCGCGACCTCGAATACTGGGCGGAAAGAACGGGCGCGCGTCCCCTGCGAAGCCTTTATTTCGGCGGCGGCACGCCCTCGCTCGCGCCGATCGACGTCATCGCCGGCGTCATCGAGACCTGCGCCGATCTGTGGGGCTTCGAACCCGGCGCCGAGATTACGATCGAGGCCAATCCGACGGATGCGGAGGAAAAGCGCTTCGCCGATTTCGCCGGCGCGGGCGTGAACCGGCTGTCGCTCGGCGTGCAGTCTTTCGACGACGCCGCGCTGAAATTTCTCGGTCGCGATCACGACGGCGCGGCGGCGCGGCGCGCCGTCGAGGCGGGCCTGTCGCGCTTTGCCCGGCTCAGCTTCGATCTCATCTACGCCCTGCCCGGCGAAGACATGCGCGCCTGGCGGCGCGCGCTGCGCGCGGCGCTCGCGATCGGCGCCGGGCATCTCTCGCTCTACCAACTGACGATCGAGGAGGGGACCGCCTTCGCCAGGGCCGTCGCGCGCGGGCGCTGGGCGCCGCCGGCGCAGGACGTCGCCGCCGACCTGTTCGAGGCCGCGCAGGAGGAAACGGCGCGGGCGGGCCTGCCCGCCTATGAGATTTCCAATCACGCGCGGGCGGGCGAGGAATCCCGTCACAACCTGCTTTATTGGACGGGCGGCGATTATATCGGCGTCGGTCCCGGCGCGCATGGCCGGCTGACGGAGACGCCGGGACGCGTCGCGACCGAAACGCCACTCGCGCCGGCGCTCTATCTTAACACTGTTAAGACCGCCGGATGCGGCGCGAGCCTTTTCGAGCGCCTCAGCGACGAGGCCGCGCTGACCGAACGCCTCGCCATGGGGCTCCGCCTGAAAGAGGGCGTCCTGCTGACGCCCGGTGAAATGGCCGCGCTCGCGCCCTGGCGCGACCGGATCGCCGCGCTCGGCGCGCAAGGATTGCTGCAAGCCGACGGCGCAAGGCTCGCCGCGACCGATCGCGGCCGGCGCCTTCTCAACGCCGTGCTCGCCGCGCTTTTCGCTTGAGCCCGATTGACCCGCGGGCCGGCGCGCTATCAGCTTCGCGCCATGCCGGACCCTGCAACGCCTTTCGACATCGCCCGAATCATTCAGCTCTCCGTGACGCCGGTCTTCTTGCTCGTCGCGATCGGATCGCTGCTGAATATCGTCACCGTGCGGCTCGGGCGCATCATCGACCGCGCGCGCAAGCTCGAGGAGGACGCGTCGAGCCTGAAAACGCCGGCGCGCATCGCCGAGCTTCACGCGCTGGACCGGCGGATATCCCACGCCAATCGCGCCATCAATCTTTGCATCATCGCAGCGCTTTTGATCGCATTCGTCGTCGCGCTGCTCTTCATCGGCTATCTCGCGCGCATCGATATGGCGGGACCGTCGGCGGTTCTGTTCATTATCGCCATGACGGCGATTATCGGCGGGCTCTGGTCCTTTCTTCTCGAAATTTCGATCTCGACGAAAACGATACGCGTCAATTCCGAGCTCCTCGTCACGCGCTCAGAAGACGGCGACGGCGGAGACGACGCAGGCGGAGAGCGCTAAAAACACGAAAATGTCAGTCGTCATGTCAAAGACGCGGCGGCCCCCTCGTTTCGCGCCGAGAAGTTGCGCAGCGCCCGCGAGGCCGTAATAGACGACCCCCACGAGCGCGGCCGGCACAAGAAAGCCCACCGACCCCAGAGAAATCAGGCCGATGGCGGCGATCGCCAGATTGGCGAAGCCGAGCTCTCGCACGACCGGCGCGGACTCGGCGGTTTGCGCGCCGTAAGCCGCCGTCGCGGCGGCGCGGGGCCGCAGCGTCTGGCGCAGCCCCGAAAGAAGCAGCCGCACGCCGACCGCCCAGAACACGAACCATCGCCCGGCGACGAGCGCGGGATCGCCGCCCGCGCCGAAATGCAGCTCGGCGAGCGCCGACCCGATCGGCAGCGCCGCCGTCAGAAGAAGAACCGTGACGACACGCATCGCCCCCTCCCCCTTATCCCGCTCCTTCGCCCGGCGGCCGCAAGCGCGCCGGGCCCCCGAAAGGAGAAGAATGCCGCTCAAAGGGTCAAATGAGAAGGCGCGCGGTCAGAAACTCGGCGCGAAGCTGCGCGGCGCGGGGTCGACGACCTGAATCCCGCCCGGCTCGATTTCGAGTATAGCGAGACCGCGGTCGACCGAGCCGTCCTGTCTCAGCCGGAACAGTCCGTCCGCGCCGAAATAGCCGTTCGGGTCGGTGATCGCGTCGACATCGAACCGGTCGCGTTTATGCGGCGACTTCGCAAGGCGCGCGGCGAGCAGGGTCGCATCGTAACTCAGCGAGGCGAGCCTTGGCGGCGCCGAGCCGAAAGCCGCCTTGAACCGCTCCTCGAACGCTTTCGTGATCGTCGGATCGGGCGCGGCGAACCAGCCGCCCCTGAGGGCCGGCTCGCGCGTCAGGCGCGGATTGTCCCAGGCCGAAACGCCGAGCAGCTTAATCCGGCTGATGTCGACATTGTAGTAAGGCAGGAGCGGGGCGAGCGCGCGCAGGAGCGTGCCCTGTTCGGGAATGAGCACCGCCTGATAGCCCCCGCCATAGCCGGAATCGGCCGCCGGGTCCTGCGGCTTTGTCGGGTCGTAGCCCTTGCGCATGCTCGCGGGAACGACATCTTCTGCATACTGAGCAAGACGCTTGGCGGGCGCCAGCATCGCGCTCGGGTCCTGCTCATAGCGTTCTTCATGCACGAGCACGCCGCCGCGCAGGAAAATCTCTTTTGAAAAGTCGCTCGCGACGCGTTCGCCGTAATCGGTGGCGGGCGCCAGCAGACCGAACCGCGTATAGCCATGCGTCATCGCGTAATCGGTGACGCGCGCGATCTCGATCTCGGGCGGAAAGCTCAGCAGGTAGACGCCGTCGCCCGCGCTTTTCACATCGGAGGAGAAGGCGATCACCGGCACATGCGCCGCGCGCGCGACCTGCGCGACCGCGGCGACGTCTTCGGCGAAGAGCGGGCCCAGCAAGATCTCCGCGCCGTCGGCGAGCGCCGAGCGCGCCGCGGCGGCGGCGTCAGCCGCGTCGCCCTTGGTGTCTTTCGGGATCAGAAGGAAGCGGCTGTCGCCCGCTTCGAATGCGGCGAGCTGGGCGGCGTCGAACATCGCCGAGGCGACGCGCTGAACCGCGTCGGACGGGGCGGTGAACGGAAGCAAAAGGCCGACCCGCACCGGCTCCTCGCCCTGCATGTGCAGGGGCTCGATAAAGCCGCGCCGGTCGTAATGAGTCGCCTCTTCGCCCGACGCCGGCGGCGGGGCGTATTGCGGTCCGGCGCTGTCGGCCTGGTCGAGATCGGGCCCGCCCGTGCGCGGCGCCGGCGTGCTTGCGCAGGAGGCGAGCGCCGCCGCCGCGAGCCCCGCGGCCGCCGCCTTGAAGAACCAGGATGCGTTCAACCGAAACGCCGCCATATCGCTCATTCCCTCGTCGCGCGTCGCCGCGCCTGACCGCGGGCGAACCCTATAGCCCGGCGGTTCCGCAGTAAATGCGCGCAAAGCTTGCAATTCCGCAAAGCGCGCTTTCCCCCCGCGATTGACGGCGCGGCGCGCGCCGGTCAATCGTCTTCGTCATGGCGCTCGAACCGGGCCTTTATGTGGCCGCAACTCCCATCGGCAATCTGAAGGACGTGACATTTCGCGTCATCGAGACGCTGAAAGAAGCCGATCTCATTCTCTGCGAGGATACGCGGCAGACCGCCAAACTCTGCGCCGCCTACGGGATCAAGACCCCGCGCGCGCCCTATCATGAGCACAATGCGGAAAAGGCGCGCCCGGCCATCCTCGCCCGGCTCGAAAACGGCGAGCGCGTCTGCCTCGTTTCGGATGCGGGAACGCCGCTGATCTCGGACCCCGGCTACAAGCTTGTGCGCGAGGCGCGCGATCGCGGCGTCCGCGTGACGCCCCTGCCGGGCGCCTCGGCGCTCATCGCCGCGCTGTCGGCGAGCGGGGCGCCGACCGACCGCTTCCTGTTTCTCGGATTTCCGCCGGCCAAGGCCGGCGCGCGGCGCGCTTTTTTCGAAGCGGCCGCCCGCATCGAGGCGACGCTTGTTTTCTATGAAAGCGCGGCGCGGCTCGCCGAAAGCCTCGCTGCGATGGCGCAAGCGCTCGGCGACCGGCGCGCCGCCGTCGCGCGCGAGCTGACAAAGCTGCATGAGGAGATCGCCGAGGACCGCCTCCCGGCGCTCGCCGCGCGCTACGCCGAGACCCCGCCCAAAGGCGAAATCGTCGTCGTCGTCCATCCGCCCGAGCCCGCCGCGCCGGCCGAGGCGGGCGATGTCGAGGCGTTTTTGCGCCGCGCGCTCGGCGAAATGTCGGTCAAAGACGCGGCGGCGGCCGCGGCCGACGCGCTCGGCGTCGCAAGGAAGGAGGCCTATGCGGCCGCGCTTAAAGTGAAGGAAGAAATCTCATGAGCGCGCGCGGCGGGACCGCCGGCCGCATCGCCGCCGAAAGGCAGGGCCGGCGCGCCGAATGGCTCGCCGGGCTCTGGCTCAGCCTGCGCGGATTTCAAATTCTGGCGCGCCGCTTCAAGGCGGCCGGCGGCGAGATCGATCTCGTCGCGCGGCGGGGGCGCCTGCTCGTCTTTGCGGAGGTCAAAGCCCGCCCGCGCCTCGACGACGGCGTTTTCGCCGTGACGGCCTGCAACCGGCGGCGCGTCGAGGCGGCGGGGCGCGCCTTTGTCGCGCGTCATCCGAGGCTTGCCGGTTTCGCCATGCGATACGACATCATTGCGGTCGCCGGCTGGCGATTGCGCCATGCCCCGGACGCCTGGCGCGAAGACGATGTCTAGGCCGCGCTTTGCAAAGGCGCGCGAAACGGGGCAATCAAGGCGCCGCGCGCCAGAACGCCGTTCGGAGGATCCGATGCTGATTGCCGCCGCCCGCGCCCTTGTTCTCCTCGCCGCCGCGGCGAGTCTTGCGGCCTGCGCCTCAAGCCGGACCTTGAGCGGAACCGTGAGCGATCTCGGAACGAGCGCCGAACTTAAATCCGTCCTCTTTACCGACCGCAGCCATGATTATTCCGACGTCGATCTGACGCTGTATGACGGGCGGCTGATGCTGACGGGAACCATGCGCACCGAGGCCGGGCGCAAGAAGCTCGTCGAAGACGCATGGAAAGCCAAAGGCGTCAGGCAGGTGATCGACGAAATCATCATCGCCGACAAGACCTCCTTCGGCCAGGGGCTCGAAGACACGCGCATCGACCAGACGATCCGCGCCAAGCTGATCGCGAGCGACGACGTCACGAGCGCCAATTACAAGATGTCGGTTTCGCGCGGCGTCGTCTATCTGCTGGGCGTCGCGCGCGATGAAAAAGAACTGAACGAGGCGCTCAACGCCGCGCGCTCCGTCAGCGGCGTGAAAACCGTCGTCAGCCACGTCGTCTACCAGACGCCGCCGGTCAGCGGTCAGTAGCCGGAAGAACTGGAAAGGCCTTGCCGCCGTGCCGCTCAAAATCGCCATACAGATGGACCCGATCGAGGCGGTCAATGTCGACGCCGATACGACATTCGACCTCGCGCTCGAAGCGAGCGGACGCGGACACGAGATTTGGGTCTACGGCCCGGACGCGCTTCAGCTTTACGACGGCCGCGTCGCGGCCCGCGCCCGCAAGGTCCTTGGCCTGAAACGCGCGCAGGGCCAGCATGCGACACTCGCCGAAGCAGCGCTGCTCGATCTCGGCGGGACGGATGTCGTGCTCATCCGCCAGGACCCGCCGTTCAACATGGCGTACATAACCGCGGCGCAGATTTTGGAGCGCCTCCCCGACTCTGTCCTTGTGCTGAACAACCCGCGCGCCATTCGCGACGCGCCCGAAAAGCTCTTCGTGACCGATTTTCCCGACCTGACGCCCCCGACGCTGATCACGAAAGACATCGAGGCCGTCCGCGCTTTCCGCGCCGAGCATGGCGACATCATCTTGAAGCCGCTCTATGGCAATGGCGGCGCGGGCGTTTTTCGCCTCGCCGCCGACGACGCCAATTTCAACGCGCTGCTCGAGCTTTTCTCGCAGGCCTTCGCAGAACCGATCATCGCGCAGAAATATCTGCCCGCGGTGAAGAAGGGCGACAAGCGGATCATCCTGCTCGACGGCGAGGCGGTCGGCGCGATCAACCGCGTGCCCGCCGCCGGGGAGACGCGCTCGAACCTGCATGTCGGGGGCAAAGCCGAGCCCGCCGACATGACGGCACGCGATCAGGAGATTTGCGACCGGATCGGCCCCGAACTCTCCGCGCGGGGCCTCGTTCTCGTCGGCATCGACGTAATCGGCGACTATCTCACCGAGATCAACGTCACCTCGCCAACCGGCGTCCAGGAGATCCGCCGCTTCGGCGGGGCCGATATTTCGGCGCTCTTCTGGGACTGGGTCGAGGGCCGGCTGGAAGGCTGACGGGGCGCGCCTTTTCTGCAAGACGCGTTTCCTCTATGGACGCATCCAGATTCGAACAGGCGACAATCCGATGACGGGTGAAAGTGAGGCTGGCGCGCCGCCGGCGCTCGACAAAATCGAGGCGCCGGAGGCCGGCGCAAGCGCGGCGCGAGAGCCGCTGCGCGTCGCGCTCTTTTCGGGCAATTACAACTATGTGATGGACGGGCCCGTCCGGGTGCTGAACCGGCTCGTCGCCTTCCTTCTCGCCAAAGGCCATTCGGCGCTGGTGTTTTCGCCGACGACGAAAAAGCCGGTGATCAAGCATGCGGGCGATCTCGTCTCGATCCCCTCCGTCCCGCTGCCCGGCTCGCGCAGCGAATACCGTCTCGGGCTCGGCCTCACAGGCGCGGCGCTTCGCCGGCTCGAGGCCTTCGAGCCCAATCTCATTCACATCGCGGCGCCGGACATTACGGGCTTCATGGCGCTGAAATACGCCGAGAAAAACGACATCCCGGTCGTCGCCTCTTTCCACACGCGGTTTGACACCTATCCGCGCTATTACGGCGCGCGCTGGCTCGAAAAATACATCACCGGCTATATGCGCAATTTTTACGGCCGGTGCCTTCAGGTCTACGCCCCCTCCCAGTCCATGATCGAGGAGCTGAAACGGGACGGCATCGGCGAAGATATCCGTCTCTGGACGCGCGGGGTGGACGGCGATCTTTTCAATCCGAAAAGGCGCGATCTCGAATGGCGCCGCGCGCAAGGCTTCGCCGATGACGACATCGTCATTTTATTCGTCGGCCGCGTCGTCCTCGAAAAAGGCATCGACGTCTTCGCTGAAGCGGTGAATTCGGCGAGCCGGCGCAACCCGAAGATCCGCGCCCTCGTCGTCGGCGAAGGCCCCGAGCGGGGCCGTTTCGAGCGGGTGCTGCCGACCGGAGTCTTCCTCGGCTATCAGGAAGGCGAGGCGCTCGCCCGCGCCTATGCGAGCGCGGACGTGTTCTTCAATCCCTCGGTCACCGAGACCTTCGGCATCGTCACCCTCGAAGCGATGGCCTCGGGGCTTCCCTCAGTGTGCGCGTCAGCCTCCGGGAGCCGCTCGCTCGTGGTCGAGGGCGAGAACGGCCTGCTCCTGCCGGTTGAGGCCGGCGCGCAGGACTATGCCGAAAAGCTCGAGATTCTCGCCGCCTCGGCGGAAATGCGGCGGCGTTTCGGGCTGGCGGCGCGGTCTATGACGCGGGACCTCAACTGGGACGCGATTTTCGACGGCCTCATCCGGAACTATCGAGACGCAATATTGCAGAAGAAAAATTGATCGCGGGGACATTGCGGCGCTGCGCGCCGGAGGCGAGTGTGCGGGGCCGTCAGAGAAGTCAAACCGAAGCGTTGCGCCTGCGGGGGGCGATTGGATGAAGATCGTCGATATCTGCGAATTCTTCAGCGATTTCGGCGGCGGCGTGCGGACCTATGTCCATCAGAAGCTCGAAGCCTGCGCCAATCTCGGCTGCGAAGCGACCATTATCGCGCCCGGCCCCAGCGACCGCCGCGAAAAGAGGCTGGGCGGCGAGATCATCTGGGTGCGCGCGCCGGTTCTGCCCTTCGACCACCGCTACCACCTGTTTTCGCGCGCAAAGCCTGTTCATGACCTTCTCGACGAAATCCGCCCGGACGTGGTCGAGGGGTCGTCGACCTGGCGCGGCGCCTGGATCGCCGGACGGTGGCGCGGGCCGGCGGCGAAAGTGCTTTTCCTCCATCAGGACCCGGTCGCGTGCTATCCGCAATCGCTGCTCTCGCCGGCGATCAGCGAGGAGCGCGTCGACCAGATGTGTTTCTGGTTCTGGTCCTATATGCGCCGGCTCGCCTCGCTGTTCGACGCCTCCGCGGTGACGAGCGACTGGTTCGCCTCGCGGCTCGAAGGCTTCGGCATCAAACGCCCGCTCGTATCCTCCTTCGGCATCGACAAGAAACTGTTCTCCTACGCGCTGCGCAGCGACGCGGAGCGGGCGGCGATGCTCGCCGCCTGCGGCGTCGAAGATCCGTCCGCCGTGCTGTTCGTCGCCATCAGCCGACACCATCTCGAAAAGCGTCTCGGGACCATGATCGAGGCTTTCGACCGGTTCCGGAAAACGCGGCCCGCCGGGCTTTATCTCATCGGCGACGGCCCCGGTTGGCGCACTGTTCACAGGCGCGCGGCGCGCGTGCGGAATGTTCACGTCGCGGGCCATATTTCCGACCGCGCGATTCTCGCTCGGCGCCTCGCGAGCGCGGATTATTTTCTTCACGGCTGCGGCTCGGAGACATTCGGCCTCGTAATCGCCGAAGCGCTCGCCTCAGGACTGCCTATCGTTGTTCCGAATGCGGGCGGCGCGCTCGATCTCGCGCATCCGGCCTATTCGGAAACGCATCGAACGGGCGACGCCGCTTCTTTCGCCGAGGCGATGCTAAGAATCGTCGCGCGCGACTGGCACGAACTTTCGATCGCGGCGCGTGCGCGTGCGACGCGGCTCGGCGCGCCGGAAGATCACTTCGCGCGGCTCCTCTCGCAATATGCGGTCTTGTCGTCGGAAAAGAAAACCGTGTCGGCGGCGGCATGAGACGCCATACGCCAATGGCGTAATTTCACATGAGGGATTGAGTCGAATCCTATGGCTCCCAAAACCGGCATTGTCATGCTCGCCACGCCCGAGATCGAGGCCTATGCGCGCCATACGAAAGCGGGCTGGCGCGACTATGCGGCCCGGCACGGTTATGAGTTCCGGTCCGAATCGCGCCGGCTCATTCCTGATATGCACATCAATTGGAGCAAGATCGAACTTGTACGGCGCACGCTCGCGGCGAAAGAGTTCGATATTCTTCTGCTCGTCGACGCCGACACGATCATTGTCGATCCGGCGCGCCGGCTCGAATCGATCCTCGCCGCCTACCCGGACAAATCGCTGCTGTTCTGCGCCGACACGACCCGGCGCGCCGGCGCGCATTTCCCGCTCAACATGAAGGGCGCCGCGATATGCCGGACGACGCGGCCGCCGAACGCCGGATTCATTCTTATGCGCGTGGGAAAGTTCGTCGCAGGCTTTTTCGACGAATGGCTCGCCCTGGCGCGCGGACCGATGGCGCATTGGGCCGATATTCATCCGCGCAATCAAAATGTCCTCTGGCGGGGGCTCTTTCGGCGACATCGAAAGAAGGTCGGCGTTCTCGACAAGGAAGTCGCGCGCTGCGGCGTTAATGAGACTCTCGACCGGATCGCGCTCGATTGCGACGGCGCCTTTGTCGTGCACGACAAGCGTCTGCCGCTTGAGGCTGAACGCGCGCGCGCGCTGCTTCGATATCATCGCGCCCGGTCAACCTTGCGGTCGGCCGCCTCTGCGCCGCTGCGGCGCGGCGCGGTCTCTGCGGCTGCAGGCCAGGCAGGGCGCTGACACGTGACCCCCGCCCCCTTCCATCATGTCGCCGCCGTGTTCGGCCGCCTGCGCCGGCCGGCTTTCGACGCGCGGGCGGCGGTCGAGCTGCTTCGCTTTGAACTGCCCTTTTTTCCGCCGACGCGCTACACGCTCGCCGCTTCGGCGCTTCTGACGGTGCTCAACGACATTCTGATCAACAAGCGCCGTCTCGTCGTGGAGCTCGGAAGCGGATTTTCGACCGCCTATATCGCCAAGGCGCTCGGCGAGACCGGCGGCTCGCTGATCTCCGTCGAGTCGAATGCGGAATGGCTCGATCATGTCAGCGCCCACGCCCGGCGCTGCGGCGTCGCGGATCGCATTACGCCCGTTCATGCGCCTTTGAAGCCGCATGAGACCGGCGGCGATTGGTACGCCACGGACATTCTGGCGGCCGCGCTCGAAGGGCGCGAAATCGACCTCCTTCTCGTCGACGGGCCGGTCGCGAGCAGCCGGGCCAAGCGGCGCGCGCGGGCGCCGGCCGTGCCGGAGCTTTCGCGCTATCTCGCGCCCCGCTGCGCCGTGTTTCTCGACGACCTGCACCGGTTCTCGCATGTTCAGATTGCGCGCGAATGGGGCGCGATTCTCGGCGTCAAATTCTCGATCGTCCACGCTCGCGGCGGTTTCGCCTACGCCGCGCGCGGAGCGGGCTTCGACCCGATCCTGTAGGCAAGCCGCGGCGCAGCGGGCGCGGGCGGGTCCGCCCATCAGGCCAAACCGCTTGCCAGCGCGGCCCGGGCTTGTCAGGAAAGCCCGACCAGGCCCGCCTGCATGCAGTTCGGGCGATTCGACATGAGCGCCGCAACCGCATGAAATTTCTTTCGAGAGCCGCTGACCTGATCCTCAGCCATTTGCGCGAGGCGCGCGAGCGCCCGCTTGTGCGTCGGACGCTCGCCATCGGCCACTGGACGCTTCTTGCGGCGATTGTCGCGCTTCTTTTCTACCGGCTGACCCAGATCGGCTGGGGCGAGGTCATCCGGTCAATTCCGGCCTCGCCCTGGTTTTTCCTGTTTTTCATTCTGCGCTATCTGACCCTGCCGCTGTCGGAAGGCGCGATTTACGAAATTATCTGGGACAGGCCGCTCGCGCGGCATTTTCCAGCCTTTATCCGAAAGCGCGTCTACAACAATGCGGTCGCCGGATATTCGGGCGAAGGATTTCTCGCCCTGTGGGCGCGCCGCGCGCTCGGCCTTTCCGGCAAGGCGGCGCTGATCTCGATTAAGGACAACAACATCCTGTCCTCGCTCGCGGCGAATATCTCGACCGTGCTGATCGTGGCCGCGCTGGCGGCGACAGGCGGCCTTCAAAAGGCGATCGCCATCCATCCGGGATCGGCCGCGCTGGTCGCGTTCTCGACCGTCATAGCCGCGGCGATGGCCGTCGCCGTCATATTTTTCGGCAAGCGCCTGATTACGTTGCCGCGCGCAAAGGTCTTCCGCGTCGTCTCGATTCACGCGGCGCGACAGGTCGTCACGCTTGTCCTCTTCGCCGCCATGTACGCCTCGGCCCTGCCCAACGCTTCGCTCGGGGCCATTCTGCTCTTCATCGGATTGCAGCTCGTGATCAGCCGGGTGCCCTTCCTGCCCAATCAGGACCTTGTTTACATGACGGCCGCGCTTTCGATCGCTTCCGTCATCAACTCCCCGCCCGAGGTCGTCGCCGGCATGCTGGTCGCCGAAGCGGGCCTGTCGCAATTGCTCAGCGTGGCGCTCTTCTTTGCGACCGCCCATCTTGCGCGTCGCACCGGCGCGCCGAATCCGCTAAAGCCTCCGGGCGTCGCGCAGGTCGGAACGCCGTGAAAACGCCGCTCTTTTTCGAACGCCGGTTTCTGCCGCTCTGGGCGGCGTTCTCGCTGAGCGCCTTTAACGATAATGTGCTGCGCCAGGCCCTGATTATCGGCATTGGCTACGGCGCGATTCCGATCGCCGGATTCAACGACCCGAAAAACGCCATTCCATTCGTCGGCGGCCTCTTCAGCGCGGCGACCCTCGCCTGCACGAGCATCGCCGGACAAATCGCCGAAAAATACGAAACCGCGATGCTTCTCAGGCGACTCAAATTCGCTGAATTCGTGCTGATGGCGCTTGCAGCCCTCGGTTTTTATCTTGACAACGGCTTGTTTCTCGCCGTGATCTTTGTCGCGATGAGCGCGCAACTGGCGTTCTTCAGTCCAGTGAGGATTACGGCTCTTCCGAAATATCTTCGTCCTGACGAATTGATACGCGGCAACGCCTTCTGCAATGCGGGTATGTTCATCGCGGTTGTCGCCGGTCTCGTTCTCGGAGGCGTGCTGATGCCGCTGCCTTTCGGCTGGATCGTCATTTCGGCGATTTTGCTGACAGCGGCGATGACGAGCGGGCTCGGCGTTCTGGCGCAGCCGCCCGCGCCGCCCGACGCGCCGCATCTCAAGATCGACTGGAATCCCGCCGGCCAGACGATCCGGATCATGGCCTTCGCGTTTTCCGAACCCGGCGTCTGGCGGGCGCTGGTCGGCGTGGCGATTTTCTATGTTGTCTCGACCATCACGACGATTCTCGTTCCGCTCTATGCGATCGAGGAGCTCGGCGCGAACGGCGCGGCCGCAACCGCGATCATGGGCGTGTTCGCCGTCGGCGCCGGATTCGGCGCCATCGTTTCGGCGACGCTTTCCAAGCGGCGCAGCGGCCTCGGCTTTTCCGCGCTCGGCATCGGCGCGGCCGGCGCGATGACTTTCGGCCTTTACTGGCTGACCAGCATTGTCGCCGAGACGGGCGCAAGCGCAACGGTCAGGCAGCTGCTCAGCCACACGCCCGGTCGGCTGCTGCTCGCAGGGTTCTTTTTCTCCTCGGCGTTCACCGGGCTTTATCTGGTCCCCCTGCAGGCCGCGGCCCAGCGGCGCGCGCCGGCCGCGACGCGGGCGCGCATCATGGCGGCCGGCAACCTGCTCAACGCATGCTGCGCCATGTTCGGCTCGCTCTGCGTCCTGCTGATCACGGCGACGCCGCTGACGCCGGCGAGCGGCTTCCTGATTATCTCCGCCGTCGAATTCGGGGTCGCGCTCTATATGGTTGCGCGCTGGTTCGTCCTCCCCCAGGGCCTGTATGACGATTCCCTCAATGGGAGCGCCCGCGAGGGAGCCGTTTCCGAGAACGCTCCGACCGATCGTGCCGCCTGACAGCGCCGGCGCTTTCGCCGGCGCGCGGAATTCGCTACAGACGCTACTTTGCGGCGCGGAGCCCTGCTTTGCGTCTTGCCGCGCTATCGGGTGAACAGCCGACTTCATGGGCCTTGTCGACCGCTACATTTTGCGCGCTGTCATTACGCCGCTGATCATCGCGCTCTGCATCGCCGGGATGCTGCTGCTCCTAGAGCAGATGTTGCGCCTGTTCGACTTCGTTTTGGCCCAGAAAGGGCCGATCGACGTCGTTTGGCGCATGCTCGCCAATCTCGTGCCGCTCTATCTCAGCCTGGCCTTGCCGCTCGGCACTTTCGTCGGGATCATGCTCGCCTTTCGCGGCCTTTCTCTTTCAAGCGAGCTCGACGCCCTCAATTCGAGCGGCGCGTCGATCACCCGCCTGATGAGACCGATTTATCTTCTTGTGATTGCGCTGATGGCGCTCGATTTTCTGCTCGTCTCCTACATTCAGCCGTTCGCCAGCTATAAATACCGACAGATCAAATTCGACCTGACAAGCGGCGCGCTCGGCATTCCGATTCCGCAGGGAACCTTTGTCGACATCACCGACAACGTCACCATCCGGCTCGGCAAGGTGAATTCGAAGACTCATGAAGTCGACGATATCTATCTGGAGCAGCGGGATGCGCGCGGCGGCAAATCCATCATCACCGCGAGCCACGGATCGATTTCCACGACGCCCGAGATCAGCCACATCTTGTTGAAGCTGCGCGACGGCCGGCAGGTGTTCATCGATCCGGCGGGCCAGCACGCGAACGCGCTCAGCTTTGACAGTTTCGACGTGGAGGTCGATTTGCCGTCGGTCGGCGTGTTCCGCGCGCGCGGCGGCGACGAAGACGAATCCACGCTCGGCGAAATTCTCAGGCGGCTTCGCGCGGGAAGCCCCGGCGGCGATCCTCTCTGGTATGATTTCAGAGCCGGCCTGCACTGGCGGATCATTCATCCGCTGACATTCCTCGTCATGCCGATCCTCGCCGTCGCCATGGGCGTGACCGGCCGGCGGCGGGCGTCCAATATCAAGCCGGTCGTCGGCATCGCGATCATCATCGTCTATCACGAATTGCTCGAGGAATGGGGGCTTGCGACCGCCCGCGCGGGCCACTTGTCGCCCTATGTTTCGATGTGGGGCCTGCTGGCGGCGCTGCTTGTCGTTTCGATCGTCCTTTATCGCGGCTCAATCGATCACGCGCGCACGACGCGCGTCATGGCGCGCCGCGATCAGGAGCCGGCGGTGCGCGTATTAAGTCCCTCCGGGCCGCATGAAAGAGCAAGCGTCGATCTCGGCGCGGCCGCGCAGGGACCGGGCCGATGAACGCAGCGGAAGGGGTCTTCGTTCGTTATGTCGGGTTGCGGTTTCTCATCCGATTCATAGGCATTCTGGCGCTCTTCGTCGTCGTCATCCAGATGCTGAACCTGCTCAGCAATTCGCGCGAAATCCTTGCGGCGAAAGGGGCGGGATGGGATTCGCTGACGAAATACGTGCTGCTCCATTCGCCGCAAGTGGTCGCGCAATTCACGCCCTTCGCGGCGCTGCTCGCCGTCGTTGTGACGCTGTCCACGCTGAATATGTCGAACGAGATCACCGTCATGCGCGCTGCGGGAATGTCGGTGCATCGCGTGCTGTTCCCGATCGGCTGCGTATGCGCCGGCATTGCGCTGTTTCATTTCGCGTTCAACGAGACCGTCGCCGTCGGCGCGGAGCGCAGGCTGGCTTACTGGAAGGCCAATGATTACGCGACCGACCTTCCGCCGGATTCAGGAACGCGGACCAATGTCCGGCTCGTTCACAACGGCGAATATATTTACGCCGGCAGCGCCGCGCGCGTCGATAAAGGCGTCTGGCTCAACAATCTGACCATCAGCAAGCTGACCCCGGAAGGTCTTATCGACGGCGAAACGGAGGCGCGCGCCGCGCGCTATCAAAACGGCAAATGGCGTCTTTTCGACGTTCGCTCCTTCGACGTGGCGACGCTCAAGGTGACCCGGACGGCGAGCGCCGACTGGCCGGAGGGAGTCGATCCGGAAATTCTCTTCGCCCTTTCCTTCAATCCCGATCAGACCAGCCTGCGCGAGCTCTGGCGCAAGATCGTCGAACTGCGCGAGGAGGGCGCCGACGCAAGGTCGGCGACGACGTCGTTTCTGAGCCGGTTTTCGAAGCCGATGGCGACGCTCGCCATGCCCTTGCTCGGCGCGATCGCCGGCTTCGGCGTCGGAAGGCAAGGCAACCAGCTGCAACGGGCGGTGGTCGGCGGGGCCCTGGGCTTCAGCTATTTCGTCGGCGAAAACATGATGCTGGCGCTCGGCAAACTCGGCGTCGCCCCGGCCATGCTCGGCGCCTTCTTCCCCTTCTCGCTGTTCATGGTGGTGGGCTTTTCGATCCTCCTCGCCATGGAAAGTTGAAGGGTCCGCCCCAGCCTTTACGGGGCGTTAGCAAATAGACGGAATATTCCGATTTACAACTTAAAGTTGCTGCTCGTAAGTATAGCACGCAAAAGGAGGGGTTGCGGAATGTCGGGACTGATCCTTCGTTTGAGACCGCATGAGGAGCTGCTCATCAACGGCGCCCTGGTGCAGAATGGCGACCGCAAGACCAATCTGCGGGTGAAATCGGACGGGGCCTCGATTCTGCGCCTCAAAGACGCCATGCGGCCCGAGGAGGCGACGACCCCCGAGCGGCGCGCCTATTACGTCGCGCAGCTCGCGGTCGCGGGGCAGATGGAGAGCAGCGAAGCGGCGGAGATCCTTTCCGGCGCCCTCACTCAGCTCATGAACGACTATCGCGGCCGGGCCGAGCGGACGGCGCTTGAGCTTGCGACGAACGAGCTTGAGGCGGGCCGCCTCTACAGCGTGATGCGACGCCTGCGCCGTCTGATCGACGCGCCCGCGCCGGCCGCCGTCTGATTTTTCTGGACAAGCGCCGAGCCGCGCAGTCGATTCGCCACGGCACAATCGACGGGAGAGGCGGCGATGGCGCATGGCAGCGGATTTCCAATCGAAGGCGGCTGCGACTGCCGCGCGGTCCGCTATCGGCTGACGAGCGCGCCGCTTTTCGTGCATTGCTGCCATTGCCGATGGTGCCAGCGCGAAACCGGATCGGCATTCGCGCTCAACGCGATGATCGAGACTGACCGCGTCGAGCTTGCGGCCGGCGCGCCGGAGCAAACGCTCACCCCGTCGAACAGCGGCAAGGGCCAGAAAATATTCCGGTGTCCGATCTGCCGGATCGCCCTGTGGAGCCATTACGCCGGCGCGGGAGATAAAATCGCCTTCATACGCGTCGGCACGCTCGACGATCCGGACCGGCTGCCGCCGGACATCCATATATTCACCGCGTCCAAACAGCCCTGGGTCGTTCTCGGCGACGGCAAACCCGCCGTCGCTGAATATTACGATCGCGAGCGCTATTGGCCCGCCGAGAGCCTAGAGCGCCGCCGGTCGCTTCTCGGCCTGTCTTAAGCGCGGCGGACCGGAGTCCCTCGCGGCCAGCGACCGCTCCGTCTCGCCGAGATAGTCGCGCGTCAACGGGACCGCATCGACGCTTTTCGCCATCTGCATCTGGAAGACCATATGCCCGCCATGGCGGAAAGCGAATTCGGACGTCGTCAGATAGAACTCCCACATCCGGCAGAACCGTTCGTCGAACATCTTTTGCGCCTCATCGCGGCGCGCTTCGAACCGGCGGGACCATTCGCGCAAGGTCTGCGCGTAATGCATGCGCAGGATCTCAACGTCGGTCACCCAAAGACGGCGCCGCTCGACCGCCGCAAACACTTCCGACAACGACGGCGAATATCCTCCGGGGAATATGTATTTGCGGATCCACGCCCCCGTGACATCGGGACCGTCCTTGCGGCCGATGGCGTGCAAAAGCGCGACGCCGTCTTCGGCGAGCAAGTCATGAATCTTGCGGAAAAAGACGTCGTAATAAGGAACGCCGACATGCTCGAACATGCCGATCGAAACGATCCGGTCGAAGCGGCCGCCGATCTCGCGGTAGTCGGCGAGCCGGAATTCGACTTTGCCGGACAGTCCCCGCGCGGCGGCGCGCTGGTCGGCGAGCGCTTTTTGCTCTGTAGACAGAGTGATTCCGACCACGCGCGCGTCGAACTGTTCGGCGAGATAGAAGGCCATCGCGCCCCAGCCGCAGCCAATGTCCAGAACGCGCGCGCCGGGCTTCATCAGCAGCTTTGAGGCGACATGGCGGAGCTTTGCGCGCTGCGCCTCTTCGAGGCTCATCGCCGGATCGGAAAAATAGGCGCATGAATAATTGAGGCCCTCATCGAGAAACAGCCGGTAAAGATCGTTCGAGAGGTCATAATGGCGGGCGGCGTTTTTGCGCGCGCGGCCCGTGGCATTGTGCTGATAGAAGCGCCGAAGCCGCTTCGCCCCTTCATGCAGCGCGCGTCTTGCGGGTCTTGTCCGCAAATTGGCGGCGTTTTGGTGAAAGAGCCTCAAGAGGTCGCGAAGCCGGCCTTCCTCGATTGTCAGCGCGCCGTCCATATAGGCTTCGCCGGCTTTCAGCTCGGGGTTCAGAAACAGCGCCGGATAAAGGGCCGGATCGGACAGGCGCAAGGCGACCCGGGGGGCGCCGCCGTCGCCATATTCGCGTCTTCGCCCTTCGGCGTCGATGAAGACGAGAGAGCCGCGCTTGACCAGCGCGCGCAGCATCCGGTTCAGCGCCAACAAGGACCCTTTCTCGATGATGTTCATAAGAAGCGCCTCCGTTCAACCGCGCGCCCCCTTCGACAAGGGACCGTGAAGGCCCTACATAGCCGCCCATGACACGAACCGAGGTCATATCTCTGGGCTGCCGGCTCAACGCCCATGAAGGCGAAAAGATCCGCCGTCTTGCGGAGGACGCAGGACTTTCCTCGACGGTGGTCGTGAACAGCTGCGCCGTCACGGGCGAGGCGGTGCGCCAGTCGCGGCAGGCGATCCGGCGCGCCCGCCGGGCCAATCCCGGCGCGCGCATCGTCGTCACGGGCTGCGCGGCCCAGATCGATCCCGGCGCATTCGCGGCGATGGCGGAAGTCGACGCCGTGCTCGGCAACGAAGAGAAACTGAACCCTTCCGATTGGCGCGCGCTGACCGCGGCGGGCGAATCCTTCCGCGTCAACGACATCATGGCGGTGCGCGACACCGCGGGCCATCTCATCGACGGCTATGGCGACCGGGCGCGCGCGTTCCTGCAAGTGCAGAATGGCTGCGACCATCGCTGCACATTCTGCATCATTCCCTTCGGCAGGGGCAACTCGCGCTCCGTGCCGGTCGCCGCGGTCGTCGCGGCGGCTGAGCGACTCGCCGCCGCGGGTCACGCGGAGATCGTGCTGACCGGCGTCGACATCACCTCCTACGGCGCCGATCTCGAGGGCGCGCCGACGTTGGGCGATCTCGTCGGGGCCATTCTCGACGGCGCGCCTTCATTGCGGCGGCTGCGCCTGTCCTCGATCGACGGCGCCGAAGTCGACGAGGCGCTTTTCGACCGGCTGACCGGAGACGACCGGATCGCGCCGCATCTGCATCTGTCGCTGCAGGCGGGAGCGGACGTCATTCTTAAAAGAATGAAACGGCGCCATAGCCGAGCCGACGCGATCGCCTTTTGCCGCCGGGCGCGCGCCGCAAGGCCCGATATCGCGTTCGGCGCCGATATCATTGCGGGATTTCCGACGGAAACGGAGGAAATGTTCGAGGAAAGTCTGTCGCTCGTCGACGAAGCCGGTCTCGACTATGTGCATGTCTTTCCGTTTTCGCCTCGTGAAGGAACGCCGGCCGCGCGCATGCCGCAGCTTCCCCGCGCCGTCGTCAAGGAGCGCGCGGAAAGGCTTCGCGAAAAGGCGGACGTCGCGCTCCGCCGGTTTTTGGACGGCCTCGTCGGGCGGGTCTTCGACGCAATCATGGAAAGCGGCGGGCGCGCGCGGCTCGGCAATTTCGCGCCGGTCAGAATGACGGCGCCGGCGGGCGAAATCGGCGGATTGGCGCGCGTTGAAATTCTTGCGCGCGAAGGGCGCGCGCTTCTCGGCGCGCCCGTTCGAGGGGAGCGTTGAGCGATGGCGAAGAACATTTTCTCGGGCTTGTTCGGCCGCAAGCGCGAAGACTCGCCCGCGCCCGACGCGCCGGAGGATAGGCCGGCTTCGCCGGCCGCCCGATCCGGCGCGGCGCCGGGAGCAGACGAGGACGGCGACGCGCAGAACGCGCGTCCGGCGCGCGCCGGCTTTTTCGCGCGGCTTCGCGCGGGTTTGTCGAAGAGCTCCAGCAGGCTCTCGGAAGGCGTTTCGGCGATCTTCACCAAGAGAAAACTCGATGA
The DNA here is from genome assembly GCA_016125425.1 of Alphaproteobacteria bacterium. GTDB lineage: Bacteria > Pseudomonadota > Alphaproteobacteria > Caulobacterales > Parvularculaceae > Amphiplicatus. The sequence continues at coordinate 152,438 of WGLT01000002.1, forward strand.
CGAGACGCTTGAAGAGCTTGAGGAGCTGTTGATCGCCTCCGATCTCGGCGTCGCAGCGGCCGCGCGGGTGACGGTCGCACTCGCCAAGGAGCGCTTCGACAAAGAGATATCAGACCGGGACGTGCGCGCCGCCCTTGCGGCGGAGGTCGCTGCGAGTCTCGCCCCGCTCGAGGCGCCGCTCAAGATCGACCGGACGAGACAACCCCATGTCATCCTGATGGCCGGCGTGAACGGAGCCGGAAAGACAACGACGATCGGCAAGCTTGCGGCCAAGCTCCGCAAGGACGGATTAAACGTCATGCTCGCCGCCGGCGACACCTTTCGCGCCGCCGCGATCGAACAGCTTCAGGTCTGGGGCGAACGCACGGGCGCGCCGGTCGTCGCGCGCGAGGTCGGGGCGGATGCGGCGGGGCTCGCCTATGACGCGCTTCAACGCGCGCGCGCCGACGGAGCCGATGTCCTGATGATCGACACCGCGGGACGCTTGCAGAACCGGCGCGAATTGATGGACGAGCTCGCCAAGATCGTACGTGTTCTGAAAAAACTCGACCACGCCGCGCCGCATGACGTCATACTTGTTCTGGACGCGACGGTCGGACAGAACGCGCTGAGTCAGACGGAGATCTTCAGCGAGATTGCTGGCGTCACCGGCCTTATCATGACGAAACTCGACGGAACGGCGCGGGGCGGCGTTCTTGTCGCGCTCGGCGAAAAGTTCGGCCTGCCGATTCATTTTATCGGGGTCGGGGAAAACATCGATGATTTGCAGCCCTTCAGCGCCGAGGCGTTCGCCCGCGCGCTCGCCGGGCTCGACGAAAGGGAGGCGGAAGGGCGGCGGAATGGGTGAGATTACGAAGCCAAAAGGCGTGCGGCTTTCGGGCCGCGCGAAGTTTCTGGTCGATTTCGGCCCGCTGCTTGTCTTTTTCGTCGCCTATTTTTTCGGGCGCCGGCTGGCGCCGCTGGCCGGGCGGCTCGTCGGCCGCGACTGGTCGCTCGCCGCCGGCGATGAGCTTTTTCTGGCGATGGGCGCCTTCATGCCCGCCTTCGCCGCCGCCTTTATCTACAGCGTCTGGCGCGAGCGCCGCATCGCGCCGATGCTGCTTGTCAGCGGCGTCGTCATCGGCGTTCTCGGCGGGCTCGCGCTCATCCTGCACGATCGGACTTTCGTCTATCTCAAGCCCACCATCGTCTATCTGCTCTTTGCGGGCGCCTTAACGGGCGGTCTCGCGACGGGCCGCAATTTCCTCAAGACCATGTTCGACGGCGCCTTCCACCTCGAGGAAAGCGCATGGCGCGTCCTGACGAAGCGTTACATCGTATTCTTTGTCGTTCTCGCCGTCGCCAACGAAGCCGCCTGGCGCTGGCTCACGCGCGACTGCAATCTGACCGCCGCCGCGCCATGCGCGGGCGAGCCGGTCTGGGTCAATCTCAAGATATGGGGGTTCACCGCAGTCAATATCGTTTTCGCCGGCTTGCAGGCGCCATTTCTCGCCAAGCACATGCGGCAAGCTCCTCCGGACGAGGACAAAGGCCCGCCCGGCGGCGCGGTCTAGACAAGCGATCAGCCGCCGGCCAGGCCGGCGGCTGGCGCGATATCCTGCGAATCGCAGCGGCCCGGCGACGCAATCTGCGTCGAAGCGACGCCGCACGAAGATACAGTCGGCTAAAACCGGCGCGCGGATTCGCCGCGCCCGCCCCTTGGGGCGCCCTGGAGCTGGCCTGAGTTTTCGGCCGGCCCGAACGCGCGGCCCTTCCTGCGGCGACGCCCGATCCGGCGGGGCGCGCGCGGTCCGATACAATTCGCAACACAAGGGGTCGGCGGACTTTCGATTCGGTTTTGCGGTCCCGGCATATTCCGCCTCCGTTACTTTTTGCGCAGCCCGGATTTTCCGTTCAAAGCGCATTTTGACAGTGATCGCGCAAAATTGTTGGTGACTGACGTTGCGCAATCCTTTATTAACAGGCGCAGTCCAATCGATCAGCGCTGGGCGTTGTTTCAGCGGACGGCGCAACGCCGGATTTGCAGACGCCCGCTCGACAGGTCGCCGCCGGATGCTCCATCGCAGGCGGAGAGAAAATTAGACGGAGATGAGGATGGCTTTCACGCTCAAGAACTCCCCCGGGCATTTGCTTCGGCGGGCGCAACAATATGCTCACGACCTCTACGCCAAAGAAGTCGGGGCGAATGGGCCGACGCCGCGGCAATTCGAGGTTCTTCACACCGTTTCGCAAAATGAGGGCCTGAGCCAGACCGATCTCGTGCGCGCGACGGGGATTGATCGCTCGACCCTGGCGGACATGATCGCGCGAATGATCAAAAAGGGCCTTTTGTCGCGCCACCGCACGAAAGCGGATGCGCGCGCCAATGCGGTTTCGATCACGGCGGCGGGGAAACGCATGCTGTCTTCGGCGATGGCGGCCGTCAATCGCGCGGAATCCGGCACGATCGCCGTTCTGCCCGCTTCGCAGCGTTCGGCCTTTATCCGCGCGCTGAGCGCCTATGCGGAGGCGCTTGATAAAATGGAAGAAGGCGGCGCGCCCGCCAAGAAGGCGCGCGGCGGCCGCAAGACTGCGAAGAAGAAAGCGGTCAAGAAGCGGAAGGCGCCGGCGAAACGCAAAGCCGCCAAAAAGCGGCGCGCCAAACGCCGTTAATCGCGAGCACCCATCCGGAAGCGCCGCCTGCAAAAGCGGGCGGCGCTTTGCATTCGCGGGGGTCAGGCGCGCCGGCCCGCCGGCCGGCGGGCGGCGCCCGATCCGACCGGCCGGGGCGGAAAGCCGCCCAGCGACAACATGCGGTCATACATGACGATCGCCGCGGCGACCGACAAATTGACGCAGAATTTTGTCGGGATCTTCACAAGATGGGCGCATCGCGCTTTGGCCTCGTCCGAAAGATCGCCCTTTTCAGGTCCGAGAATATAGGCCGCATTCAGCGGATGCCGGAAAGCCGGCAGATCAACAGCATGCGGATCAAGCTCGACGCCCACAAGCGCGCAGCCTTTTGGCAGAGCCATCTGGTCCGGGCTCGCCCATTCATAGAGCGGCACATGCTCCGTGCTTTTGGACGTATCGGCGCGCTCGGCCTCGCGCAGGCTGTGGCGCGCGCCGACGGTGAACACAAAGCTGGCGCCGAATGCGTGCGCCGTTCTGAGCACCGCGCCGAGATTCATCGCTTTCGATATCCGCTCGGCGCCGACGCCGAAATAGCCGCGCATAAGCCCGCCCGTGCCGCCTTGGCCCGCGCTAGCTTGGCGCGGCCCCCGGGTCAAGTAGACGCCGCCGGGGCTTTCGGGGCATCATGGCGCCATGGCTGAGGAATCGCGCGCGACAGCTTCGCCGCCTCTGAGCGACGAACGTCTGAAATTTCTTCTCATCGCAGAGGATTGTCCCGAGGCGCGTCTTGCGGCCTTTTTTGCGTCGCGGCGCGCCAAGCGATCGAACGCCGCCGTAACGCTGTTGCATGTCGTCGAGCCGCCGGAGTTCGGCCAATGGGCCGCGGTCGCCGAAACCATGCGCGCCGAGGCCTATGAACACGCCGAAGCCGTGCTCTCCGAATTCGCCGCAATCGTCGAAGCCGAATGGGGCGAGCGGCCGGAGAAGATCATCCGCGAAGGCGCCTTGGCCGAAGAGATTCGCAAGCTCATCGATGAAGATTCGCGCATCGCGATCCTCTTCCTGGGCGCCTCGACATCGGCGGAAGGTCCGGGACCGCTCGTCTCGGCGCTCGCCAACCGCCCCGCCTATCTCAGCGCGCGGCCCATACCGGTGACGGTGGTGCCGGGCTCGATCACGCGCGAAGAACTTCGGAAAATCTCGTGAGGCGCGCATGATCGGGCGCGATGCGTTCTTTGCGCCGGAGGCGCGGTATTTTCTGTCCCATTCGGTCGGCCTGATGCCGCGCGCGGCCGCGTCGGCGTTAGAGGACGGCTTTTTGTCGCCATGGCGGGAAGCGAAGGCCGACGCATGGCGTGACTGGCTCGCGGCCATTGAGGCGTTCAGGCGCAGTCTTGCGCCCGTGATCGGGGCGCGCCCGTCCGATATTTGTCCGCAGACGAACATTTCAGGCGCGCTTTCGAAAATTCTGTTTTCGCTGCCGGAGCGCGCGCGACGCAAGAAAATCGCGCTCACGGAGGACGATTTTCCTACGGTCGGATTCGTCCTCGCGCAGGCCAGGCGGATCGGCTACGAATTGGTGTTTCTGCCCGGCGGCGCGCGGCTTGCGGATATCGACGCCTGGGCGCCGGCCTTTCATGACGACGTTCAGCTCGTCCTTGCGACTCATGTCTTCTCCAATTCGGGCGTCAAGGCGCCCGTCCGCGAGATAGCGGAGCGCGCGCGGCGACGGGGCGTTTTTTCGGTTCTCGACATCGCACAATCCGCCGGCGCGGTTCCGGTCGACCTGGAGGCGTTCGCGCCCGATTTCGCGATCGGAACTTCTGTAAAGTATCTGTGCGGCGGGCCGGGCGCGGCTTTCTTGTGGACGCCGGCCGAAACGGCCGCGCGCTGCTCGCCGATTGACGTCGGCTGGTTTTCGCACGCTGACCCTTTCGAATTTGACATTCATAATTTCCGTTACGCGGAGGGCGCGGCGCGCTATTGGGGCGGAACGCCTTCCGTCGCCCCTTTCGCCGCCGCCGCCGCCGGCGCCGGCGTCATTGCCCGGGCGGGCGTCGACGCGATATTCGAACGCAATCAGGCGCTGTTTACGCGCTTTGTCGATGCGATGCCTGCGGCCCGTTTTCGTTCGCATACGAAGCAAGGCGAGCGCGGATCATCGGTGATTGTCGCGGTGCGGAGCCCGGCCGAGGCTTCGGACGCTCTGGCGCGCGCGCGCATATTGCACGACATGCGGCAGGGCGGCGTCAGGCTCTCCTTCCATCTCTACAACACGGAGGAAGAGGTCGACGCGCTTATTGAAGCGATCGCGCCGCTGACGTGACCGCTAACGGGAGAGCTTGAGGGTCACCGGCGCGTGGTCGGATGGCTTGGCCCATCCGCGGCACCGGTCGTGAATCTGAAACGCCTCGCGGCCGGATCCGACGGCGGCCTTTTTCAGCGCCGGGCTGACCCAGATGTGATCGAGGCGGCGGCCGCGATTGGAGGCGCGCCAATCGCGCGCCCTATAAGACCACCATGTGTAGAGCTTTTCAGGCTCCGGAATCAAAGCGCGCGCGACGTCGGTCCATCCGCCGGATGCGATCGCGTCGTTCATCAGTTCGACCTCGACCGGCGTGTGGGACACCACTTTCAGCAATTGCTTGTGCGACCACACATCGTGCTCGCGCGGCGCGATGTTCAGGTCGCCGACGAGGATCTGTTTTGACTTGCCCGGAGCGCCGCCGTCGGCGAACCAGCGCGCCATATCGCGCATGAAATCAAGTTTGTGCGCGAATTTTTCATTGATTTCCGGATCGGGCTCATCGCCGCCCGCAGGCACGTAGAAATTGTGCAGGCGAACGCCTCCCGGCAGCGTCGCCGCGACATGCCGGCAGTCGTCCTTGCCGCAGAACCGCCTGATCTCGATGTCTTCGAGCGGCAGCCGCGAGACAATCGCCACGCCGTGATAGCCCATTTGTCCGGATACGGCTTGATGCGCATAGCCTGCCGCCGCCAGCGCTTTGGCGGGAAACTGGTCGTTCGTGCATTTAATCTCTTGCAGGCACAAAACATCCGGCCCTTCCTCTTTGAGGAAGCGCCTGACAGAATCGATTCGCAGGCGGACAGAATTAATGTTCCAGGTGGCGATTTTCATGGGGCGGCCGGACGTAAGGAGGGGCGACCTTAGCAGCCGCCCGGCCATGGGCAAGCGCGACGGATTGAGGCGCAATAGCCTTGTTGACAGGGTCCCGGCGGCTTCGGAAACCTCTCGGCGCCGATTTCGAACCGGAGACCGCCTTGCCCATCCGCCTCGCCAGCGCTGAAGACGGCCCTGCGCTCGCGGCGATCTACGGCTCGATTGTCCGTGACACCGCCATATCCTTTGAGACGACGGCCCCGACGCCCGCCGAGATGGCCGGCCGCGTCGAGCGGCTCCTTGCGACCCATCCTTGGCTGGTCTGGGAGGAGTCGGGGGAAGTCGGAGCTTTCGCCTACGCTTCTCCGCACCGCGAGCGGGCCGCCTATCGCTGGTCGGCGGATGTCTCGGTTTACGTCGCAGAGCGTTTCCGCCGCCGCGGGCGGGCGCGGGCCCTCTATATGCGGCTGTTCGAAATTCTCGCGGCGCAGAATTTCACCGGCGCCTTCGCCGGCATAGCCCTTCCGAACGCGGCGAGCGTGTCCTTTCACGAAAGCATGGGGTTCCGGCCGGTCGGGGTCTATCGCGGCGTGGGCTACAAGGCGGGGGCATGGCGCGATGTCGGCTGGTGGGCGCGCGATCTGGCGCCCCGTTCGAACCCGCCGGTCGAGCCCGTTCCCTTCGCCTTGCTCGACCTTTGAGCGAGACGGATTGCGCGCCGCCCCGGCGCGCCCTAACGCTCGCCGTCGATGGGTCCCGGGTTTCATTTCGCCCCGGAAGGGGTGTCCCTCGCCGCCGCCGCGCTTGTGGTCGCCGCCAGCTTTTTTACAGCCGCACTGACGGCCGCCTTCGGATTAGGCGGCGGGCTGGGGCTGCTCGCGGTTATGTCGGCGCTTTTTCCGGCGGCCGCCGTGATCCCGATCCATGGCGCCGCCCAGCTCGGGGCGAATTCGAGCCGCCTCTTCCTGCAACGAAGGACCGTCGTCTGGCCGATCGTTTTCTGGTTCGCGCTCGGCGGAATTGTCGGCGCGGCGATCGGCGCGCGCCTTTACGTCGCCTTGCCGGAGGCTGCGCTCAAAGCCGGCGTAGGCGCTTTTGTGCTCTATGCCGTTTGGGGACCGAAACCGAAAGGCTTCGCTCCGGGGCGCAAGAGCTTCGCCGCGACGGGGGCGGTCGCCGCCTTTCTCACCATGTTTTTCGGCGCGACGGGACCGATCACGGCCTCCATGCTCGGAACGACGAAGCTCGACCGATTGCAGATCGTGTCCACCCACGCGGCCTGCATGGTGATACAGCATGCGATGAAGACGCTCGCTTTCGGCGCGCTCGGCTTCGCCTTCGCGGCCTGGGTGCCCTTGATCCTGGCCATTCTCGCGGCCGGATTTCTCGGCAGTTGGCTCGGCACGCGATTGCTGCGGGCCATGCCCGACAATCGTTTTCGCGCGGGTTTCCGGGCGGTGCTGACTTTTTTCGGCCTCTATCTGATCCTGACCGCCGCCCTGTCCGCCCTTAGAACAGGTTGAACGAACCGCCGACGACGCCGACCGGCCATCTGCCGAATTCGAAAAGCTGGAACTTGGCGGCGAAAGGATGGTTTTCGGCGTCGATATCAGGCGAACTCGCCGCAAGGAGCAAAAGAGCGGACTGGTGCGCGGCCTGAACGGCGGCGCCGACCGCAAGCTGACGGGCGGCCTCGTCCGTCATATCCCAGATGGCGCTCGCCTCTTCCATCGCCCCGCGGGCGGGGCCTGCGACGCGATCGGCGACGAGCGTCATGGCGAGGGTCAGCGCCTCCTCAGACAGATAATCGAGCGCGCGCGCGGTAAGATCCGCGCGCAGAAGTTCTTCCGCCTCCCAAGCCGGGCTGTGCCAGTCGAGGCTCTCGGCCGCCGCGGCGGCGTCGTCCCAGTCGACAAGAATCGCCACTTCCGCTTCCGGAAAACCGAGGGCTTCGACATAACGCGCGGCGACGGCGCGCGCGCCGGCCGTTAACGGTTCGCCGAGATTGGCGAACCACGGTATGGCCGCCAGCCCTTTCGCAAATCTCGCAATGCGAGAGAGCGCGGGAATCTCGCGCTCGAGGGCGTCGAGATCGTCTTCGTCCATAGCGAGCCTTTCAATCGTTCTTCGGGCGGCGAAGCCCCGAAGCTCTCAAGTTTGTTTCGCCTGCGGAAACGGCAGAAAAAAGCGCCCGATCCTCGCGGAGGACCGGGCGCCAAGCTGCGCTGTTGCGCCTACGCCGGGAGGGGATAATCCGGCGACGCTTCCGGCAAAAGGACCTGCTAGCGGGGGGGCAACGCTGGTCCTCAAAATTGCCGTCCACGTGGTGTAACATTAACGCATCAGCCTCCGGCTTTTCAATAGGTCGGGCAAAAAAAAGCTTGCCTGTGGCGGGATGACATGCCCCGAAATCGCCGCAAATCCTAATTTTTGAGAAAGGCGGAGCCGGTGTCCGGAACGGCGAAAAGCCTGTTGGCGAGCCGTTCTCCCGCGACCACATTGTCCAGCGAGACGATCGTCACGCCGTTTTCCGGATCGCGCACGATCCATTGCCGCAATTTCATCTCGGGCGCGCTCATCACAAGTGTGAGATCGCCTTCGGTCTCCGGATCGCTCGACGCAAAAGTCACCGCGACCGAATCGGCGCCGCGATCGACCGCAACGACCTTGGCGTCGCCTATCTCCACCTTCTTCTTGAGCAGGAATTTCAGCGGCGTTTTGCCGAGCGGATAGGAGTCCGTCGTCTCCAGCCTGTTGTCGCGGACATAGACCATGCCGCCATTAGCGACGATCAGCAGCGGGCTCGGCCGATCATATTGAAAACGCAGGAAGCCGGGACGGCGCAAATAGAACTTGCCGGTCGAGATTGCGCCCGACGGCGCGACTTGCGTGAAGTCGCCGCTCAAAGTCGTGATCGCCTCGATCGCTTCGAGCATTTTGTCCGCCACCGCCTGGTCGCTTTCATCGGCGAAGACAGGCGGCCCGGCGTCTGCGACCGCCGCGTCGATCGCCAGACTTTCGGCGGCGGCGCCTTCACGGTCCGCGTCCTCGATCGGCGGCGGCGGAGCTTTTTCCGGCGCGGATTCTGCGACGGCCGGCGCCGCGGCGAAGGCGGCGACAACGGACTCAACGGGCGCGCTCTGCGCCGCAGCCGTCAGCAAAGAAATAAGCGCAAACCCGATCACTCGAAGTCTCCCGAATGGCTCGAACCCGTTCAAGCCTTACGCTAGACCGCCGCGACGGCGAAATCAGGGCGGAAATGAGGCGCGCGCCGCATGCGTCCGTCCGCCGTCGAAGCGAAAATCGCGCGCCGCTTTAGAGGCGCGCGGCTTCTTCCTCCGTCAGCGGACGCGCTTCCTCCGGCAACATAATCGGCACGCCGTCGCGGACCGGATAGGCGAGCAACGCCTGCTTGCTTAGAAGCTCGGCTTTTTCGCGATCATAGACGAGCGGGCCGCGCGTTTGCGGACACACCAGGATTTCAAGGAGCTTCGGATCGACTTCCGCAGCCGGATTTGTCGAAGTCATAGGCCCTTCCGTCATTGCATCGTGCTGTCGCCGCCTTCCGCGCCCGACATCTCCATCAGCGCAATCAGACACTCGGCGCGCGCCGCTGTCGAGTCCGCCTCAAGAAGCGCCTGCTTTTCGTTGGGCGCAAAAGGGCAGCCCATGGCGAGCGAGGCGACGAGCGCCCCTGTCGGCGCTTCGTCGACGACATCCCAGTCGGTCTTGAGTCCCTCCGTGTCGAGATAGCGGCGCATCGCGAGAACGAGCCGGTCGCGGTCAACAAAATCCGCACTGGGATCATTCACCTCATCGCTCGCGAACGCCCGCCATGAAACCGCCGCCTGACGGTAGGGCGTATCGACATTCAGCTCCTCCTTTACGCGAAAGCGTTTCTTGCCGGCGAGCGTAATGAGATATCGTCCGTCGTCGGTCTCGACAAATGACGTGATGCGGCCCGCGCAACCTACGGAGTAAAGTCCGGCTGCGCCCGACATGTCGCCGTCGCGCGGCTGGATCATGCCGATCATGCGCGCGCCGCCGAGCGCATCGTCGACCATACGAAGATAACGCGGCTCGAAAATATTCAACGGAAGCTGCGCCCCCGGAAGAAGAAGCGCGCCCGCAAGCGGAAACAGCGGGACGACGTCCGGCAAGACGCGCCCCCGCACTATGCGCTCGTCATAGCTCATGAATCGAAGTCACTCCGGAGGCGCTCTCCTCAGGAAAAGAGGATCGACGAGAGTCGTCGCCGCCCTTTCACGGTCAGCGGGTGAGCCGGCCCCAACGCGTCGAACACCGTGAGCAGTTTTTTTCGCGCCGCCTCGTCATTCCAGGCCCGGTCGCGCGAAATGATTTCGAGAAGTTCGTCGAGCGCGGGCTCCATTTGGCCGGCGGCGACGAGAGCGCCGGCCAGATCGAACCGCGCGGAAAGATCGGCGGGATCGGCGCGCACTTTCGCCGCGAGCGCGTCGATATCGCCGGCGCCGCCTTCGGCGAGCTCGATCGCGGCGCGAATGCTCGCGAGCGCAGGATCGCCGCGTTTGGATTCGGGAACCATATCAAGGAGGGCGCGCGCCTGTTCGTAGTCCTTTAGAGCGACATGGGCCCGGGCGAGGCCGGCGAGCCCGCGCAGATTTTCAGGATCGGCCTCGAGAATGCGGGAGTAAATCTCCGCCGCGCCGGCGATGTCCCCGTCCTCAAGCAGCGCGTCGGCGGCGTCGATATGCGCGGCCAGATCGCCCGCCGCATCGCCCTCGCCAAGGGCTGTCAGCCGGCCGATAAACGCCTTGATCTCGCTGTCGGGGATCGCGCCCTGGAAACCGTCGACCGGCCGGCCCTGGAAAAACGCATATACGGTCGGGATCGACTGGATGCGCAATTGCGACGCCAGCATCTGGTTCTTGTCGATATCGATCTTGACCAGCCGGACGCGGCCTTTCGCTTCCGTCACGGCCTTTTCGAGCTTCGGGCCGAGCTGTCGGCAGGGCCCGCACCATTCGGCCCAGAAATCGACGATCACGGGCGTCGTCATCGACGCCCTGAGGACGTCCTCCTCGAAGGTCTCGATCGAAACGTCTTTGATGAGGGGCGGAGCGCCGGCAGGTTTGGCGCCCAGAATCTCGCTCATTGGGGTCTCCCGTCTTGGAGTCCATAGATGAGGCGGCGGCCGGCTAAACGCAACCGCCGCGTCCATTTTGCGCGCCCCGGCTCGCCGCGGGACGCCCTTTCTCTCAAGCCGCATTCGGCCGGGCGAGATCAAGGATGACCGGCGCGACCCCCCTATGCGCGAGAAAGGTCCGAAGGCCTTCCGGCGAGACCGCGGTCGAGGCGGTGTTTTCGAGGGGATGGAACCAGATCGGATCATGCTCGAGGAGCGCCTTGTCGAGGATCACCGCAGCGAGGGCGCGCGCTGAATCGTTGATGAGCGCAAAGGGCGTGACCGCGCCCGGAATGACGCCGAGTGTTTCGGTCATCAGTTCGGGCCTGCCGAAGGACAGCCGGCCCTTCGCGCCGATCCGCCGGCCGAGGCCGACCAGGTCGACACGCGTGTCGGCATGGGCGACTGCGAGGGCGAGCCGGCCGGCCTTGTCCTTCAGAAACAGATTTTTCGAATGCCCCCCAGGCATCTCCACCTTGAAAGCGCGGCCTTCCTCGACAGTGAAGATCGCAGGATGTTCAACGGTGCGGTGCGCGACGCCGAGCGCGTCGAGCAGCGCGAAGAGGTCTGCGCGGGAGGCGGGCCGGTCGGTCATAGGGTCAGCAAAGGGCGGCGCATGCGGACGTTAAAAGCGATGGTCGCCGCCTTGCGCAAGCGCCGGAGACGCTGCTTGCCAAGGCAAGGCCCCTCGTGCATATAGCGGGCCCCGCCGTCGGCTTATGCGCCGGCGGCGCGACGGATGCGGGCGTAGCTCAGGGGTAGAGCACAACCTTGCCAAGGTTGGGGTCGTGAGTTCGAATCTCATCGCCCGCTCCAGATTTTCCCAATTCGCGACGAGTCTGCGCCGGGCGGTCAGCGCCGGCCGCCGAAGGCGAGCGCCGCGCCATATCGGAGAGCGGCGAGGATCACCGCGGGGGCGAATGCGGCGGTCAGCCACAAGATGAAGGCTTCGAGGGGCAGCGCCGTCAGCATCAAGGCCCCTGCATAGGCGAAGCCGAGGGTCATGACCGCGACCACTGCGAATTTCGACGGCCCGCGAAGGCGCGCCAGCGCGAATACGCCTTTCAGCAGCAGCCCGATCGCGAGGAGCGCAAAAGCGAGCGCGAGCCCCTTGCCGAAGGACAGCAGGATGAAATCGCCGTCCGAGCGCACATTCACCGGCGTCGGCGCGCGCGATGCGTAAAGCGCCGGCGGCGCGTCGAGCGCGACGGGGCTGCGCAGCGCCGGCTTGACGTGCCCGACGACCGTCAGCTCATTGCCCGTTTCGATGTCGCGAACGATCGCCGTATTATCCCGCGAGCCAGAAACATAGGCTTTGGCCGCATCGCTTGCAGCGAGGGCCCGCACCGCATCCGTGTGGTCATGATGCTCGCTCATCAAAACGCCGGACGCAGCGTCGACGATGCGCACTTCTCCGTCGCCGGACGATATGAGCAACAACTTGCCGCCTTCTGCAAAAGCGACGTTGAACACGGGCGTCTTGTAGGAAATGCGGCGCAACAGCCTTCCGTCGTCCGCGCTCCATATATAGGCGTCCCCATTTTCGGAGCCGGCGGCGAGCCGCGCGCCGGAAGGCGCGTAACGGATGCTGGTCAACGCGCCGTCCGCCCCGCGAAGCCGCATGAGCGCGCGTCCCGCGGAGACGCTCCACACGATCGCCGCGCCGTCCTTTGAGGCCGAGGCGAGCCGCGCGCCGGAAGGACTGAAGTCAAGCGCGACCACGTCGTCGCTATGGCCGGTCAGGGTCCCGGCGAGTTCGCCCGTGTCGGCCCGCCAGAGACGAACAGTGTTGTCGCCCGATCCCGTCGCGATGAGATCGCCTTTCGGGCTGAATTCGGCGGCGTAAACGGAATTTCGGTGCCCTTTCAGGATGAGAACCGCCTTCCGGCTGCGCAAGTCCCAAACCCTTGCGGTCAGATCGCGCGACGCCGTCACGAGGCGATCGCCGGCCCCGTTGAAATCGACGCTCCACACCCAGTTATCATGGCCGCGCAGTTCGGCGCGCTCGACGCCGTAGCGCGAGTCCCAGACTCTCGCCGTGCCGTCGTCCGAGGCGGTGGCGAACAGCTTTCCGTCCTTGGAAAAGGCCGCGGCGTTTATGTCCGCGCCCTCTATGCCCCGCATGCGCACCGCATTGAGAGCGGCCGCGTATATCCTCGCCTCCAGGATCGCCGGCGCGGTCGCAACCAGCGCTGCGCAAATCAGAGCGAAGTAGGAGCGAGAGATCAAACGCAGCGAAGCCGCGCCGCTTCGTCCGTCTGCGGCGAATGTCAGATAGCGCGAAACGAAAACGAGAACGCCGACAATCGCGACAAAATACGGTCTCAACGAGGGCAGCGCGAAATTGTCGAGATAGGCGAGGCCGGCGAACAGCCCTGCGACAATAACCGCGAGAACGAACGCGTGGAGAAAAAGCGCCGCGCGCACTTGCGAGCCCGTGATCGTTCCCCGCTGAGGTTTGCGGCGCGCCGGCTTAGCCGGCGTCGGTTCTTTCTTTCGCTCAGCCTCCGGTTTCGGTTCGGGCGCAGGCCTGGGGTCAGGGCGCGCGCCGCCAAGAGTTTCTTCAACCGTGTCGAGAAAGGCGATAAGCGAGCGGTCCGTCGGCGAACCGCGCCACCGCGTTAAATCAGCGGTCTGAATTTGCCGGAATCCGAGGGGGATGTCGACGAGGTCGAGCAATACCGGAAAGAGGATGCCGCGCTGCGCGCCGTCGTCAGCTTCGTCCGCAACAAAACGGGACGCGACGGAGTTCACAGACCACGCGACGATGACGCATCTCGTCGAGGCGAGAGCGGCTGTAATCTCCTCGCGAAATCCTGCGCCGGTCTTGATATGCGGATCCCACCAGACCTTCAGACCGCGCTTTGTCAAGCTCTCGGCGATGACGGCGACTTTGGCGCGATCTTCGCGCGCATAAGAAATGAAGATGTCGACCATTCGGCCGGCCCCCGCCACGACCGGATCACGCTAGCATCGCAAACGCTCAAGCGATAGTCCGCATGCGCCTCTCAGGCAGGCGCTATGATCTCGGCCGGCGATATTTCCGGTTGGGCGTAATAATTTCCCGCAGTGCAATATTCCGGCGGCGGCCCGCCCCGCGCGCGCCATGCGACGATATCGGCCGTGCCGCCGAGACCGCGCGACCGCTCCCCGTCCCAAACCGCCAGCAGCAAGTCTGCTCGCTCCGCGATATAGGCCCCGGCGAGCGCATATTGCTGTCGCCGCGCAACCGGATCGTCGCCTTCCGACCGGCTCACATCCGCAAGATCCCCGAAGCGCAGCGGCATCTCAATATAGCGCTCGCTTTTTGCAACAAGACGCAAGAACCGATCGAGCTCTTCTCGGCCTTCGTCCGAAAAGTCCTGTATCAATGCTTCAAAGGGCAGCGGCAGCGGCACGATGTAAGGCACGCCGAGCTCGAGCGCGATTTCAGCCCCGATAATATCCGTACCCGGCGCCAGCGACGTCAGCATCACGGCTTCGCGGTCCGGGCGGGCGTTGATCTCTTTGAGCAGGCGCGCGCGAAGCGCGGCGCGGACACGGTCCGCATCGAACGGACGGTGCGCGCCGGAGCGGTGACCGACGACGCCGATCGTGAAGGAAGGCCGGGCGTCAAGGCCCGCGGCCTTCAGCGCCTGGCGCATCTGGTCGACAATGCGATAGTCGACGCGTGTTTCGGCGTCCGGGATCTCGCTCCACGGGCGCAAAAGATTGTGCCTGCGCGCGGCGTCCACGCGCTTTTCGTCAAAGGTCCACCCGGCGAGAAATCTCTCATTCATCCAGCGATGGTGTTCGACCAATGCGAGCTTTTGCACGTCTTCCGGACTGACATTCATGGGCCGTTCGGAAGGCGCCGAGAGCTCGTCCGCAGCTTTTGTGATGCGCATACGGAGCACGCGCGCCTTGGCGAACAGATGATCGGCGCTCTGCCGGCAAGAATCCCTGAATTCGGGCGCCAGCGCGGCCCAGCTTTGCTCCGATCGGCGCTGAATGGCGGCGGCGTCCGCGCCGGGCTGCCGGGTCAGCGTCCGCTGCTCGATATAGAGCGCATGGATGCGCTTGGCGACAGCCTCGCGCCGCGGATCGATCAGCGTCGGGATGAAAAGGCGGCCTTTGTCGGCCGACAACAGATCTTCGAGCGTGCCGAAGGCGAACAGGCCGTCGGGCATTTCCCGTTCGGCGACGCTCGCGTCGAGAGCGAATGCGCCGTCGAGCCGCATCCTGTCGATGTTGGATCGTAGCAGCTCGCCGATCCCGCGCGTGCGCGCCAACCGAACCAGGATGGGCGCGTTCAGGCGCCGCGATACGTGTCGGGCCTTTTGCGGGCGGACCAGCAGAAGCCGGCGAAGCGACAGGGCGACGCTCGCCGCTTTCTCCGCTTGCGCGCAGCAAACGACATGGAGCGTCGCATCTTCCGGGATCTTTTGGTAATCGAAGTCGGCGAGACCCGTAGGGTAAAAGGCGATCTTTCTATACTCGATATCCGCGATTTCGTCGATCGCCGGATGGGCCGCCCGCAGAAGATCGACGTCGTTTTCGTCCTCTTCGGCCAGGATGGTGAACTTGACGCGTTCCGTGCAGAGGGTGACGCATTGGCGCAAGGTCTCGGTAATGACCTGTATGCCGAGGGAGTTGAGACCATAAACAGCGATGTGAATGCGCTTGTGACCGAAGGCGTCAGCGTAAATGTCCGGCGGATGAGCGCGCAGAAGCTGTCGGGCGGCAAGTTCGTCGAGACTGAAAAACCGTGTGTGCAGGCTTTCGGAAAGGCCTGTGAACTTGAAATATTCGCCGAGGCGGGCGCCGATGGACGCCTCTGTAAGCCCGACCCAAAGCTCAATTTCCGCCGGTTCCGATTTTCTGCTGGGCGCGGCTCCGGATATTGTCGTATTCGCCGCGAGGATAAATTGCAGCGCGTCGGTCACGCCGGCATGCAGAAATATCGCCTGATTCGCCTTTGAAAGCCTTGCGCGCGTTAGCGTTTCCGGCGCGCCGGGATCGCCCGGCACTATGATCGCGCCGCTTTTTCTCGCCCGCTGCGCGAATGTTGTATCCAGATTCTTGTCGATGATGACGGAACGCAGATCAGGGTCATCTTCCCGCAACGCGTCAAGGAGCATCAGACTCTCTTCGCTGAGACCGATCAGGACGAGATGGCCGGACAGCTGCGAGAGTTTCACGGCGCGTACGACATTCCGGGCCAGATCGCGCGCGAAGAGTTCGATCAGGCCATATACGGCGAACACCGGCGCTATGAAGGCCTGGACCAGTATGACCGGATTATCGATATGTTCTTGAATGACCCATGAGCCGTTCAGGGGAAACAGGGTCAGCACCTTGTAGATGTCATGGGCGTAATTGCCGTCGCTGCCGCCAAACAGACGCAGCGCGACGACCCCGATCAGGACGAAGAGAATGAAAGCGCTGACGATAGCGGCAAGGCGTCGCGATGCGGATTCCCCCATAGTCTTTTCGCCTGCGCGCTGTTTCGGGCCGTTTGGCGGCCTTCGTGCAAAAGTCCGGACAAAGAACAATTACCGGTGAAGCCGAATGCGGCGGCGGCGCGGTTTCTTTGCTCCTCAAAGCGTTCGATTTGATTCCGCCGCGCGCCTGAAGAAGCCTAGCGGCGGCCCGAAGCGCGCGTCAAGCAGTGCGGGCTTCGGCGTCCTCCGGCCCGGTCAATCGGCGATTCTCGATTTTTCGATCAGCGCTTTTGCGCCTTTTTCAAGGAGCGAAATCGCGACTTCCCGGCCGAGCTCGCGGGGGCGTGCGGCCGGACCGGCGGCGTCGGCTTCGACGATCTCGGACCCGTCTTCGGCGAGCACGGCCGCGCGCAGGAACATCCTGTCGCCGTCGCAGCTCGCATGACCGGCGATCGGAGAATTGCAGTGCCCGTTCAGGATCCAAAGGATTTCGCGCTCGGCGGCCGCAGCCGCGCGCGCTCTTTGATCGTCGATGACGGCGAGACGCTTGCGCGCGTCGAACGCGCGCGCGGGACATTCGATCGCGACAATGCCCTGTCCGATCGCCGGCAGCATTTCTTCGATTGAAAATTCATAGGCCGCGCGGTCGGCCGCGCCGATGCGGTCAAGGCCCGCGCGGGCCACGACAAGCGCGTCCGCAGGGGGCGTCTCGGCTCCATTCGGCAGCTTTTGCGGAACGCCCTCATCGAGCTTCCTGATCCTCGTATCGGCCGCGCCGCGAAAGTGAATAATCTCCGCCCCCGGATAAAGCCGGCGCAGATAAGCGGCGCGGCGAACCGAATTGGTGCCGATCTTCAGGCCCTCCGCGCGCGTGTCGAGAAAACGCGAAAGCGCGATGTCGGCCCGCAGCACGAGAGCGTCCCGGAACGCTTCGCGCTTCAGCGTCGCGGCGATCACAAGGCCGGGCGTTTCCTCGTCGCCCGGCATGTCTTTCAGGGAGTGCATCGCCGCTTCGATGCGCCCGTCGCGCATCGCCGCGCGGATCTCGGCGACGAAGGCGCCGCCTTTGCCGCCATGCCGCTCGAGCTTTGACACCTGGTCGCGATCTCCGAGCGGCTTGTAAACCGCCGCTTCGAAGTCTTCGTCCGGCCAGGCCAGACGAAGCTGGCGGATCGCTTCCTTCGTCTGGGCGAGCGCCATGGTCGTGCCGCGCGTTCCGATCCGCATGAAGCCTCCTTGCCGGCTGCTTATGCGGGCTATGGCGCGCGGGAGGCAAGAGCCCGGCTACAGGATTTCGAGCACCGCTTCGGGCGGGCGGCCAAGCGCCGCCCGGGCGCCATTGACGACAATTGGCCGCTCGATGAGAACAGGGTTCTCCGTCATGGCCCTGATCAAGGCCGCGTCGCTAAGCGACGGGTCTTCCAGCCCGAGCGCCTCGTACGCCTCTTCGCCCTTGCGCAGGATGTCGCGCGGCCGTTTGCCGAGCTTTTCCAGGAGCGCCGTCAGCTCGCCCTTTGTCGGCGGGTGTTTCAAATATTCGACGATCCGCGGCTTGAGCCCGCGCGCCTCGAGCAAGGCGAGCGTCGCTCTCGATTTCGAACAGCGCGGATTGTGAAAGATCGTCAGCATGGTCTAGATCGCGAGCCTGTAGCCGCCGCTTTCCGTCACGAGGAGAGAGGCGTTTGACGGGTCCGGCTCGATTTTCTGGCGCAGCCGATAGACATGCGTTTCAAGCGTGTGCGTCGTCACGCCCGAATTATACCCCCAGACCTCGTCGAGAAGCACGTCGCGGGTCACGGCGCGCCCGCCCGCCCGATAGAGATATTTCAGGATCGACGTTTCTTTCTCGGTAAGCCGGATTTTCTTGTCGGCCGGCGTCACGAGCATTTTCACCGCGGGGCGGAACTCATAGGGGCCGATCTTGAAGACCGCATCCTCGCTCTGCTCATGGCTGCGCAGATGCGCGCGCACGCGTGCGAGCAGCACGGCGAACTTGAACGGTTTGGTGACATAATCGTTCGCGCCGGAATCAAGTCCGAGCACCTGATCGGCGTCGGTGTCGGCGCCCGTGAGCATGATAATCGGCGATTTAAAGCCGTTCTTTCGCATCAGCTCGCAGGCCGCCCGCCCGTCCATATCGGGCAGCGCGACGTCAAGAAGGACGAGATCGATATGCGCTTCCTGCTTCGTCTTCTCCACCGCCTCATGCGCGGTCGCGACCGCTTCGGCGTCGAATTCGTCATGGAGATTGAACTGTTCGACAAGCGCCTCGCGCAGGAGCGGGTCGTCGTCGACGAGCAGAATGCGTTTCGCGCGCGCCATATGATCCGTTTTCCGCTTTGGCTCGTTGGCCGTGCCTTCACTCTTTTAGACGCTCCGGGAGGGGCAGGGCAATCTCAGGCGATCGGGCTGGAGCGCGCGCCCATTATGGCCGCGCCCACGCGCACATGGGTCGCGCCAAGCTGGGCGGCGATTTCGTAATCTCCGCTCATCCCCATTGAGAGATTTTCTATACCATTGCGTGCTGCGATTTTCGCAAGCAGCGCAAAATGCGGCGCGGGCGGCTCGTCCGCAGGCGGAATGCACATCAAACCCTCGATCTCGAACTCGTAGGTTTTGCGGCACTCGGCGATGAACGCATCCGCCTCGCGCGGGACGACTCCCGCCTTTTGAGGTTCTTCTCCGGTATTGATCTGCACGAACAGGCGCGGGCGCCGGCCCTGCTTGTCGAATGCGCCGGCGAGCGCGCGCGCAAGCTTGGGGCGGTCAAGCGATTCAATCACGTCGAAAAGCGCCGCCGCCTCCTTTGCTTTGTTGGTCTGCAACGGGCCGATGAGGTGAAGCTCGACGCCCGGATAAGCCGCCTTGAGCGCCGGCCATTTCGACTGCGCCTCCTGCACCCTGTTCTCGCCGAAAATCCTGTGGCCCGCCGCGAGAAGCGGCGCGATGCGGTCCGGCCCGTAGGTCTTGGAGACGACGACGATGTTAATCCGCTCGCCCGCGCGCCCCGCCTCCGCGGCGGCGGCGTTGAGCCGGGCGCGCACCTTTGCAAGATTGGTCACGGGATCGGGATCTGTCTCGGTCATGGAGGTCGCTTGCCGAAACTCCTGAAGGATCGGGCTCTCACGCTAGCAGCCGCTGCGCGCCGCCTCAATTCGGCTCACCGCGCGCGCGCGCCTTTTTCTCTCGCTTTCCTCACCGACAGGACTCGCATTGCAGATCCTGCGTCGATCGCGATGGCCCTGCCGAGGGGAGCCGCGCTCATCCTGCGCGATTACGATGCGCCCGAAAGGCGCGCAATGGCGCAGACATTGAAGCGCATCTGCGCCGAGCGCGGGGTTTTGTTTCTCGTCGGCGGCGACGCGGCGCTGGCGCGGCGAATGCGCGCCGACGGCGTTCATCTGCGCTCGGATCAACTTTCCGGGCCGCGCCCGCCATTTGATATCGTATCGGCGTCCTGCCACTCCGCCGCCGAACTTCGGCGCGCCCGCGCGCTCGGCGCAGATATCGCGTTTCTGGGGCCCGTTTTCGCGACGGCGAGCCATCCCGGCGCGGGCGCGATGGGCGCGAGCGCCTTCAAGACGCTGGCCAGGCTGGCGGCCCTGCCCGTTCTGGCGCTTGGCGGCGTCGACGAAAAGAACGCGGCCCTGCTCGCCGGCGCCAATGTCGCCGGCTTCGGCGCGATCGGAGCGTTCTCACCGGCGCAAAAAAGTTAGGGCGGGTTTCGGAAAACCCGCCCCAGCTCGCCATCCCCTCTAAGCTAGGCGCCTAGAATTTGATCGAGCTTTCAATGACGGCGGTTGCGGCTTCTTCCTGGCCGCCGGCCGCCGCCGGTTTTTTGGATTCGACGAATTGCGCCGCCGCGCCGATCGTGATGCCGCGGCCGATGAAATAGGTGACGCCCGCCTGCGCCGTCTGCGTGTTGCGGAAGAGAATGGGATCAGCCGGATTGATGCCGACGGGATCGGCCTCCGACTGGCCGTAGCCGAGCATGAAGCCCCAGTCGCCCTTCTCCTCGCCTGTGCGGAACGTGACGCCCGCGTCGAAGGCGAGATACCCTTCCTTGTCAAGATTGGCGAGGCCTGCATTGGTCGTCTTCAAAGACCCGCCGATCGTGATGCCGCGGAAACCGAGATTGAGGCCGACCGAATACGCCTTGTAGTCGCCGAAGATCGGAGACAGCGCTTGCGAGCTGTCTTTCTGCGCGGTGACCACGCTGGCGCCGAGGCCGACGAGAAGACGGTCGCCGCCGATGCGGACGCCTTTTTGATAATAGAGGGCGCCTTCAAGAACGTCTTGCCAGTGCGCGGTGTCCGTCAAAAGCGTGCCGTCCGGCGCGAGAACGAAGCCCTTGTCCGGCGCGCAAAGCCTGTCGCCGCAATCGGCCAGCGCCGGCGAATAGGAAACGCCGAGCTGCAGGCCGCCGACGACGCCACCGAGAAAATTCGCCGGCGGCATATAGGTGATCTTGGTGGAGTAGCCGGAGAAATCGTTGACAGTATGAACGTCATTCAGGCCGGAAAGATCCGTTCGCCAATCATTGACGTTGATGGAGCGGAAAATCGTCGGCGACGTGACCGCAAGCTGGCGCGCAATGCCGGGCGCGCGCCCGACGATGATCTCGCCGAACGATCCGCGCGAATAGGCGTAAGCGCCTTCGAGAAATGCGTCCGAACCGAGAGGGGCGATGCCCCGAGGCCCGCCGATCAACAGGCTTGAATACCGTCCGCCGGCGTAAAGACGGTCGGGCTGCTGCCCGTCGAGTCGCCCCTCGACGACCGCGCCGATTTCGACGCCGTTTTCAAGAACGGTCGACCCCTTCAATTTTACGTCGGCGTCGGCGTCGCCTTTCGCCTTGCCGTCGCTGACGCCGGCGACGGCGGTCGCCTCGCCCGAGACCTGGAGTTTCACCGGGTCGGCGGCGTGCGCGGCGCTGGCGGCTGCGACAGCCGCGCCCAAGCCCAGGAATATCTTTCGCGTCAGCCGCATGGGAGGTCGGGGGCCTTCAAGCTCGTCTTCTTCAGTTCAGGGTCGTCCGACGGACATCATCCTCGAGGACCCGCTCTTGCGTCGCGAAGGCCGTCGCCAGCCAGCTCAACGCCTCTCAACAAACTCAACGCAACAAACGCGCCGCCGCCTGCAGTCGACTGACGGGCGCTTTCGCCGCAGCGCACGCCGAGGCGCGCGCTTCACCATGCCCCGTCAATTCATAAAGTCGCGGGGAAGCGCCGGTCAAGAAACCGCGGGGGCCGCCAGTTGTGTAATCGAAGGTTTGTGGTAGGAAAGCCACGTTAGCGGCGCGGGCCGCTGCGGGTGCGGATTTCTCTCCTATGACGGCGGAAAAGGCCAGACTTATCAAAGTATTGCTGCTCGCGACGCTGGCGGGCGTGTTGGCCGCCTGCGCCAGCAAAGGCGGCAAGGACCCCAAAGACGCCGCGCTCGCGTCATACCGGCTCGCTTCGCGCGGCGGCGAGGCGACCACGGTTAACCGCTATTTGTGGGCGGCCTCGCTCGAAACCTTGGACTTTCTGCCGGTTTTCTCGGCCGATCCCATCGCCGGTCTGATCATCACCGACTGGTACCAGAACCCGGAAACGCCGAATGAGCGCTTCAAGGTTACGGTCTATATCCTCGACAGCTCGCTGCGGGCCGACGCGCTGAGGGTCTCCGTTTTTCGCCAGCAGCGCGACGAAAAGAGCGGCGGCTGGCAGGACGCCAGCGTCAATCCCGCGACGTCGCGCGAGATCGAGAATGCGATCCTGACGCGCGCCCGTCAGATCCGCCTCAACGAAATCAGCTAGGCCCCCCTTGCCAAAGATCGACCTCGCCGCCGTTCCGGAACGAAAAGGGTCGAGCTATCCCGCGCCTTTTGACGCGCCCTGCGCGCCGCGGGTCAGGAAGGCGCTCGGCGACGCCGGCGGGCTTTCGGATTTCGGCGTCAACCTCCTCACCCTCGAGCCCGGCGCCTGGTCGAGCCAGCGGCACTGGCATTCGGACGAGGATGAATTCGTCTGGATCCTGTCGGGCGAGGCGACGCTCATAACCGATGACGGCCGGCGGGTTTTGCGGGCCGGCGACTGCGCCGCCTTTCCGAAGGGCGCGGCGAACGGCCATCACCTTGTCAATGAATCGAACGCGCCCGCCGTCTGTCTTGAGGTCGGAACGCGCACCGAAACGGACGTCTGCGACTATCCGGACATCGACATGCGCTATGACCCGAAAGCCGGCGGGTACGTCCATCGCGACGGGACGCTCTATCCGAAGCGCTGACTTTCCGTCCCTTGGGGATGACGGGCGACGCGCGGCGCTGTAATGCTCGCGCCTTTCCGACATGCGTAATTCGACAGAGCCATGACCCGCTATAATTTCAAGACCGTCGAGCTGAAATGGCGACAGCGCTGGGAAGAGGCCGGCGCCTTCAGAACCGGCGAGGACAAGGACCGGCCCAAATACTACATCCTGGAGATGTTTCCCTATCCGTCGGGGCGCATCCATATCGGCCATGTGCGCAACTATGCGATGGGCGACGTCGTGGCGCGTTACAAGCGCGCCTGCGGCTTCAACGTCCTCCATCCGATGGGCTGGGACGCCTTCGGCCTGCCGGCCGAAAACGCCGCGATGCAGACGGGCGAACATCCGCGAAAATGGACCTACGCCAATATCGAGGCGATGCGCGAACAGCTGAAGTCGATGGGCCTTTCGATCGACTGGAGCCGCGAGTTCGCGACCTGCGACCCGGAATATTACGCGCATCAGCAGCGGCTTTTTCTCGATTTCTGGAAAATGGGGCTCGTCGAGCGTCGCGAAAGCTACGTGAACTGGGACCCGGTCGACATGACCGTGCTCGCCAATGAACAGGTGATCGACGGCAAGGGCTGGCGTTCGGGCGCGCCGGTCGAGCGCAAAAAACTCTCGCAATGGTTTTTCAAGATCACCGACAAGGCTGAAGACCTTTTGGCCGCGCTCGACGACGGGCGCCTGTCCGGCTGGCCGGACAATGTGCGCCTGATGCAGCGGAACTGGATCGGCAAGTCGAAGGGCGCGCGGCTGAAATTCCGTTTCGCCGGCGCGGCGCCGAAAAGATTTGACGGAATCGAGATTTACACGACGCGCCCGGACACCCTGTTCGGCGCGTCCTTTGTCGCGGTCGCCCCCGATCATCCGCTTGCGGCGCATTTCGCCAAGGATGACCCCGAGCTTTCCGTCTTCATCCACGAATGCCAGCAGACCGGCACGTCGGAAGAAGCGATTGAAAAGGCCGAGAAAAAGGGAAAACGCCTTCCCGTCGAAGTCGAACACCCCTTCGCGCCCGGAAAGACGCTGCCCGTTTACGTCGCGAATTTCATTCTGATGAACTACGGGACCGGCGCGATCTTCGGCTGCCCGGCGCATGACCAGCGCGACCTCGATTTCGTGCGGAAATACGGCCTTCCCGTCATTCCGGTCGTTCTGCCGCCGGGCGCCGATCCGAAAACATTCGCCGTCGAGGACGAGGCCTATGCCGGGCCCGGCACGCTTTTCAACTCCGGATTCCTCAACGGCCTCGCCGTCGAGGAGGCGATTTCGACCGCGATCAAAAGAATCGAGGATCTGGGCCTCGGCGCCGGCGCGACGAACTGGCGTCTGAGAGACTGGGGCGTATCGCGCCAGCGCTTCTGGGGCTGTCCGATTCCCGCCATTCACTGCGGGAAATGCGGCGTCGTTCCGGTTCCCGAAAAGGACCTGCCAGTCAAACTGCCCGAGCTCGACGCGAGCGAATTCTCAATTCCCGGCAATCCGCTCGACCGCGCGGAAGGCTGGCGCGACGTTCCATGTCCGGAGTGCGGCGGGCGGGCGCGCCGGGAGACCGACACGATGGACACATTCGTCGATTCCTCGTGGTATTTCGCGCGGTTCGCGGCCGGCCGGCCGGACAAGCCCGTCGAAAAGGCGGACGCCGATTACTGGCTGCCCGTCGACCAGTATATCGGCGGCATCGAGCACGCGATTTTGCATCTACTCTATGCGCGCTGGTTTACGCGCGCGATGAAAGATACGGGCTGGCTGTCCGCCGAGGAGCCTTTCGCGCGGCTCTTCACGCAAGGCATGGTCACGCATGCGACGTATAGGGACAAAAAAGGCGCCTGGCTTTCCCCGGACGAGGTGGTCTCGCGCGACGGTAAGGTGGTGACGATTGCGGGCGAGCCCGTAATCGTCGGCGCCATCGAGAAAATGTCGAAGTCGAAAAAGAACGTCGTCTCGCCGGAGCGGATCGCCGAAACCTATGGCGCGGATGCGGCGCGCTGGTTCATGCTTTCCGACTCGCCCCCCGAGCGCGACGTCGAATGGACCGAAGACGGCGTCGCCGGCGCCTGGCGGCTTGTCCAGCGCATCTGGGACGTCGTCGAGCCGGCGAGGGGCGCGCTCAAAGCGCATGACCTTTCGAAACCGCCGGCGAAGGGGAGCGAAGCCGACCTTTATCTCCGCCGGGCGACCCACGCCGCGATCGCCGGCGTCACGGACGACATCGAGCATTTCCGTTTCAACAAGGCGATCGCGCGCATCTATGAATTCCTGAATGCGCTCAAAAAGGCCCCGCCCATGACCAAGGCCGACGGAACGCCGGCCATGGGCGCGCGGGCGGAAGCCTTCGCGCAGGCCGAAGCGCTGTCGGCGCTGACGCGGCTCATCGCGCCCTTCATCCCGCATCTCGCCGAAGAATGCTGGGAGACGCTGGGCGGAGAAGGTTTCGTCTGCGACGCGCCCTGGCCCAAGGCGGACCCGGCTCTCCTCGTCAGGGAGACCGTGACGCTCGGCGTTCAGGTGAACGGCAAACGCCGCGCCGAAATCGAGGTCCCGGCCGAGGCGGACGCAAAGGCGGTGGAAGAAGCGGCCTTGTCCGATGAGGCGGTGAAGCGGCATATTGACGGCAAGACGATTCGGAAAGTCGTCGTGGTGCCGGGCCGGATCGTCAACATCGTCGCCGGCTAGCGCGGCGCGTTCGCGCCCTCAAACGCGGTGAAACCAGAATGCGCAAGCTGATCCTGTCCGCCGTCGCCGCCGGTCTTGCGCCGCTCGTCGCCGGCTGCGGATTCACGCCGCTCTACGCAACGCATGAGGCCGGCGTTCCGCAGGGTCTGCTGGCGGTGCATTTCGCGGGCGTCAGCGCCAGCGAAGAGGCCGCCGACGCCGTGACCCGGGCCTTCCGCGATCGCACGGCGCGGGCCGGCGCGCCGGCGCAATACGACCTTTCGATCTCCGTCACCGAGACGGCCCAGCCGCTCGCCGTCCAGATCGACAATTCGGTCACGCGCTTCAATTACCAGATGAAGGGAAAATACACGCTGACGCGCCGCTCCGACGGCAAATCGTTCAGCGGCAAGGCGATGTCGGTCGCATCCTTCAACATCGTCAATTCGCAATATTCGACTCTGTTCGCCGAGAACGCGGCGCGCGACAAAGCCGCCCGCATGCTCGCCGAAGAAGTGGAGCGCGACATCCTCGTCAAACTCGATATGGCGCGGGGAGCGCAAGCGACGGCCGCGCGCGGCGAATGACGGCGCTCTCGAGCCGGCAGATCGCGGATTTCGTCAAACGCGGCGTCAAGGCCGGCGGCGCGGTGCTGATTTACGGCCCGGATGCGGGCCTCGTGCGCGAGCGCGCCGACGAACTCGCCCGGCGCGTCGTGCGCGACTTCAAGGATCCTTTCAATTACATAGAGCTGTCCGACGCCGATGTGAAAGCCGATCCGGCGCGTCTCGCCGACGAAGCGGCGGCGCTGTCTTTCGCCGGCGGCGAGCGCGTCGTGCGGCTGAAGACGGCGGGCGAAGCCGGCGCTTCAGCCGCCAAGACCCTCGTCGACGCCCTCGAAAAGGGGAGCCTCAAAAGCAATGCGCTTGTTCTCATAGAGGCGGGCGATCTCGCAAAATCATCCGGACTCAGAAAAACATTTGAGAAGGCGTCGCGGGCGACGGCCTTGCCCTGTTATGCGGATGCGCCGGCGGACATACGCGCCCTGGCGGTCGAAAGCGCGCGCGCCGAAGACCTCTCTTTCGAGCCGGACGCGCTTGATCTTCTGGTCTCGCTGCTGGGCGAGGACCGCGGCGTCAGCCGGTCGGAGGTCGACAAGCTCATCGCGTTCAAGGGCTTCAAAAACCAACGCTCCGGACCCGGAACGATCACGCCGGAGGACGTGCGCGCGACCCTGTCGGACGGCGTCGGCGACGCGCTCGACGAGGCCGCGGCGGCGGCGGCCGACGGCGCGGCGGGCCGGCTTGCGCGCGCGCTTTCAAAATCCGCGGCGGCCGGCGCCAACCCGGTCACGCTGATCCGCGCGCTCTCGCGCTCCTTTTCGCGGCTTCGCGAGGCGCAAGGACTGATCGCGGCCGGCGAAAGCGCGCAAGGCGCGATGAAACGTCTGCGGCCGCCCGTTTTTTTCCTCGAGGCGCGCGCCTTTGAAGCGCGCCTCCATAAATGGCCGATCGCAAGTCTCGATCGGGCGCTTGACCTTCTCATCGAGGCCGAACTCGAGGCGAAATCGACGGGCGCGCCGCAGCGCGAAATCGCCGAGCGCGCGGCGCTGCGCCTCGCGCTGATGGCGGCGCGGCGCCGCTGAGCGGGCGGGCGCCGTCGAAGGCGGGTGGCCGGCGCATCCTCTTGAGGCGATCATCTCTGAAGGTACGCGCGCCGGCCGGACGTCAACGGACGCATGACGCGCGAGTAAATGCCCGAGGCTTGTGGCGCCTTGGTGAAGGGGCGATGACAGCGCGGTGAAAGCCCGCGCTCCGGACGGCCATTCTTTCCACAGCGCAAGGGAAAACCGCCGGGCGGAGCGGCCTAGCCGGCGAAAATCTCCGGCGTTCTCGCCGCCCATGGCCGGGCTTCCTCGAGCGCGAAGGCGAGCTCGAGGAGCGTTTTCTCCGCGCCCTTGGCCGCGCCGAACTGAACGCCGATCGGCAGGCCCGCCGCGCTCCAGCCCAGCGGAACGCTCATCGCCGGCGCGCCGGTGACATTGAACAACGGCGTGTAGCCGATCTCTTCGAACAGCCGGGAGCGGAGGGTTTCGAACGGAACGTCGCCCCGGAAGAACCCCAGCTCGTGCGGCGGCGAACGAAAGCATGGCGAGATCACGACGTCATAATTCGCGATCCAGGAATCATAGGCGGCCTCCGCCGCGAGAAGGCCCTTAATGGTCGCCTCGACCTTTTCGGGCGGCAACGCCCTCGCTTCGCGCGCCATTTCGAGCGTGAACGGCTCGAACATTTTCTCGTCGGGCGGGCGTCCCGCGCGCGCGGCGGCGAGGGCGACGTCCTTCGCCGCGCCGAGCGCCCAGTAATTGAAGAAATTATCCGTAAACGATGCATCGACGGGCCATGCGCCCTCCTCGACCGCATGGCCGAGGGTTTCGAGCAGCGAGGCCGAAGCCTCGACGGCGGTTGCGACTTCAGCAGACGCATCGAGCCCGGTGACCGTTTTGGTGATGAGCGCGACCTTGAGCTTCCTTGTCCCCGGCCCCGCGACAAGGCCGACGGGCGCGAAAGCCGCCTCGGCGCCCGCCTTTTCGGTCGCCGCCAGCATTCCCGCCGAATCCCGCACGCTGCGGGAAACGCAGTGCCGGACCGACAGATCCACCGGCGCGCCGGTGGGCTCGTCGCCGATCATGCGCCGGCGCGACGGTTTTAATCCGAATACGCCGCAATTCGAGGAAGGAAGGCGTATCGAGCCCCCGCCGTCCGAGGCCTGCGCCATCGGCGTGACTCCGGCCGCGACGGCCGCAGCCGCGCCGCCGGACGAGCCGCCGGCCGAACGCGTCGGGTCCCAGGGATTTTTCGTCGGACCGAATGCGAGCGGCTCGGTCGTCGGCAGATATCCCTCCTCGGGGGTCGCCGACTTTCCGATCGAAATCACGCCCGTGCGAAAGACGGCGTTGATATAGTCGGTCTGAACCTCCGGCGGCGGCAGGCCTTCGGTCGAGCGGCTGCCGCGCCGCGTCGGCACGCCCGTGACGTCCTCGAGATCCTTGATGAGATAGGGAACGCCCGCAAAGGGGCCGGGACGCGTCTGCTTCGCCCGCTCGCGCGCGCGGTCATAAGTCGCCGTTACGAGGAAATTGATCTCGGGCTGGACTTTCTGCGCGCGCGCGATCGCCGCGTCGACCGCTTCGCTCGCGGTCATTTCGCCTTTGCGGATGAGATCGGCGGTCTCCGTCGCATCCGGAAGGCGGCGCGTCTCGGCGAGCTTTGCGCCGGAGTCCGCCTCGGGTTTGCGCGAACAGGCGGCGAGCCCCGTCGCGCCCGCCGCCGCGAGCATGGCGCGTCGGTTTAATCTTGTCATTTTTATCCCCCCCTTTTGCGACCTCAAAAAGAAAGGCTAATTCCGAAGCGCTGGCAAGTTGGAGCCGCAGGGACAGGCGCCAGGCCGCTCGTTGGCGAATCCAGCAAGAACACTGGCGCTTTTCGCTATTTTGTTGTCCACTGTTTGAGAAGGCGGGGGTTCGACAATGTTGTTTAGGAATGGCGGCGCGGCGCTTTTGTTTTTATTGTTGGCGGCCAGTCGTGCATTTGCGGCAAGCACGCCTGTTTTCGGGCCGGCTCATTTCGATAGCAAAGGCCCAATCCGGATCGTGATCGGGACAACCCGCGATGGCGCTCTCGTCTGGGCGTTGAATCTGAGTTCACACACCCGCGTTATCCATTTGACCGTCGCGCACTACAAGAACGCCGCGACAGGCGAAACAGAGTCCCGGCAAGAGTCCATTTCTCTTGGCCCCTATGCGGACAGCGGACCGATATTGCTGTCGGCTATCGAGCCATCGCCGTCATGGCTCGAAAGTTGGACAGTCGATCCGGCAGCCGACCCGGTCGAACAATGGGCGGGCTATGCGCCGCTCGAAACGCCCGCGCCCGACCGCGAGGCGCATCCGATCTACCGGAAGGCGCCAACCTATCCCCAATGGTGCATGGCTGATGCGCGCGACGAGGAAACGGTCTTTGTAAGGTTCATCGTTTCAGAGCGCGGGACGACCAAATCCGCGCGGGTTTTACGCTCAACCGACAAATGCCTGGAGCAACCGGCGCTCTGGGCGATTTCGAGCTGGCTCTATGCTCCAAAAATCCAGAACGGCAAGCCTGTGATCTCGACCTATGAAGAGGTCCCGATCGTCTTCCGGCTTTCAGGCTAGAGCCAATCCGGACATTAATCTCTATACGGATGTTATACGCCCGCGCCCATCAGCCGGCGGCAGATGTCGTCGAGCTGATCGAGATCGAGATAGCGGATGGTCACCGCCCCCGAGCCCTTGGGCGAATGGTCGATTTCGACTTCGAGGCCGAGCGCGGCGGCGAGATCGGCCTCCAGCGCGCGGGTGTCGGCGTCCTTGCGCCCCCCGCCAGACTTTTTCGCCGCCGAAACAGCCGTTTTTTCTTCAGGGGTTTCGCCCGCGGCGCGGGCCTGCATCGTCTGGACGGCGCGCTCGGTCTCGCGCACCGACATGTCGTATTCGAGGACGGCCAGAAAGGCGGTTTCCGGATCCGGCGCGGCGAGGATGGCCCGCCCGTGGCCGGCCGTGATCTTGCCCTCGCGCAAAGCCTCGATCGCCGCCTCGGGCAGCGCCAGAAGCCGCAAGGTGTTGGCGACATGGCTGCGCGACTTGCCGACGGCCCTCGCGATCTCGTCATGGCTCCGCCCGTAGGTCTTGTGGAGCCGGCGATAGGCGAGCGCCTCTTCGACCGGATTGAGATCGACCCGCTGGACGTTTTCGATCAGCGCGATCTCGGCGGTCTCCTCATCCGTCAGCTCACGGATGATGACCGGGACTTCGTGAATTTTGGCCCGCTGCGCCGCCCGCCAGCGCCGCTCGCCGGCGACGATCTCGAAATGCTCCGGCCCCTTCGGCCGCACGAGGATCGGCTGCAACAGCCCGCGCGAACGGATCGACTGGGCGAGCTCTTCGATCGCGTCTTCGTTGAAATGCCGGCGCGGCTGGTCCGGATTGGGCTTCAAAAACTCGATCGGCAGCGCCGAGCGCGGGCGCGGGCCCGCGGCCCCGCCCTCCTCGCCCGCCCGCGCCTTCGGGGCGTCGCCCAGCAGGGCGTCGAGGCCCCGGCCGAGGCCCTTCTGTTTTTTCAACGCGCTCACGCGGCCTCCTTCTTCGCGCGCTCGCGCTGAATGACTTCGCTCGCAAGGCCGATATAGGCCTGGCTGCCCGGACATTTGAGGTCGTAAAGAAGCGCCGGCTTGCCGAAACTCGGCGCCTCGGAAATGCGCACATTGCGGGGGATCACGGTCTTGTAGACCTTGTCCTTGAGATGCGCGCGCACATCTTCCTCGACCTGGGCGGACAGATTGTTGCGCCGGTCGTGCATGGTCAAAACGACGCCCTGCAATTCGAGTTTCGGATTAATCCGCGCCCGGACCGTATCGATCGTGCGCATGATCTGGGAGAGCCCCTCGAGCGCGAAGAACTCGCATTGAAGCGGAATGATGACGGCGTCGGCCGCCGCAAGCGCGTTCACCGTCAAAAGCGACAGCGAGGGCGGGCAGTCGATGACGACATAGGAGACCGGATCGCCCGTGCGCACATAGTCGGCGAGCGCGTCGGCGAGACGGTAATGGCGCCGGTCGGCGTCGATCAGCTCGACTTCGGCGCCGGCGAGATCGACCCCGCCCGGCGCCAGAGAAAGACCCGGAATGCCCGTCTCCTTGACCGCGGCCTCGAGCCGGCGCTCCCCCATCAGGACGTCATAGGTCGTCACGGAGCGATCGGCGGCGAACAGGCCGAGCCCGGTCGACGCATTTCCCTGCGGGTCGAGATCGACGAGAAGGACCGTTTCGCCGACTGCGACGAGCGCGGTCGCGAGATTGATCGCCGTCGTCGTTTTGCCGACGCCGCCTTTCTGATTGGCGATGGCGAGAATGCGGGGCTTACCGGGCGTGCTCACGGGCGGGGCGCCTCAATCGGGACGATATGGCGGACGGCGAGAATGGTAGAACCGGCGCTCGTCGCGCTCGGATATTTGACTGTCTCGGTATGCCAAGATTTAGCCGCTTCGGTCAATTCGGCCTCAACATCTTGTCCCTTGAGAAAAAGACACAGCGTCTTTTCTCCCGCGATTTCATGGGCGTAGGCAAGAAGCTTCGCAAGCGGCGCCAAGGCGCGCGCGACGATCACATCCGGCGGCGAAATCTCAAGGCTTTCAATGCGTTGCGGCACTACCGCGATGTTATCAAGGTCCATGGCTTGCGCGGCCGCGCGCAAAAAGGCGGCCTTTTTGCCGATCGATTCGACGAGCGTGACGGCGAGCCCGCGTTCTTTCCCCATGGCGGCGAGGACGAGGCCCGGAAACCCGGCGCCCGAACCGAGGTCGACAAGCGCGCGCGCGCGCGCCGGGATGAGCGGGAAAAGCTGCGCGCTGTCGAGGTAATGCCGGCGCCAGCGGTCTGGCAGGGTCGAGCGCGCGACGAGGTTATGGCGCGCCGACCAGTCGAGCAGGATCGCATCGTATGACTTGAGGCGCCGGAGTGTTTCACGTGAAACACTACTCGCCGCAGCGAAGTCTTCCGGCGTCATGGACGATTGTTCGGGTGCGGATTGTTTCACGCGAGCCAAATCCCCCCGCCGGCCGCGCGCGAAGGCGCGCAAATCATGATTTGGCCGCCTTCGCGGCCGGGGCGCCGTTCTTCTTCACCCAGGCGAGGACGACGGCGAGCGCGGCCGGCGTCACCCCCTCAATCCGCCCCGCCTGGCCAAGCGTCAAAGGCTGCGCCTCAAGCAGTTTCGTCCGCACTTCGTTCGAAAGTCCGCGGATTTCGCCGTAAGGAAGATCGGGCGAGAGCCTGAGCGACTCGTCCCGCCTGAAAGCGAGAATGTCCGCCTCCTGACGGTCGAGATAGCCCGCGTAAAGCGCCTCGATTTCGAGCTGTTCGGCGATCGCGCGCGGAAGCGCGCCCAGCCGCGGCCAGATCCGCGCGAGCGCGCCCAAAGAAACGTTCGGAAGCGCCAGCAGATCGAGGACGGAGCGCCGGCGGCCGTCCTGATTGAGCGCGATGCCGTGGCGCGCCGCCTCATTCGGCGTCAGCGTCGTCTCGCGCGCAAAGGCCCGCGCCTCTTCGAGCGCGGCTTGTTTCACATGGAACGCCCGCCGCCGCTCCGCCCCCACAAGGCCGAGCGCGATCCCCTTGGCGGTGAGGCGCTGATCGGCGTTGTCCGCGCGCAGGCTCAGCCGGTATTCGGCCCGGCTTGTGAACATCCGATAGGGTTCGGTGACGCCGCGCGTCGTCAGGTCGTCGATGAGAACGCCGATATAGCCTTCCGCCCGGTCGATGAGGATTTCCGCCGAGCCGCCGGCCTTCGCCGCCGCATTGGCGCCGGCGACAAGGCCCTGCGCGGCCGCCTCCTCATAGCCCGTCGTGCCGTTGATCTGCCCGGCGAGGAACAGGCCCTTGAGACGCTTGGTCTCCAGGGTCGGCAGGAGCTCGCGCGGGTCCACATAGTCATATTCGATGGCGTAGCCATAGCGGATGACCCGGGCGGCCTCGAGGCCGGGGATCGTCTTCAAAAAGGCCGCCTGCACCTCTTCGGGAAGCGAGGTCGAAATCCCGTTCGGATAGACGGTGTCGTCTTCGAGCCCTTCCGGTTCGAGAAAGACCTGGTGGCTGTCCTTCTCGGCGAAGCGGACAATTTTGTCCTCGATCGACGGGCAATAGCGGGGCCCGCGGCCTGAAATCGAGCCGGAATAGACCGCCGATTTCGACAGATTCTCCGCGATGATCCGGTGCGTTTCACGTGACGTATAGGTGATGCCGCAGGCGATCTGCGGGACCTCGATCCGCTCGGTCAGGAAAGAAAAAGGGACGGGCTCGGCGTCGGCCGGCTGCATTTCGAGCCGGCTCCAGCCGATCGTCCGCCCGTCGAGACGGGCGGGGGTGCCGGTTTTCAGCCGCCCGAGTTTCAGCCCCGAAGCGTAAAGCCGGTCCGAAAGCCCAAGCGCCGGCGCCTCGCCGACACGGCCCGCCGGGATGCGCTTGTCGCCGACATGGATGACGCCTTTGAGAAAGGTCCCGGTGGTCAGCACCACCGCGCCGGCGCGGATCTCGGTCCCGTCGGCGGCGACGACGCCTTCGACTGTTTCACGTGAAACAAGGAGGTCCTCGACCGCGCATTCGAGAACATCGAGATCTGCGGTCTCGGCGATCGCCGCCTGCATATGCTTTTTGTAGAGCGCGCGGT
The DNA here is from genome assembly GCA_016125425.1 of Alphaproteobacteria bacterium. Classification (GTDB taxonomy): domain Bacteria; phylum Pseudomonadota; class Alphaproteobacteria; order Caulobacterales; family Parvularculaceae; genus Amphiplicatus. The sequence continues at coordinate 185,965 of WGLT01000002.1, forward strand.
CGGCCTGGGCGCGCGGCCCCCTCACCGCCGGCCCTTTCGAGCGGTTGAGCATCCGGAACTGGATGCCGGCCTTGTCGGTCACCCGGCCCATCAGGCCGTCCAGCGCGTCAACCTCCCGGACGAGGTGGCCCTTGCCGAGCCCGCCGATCGCCGGATTGCAGGACATTTCGCCGATCGTCGCGGCGCGATGGGTCGCAAGCAGAGTCCTCGCGCCCATGCGCGCGGCGGCGGCGGCGGCCTCGCAGCCCGCATGGCCTCCCCCGATCACGATGACATCGTAAGTCTTCATTCGGCTCATCCTGTGGCGGCCTGATATAGGCCAACGCCAGTCATAATAAAGCGGCCCGCAAGGCGTTCGATAACTTTCACGGGAAACGGGAAAAAATCGCGCAGGGGGAGGACGGCCCTCGAACGCTCGCGCGAGGCGCGCGCCGGACAAGGGCTCCAGGCCGCCTTTCTCCGCCAATAAGGCGAGCGGATTTTCCGCCAAATGCGGGAAAACAGCTCGCCCCGCGGATGAAAACGCGCGCCGAGTCTTAAAAATCCGCAAAGCCCGTCCCGGCGGCGCGCCGATGGCGCCGCCGCTGCATTGACCCCGCCCGGGGCTTTCGCAATCGGGGGCGAATAAGATGAGACACACGCCGCTCACAGGACCGCGACCCGTCAGAAGCTTCGGCCGGGCGCCGCTCGGCCGACTGGAGATCGCTTCCCGGACCCGCCGCCGGCTCCGCGACAAAATCGACAGCCTGGAGCGCGAGGCCAAGCGCCTCTCGCTCCGCGGCGAGAAGGACGCAGCGACCGCGCTCGAGCGCGCCGCCGCCCGCACGCGCCTGCTGCTCCGCGAAGATATCGGCGAGACGGGGACTTAACGTCCGCCTGTTCCACGGGAAACGGGCGGGCGCCTATTTCCCGATACAAAAGCTCGAAAAGATTTCGCCCAAGACGTCCTCGACGTCGACGGCGCCGGTGATTTCGCCGAGCGCGCGCGCGGCGAGGCGGGCGTCTTCCGCGGCGAGTTCGGGCTCGCTGGCGGCGAGGGCCCGCGCGCGTTCGAGCGCCGCAATCGCCTTGTCGACCGCCTGAACATGGCGCAGCCGGGTCAGCGCCGCGCCCTCCGACCCGCCCGCGAGGCGCCCGGCGGCCTCGGTCAATGCGACCAGGAACTCGGCCATACCCTCGCCGGTCCTGGCCGAGAGGGCGAAGGCCGAAACCCCCGGCGGCGCTTTTCCGGCGGCCCCGCCCAGATCCTTTTTCGACCAGACGAGGAAGTCGCCGGGCCGAAGGAGCGTTTCACGTGAAACAGGCGCGGCGGGATCGACGATCAGCACCCTCAGGTCCGCCTTTTCGGCGCGCGCGAGCGCCCGGCGCATGCCTTCCGTCTCGATTTCGTCCGTCGTCTGATCTCTCAGGCCCGCCGTGTCGGCGAGAATGACGGGAACGCCGCCGAGATCGAGACGGGTCTCGACAATGTCGCGCGTCGTGCCGGCCGTCGCGGAGACGATCGCGACCTCGGCGCCGGCGAGCGCGTTCATCAGGGATGACTTGCCGGCATTGGGTGCCCCGATGATCGCGACATGGACGCCTTCGCGCAGCCGCCGCGCGGCGCCCGCTCCCTCCCGGTATGACCGGAGCTCGGACAAAAGCGCGTCGATCGCGGGCCCCGCTTTCGCCGCCACGGCGGCCGGCACCCCCTCTTCATCGGGGAAATCGATGTCGGCTTCGAGGGGCGCGAGCACGGAAATGAGACGCTGTCGCCAGCCCTCGGCGAGCGCCGAAAGCCGGCCTTCGAACTGGACCAATGCAGCTTTGCGCTGCTTGGTCGTTTCGGCGTCGATAAGATCGGCGAGCGCCTCGACCTGGGCCAAATCGAGCTTGCCGGCGCCGAGCGCGCGGCGGGTGAATTCGCCCGGCCCCGCCGGCCGCGCCCCGGCCGACGCGCACGCTTCGGCGAAGGCCGCTTCGACCGCGCGGCTGCCGTGAAGGTGAAATTCGGCGACGTCCTCGCCGGTGAAGCTCGCCGGTTTTTCAAAAAGTATGACCAGGCCGCGATCGATCAGATCTCCGTCCGGCGCCTTCACGTCCCGCACCGCCGCCCGGCGCGTTGCGGGAAGCGTTCCGGCGAGCGCGCCCGCAATCTCGAAGGCCCGGGGTCCCGAAATCCGGAACACGGCGACCCCGGCGCGGCCGGCGCCGGAGGCGCGCGCGAAAATCGTATCGTCAGTATGGGGAGCGATCGTCATGTCCTCGCGCGCGACGGTCCGGGCGCGCTTTCGCCCTATTTTTTCTTCGACGCGCCGGATGCGGCGCCCGCCATCGCCGCGCCCATCATCGACTGGAACTGCTCCAGCCCCTTGCCGCCCATCGCCATCATCTGCGCCATGAACCGTTCGGGATCGGCGAGCGTGTCGATATTCTCCTTGGCCCGGCGCGTCATTTCCTCAACGACCATGTCGTTGAGCGGGGAAACATCCGGCATGCCGAAAAAGGCGCGCGCTTCTTCCGGCGTGCAGTCGACATTGATCGTCAGGCGCATATAGGTCTCCTTTTCCGCGATATAGGGCGCGGCGATGCGCCCGGCAAATCGAGGGCGATTTCGGTTCTAAAACGCCTTTGCGATCGCCCGCTTGAGCTTGCGGATCGCCTTTTCATCGCGCCGGTAGAACGTCCATTGCCTCACCCGCCTCGAGCGCAGCAGCCCCGCCTCGGCGAGAATTTTAAGATGCTCGCTCGCGGTCGGCGCGCTCACGGCGAGCTTGTCGGCGATGGCGGCGCCACACACGCCGTCCGCGGCGCAATGGCCCTCGGCCGGCGGCGGGAAATGCGCCGCGGGCTCTTTCAGCCAGCCGAGAATCGCAAGCCGGCGTTCATTGGCGAGCGCGCGAATGGCGCGCCGCGCATCGGCGGGTCGAAACTTGGTCGTCATTTCGCTAATTAGACAATTTCCGAATTAACGAATTGATAACGCCCGGTTATCGCGGCCGGCCCCGCCAAGGGGGCGCCGTCGCCGCCCGCCGCGGGTTCGCGCGCCGGCCTATTGCGCAATCGCCGACGAACGCCGAAGTCTAGGCGCGCCAGAGGAGAACAGGATGAGCAAGGCCGTCGTCATCCGCGAACACGGGGGCGCTGAGCTTCTCAAGGTCGAGGACTTCCCCGACGCGCCGCCCGACGCCGGCGAGATCGCCGTCGACAATGCGGCCATCGGCCTCAATTTCATCGACATCTATCAGCGCAAAGGGCTCTATCCGGTGTCGACGCCCGCGATTCTCGGTTCGGAGGGCGCAGGCCGGGTCGCCGCGACCGGCGCCGGCGTCAGCGGGCTGCGCGCCGGCGACCGCGTCGCCTATTTCACCAGCGGCGGGTCTTATCGCGCGCGCGCGGTCGTCCCCGCCGTCGCGGCCGCCAAAATCCCGGACGCCGTTTCCGACGAAGTCGCCGCCGCCGTCTTTTTGAAAGGCCTGACGGCGGAGATGCTGGTGCGCCGCGTCTTCGCGCTCAAGCAAGGCCAGTCCGCGCTCGTCTACGCCGCGGCCGGCGGCGTCGGGCAAGTTCTGACGCAATGGGCCGCGCAGACCGGCGCCGAAGTCATCGCGGTCGTCGGCAATCCGCAAAAGGCGCCGCTCGCCAGGCGTTACGGCGCCCGCCACGTTATCATCCGTACACAAACGGATTCGATTTCGGCCGAGGTGCGAAAGCTCACGAACGGGCGCGGCGTCGACGTCGTTTACGACTCGCTCGGCGCCGCGACCTTCGACGCCTCGCTCGACTCGCTCGCCATGCGCGGCATGATGGTTTCCTACGGCAACGCCACCGGGCCCGCGCCGCCGATCGCCCCGCTTGAGCTTTCCAGGCGCGGATCGCTCTTTCTGACGCGCCCGACGCTGTTCCATTACGCCACGCCCGAGCGTCTGCCCGAAATGGCGGAGCGTTTGTTCGACATGATTGCGACTGGCCGCATCCAGATCGACCCGCCCGCCGCATTTCCGCTCGAACAGGCCGCCGACGCCCACCGCCTGCTCGAAAGCGGCCAGTCGACGGGCGCGATCATCCTGAAGCCTTGAGGCGGGCGCGCGGAAATCGGCCTTCGGGCGTGGTGCGGGTGGTCGGAATCGAACCGACACTCCCGAGGGAACGGGTTTTTGAGACCCGCGCGTCTACCAGTTCCGCCACACCCGCGTCCGGACGGGACAGTTATCGCCCGCCGGGCCCCGCGCCAAGCCCCAAAGCGCGAGTTTCGCCGACCGGCGCCGCCGCCGCCTTCGCGGCCCCACGAAAAATTCACTGGCGCCGGCTATTCAGACAGGCCAAGCCCGTTACGATCACGCCGCCCGGCGCCGCCGCAAGAGATCCATGAGCCGCACCGCGACCGAAGACGCCCGCGACCCCTCGCCCGCCCTCGCCGGCGCGACCGACACCTTGCGGGCCATCCTGACCGACCTTGAATCCGCCGCCTCCGCGCGCGGGGCGAGCCCGATCGCCGAGCCCGACCCTTCCGCGCCCGGCCGCGGCGAGCCGAAAGAGGGCGGCCCGACGGCGAGCCTCGGCGATCTTCTCGAGCGTCTCGACGAGCGCGCTTTCGGCCTCATCATGCTGCTCCTGGCGCTGCCGACGTCCATTCCGTTCGTTTACGTGCTGCCGCAAATCGTCTGCCTGCCCATGCTCGTTCTCGCCGGGCAGATGGCGTCGGGCCGGGAAAGCCCCTGGCTGCCGAAATCCCTTCGTGTACGGACTTTTGAAATCCGCCGCTTCAAATCGGTGCTGTCGGGCGGAGAACGCTATCTGCGCTTTCTTGAGCATTTCGCCCGCCCGCGCCTCGCCCCGGTCACCGGACGGCTCGGAACGCGCCTTGTGGGCGCATTGATGTTCGTGCCGCTTATTTCGGTCCTTGTGCCGCTTCCGGGGACCAACGCCGTGCCGGCGGCGGGCGTCGCCGTCGCCTCTCTCGGGCTGATCGAGCGCGACGGAGTCATCGTCATCCTCGGCCTTTTCATCAGCTTCGCCTGGGTGGCGCTCCTGCTTCTGTTCGGCGTTCAGGCGGCGACGATCCTCAAGGGTTGGCTAACGGCGCATATCTGACGCAGATTCGGACAGCGCCCCGCGACGATCCGCCAGAGGCGCTTCCTCGAAGGAGGCGATAAGCTCGAAATCATGATCGGGGCGTTGCGAAAAAGACCCTTCACCGAGCAGGCGCTCGTCGTCGCCGCCCTGACCAGCGGCGCGCTCCTCCTCGGCGCGCATATTTTCGAGTGGCTCGGCTATGCGCCCTGCCAGCTCTGCCTCGATGAGCGCGAGGCCCACTGGACCGCCCTTGCGGTCGCGTCGGCCGGCCTGTTCGCCCATTTTGTCTTTCGCGCGCCCCTCGGCGCGGCCGCCGCCGTCGGCGCGGCTGCGCTCGTCTATGCGGCGAGCGCCGGCCTCGCCTTTTTCCATGTCGGGGTCGAGTTTCATTTCTGGCCCGGTCCCGCGACCTGTTCGGGCGGCGGCCAGGCGATCACCGACGCGGCCGATCTTGCGTCCGCGCTCTCCCGGAAATTTCACGGTCCAAGCTGCGATCAGGCCGCCTGGCGGTTTCTCGGCGTCTCCATGGCGGGTTATAATTTGCTGTTCTCGGCGGGACTGTTCGCGCTGACGCTCTCGGCGGCGTTTCACGCCGCGCGCGCCGCGCGCGAGGCGCGCCGCCCGGCGCGCGAAACGCAAGACGCGGAGACTGCATGAACGACGGCGCCTTCGACGCCCATCGCGACCGGCCGGGCCCGCGCGCAGCCCGCATCGCAGAAATGCTGCGCGTCGACCACGCCGGCGAATACGGCGCGGTGCGGATTTATCAGGGCCAGCGCGCGGTCTTTCAATCTCTTCCGCATAAGGAGAAAACCGCCCGCCTCATCGCGGCGATGGAGGCCGGCGAGGCGGCCCATCTCGAAACCTTCGACCGCCTCCTCGCCGAGCGCCGGACGCGCCCGACCCTGCTCGCGCCGGTCTGGAACGCTGCGGGCTTTGCGCTCGGCGCGGCGACGGCGCTGATGGGCGAAAAGGCCGCCATGGCCTGCACCGAAGCCGTCGAGGACGTCATTGAAAAGCATTATGCGCGCCAGGCGAACGAGCTCGCGCAATCCGAACCCGCGCTCGCCGAAACGCTCGCGCAATTTCGCAAGGACGAGATCGGCCACAAGGAAACGGCGGAAGACAGGGGCGCGCGCCAAGCGCCTTTTTATCCGCTGCTGAAGGGCGTCATTCAGGCGGGCTGCCGCGTCGCGATCCGGCTCGCGGAGAAAATCTAGGCGAAGGCCGCGAGGACGAAATCCGCGAGCCGCGCGAGCGCGAGAAACACCGCCGCGCCGGCGCCATAGGCGAACACAAAATAGAGAAAGAGCCCGGCGAGGCTGGCAAGAAACGCCGCATCGGCCGCAAGCGCCCGCCAGGAGGTCAGCCGGCGATAAAGCGGCAGTTCGCCGCCGAGTCCGCGCCGCGCCTTCCAGGCGCGAATATGCGCGCCGATCCGCCGCGCCGCCGACATCGCGAAAAACAGCGTCGGAATCTGAACAAGCGCGAAGATGACGGCGTCTTGCGCAAGAGCGCCGAGGCCAAACCCCTCCGCCGCGCCCGCAAGCCCCGCCCAATGACGCAGCTGCGCGATCGCAGGCGCCGTCATCGCGCCCAAAGCCTCGAAGCCCGCGTCTCTGACCGCCGCATAGCGGGCGAGGACGGCGGACGCAGACTGGGAAAGCAGCGGCTCGAAGCTTTCGGGAAAGAAGCCGACAAGAAGCGACAGGAAAACGAGCGCGCTCGCGCAGAAATGCGCAGCCTTCGCCGCCGATGCGATCGCCCTCATCCCGCGCCCCCGCATGCCCCCGACGGATTCCTAGGCCATCGCCCGCCGCGCGCAAGCCATTCCGCGGGTCGCGCGCGCTTTTGCCCCCCTTTGCAGGCTCGGCTAAGCTCGCCCGCGCAACGAAAACAAAGGATGATCGATGACGCTGACACCATTGCGCCGCGCCGCCCGCGCGCTCGCCGGCGCCTCGCTCGCCGCCCTTGCGGCGGCCGCCTGCCGGGGCCCGGCGACCTCCGCCGACACCTCCGCCGCCCCCGCCGCGCCGACGCAGGCCGCGACCGACGCCGCCGCTCCGACGGCGGCCGACGCCGCGGCCTTCATCGCCGCAGCGGAGAAAACCTACGCCGAAAAGGCCGAAGAAGCCGCCCGCATCGCCTGGGTCAACGCGACCAACATCACCTTCGACACAGACTGGCTTGCGGCCAAGAACGGCGGCGAAATGACCAAGCTCGCCGTCGATTTCGCCAACGAAGCGAAGACGTATGACGGGGTCGACGTCGCCCCCGACATTCGCCGAAAGCTGAACATCCTGAAACAGGCGATCACGCTGCCCGCGCCCTCCGAGCCGGGGGCGGCCGACACGCTCGCGCAACTGACGACGCGGCTCGGCTCGGCTTATTCGACCGGCAAGATCGACCTTTCAGGCGGCGCGTTCTCGGCCGACGACCTCAAGGCGGCGCTCGCGAAAATTCGCAATCCGAACGGCGATAATCCGGATGCGGACATATCGAACCCGGTCGTCAGCCAGAATGAAACCGAACTGTTGATGCGGCAATTGCGCAATCCGGCCGAACTCGCGGAGGTCTGGACCAAATGGCGCGACGTCACGACCCGCAAGAACGCCGACGGCGCCTCGATGAAAGACGATTTCGTTCAGATGGTCGCCCTCGCCAATAAAGGCGCGAAGGAGCTCGGCTACGCCGATGTCGGCGCGATGTGGCGCTCGGGCTACGATATGCCGCCCGATGAATTCGCCGGCGAGGTCGATCGCCTGTGGGGACAGGTCCGCCCCCTATACGAACAGCTTCACTGCTATGTCAGGGCCGAGCTCAACAAGAAATATGGCGATGAGGTCGTCCCGCTCGACCAGCCGATCCGCGCCGACCTTCTCGGCAATATGTGGGCGCAGGAATGGGGCTCGATCGGCGACATCGTCTCCGCGCCCGGGGCGGACGGCCCCGCGGTCGATCTTGACGCGCGCCTTGCGGCCAAAGGCTACACGCCGCTGAAAATGGTCCAGGCCGGCGAAAACTTCTTCTCCTCGCTCGGCTTTGCGCCTCTGCCGGCGACCTTCTGGGAGCGGTCGCAGATCACCAAGCCGCGCGACCGCGAGGTCGTTTGTCACGCTTCCGCCTGGGACCTCGACAGCAAGGACGACATCCGCATCAAGATGTGCGCGACGGTTTCCGCGGAAGACTTCGTGACCATTCATCACGAACTCGGCCATAACTATTACCAGCGCGCCTACAAGGACCAGCCGTTCCTGTTCCAGGCCGGCGCCAATGACGGATTCCATGAGGCGATCGGCGATATGGTCGCCCTGTCCATCACGCCCGACTATTTGCAGAAGATCGGGCTTATCGACGCCGCGCCGCCGCCGTCGGCCGATATCGCGCTGCTGCTGCGCCAGGCGCTCGACAAGGTCGCCTTTCTGCCTTTCGGGCTTCTCGTCGACAAATGGCGGTGGGAGGTCTTCTCGGGCGAAGTGACGCCCGACCGCTATAACGACGCCTGGTGGGCGCTGCGCACGCAATATCAGGGCGTGCGCCCGCCCGGCCCGCGCCCCGCCGACGGATTCGACGCCGGGGCGAAATATCACGTGGCCAACAGCGTTCCCTATATGCGCTATTTTCTCGCGCGCATCCTGCAATTCCAGTTCTACAAGGCGGCTTGCGACCAGATCGGCTGGAAAGGGCCGCTGCACCGTTGCTCCTTCTACGGATCAAAAGAAGTCGGTGAGAAATTCGAGAAGATGCTGGAAATGGGAGCGTCGAAACCATGGCCCGACGCGCTCGAAGAATTCACCGGCTCGCGGCAAATGGACGGCGCGGCGATGGTCGAATATTTCCGCCCGCTCATGGAATATCTCAAACAACAGAACAAGGACCGCCAGTGCGGCTGGTGAGCCGGGCTGCGCGAATTTAACGTTTCTGCCATCATCGCAGGGCCGCCTCACGCAAGCGTGAGGCGGCCGCATGTTTTTTTCCGTCTGCAGCTTTGCCATCGTCGCCCGGATGGGCTTTATTGCCGCCTGCGAAGATTTTCTTGGGGGAGCGACGACTTTCACGCCCCCGCCTGAAGGGAGGCGCCCGATGTCGAGCGCTGTTCCATCCGCAGCGCCGGAAAAACGCGCCGGCCGGGACGCTTGGCGGGAGAGGTACGGACGCATTCGCGCGCGCACGCCGGAGCTCGCCGTCCCGCTCTCCGCGGAAGACCAGACGATCCAGTCCATGCCCGACGCGAGCCCGACCAAATGGCATCTCGCGCATACGAGCTGGTTTTTCGAGACTTTTCTTCTCAAGCCTTATGCGCGCGGATACGCCGTCTTCGACGACGCCTTCGCCTATCTCTTCAATTCCTATTATGAGGCGGCCGGTCCGCGCCATCCGCGCCCGCTCCGCGGCATGCTCTCGCGGCCTTCGCTGGAGACAGTCGCCGCTTACCGCGCCCATGTCGACCAGGCGATGCTCGCGCTGATCGACGGCGCCGACGACGCGCTCCGGGCGACGATCGCGCCGCTTGTCGAGCTTGGCCTCCATCATGAGCAGCAGCATCAGGAGCTGCTCCTGATGGATGTGAAACATCTCTTCTCCCTCAATCCCCTGCAGCCAAGTTACGGCGCCTTTCCTCCGGCGCTTGTGCGCCGGGCGCCGCCGCTTGAGTGGATCGAATTCGACGGCGGCCTTTTCGACGTCGGCCATGACGGCGCCGGATTCGCCTTCGACAACGAAAGCCCGCGCCATCGCGTCTGGCTCGAACCGTTCCGCCTTGCGAGCCGGCTCACGACCAATGCGGAATATTGCGCCTTCATCGAAGACGGCGGTTATGCGCGGCCCGAGCTCTGGCTCTCCGACGGCTGGGCGGCGGCGCGGGACGAAGGCTGGACGGCGCCGCTTTATTGGACGCGCGAAACCGAGGAATGGCGCATCTTCACGCTCGCCGGCCCGCAGCCCGTCAATCCCGCCGCGCCCGTCTGTCATGTCAGCTATTACGAAGCGGACGCTTTCGCCCGCTGGTCGGGAAAGCGCCTTGCCCGCGAGGCCGAATGGGAAGTCGCCGCGCGCTCGGCCGCAAGTCCCGGCGATTTCGCCGAGTCCGGCTATCTTCACCCCCGGCCCGCGCGCGCTCAGGGGCTCGCGCAAATGTTCGGCGACGTCTGGGAATGGACACAAAGTCCGTATACGCCCTATCCAGGCTTTCGTCCGGCCGCAGGCGCCGTCGGCGAATATAACGGCAAGTTCATGGCCAACCAGTTCGTTCTGCGCGGCGGATCGGCCGTCACTCCGGCGGACCACATTCGCGCGACCTATCGAAACTTCTATCCGCCCGCCGCGCGCTGGGCGTTCGCCGGAATAAGGCTTGCCGATGACCGCTAGACTCGAACGCCTCGGCGCGCCGCAGGCGCCCTTTTATTTTCGCAACCATCTCGTCGCGCAGGAAAGCTTCCGCGACGCGTTCGCCGCCGGCATGAGCGCGCCGCAAAAGTCCATCCCCTGCCGCTTTCTCTATGATCCGGCGGGATCGGCCCTCTTCGACAAAATCTGCGAGCTTCCCGAATATTACCAAACGCGCACCGAACTATCGATTCTGAGCGCGAACGCCGCCGCGATCGCGCATATCGCCGGCCGGGACGCCGCGCTGATTGAACTCGGCTCGGGGTCGAGCGTCAAAACGCGCATTCTTCTCGATCATCTCGATGCGCTCTCCTGCTATGCGCCGATCGATGTCAGCGCCGAGCATTTGAAAGGCGCCGCCATGCGCATCGCGCGCGATTATCCGGGCCTGCGCATCGAGGCCATCGCGGCCGATTACGCCGGCGATTTTCCCCTGCCGGAAGCCGCCGGGCGGCGCATCGCCTTCTTTCCCGGCTCAACCATCGGAAACATGACGCGCGCGCAGGCGCGCGCTCTTTTGCGCGGCTGGCGCGCGCGGCTCGGCCCGGGCGGGCTGATGATCGTCGGGGTCGATCTGAAAAAGGATTCGAAGACGCTCAACGCCGCCTATAACGACGCGGCCGGCGTCAGCGAAGCGTTCACGCGCAATATTCTCACTCGCGCCAACCGCGAGCTTTGCGGCGATTTCGATCAGAGGAATTTTCTCTACCTCGCCCGCTATGACGCGCATGCAGGCCGCGTCGAAATGCGGCTGAAAAGCCGCCTCGCCCACGTCGTCCGCGCCGCCGGGCGCGACTGGGTCTTCGCCGAAGGCGAGATCCTTCATGTCGAGGATTCCCATAAATACGGGCTCGATGAGTTTGCGGCCCTTGCGGGCGAGGCCGGCTTCGCGCCCGTCGCGCGCTACGCCGATCCGGCGCGGCTTTTCAGCGTGCATGTGATCGCCGCGTAACCGGCGCGCTCAGCGCCGCCGGGGCCCTTTGCGCCTGACGTCCGCGAACGCCGCTTCGACATCAGCCCGCGTCGCCGCGAGCGATTGGCCGGTGTCGATGACGTAATCGGCGCGCGCGCGCTTTTCGGCGTCGGGCGTCTGCATCGCAAGAATGCGCTCGAACTTCGCCGCTGTCATGCCGGGCCGGGCGAGCACGCGCGCGCGCTGCGCCGCCGCCGGCGCCGAAACAACGACGACGGCGTCAAACCGGCTTTGCGCGTTGGTTTCGAAAAGCAGCGGGATGTCGAGCACCGCGATTTCCTCGCCATTGCGGCGCGCCCGGTCGAGAAAGCGCTCCCTGTCCGCGGCGACGAGCGGATGCACGATCGCTTCGAGCCTGCGCAGGCGCGCGCGATCGTCGATGACGAGGCGCGACAGCGCTTCGCGGTCCACGGCGCCGTCCCTGATCGCATCGGGAAACGCCGCCGCAACCGGACCGACGCCCCCGCCGCCTTTCGCATAAAGCCGGCGCACGGCCTCGTCGGCGTTCCAGACCGCGGCTCCGCATTCCCTGAACATCTCGAGCACGGTCGACTTGCCCATGCCGATCGATCCGGTCAGGCCGACGACAATCATGCCTGGCCTCTTGCCGCCAGCGCCGCCGTCAATCGCGCGCGCAGATCCTCGTCCGCTTCGGCGGTCGCTCCGAACCAGGCCCGATACGCCAGGACCGCCTGCCCCATCAGCATGGAAAGACCGTCGGTCGTTCGAAGGCCGCGCGCGCGCGCCTCTTTCAAAAGCGCCGTCTCAAGCGGGCTGTAGACAATCTCGCACACGATCGCGCGCGCCGGCAGGCGCTCGAGCGGAAGCGTCAGCGCCGGCTTTCCCGACATGCCGAGGCTCGTCGCGTTGACAAGCAAGTCCGCGCCCGCAAGCGCCGCTTCGCGCCCTTCCCACGCAACGACATCGCCTCCGAAGGCTTCGGCCAGCGCCTGCGCGCGCCCGGCGCTGCGGTTTGCGATCTCAATTCTTTCATATCCCAGCCGTTTCAGGGCGACCGCAATCGCGCGCGCCGCTCCGCCTGCGCCGAGCAGAACCGCGCGCCCGCGCCGGTCGTCCGGCCTCAGCAGATTCCGCAGCGGGGCGGCGAATCCCTCAACGTCCGAATTATCCGCATAGAGAGTCTCCCCGAAAGTCAGCATGTTCGCGGCGCCGGCCTCAATCGCCGTATCGCTCGCATGTCCGGTTTCGAGCGCGAAACGCAGCGCATTCTCCTTATGCGGAAGGGTTACATTCGCGCCGCGCCAGCCCTGCGCCGCAAGCGTCCGCGCAGCGCTGGCGAAGGCGTCATAGCCCGGCGCGACTTCAACCGGCTCGTACTCGATCTCTATTCCCTCGCGCGCCGCCCAGATCCGGTGCAGCAGCGGCGACAGCGAATGCCCGACCGGATAACCGATGACGCCGGCGCGGATTGGGCTGCGGTCCATCAAAAGCCTCCGATCCCCCGTTCGCGCAGAAAGCCCAGCAGAGGAAAGAGCGAAAGGCCCAGCACCGCGAAATGATCGCCCTCGATTCGCGCAAAGAGCCGCGCGCCCAGATTTTCGACCTGATAGGCGCCGACGCTCGCCAGAACGCCCTCGCCCGCCGCGTCGAGATAGCGGTCGATCTCTTCGTCGGCGAGCGCGCGCATCGTCAGGCGCGGCCGGTCAAGATGGCGGAAGACGATGCGGCCGTTTTCCGCGACCGCCACGGCGTTGATCAGCGAATGCGTCCGGCCCCGGAGTTCGCGCAGCCTCTCCGCCGCCTCGCGCCGCGACGCCGGCTTGTCGAAAAGACGCCCCTCATATTCGAGAATCTGGTCAGAGCCGATCACCAGCGCGCCCGGCGCGCGCGGCGACAGCGCCTTCGCCTCGGCCAGCGCTGCGGCGATCGATTCCGGATCGGCGCCTTCGCGGAGCATGCGCGTCTTGATCGCCGCCTCGTCCGTCGACGGGCGCGCGATGTCGAAAACGAGACCGGCGTCTTTCAGAATTTTGACGCGGATTTCGCTTCCCGAAGCGAGAATGAGACGCGGCGCGGTCATTACGGATCCTAGCGGTTTTGCCGGGCGGAGAATTTGGTCAGGATCGCCGCGGCCGTTTCCTCCACCGATTTTCGCGTCACGTCGATGACCGGCCATCGCTGTTTCGCATAAAGCCGTTTGGCGGCGAGGACTTCAGCGCGGATTGCGTCCAGATCGGAATAGATTTCCGCCTTTCCGCCCGCATTCATCGCGCCGAGCCGGCTCGCGCGGATTTGCGCCAGCCGCTCCGGCGCGGCGACCAGTCCGACAACCAGCGGCCGCTTGGCCTCAAGCACCGAGGGGGGCAGGCTCTGTCCCGGCACGAGCGGAATATTCGCCGCCTTAATGCCCCGGTTCGCCAGATACATGCAGGTCGGCGTTTTCGACGTCCGGCTGACGCCCACCAGAACGACATCCGCTGTCTCGATATCCCAGGCCATTTGGCCGTCGTCATGGGCGAGGGTGAAATCGATGGCCTCGATGCGTTTGAAATAAGCCTCGTTGAGCTCATGCTGGGCGCCCGCCCGCATGATCCGTTCATGACCGAGAAAATCCGCGAAGGCGGCGAGCAGCGGGTCGAGCACCGAAATCGCCGGCGTCTGTAATTCCGAACACCGGATCTCAAGCTGCCGGCGCAATTCCGGATTGACGATCGTATAAAGCACCAGGCCCGGCGCGGCTTCGATCTCGGCAAGCGTTCGGTCGAGCTGCGCTTTCGAGCGGATGAGCGCGTATATGTGCTGCAACGGTTTGGCCAAAGCGAATTGCGAGGCCGTCGCTTTCAGCACCGCATTCAAGGTTTCGCCCGTCGAATCGGATACGAGATGGACGTGAAAATAGCTCGCCAGAGGCTGGCGGCGTGCGGCGTCCTCAAGGGCGGCGGAATCGTTCATCTCTTGTGGATGTCCTGTTCAAGACTCCGCGCCGAGGGGGAAACACGGCGCGCCTCTCCCCGCCTTCTCCGATCGGCGCCTTTCAAACGCACAGTCCGGCTTGAAAACCGCTCGACAGAGGACAACCTCGCCGCAACTCTCCGCACCTTGGGGGTTCCTGTCTTATTCAGAACGCGTTCGGGACAAGAGAGTGCGTCAAATGAAGGGCTTGTCCAGTTTTTCCCCGCCGCTAAGGAGAATATCCTCCTCGGGGAGGATATTTTGGATTCGGGTATGACCGCCCTTGGAGCTGCGTCTTCCAATCTGATTTTCCCCGGTTTCAAGCCCTACTATTTCATTCATACTTTTTTAAGAAAGATTAATAGAAAGAAAACGGAAGAAGGCGGGGATGGAAAAAAAGCTTCTGACAACGCTTGCAGGCGAAAAGCCGGCCATACCGCCGATCTGGCTGATGCGTCAGGCGGGGCGCTATCTGCCTGAATACCGGCGGCTGCGCGCCAAGGCGGGTTCGTTTCTCGATCTGTGCCTCAATCCGGCGCTCGCCGCCGAAGCGACGCTCCAGCCGGTGCGGCGCTTCGATCTCGATGCGGCGATTCTCTTTGCGGATATTCTTTTGATCCCCTTCGCCCTGGGACAGGACCTGTCTTTCGTTGAGGGAGAAGGCCCGCGCCTCTCCCCGCCCGTAACGCTCGAAAGGCTTGATGCGTTTCGGCGGCAAAATGTGGTTGAGCGGCTTTCGCCGGTGTTTGAGACACTGCGGCGGACGAAGGCGGCGCTTCAGCCCGCAAAGGCCTTGATCGGCTTTGCCGGCGCGCCGTGGACGGTCGCCACCTATATGCTCGCGGGCGGTCCGATCAAGGACCCGGCGGCGCTTCGCCGCCTATGGTATGACCAACGCGATTTTCTCGATGCGCTGATCGGACTCCTCACCGAGAAGACCAGTGAATACCTCATCGCGCAGCTCGACGCCGGCGCGGATGTTGTTCAGCTCTTTGATACCTGGGCGGGCGGGCTGCCCTGGCCGATCCTCGACAGCGTGTCGGTCAGACCGCTCGAAAAAATCGCCGCCGCGGTCAAGAAGGCGCGGCCCGGCGCACCGGTGATCTTTTTCCCGAAGGGGGTCGGCGAAAAGGCGCCCGAATATCTCGCAACCGGGAAATGCGACGGCTTCGGCATCGATTACGCGATGGATCCGTCATTCGCGCGCGCCCAGCTTGGCGAACATGTGGTCGTCCAGGGCGGGCTTGATCCGCTCGCCGTCGTGACAGGCGGAGACGTTATGATCAAGGCGGCGGCGAGCTATCTGAAGCTGTTCCATGACGTCCCATACGTCTTCAATCTCGGGCATGGTCTCGTTCCCGAAACGCCGCCTGAGAATGTCGACGCCCTGGTCAGGTTTATCCGCTCGGGCGCGTGGAGATAGGCATGCGTCAGACGCTGCTGGCGATTTATCCCTGGATCAAGGCGCTGCATGTCATCGCCGTCATCGCCTGGATGGCGGGCATGATGTATTTGCCGCGCCTCTTCGTTTACCACTGGCGCGCCGAAAAAGGCGGCGAGGCCGAACGCAACTTCATCCAGATGGAGCGTCGGCTCCTCAAGGGCATCATCAATCCGGCGATGATCGCCGTATGGGTGCTTGGCCTCACCATGCTTTACGCCAATCCGGCGCTCCTCCATGACCCGTGGCTGCATGTGAAACTCGCCGCAGTTTTGAGCATTTCGGCCGTCCACGGGCTCTATGCGGGCGCTCAGAGGCGATTTGCGCGCGGGGAGCGGCCGCGCACCGAAAAATTCTGGCGGATCATGAACGAGGTTCCGTTTCTGCTCATGATGATCGCCGTCATCATGGTGATCGTCCGGCCGTTCTAGCCTGATTGACGAACACTGGATCGATCCTATATTCAGACCAGCCCGCCTTATTGAGCGCAGCGAAACAACGCGCGCCAAGTCCGTTCAAAACCTGGCCATTCCGCCGACGCGCCATTCGTGCGCCCGGCCGCCCATGCAGTCCAGACCAGAGGTCCTATGTCCCTGCCTTCCAAGATGTCGCTCGATGAGCTGAAAGCGAAATCGCCGACTGACCTTCTCGCCTTCGCCGAAGACCTCGAAGTCGAAAACGCCTCAACCATGCGCAAGCAGGATATGCTGTTTGCGATCCTCAAGGAGCTCGCCGATCACGACGTGGAGATCACCGGCGGCGGGGTGATGGAGGTCCTTCCCGACGGTTTCGGCTTTCTGCGGTCCCCGGAAGCGAATTACCTGCCGGGCCCCGACGACATTTACGTCTCGCCGTCGCAAATCCGCCGGTTCGGTCTGAAGACCGGCGACACGGTCGTCGGAGAAATCAGAAGCCCGAAGGACGGCGAGCGCTATTTCGCGCTCCTGAAGGTCGGCACGATCAATTTCGAGGATCCCGAGAAGGTCCGCCACAAGGTCCATTTCGACAATCTGACGCCCCTCTATCCGGACGAGCGTCTGCGCATGGAAGTGACCACCGAAGAGGGCAAGAAGAAAGACCTCACGGCGCGCGTCATCGATCTTGTCGCGCCGATCGGCAAGGGCCAGCGCTCGCTGATCGTCGCGCAGCCGCGGACCGGCAAAACGGTCATCTTGCAGAACATCGCGCACTCGATTTCGGCGAACCATCCCGAATGCTATTTGATCGTTCTGCTTATCGACGAGCGCCCGGAAGAGGTCACCGACATGCAGCGTTCGGTGAATGGCGAAGTCATTTCTTCGACATTTGACGAACCGGCCGCGCGGCACGTCGCCGTCGCGGAAATGGTGATCGAAAAGGCCAAACGTCTCGTCGAGCACGGCCGGGACGTGGTTATTCTCCTCGACTCGATCACGCGATTGGGCCGCGCCTACAACACGGTCGTGCCGTCTTCCGGCAAGGTGTTGACCGGCGGCGTCGACGCGAACGCGCTGCAGCGCCCGAAGCGGTTTTTCGGCGCCGCGCGGAATATCGAGGAGGGCGGCTCGCTCACCATCATCGCGACGGCGCTCATCGACACCGGCTCGAAGATGGACGAGGTGATCTTCGAAGAGTTCAAGGGCACCGGCAACTCCGAGATCGTCCTTGACCGGAAGGTCGCCGACAAACGCACCTTCCCGGCGATCGACATCGCAAAATCCGGCACGCGGAAGGAAGACCTGCTCGTTCCGAAAAACGAGCTGCAAAAGGTCTATGTCCTGCGGCGCATTCTCTCGCCCATGGGCACGACCGACGCCATCGAGTTCCTGCTCGACAAGCTGCGGCAGACCAAGACGAACGCCGACTTCTTCGACTCGATGAACACCTGATCCGGCGAGAGACCGCGCCGCGTCGCCAGCCCTCAGCGCCTTTCGCGCTGCGCCGGCGCGGCTATGATCGGTCTCGATTTTCGGCGGAGCGCGCATGTTTCGAAAGCCAGGCGAAAAGCTCTCAGCCCTCGCGATCGCCGCGGCGCTCGCGCTTTGGGCTTGCGGCAAGCCTTCCGCGCCGCCCGTCGACGCGGCGGAGGACATCCCCGGCTGGCGCATGGCGCCGCAGGGCGATCTTCCCGGCTTTTTCGCCTGCCTGCGAAAAGAGGGCGTCACGCTTGTTGCGGCCCATCGCGGCGGGCCGGCGGACGGCTATCCTGAAAACGCGATCGAGACATTCGCGCACACGCTTTCCCTCGCGCCGGCGATCATTGAAACCGATGTCGCCGAAACCGCTGACGGCGTTCTCTATCTGATGCATGACGATCGCCTCGAGCGCACGACGACGGGAGAAGGCGCGACGGCGCGCCTTGATTGGGACGAGATCAGGGACCTTCATCTTGAAGATCCCGCGGGCGCCAAAACGCAGTTTACGCCGCCCCGCTTTGACGCCGCGCTCGCCTGGGCGGAGGGCCGCGCCATTCTTGAAATCGATATCAAGCCTTCGGCGTCCTATGCGCATGTGATCAAGACGATCGTCAATCAGAACGCGGCCGACCGGGTCATCCTGATCGCGCCGTCGCTCGGCGCGGCGCGCAAGCTGAACAGGCTGGCGCCGGATGCGATGATTTCAATCCCGATCGACTCAATCTCGGAACTCAATCGGGCTGTCGCCGAGGATATTCCGATGGGCCGCATCATCGCCTTCTCCCGCGACGCAGACGCCGCCCCGCGCCTTCTCGGCGCGCTCCGCGAACAAGGCGCCATTACCGCCTTCGCGACGCTTGAAGGGGCCGATTCGACTGATCGCGAAATGGCTTTTTCCGGCGAAGGCGGACGCTACGCCGTAATCGCCGCGGCCGGCGCCGATATTATCGCGACCGATCGGCCCGTCGCGGCGGCGGCCGCGCTCGATAAGGCCGGGCGCGGCGCCAAGGCCGGCAAATGCGGGATTTCGAAAGACTAGCGATTCAGTCCGCCGCGCCGTTCGGCCTTGGCTTCTTCCGACGCGCAAAGATCGCGCTATCCCGCTCTCGCCGTCGCCTTCTTCCAGCCCTCCCGCTCGGTCAGGCGCTTCAGATAGAGTTTCGTCCGGGCGCTGAGGATCCGGTCCTGCTCGCCGGAAAGCGAAATAAGGTATAGAATATAACCGAGGGAGATATCGGCGAGGGAGAAATCTTCGCCCAATATATAATCGCGCCCCTCGAGCGACGTTTCGATGAAATCGCAACAATTCTTGCATTCGGCGATCGCCCATTGCTTCATCGGCTCAAGGCGCTGCTCTTCGGGCAGAATCCGCGTCTGCCCGATCAGCATGCCGGCATAGCCGCCCATGCCGGCCTCGCCGAAGTGCAGCCATTGCAGAAACTGTCCGTAATCGGGGTCCGCAGGGCGGCGTGCGAGTTTTCCTTCGCCGTATTTTTCAGCGAGATAGTGCGTGACGGCGACCGACTCGATCAGTCGCTCCTCGCCGTCAAAGAAGACCGGCACTTTTCCCACCGGATTGATTTTCCGCCATTCAGGGGTCTTGAAATAGGCGCGGTCCATTTTCTGATGGACGAGCTCATAGGGCAGGCCAAGCTCTTCCAGCGTCCAGACGACGCGGATCGAGCGGGTGAACGGCGTATGATAGATCTTGAGCGACATTGAGAGCCTCCCAAAAACGACTTCACGGCGAACGCTGGCGCCGTTGACGGGCGAGGGCAACCGCCTCGCGCATGCTTCGGGCTTTGCGGCATAAAAAAGCGGCGGCCCGCAGGCCGCCGCAATCACGCCAAATGGTTTGGCGAGCCTTAGAAATGCACGCGCGCCGTCACGCCGAAAGTGCGCGGCTGGTTCACGTGATAGGCAAGCCGCGCCCGTCCGCCGCGTTCGCGGTCGAAGGACAAAAGCGCCTCTTCATTGCCGACATTGTTGACATAAACGAGGAAGTCCCAAGCGCCCTTGGTGTAGCCGGCGTTGAGATTGACGATCGTGTATGCCGGAAGGTCGAGATTGACGACCGTCGCATCGGTTCCGGGGGCGCCGAGGAAAGGCAGGCCGGAGACGAAGCTGCGCATGCTGTTCACCTGGTCACTCGGCTGCGTGAACCGATCGCCGATATGCTGGACGGACGCGGCGATAAAGCCGTTTCCGGTTCCGATCGGGAAATTATACTGCGCCGAGGCTGCGAGCTGGAGTTTCGGCACGGAAGCGAGCCGATTGCCCTTTTCAAGGCCGGCGACGACGTTACCCATGCCGTCGACAACCGTGGAGTCGAACTCGGCGTTGAGGATCGTTCCGGAGAAAGAGAATTCAAGGCCCGTGATAGGCTGGCTCTGAAGCTCCCACTCAAAGCCGGCGGTGTGCGCTTTCGGCACGTTGAACGAGATCCGCGAAGAGCAAGAGCCCGCGTCCAGCGTCACCTGCAGGTTTGAAATGTCCGTATAGAAACCGGCCGCGTTCAGCGAGAACGCGCCCTTGCGGACCTTCATGCCGCCTTCATAGTTCCACAGCGTCTCGTCGTTGTAGTCCTGGAAGCTGCCGAAAATGGCCGCGTCCTGCGGCGAGCACAGGGTGAGGTTCAGCGGGTCGTTGACGCCGCCGAGGCGGAAACCTTTTGATGCCTGCGCATTGAAGGTGATCGCATCAGTGGCGTCATAGCTGAGGATGAAGCGCGGCGAAAAGCCGTTCGAACTCGTCGAATCCGTCCGGTTGTCGCCATTCGAGAAAAGGCCGCCTGAAACAAATCGCCGCGTTTCATGGAAGTCGTAATAACGCGCGCCTGCCGTGACATGAAACTTGTCGGTCAGATCGTAGGTGCCCTCGCCGAACACCGCAAATTGTTCGTTGTGATAGGGAAGGTCGGAATTATAGGGCGAATCCGGCCCATAGCCGTTGGCCGTCGCCGCGGCCGTGCCCGCGCCGAGCACAAGATCGGTGAAGTAATCATAGCCCGGCGTCGGCAGGCGCTGAGCGTAATCGCGCTGGGCGTCCGCATAGAAAAGACCGACCACCCACTGCAGCGGGCTTTCATAATTGGACGAGAACCGCGCCTCCTGCGTCAGCTGCGTCAGATCCGTCGTATCGCGCAGATTGGAGGGGATGGAGACAGCCACGTCCGGATAGCCGAGATCGACCGAAACCGACCCGGTGAGGGCGCTCGCGTCGCGGCTCACCAAAATCTGGCGATCCGTGTAGCTGGTGACGGAGGTGAAATTGACGCCGCCGAGTTTCAGCTCGATCGTCAGGTCGCCAAGGTAGAAATTGTCCTTGAATTCTTCGCGCAGCAACAGATGCTGATCGAAATTGCTGAAATCGACCGGCGGCCGCGTGGTCGTGAAGGGATTGGCGAACAGATTATACAGTTCGTGGCGGTTAAAGCCGTGAACGTCGACGCGCTGATAGACAAAGCGCGGCGTGATCGTAACCATGTCCGCGGGCTCCCAGCGCAGCGCCGCGCGCACGCCCGACCGCTCCCCGCTATTGATGTTCTTCTTGATCCGGCCGTCTTCGTACTGAGCGTCGAGGAAGCCGCCATATTCCGTATCGTAAGCGACGACGCGCAACGCCATTTTGTCGCCCATCGGAATGTTGAGCATGCCCTTGGCGTGGCCGCCGACTCCGCCGCCGTCGATGACGTTGACATTTCCTTCGAGCGCGCCCTCGAAGGCGCCGAGTTTCGGCTGGTTCGTGATGAAGCGGATCGTGCCGCCGACCGAACCCGAACCGAACAGCGTCCCCTGCGGGCCGCGCAGCGTTTCAACGCGGGCCAGGTCAAAGAGATCAAGGTCCGGCGTGAAAAGCGAGAGCGAGATTACGGATTCATCGAGATAGATGCCGACCTGCTCCTTGACGCCCGGTTGGTCGCGAACGATCTGGCCGGCCGAGACGCCCCGAATGCCGACCTGGCTCTGGCCCGGCCCGAGATTTTGAATGGCGAGGCCCGCAACGTTCCGCGACAAGTCTTCGAGATTTTGCGATCCTGTTCTCTGGATGTCGGCCTGCGTCTGCGCGTTCACCGAAAACGGCACGTCCTGCAGCGTCTGCTCCCGCTTCGTCGCCGTGACGACGATGGCGTCCTGATTCGTCGCCTGATCCTGCGCGGCGGCTCCCGTTGCGCCGACGGCCGCCGCCATCGCCGCAGCGAGAATGACCGGCCTGTCACGACCCGAAAATTTCATCGCACCCTCCTGATTGAATTTTTTGTTCCCTCAATCTCGCGGCGATGCGGCGGCTGTCGCCGTCCCGTCGGGCGACCGCAAACCAACGCAACAATGTTGCGGCGCACAATTCAACGCGCGCGAATCTGTCACCCAATTAACATAAGCTGAGCGCGCGTCCTAAAAATTCCGGCGGGCTAATGGCGTCTTGTCGCCCGGGCGTTGCGCCGGAGTCACGCTTGACATTATCCGTCCAAATTGCCCTCGCCTGAAAAAGGCGCGATTAAAGGCGGCGCGATAGAAGGACGGCTGGGGCCGCAGCAAAAGGGAACCTCATGAGGAAATTCGCCAATCTGTTGATCGCCTTCATGTTTGTTTTCGCCCTCGGCGCCGGCCAGGCCGAGGCCGCCTCCAAGGCGAAGATCGACCGCCGCGTCGCGGAGTCGATCGTCAAGTTCAAGGAGCATGTGCATGGCGGCTCCGCCCTGCTGGCGCGCTCGGCGGGCTATCTCGTCTTTCCTTCCGTCAAAAAGGCCGGCATCGGCATCGGGGGCGAATATGGCGAGGGGGCGCTGATCGTCGGCGGCCGCACGGCGGGATATTATTCCACCGCCGCCGCCTCCATCGGCTTCCAGCTCGGCGCGCAGGCGCGCACCGAATTCATCGTCTTTCTCGAAAAGGGCGCGCTCGACAAATTCCGCGCAAGCGACGGCTGGGAGGTCGGGGTCGACGCGTCGGTCGCGGTCGTCGTCGTCGGCGCCGGCGGCGAGATTGACGCAACGAGCCTCAACAAGCCGATCGTCGCCTTCATCTTCAACAACAAGGGTCTGATGTACAATCTGTCCCTCGAGGGCTCGAAAATCAGCCGCATTCATCGCTAGCGGCTCCCGCTCATCCAAAAACGCCCCCGAAATCGGGGGCGTTTTCGCTGACGGCGCCGCGCGCCTTTAGAGCGGATCGCCGCAAGGCCGCAGCTCGCTCGCCGCGGCCTTCTCGAGATGATATTTGCGGCGATATTTTTTTCTCAGCTGCTTGTCGCCCAGATTGCCTTCGGCGTAGTTCGTCGGCCCGTAATTGAGGGCCGGCTGGAAGTCCTCATAGGCCGTCACCTTGCGGTCGACATTGTTGAGGATCTTGTCCTGCGCCGAGAAGAACTGGATCGTGCAGCCCTTGTTGCCGGCGATGAAGTTCGCGCTCACCGCGCCGTAAAAGCCGCTCGAAGCCTTGATCGCGTCGGACGCGTTATCAATGATGCGGTTCGACGTAATCGTCGCCAGGCGGACATTCTGACTGAGCAGAATGCCGGCTCCGTTCGCGGAGATTTCGTTTCCGACGAGCTTGAGCCCGTCATAAACATCCGCGCGAAGACCCGCTTTCGGATTGTAGCGGATGGTGTTGCGGTTGAGCAGAAGGTCGGCCGCGACCCCCTTGATGTCGACGCCGACGAGATTGCCGAGGATAACATTGTTCGTCAGCGTGCCGCGCATCATGGCTTCATCATCGCTTGCGAAGACAATGCCTGTCTGTGCGCCGATGATGACATTGCCCTCGATCTTGACGTCGCCGGCGGCGACCTTGATCGCCGCGAACGGCCCGTTGAGCGGCCCGCCCTGATCGGCGCGGATATGCATTTCCTTGGCGATCGTCGCATCGGCGCCGCCGCCCACTTGCGCCCAAAGCGAAAGATCGGCGCCGGCATGGCGCGCCGCGTCGTTGGGATAGGGCCGGGCGCCATCCTTCACGCTCGAGGAGTTTTGAAGCAGGGCGTCGTCGATCGCCGGCATGTCCGCGATGCGGCCGTAAGCGGCGCGGATCGGAATGTTCGCGTCCGCCGGCACTACATAGCTGTCGCGCAGCGAAAACGCGCCGCCGGCGACGTCGATGCACGAGCCCGCACCGCGCACGCTGGCGAATTTGAAAATGACGTCGCTCACCGAAACGGGCGCCATCGGCGTGTCCGGATGCACCGTCGCGCAATTCTCTCCCGGCGCCGGCGTGAACACGACATTGCGGCCGTAGGCGTCGGGCACGCCGCGGATCGCGACGGCCTTGCGGATATCGAGATTCTCCGCGTAAACGCCGCCCTGCACGATGATCGTGCCGCCCGGCTTCACCATCCTCAGCGCCGCGGCGACCGTGCGCACTTTCGAATCCGGCGACTGGCTTACGACGACTTCCGACTTGTAGCCGACGGGCGCGCGTCCCGCCGCCGGCCCTTCGCCGGGCTCGCGAATGGGAAAGCCGCCAAGGGACGGCGCAGCGGCGACGCCGATATTGACGGCGCACAATGCGCCGGCTGCGGCGAATGACATCAATACGCGTTTCATCGATCCGCCTCCCGCTAATTACCGCTCTTCGGCGCCCGGAAATCGAGCAGCCTTAACGCTTCGCCCGCCTTTTTGTATCCGAGCGCATAGGCGCGCGCGAAATACTGCGCCGCGAGCGCCTTGTTCGGCGTGACCTGATTGAGGCCGGTCGTGCCGTCGCGATAGATGACGCCGAGCGCGTAATTGGCGATCGCGAGATCCTGCTCGGCCGCTTTCGACAGCCATTGAACAGCCTGCTGCCCATCGGTTTCGACGCCGATGCCCTGCGTGTACATGATGCCGTAGACATATTGCGACATCGCGTCATTGGCGGGCGGCGACGCAGCGGCGGCGATGAGATCGACCGTCTGCCGGGCCGAAAGCACGCCGGTCTTGACCGCCTCTTTTTCTTGATCCGTCATCTGCGTGTCGCGTTCGACGCGCGAATACTGGAAGCGGCGGATGGCCTGGCGCGTGCCGGCGCCCATCACATTGTCGATCGGCCCGTAATAGAAGCCGAGCGCGCGCAGCGACCGCTGCAAGAGCTCCACATCGATGTCGGAGACGGCCTTGAGCGCGTCTTCGAGCTTGATCTCCTCCAGCTCTTTCTTGAGACGTTCGTTCTCTTCCTGCTGCGGCGTCGGTTTGGTCAGCTCGACCGGAAGCGGCGGCTGCCAGTTCGTCGCCAGATCATGCGCGGCGTCGATGTCCCGTTTCGTCATGTATTTGGCGATCTCGGCCGAGGCCGCGCTCGCCTGGCTCACGCCGCGCTGTTGGGCGAGGATGAACATTTCGAGCGCCTTGACGTTGTCTTTTTCGACGCCCGAGCCCTCCTGATACATCTCTCCGAGGCGATAGAGATCATAGGGGCTGCCGCGCTGGAAAGTTTCGG
This sequence comes from Alphaproteobacteria bacterium, assembly GCA_016125425.1. Classification (GTDB taxonomy): domain Bacteria; phylum Pseudomonadota; class Alphaproteobacteria; order Caulobacterales; family Parvularculaceae; genus Amphiplicatus. The sequence continues at coordinate 211,039 of WGLT01000002.1, forward strand.
AGACCAGCGTTTCCGCCTTGTCGACATCGCTGTCGCTCATCAGGCGGCGCACCTGCGGCAGGCGCTGATTGGCGAGAATCGAGGCGTTGCGCTCGTCCGCCGTCACGTCGACATGCTCGTAGCGGATGCGCGTGTCGAAATCGTAATTGGCGGCGAGCGTGTACCATTTGAGCGCTTCGACGAGATCGACTTTCACGACTTCCGGCTTTTGCTGGACGTCGTCGCGATCCGCGAAGGGATGGTTCGAATAGACCTCGCCGAGAATGTATTGGGAGCGCACGTCGCCCGCGACGGCGTAACGCTTCCAGATATCAATCGCCTGCTCATATTGCTTGCTGGCGTAGGCGGCGTAGCCGATGTCGAAACCCGTCTGGGGCGCTTTTTCCGCTTTTGAGGCGCCGGTCGCGCCGCTGCACCCGGTGAGGGCGAGCGTCATCGCCGCGGCCGCCGTCGCGCCGATCAATGCGCGGCGCGCAGCGTCTAAAATTGTCACGTGATTTTCCCTCATAACCCCTGACTCCCCTCGCCCGGCCGCCCGCCGGCTGGACGCGAGCGGAGGCCCCCAAGGCGAAACTGTCGGGCATTAAAGCACGGCCCAACCCGCGTCTCCAGAGAGACGTTTACCATCTTCGGAAAGAAAATGGCGCCCCTGAGGCGGCGCGGACGGCAAGGCTCCCGGCTGCGGAAACCGCCGTTTTCAGCGGGCCGTGACCAGAAAGACGCATGCGCCGGCGTCATCGGGAAGGCGCCGGCAGACGCGCCCCGCGGCGCGCGCGAAATGCGGGATGTCGACGACGGCGAGCGGGTCGTCGGCGAGGATTTTCAACGCCGCATCGGCCGGGCGGCGCCGAAAGGCGCGCTCCATCAACAGGACCGGCATCGGGCAGCGATAGCCCCGCGCGTCGATGACGGCGCAGTCGCTTTCAAGGTTTGCCGGGGCGTCGGTCATGGCGGCGAGGTTAGGCGGCGGCCGGGGGCGCGCCAAGCGCCGGCTAGCCCGGCGCGGCGATCCGCCCGGCTGCGCCGGCCAGACAGGCGTCGATCTCCCGACCGAGGGCGATCGCGTCGGCGCCGTAGCGGGCGATCGCGACACGCGCCGCCGGCCGCCAGCGCAAGAGCTCCCCGGCGAGCTCTTCCGGGGCGGGCGCGTCAGGGCGGGGCTGGGCGACGACGAGGGCGGCGACGTCGAGTCCGCGCCGGTCGAGCGCTTCAAGCGCCGTGAGAGAATGACTGACCGCGCCGAGATAGGCGGCGGCGACGAAGATGACAGGCAAGCCGAGCGCCGCCAGGAGATCGATTTGCAGCATGGAGTCGCTCGCCGGGGACATGACGCCGCCCGCGCCTTCGACCAGCGCGAATACGCCGGGGTCTGAAATCCGTTCACGGATGAAATCGAGAATGGCGTCGTCGTCGAGCGCGACGCCGGCGCGCCGCGCCGCGACATTGGGCGCAAGCGGCTCTTCGAAAGCGTGAAGACAAATCCGGTCGATCGTTTTGCGATCGATCTTTTCGCCGCACGCCGCCAGCAATATTCCCGCATCCGACTCCTCGATGCGCGCCCAGCTGAAACCGCTCATCAACGGCTTGACGGCGCGGACCTTCCATCCGGCCGCGCGCCTGGCCGCGAGCAGCGCGGCGCCGACAAAAGTCTTGCCGATTTCCGTGCCGGCGCCGGTGACGCAATAGGCCGTCATCGCCGCGCCGCCCCGGCCGCGGCGAGCGCGTCCCTCGTCGCTTCGGCGAGCGCGCGGATATCGCTTTGCGCATGCGCCGCCGAGAAGGTGAAGCGCAGGCGCGCGGTCCCTTCCGGAACGGTCGGGGGACGGATCGCGCTCACGAGAAAGCCCTTGTCCGCGAGGCGTTCCGACAGATCGAGGGCGCGGGCCGCCTCGCCGATCATCGCCGGGACGATGGCCGCCGCCGGCCGCGCAAGGCCGACAAGATCGGCGAACAAGGCGGCGTTGGCGCGCGTCCTTGCGCTCCGCTCGGGCTCGGCGGCGATGATCGCGAGCGCTTCGAGCGCGGCGCCCAGAACCGGCGGCGGCAAGGACGTCGTATAGACGAAGCTTCTCGCGCGGCTTGTCAGCAGATCGATGAGCGCGGCGGGCCCGCACACATAGCCGCCATAGGCCCCGACCGCTTTCGACAATGTTCCCATCTGGATCGGGGCCGGATTGTCGATTTTGACGACGCCGAAGCCATGCGCGTCGTCGGTCATCAGCCAGGCGCCGGTCTCCTCGCAAATCTCGGCCAGGGCCGGGAGCGGCGCCGCATCGCCGTCCATCGAAAAAATCGTCTCCGTCAACAAGAGCGCGCGCCCGCCGCCTCTGCGTTCGCGCAGCGCGCGTCGCGCCTCGCCGACATCATTGTGACGAAAGCGTTCTATCCGCGCGCCCGAAAGCCTTGCGCCCGCATGCAGACAGGAATGCGAAAGCTCGTCCATGACGATGAGATCGCCGGCGCCGACCAGCGCCGGGACGACGCCGATATTGGCGAGATAACCCGAGCCGAAAAGACGGCAGGCGGGCGACTCCTTCATCGCCGCGATTTTGCGCTCGAGGGCGGCGTTGAGCGGGCAATCTCCGGTGATGAGGCGCGCCGAGCCCGCGCCCGCGCCGTATTCGCGCGCGGCCCGCGCCGCCGCCGCGACGACGCGGGGGTCGGTCGACAGGCCGAGATAGTCGTTGTCGCAGAAGGAGATGAGTTCGCGCCCTGCGCGCGTCGCGCGCGCGCCCGCGCCCCGGACGGTCGGCGCGAGGCGGCGGCGCAGGGACCTGGCTTCAAGCGCGCGCAATTTCTCTTCCGCGAAGGCCGTGATGTCGTCTTTCTGGCTCATGGGCGATATGGCCGTGCGGCGTTTCTGGCGCGTGCGCGCGTCGGCTATAAGCGCGGACGGACGCTTGTTTGGAGGCGTTGTAGCGGCGGCGGCGAGGATTGGAAGATCGATGGCGGATCCAGGCTGGCTTCAGGACGGGCTCGACCATCTCTGGCTGCCCTATACGCAGATGAAAACGATGGCGCGCCCACTCGCCGTCGCCTCGACACAGGGCGCGCGCATCCGACTCGTGGACGGGCGCGAACTGATCGACGGCGTGGCCAGCTGGTGGACGGCGGTTCACGGTTACAACCATCCGCGCATCCTCGCGGCCGTGAGCGATCAGCTCTCCCGCATGCCGCATATCATGCTGGGCGGTCTCGTTCATGAGCCGGCGAGCCAGCTCGCCGCGCGCCTGACGCGCCTTGCGCCCGGCGACTTCGCGCGCGTCTTTTTCACTGAGTCGGGCTCCGTCGCCGTCGAAGTCGCGATGAAGGTCGCCGTCCAGTACTGGCGCAACGCGTTCGGCCAAACGCGCACGAAATTCGTGTCCTTTCGCGGCGGCTATCACGGCGACACCTTTGCGACCATGGCGGTGTGCGACCCGGAAGAGGGCATGCACGCGCTGTTCAAGGGCGCGCTCGCCGAACAGATCATTCTGCCTCTGCCGCGCGAGGAAGCAAGCGCGGCCGGGCTCGAGCGCGCGCTTGGCGAAAGGCGCGATATCGCCGGCGTCATCGTGGAGCCCTTGTTGCAGGGCGCGGGCGGCATGCTCGTCCATGACGAGGCGACTTTGAGACGTTTGCGCGCGCTTTGCGACGCGCATGGGGCGCTGTTGATTTTCGATGAAATCTTCACGGGATTCGGCCGCACCGGCGCGATGTTCGCCGCCACCCGCGCCGGCGTCAGCCCCGACATCATGACGCTCGGCAAAGCGCTGACGGGCGGCGTCTGCCCGCTCGCCGCGACTCTCGTCAGCGCCCGGATTTACGAGGCCTTTCACGGCGACGACCCGGAAAAGGCGTTGATGCACGGGCCGACATTCACCGGCCACGCTCTCGCCTGCGCGGCGGCGAACGCTTCGCTCGATCTGTTCGAGGAAGAGCCGCGGCTCGATCAGATCGCGGCGATCGAACGACGCATGCGCGCCGCCTTCGAGGCCTTGCGCCGACGGCGCGGCGTGAAAGACGTGCGCATTCTCGGGGCTGTCGGCGCCGTCGAACTCGAACAAGGGTTCGATCGCGAGCAGACGCGCGCGGCCTTTATCGACGAGGGCGTTTTCATTCGCCCTCTCGGCCGGACGATTTATCTGTCGCCCGCCTACACGATCGGGGAAGAAGAGCTCGACGCGCTGACGGGCGCCGTCGTCAGGCGCGTCGAGGCGTTGACGGCCTAGCGGGCCTGTCCGCGGAATTTCGCCGCAAGATCGTCGATCGAGAAGGGGAAGACGATCGTGTTCGATTTGTCGCTCGCGATCACCTGCAGGGAGTTCAGATAGCGAAGCTGCATCGCGCCTTCCTGCGTTGCGAGAATTTGCGCGGCCTCGGCGAGTTTCGCCGCCGATTGCTGCTCGCCTTCCGCGATGATGATTTTCGAGCGCCGTTCGCGCTCGGCTTCCGCCTGCCGCGCGATCGCGCGGATCATCGATTCGGCGACGTCGACATGCTTGATCTCGACATTTGAAATCTTGATGCCCCAGGCTTCGGTCTGGGTGTCGAGAATTTCCTGAATGTCCTTGTTGAGCTTGTCGCGCGCCTGCAGCATCTCGTCGAGATCGTGTTTGCCAAGGACCGAACGCAAGGTCGTCTGCGCGAGCTGGCTCGTCGCCATGATGTAGTTCTCGACCTGAACGACGGCGCGCACCGCGTCGATGACGCGGAAATAGATGACCGCATTGACTTTCACCGACACGTTATCGCGGCTGATCACGTCCTGGGACGGCACGTCATGCACGATCGTGCGCATGTCGATCTTGCGCATCACCTGAATGAGCGGAATGAGGAATATCAGGCCCGGGCCCGACGCGCGCCGACCGACGCGCCCCAGCGTGAAAATGACCCCGCGCTCATATTCGCGCAGCACCTTGATAAAGCTTGTCAGGATGAAGACGGCGGCGGCCGCTGCGACCCCCAGTAAGCCAATGCCTTGCATCTTGTTCTCCTGTTTTTGTTTCTACTCGGACAATGGACGCTTCTTGACTTCGAGCGTAAGGCCGTCCGCGCGCGTCACGGCGACGGGATCGCCGGCCGCAAGCGAATCTTTTGATTCGGCGCGCCAAAGCTCGCCGCCGATTTCGACATAGCCTGATTTGCCCGACCACTCGACGATCCGGGCGCGCTCGCCGCCGAATTCCTCGCCGACGCGGAAATCCTCTTTGCGAAAACGCTTCAAAAGCGCCCACAAAAAGGCGAGCGCCGCAGCGCCGGCGACGCCGAAGAAAACAAGCTGCAACGTCGTCCGCAGGAAGGGCGACAGCGCCAATTCCTCGCCCGACATGGCGGCTCAGGCCTCGCTCGGCATCAGCGCGCCAAGCAGCGAAGCCGATTTCGCCTGGCGCACGACGAGGACGAGCCCGTCGACTTCGACGACCTTGATGCGGTCGCCCTTTTTGAGTGGTTTGTCGGAGCGCGCCCGCCAGCGTTCGCCCTCGACGATCACATGTCCCTCCTTGCCGTCCCAGTCGTCGACGATTCCGTCGCGCCGGCGGATCGCCTCGGCGCCGATGAGCGGCCCATGGCTCCTTGAACCGACGACGGCGAACAGGATGAAGGCGAGAAGCGCCGCGATCGAAACGACGATCGCGCCGAGAACCGGCGCCGACACCCGAAAGCCTTCGGGGAAAACGACATAGAGGCCGAAGCCGAACAGCCCGAGCCCGGCGAGTCCGACAAGCCCCAAGGTCGGCGTGTAGGCTTCGACGATGATGAACAGCGCGCCGAGGCCCATGAGGGCGAGGCCGAGCGCATTATGCGGCAGAACCGCGAAGGAGTAGAGGCCGAGAACGAGGCAGGTGACGCCGATTATGCCGGGCAGGATGGAGCCCGGATTCCACATCTCGATCACGATGCCCGTCGTGCCGAGCGACATGAGAATGACCGAGACATTAGGGTCGGAGAGAAAGCCGAGCAGGCGCTCGAGGAAAGTGGGTTCGACGGGCGTCAGTTTAAGGCCGACGGTTTTCAAAACCTTTTCGCCCGAGGCGACATGAACGGTCTTTCCGTCCATTTGCTTCAGGAGGCTCTCTAGATTGTCGGCGACATAATCGATCGCGCCCAGCTTCAGGGCCTCGCGCGCGGGAACGGAGGCGGCGTTTCGCACGGCCGCTTCGGCCCAGTCGGCGTTGCGGCCGCGCTCCATGGCGAGCGCGCGGATATAGGCGACCGCGTCATTGATCACCTTGGCGCGCATCGCCGTTTCATTCGAAAGAGGACCGCTCTTCTTCGACGATTCATCCGTTGGCTGAGCATCAGGCTGTTGCGGCTTCTCGCCGCCGAGGCCGCCGATTTCAATCGGCGTCGCCGCGCCGGTGTTCGTCGAGGGCGCCATCGCCGAAACATGCGCGGCGTACATGATGTAAAGACCCGCCGAGGCCGAGCGCGCGCCTTCCGGATAGACATAGGTCGCGACCGGCGTATCGGAGGCGAGGATCGCCTTCACGATCGTCTTCATCGAATCCATGAGCCCGCCGGGGGTGTCGAGTTCGATGACGACAAGCGCCTTGCCGGCGTCCGAGGCGGCCTTGATTTCGCGGGAAAGATAATCGGCGGCGGCCGGCGTCACCGGGCCGTCGAGCGTCAACAGCACGCCCTCGCGCGCGCCGCTTTCATTTTGGGCCAGCGCGCCGACGCCGAACAAGGCCGCGCCAAGGACCAATAGGCAGGCGAAAAGCCCGCGCCGTCCCGAAAACCGCCATCGGATCATCGCGCTCCCCTTCTGCGACCCTCAGCAGAAAATAGGCGCGCTTCCAGTCGATTCAATGACAGTTTGGCCGAATTGCCCGCAGCGCGGGCCGAATGGCGGGCGACCGCGGCGGCGTCCGGGAAATAAATCCGCCGGCGTCGGCGCGCCGGCGGCTTGGCTTATTCTTTCCGATTTCAGCGATCAGACAGGCTTGCGTTTGCGGGCCGCGAAGCCGAGTCCGGCGATCCCCGAGAGCAGCAATGGCAGCGCCGCCGGCAGCGGCACGTCTGAAACCGTCAGGCTCGAGAGGTAGAACTGGTCCGCCGTATTCGCCCCGTCATCATATTTGAACAGAATGCTGGTGACGTTGGCGAAGGACGTCGCAAGCGCGGCGGCGAAAGTGTATTCGAGCGCCGGCCCTCCGTTCACCGCGATCAGCAATGTGTCGGCGAGGCTCGCGCCGGAGAAGGGAATATGGCCTTCCTGGCGGAAATCCATGGCGTCGATATTCACGGGCCCGTCGAGAAACTCGATCGAGACCTGTTCGCCCGACGTCACATTGTCGTCGTTGGAGGGGTTGCACTCTCCATATGAGAGCGCCTTGCAGACGCCGAGCCCGGCGCCGTCAACGTCGCTGCCGTCGTCGAGATAGGAATAATAGGCCGCGCCCGTGTTGGAATCGCTCGACGTCAGGCGCAGATGATAGCCCGAAAGCGTCAGGTTCGACGTTCCCGGCGCCACATTGGCGACGCCCTGTTCGTTGCCGACGGCGTAGCCGGCGAAGTCCAGCAAGGCCGCCTGCGCCGGCGCGGCGGCGAGCGCGCCGAGGGCCGCAAAGCCGATCAAAATACTCTTCATACGAATCATTCCCCAAGATGGCGGCCGCGGCGCGCCCCACGCGCGCCATTGCGACCGCGCCCATCAATGCATAATCAGCGCCAAAGGTCAAATTTTCATAGTAAAAACAATAATTTACACCAACGGCGAGAATGTCGGCGCGGCGCTCGCCGGAGAGGAGAGCCGCGCCCTGTCCGATTTTCCCGCGGGTCCGCCTTGCGGCGCAACCGCGGCGCGAATTTCGATGCCTAACGGCGCGCGCGGGCCTATGGTGACAAGATGCGCCCTGATTTTCCCGCCGATCCGCGCTATCGCCCCGCCCCCGTCATCCGCGAACTTGCCGGGGGCGACGGCGCGCCCTTCTTCGACCCGGTCGAGCCCGCCCGGTTTCCGAAACATGTTCTGCGCTACCGCAATCAGCGTTGGGCCGAAGAAATCGGTCTCGGCGGATTGTCGGATGCGGCCTGGATCGAACATATGGGGCGGTTCCGCCCCTTGCCCGACAATCTCGCGCGCCCTCTCGCCCTGCGTTATCACGGTCATCAGTTTCGCACCTATAATCCGGAGATCGGCGACGGGCGCGGCTTCCTGTACGCACAGCTGCGCGATAGCAGGGGGCGCCTTCTCGATCTTGCGACGAAAGGGTCAGGACAGACGCCCTATTCGCGTTTCGGCGACGGGCGACTGACGCTCAAGGGCGGCGTGCGCGAGGTGCTCGCGACTGAAATGCTCGAGGCGCTCGGCGTCTATACGTCGAAAAGCTTCAGCCTGATCGAGACGGGCGAACAGCTGAGCCGCAACGACGAGCCGTCGCCGACGCGCTCGGCGGTGCTGGTGCGGCTCGGCCATTCCCACATTCGCTTCGGGACGTTTCAGCGTCTCGCCTATGAAAAGGACGCGGATGCGATCGCGGCGCTTGTCGATTACTGCGTGCGCGAGTTCGATCCTGATCTCGCCGGACTTCCGGCCGCGCAAAAGGCGGCGCGATTTTTCGGCCGGGTGACGCGGAGAACCGCGCGCCTTGTCGCGCAGTGGATGGCCGCGGGCTTCGTCCACGGCGTATTGAACTCGGACAATATGAACGTCACCGGCGAAAGCTTCGACTACGGACCATGGCGTTTTGCCCCCGTGGCGGATCCCGCCTTCACGGCGGCTTATTTCGATACGACCGGGCTTTACGCTTACGGACGCCAATCCGAGGCCGGCGCATGGAATCTGTCGCGCCTCGGAGGCGCGCTCGCTCTCGTCGCCGAAGAGGGCGCCCTGAACGAAGAATTCGCCGCCTATCCGGACGCATTTGAGCAGAGCATGGCGGACGCGTTTTTTCTCCGGCTCGGCATAAAACGTCAGGGTCAGGATGATTTCGCGCTCGTTCTGTCGCTTCTGCGCTGGATGGAGGCGACGCGCGCCCCCTTCGAACGGGTCTTCTTCGACTGGTTCGCCGGCGCGGCGTCGCAGGCGCGGCGAAATGCGAGCCCGCTCGCGCCCCTTTACCTCAAAGAGGATTTCGCCGCGACGCGCGCGCGCCTTTTGGCGGCTGAGCCGGATCGGCCGGCCCGCCTGTCGCATCGCTATTTCAGCCGGCCGGAGCCGGCGACGATGCTGATCGACGAGGTCGAGGCGATCTGGGCGCCGATCGCCGAGGCCGACGACTGGTCGCGTTTTCGGGCCAAGCTTGAAGAGATCGCCGAAATGCGCGCCGCTTTCGGATTTGACGCGTCTGCCTATCGGCCTTGAGCGGCTATTCCGGACGGCGCGCGATCTTGGCGACGCCGCGCTGCAGGGCGTAACCGCCGGCCAGGAGCGTGAGCGCGGCGACAAAGACGATGATGACAAAAGCGACAGGCGTGAAGATCATGACGCAACTCCCGCGGATAATTTCACATTCCGCCGAAATTTCTGAAAAAAACCTTTAAAGTTTAGGGGCTTACGGTTAACGCCGACGCGGGCGGACGCGGGTTGGGCTGTGACCGTTGCTTCTCTTCGTTTCCAGCCGCGCGGACCGGATTGCGGCGAGATGTAGGCGCTCTTGCGGCGGTTTAAAGGCGCCGGGCCGCCCTGCGCCGATCACGCCCGCGCGATTGCGCGCGCCGCCGCGGGCCGCGGCCGCCCCGTCGCCCGCGCCGTTCCCAAGCCCCGGCTTTGTCGTTAACATCCCGTCCGGTCCGCCCGCCCGGGGTTCGAGAGGGCGGCGGTCCGGAAGCGGGTTCGCCTTGGCCGCAAGGCGCGGCGCCCGGGGGTGTCGGCAAGAGGGGCGAAATGACTTCCGAAGTGGTGTTGATGAATCGTCAGGCGGTGGCGATGGCCGCGGACAGCGCCGTCACCATCACCGGCCCCCAATATCTCAAGACCTATCAGTCGGTGGACAAGCTGTTCCCGCTGGTCGACGGCCAGCCCGTCGCGGTGATGATTTATAACAACGCCGAAATCATGTCGACGCCGTGGGAGACGGTGATCTCGCTCTATCGCGAGGCGTCGCGGGGGCGCTCCCTCGACACGCTCGAGGCCTACGCCGAAGACTTCATGACGTTCATTTCCGGGAATCCCGATCTGTTCCCGCCCGATCATCAGGACACAGAATTTTTCAAGCATGTGGCGGTTGTGTTCACGGTGATCGCCGAGGATTTCGATTATCAGATCGAACATTTCAAACAGACCAATCAGGGCCGGCTTCGCGATCACGTGTCGGCGATTTTCGAATTTGTCGTCGGCGAGCTATACGGCGATTATCAGCGCTATCCGGACGACAATCCGCGCGCCGATCTCGCCTGTTTTCCGAAGGGCATGGGCGAGCAGGTGCGAAGGCGTTACCGGGCCGAGATCGACCAGCTCATCGAAAGCCTCATCGCATCGCTCAGGGGCGACTATCCCTCGCTCTCGGTCTCCGACGCGACGCGCGAGCGTTTGCGGGAAATCGCGGTGCTCGCCGTCACCAGGGACGCCTTTTTCGAACATTACACCGGCGTCGTTTTTTGCGGCTTTGGCGCGCGCGACAAGTTTCCGGCGATGCGCTCCTATCTGACGTCAAGCGTTATTCTCGGCATTTTGAAACGCAAGCAGGATCGCGCGGCCGACATGACTTCGGACGGCGGTCCCGTCGTGCAGCCATTCGCCCAGGACCGGATGATCAAGACCTTTCTGACCGGCATGGACGAGTATTTGCGCCGGTTCATGTACGGCGAAAGCCTCAAGCTTACGATGAACCTCGTCACGGACCTGATCGGGCGCGCGCCGGGCCTTTCCGACCAGCAGCGCCAGCAGCTCTTCCGCGACTACAGCGAAAACAATATGGGTTTCGCCCTGAGAGAGTTTTTCAAGGCGATCGATTCTTATCAGTATGCGGTGCATACGCGCCCTATCTACCGGGCGATCGCCTCCTTGCCCAAGCGCGAGCTCGGCGAAACCGCCGCGTCGCTGATCAAGCTCAACTCCTTCCAGCAAAAAGTGATGCACTCGATCGAAACCGTGGGCGGGCCGATCGATGTCGCCGTGATCACGCGCAATGGCGGGCTGGAGCTCAAGCGCGACAAGCCGGACTTTTGAGGACGGAATGCGAAGGAAGAATTTCGATGACCGATAGGAGGCTCAGTCAGATCTGGTCCGGATTCGAACGTGAGACGAGCCGTCATCTCACCGGGCGCGGCGTCGACAATATCCAGACGCCGGAGCGGCGCGCGGGACGCGCGGACTTCGCCGTTCCCGAGGGAATCGCCGACCCCGCGGCGGCGGCTTTCGAAGCGCTGAAGGTTCGTCTCGCCGCCGCGTCCCGGGCGGGCGGGCGCCGCGATCGCGAATCCTTCGCCCAAGAGAGCCCGGAAGAAGCGGCGGAGCTCTCGGCCGGGGCGGCGCGGGATCTGGTGCGCGGCCTCAGATCGACCGAGGCGCGCACCCGGCGCAGCGACCGCCTCTACGGCGCGGCGGGCGACGGGGCAAAACGCCGACGGCGGAAAAAATTGTTCTGGATTTTCTAGCGCCTAGGTCGGCGCCCGCCGGCCGGATGACTCCGCCGACGAGCGCCTCTCCCCCAGAATAGCGACTTCTCTCCCGGAGCCGCATTCTGATTATGCGCCCTTATGCGTGATCGTTATTGGATAAATTGGCCATCCGACCGTCGCCTGTCACAGCGCCGCCGAATGCTGTCCGAGGGTCAGACGCCGCCGCTCCGTTTGCGCGGTTTTCGCCAGGGTCGCGCGGGCGTTGGCGAATTCCAGCGGCGTCGCGCCGACAAAAGTGCGGAACTCCTTGATGAAGTGCGACTGGTCGTAAAAGCGGTCGCCGGCCGCCTCCATCCAGTTTTTGGCGCCGCCGAACAATATGCGGTCCGCGGCCCGCAGGGCCCGATATTTCCGTTGCAGAAGCTTTGGAGACGCGCCGAAATATCGCTTCGCGAGGCGGTCGACCTGCCGGCGCGAGCAATCCATCATTTTCATAAGCGTGTCGAGATCGTCGGGCCTGGCGAGCCACTCTTCCAGGGCGGTGGGATAACGCCCCGCGGCGGCTTGCCGGCGCTCAAGCATTTCCGCGAAAAACCGGTCCGCCGCCTGCGCCATTTCAGCGAGGCTGCCCGCATTGCGCACTTCTTCGCTCGCCTGGCGCGCGCAGGATCCGGCGAGGCCGGTGAGATCCACGATGCGGTCGGCGAGTTCGGAGGCGTCGACGCCGAAAAAAACGCGCCAGCCGCGCGGCAAAATGCCGACGCCGAAGGCGCGCATGCCAGCCTCGGCTTCGAGAGCGTAAGCGCTCATGGTGGGCCCGATCAGCGTCGTTTGTGCGACCGGCATTTCACCGCCGCCCGGCGGTATCAGCCGCCCCTCGCCCCGGATAATGCAGCGGATATTGCCGAGCTCGGCGGCGAGAGGCTGCACGGTTCGGCTTGAGGCCTCAAAAAGATAATAGGCCCGCACATACTCGCGAAGGTCGGGCCTCGGCAGATGATACTGCAATTTCATAACGCACGCCCGGCGCAGCGCGCCGCCTCCCATACGACCCGAGTATAAAGTCATTCTCGAACAAAGCCATGCCCCGCCTCAGGGCGGAAGCCGGCGCGCGCAAGAAATTTACGCCAGAAGGGCGAAAAGATCGTCCGCCCGCTCCAACAGCGCCGCTCGTCCCTTGGCGATGAATTCGTCGGCGCGGTCAAAGGCCGTCGGCAGCGCGTCGCGCATGTCGGGTTCGAGACTGATGTCGGGCGGGGTCACGCGCGAATGGGCGCGGGCGAGGTGCATCTGGAAAATGTCCGCCGCCGCATAAGCCGTTTCGAAGAGCTGCGGGCGCGACCGGGCGCGCGCCTTGGCCGTCTCGACCTGTTGATCAATGAGGCGGCGGGTGTCGTCGATCAGCTTCGACACGGCCCTGGCGAGGGTCGACGCGCCGGCCGCGGTTGTTTCCGGAGGCTGCGCCGGCGCCTCGCTTGCGACAGGCGCGCGCGGTTTGAAGCGGTCGAGCACGCGCGGCACCGCATTGAGATCGACGGAGATGACGACATCGGCGCCGAGCGCGCGCGCGAGACTGACGGGCGCCGGATTGGCGAGCGCGCCGTCAATCAGCCAGCGTCCTTCGCGGCGCACGGCGTGAAAGATAACCGGGATCGCACAGGACGCGCGCGCGGCTTCGATCACCGAACCTTGCGTGATCCAGATCTCTTCGCCGGTGCCGAGATCGGCGGCGACCGCGCCGAAGCGGGTCGGGAGGTCTTCGATGTTTTTGTCGAATTCGGCGAACGCCTTGAACGCCGGACCCGCATTGACGACGCCGCCGCTCGAAACCGAAAGCGAAAAACTCTGCAGCGCCGACAGAGGCTGCAATTCGCGCGCCCAGGCTTCAAAATCCTCGAGCGCCCCGAGCAGGTAAGCGCCGCCGACAAGCGCGCCCACGGAGCAGCCGGCGATAATGTCGGGCTTTACGCCGATCTCCTCCAGGCCCCGAAGAACGCCGACATGCGCCCAACCGCGCGCCGCGCCCGATCCCAGCACAAGACCCAGCTTCTTCCCCAACGGCTTCTCCGTATAAGGAGTTGTTTGTGGCGATCGAGAGTGAACCTTCGCCGCGGCGCAGTCAACGCGGGTCCGGAAGGGCTTGATGACGCAAGGGGGAGAGCGCGCATCATGCGCGTCCAGCGCGTGCCAGACCATTCGCGCCGACGGAAACACGCCGCGCAAGACTGCGCAGACAATTCCGGCCGCGCCGGCGGCCCGGCCAAAGACGCCCGAGGGCCCCTCTCCGCGCGATACGTCCTCTTAACGGAACGGGCGCATGATGACAGGCGGGCGCAACCAACCGGGGGCGGATGTGACCGGCCGCGCTGACATCGGCGACAAGGCGTTCGGCGCTCTCGCGCAGCGCTTGCGGCCGGCTGCCTCTGCGTCTTCCGATCCGGCCTCGCCGCTATTCAACTTGACGAAGTCGGTTGCGAAATTCGTCATTGTCGGCGCGATCCTCGTCTATGCGCTGTGGCCCGAGCGCGCCTTGCTCTTTCACATGCTGAGCCCGCCCGCCGCGCCCGCCGCGTTAACCGATAATTAGGAATTCGCCGCGCGGGGTTCGCCTGACGGGCGCTTGCGCTTGGGCGCGCCGCATGAGTGGCGGGCCGCAGCGAAGCACCCCATAGTCGACGATCCGCTTGAAGGAGGCGCGCCGGCGTGGCGAAGTTCACCGCATTGAGGAAAGATACGGCGGAGCCCGCCGCAGCCTTCGCCGAGGCCCCGAACGGGCGCGCCAAAGCGCCGCGCCCGCCGCGTTCGGAAGAGGTGGCGCGTCTGTTCGAAGAGGCCCGGCGGCGCAAAAGCGAACTCGACGCGCAGAAACTGGAGCGCCGCAAGAATCCCAGCGCCTGGCAGATCGCGACCTTCGCCATATTGTGGGGCGGCGTCGCCGCCGCGCTGGCCGCGGGGCTCCTCATCGCCATGTCTTCGGACGCATTGAAAGGCGCCGGTCTCGTTTTCGCCGTCGGTCTGATCGTCGTCGCCGCCGTGCTCGTCGCGGGCGCCGCGCTCCGTCTGTTCTCGCCAGTCCTGCTGACGGGCGTCATGCTGCGCCGCGCTTCCGGAAAGAGCCGCGCCCAGGCCGTGCAACTCGCCGGCGCCGACATGCTGACAGCGCTCGGCGTCGCCGAACAGGTGCTCGAGGCCGATGAAGATGCGCGCCTGCTCACAAGGCGCGACGGCGTGGTCGCTTACGGCAACCGCGCCTATCTCGCCCTCGCCCGCGATCTCAGCGCGATCGGCCCGGCGGGCCTGCCGCCGCGCATCGACCGTCTGTTCGCGCAACAAGGCGGGGAAGCCACGAAGCTGTTCAGACTCTGCCGCGCCGCGAAAAGCGCCGCCCCCGCCACGGAGATCCTCCGTCAGCGCGTCATCGACGGATGGCGCCGATTTGAAGTCTCCGTTCGTCCGATCGAAGGCGCGGACGATCACGTCGCGTGGCGGTTGCGCGAACTTCCTGTCGAGGAGGAGCAGAACGACGTCCTCGCCGCTTCGTATGCGGACTATCTTCGGCCGGTGTTCGCGCTTGAGCGCTCCGGACAGATCGCCTGGGCGAACGCCGTCATGCGGTCGAAACTCGGCGTCGACCGGGCGGCGCTCGCCCATATCGACGATGTCGTTCTCGGCGAAACCGCCGATCTCGTGCGCGAACTCTGGCGCATCGACCAGTCGCCGCATCGCGCCGTGATCCGTCTCGCGGGCGCCGAGCCGGCGGAAGCCGTATTCACCGCCTTCCGCCGGGGCGGCGTCGGCGAAGGCTTTGTGTGCGTCGAGCTGGAGATCGAAGACGACGCCGTGGAGGAAGAACCTGTCGCGGTTTCCGGCGATATGACGGAAGCGCCGTTCGGCGTCGCCGTCGTCGAAGGCGAAATCGGCCGCGACGCGCGCATTGTCGAGGCCAACAAAGCCTTCGCCGATGTGTTTGGCGGCGCGAAGAAAAATGCGCCGCTCGCGCGCGCGGTGTCGCCGGAGGCGCTTTCAGAGCTGGCCGCGGAAATCCGGCGCAAGCAATCTTCAGGCGGCGCGCCCCGTCCGGTCGAGGCGCGGGTCGGCCAAGGCGCCGCCGCGCGCTCCTTCGCGCTTTACGCGCGTCCCGTTCGCCGCCGTCGCGGCGGTTATGGCGTGCGCCGCACCCTGCTCTATTCAGTCGACGTCACCGATCGCGCGCGCATGCAGGAAGAGCACGCGCAAGACCAGAAGCTGAAGGCGATCGGCCGGCTCGCCGGCGAAGTCGCGCACGATTTCAACAACCTTCTCCAGGTCGTCCTCGGCAATTGCGAGCGCTTGATGTTGAAACATCCGGCGGGCGATCCGGCCTATAAGGACCTCGTTCTCATCCGCGAGAACGCTCAGCGCGCCGCGAATATGACGAAGCAGCTTCTCGCCTTCTCGCGCAAGCAGACGCTGAAGCGCGAAGTCATCTCGATCACCGAGTTGCTGCGCGATTTCGCGCGCTTCCTCAATCGCGCCGTCGGCGAGAAGGTCCAGCTCGATCTGGTCAACGGTCGGGGCCTGCCTGCTGTGCGCGTCGACAAGAACCAGCTCGAAACGGCCATCATGAATCTCGCCGTCAACGCCCGCGACGCGATGGGGCCGGCGGGCGGCAAGCTCACCATCCGAACGAGCCTTGTCCCGGCGCAGGAGATTTCGGCGGCGAATATTCCCAATCTCGGCGCCGGCGATCACCTGCTGATCGAGGTGCTCGACACGGGTCCGGGCGTGCCCAAAGAGATCGCCGACAAGATTTTCGACCCCTTCTTCACGACGAAGGAGGAGGGCAAGGGAACGGGGCTCGGTCTTTCGACCGTATACGGAATAATAGGCCAGATGGAGGGCGCGATCGCCGTCGGCGATGCGCCGGGCGGCGGAGCCGCGTTCCGGATTTATCTTCCCGCCTACCAGGGCGAGCCCGTCGAGGAGGAGGCGACGCTTCCGGCAAGCCCGGCCGATCTCACCGGCGCAGGGCGCATCCTTGTCGTGGAGGACGAGGACGCCGTGCGCGGATTTGTCGTCGCCGCGCTCGAAGATTGCGGGTACGAGGTGACGGCCGTCGGCGACGGCGAAGAGGCGCTCGAGGCGCTCGCCGAAGACGAGGAGGGATTCGACCTCGTGATCTCCGATGTGATGATGCCGGAAATGGACGGGCCGACTCTCATCTCGCGCGCGCGCGTCGAATACGGGCTCAAGTCGAAAGTGATATTTATGTCGGCTTATGCGGAGACGGCCGTGCGCGAACAGCTCGATCGCGTCGACGAGGCGCAATACATCCAGAAGCCGTTTTCGCTCAAAGGCCTTGCGGCGAAAGTCAAGACGACGCTTGCCGGCGAGGCGGTCTAGGCGGCAAGAATGTTTCGCCCGGCCAGCTTCAGCGTCGCTGCGGCGAGGCGGCGCGCTTCGTCCGCGGCGAGGCTCGAAGGCGCGGTTTCAACGACCCCCGCCCCGCTCGCAACGCTCTCGGCGAAGGCGGCGCGATTGCCGAACTCAACGTCAAGGATCGGCAAGTTCCGGGACTTTATCTGTGCGCGAATGAGGCCGGCGACGCGCGCTCTGGGCGGCGTGCGGTTGATGAAAAATCGCGCCGACTTTCCTTCCTCGCCGATCAGCCGGGCGGTCGGCAGACTCGCGTCGAGATCGAAAGGGGTCAATTGCAGTGGAATCAATATGAGATCGGCCTCCCGCACCGCGCGTTTCACCCTCTGATCGACGGCGGGGGGCGTATCGACAATGACAAAATCGGAGCGGGCGCGCGCATTGCGGAGCGCAGACCAGAAACCGTAGCTTGCGGGCGTTTCAAAATGAAATGCCGGCTCGTCTTCCAAGCGGGCGCGACGCTGCGCCGCCCAGCAGGAAAAGCTCATCTGCTCGTCAAGATCGAGGCCGCACACTCTGTAGCCGATGTCGAGAAGCGCTGATGCAAGCTGACAGGCGAGCGTGGTTTTTCCGGCGCCGCCTTTGCGCTGGGCGATCGCAATGACGAAACCCATAAGACCAGCCCTCTTGGTCAAAATGCGCCGCTTGCAATGTCTGAGGGGATTCGCTGCAAGTGCGAAGCGGGAATTCTCCGGCCGCGCCGAACGTAATCTGCGCCCGATTGATCGAGGCGCGCCTTGAACCGTCAGGCAGACCGACTAGGTAGAGACGGCTCAATGGGAGGGGTCCATGAAAACTTTGATCGGCGGGCTCGCCGTCCTCGCCGCGCTCGCGAATTCGGGCGCGCTGGCTGAAGGCTGGCCGGCTGTCGGCGGCGACAAGGGGAGCCAGCGCTATGCGCAAGCCGCCGAGATTACGCCCGCAAATGTCAAAAACCTCGTTCCTGTGTGGACCTATCACACCGGCGCCATGTCCGCGCCGGCCGAAGCGGTGGGCCGGTCAAAATTCGAAGCGACGCCGATTCTCATCAAGGACAAGCTCGTCCTGTGCACCCAGTTCAATGTCGTCATCGCAATTGATCCTGCGACCGGGGCGGAGAAATGGCGCTACGATCCGAAAATCGATTTCAAGCAGCATCCGGCCAACGCCTTCATCTGCCGCGGCGTCGCCTATTGGCGCGACGATGCGGCGCCGTCCGGCGCGGATTGCGCCGAACGGATATTCGCCGCGACCAATGACCGGCGCGTCATTGCGCTCGATTTCGAAACGGGCGCGCCCTGCAAGGCCTTCGGCGATCAGGGACAGGTCACGGTCGACCCGGGAACAACGCTCGCCTGGCCGGGAGAGTCGCAGATTTCCTCCGCGCCGGCGGTCGCGCGCGACGTTGTCATCGTCGGATCCTCGATTGCGGACAATGTCGCCGTCAGAGCGCCGCACGGCGTCGTTCACGCATTTGACGCCCGCACGGGCGCGCTGCGCTGGACATTCGATCCGATTCCGCGCGGCGCCGATGCGTCCGCGCTTGGCTGGAAAGGCGCGGGCGCCCCGATCGAGGGGCACGCGAATGTGTGGGCGCCGATGTCCGTCGACGACGGGCGCGGGCTGGTCTTCCTGCCGACATCCAGTCCGTCCCCGGACTTTTTCGGCGGGCATCGGCCGGGCGATAACCGCTGGTCGGATTCGGTCGTCGCTCTTGATGCGCAAACCGGCGTTTTGAAATGGGCGTTTCAGACCGTCCATCACGACGTCTGGGACTATGACCTGCCGGCTGCGCCCCTTCTTGCGACGATCAGCAAGGACGGCGCTCCGCGCGACGTCGTGATTCAGCCGACAAAAACGGGACTGATTTTTACGCTCGATCGCGACACCGGCGAGCCTGTCTATCCCGTGGAGGAGCGGCCCGTGCCGCAAGACGGCGCGCCCGGAGAGGTTCTGTCGCCGACGCAGCCCTTCCCCGTCGCCCCGTCGCCGCTCGCGGCGTCGTCGATCAGGCCGGAGGACGCTTACGGCTTGACGCCTTTTGATCGCGGCGCGTGCCGGAAGGCGATCGCCGCAGCCAAAAACGAAGGCATATTCACGCCGCCCTCAACGCAGGGAACCATCGTTTTTCCGTTCACGGGCGGCGGCGCGAACTGGGGCGGCGCGGCGTTTGATCCGCATACGCACCGGCTTTATGTCAACACGTCGAGCGCGCTGCATCTGATCAAACTCATTCCCCGGGCTGAAACCGATAACGACTGGCATTCTGTGCCGAATGGCGAGCAGGCGCCGATGCGCGGAGCGCCCTACGCGATGAGCAGGCAGGTGTTGATCGGCCCTTTGGGGCTTCCCTGCAATCCGCCGCCATGGGGCCTTCTGCATGCGGTCGACATGGATTCGGGAAAGACCGTTTGGAGCTCCGTACTCGGAACGACGGAAGAGCTCGCGCCGCTCGGTCTCGCCTTGCGCACCGGCACGCCGAATTTCGGCGGTCCGCTCGCGACGGGCGGCGGCCTCGTCTTCATCGCCGCGGCGATGGACGATTATCTGCGCGCCTTTGATATGGCGACCGGCAAGGAGCTGTGGCAGGGCAAGCTCCCGGCGGGCGGCCAGGCGGGCCCCATGTCCTATGTCTATAAGGGCCGCCAATATGTGGTGATCGCGGCCGGCGGGCACTCGGAAATCAATTCCAAGCGCGGCGACGCCGTCGTCGCATTCGCCCTGCCCCGGCCAGGCGAACCCGGTCCGAGCCTGGCCTCGCGCATCCTCGCCCGACCCGGCGGGCGGTTTATGCTGACGGCAGGCGCCGGCGTCTTGGCGCTCGCGCTGGCGATCGGCGCGCTTGTCGGATTTTTGCGCCGGCGTGCGCGCTAGTCGCCGCTCCGGGGCATTGTCTGGCCGTCGAAGCGGGCTAGAACAACCGGATGCGGCAAATTGTTTTCGACCTCGAAACCACGGGCTTTCGCTTTGACGAAGGCCATCGCATCGTCGAGATCGGCGCGGTGGAGCTCGTCAACGGCGCCGTGACGGGCCGGAGCTTTCACACCTATGTAAATCCCGAGCGCGACATGCCTGCCGGCGCGGAAGCCGTTCACGGGCTGTCGGCGGCGTTTCTCGCGGACAAGCCCGTATTCGCCGACGAGCGCGTCGCTCCGGCCTTTTGCGCCTTCGCCGCCGACGCGCAACTGATCGCGCATAACGGCGCGGCTTTCGACTTGCCGTTTTTGAATGCGGAGCTGGCCGCGGCGGGGCTGCCGACGCTTGAGAACGAGCTCTTCGACACGCTCCATCTGGCCCGCCGGAAATTTCCGGGCTCGCCGGCGAGTCTCGACGCGCTGTGCTCCCGTTTCGGCATCGACACGACCGCCCGGGCCAGAAACGGCCATGGCGCCCTGCTCGACTCGCAACTGCTCGCGGCGGTCTATATCGAGCTTACAGGCGGCGCCCAGGCGGGGCTGATGCTGGAGGCGCGGGAGCGGGAAGAGCGCAAGGAAAGCGCGAGCGGCACCCGCGCCGTCCGGCGGTCTCGGCCCGGCCCGCCGCCCCGACTGATGACGGCCGAAGAAGCGGCCGCGCACGCCGCCTTTGTCGGCGAGCTCGGGCCGCAGTCCCTATGGGCGCGTCTGCGCGGATCGGCGGAGCGATAACAAAAAGGCCGCGCGATCAATCGCGCGGCCAAGTCATACTTTTCCTCGGAGGGATATTGGAAAAGCGCGGCGGTGCTAGCCTGCGAATGTTGCAGCGCGAAGACAGCCGCGTGACAGATTCTCCACAACCCGCCGCAGGCCGGTTTCGTTCCGGCGCGAAAATCAGGCAGACGCCGTCTCGGCGTCGGGTTGGGCCTGCTGCTGCATCAAGCGCTGCTGGTAAACCGCGAAAAAGTCGATCGGCTCCAGCATGAGCGGCGGGAAGTTGCCGTTCCGCGTCGCATCCGCGATCACTTGACGCAGGAACGGGAACAAAAGCCGCGGGCACTCGACCAGCATGATCGGCTCGAGCTGCTCTTCCGGGACGTTGCGAATCTGAAACGCGCCGGCATAGGTCGACTCGACGACGAACAGCACATCGGCCCCGCGGCGCGCATTCGCCGAAACCGAGAGCTCGACTTCGTAAAGACTGTTCTCGAGCGCGCGCGCATTGACGTTGACGTCGACGGCGATTTGCGGTTGGCCGGCCTCGCCGAAGGATTGCGGCGCGCGGGGATTCTCGAAGGACAGATCCTTGAGATATTGCGCAGCGACGACGAGGCTCGGCGAACCGTCGTCGGCGCCGATATTGGATGAATCGCCGTTCGGCGCGGTTGAATCAGAGGCCGCCATGCGGATCACCGTTTTTCGGGTTTCAAGAGCGCGCGTCTTACACGCGCCCCGCTCTCCCCGCAACCCGAAGCGGCTCAGAAGCGGTGGAAGCGGATCCGCGTCTCGCCGGTTTCGATGCGTCGGCGCAGGCGTTTGAGCGCCTGCCGGGCGATCCAATGCCGCAGCGGCGGGACCATCAGCGCAAAGCCCAGGGCGTCCGTGAGGAAGCCCGGCGTCATCAAGAGCGGGGCGGCGATGGCGAGAAAAACCCCGTCGGCGACGGCTTCGACCGGAACCCGCCCCTCATGCAGGTCGCGCTGCAGCGCGGTCAGAGCGTGCAGACCCTGAATTCTTAGCAAGATTCCGCCCAGAACGGCGGTCGCGATGCACAGGCCCACCACCGGCCATACCCCAATCGCCTGACCGGCGGCCAGCAAGACATAGATTTCGGCGATCGGGCCGATAACAAACAGCGCCAGGAGCAACAGGATCATAACGGAATGGTGTTTTCCTAATCTTCGCCCCTATATAAAGACCAATTTCAGGGTTTAAACCGGCTCAGGCCGCTTCGGAGCGTCATGGATCCAGTTCTGCTTATTTTTGCGGGCCTCGCAGCGTTTGTCATTTACCGGCTGATCTCGATTCTCGGGACGAGGACGGGACATGAGCAGCGCCCGGAAGCCTTTCGACGCCCGGCCAAAGCGACTGAATCGCATGTGGAAAGCGCGCCGGCCTCGCGCGCGAACAAACCGGCGCCGGCCTCGGCGAGCGCGGCGCCCTTGCAGGCCGCCGATCCGCATTTCGACGAAAAGGCGTTCCTCACCGGCGCGCGCGTCGCCTATGAGATGATCGTCGAAGCCTTCGCCGCCGGCGATCTAAAGAGCATTCGCCGCTTCCTCGGGCAGTCCGTCTACGATGCTTTCCGCGCGGCGATCGCGGAACGCGAGGCGAAACACCTGACGTCCGAGCTGAAGTTCGTCGGCATTGAAAGCGCCTCGATCATCAAGAGCGGCGTTGAAGGCGACTCAATGTTCGCCGTTACGGAATTCGCATCCAATCAGGTGCGGGTGACGCGCGACAAAGACGGCGTTGTCGTCGAGGGCGATCCGGCGCGGATTGACCTGGTCAAGGATCAGTGGACGTTTTCGCGCAAGATTTCGAGCAGCGACCCGAACTGGACACTGGTCGCAACGGGCGGGTCGGCCTAGTTTTCCGCCAGCGACAATTCGAGGCAGCCTTTTGTCACGCCGGCGCGGCACGCTTCTCATCCTTTTTCTTGTCGGCTCGGTTTGCGCCGCGGGGCTGTCGGTTTTCCTCGTTTTCAGCGGCGCGCTGCCGCCCGCCGCGCCGCCCGCCGTCGAGGACGCGGAATACGAACCGCCGACGCTCGATTTCGATGTTTCGAGATTCGCCGATGTTCCCGGCTGGCGCGAGGGCGCGCAGGCCGGCGCAATCGCGCCCTTTCTGCGGTCTTGCGCCGCGCTCGCCGGGCGGCCCGATGATGCGCCGGCGAACGCGGCGGAAGCGCTCGGCGAGGCGCATGCCGGCCTCTCCCTCGCGGGTCAGGCGCGCGACTGGCGCGCCGCTTGCCGCGCCGCGCTCGACGTCGCGCGCAATATCGCCGACGGCGCTGACGCGGACCTCCGCGCGCGGGACTTTTTCGAAACCTATTTCCGGCCTGTGGAGATTCTTTCGGTGCGCGCCCCGAAATCCGGCGCGTCGTTTTTTCGTCGCGCGAGGATCGAACGGGACGGATTGTTTACGGGTTATTTTGAGCCGATCTATCCCGCCTCGCTCACGCCC
Organism: Alphaproteobacteria bacterium; assembly: GCA_016125425.1. Taxonomy (GTDB): domain Bacteria; phylum Pseudomonadota; class Alphaproteobacteria; order Caulobacterales; family Parvularculaceae; genus Amphiplicatus. The sequence goes on from WGLT01000002.1 coordinate 234,021, forward strand.
ACGGCGGAATATTCCGCGCCGCTTTATCAGCGCCCGGATGATCTTGTCATGGTCGATCTCGGCGCATTCCGGCCTAAGCTCGCGGGCGAACGCATCGCGGGATATGTCGAAGCCGGAAAGCTCATGCCCTATCCCGATCACCGCGCCATCGACGGCGGCGCGCTCGGCGCGCGCGGGCGCGTCATCGCCTGGCTCAATCCGAACGATCTCTTCTTTCTGCAAATTCAGGGCTCGGGAAGGCTGAGGCTCGTTCAGGGCGGCGAGATTCGCGTCGGTTATGACGGCCAGAACGGTCAGCCCTATACGCCGATCGGCAAAGTGCTGATCGACAAGGGCGCGATGCGGCGCGAAGACGTCTCCATGCAGTCGATCCGCGCCTGGCTCGACGCCGCGCCGCCTGACGCCGCGCGAGGCCTGCGCGAAACGAATGCGTCCTATGTCTTCTTCCGCGTTCTCGATGACCTTGTCGAGCCGGGGCTGGGGCCTATCGGCGCCGGCGGATCGCAATTGACGCCGGAGCGAAGCCTCGCCGTCGACCGGCGCTACTATCCGATGGGCGCGCCGGTCTGGCTGTCGATCGAGGCCTCCGGACGCGATCCGCAAATGCGCCGCCTGTTCATCGCGCAGGATGCGGGCGGGGCCATCAAGGGGCCGATCCGGGGAGATGTTTTCTTCGGCGCGGGCGACGAGGCCGGCGCCAGGGCCGGCGCGTTCCGCCGGCGCGGCGAAATGTTCGTCCTCGTGCCGGCGCCCGTCGCCGCGCGCCTTCTTCTTGCGGAAGACGGGCGGTGAAGCGGCGCCGTCTTTCGCGGGATGAGGCGAAGCTGTGGCGGCGCGCGACGCGCGACGTCGCGCCTTTGCGCCCGCCCCTGCCCGGCCTTCCCGCGGGCGAGCCGCCGTCGCCGCCTGTCGGCGAAAGACGGCGCGAAGAGATGACGCCTGTCGTCTCGCGCGCCGCGCCGGCGAGAAAGGCGCCCAAGCCGTCGGCCTTTGCGGGCGGCGATCCGAAGCTCGACCGCAAGGCCCGACGCGGCCGGCTGGAGATCGAGCGCACGCTTGACCTTCACGGCATGAGGCAGGAAGCCGCGCGCCGCGCGCTCGGCGCGTTCATCGTCAAGGCGTCGCAGCAGGGGCTCAGATGCGTTCTCGTCATTACCGGCAAAGGATCGGCCGGCGCCAATGATCCGTATGGGGACCGGGCGCCGCGCGGAATCATCCGCCGCCGTTTTCGGGAGTGGATCGACGAAGAGCCTCTGCGCGGCCTCATTTCGCGCGCCGCGCCGGCAAAACCTTCCGATGGCGGATCGGGCGCGTTCTATGTGTTTTTGAAAGGCAGGCGGGCCGCGCGCGATTCGCGCGATTAACGCTGGAAAAGGCGGCCGACGGTCTCGAGCATGTTCGCGACGCCGCCAGCTCGTACGGTCGCATAGGCCAATAAGCCGAAAGCGAGGAGCGCAGGCGCCGCGCGGACGAAGGAGCGATAGGCGAGCACCAGGCTCGCTTCGGCTTTTTTCTGCGATTCTTCCGAGCTTGCACGGGCGCCCTCAAGCCACCAGCGGTGTTTCTTATAGGCGGGAAGCTCCGAAGTTTTGAACGGCATGGCGGCGAGGACTTTCACCTTGCCATGCCGCGCAGGTTCGAAGGCGACACTCAAAATTTCTTGAACAATCGACCTCAGAAGCGCGGGATGCCAGTCAAAGTGTCTGCGGTCGAATTCGATATCCAATAATTGATCGGCCGGAACGCGAAGGTCGTCGGCGCGGGTCTGCGCTTTTCGAAATCTTACGCCAAAATAGCGCAGGCGCCATTCGACATCCGCGAGAGAAGCCGTCTGCGCGACGCCGAGGAATTGAAGCAGAATGCGCACCCCTGACTGCGGACGTCCGAACATGGTCTTGAAAACTTCAGCGAGAAGCCCCCGCCCGTAATCGAAAACCCACATCGCCGCCCACGGAATGAACGCCAACGCTATCGCCGCCCAGCCAAAGGCGTCGGATCCGACGACCGATTCGAAGGCAGACGCGCCGCCGCCCTGAGAAAAGTAACGAACAAGATCGAACAGCATAACGCCGCCTGCGCCGAGCGCCGTCAGGCTTCTGGCGACTTGATGCGCGGTCAATTTCAGCGCGACGCTCTCATGGCCGACATGGAGCAGACGCTCCATCCAGTAATTCACACGCCGGCCGGTGATCGCATAGGTGTCGTCTCTGAGCGTCGGATCGCCCTGTTTTTCGACAATCAGGAACCGGGTTTTGGGCGTATCCATGTCCTCGAGATTGTCGTCTATAATCGTAAACTCCGGCGAACGGCTCGCGACTTCGAAAGGCAATACGACCGCGTAGAGCGGGCGCGTTTGGGCCTCCGCCGACATGATGGAGGTGAATTTCGCCTCGCCCGTCGCCGAATCAAAGACGATGCTCGTCTGGCGGTTCTTGTCGAGCGTGTCGCGCACGCGGCGCGCCATCTCTCTATGCGGTTCAACCCATTCAAGAGTCTCTTTGACTTTCACGCCCGCGGCCCGCAAACCGTCGAGCTTCGTCTTGCATCGGCGCGTTGCTTCCGGTCCCGCGAATACGACGTCAACGCGATCGCGGAGCAACATTTGTCCCGCACGGTCGATATTGGTCAGGCCCGCCACATTGGCTTCGCGCGTCCGCCGGTCGCCGCGTTCGTTCAGGCGGTCGTCGCCAAGCAGGTCGACGCCGCGATCCGCGGCGCGTTGCGACCAGGTTGCTCTCTGCGACCAGTTGTTCCGGCCGCGTATGAAATAGGAAAGGGCCGAACCGGGGTGCGATGACTGGACGAGGTCAAGCACCTGCGGCTCGTAGACCGCGAGGCAGAACCGATCGCCCGCATCCACCTGGTCGACGCCGAGCGCCGGCATGTTGGACAGAAGATTCAGCGTCTCGATATCATAGCCGGACTGCGGGCTGTAGAACGGCACCAGCGCGTATTCGGCATTGCCCGCGACGACCGCGGCCAGCGCCTGATCCTTCGAGCGGAGCGGCACCCCGCCTTCTGGTTCGAAACTGACGGAGTGCTTCCAGTGCGGGGCTTTTCCGCCGTCCGGAATCTCGCCGTGATAGTCATGGCTGACGCGATAGGCGTATTCATCAACGGCGCGAAAGCCAAAGCCGAACTCCTCGCCGCCATAGGCGATGCGAGCCCGCTTCTTAGGCTTGGAAAAGATGCCGCCGCCGCCGTCTGCCATGAACCTGGCCCCACTCCCCTCAGAGGGCGCAAGATTAACCCGTCATTAAGCAAACTGAAAGCCCGGCGACCGGCGCTGTGGCGCGGCGGCAACTCAGGCGAGAAACCGGGGCGGCGCGCCGTCTAGAGGATATATTTCGACAGATCGGCGTCGCGCGCGACATCGCCGAGGCGCGCCTCGACATAGGCGCCGTCGATCCGCACCGTCTCGCCCGCCCGGTCGGCGGCGGTGAAGGAAATCTCGTCCAGCACCCGCTCCATGATGGTCGCAAGGCGCCGCGCGCCGATATTCTCGACTCCCGCATTGACGGCCGCGGCGGCGTCCGCGATCGCGTCGACCGCGCTGTCCTCGAAGACGAGCGTCAGGCCTTCCGTCGCCATCAGGGCCGCATACTGTTTCAGCAGGCTCGCCTCGGTGTCGGTCAGAATGCGGCGGAAGTCGTCGCGCGTCAGCGCCTCAAGCTCAACCCGGATCGGCAGACGGCCCTGCAGTTCGGGCAAGAGATCGGCGGGCTTCGTGAGGTGGAAGGCGCCTGAAGCGATGAAAAGAATGTGGTCGGTTTTGACCGGGCCGTATTTGGTGGCCACCGTCGCGCCTTCGATCAACGGCAAAAGATCGCGCTGCACGCCTTCGCGGCTGACATCGGCGCCCCCTGCCCGATCGGCGCCGCGCGCGATCTTGTCGATCTCGTCGAGGAAGACGATGCCTTCATTTTGCGCGAGCTCAAGCCCCTCGCGCGCGATCGCCTCCTCGTCGAGGAGCTTGTCGGACTCCTCCGCGATCAACGGCTCATAGGCGTCGCGCACTTTGAGTTTGCGGCGCCTTTTCGGCGCGCCGAAGGTTTTCCCGAGCACGTCTGACAGGCTGATCATGCTCATTTGCGCGCCGGGCGCGCCCGGAATTTCAAAGCTGGGAAAGCCGCCCGTTTCGCGCAGGTCGAGTTCGATCTCGCGATCGTCGAGCTCGCCGCGCCGCAGCTTCTCGGCGAAGCTTGCGCGGGTCTCTTCGCGCGCCTCGCCGATCAGAGCCTTCAATACGCGCTCCTCGGCGGCCGCGTGCGCGCGCGCTTTCACGTCTTCTCGCTTCCTTTCCCGCACCAGCCCGACCGCGATCTCGACAAGATCGCGCGCAATCGAGTCGACATCCCGCCCGACATAACCGACCTCCGTGAACTTGGTCGCCTCGACTTTCAGGAAAGGCGCGCCGGCGAGTTTGGCCAGCCGGCGCGAGATCTCGGTTTTGCCGACGCCCGTCGGTCCGATCATCAGAATGTTTTTGGGCGTGATCTCATCGCGCATCGGCCCTTCCACGGCGCGGCGGCGCCAGCGATTCCTGAGCGCAATCGCCACGGCGCGCTTGGCGGCCGCCTGGCCGACGATGAAACGGTCGAGTTCGGATACGATTTCGCGCGGAGAAAAATCAGTCATAGCTTCCTTCAGGCGATGGGAGAGACCGCCATGTAAGCCATCATTCCGCCGGTCTAAAGGCCCCCGGGCAAGAAAAAGGCGGCCCGTCGCGGGCCGCCTTTCGTCTTGTCGCCCAGCGCCGCGCGCCGGTCAGGCGGCGCGCTTTTTGCGCGCGAACCCGGCGAAGCCGAGGCCCGCCGCGCCCGACAGGAAGAGCGGCAACGCCATCGGCAGCGGCACTTCCGGCGCCGCCGTGACATAGACCTTCTTCAGTTTGAACGAGTCGCTTGAGTGGTCGGCGCCCACGCCGAAGAGCGAACTGATGAGCGTCGTCGAAAGGCTGTAATATCCGTTATTCGGAATATCGATATCGCTTGCGAGATGCTCAAGCGCGCTGTCGCTGTTCGTGTCGGCGAAGAGATCGAAATCGTCCAGGCTGTCGAAATAGGAAAAGCGCAAGGCGTCGAGGATGACGTTCTGGCTGAACGACAGCATGACGAATTCATGGTAGCCCGAACCATCGATCGTATGCTGACTATCATTATTCGTCCACACGCCCGTCCCGTAGCCGTTATAGATTTGAGGATGCGCGCCGTTCCCGCCCGGCGTGATCGTCGAATCCGTGAAGGTCCCCGCCGTCACCGTCAGCGTGATGCCGTCGACCGTCTGTTGATAGCCCCCCGGAATGACAGTCCAGCCCGCCGTCGAAGACAGATCGAATGTCGTAGCGCACGCCGCGCCTGCGGCGGACAACGTCGCGAGCGCCGCCGCGACTCCCGTCAAGAAACGCATGAAGATTCCCCACATAAACTACAGACGCATTAATATTCGGCAATGTTTCGCCGTCAACGAAATAAAAGGAAATAATAAGGTTAATGAAACGATCAGTTACATGTTTATCTGGCCGCGCGAATTCTTAATGAGGGATTCGCCGGATAGGCGGCGTTCGCTCGAAGCGAAGGCGCGGCGGCGGCTGCATTTCCCGCATAGTCGCCGCCGTCATAGCCGCCCTCCTCGGCCTTGCGTTTCTTGTATTGGCAGCGTCCCGTCTCCGCGCCGAAGGCGAGAGCGCCGAGAAATATCGAAAACAACAGCGCCAGCACGATCGCGGCGGCGCCTTTTCGATCAACGACGTAACGCCGGAGTTTGAGCGCGCCGAACTATTGGAGACATTTCATCTGCGTCACCGTCCGCCAGCGCAAGACAATGCGATTCGAGAGTCCCTTTCTCTGCGCACGCCTTCTCCGACGCCCTTAGCGCGCTCGTCGCGCAGCGGCGTCGCCGAAGCGTGACGCTACGGTCAGGGCGTAATCAAAGCTAACCGCGCGGCGAGGCCTCAGACGGCCCCAAAGTCTCGAGCGTCAACGAAGTATTTGTGTAAACGCAGATGGACGCTGCGATGGCCATCGCCTTGCGGACGATGGTTTCGGCGTCGAGTTCAGTCTCCTCGAACAGCGCGCGCGCGGCGGCGCGCGCATAATCTCCGCCCGATCCGATGGCGGCGACGCCGAGCGAAGGCTCGATCACGTCCCCTGCCCCGGTCAGCGTCAGCGTCGTGTCCTTATCGGCGACGATCATCATCGCTTCTAGGCGGCGCAGATAGCGATCGGTGCGCCAGTCCTTCGCCAATTCGACCGCCGCCCGGGTCAGCTGGCCCGGATAGCTCTCCAGCTTCGCGTCGAGGCGCTCAAGCAGCGTAAATGCGTCCGCGGTCCCGCCTGCGAACCCGGCGATCACCTTGCCGCCGGCGAGGCGGCGTATCTTTTTTGCGTCGCTCTTGACGATGGTTTGCCCGAGACTGACCTGCCCGTCCCCGCCGATGCAAACCGCATCGCCGCGGCGAACGCTCAATATGGTGGTGCCATGCATGGAGACTGTCATGCGGGTCCCTTCGCGCCTCCCGGTCAGCCCGTCAAGGCGGCCCGCGCCCGCAGGCGGGTTTCTCGCTGAGCCCGCAGCTTGACGGCCGCCGGACAGTCGGGCGAGATCGCTCCCGCCGCGGGCGCATTGGGGGCGGCTCAGACGTCCCGACTGTCATGCGGCGCGGACCGCGCCATTTCCGCGGTTCGACGAAATCAGTCAGGGAGAAAACGGGCATGCTCAAAGCGATCAGTCTCGGCGTTGCGGCGGCGCTTCTCGCCGCGCCGGCCTTTGCCAACACAACTGAGGATAACTGCAAGGCCTACAGCCAGCGAAACAATACCGATCCTTCGGGCTGTTCGTGCCTCGGCCAGGCGGCCGACAAGGACCCGGCGCTCGCCGAAGCACTGTCGAAAATCAATGTGCCCGCCGATGTGGATGCGGCGGACGACGCCACCAAGCAGGCGATCGCCCAATGCTGGCCCCAGCCTGAGACGCCCAAGTCCGGCGGCTAAACCGTCGTTTCGGCGGCAAAACATAGCCGCAAGGCTGTTTTGCAGTCGAAACGATCATTTGAAATAGTGCTGTTTGGCCGAGTCCGTCGCCGCCGCTTTCGAGCGGTCCTTTTCGCGGGTTATGCTGCGCTGAGTAGTGATTGGGGGCGGCGTGCCGCTCGATGGCGCACTCGCGTGAGGAGTTGGAAATCAAGCTGACGGGCGCGCCGGCTGACATCGCGGCGCTCCGGCGGTCCAAGCTTTTCCGCGCGCTGCGCGCAAGCGCCCCGACGCGGGAGCGCCTCGTTTCAACCTACTACGATACGAAAGACGGCGCTCTCGCCGCGGCCGGCGTGTCCTTGCGGCTGCGCGAAGAGGCGGGCGCGCTCATTCAGGCGGTGAAAGTGGCGACGCCGGGCGGCGGCGTCGTGGCGCGCGCGGAAGAAGAGCGCGCTCTTCGGTGTCTGGAAGAATTTCCTTCCGCGCCGGAAGGCAGCGCGCTCGCGATGCTCGCCAAGGGCAAGGAGAGGGTGACGCCCGTTGCGCGCACGGTCAGCGACCGCTGGTCCGTCACGCTCGAAAAAGATCGCACACGGATTGAAGCCGCGTTTGACTTCGGGCGGGCGGAAGCCTGGCGAAAGGGCCGGCCGGCCGCCATGGGGCCTCTCGCCGCAGCCGAACTCGAGCTGATCGACGGCGACCCGAAGACTTTGTTCAAACTTGCGCGAAACTGCCTTGAAGAAGGCGCCGGCCGCTTGCGGATCTCCGGCGCGTCGAAGGAGGAGTCAGCGCGCAGGCTGCGCGGGGAGGGGGCCTGGCTGCGGCCGGAGCGCGCCTTGCATCTTCGAGCGAGCGCGACTGTCGCCGACGCGCTCGCGGCGGCGCTGATGTCGACGGCGATGCGCCTGTTGGAAGTCGCGCCCGCCGTGAGCGAGCTTCGACTGCCCGAGGGCGCGCATCAAATGCGCGTCGCGCTCAGACGTCTGCGGGCGGTCGAGCGGGTCTTTCGCGACGTCGTAGACAGCCGGGATCTGCGAAAGATCGCGCGGCGCGCCGGACGATTTGCGCGCGCGCTTGGCCAGGCGCGGGATTGGGATGTGTTTTTAGGCGAAACCCTGCCGCAAGTGCGCGCCCGGGCCGACATCGACGAAGGGTTCGACGCGTTGGCGACGAGAGGGCAGGCCTTGCGCGCAAAGGCGTGGGACCGCGCCGTCGAGCAAATCAGCAGTCTCGCCTTCAACGAGTTCGCCCTGGACATTATCGCCGCCGCGCGCCTGCAAGAATGGCGGGACGAAGCGGCGGCGCGCCTTGACGAACCCGCGGCCGAATTCGCCCGCAAGGCGCTTGATGAGCGGCTTGAAGACGCGCGCCGAATCGCCGTCGGCGCGGAAGGGCTGGCCCCGGCGGCTCTCCATTCCCTTCGCATAGCGCTCAAAAAGCTGCGCTACGCCGCGCAAACCTTCCGGGCTCTCTATCCGCATGCGGAGCGTAAAGCCTATATGTCCGCAATGGCGCGCCTGCAGGACGCTCTCGGCGCGCTCAATGACGCGGTCGTCGCTCAGGATTTGTCGAGCCGCGCCGCGGAGGGGCAGGGCGGATCGGCCGCCCGGGCCGCCGGGTTCTTGTGCGGATTCCGGGCCGCCGAAGCCGACGCGGCGTCGCGCCGGATCACAGAGAGCTGGAAAGCGTTCGAGGAGATGACGCCTTTCTGGCGCCGAGAGACCGGCGCGCCGACGATGGAGGCGCGCGCGCTGCGCTAGTCCGGCCCGCTAACGCCCGCGCGCGGCGATCTTCTCCAAAAAAGCGCGGTAGCGCCGCGCCGCGTCGGCATGATCCTTTGCGTTATAAGCCTTGATATATTGAGGCTCCAGATAGGGGTCATCGAAGACATGATCCGCATCCGGATAGACATGAAGATTGATCGCCGCGCCGGTCTGCGCGAATCGCGAGAGCAGGGCCGGGCACGCGCGCGGGTCGACGGTCCGGTCGTCGCCGGCGATGAGCGCGAGCGTCGGCACGCCTTTTGGCCAGCCTAAAATGCGCGCCCAGCCGCCGAAACCGCAATAAGGATATATCAGAATTACGCCGGCGATATTCTCGTGCGGCGCGCCGCCGTAAATTCCCGGCGGCGCTTTGCGATGCGCGTTAAGCGCGATGAAATCCATGATCGACCAGCCGCCATGCGACCAGCCGGCGAGAACAATCCTGTTTTTATCGACATCGCTCCGCTTACGAACAATATCCGTCGCGGCGAGAACGTCGCCGGCGCGCTCTTCGCCGACGAGCTCCTTGCCGTGACACACTGTGGCCAAAGCGCGCTCCCGGCCGATGCCGCGCGGGCGCAGGCTGTCGACGATCACAGCCATATATCCCGCGGCGTTAGCGGCGTCCGCCCATTGCCGCATGAAATTTTCACGCATGCCCGCGCAACCGTGAAACTGGATGACGACAGGGTAGGGGGGCGGGCGATCCTTGGGCGCGCGATATTCGATGAAGGGCGCCAGCATCTCCTCGCGCGCAGAAAGGGCCGAGGGTTTAATCCGGCTCGCAAAATAATCGAGCGTCAAAATCTCGCGCTTGAGGAAAACGACGACGCCGACGCCCAGCGCCGCCAGCAAGAAAATGAGGAAGGCGCGCGCCCTGCGGCTCAAAGCAGACCCGCTCCCCGCGCCAGATCTATGAGCCTTGCTTCCGGCCGCGCGCCGAAATGACTGATCACTTCGGCGGCCCCGAGCGCGCCCAGCGCGCCGCAGGTTTCGAGTTCGAGGCCGCGCGCCAGCCCGAGAAGCAGACCCGCCGCATAGGCGTCGCCGGCGCCTGTCGTGTCAACGAGTCGATCAGGCGCGACCGCCGCAATTTCGACGACGGGGCCCTCGCGCGGGATAAGCAGCGAGCCCTTCTCCGAACGCGTCACGGCTGTCAGCGGGCAAAGTTCGCGCGCCTTGTCGGCGATTTCAGCAAGATCATCCGTTTCGAAGAGCGTCTTCGCTTCGACTTCATTGGCCAGCAGCACGTCGACATGGGTCGCGATGAATTGCAGGAACGCCTCATGCTGGCGATCGACGCAGCTCGAATCCGACAAAGTGAGCGCGGCGCGCCGGCCCGCCTTCTTGGCGATTTCGCAGGCCTTGATGAAGGCGCGCCGGGCCACAGGCTGTTCGAAGAGATAGCCCTCGAAAAACGTGATCTCGGCGTTTTGGATCATCGAAGCGTCGATGTCCTCGGGCGAGACAAGTCCGGCCGCCCCGAGAAAAGTCGTCATCGAACGCTGCGCGTCGGGCGTCACATTGACAAGGCAGCGCCCGGTACCTGGGCCTTCTTTCAGCGGCGCAGTGTCGAAGCGAACGGACAATGCTTTGAGATCATGGCGGAAAATATCGCCGAGAGCGTCGTCGCCGACCTTGCCGATGAAGCCGGCTTTGCCGCCGAGAGAGGCGATGCAAGCGATCGTATTCGCCGCCGAACCGCCGGAGATCTCAACGCCCGGCGCCATTGCGGCGTAGATTTCGCGCGCTTGCGGTTCGTCGATGAGGATCATGCCGCCTTTGGGGATCGAATGGGCCGCCAGAAAGGCGTCGTCCGCCTGCGCAATGACGTCGACGATTGCATTGCCGACGCCGACGACGTCGAGGCGTTCAAATGCCATTATGATCATTCCCTTATTTGCGGCGCATTAACGGCGCGCTTATAAGAGTCGGAAAGCGGGCGCGCAAGGAAGCCGCGCAAGGCGAGGGAGCGGTTCCGAATTATGAGGGTTTTGTTCCGGGCGGCGTCTTTGGCGCTTCTGGCGCTTTGCGGCTGCGCGACGCCGGGCGCGCCTGCGGGGACGAAAGAAGCGGCTGCCCATAATCGCGCGCCGGTCAAACCCCTCTTTACGCGAGCCGATCTTTTGGGTCGCGGGGCGTCTGATCTCGATAACCTGCTCGGGCCAGCCGCGCTTGTGCGCAAAGAGGGGCGCGGCGAATTTCGACGCTACGCCTTCGCCGACTGCATGCTCATCATTATTCTCTACCCGGACGATAGCGGCTCGCCCATCGCCGATCACCTTGACGCCGCGGCGAAAGAAACGGGCGCCGACAAGCCTGATCTTGACGCCTGTCTCGCCAAAGGCCCGCCGTCCGCGAGCTGATCGCGGCTCGTCCGGCGAGTTTTCGAATTCATCCTGCGCCTTTAAGTCTGCGCCGGCGCGCCGGCGGATTCGGCTTTCAGCTTTCGTTCCGAACGCCTCAGCGCCAGGATCAACAGCGCGGCGGGCACGCCGATCAGCGCCGTATAGACGAAGAACCACGGATATCCGACCGCGTCCACAATGAAGCCGGAGAACCCGCCGACGAATTTTCCGGGCAGGGCGTAAAACGAGCTGAACAGCGCGTATTGGGTCGCGGTGAATGCGGTGTTGGTGAGGCTCGACATATAGGCGATCAGCACGGTGCCGGCGAAACCGTAGGCGATGTTGTCGCCGATGATGGCGGTTGCGAGATAGGCGTCATGCGCGGGCATCAGGGCGAGCCAGGTGTAGAGGAGGTTGCTGACAGACTGAGCGACGACGCCGATGAAGAGCGCGGCGGTCAGATTGAGCCGAAGCAAGATTACGCCGCCGATAAAGACGCCGAACATGGTCGCGAACGGTCCGATAACGCCGCGAATGAGGCCGATATCGGTTTTGTCATAACCAATGTCGACATAAAGAGGGCCCGTCATGAAGCCCATGACGAAATCGGGAATTCGGTAGACCGCAATGAATGCAAGTATCGTGATTGCCGCGACGCCGTAGCGTTTCACAAAATCCGCGAACGGACCGATCACGGACTCGCGCACTGCCTGCAATGTGGGGAGTTTTTCCGGCGGCTCATAATGGCCGGCCTCGATTTTCGGGGCGAAAAGCGCGGTGAGAAGCCCGATCGCCATCAAAGCCGCCATCGCCTGATAGGCGACAGCCCAGCTCACCTTGTCGGCGATGATTAAGGCGAGCGTGCCGGAAGCCAGAATGCCGATGCGGTAGCCGTATTGATACATCGCCGCCATCATGCCTTGCTCGGCGACCGGCGCCGCTTCGATCCGCCAAGCGTCGACGGCGATGTCCTGGGTCGCGGAGGAAAAGGCGATGGCGATCGCGACGATCGCGACATAAAAGAGACTCTGCGCGGGCTGCGCGAAAGACATGGCGATCAATGTCGTCGCGACGCTTATTTGCGCGACCGCCATCCAGGCGCGCCGCCGTCCGATCCTTCGCTCGAGCAGCGGAACCGGAACGCGGTCGAGAATCGGCGCCCACAGAAATTTCAGCGTGAATGCAAAACCGACCCAGGCGAACAGGCCGATCTCTGACCGGCTGACGCCGTCTTCCCGCAACCAGATCGAAAGCGTTTGAAAGATGAGATAGAAGGGCAGTCCCGAAGAAAAACCGAACGTGAGCATGACGAAGCCCCGCGGCGTCAGGTAAGCCTTTGCGGCGTCGATCAAGCTTGTCTTCTCAGGGGGCAAAGACGGGTTTTGCTGGGACATTCAACTCCTCATGGTCAGCCGCGAAGGGGCGACCTTAGAGTGTTTCGGGGCGCGAAGAAGGCGCCCGTCGCCCGATTGCGAACGCAGGGCAAGATCGCGCAAGCGCCAGCGCTTTGGGTCGCGCGTTGAGGCGCCGCCAGCTTTCAGGAAGCCGCGTTGAGGCGGCGTTCCTTGGCGGCGCACCATTTTTCGAGGACGGCGTTGAAATCGGCCGGATCGAACGGCTTCGACAGGAAGTCATCCATCCCGGCGGCGACGCATTTTTGGCGATCCGACGCCATGGCGTTGGCGGTCAAAGCGATAATCGGCACCGCGCCGGCCTTGCCGGCGAGGCTGCGGATTTTTCGCGTCGCTTCGAGCCCGTCCATCTCCGGCATGTGCATGTCCATGAAGACGAGATCATAGCCCCCGCGTGCGGCCGCATCGATCGCCTCGAATCCGTTGACGGCGATGTCGACGTGATGACCGGCGCGGCGAATGAGCGCCGTCGCAAGCACGGCGTTGATCTGGTTGTCTTCGGCCAAGAGAATTTTGAGCTTCGGCCCGGGCCGCGCGTTCAGCGGCGCGGCGATGGGTTTTGCGCCGGAAACGGAGCCGGCGGGCGCGGGCTCGGGCGCGCGCTCGGCGCGCGCAAGCTCGCGCATCAGGGTCGATTGCCGGATCGGCTTGAGCAGGTAGCCGTCGAAGCCGGCGCTGCGCAACCGCTCAAGCGCGCCGCGCTCGCCAGCCGCGATCAGCGCGAATGCGCGGCGCGAGGCCGCGGCGAGCCGTTCGCCGCCGTCATCGATGATCGAAAGATCGCAAAGAAGCGTCGCGTCGGGCAAGTTTTGAAGCGCCGCCGCCGCACCGGCGCGACTGTTCTCTATACGGAATGATCGTACGCCAAAGGACTCAAGCTGCAAGGCGAGGATGCGCGCAAGCGTCTGGCTCTTTGTCGCGACAACCACGGGCGCCGACCCGATCTCCCGGCGCAGTTCGGCTTCCGCGTGCGCGCCGACGCGAACGCGCGCCGTAAATGTGAATACCGAGCCTTCTCCCGGCGCGCTTTCGAGCGTGATATCTCCGCCCATGGCCCGGACGAGCTTTCTTGAAATCGAGAGGCCAAGGCCCGTGCCCTGGACGCGGCGTTCGGCGACCGTGTCGGCTTGGGCGAATTCTTCGAATATGCGCTGTTGCGCTTCGACTGGTATTCCGACGCCAGTGTCGCGCACGGCGATCGTCAGGATGCGCTCGCCTTCTTTCTCCCCTGCGGCTGCGCGCGCCTCGATGGCGACGCCGCCCCGATCGGTGAATTTCACCGCATTGCCGGCGAGATTGATCAGCACCTGGCGCAAACGCGCCTCATCGCCGATAAGACGGCGCGGTATTCCCGGATCGACGAAAGACGCGATTTCGATCCCCTTGTCGCCGGCCTTGGGCGAAAGCAGCTCCGTGACGTTTTGCACAAGCGCGAAAGGATCGAACAGCGCTTCGTCCAGATCGAGACGGCCGGCTTCAAGTTTCGAATAATCCAGTACGTCGTTTATCAGCGCGAGAAGGGCGGCGCCGGATTCGCGCACGGCTTCGGCGTAGGCGCGTTGGTTGGCGGAAAGATCAGTATCGAGAAGAAGCGCGGTCATGCCAAGAATACCGTTGAGCGGCGTTCTCATTTCGTGGCTCATCGTCGCCAGAAAACGCATCTTCGGATCTTCAGGAGGCGGCGGAGGCGAGCGGTCGCGGGAACCGGAGAGTTGAGCGCGGCCGACAAAGAGGCGCTCGCCGGAGGAAAGGGCGCTCTCTTCCCAGTCGATCGCGCACTCTCCGGCGGTCGACTTTGCGGCGGTTCGGAATCGACGCGTCTCGCCAGGCGCGGGCGCAGCAAGTCCTCTCGGCGCGAATGCTCTGCCGAGCCATTCTGCGGCCGGCGCTCCGAACAGCTCCGCGAAAGAGCGACTGACGAAGCGTATCGCACCGTCAGCGCTGCAAATCGCGATGAGTTCGGAAAGGATCTGGCCGTCTTCGGCGGTTTCACGCATGCGGCTCAATGTCCCCGACTCCTGGGGACACTATGCTCGCTCCCGGCTGAAAAATTGGTTAGGCGCTGTGGTTAATATCGCGCGAGATTCCCCGCCGCGCCGTTCATCTCGCGGCCCGACGGCGTTTCGCCGGGATCGCGCCTGCGATAGCTGACGGCTTCGGCGATATGGCGGCGCCTGACCGCGTCGACGCCCTCGAGGTCGGCGAGCGTGCGCGCGAGCCTTAAGATGCGCGTATAGCCGCGTGCGGAGAATCCGAGCTTTTCCGCCGCGCGAGAAAGGAGCGCGCCGCCTTCAGCGTCCGGTTTGGCGACGCGTTCGAGCGCGGCGTCAGAGAGCGCTGCGTTTATGGAATTCGTTAAACCAAGCGCGCGCGCGCGATCGGCCTGCGCGCTTCTTGCGGATGCGACCCGTCGCGCGACGTCGGCGCTCGATTCTCCCGAAGCGGGCGCGGCGAGGTCCGCCGGCGCGACGGGGGCAAGTTCGATGGCGATGTCCATACGATCGAGCAGCGGCCCGGAGACGCGCGACTGATAGGCCGCTTCGCAATTCGGCCCGCGCCCGCAAGCGCGCCCGCTCGCTTTTCCATAACCGCAGCGGCACGGATTCATCGCGGCGACGAGTTGAAAGCGCGCCGGATAGCGGACATGGAAATTCGCCCGCGCGATCATGACATCGCCCGTTTCGAGAGGCTGTCTCAGGCTGTCGAGCACCGGCGCGGAAAATTCCGGCAATTCATCAAGAAACAGCACGCCGTGATGGGCGAGCGAGGCTTCGCCGGGTTTGGCTCTGACGCCGCCGCCGACCATGGCCGCCATTGACGCCGAATGGTGCGGCGCGCGGAACGGGCGCGCGCGGGTCAGCCGGCCGTCCTCGAGCAGGCCGGCCATGGACTGGATCATCGAGATTTCGAGCATCTCTTCCGGCGCAAGCGGCGGCAGAAGACCTGGAAGACGCTGCGCGAGCATCGACTTGCCCGCGCCTGGCGGTCCGATCATGAGGAGATTGTGCCCGCCGGCGGCCGCGGCTTCGAGCGCGCGCTTTGCGCTCTCTTGACCTTTGACTTCCCTGAGATCGGGAGCTGCGGGCGCCGGGGCGAGCGGCCCCGGAGCGGGCGGAGAGAGAACCTGCGCGCCCTTGAAATGGTTGACGAGCTGAAGGAGGCTTTTCGGCGCGACGATTTCCGCCTCGCCTCCGGCCCAGGCCGCCTCGGCTCCCGATGCGGCGGGACAGATGAGGCCAAGGCCATGCGCATTCGCGGCGATCGCGGCGGGCAGGGCGCCGGCGACCGGCGCGATCGATCCGTCCAAACCAAGTTCGCCGATAACCGCATAGCCTTCGGCCGCATCGCGCGGCGCGGCGCCCATTTCGATCAGGACGCCGAGCGCGATGGCCAGATCGAAATGCGCGCCCTCCTTCGGCAGGTCGGCCGGGGCGAGATTGACGGTCACGCGTTTCGGCGGCAGGCCGAGACCGACCGCCGAGAGCGCCGCGCGCACGCGCTCGCGCGCCTCTGAAACCGCCTTGTCCGGCAGTCCCACCATGGCGAAATAGGCGCCGCCGCCGGTGATCTGCACTTGAACTGTCACCGGACGCGCCTCGACGCCCTGAAACGCGAAGGTTGTGAGTTGTGCGACCATCGGGCGCTCCGCCTCGCAGCCAGTGGGGATTAGGGGAAACGCCAGACTGAGCCGTGTATTTGACAGATTTTAGAGAACATAGCAAGAACGAAATCATGCTAAACTTTAAGCAGCATCCGTCAGCGCGCATGGTTGCGCTTGCCCGTCAGAGTGCGCGACCAATGGAATTCGCGCGCAGACGATGCGCCTGTTTGCGCGACGGGGATGGGTGATGGGCGAGATAACGATCCTGCACGCCCGGGAAAGCCGGGAGTTCGCCTGTGCGATGGCCGCCGCGCTCGCGGCGGAAGGTCATTCCGTCCAGCGCCATGACGCCGACGCCCCCTCGCAAGCCGGTAGTCCGACTGCGGATGTTGTGATCGTCGTCTGGTCGCAGGGCGCGATTGCGAATGCGCCCATGGTCGAAGCGGCGCGCAAAGCGCTGGCGCGGCGCGTGCTGGTGCCCGTCGCGATTGGCGACGTTCCCCCGCCCGCGAGCTTTGCGCATCTCTGGCCGATCGACCTCGCGGGATGGAACGGCGATCGCGAGGATCCGCGTTGGGAGTTCGTGCGCGACGAGATCAGTCTCGCCATGCGCAGAAATGAATTCGCGCCCGCCGCGCCGTCCGGCGAACGCGCGCCGCGCGGGCGAGCGGCTTTGCCGAGATTTCCGGCGGCGATCGCTTTTGCGGGGCTTGTCGGCCTCGGCGTTCTGGCGGCGATCGCCGCTTATGGCGCGATCGTCGTCGCGCATCGTCACCAGCCGGCGCTGCGCGCCGGCGCGCCGACTCTCGCATCGGTGACGGCGCAACAGCCCGAAGACAAAATCGAGGCGGAGCGTCCGGTCTACGCAGAGGAAACGTCGGCCGCTTCGGCAGGCGGCGAAAGCGGGTCCGGCGCGCCGCCCGCCGCCGAGACCGTCTCGGCGGCGCGCTCGGGCGCGGCTGACGCTGCGCCGTCCGGGGCGGAAATCTCGTCGCCTCCCGAACATGGCGGCGCCGTCGCAGAGGCTGGCGAGCCGGTCGCGGGGGAGGACGCGCAGACCCAATCGGCGGAACGTCCCGCCGCGTCCGCCGAAGTCGATGAGGCGAAACGCGATGAAAATGTCGGCGTCCTCGTCAATCCGCCGCCTCAAGAAACGCCCGCGCCCTTGCCGCCGCGGCCCGCCGACAATTATGCCGGCGTGGTTTTTCGCGACTGCGTCGACTGTCCGGACATGGCGGAGATCCGTCCGGTCCCGGCCCTTGCTGGGGACGGAATTGAAAGGGCGAGCCGACCGGCGATTGAAGCGCCCTTTGCGATCTCGCGCAGGGAGATCACGTTCAAACAATGGGACGCCTGCGTGCGCGATGGGGGGTGCCGCGCCTATTCTCCGTCCGATGAGGCGTGGGGCAGGGGCGACCGGCCCGTCATCAATGTCTCCTACGAGGATGCGCAGAGCTATGTGGCGTGGCTCACCCGGAAAACCGGCCGGCGCTACCGGCTGCCCAGCGCGGCGGAATGGGCGTATGCGGCGCATGCGGGCGCGCCCGGCCCCTATTCGTTCGGCGCGCTGGGCGTGAGCAAGGCCAATTACGACGGCGGGCCGGGCGCGCGGCGGATGAAGACCGTTCCGGTCGGCAGCTTTCCGCCATCCGTGTACGGACTTTATGATATGAACGGCAATGTCGGCGAATGGACCGGCGATTGCGCGCGCATGAATTCGCGCGGCGCCTGCGCCGAGCGGATTGTCATGGGCGGCGCCTGGGATTCTCCGGCGAGCGCGATAACGGCCGATTCCCGCGCGGCGCGAAATGAGTCGCACCGCGCGCCCGATATAGGTTTCCGCGTCGCGCGCGACGCCTCATGAGCGAGCGCGGCGCTCCGACTCATGGTCAAGACAGACGACTGCGCCTAGACTGCGCGTCGATGAATCAGTTCGACGACGCCGTTCGGGTCCGCATCCTCGCAGCGACGGGCAACGCCGCCTTCGCTGAAAAAATCGCGATCGCGCTTGAGGCGCAGGGCTATGCAATCGCGGAAGGCGATTTCGATCCCAAAGAAGTGGACGCAGCCATCGTGATCTGGTCAGGCGCTTCGATCGGATCGCCGGAAATGGTGAAAGCGGCGGCGCTGCCGCTCGCCTGCGGCGCGCTTATCGCCGTGTCGATCGGCCGGGTCGAGCCCCCTCAGGCGTTCCGGCACATTCCGCCGATTGACCTCGCCGGCTGGTCCGGCGACGGCGACGACGCGCGCTGGAGGGCCGTGCTCGACGAGGTCGACCGCGCCGCCTATGCTGCGCGGCTGCCGCCCGCCGCGCCGAATCTCGATCCGCCTGCGGCCGTGCGCCCGCCGCCCGAGCAGACATCCGGATCGAGCCGGTTCTATATTGCGGCGAGTTTCGCCGCCGCCGCTGTGCTGGTTCTCGGCGGGTTCTTGCTTCTCTCGGACCGGGCGCCGCGCGCCGATAGGGCGCCGGCCGCCAGCAATAATCCGGTGACAGACGAATCCTCGGCTGACGCCGGCGCCCCGCCCATGTTGGCGGTGGCGGCCCAGGCCGCGAAGGACGAGGCTCCGCCGGCCGCCCCTTCGGCGGGCGCGCCTGTCGCCGACAAGATCGCCGCCCTCATCCAGGACGCGCAAGAAACCAAGGCTCATCCTGACGAAAATCGGAGCGCCTCGCCGCCCGCTCCCGCTGCTTCGCCAGGCGCGCCTGGCGCGGTCTTCAAGGATTGCCCGGAATGTCCGGACATGATCGTCATTCCCGCCGGATCTTTCCTGTTCGGATCGCCTTCGGACGAGCCCGCGCGACAGGCCGACGAGGGCCCGGTGCGGAAAGTCGACATAGCCAAGCCCTTCGCGCTGGCGACGCACGAGACCACCTATGACGAGTGGGACGCCTGCGTCGCAGACGGCGGTTGCAGCAAGGATGCGGGCGCTGATCCCGGCTGGGGCCGCGGCCGGCGCCCGGTCGTCAATGTCTCCTGGCGCGACGCCATGGACTTTATCGCATGGCTCTCCAAGAAGACAGGCAAGACATATCGTCTGCCTACAGAGGAAGAATGGGAGTACGCGGCGCGGGCCGGCGCGAAAACGCCTTTTTCTTTCGGCGTCATCATACGCGCCGATCAGGCCAATTTCGACGCCTCGCATCCTTATGGCGGCGAGGCGGGCGCGGGCCGCAAACAAACCCTGCCGGTCGGCAGCTTTCCGAAGAATCCTTTCGGCCTTTACGACATGGCCGGCAATGTTTGGGAATGGACGGCCGATTGCTGGAGCGAGGATCATAACTCGGCGCCCGCCGATGGCGGCGCGATCGGCGGAAAATGCGACCGGCGCGTTTTGAAGGGCGGCGCCTGGAACACCGGCGGCTGGCGGCTGCGGGCCGGCCATCGCATCCCGAAATCGGCGAGCGCGCGCGAATTCGACAACGGTTTTCGGGTCGCCCGCGACCTCGATTAGATGAAGACGACGCGACGGGCGACCGGCCGATCCCGCGCGCCGGCGGACTGTTTGTTGAGAAGGCCTTGCAGAGACTGGGGAAATTTGCGCCACGCCCCTCCCTGCGCGGGTTGCGGGGCTAAAGGCGCCTGCCTATATGCCCTCCCGAACCGACCGTCAGACCGGCGCGCCGATCCGGCGGTCGTCAAGGACTGGGAAATTAGGGGCTGTCCATAACGGATGCTTCAGCGGTCGAGGCGACCCCGCCTCGCGCCCGGTGAGAAGGTTCGAAAAGCGGCGGCCTGCTGCGAGGAGAAAACGAGAAATGGGAAAAGTCATCGGCATTGACCTTGGCACGACGAACTCCTGCGTCGCCGTCATGGAGGGCAAGGAGCCCAAGGTCATCGAGAACGCGGAAGGGTCGAGAACCACCCCGTCGGTCGTCGCTTTCACGGAAGACGGAGAGCGTTTGATCGGCCAGCCGGCCAAGCGCCAGGCGGTCACCAACCCGGAAAACACTTTTTTTGCGATCAAGCGCCTGATCGGCCGTCCTTTCAATGATCCGACGACCCAGAAGGACATCGGCATGGTGCCGTACAAGATCGTCAAGGCGGATAATGGCGACGCTTGGGTCGAGTCGCGCGGCAAGAAATATTCCCCCTCGCAGATCTCCGCCTTCATCCTGCAAAAAATGAAAGAGACGGCCGAAGCCTATCTTGGCCAGGAGGTTACGCAGGCCGTCATCACCGTTCCCGCCTATTTTAACGACGCCCAGCGTCAGGCGACGAAGGACGCCGGCAAGATCGCCGGCCTTGAGGTCCTTCGCATTATCAACGAGCCGACAGCAGCGGCGCTCGCTTACGGCCTTGAGAAGAAGGAAGGCAAGAAGATCGCCGTGTTCGACCTCGGCGGCGGCACCTTCGACATCTCGATCCTTGAAATCGGCGACGGCGTTTTCGAAGTGCTCGCGACTAATGGCGACACCTTCCTCGGCGGCGAAGACTTCGACTTGCGCATCGTCAACTATCTCGCCGACGAGTTCAAAAAGGACCAGGGCATCGATCTGAGGAAAGACCGCCTCGCCCTGCAGCGCCTCAAGGAAGAGGCGGAAAAAGCCAAGAAGGAGCTGTCCTCGACCGCGCAATATGAAGTGAATCTTCCTTTCATCACGGCGGATGCGACGGGGCCGAAACACCTCAATATGAAGCTCTCGCGCGCGAAACTTGAATCTCTCGTCGAGGACCTCATCAAGCGCACGGTCGATCCCTGCAAGGCGGCGCTGAAAGATGCGGGGCTTTCCGCCGGCGATATCGACGAGGTGATCCTCGTCGGCGGCATGACGCGCATGCCGAAGGTTCAGGAGACGGTGAAACAGTTTTTCGGCCGCGAGCCGCACAAGGGCGTCAACCCGGACGAAGTCGTCGCGCTTGGCGCGGCGATCCAGGCGGGGGTTCTTCAGGGCGATGTCAAGGACGTGCTTCTGCTCGACGTGACGCCGCTCTCGCTCGGCATCGAAACGCTGGGCGGGGTGTTCACGCGTCTCATCGACCGAAACACGACGATCCCGACCAAAAAGTCGCAGACTTTTTCGACCGCCGAAGACAATCAGTCGGCGGTGACCATCCGCGTGTTCCAGGGCGAGCGCGAAATGGCGGCCGACAACAAACTGCTTGGCCAGTTCGATCTCGTCGGCATTCCGCCGGCGCCGCGCGGCGTTCCGCAGATCGAGGTCACCTTTGATATCGACGCAAACGGCATCGTCCATGTCAGCGCCAAGGATAAGGCGACCAACAAAGAGCAGTCGATCCGCATCCAGGCCTCCGGCGGTCTCTCGGACGCCGATATTGAGAAGATGATCAAAGACGCCGAGGCGCATGCGGACGAAGACAAAAAACGCAAAGCGCTGGTCGAGGCCAGGAACCACGCGGAAGCCGCTGTCCATCAAACCGAGAAGGCGCTGGCCGAACATGGCGACAAGATCAGCGCCGACGAGAAGAAGACGATCGAAAATGCGGTCGCGGCGACCAAGGAAGTTCTTGGTAAGGAGGACGCGAGCGTCGAAGATCTCCAGAGCGCGCAAGCGTCGCTCCTTCAGGCGTCGATGAAGCTCGGCGAGGCGATGTACAAAGCCCAGCAGGGCGCAGGCAATGAAGATGTCGAGCATGAGGTCTCGGACAAGAGCGGAGACGACGACGTCGTTGACGCTCAATTTGAGGAAGTTGACGGCGACAAGAAAGACTAAAGTGAATGGCGAATGGTGAGTAGCGAATGGCGATCGACGGACATCCGACCGCTTTTCCATTCGCTGCTTCGCCATTGCCATTTCACTACCCGAGGGGGCGGCGCGACGAAGGTTATGGCGCAGCGGTGTTATTACGAGATCCTGGGCGTGTCGCGCGACGCCGATGAGGCGGCGATCAAGTCGGCGTTCCGCAAGGGCGCGATGAAATATCATCCCGATCGCAATGGCGGCGATCCGCAGGCAGAGCAAAAATTCAAGGAGATCAACGAGGCGTATGAGTGCCTCTCCGACCCGCAAAAGCGGGCGGCGTATGACCGTTTCGGCCATGCCGCGTTCAACGGCGGCATGAACGGCGCCGGCGGCTTCGGTGCCGGCTTTTCGGCCTCCGCTTTCGCGGATGTGTTCGACGACATTTTCGGCGAATTCATGGGCGGGCGCGGCGCGCGCGGCCCGCGGGGCCCCGGCCGGGGCGCCGATCTTCGCTACAATCTCGACATCACGCTTCGTGAGGCTTTTTCAGGCAAGAAGACTGAAATCAAGGTGCCGGGCTCGGTCGCCTGCGAGACCTGCGAAGGGTCGGGCGCGAAGCCCGGATCCGGCCCGACGACATGCCAGACCTGCCGCGGCGCCGGCCGGGTCAGGATGCAACAAGGGTTTTTCACGATTGAGCGCACCTGTCCTTCCTGCCACGGCGAAGGGCGGATGATCGCCGATCCATGTCCCGATTGCGCCGGTCAGGGCCGGGTGCGGAAGGAGCGCACGCTCGCGGTCGATATTCCGGCGGGCATTGAAAACGGCACGCGCATCCGTCTTTCAGGCGAGGGCGAGGCGGGGCCGCGGGGCGGGCCGGAAGGCGACCTCTACATTTTCGTCAATGTGAAGGAGCACGATCTTTTCGAACGCGACGGCGCCGATCTTTATTGCGTCCTGCCCGTGCCGATGACGACGGCGGCGCTCGGCGGCGAACTTGAAGCGCCGACGATTGAAGGCGGCAAGGTGAAGGTGACGATCCCCGAGGGCGCGCAAACCGGCAAAAAATTTCGCGTTCGCGGCAAGGGCATGACCCGGCTCAACAAACCGGGCCGCGGCGATATGTTCGTCGAGATTCTTGTCGAAACGCCGGTCGGCCTCAACGCGCGGCAGAAAGAACTCTTGCAGCAGTTCTGCGAAGCGGGCGGCGGCGAAGACTGCTGCCCGCAGCACAAGGGATTTTTCCAGAAAGCGAAGAATTTCTGGGAAGAGTTGAGAGAGGGATAGCGAAAAGAGCTTGCAATCCTCGCTTGCTGCGACATCCGGGCAGTTTGCCGATGGCGAAAAAGAATCAGGAGCTTGAGAACGCGAGCGCGTGGGCGAAGGCTTTTCTTGTGTGGGGCCTCGGCGTAGGGATTGCGGGATTCTCCGCAATTGCGGCGTTCTTTCCGGATTTTACCGAGATTGCAGTTTTCGCGGGCGTCCTCGCCGGCGTGAACGCCGGTTTTTTCGGCGCGCAATTTCCGCCGACGCGGCGGATGGCGGCGGGGCTACTTGCACTATTTTCGTAAGCCGCGCTTGCGCGGACTGAGTCAATGTCTCGCGCGAAATAAATCGCCGGTCTATACTCAACCGATGCCCTCCGGCGCTTATGTGAAGTATTCGCGCGTTCTCGCCTTTCGCCCCGTCGATCCGGCGCGCGATGCGGGGCGGCTCATTGAATTCGGCCGGGAGCTTTATCGCGAGAGTCTTGGCGATGAGCGCGCCTTTCACCGTGAATTCGGATTGCGCGGCGAACGATTTCCGAAATGGATCGCCGATTGCGCGTCGCTCGACCCCGCTTTCGCCGCCTTTCTGACCGAAGATGCGGCGCCGATCGGCTTTGTCGCGCTGGGCTCCGATCCCCGCGAGGTTTGCGCCGGCCATGTCCATCATTTCTGCGTTGCGCCGGGCTATCGGGGCCAGGGCTTCGGCGGGCTTCTCGACGATTACGCGCGCGCGACGCTTAAGGCGGCCGGCTTCTCCAAGGCCCGGCTCAATGTGACCGCCTCCAACAGGCGCGCCCTGCGCTTCTACGCAGCCCAGGGCTGGCGCGATGTGACCGCTCGCCTCCACGCGCGGCTGCGCTATATGGAGGTTGCGCTTTAGCGCGGGATCGCTACGCCTTGAGCGCAAAGGACGCGGAAGAAGCATGGGCGCGAGCAATAACGCCATACTCGTCGCGGGGGCCGGCGGCCGGATGGGCCGGGCGGTGACGGCTGAGATATTGAAAACGCCCGGGGCGAGCCTCGCCGGCGGTTTCGAGCGGGCGGACAGTCCGGTGATCGGCGCCGATCTCGGTCGGCTCGCCGGTCTCGACGCGCTCGGCCTTACGGTCGAGCGCGACGCCGCAGGCGGCCTCAAGCGCGCCGCCGCGCTCATCGATTTTACGGCGCCCGAAGCGAGCCTGGCGAATGCGCGCGCCGCAGCCGACGCCGGCGTCGCAGATGTCATCGGAACAACAGGTCTCAGCCCGGACCAGGAAATTGAGATCGCGCGCCTCGCGAAGAAAATTCCGATTGTCCGCTCAGAGAACATGTCGCTCGGCGTCAATCTTCTGGCGGCGCTGGTCGAAGAGGCGGCGAGACGGCTTTCGGACGACTACGATATCGAGATCGTCGAAGCCCATCACCGCAATAAGGTCGACGCGCCGTCGGGCACGGCGCTCATGCTGGCGCGCGCTGCGGCGGCGGGGCGCGGCGTCGATCTCGCCGATCGCATGGTCCGCGCACGCGACGGACAGACAGGTCCGCGCCGCGCCGGCGACATTGGCTTTGCGGTGATCCGCGGCGGCGGGATAATCGGCGAGCACAGCGTAAGCTTCGCCGGCTCGCAAGAAGTGCTGACGCTGTCGCATTCGGCGATCGACCGGGGACTCTTCGCAAAAGGGGCGGTCGCCGCGGCGAAATGGGCGATCGGCAAATCGCCCGGCCTTTACTCCATGCGCGACGTTCTCGGTCTTGGTTAATCCCTGAATTTTACCAATTTCGCCCGGATTTTATTAAGTCTGTCTGTGCCACGCTTTCGCGGAAAGCGAGCGTGGAGGGAAGATGCGCGCCGAAATCCTCGCAGGCAGTTTCGTCGTCGCGGCGTCGGTGATCGGCGTGCGCGTTTTCGAACATGCGGCGCATTCGGCGGCGCCTTCGCCTTCGCGCTCGACCTCGCAATCTCAGCCTGCGCCGCAATTTGAGCCGCCTTTGGCGGCGAGCGCGCAGGCCGCGCCGGCGGCGACGGGCGCCTACAATCCGAATTGGGGCGAGGAGGTGAAGATCGCGGCGGCGAATGATCACCAGTTCTATGTGAAGGCGTCGGTCAACGCGTCGGCCTCATCCTTCCTGATCGACACCGGAGCGAGCTTCGTCGCCTTGCGCGATTCGGATGCGCGGCTCGCCGGGGTTTATGTTGCGCCGTCCGAATTCGACCGGCCCGTACGGACGGCGAACGGCCTCACCAAGGCTGCGCTTGTGACGCTTGATGCAGTCGAGGTCCACGGATTGCGCGTCGAACACGTGCCGGCGTTCATCCTCCCCGACGACCAATTGCCGATCAATCTTCTCGGCATGAGCTTTCTGTCAAAGCTCAAAAGCGTCGAAGCGCGGGGCGGCGAGCTTGTGCTGAGGGGTTAACGCTCCGCCTGCATTAGCGGCGGCAATCTGCCCAGATCCGCGCCGGCCTGACGCATGAAAAAGCGACGCAAAGGCGCGACGCGTCCCACCGCCCCCATGCCGATATCCCGCGCCAGCCGCAACGGTCCGAAATCGTTCGAAAACAGGCGAACGAGGCCGTCCATGCCCAGCGCAAGGCTCGCCGAATCGAAGCGCCGCCAGCGCTGGTAATTCGCGAGCACGCCCTCCGACCCTGGATCGAGGCCGAGCCCGCGCGCCTCTTCGAGAACCTCCGCGAGCGCAGCGATATCCTTGACGCCGAGATTAAATCCTTGGCCCGCGATCGGGTGGACGGCGTGGGCGGCGTCGCCGATCAGGGCAAGGCGGGGCGCCGTGAAGCTCTGCGCGAGATGGAAGGAGAGAGGGTAGGACCAGCGCGGCCCCTCAAGCCGCAACTCCCCGAGAAAGTCGCCGAAGCGATTTGCGATTTCGCGCGTGAAGGCGCCGTCGTCGAGCGCGAGATAGGCGGGCGCCGCCTCTTCGCGCTCCGTCCATACCAGATTGGAGCGGTTCCCCGTCAGCGGCAGAATCGCAAACGGACCGGAGGGAAGGAAGAACTCATACGCCACGCCCTTATGCGGGCGCTCATGCAGGACCGTCGCGACGATCCCGGTTTGCGAGTAACGCCAGCGATTGATCTTGATTCCCGCTTCGGTCCTGAGGCGCGACCGCTTGCCGTCCGCGGCGATGACGAGCGACGCTGAAATTCTTTCGCCGCTTTCGAGCAAGACTTCCGCGCGGGCGGGGCCGCGCGTCACCGATGCGGCTTTGGCGGGCGCGCGGAAAGCGATCTGCGACGATCTTTCGATGGCGTCGAGCATCGCTTCGCGCAACACGCGATTTTCGATGATGTAGCCGAGCGGTTCGCCCGCTTCGAGCTCGCGGCTGTCGAAATGAAGATGAAACGGGGACGCCCCTCCGTCACGCAGGGCGCTTCTCGCCCGCCCGTCAGTTACGAGAATGTCGCGGATCGGCTCGGCGTCGCCCTCAATCGCAGCCCAGAGGCCGAGCCGGCGGAAAAGACGCGCGCAGGCGTAAGCCAGCGCCGTCGTGCGGCCGTCGAAATCTCCGCCGCGCATCGTTTGGGGCGACTGCGCGTCAATGAGCGCGACAGAAAGCCCGGCGCGCTCGAGCGCGACCGCCGCAAGGCCGCCGGCGAGGCCGCCGCCGACAATGATTGCGTCGTAATCCGGCATGGGCGTCATCGCGGCAGTCTAGACGCGCGGCGGCGAGGTTCCAATGGCCGCGCGCGGCCCGGCGCCCCGGAACAGGCGCGTCAGCCGAACGAGGAGACGGCTGACGCTGTGTTTGACGGTTTAAAAGCTCGAAGAAAAGCCGAGACCGAACCAGAAGCCGTTCGATTTCGTCGCGCCGGTCGAAATATCGCTGAAAAGAGAGCCTCCCGCAATGTCGGAGCCGCCATAACGCGCGCCGACATAGAAGGAAGCGTTGTCGGTCAAGGGGTAGGAGACGTTGGCGCTCGCCGAGCCGTACAGATAATCCGTACCAGGCGTGTCATCTATCACATAGCCGAGCGCGCCGGAGAGATCGAGACTGAATTTGCCTTCAAGTGGGAAAGAATGGGATACGCCGCCCTGGAAGGTTGTCGTATCGAGGTAGACGTCGTGATAGAAGTAGATTGACGGCGAAAGAGGAGCGCTGAAGGAAAATCCGATATAGGGCTCAAGCGTGTTGGCGCCCAGACCCGATTTGTCTTCTTCGTAGACGTCGAAAAAGCCGCTCGCAAGCTGCGGATATGTGTAATAGGTAAGGCCGATGTCGACGGTGACGAACTTGTTCAGTTCGGCGCTGTAGCCGCCATTCAGATCCATCTCCCTGAGTCCCGGAGTCACCCAGGCGGTATTTTCCGCTACCGGAAGATTGAACCAGGCACCGCCGTAAAATCCCTTATAGCCGACAGTCACCGCCGGCTGGGCGCTGAAATCCGCAAGTTGAACGCCGCGGAACACATAGCGGGTCTCGAACCCCACCGTCGTCGAAATAGTCAAGTCATTCGCCGAAGCTGAGCCGGCCGCGGCGATTGCGGCTGCGGTGACGACAAACTGCGAAAGTCTCCTGCGCATCTTTTCTCTCCTGCTGAGGATCAATGGTGCTGGCAGGCCCTCCTGTGATTGAAAAAGGCGTTCCCGAATCCCATTGATACGCTAACGGAGTATTATTGCGGCGCACAATACGCTGCCGCGTCGGCGGGCCGATTTGTCAGAAATGTGACAAAAAAGGCACAAACAGCTAATAGACGTCTGGAAAAAGGCGTTTAATAGCAATTTAGCAGCATATTCTACGCAGAAAACGCCAAGATTTCTTCGCGTGCGCACAAAATTTTTGTTGCGCTGCGGAAAGCGTCACATTAGCGTCACGGCATGGCGGACGATCATCCGTCCGCGTCGCAAAAGCGGAGGCGCGCATGAAGTTCATCGTAGCGGTGGTGAAACCGCAGAAGCTTGATGCGATCCGGACGGCGCTCAATAATCTCGGCGTAAGCGGGATGACCGTCACGGAAGTAAAAGGTTACGGCCGCCAGAAAGGCCACAAGGAAATCTACCGGGGCGCTGAATATCAGGTCGATTTCCTCCCCAAGCTGAAAATTGAGGTCGCAGTAGCGGATGACCAGGCCGATCCGGCCGTGAAGGCCATTTGCGATGCGGCTCGATCGGGCGCGATCGGCGACGGAAAAGTCTTCGTGCTCGATCTTGAATCAGCCGTTCGCGTCAGAACCGGAGAGACCGGCGCCGACGCGCTTTAATCCGAACCGGACCCGCATTCTCGGCTTGACTGTGATCAAGAACAACAAGGGGAAGATGATGACCCGAAAGATTGACTCCCGGCGCAACGCGACGCGCGCCAGCGCGCTCGGCCTTGGCGTGTTCGCTGCGGTCCTTACGGCCGCGCCCGGCGCTTTTGCGCAGGATGCGGCGCCGACTCTCGACAAGGGCGATACGGCGTGGATGCTGACCTCAACCGCGCTCGTGCTGCTGATGACGATACCGGGGCTCGCGCTCTTTTACGGCGGGATGGTGCGTAAAAAGAACGTATTGGCGACGGCGATGCAGAGCTTCGCCATCACATGTCTTGTAACCGTGATCTGGATGGTCGCCGGCTATTCCCTGGCGTTCACGGACGGCGGCGCCGCCAATCCCATTATCGGCGGATTGTCGCGAATTTTCCTTGGAGGAATGGGCGTCGATGCGCTGACAGGCTCGATTCCGGAATCGGTCTTCATGTGTTTTCAGATGACCTTCGCGATCATCACGCCGGCGCTGATTTGCGGCGCCTTCGCGGACCGTATGAAGTTTTCCGCCATGTTATGGTTCATGGGTCTGTGGAGCGTCATCGTCTACAGCCCGGTCGCGCATTGGGTGTGGGGCGGCGGGTTCCTTGGCGGCCTCGGCGTCAAGGATTTCGCCGGCGGAACCGTGGTCCACATCAATGCGGGCGTCGCCGGCCTCGTTTGCGCGCTCGTCCTTGGCAAACGCGAAGGCTACGGCCGGGACAATATGGCGCCGCATAATCTCGTTTTGTCGCTCATCGGGGCCTCGTTGTTGTGGGTCGGGTGGTTCGGCTTCAACGCCGGTTCGGAACTCGCCGCCGACGGAACCGCCGGCATGGCGATGACGGTCACGCAGATCGCGACGGCGGCGGCGGCGCTCGCCTGGATGTTTTACGAGTGGGCGGGCCGCGGCAAGCCGAGCGTGCTCGGCATTGTTTCGGGCGCTGTCGCGGGTCTCGTCGCCATCACGCCGGCCTCGGGCTTCGTCGGCCCCACGGGCGCCCTGATTATCGGCCTTGTCGCCGGCGTCATTTGCGCTTGGTCGGCGACCTGGCTCAAACCGAAGCTCGGCTATGACGATTCTCTGGATGCTTTCGGCGTGCACGGAGTCGGCGGCTTCGTCGGCGCGATTCTCACGGGCGTCTTCATCAGCAAGACTTTCGGGGGCGTCGGTCTGGCCGAGGGCGTATCTCTCGGCGGTCAGGTGTGGACGCAGTTTCTCGGCACGCTTGCGACGATTGTGTGGTCGGGCGTTGCGAGTTTCGCGATCCTGAAGGCAGTCGATATGACGATCGGGTTGCGCGTCTCAAAAGAAGTCGAGATCGAGGGCCTCGACATCAATTTGCACGGCGAAGTGCTGCATTAATCGCGTTCGCTCCCGCGCGCGCCTGCGCGGGAGCGGCGACTGTCGCCATGGGCTCGAAAAGGCGTATGAAGGACGTTCGAATTCTGCCTGGAATTGCGGACCGACTTCAATGCGCCCTCTCTTTCTGTTCTTGATCGCCGCTCCGTTCACAGCACTGGGGGGGCTGGCTGCGGCGCAGGATCCCGCCGTCGGGGGCCCAGGGCCCCAGGGCGCATCCGATACGGCCGCCTATCTGTTCAATTCGGCGCTCTATTTCGGTTCGGGATTGCTGGTCCTTGGCATGATCGGCGGATTTGCGGCGATGCAAGCCGGACTCGCCGCCCGCCGCGATGCGGGGGCGGTCGCGCTGAGAGTGATCTCGATCCTTGCGCTCTCCGCGATCGCCACCTGGCTGCTTGGCTATAACCTTCTCTACGGCGTCCAGCCCGGGGCTTTGCTCGGCCGGTTTGCGCCTTGGACGCCCGCGGACGCCGATGCGATCGCCTCAACCTCCCCGTCAACCGCCGCCTGGCTCTATCGGGCCGCCGTTCCAGCGATTGGCGCTATCATTGTCGCCGGCGCATTGGGCGCGCGCGTCCGGCTTCGCGCGCTTCTGATTTTTGCGGCCGCGTTCGCCGGCCTTCTTTACCCGATAGAGGCGTCCTGGAGCTGGGGCGGCGGCGTCATCGACGCCGCCTTTTCGTTCAAGGACTTTGCGGGGGCGAGCGTCATTCATTCGGCGGGCGGTTGGGCCGCGCTTGCGGGCGCGTTGATTCTCGGCGGCCCGCGGCGCATGCGCAGCGAGGCGAGCGGCGCGTCTCCCGCGCTCGCCGTCATTGGGGCGGCCTTCGTTTGGATCGGGTGGTACGGCCTCAACGCGGCCGCGGAGGGCGCATTCGATACGGTGACGCATGCGAATGCGATGGCGAAGTTGACGGTCAACACGACGCTTGCCGGCGCCGGCGGTCTCGCGACCGCGATTGTCGTCACGCAGATCGTCTATCGCCGGATTGACCTCGCCGCCGCCCTCGCCGGCGCGATCGGCGGACTCGTCTCGGTTTCGGCGGATCCCGTGGCGCCCGCGCTCTGGCAGGCGGTGATTATCGGCGCCTTTGGCGGCGTTCTCGTGGCGGTGGGCGGATCCTTTCTGGAACGGCTTAATATTGAGGACCGTACGCGCGCCATTCCCGCCCACCTGCTTTGCGGGTTGTGGGGCACATTGATCGCGCCGTGGTCTTCGCCCGACGCTTCGCTGCTCGACCAGCTTGTCGGCGCCGCGATGATCGGCGGGTTTGTCTTTGTCATGAGCGTTCTGTTCTGGGTGTTTCTCAAATACACGCTGGGCATTCGCAAAACGGCTGACAGCGAACACAGAGGTCTCGATCAGACGGAGCTCTATTTCGGCGGCGCCGGGGGCGAGGCGTTTCACGGAAGCGACGGAAACGGTTAATAGACGTTAACCCTTTTGCGCGCCGCTCATGCGATGATGCGGCGGGATAAACTTAACCGTTAGAGCCGCCATGCCGCGCCGTTCATTTCGTTCGCGCACCGAGCCTTCCTTAGCAGAGCGATTGGCGGCATGGCGCCGCGCCGCGGTGATGCGGCTCGGCGGCGCGGCGATGCTCCTGCTCGCCGGATGGAGCGCGCTTGCGCTCATGAGTTATTCCGTCAGCGACCCCAGCCTCGACACGGCGACGGGCCGATCCGTGCAAAATTGGGCGGGGCCGCTCGGAGCGGATTTTGCGGATCTGGCCCTGCAGCTCTTCGGCGGCGCCGCGATGCTGGTCGTCGCGCCTCTGGCGATATGGGGCGCCGTCGCCATTGTGAAGGGCGCCCCGCGCGAGACGCCCGCGATGTTCTGGGCGCGTCTCGGCCTCTTCTTCCTTGCCGTGCCGGCCGCTTCGGCTTTTGCCGCGGCCCTGCCGATTCCCGCGACATGGCCGTTTGTGGTGGGGCTTGGCGGGCTGCTGGGCGACGCCATCCGGTCAGGCGCGCTCTCGCTATTGCATCACGCGGGCGTCGGCGCGCTCGCGCCTGTTGCCGCGCTCGCGGCGTTCGGCGTCGCCGCTTTCGCCTATTCGATTGTGTGCGGGCTGACCGCAGAGCGTCTCGAGGAGGCCTATTACACGCTTGAAGACGCAATCTACGGGGCGCACGCATTCATCGAGGAAAAGATGGAGGCTTGGCGCGCGCGCGACGAAGACGACGAGGAAGACGCATATGAAGAATATGAGGATGACGAGGAGGAGGAAGACGACGACGAAAGCCGCGAATCTGCGCTCGTAGCGCCGGTCCGCACGCGCGGCAAAAGACGCAGAATCATCCGCAAGGAGGCGACGAAGAAGGCGGGCAAGCGTGAAATGCGCGAAGCCCAGCATGAATTGCCGGTGTTCAAGCCCGGCTCCTATGAGCTGCCGCCGCTCAATCTTCTTGCAAGGCCGGAGCCTTCGAAGCGCAAAATCATCTCTGACGACGCCCTCGAACAGAATGCGCGCATGCTCGAAAACGTGCTCGCGGATTTCGGCGTCAAGGGCGAGATCGTCAATGTGCGGCCGGGGCCCGTCGTTACGCTCTATGAGCTCGAACCTGCGGCGGGCGTAAAATCATCGCGTGTTATCGGTCTGGCCGACGACATCGCGCGATCCATGAGCGCGGTGGCTGCGCGGGTCGCAGTCGTTCCCGGCCGCAATGCAATCGGCATCGAACTGCCGAATCAAGACCGTGAAATCGTATTCCTGCGAGAATTGCTCGGCGCCGACGAATTCGAAAACAGCCGCGGAGATTTGACGCTGGCGCTCGGCAAGGGAATCGGCGGCGAGCCGATTTTCGCCGATCTCGCCCGGATGCCGCACTTGCTGATTGCGGGCACGACGGGCTCGGGCAAATCCGTCGGCATCAACACGATGATCCTCTCGCTGCTTTACCGGCTGTCGCCGGACGCCTGCAAGATGATCATGGTCGATCCGAAAATGCTCGAGCTTTCCGTTTATGACGGCATTCCGCATCTGCTTGCGCCCGTCGTCACCGATCCGAAAAAGGCCGTCGTCGCGCTGAAATGGACCGTGCGCGAAATGGAGGAGCGCTATAGGCGCATGTCCAAACTCGGCGTCCGGAATATTGAAGGCTTCAATCAGCGCATCAGCGAAGCCGAGGAGAACGGCGAAACCCTGACCCGCACCGTGCATACGGGCTACGATAAAGAATCGGGCGAGCCGATATACGAGACGGAAGAACTCGATTACGAGCCAATGCCGTTCATTGTCGTCGTTATCGATGAAGTCGCCGATCTGATGATGGTCGCCGGCAAGGATATCGAAGGCATGGTGCAGCGACTGGCGCAGATGGCGCGCGCCGCCGGCATCCACCTCATTATGGCGACGCAGCGACCGTCCGTTGACGTTATCACGGGCACGATCAAGGCGAACTTCCCGACACGGATCTCCTTCCAGGTGACATCGAAGATCGACAGCCGCACGATCTTGGGCGAGCAGGGGGCGGAACAGCTTCTCGGGCAGGGAGACATGCTGCATATGGCGGGCGGCGGACGTATCCGCCGCGTGCACGGAGCGTTCGTCTCCGACGACGAAGTCGAGAAAATCGTCAAATTCCTGAAAAAGCAGGGCAAGCCCGATTACGTCCAGGAAGTCACGGAGCTTCGCGACGAGGACGGGGGCGCGTTTGACGGCCTCGATATCGGCGGCAACACCTCGTCCGGCGACGCGCTGTATGACAAGGCCGTCGCCATTGTCGTCCGCGACCGCAAGGCGTCGACCTCCTACATCCAGCGCCGGCTTCAGATCGGTTATAACCGCGCGGCGACGCTCATCGAGAGGATGGAGGAGGAAGGCGTCGTTTCCCCTGCAAATCACGCCGGCAAGCGCGATATTCTTGTCGGAGAGGACGCCGCCTGATCGGCCCGAAAACTGCAGCCTTGAGCCAGGCGCGCCGCCGGCCCCACGCCGGGCGGCGCTGCGCGGCGTCATTTCGTATACGAAAGGGATGGGGCGGCTCGGGTGTTTCAAAAGGCGGCGTTCAGTCCGGCCCTCGTTTCAGCGGCTTCTTTTGGGAAGGAACCGGCCTGGGTCTGCCGGCGCAGTCTGGTCGCGCCCGCCGACGTTGCGGCGATCGGCGCCGCCTGGGCTGATCTCGCCCGCGAAGCCGTCGAGGCCAATCCTTTCTACGCGCCGTGGATGCTCGGGCCGGCCTTGGACCGTCTCGGCGGCGACGGGATCCGCCTTTTTTGCGTCTGGGACGAGGGCGCGACGGGCGGACTGATCGGGCTCGTTCCGCTTGAGGCCGCGCCCAGCTATGGCCGTCTTCCCTCGCCGCATATCCGCAATTGGGTCTACGCGCACTGCTTCTTCGGCGCGCCCCTGGTTCGGCGCGGCTTCGAAACATCTTTCTTCGCCGCGCTCTTTGCATATTTGGACGCTGAAGCGCCGGCGGCGGGATTCATCCGACTGCGGCTTCTGGATCAGGACGGCCCCCTTGCTCGAGGCCTGACAGCCGCCGCGCGCGACCGCCGTCTCATTTATCCCGCCGGCGGTTTTGCGCGAGCGGTTTTGCGCGGCGGCTATCGAGCCGACGAATTTCTCGGCCGCAATGTCCGCAAAAAAAAGTTGCAGGAATTGAAGCGGCGAAGAAAGCGGCTCTCCGAGATCGCGGCATTGCGATTCAGGATGCTGTGCGACAATGACGACCTCGAAGCATGGACGGAGACATTCCTTCGCCTTGAAGACAGCGGCTGGAAAGGAAGAGCGGGGACGTCTTTCGCGAAATCCGCCGCCCAGCGGGAATTTCTGCGGGATGCGCTAAGGGGAGCGCGCGCGGCTGGCGAACTGCAATTCGCGCGGCTTGATATTGGCGAGTCGGCGATCGCGATGATGATCAATTTTACGCGCGACGGTCAGTCATACGGATTCAAGATCTGCCACGACGAGGCCTATGCGCGTTATTCGCCCGGCGTTCTGATCGAGCTTGCGCTGATCGAAGCGCTGGAATCGATGAAGCCGGGCGCATTTGTCGATTCTTGCGCTGCGCCAGACCACGCCATGATCAATTCTCTCTGGCCGGATCGCCGGCGAATCACGGGTCTCAATATCAGCAAGGCGAGCGCAATGAGCCGCCTGGGTCTCGGCTTTTGCCGCCTGCTCGAAGAAGCCAGCCAAAAGGCCAAACTCTCATGATATTTCCTGACTCTTCTCTCGCGTTCGAGGACGCCTATCCCGACAAACCCGCGCTCTTGCGTCACGGACTCATCGACAATCCCCTGTTCGACATCGATCGAATTGCGGCGCTCGCCAAGACTCTGCCGCCGCAATCAATCGAATATAATCGCGCGGACCTCAGCGTCGGTCATGATCCCGCAGCCATGCCGTTCAACGGCCTGTCGCCGGAGGAAACGATCCGGCGAATACATGATTGCGCGTCCTGGATCGTTCTGATCAAGATCGAACAAGATCCCGATTATCGCGCGCTCATGCTCCGCTGCCTCGAGGCGTTGCGGCCGGAAATCGAGAACAAGACCGGTCCGATCCACGGGCTCGCGAGCTTTCTTTTTGTGTCATCGCCGCGCGCCGTGACGCCGTTTCACATGGATCCGGAATACAATATTCTCATGCAGATTCGCGGCGCAAAGACTTTCACCCTTTTTCCGGCCAACGACTTTTCGATGATCCCGCCGGAGGCGCATGAGGCCTATCACGCGCTCGGGCGGCGCGACATCGGTTATCGCGAGGAATTCGCCGCCTTCGCGCGCCCCTTCCGCCTGACGCCGGGGGATGCGCTTTATTCGCCGCTGAAAGCGCCCCACCATATCGAGGTGGAGGGGGGTCTTTCGATTTCCTATTCAATCACCTGGCGCTCGCGCCTGTCGGACGCTGACGCGCATCTTCACCGAATGAATCACGCGCTCCGGCGGCGGGGACTGAGACCGCCCGCGCCGGGGGTCGCGCCGGGGCGCGATGCGGCGAAAATATTCGCACATAAGCTCTATTCGCGCATCCGGCGTCCAAGGCGCCCGTCAGAACGAGGCTGGCGGATTTCGAATGGGCGGCCTTGCGGCGGATCGCGCGAAGCGCTTTAGACTACGCGCCTCTGGGGAGACGCCATGCAGTCCGGCCGCCTCGATGAAATGCCCGCTGACGACCTTCGGCTGTGCAAATCGCCGGACGAAGCGATTGCGCGGCTGAAAGCGTTGTTCGAAGAGGCAATCGCTTCGATCGAGAAGCGATTCCTCGCTTACAGCGCCGGCAAGCTGAGGCGCGGCGAGGCGGATGCGACCTACCCTTATGTCTGCGCCGAAGTGCCGGCCGAGCGCGCGAGCCAGACCAGCAATCTGGCGCTGGGGCGCGTCGCCGAAACCAGCTTCTACGGCGCCTCGATAACCCAGCCCGCGCTGTTCGAGGCCTATCTGCGCGAACAATTTGAGAGCGTCATCCGCCGGTTCGACGCCAAGCTTTATGTCGGCCGGTCCCGCACGCCCATTCCGCTCGCCTTCGCCATGGAGGAGGCCACGACCCGGCTGACGCCCGAGCAACGGGCCGATCTCCCCTTCCATTTCCACACGCCCAATCTGGTTGCGACGAATGACGACATCGTCGACGGTCAGATTATCCTCAAGAGAAGCGGGCCTTTGCCGCTTTCTCTTTTCACGGCCGAACGTGTCGACTATTCGCTGCACCGAATCCAGCACTATACGGCGACCAATCCCGAGCACTTTCAGCAATTTATTCTCTTCACGAACTATCAGCGCTATGTCGACGAATTTGTCGAATATGCGAAGGCGATGGTCGAGAAGGGCGATGCGATCGCCTTGGTGGAGCCGGGGGATCGCGTCACCAGGCGGGACGCGACGCCGCCGGAAGCGCCGCTTGCCAAATTGCCGCAAATGCCGGCCTACCATCTCGCGCAAGAAGGGCGCAACGGCGTCACGCTGGTCAATATCGGCGTCGGGCCTTCAAATGCGAAGACGATCACCGACCACCTCGCTGTTCTTCGGCCGCATGTCTGGCTGATGATCGGCCATTGCGGCGGCCTGAGGCGCACGCAGCGGCTCGGCGACTACGTTCTCGCCCACGCCTATCTGCGCGATGACAACGTTCTGGACGATGTGTTGCCGTCCTCCGTTCCGCTGCCGACGATCGCCGAGGTGCAGCTCGCTCTCACGCAAGCCGTGGAGGAAGTGTCGGCGATCCCGAAAGCGCAGCTCAAGGAGCATCTGCGGACGGGAACGGTCGTTACGACAGGCGACCGCAACTGGGAGCTTCGGTTCAAGGAGATCGCGGTGCGCCTGAATCAGTCGCGAGCGATCGCGATTGACATGGAATCGGCGACGATCGCAGCGAACGGCTATCGCTATCGCGTGCCATATGGGACGCTGTTATGCGTATCGGATCGGCCGCTGCACGGCGAAATAAAGCTGCGTGGAATGGCTGACGCCTTCTATCAGGCGCGCGTCAGCCAACATCTTGCGATCGGTATTCGGGCGATCGAACTTTTGCGCGCCGAGGCGGAAGCGGGCGCCTTGCACTCGCGCAAACTGAGAAGCTTCGACGAGCCGTTCCTTCGCTGACGTTTTTCAAGGCCCGGGCGCGCGCGGCGTCAGCTCGATCTCGAACAGCGTCGGCCAGTATTTGCCGGTCACAAAGAGCCGCTTTTTCTTTGCGTCGTATGCGATGCCGTTGAGCACGTCGGTCAGTTTCGCTTCTTCGCCGAGCGCCCGCCGCAAGGGGCGCGCGTCGACGACGCCTACGACCACGCCCGTCTTCGGATCGATGCGGACAATAAAATCGGTTCGCCAGACATTGGCGTAGATTTCGCCGTCGACCCATTCGAGCTCATTGATTTCGCCGAGCGGCTCGCCGTCCAGAGTGACAGAGATTCGTCCGGTTTCCTCGAGCGTGTCGGGATTCAGGAAGCGGATCGACGACGTTCCGTCGCTCATGATGAGACGCTTTCCGTCGCTCGTCAGTCCCCAGCCCTCCCCCTTGTAGGAAAAGCGGCGCTTCGTTTTGAAGGTTTCGGCGTCGTAGACAAAGCCGACCTGCGAACGCCAGGTCAGTCCGACTATCTCGTCTCCCCAGGCCGCAATTCCCTCGCCGAAGAATTCATTCGGGATGTCCTGCCGGACCAGCACTTTCCCCGTGTCGAGGTCGACCTTGCGAAGACTCGAATGACCATTGAGTCCGGTGCTTTCGAAGAGATATCCGCGGGCGTAGAAAAGGCCTTCGGTGAAGGCGCCCGGATCATGCGGAAACGACTTGACGATCTTCACGTCGAAGACCGGAGCCGCGACCGCAGGATGCGAAAGAAAAGCCGCCGCGAGGGCGAATATGAAGCTAAAGCGGCTTTTCATACAGGCGATAGGTCTTGTAAATTTTCGCGCCCATATCAACCAGCATGGACAACATGGATTTGTTTGTCTCTAGAATCCATGAGAGTTCAGAGCCGGTCAGCCCGCGGTCCATGTTTGCGTTATTGGTCATCTGGATCATCTTGTATGCAAACGCCGTCCCCACGGGTTTGCGCTGAAACTTCTTGCGAATGCCCATGAGCGGCATGCGCGCCGTCTTCAGCCCCTTGAATTTAAGTTTCCAGAGCAGTTTCGCCCAGTTGAACGGCAGCAGCTTCCCGTTCATGTCGCCAATCGCTTCGTTTATGTTCGGAAGAACCAGGGCGAAGGCCGCCGGCTCGCCGTCGTAATAGCATAGGACGACATTGTGCTTTTCTATGATCGGACGAAGTTCGGCCGCCATGTGCTTGGCCTGCTCCTCCGTGAAAGGGATGAACCCCCAATTGTCCGACCAGGCGTCGTTATAAATGTCGACAACAAGCCTTATGTCGTCAGCGAAGTTCTTCATGTTTAGATTGCGGATTTCGACCTTTGGATTATCCAAGGTCTTGTCCACGAATTTCTGACGTCGCTCCGGAATGAAGTCGCGCCGGTTCACCCAGGACAGCGCATAGACGTCGCGCGCCTTTGCGTAGCCGAGCGCCTCGACGCGGGTTTGATAATACGGCCGACCGTGCGGCATCATCACATAGGGCGGGGTGTCGAAGCCGTCGATGAGAAGTCCGATCTCCTCATTTACGGAAAAACTATAAGGACCAGCGATCTTTTTCATGCCGCGCTCGCGCGCCCATGATTCGGCCGTTGAAAAGAGCGCCGCGAACACTTCCGGGTCGTCAATCGCCTCCAGAAAACCGAAATGCGCCGTCTCATCCTTGTAGAGACTGAGATGATGCGGGTTGATAATCGCTGAAATCCGGCCCGCCGGCGCGCCGTTTTTGTAGGCGATCCAGAGTTGGTGCGGGGCGTCCTTGAGGCCCGGGTTGGCTTTCGGATTGATGCGCGCGCCGATGTCAAGCTCCAGCGGCGGGACGTAAAGCGGATCGTCCGCATAAGCCGGCGCGGCGGCTCGCACGAAGGCCTTTCGGTCTTTCGCGGTCTCAACGGGCTTGATGGCGATGGATACGGCCGGGGTTATAGTCTTTTGCGGCGCTGTCACTCGTCGCTCCATGGATCCGGCGCCGCTGTTGTCGGGCGCCTTAATTTTTGAGTCTGATTTCCACCCTTGCGCCTTCGCTTGCAACGGCGAACAGCGCTTCTTCGATCTTCGGCGGGCCGAACCGCATGTGAGGATTATTGGAGACGCCGTAGGGCTCTGCCGGAATCCCGAACGCGCCCTGCTTTAAATGACCGTTGGCGTCCTTATCCTGATAAACCGCTATCGCATACTCCCCGGCTTCTTTTGCATGCATGCAAAATTCGGTGACAGGCGCGCGCGCGGCGACATGGATTTGAACTTCCCGCCCGGCCGATTCCAGGAAATGCTCGGGATCGTCGCGGTAAAGGTCCGCGGCGATCAGGCCGACGCTCTTTTTGACGTTCTCGACGACGACGACGATCTGGTTCGGCCCGCCCGTGCAGGTAGGATGATTGGGCGCGCCGATTGAGGCGCCGTGCGCGTCATTCGCTGCGACAGACATTGCGACAGCCGCCGCGGCCGCCGCCAGTTTCGGGCTGACGTTCAACTCAGAAATCATACCGCTTTCCCGCCTCCATCACCCCTCGTCCGACTTCTGCCCCCTTAATGCGGCGCCTTTATGACTTTGATTGAATCGAGGCGACGCGTTCGGCGGAAGCCGTAACGCGGGCGCCTTCAAACGCATCAGCCATCGCCGTGTATGCGGCGACAAGACGATCGATGTCTTCATTCGTGTGCGCGGAAGACACGGCCAGGCGCAGGAGCGACTCCTTGCCGGGCGTTCCGGGCGGGATCGCCATGTTCACGTAGACGCCGTTCTCCAACAGGAAGTTCCAGGCCGCGAACGCCAGCTCCCTGTTCGGCAGGAGGACCGAGATGACCGGCGCCGGCGGCGCGGCGATGTTGAGCCCCAATTGCGTGAACGCGGCGTGAAGACGGCGGGCGTTCGCCCAGAGTTTGTCGCGTAGTTCAGGGTGCGCTTTGATGTTGGCGAGAGCGGCGGAAGCCGACGCGATCGTCGCCGGCGACGGCGAGGCTGTGAACTGATAGGGCCGCGAGGAGAACCGCAGATATTCAAGTTCGGGATGATTGGAGGCGACGAAGCCGCCGATCGCAGCGAGCGCTTTCGAGAAGGTGCCCGTATAAAAATCGATGCCGCGCATCGCGCCTTCGGCTTCCGAAACGCCCTTGCCGGTTTCGCCATAGACGCCGAAGGAATGCGCTTCATCAACAAGCAGATAGGCTCCGTGCCGATGCGCGACTTCGACGAATTCCTGCACGGGCGCGATGTCCCCGAACATCGAATACATGCCTTCAATGCAGACAAGCTTGCCTTTGACCTTGGGATCAAGGCGGGCGAGGCGCTTGTCGAGACTTTCGGGGTCGTTATGACGAAAACGGATCGTTTCAGCGCCTGACAATGCGCAGCCGTCGTAAATGCACGCGTGGCAATCGGCGTCGATCAGCACGACGTCGTCGGCCGGATTGATGAGGCCCGCAATGGCGCCGAGATTGGCCGTATAGCCGGTCGAAAACACGACGCAGTGCGTCATGCCGAGATAGTCGGCGAGATCGCGCTCAAGCATTTTATGACCGGAAAACGTGCCGTTCGCGAAGCGCGACCCCGTCGTGCCGGTCCCCTCCTTGTCGAGCGCCTCCTTCGCTGCGGCGATGGCGTTTGGTTCGAAAGTCTGGCCAAGGTAATTGTGCGTGCCGGCGAGCACCGTTTCGCGCCCTTTGATGATCGCGCGCGTCGGCCCCAGCACTTTCTCCATCACGACGGTGAAGGGGTTTTGTCCTGCCTCAGACAATTGATTATAGAGCGCCGCGTTTTTCTCGAATTTGTCGAACAAGCTCATAAGGTCAGGACTGTTCTTTCTTGATCGCGTGAATGGCGTCGACGAGTTCGCCGATTGTGCGGGTTTCCGAAATCGTGTTGACCGGAATCGAGATGTCGTAATTGTCCTCGATGTCCATGACGATATCGAGCACGGATACTGAATCGACCTCGAGATCGGCGATCAGGTCGGTGTCCCTCGTCAGCTTCGCGCCCTTGTGGTTCAAGGGCTCCAGAAGCGAACAGATCTTGTGAAATACGAGGTCGTCGTCTTCCTGTATTTCTGTCATCGTCTGGCCTTCCTGATACGCGGCGCTTCGATCATGGAGGCGCCTACAGCAATCCGTTTTCTTGATACCAGCGGACGGTTTTTGCAAACCCTTCTTTGAGCGGCGTCGCCGGCCGCCAGTCTGTCGCCTTGCTCAGCAGATTGTCGCGCGCGACCCAGTCCGGGTGAAAGAATTCGCGGATTTTGCCGGGCGTCACCATGGGGGCTTCTCCCCTGAGAAGGGAAAAGCCGGCGCCGATTGCGGCGTAGGACGAGAGAATAAAGCGGGGCGCCGGCAGGCGCGCGGCCCGGCGATTCATGGAGGCGGCGAGCGCCTCGCCGATCTCCCGCCAGCTGTGGCCTTCGGGGGCTTCATCCCCGATCTCGTAGACGCGCCGCGGCGGCGCGGCGTCGAGGGCGTTGAGGATCGCGCGGGCGACGTCTTCGACAAAAAGTATCGAGGCGCGGGGCGCCGGCTTCGCCGCAGGTTCGGGCGCGATGCCGGATTTGACGAGCCTGAAATAGGGGAGCGTCGCCTGGTCGCCCGGCCCGTAAATCGCGGGCGCGCGCAACGCGATCCAGGGATTGTCGCCCGAGGCCTCCGCCACCGCCGCTTCGCTCGCGCGTTTGCTCGCTGCATAGGCCGACAATTCAGGCCGCCGCGCGGCGAGGGAGGAAATGTGAACGAGCTTGGCGCGGGCGGTCGAGGCGGCCTCGGCGACGGCGCGCGCGCCTTCGGCGTTGATGTTGAAAAACTCTGCTGCGCGGCGCGCTTTGACGAGCCCCGCACAATGGATGACGGCGTCGGCGCCGCTCACGAGCTTCATGAGCGATGACTTGTCGCGCAGGTCTCCGCGAATGACGTTGAGGTCGCCCGCGCGCGCAAGGCGGGACGGATCGCGCGCGAGCGCAGTAACGCGCGCGCCGCTTTCCAGGAGCGCGTCGATGACGGCTGCGCCGACGAATCCCGTCCCCCCGGTGACGGCGACTTTCCGGCTCACACGCGCGCTTCTGCCAGGGCGCGCGGCTCCTCTTCGAGAGCGAGCGCCTCATCGAATGCGCCCTCGAGATATTTGGCTTTCACTTTCGCGCGCGACAGTTTCCCCGACGAGGTGAGAACCATGGAATGCGGCTTGGCGAGCACGACTTCGGCCGGCGCGCCGGCGGCCGACTGGATGACCCGCGAGACTTCGCGTTTCAGTTCGGCGAGGGCCTCCTCCGACATGCCGCGCCGTTCGGCGACGACCACGATCCGCTCGCCGTGGCCGTCATCGACTGAAAACGCGGCGACGCCGCCCTGGCGGACGCCCTCCACTTTTTCGACGGCCCATTCGATATCCTGCGGCCAGATATTCCGGCCGTTGATGATGATGAGATCCTTGGCGCGGCCGGTGATGACGATCTGCCCGTCGAGGAAATAGCCCATGTCGCCGGTGTCGAGCCATTCGCCGTCGAACATGGCGCTCGAGGCTTCCGGGTCGCTGAAATAGCCGGAGGTGATCGAAGGGCCCTTGATGAAGATGCGCCCGACAGCGCGTTCGCCCAGCAGCGCGCCGTTTTCGCCGCGCACTTCGATTGCGTGTCCGGGAAGCGCGCGTCCGCACAGGACGAAACCGCGCCGATGTTCCGGCGAAGTCAGCGCAGAAGCCGGCTGCGCGACGCTGGAGCGCGTGTAATGGCGCATGTCGACATAGTCGACCTTAACCGGATCGTTGAGATCTGTGAATGAAATCGCGAGCGTCGACTCGGCGAGTCCGTAGCTCGGCAGGAACGCTTTCGGATCGAATCCCGCCGACCGGAAAGCGTCGGCGAAAAGCTGGAGCGCTTCGGGACGCACCATGTCGCCGCCTATGCCGGCGATCCGCAAGGCGGAAAGATCGATCGCGCCGTTTTCGGCGCGGGCGGCCCTGCGCGCGGACAGCTCGTAACCGAAGGAAGGACTGTAGGTTGCGGTGGTTCTGTTCTCTGACAGGATCCGCAGCCAGAGCAGCGGGCGTCTCACGAAATCTGACGTCGCGATAAAATCGACCGTACGCTGAGCATACATCGGCGCAAGGCAGAAACCGATAAGGCCCATGTCGTGATAAAGCGGCAGCCAGCTCGCCGCGCGATCGTCGGCGTGCAATTTCAGGCCATGCGCGGTGATGCCGTGAAGATTGGCGGTGACCGAGGCCTGCGTGCCGACAAC
The DNA here is from genome assembly GCA_016125425.1 of Alphaproteobacteria bacterium. Lineage (GTDB taxonomy): Bacteria > Pseudomonadota > Alphaproteobacteria > Caulobacterales > Parvularculaceae > Amphiplicatus. The sequence continues at coordinate 277,381 of WGLT01000002.1, forward strand.
GCCTTTCGGCGCGCTCGTCGAGCCGGAGGAATACTGGATGTAGCAGATTTCTTCCGGTCCGAACGCTTTGGGCGCGTCAGCGCTTTCGGGAAGCGCGTTCAGCATCGCGAAGTCGAAGACTTCGACTCCCTCTACGCCGTCCGCCGCCTCTTCGAGGAAGCCGCGCAGCGCAGCCGGTCCGACGGCGGCCGACGCCTGGGCGCCGGTGATCATCTGGCGGATCTGATTGAGATAACCTTCCTTGCCGCCGAGGTTGACCGGCATCGGCATCGGCGCCGGCGTCATGCCGGCGTATTGACAGGCGAAAAAGGCGATCATGAATTCCGGACTCGTCTCGGCGACGATCGCGATCCGGGAGCCGCGTTCGAAACGGCCGGCGAGGCGGCGCGCCAAGGTCATCGCATCGCGGCGCAGCGCCTCATAGGTTTGCGACGCCGCGAGTTCGCCGCGAAGGTTGTAGAAATTAAAGCCCGTCTCGCCCTGCGCCGCATAGTCCAGCGCTTCGGTCAGAGTCGCAAAGCCGGCGAGTTTGAGCGCCAGCGCCTTGTTCGTCGTCGGAGTAGGGATGACGGCCATCAACGCCCCCGCACTTGGCCGGCGCCGGCGCCGGCTCCTTGGTTGTTCTCACCCAAGCGGCGCACGCGACGCCAGACACGCTTCTGGCGTCGGCCCCGCGACGCCCCAAAGGCCTCGCCGTCCGCGGCGCTGCGACGCGTGAGGCTTCCTAGCGCCCCTGGCTGCGGCGACATTTGGGTCATTCGTCCGTTCGCCGCCCGCATCGCGACCAAACGCCGCGACAACACGGCTCCAAAGCCGCCGGCCCCTGCCGACGCGCCAATCTTGGGCGGATACAATCCTTTAGGTCAACGGGCAAGAGCGCGCTCCGCCGGCATGATTTCAAGAATTGCGCGCTCATATTTCAACCTTCGCGCAAAGCGAGCAATGGCGCAGCCTCGGCGGGCCGCGCAGGGCGCGGCCGCGGAGAAATAAAAATCGATGCGCGCGATAGAAGAATCGTCTTCGCCCATTCGCGCCGGTCCGAACCGCGGTCAGGCCGCGGCCGGGCGATCGCGCGCGGCGCAATTTTGGTTGCGGAGACGAAACAACCCAGAAAGCGTCTTGATCTACGCAAGCGCCTTTGCGGCGCCTGACCCGGCGCGCCGCGCTTCGCGCGCGCCTTGCGACCGTCCGTCGACCGAGCGGATTTTCGCAAGTTTCTGTTGATTTTAAAGGACGTCTTTGCCAGTTTCCGGCGCGACGTAACGGGGACCGGTTGAAGCGCTGGCGCGCCATAGCGCCGCGGCCATATCGGCGTTTCTCTCCCTGACCATCATCCAATAAGGGCCTACGGGGCCAAGGAAGGAACGACATGAGCTTAGCGCTTTGGCTGGTCATTGCGGCCGGCCTTCTCGCCATCGTTTATGGGGCGGTCACGATCCAGCAAGTGATGTCCTTGCCGACCGGCACTGACCGCATGAAGGAAATCGCCGCCGCCATTCAGGAGGGCGCGCAGGCCTATCTGAAGCGGCAATATACGACGATCTTTATCGCCGGCTGCTTCGTTTTCATCATTCTGGTTGTCGCCTTTGGGTTCAACCTCATTCCGGCCGCAGGCTTTGCGACCGGCGCGTTCCTGTCGGGCTCGGCCGGGTTCATCGGCATGCTCGTTTCGGTGCGCGCCAATGTGAGGACGACGCAGGCCGCCACGCAGAGCCTCGCCAAAGGCCTCTCCGTCGCGTTCCGCGCCGGCGCCGTGACCGGCATGCTCGTCGCGGGCCTCGCGCTTTTGGGGCTCGCCGGCTATTTCGCCGTGCTGACGGGTCCGCTGCACAACACGCCGGACAGCCGCATCGTCGTCACCGGCCTCGTCGCGCTTTCGCTCGGCGCCTCGCTGATCTCGGTCTTCGCCCGTCTCGGCGGCGGCATCTTCACGAAAGGCGCCGATGTCGGCGGCGACCTCGTCGGCAAGGTCGAAGCCGGCATTCCCGAGGACGATCCGCGCAATCCCGCGACGATCGCCGACAATGTCGGCGACAATGTCGGCGACTGCGCCGGCATGGCGGCCGACCTTTTCGAAACCTATGTCGTCACCGTGGCGGCGACGATGGTGCTCGGCTCCATTCTCTTCACGCAAAACGCGCACGCCTTCATGGTCTATCCGCTTGCGATCGCGGCGGTCTGTATCGTGACGTCGATCATCGGCACTTTCGCCGTGCGCCTGCGCAAGGGGTCGACGAACATCATGGGCGCCCTCTATCAGGGCCTTATCGTGACCGGCGTTCTGTCGCTCGTCGCGGTCGCGGTCGTCACGCATCTGATGTTCGGCTTCGGGTCCGAGATCGCGCAACTGGCGGACGGCAAGGCGATCACAGGCCTTAATCTCTTCATTTGCGGCGTCGTCGGCCTCGCGGTGACGGGCCTCATCGTCTGGATCACGGAGTATTATACGGGCACGGAGTTCCGCCCGGTGCGCTCGGTCGCCAAGGCTTCTGAATCCGGCCATGGCACCAATGTGATCCAGGGGCTTGCGATCTCGATGGAGTCGACGGCGCTTCCCGCCATCGTCATCATCGGCGGCATCATCGCCACATATAATCTCGCGGGCCTCTACGGCATCGCGACGGCGGTGACGACGATGCTGTCGCTCGCCGGCATGATCGTCGCGCTCGACGCATTCGGTCCGGTGACGGACAATGCGGGCGGCATCGCCGAAATGTCCGGCCTCGAGGGCTCGGTGCGCAACACGACCGACGCGCTCGACGCCGTCGGCAACACGACGAAAGCCGTCACGAAAGGCTATGCGATCGGATCTGCGGGCCTTGGCGCGCTTGTCCTGTTCGCCGCCTACACGCAGGACATCCACCACTTCAGCGCGGCCGAAAACGCGGCCGAATATCCGTGGTTCCACGGCGTTTCGGTCGACTTCTCGCTGTCCAATCCTTACGTCGTGGTCGGCCTCTTCTTCGGCGGCCTTCTGCCCTATCTTTTCGGCTCGATGGCGATGCAGTCGGTCGGCCGCGCCGCCGGCGCGATCGTCGAGGAAGTGCGCCGCCAGTTCCGCGAAAAGCCGGGCATTATGGCGGGCACGGAGCGTCCGAATTACGGCCGGGCCGTCAACATGCTGACGGGCGCCGCGATCAAGGAGATGGTCGTTCCCTCCATGCTGCCGATTCTGTCGCCGCTCGTCGTCTATTTCGTCGTCGGCATGATCGCGGGCAAATCCGCCGCGCTCTCGGCGGTGGGCGCGATGCTCATGGGCGTTATCGTCACCGGGCTTTTCGTCGCCCTGTCGATGACCGCCGGCGGCGGCGCCTGGGACAACGCCAAGAAATATATCGAGGACGGCAATCACGGCGGCAAGGGCTCCGAAGCCCATAAGGCCGCGGTGACGGGCGATACGGTGGGCGATCCCTATAAGGACACGGCGGGTCCGGCGGTGAACCCGATGATCAAGATCACCAATATCGTCGCGCTGCTTCTGCTGGCGGTTCTCGCTTCGCTGAAATAGGCCGCGCGCCGGTCGCAATGACTGAGGGCCCCCGCTGCGAAGCGGGGGCTCTTTCCTTTTGCGGAGGCGCAGATTGCGCAATCCGGAAAAGCCCGAATCTGACCGGCCCGCCTTTCTCGCGCGGTTCCGGCCGTTTTTGCGCAATTCGCCTTTCGGAGAATTGCGTAATCGCGCAAGCCCCGCGCGAGCGCGCGCGAAAGTTTTCGCCCGCCGCGCCGGGGCCGGCCCGGGCAAGAGGCGGGGCCGGCCTTCCGTCCGTAGAGATTCGCTCGCCATCGTCATGGCGCCCATCTTAAGGGCGCGCCGGCGGCGGTTGATATCTATCGAACAAAAGAGCTTAACGCCTTCAAAGCGCTGCGTTTTCCCGGCTCCCCAAAAGCGGGAATCGATTGGCGCGGGCGGCGTTTCTTTCGGCCTCGCGCCGGTGTAGGAGCCTTGCGATGAACGCCCCTTCGTCGCCCCTCCATGCGCGCTTCGACGCGGTCATCTTCGACTGCGACGGCGTGCTGGTCGATTCGGAAGTGCTTGCGATCAAGGGCGAGCGCGCCGCGCTCGCTGAACTGGGGCTCGACTATTCGCCTGCGGACTATGTGCGCCGGTTCACCGGACTGCATGACGGCGCCTTCATGGCGGCGCTGCGCCAAGATTACGCTTCCCGCTTCGCGGCCGAGCCGCCGGCGGATTTCGAAGAGCGCGTCATCGAGGGGCGCCGGCGCGCCATGGGCGCGCTGCAGGCCGTCGCCGGGGCGGGCCGCGCGCTCCTCGCGGCGAAGCGGACAACCGGGCGCGTCGCCGTCGCCTCCTCCTCGCGCGCGCATTTTCTCGAATCGAAGCTGCGCCGCATGAAATTGTGGGACCTCGCCGCGCCGCATGTCTATTCCGCCGATCTCGTCGCGCGCGGCAAACCCGCCCCCGATATCTTTCTTTATGCGGCCGAAAGGCTCGGCGCCGATCCTGCGCGCGCGCTCGCGGTCGAAGACAGCGTCAACGGCGTCGCCGCCGCCCGCGCCGCCGGAATGACGGTGTGCGGATTTCTCGGCGGCGGGCATTGTTTCGACGGTCACGGCGAAAGGCTGAAAGACGCGGGCGCCGATTTCCTGGCGGCGGATTTCGAACGCCTCATCGCCGCGTTCGGCGCTTGACCGGGGCGGGCGTCGGCGTTCATCTGCCGTCATGCTGTTCGGATCTGACAATTGGGCGGGCGCGGCGCCCGAAATCATCGAAGCGATCGCGCGCGCCAATGACGGGCCCGCCCCCGCTTACGGCGCCGACGCGCTCTCGGCGCGCGTCGAGGCGCGGTTTTCGGAACTCTTCGAAAAGGATGTTGCGGTCTTCCTCGTCGCGACGGGCGGCGCGGCGAACGGGCTCGCCCTGTCGGCGCTCGTCAAGCCCTGGGGCATGATCGTGTGCCATGAGGAAAGCCACATCCAGATGGACGAATGCGCCGGACCGGAATTTTTCACCGGCGGCGCCAAGCTCCTGCCGCTCAAGGGCGAGGCCGCAAAGCTCTCGGCCGCGACGGTCGAGGCCGCGCTCGCCGGCTTTCCCGAGCGCCCGCCGCATGGCGCGCCGGCGCAGGCGCTCTCGCTGACGCAGGCGAGCGAATGCGGCGCGGTCTATGCGCCGGGCGAGATCGCGGCGCTCGCGCAGGCCGCGCATGCGCGCGGGCTGAAAGTTCATATGGACGGGGCGCGTTTTGCAAATGCGCTCGTTCATCTCGGCTGCGCGCCGGCGGACATAACCTGGAAGGCCGGCGTCGACGCGCTTTCTTTCGGCGGCACGAAGAATGGCTGCATCGCGGCTGAGGCGGTGGTTTTCTTCGACAGGACGCTTGCGGAGGATTTCATTTTCCGGCGCAAGCGCGCGGGGCATTTGTGGTCGAAGCAGCGCTTCATCGCCGCGCAGTTCGACGCCTATCTTGCGGACGGGCTGTGGCTGAAGCTTGCGGCGCGCGCCAATGCGATGGCGGCGCGTTTGTCCGCAGGCCTCGCCGGAATCGAAGGCGTCAGGCTCTGGTATGAAACGCAGGCCAATGCGGTCTTCGCGTCTTTTCCGGACGGCGTTGCGGAAAAGCTCTATGAGGCGGGGGCCGTGTTCTATCCCTGGGTGACGCCGGGCGATCCGGCGGCGGGCCGCATGAAGCGGCTCATCTGCTCCTTCGCGACGCAAGACGAAGACGTCGATGCGTTTGTCGACGCCGTGCGCCGCGCTGTCGGCGCCTAATCGCGCGCGAGGTCTTCGAGAAGCGCCGTAAGGCCCGCCGAATCGTTGAGACAGGGGATCGCCGCGAATTGCTCTCCGCCCGCGGCGAGAAATCGCCGCCGGCCGGCGATTGCGATCTCCTCAAGCGTTTCGACGCAATCGGCGACAAAGCCGGGCGTGATCACGGCGACGCGCTTTGCGCCTTCGGCGGCGAGCATGTCGAGCATTTCATCCGTAGCCGGACCGAGCCATTTCTCCGGGCCGAAGCGCGACTGATAGGCGATGGGCGCCGTTTCCTCGCTCCAGCCCGTCGCGGCGCGCAATAGCCGCGCCGTCGTTTCGCAATGCGCCTGATAGGGATCGCCCGCCCTGACGAGGCGTTCGGGAACGCCGTGAAAGGAGATGACGATCCGCTCCGGCGTCCAGCCGAGACCGCCGATCGCCTCCCGCGCGCCGGCGGCGAGGGCGTCTATATATAAGGGGTGGTCGAAATAGGGGCGCGCGATATCGATCTCGAGCGAGGCGGGCAGGCGCGCGCGCGCCGCGCGCACGGCGTCTTCGACGCTTCCCGTCGTCGTCGTCGAATATTGCGGATAGAGCGGCACGACGCGGATCCGCGCCGCGCCTTTTCCGGCGAGCGCGGCGAGCCCCTCGGCCACCGACGGCGCGCCGTAGCGCATCGCCCATTCGACGGGCGCGGCCAGACGCGGCGCAAGCGCGGCCGCTTGCAGGCGCGTGTAGTAGCGCAAGGGCGATTCATTCGTATCGGCGCGCCAGATCTTGGCGTAATTGCGCGCGCTCCTGGCCGGACGCGTGTTCAGGATGATCCCGTAAAGAACCGGCAGCCAGAAAAGCCGCGGATAGTCGACGACGCGCCTGTCGCTCAGGAATTCGGCGAGATAGCGCCGAACGGCTTTCGGCGTCGGCGCCGACGGCGTGCCGAGATTGACGATCAGAACGGCGCGCCGGCCGCTGGTGTCGAAATCATCCGTCATCGAGGGCCCGATAGCGCGCCGCGCTCGCCTGCGTAAAGAGCGGGGCGGGCCTATTCCGCGGCCTTCTTGAATTCGCCGCCGGGGGCGCTGTCAGCGGCAGGCGGCGCGTCCTCCTCGGCTTTTGCGGCGGCCTTGGCCTCGCGCGCCTCGCGCTTTTCCTGCTCGCGCCGCTCGCGCATCGCCTCGCGCGCCTCCTTGCGCGAGGGCTCGGGCGGCAAAGCCGCGGCCGCCTCCATAGCGGCCGCTTCGAGGCCTTCGACGGCGAGACGCTCGATCGCGACATAATCCATTTTGCCCGTGCCGAGCACGGGAAGCTCGCCCGCCGAAACGATTTTCTTGGGCACGGCGATTTCAGGAACGCCGTGCGAGCGCGCCCAGGCGAGAAGAAGCGTGCGGTCCGCATCCGGACGGTCGGTAACGAGAATGATCTGCTCGCCCTTTTTCGGGTCGGGCAATATCACCGCGCCGTGAAGATTATCGGGCCAGACCGCCGCCGCGCAGTTCTCGACGACGGCGAGCGAGACCATCTCTCCGCCGATTTTCGCGAAGCGCTTCAGCCGTCCGCGAATGGACACATAGCCTTCGTCGTCGATTGCGACGACGTCGCCCGTGTCGTGCCATCCTTCGGGCAAGGGCTTGAGAACGCCGGGTTCGTCAGGCGAAAGATAGCCTTTCATGACGTTCGGCCCCTTGATGAAGAGCCGCCCGCCGGCCGCGAGCCCTTCGACCGGCTCAAGCCGCGCCTCGATTCCGGGAAGCAGCTTGCCGACGGTGCCGGCGCGGATATCGCCCGGCTGATTGGCCGCGACGACCGGCGCGGCCTCCGACACGCCGTAGCCCTCGAGCACTTCGAAGGAGAAGCGCTTTTCCGCCGCCTGGCGGGTTTCGTCCTTGACGCGCTCGGCGCCGCAGACGGCGATGCGCAGCGAACTCATCGCGCCGTCATCGCTCGCGCGCATATATTGCGAAAGAAAGGTGTCGGTTGCGAGCAGCACGCTCGCGCCGGTTTCGAAAATCCGTTTCGGGATGATCTTGGTCTGGAGGGGCGAAGGATGCAGCACGACCGGATAGCCGGCGAAGACGGGCCATAGCGTTCCCGCCGTCAGGCCGTAACAGTGGAAGGCCGGCAGCGGATTGAAAAAGATGTCAGTCGGCTCGATCTCCACATGCTGGGAGATTTGTTCGATATTGGCGAGAATATTGGCGTTCGACAGGACCACGCCTTTCGGGTCGCCTTCCGTGCCCGAAGTGAACAGGATCACGCCTGTATCGTCCGGATGCGGATTGGCGGCGAGCAGGGTCGGGAAATACGGGCCGGCGAGCGCGCGCGCCTTGTCGACCGGCTTCACCTCTGCGCGGCAGTCCTCCAAATAGATGAAATCGACCGCCTTGCCGAATTCCTCGATGATCTTTTCAAGGCCGGCGAGTTCGATGAATTTCTTCGATGTGATGACGCGCGAAATTTGCGCCGCACGCGCGGCGGCCTTCAGATTGCGCGCTCCTGAGGTGAAATTGAGCATCGCGGGAACGCGGCCCGAGGCGAGCAGCGAAAGGAATGCGATCAATATGCCGGCCCCGGTCGGCAACATGACGCCGACCGTCTCGCCGCGCGTCGTGCGCCGGCCCAGCGGCCCCGCGAGCGCGAAGGACGCCCGCATGAGGTCCTTGTAGACAAACTTCTTGCCGTCGACATCGACGACCGCCAGACGGTTTGCGCCGTGCTTTCGCGCGCTCTGAACAAACGCCTGGAAAATCGATCGCCGCGACCGCCGCTCAACGCGCCTGGCCGCATCGCCCATTCTCCGCCTCCTCACCCCGCACGCCCCTCTCAAGGAGGCTCTGCGGCGATCCTAATATAAGAATGCGGCGGAGAGCAAAAAGATCGGCGCGGAGCGGTCGGCCTCGCCGCCCGCGCTCATTGCTGCGCGGTCTTGCGACGACGCGATGCGGCGCCGCGGAAGGAAAGGGCGGCTATCGCGCGGCTATAAAGGGTCGAAAGACCCGCTGCGAAGGTCGAGAACGCGCAGCGCGCCGTCATGCATGTCGAAATGCCAGCCATGCACGGCGAGAGCGGCGTTCTCGATGCGCTCGCGGATCCAAGGATAGCCGAGAAGGTTGCGGACGCTGACTTCGAGCACGGCGCGCTCGGACGCCTGCATGCGGGCCGCCTCCGGGAGCTGATCGAAATCGGCCGGCAGGAGGCCGCGCGCCGGCTCGGCGATCTCAACCCATTGATGCAGAAAGTCCGTCTGCGGGAGATTCCGGCCGTTGGTCACAAGGGCGCGCACCCCGCCGCAACGCGCATGGCCGAAGATCACGATATCCGTGACGTCCAGCACTTTCACCGCGAATTCGACCGCCGCGCCCAGCGAGCGCGGCGCCGCGTCGGGATCATAGGGCGGCACGATATTGGCGATGTTGCGGGCGATGAAGATGTCGCCGGGATGGGCGGAGAGAACCGCCGTCGGCGAGACCCTGCTGTCGGCGCAGGCGATCACCATGACTTTCGGCGACTGGCCCTTGCGCGCGAGGCGCTGATAGAGACGACGGTCCTTCCTGAATCCCTTGCGGCGGAAAGTCCGGTAGCCTTGAAGGAGACGCTCGAGCGGCGTCGGTTTTTTAAACAGCAGCATGCCTGGCCTCGTCGGCGGGAGCTTCACATGCGGCCCTGTCCGCGAGCGCGATCGGTCTGCGAGACGCAGCCCGGACAGCGCGGAGCAATCGCGCATCGCCCAGCTTTCGCTGCTGCTGCATGAACGCCCCCGTTTTTTCTTTCGCCGCAGCCCCCCGCGGCGGGTCCCGCGCCGAAACTATGGGCGAGGCTCTGCGGCGCGGCAATGCGTCAGGCCGCGCGCTTTTTCCCCAGGAGGGTGGATGCGCGCCGGCGACAACGACTTCGTCCGTCGCCGCCGGCGTCATCTCAGTTAGGCGGGTTTTGCAGAGAGCGAAGATGCAAGCGGAACGATCTGCCAGACGGCCGAGGCGCCGACGAGCACATAAATGAGCCTCGACAACAGCGTCGCGCTCCCGAAAATCGCTGCGACGAGATTCCATTGGAAGAGGCCGACGAGACCCCAGTTGAGACCGCCGACGATGACGAGAGCGAGCGTAATCAAGTTCAACAGTTTCATGAATGTCTCCTTGCTGAAACGGGACGGGTCGTCGCCCTTAGTCGCTGGGCGGCATCAGCACGGCGTCGATCACATGAATGACGCCGTTCGACGCTTTGATGTCAGCGGAAACAACATGAGCGTCGTTGATCATGACCCCGCCGCTCTTTGTGCTGACTGTTAGCTCGGCGCCGTTGACGGTCTTGATCATCTTCTTTTTGGCGACATCCGCCGCCATCAATTCGCCTGGTGCGACGTGATAGGTGAGGATCGCCGTCAGCTTCGCCTTGTTTTCGGGCTTCAGAAGGCTCTCCGCCTCGCCTTTCGGCAGCCTTGCGAACGCCTCGTCAGTGGGGGCGAATACAGTAAAAGGACCGGGGCCTTTCAGCGTGTCGACAAGACCGGCGGCTTCAAGGGCTGCGGTCAATGTCTTGAACTGGCCGGCGTCGACGGCCGTTTCAACGATGTCCTTCTTGTGGCTCATGCCGCCAGCAGAGGCGGTCAAGCCGCAGGCGAAGACGCCGGCAAGCGCGGCTATTGAAAAGGCGCTCTTTGCGATGGTCGAAATCATATTCATCACTCCTTGCTGTGCGCGATAAGGCGAAGCGAAACGGCCTCGCCGATAGTCGAAGGAGCCGGGCCGAAAGCTCCGTGGTTTTCATATGAAGAATATGCATTTGAATAATAGTAACGATTGCGTGATTTGAAAAATGATTTGAACTACAGGAAAATAGTATTCGTTCGATTTGTACGTCTCGAAAAAAGGCCTGCGGTCATGCTCTCCGAAACGCTCGAAAAGGGTCTCAGGGAATATCGGATCGGCGAAAAGATCCGCGCGCTTCGCGGGAAGAAAAAACTTGGTCTCGTTCAGCTGGGCCAACATACCGGGCTGTCGCCGGCGATGCTGTCCAAGATCGAACGCGGGCAAATCTTTCCGACGCTGCCGACTTTGCTGCGCATTGCGCTCGTCTTCGGCGTCGGCCTCGACCATTTCTTCGGGGCGGATGAGGACAAGCCGCTGGCGGTTGTCGTCAGGAAGGAGGATCGGTTGCGCTTGCCGGATCGCACGGAAGGCGCGCCTTCCTATTATTTCGAAAGTCTCGATTTCCCCGTCGCCGACAGAAAGATGGAGGCGTATTTCGCCGAATTTCCCGCAAGCGCAGCGCCTTCGGCCGCCCACAGCCATCCCGGCGCAGAGCTTATTTATGTCTTTAAAGGCGAACTGACCATCGACATCAACGGCGAGACGACGACCCTGCGCAAGGGCGATTCAATCTATTTCGATCCGAGCGCGCCGCACAGGTACCAATGCTCTGGGCGCGCCTCTTGTTCGGCGATCGTGGTCATTGCTCCGTAAGGCGACGACGCTTTATATCAGCATACAGAGTTTATGCTGCGCCGGCAATTTCCATTTCGATCGCGCGCGCCGCGCGCGCCGGGTCGGCGGCGTCGACAATCGGGCGGCCGATGACCAGATAGTCAGCGCCCGCGCCAATCGCGTCCGCCGGCGTCACCACGCGCGCCTGATCATTGGCGTCGGCGCCTTTTGGTCTGACGCCGGGCGTTACGACGAGCAGACTGTCGCCGAAGCGCCGCTTGATCGCGCGCGCCTCGCGGGCTGAGGCGACGACGCCGTCCGCGCCCGCTTCGGCGGCGAATTCGGCGCGCTTTAAAACGAGGTCTTCGAGCTTCATGTCGACGCCGGATCGTTTGAGGCTTTCCTGAGTCAGGCTCGTCAGCACGGTGACGGCGAGGATTTTAAGGCGCTTGTCGTCGCCGCGCCCGGCGACCGCGCCTTTGAGGACGTCAGGTTCGGCGTGCACGGTCAGAAAGTCGCCGCCAAGCTTTCGAACGCTCGCGACGCCGCGTTCGACCGTCGCGCCGATGTCGTGGAATTTGAAGTCGAGGAAGACTTTCTTGCCGGCCGCGCTCAGACGTTTTGCGAGATCGATGCCGCCGATCGGCATCAATTGATAGCCGATCTTGTAAAAGCGTCCGTCATCGCCCAGCCGGGCGATGATCTTGTCCGCGTCTTCGACCGCGGGCTTGTCGAGCGCGATGATCAGGCGGTCTTTCGGGTCGATCATGCGCGCGCTCCTTTTCGTTTGGGTCTCGCCGCTTTCAGCTTCGGCGTCATGGCGAGCTTTCGCGCCGGCTTCTTGGCCGCCTTCTTTTTCGGCTTTTTCGGGGGCTCGGCCGGCGTTTTGTCCTTATACAGACAAATATCGGCGATCGGACATTGCGGGCATTTCGGCGCGCGCGCGAGACATGTATAGCGCCCGTGCAGGATCAGCCAGTGATGGGCGTGACGCAAATATTCTTCCGGTATGACTTTCTCGAGGCCCAGTTCGACTTCGAGCGGCGTCTTGCCGGGCGCAAGTCCCGTGCGGTTCGAAACGCGGAAGATATGGGTGTCGACCGCGATCGACGGCTGGCCGAAGCAGACATTCAGGACGACATTCGCGCTTTTGCGGCCGACGCCGGGCAGGCTCTCCAGCTCTTCGCGCGTTTGCGGCACTTCGCCGCCGAATTTTTCGACCAGCAGTTTCGAGAGCGCGATGATGTTCTTCGTTTTGTTCCGCCAGAGCCCGATGGTCTTGACGTAGTTTCCGAGCTTTTCTTCGCCGAGCGCGGCCATCTTCGCCGGCGTGTCCGCGACCTTGAAAAGCGCCGGCGTCGCCTTGTTGACGCCGGCGTCCGTCGCCTGCGCCGAAAGGACGACCGCGACGAGCAGCGTGAACGGGTTCTTGTATTGAAGTTCGGTCTTCGGCGCGGGGTTCGCCTGTCTGAGCCGCCGGAAGATTTCGGCGGCCTGCGTTCTGGTCAGCTTTTTCGGCATCGGAGCGGGGACATAGACCGCGCCGCGCGCCCGGTAAAGCGCTTCAGGCTTTCGCGAATGCGCGGGCTGCGCTTAGATGCCCGGACGCAAGGGGGCGGATGACATTCGAGAGGGGTTTCTCATGCGGTTGATTTTTCTCGCCGCGGCGGCGGCGACGGCCGCGGGCGGGGCGCTCGCCGACGAAGACGCGCCGCTGGTCGCGATCAAGGCCGGACGGCTCGTCGACGTTCTCGCCAAGACCGTGCGGACCGACCAGGTGATTGTGGTCGAAGGCGCGCGCATCAAGGCGGTCGGACCCGCCGCCGCGACGCCGATCCCGGAGGGGGCTTCCGTCATCGATCTGTCCGCGGATACGGTGATGCCGGGATTTGTCGACACGCATACGCATGTGACGTCCGATCCGACATTCTCCTTTTATGAATCCTATCACATCTCGCATGCGCGCGAGGCGGTGATCGGCGTCATGAACGCGCGGCGCACCCTGCTTGCGGGCTTTACGACGATCCGCAATGTCGGCGCGAACGGATTTGCGGCGGCCGCGGTGCGCGACGGGGTCGAGCGCGGCGATGTGATGGGCCCGCGCATTTTCGCCTCCGGCCCCACGATCGGCATAACCGGCGGGCATTGCGACGAAAACAATCTTGCGCCCGAATATAGCTATCAGGGCGAAGGCGTCGCCGACGGCGTCGACGAAGTCGTCAAAATGGTCCGCCGCAACGTCAAATACGGCGCCGATCTCATCAAATATTGCGGCACAGGCGGCGTCTTCTCGAAGGGCGACACGCCGGGCGCGCCGCAATATTCGCTCGCCGAAGCAAAGGCGATCGTCGAGGAGGCGCACCGGCTCGGGCGCACGGTCGCCGTGCATGCGCATGGCGCCGAAGGCGTTAAGATCGCCATCGAGGCGGGCGTTGATTCCGTCGAGCATGCGAGCCTTGTCGACGACGAAGGCATCCGCATGGCGAAGAAGGCGGGCACGGTGTTCTCGATGGACATTTACAACACCGACTACACGCAGTCCGAAGGCAAGAAGAACGGCGTGCCGGAGGAATATCTCAAAAAGGATCGCGACATCGCCGAAATCCAGCGCGAGAATTTCAGAAAGGCGCTGAAAGCGGGCGTCAAGCTTTCCTACGGCACCGATGCGGGGGTCTATCCGAACGGCGACAACGCCAAGCAGTTCCCGGTCATGGTCCGCTACGGCATGACGCCGATGCAGGCGATCGTCGCGGCGACCGAAACGGGCGCCGAGCTCCTCAAAAAGCAGAAGGACTTCGGGGCGATCGCGCCGGGACGCTTCGCTGACATCGTCGCGGTCAAGGCCGATCCTCTCAAGGATGTGAGCGTGCTTGAGGCGATGGATTTCGTGATGAAGGAAGGGAAGGTCTATCGCGGCGCGCCGGAGGAATGCGCCGCCGCGCCGTCCGCCTGGCCCTGCGAAAAACCGTCGCGCTAGCCGCGCCGGGCGCGCCGCCATTGGCGCGGAGCCGGGCAGCGACTATGTTCCCGGCGATGGCGCGCGCCCTTTACATCGAAGACATGGCGCCCGTCCTGAAAGGGCGGGCGAGCGATCTGCCGGAAGCGGCCCCGGCCGCGGGCGACGCGCGTGTCTTCGACGCGCTGCTCTATCCCAACCGATCGCTGCCCAACGCCGGATTCATCGCCGTGATGACGATCGTCATCCTCGCCAATATGACGATCGGGCTTGGCGTTTACCTGATGGGCGCCTGGCCCGTGATCGGCTTTTGCGGTCTCGACGTGTTTCTGGTCTGGCTCGCCTTCAGGCTGAGTTATCGGCAGGGCCGGCTGCATGAGCGCGTGCGCGTCACGCCCGACGAGATGTGGGTGAGCCGCGTCCTGCCGTCCGGCCATGAGACGCGCTGGCGGCTTCAGCCCTATTGGACGGAGGTGAAGATCGACCGTCCCGTCGAGCATGAAAGCCAGGTGCGCGTCGTTTCGAAAGGCAGGACCTTGATCCTCGGTTCGTTTTTGTCGCCGCCCGAGCGCGGCGAGTTCGCGGCGGCGCTCAGCGCGGCGCTGGAGCGCTCGCGGCGCGGAGCATAATCGCATGGTCTGGTTTCTTGTCGGCGCCGTGATCGTCGCCGCCGCAATCGCCGGTCTTTACTGGCGCTGGTCGAAAAGAATCAACGCGCAAATCGCCGAAGGCGGCGCGCTCGAGTGGGAGCGTCTCAAGCAGAACGAACCGGCGCTGATCGAAGGCGTCGACCGCGCCAAATTCGATGCGATCTATCATCGCGTTCATTTCCCGCGCTTCCCGAAATACGCGCTCGCCGCAGTCGCCGGCTTCGTTCTGGCGCTTCCCGTCACATTCTCGCTGCTGTTTGCGGTTTTATGGATTGCGGAGAAGCTCAATCTCACGCCCGACGCGAAACAGATCGCCAATCATTATCTCGTCGATAACGGGCATATGCGGCTGATTCATGATGCGACGCCGGATGTGGCCTATTACTATCTGCAGGATCTCGGCGGCTTTTATTATTTCTTCGGGGTTTTGCTGGCGTGGCTGGCGATCGTCGCTTTCGTGATGCGGCGTTTTCACCAGCGCCGGCCCGGCCATTTGCGGGAAGAAATCATCCGCGCGCGCAAATAAGAGGCTGAAATGGAATATCTTCACACCATGGTCCGCGTCAGCGACCTTGAACAATCGCTCGACTTTTATTGCAACAAGCTCGGCTTGGTCGAAGTCGACCGCATGGAGAACGAACAGGGCCGCTTCACGCTCGTCTTTCTCGCCGCGCCCGGCGACCGGGAGCGGGCCGGGCGGGACAAGGCGCCGCTGGTCGAGCTCACTTACAATTGGGACCCTGAGGAATATGGCGGCGGGCGCAATTTCGGCCATCTCGCCTATCGCGTCGACGATATCTACGCGCTCTGCCAGCGCCTGATGGAGAACGGCGTCGTCATCAACCGGCCGCCGCGGGACGGGCGCATGGCGTTCATCCGTTCGCCGGACGGCATTTCGATCGAGCTTCTGCAAAAGGGCGGCGCGCTTCCCGCCAAGGAGCCGTGGGCGAGCATGGCGAATACGGGAACATGGTGAGCGCGGCGATGGAGACGGCGGAAAGCGCGGACCGTTATCTTCAAGAGCTCCTGCTCGATCCCGATCCGGTCATGGCCGCGGTGCTCGAACGGAGCGACGCGGCGCATTTGCCGCAGATTGCGGTGTCGCCGCTTCAGGGCGCGTTTCTGTCGATCCTCGCGCGAAGCGTGAAAGCCGGGCGCATTCTCGAAATCGGCGCGCTCGGCGGTTATTCGACCGTCTGGCTCGCGCGCGCGCTCCCCGAAAACGGCGTCGTCGTCTCGCTGGAGATTGATCCGAAGGCGGCGCAGACCGTGCGGGCCAACGCGGCGGCGTCCGGCGTGGCGGACAAGGTCCGCGTCCTTGAGGGGCCCGCCGCCGAAACGCTCGCGGATATGACGGAGCGCGGCGAAGCGCCTTTCGATTTCGTTTTCATCGACGCCGACAAGACCGGCTATCCGGCCTATCTCGATTTCGCCGTCGCGCTTGCGCGCAAGGGCGCGCTGATCGTCGCCGACAATGTGGTGCGCAAGGGCGAAATCGCGAATTCGAACAGCAGCGACGCAATGGTTGTCGCCGTCAGAACCTATCTCGAAAAGGCGCGCGCCCATCCGCGCCTGCAAACGAGCGTCATTCAGACCGTCGGCGTCAAGGGCCATGACGGTTTTGCGATCAGCCTCGTCGGTTAGGCCGGGACATCGATGGACGAATCCTGCCGCCTCTATCTGGTGACGCCGCCGGCCATCGACGATCTCGACGCCTTCGCGCGCGCTTTCGAAGCGGCGCTTTCGGCCGGGGACGTCGCGGCGGCGCAACTCAGACTGAAATCGAAAGAGGGCGTCCCCGCGCCTGATGAGGAGATCCTGAAGGCCGCGGCGAGGCTCATCCCGATCGCCCGCGCGCACGGGGTCGAATTCCTGATCAATGACCGGCCCGATCTCGCGAAGAAGGCCGGCGCCGACGGCGTGCATCTCGGTCAGTCCGATATGGGCGTCAAAGAGGCGAGGGCCGCGCTCGGCGAAAAGGCGACGATCGGCGCGACCTGCCACAACTCCCGCCATCTTGCGCTGCTCGCCGGCGAGGCCGGCGCCAATTACGTCGCCTTCGGCGCCTTCTTTCCGACGGAAACCAAAGCCGCGCCGACCCGGGTCGAGCCCGAAATCCTCGAATGGTGGCGCTATGCGACGACCCTCCCTTCGGTGGCGATCGGCGGGATCACGCCCGAAAATTGCGGCGCGCTGGTGCGCGCGGGCGCTGATTTTCTCGCCGTCTCCGGCGCGGTCTGGAGCGCCCCCGAGGGCCCCGCGCAGGCGGTGCGCGCCTTTAATCAGGCGATCGCAAATGTGTCCGCCGGGTAAGTGGCGGGGCGGCGGTGAATCTTGTTAAAGCTGTCGGCAACGCAACGGTATAGCCGCGAGTTTCCCCCCATAGCGGGGAGGAAATCGGGAGCGCTTGAGTGAGAAAAATCGTCGCCGCTATTTTTTTCTCTTTCATCGCGCTCGCCGCGCCGGCCCTGGCGGACGCGCCGGCGAAATCCTCGCCTGAAATCCGGAAGGCCTATCAGCTGATCGTCGCCAAGGACTATGCGGGCGCCCTCGCCGTTATCGAGCCGCTCGCCCGGAAGGGCGATCCGCAGGCGGAGCACATGCTCGGCTATCTCGAGCAATATGGGTTCGGCGTCGAGAAGAATCTGAAGCGCGCCATCGATCTTTACTACAAGGCGGCCGTCGCGGGGAACGCCGACGCCCAATTCGCGCTCGGCGAACTGGCCTTTCTCGGCGACGGCGTCGATCCCGATCCCGCGCGCGCGGCCGGCTGGTACAGGCTTGCGGCGGAGCAGGACCACGCCGGCGCCGAGACGCGACTTGGCCAGCTCTATGCGGAGGGCAAGGGCGTCGACAAGGATCTGAAGCAGGCGGCGGGCTGGTTCGAAAAGGCGGCCGGCCATGATGATCCGATGGCGGAATATTATCTCGGCAACGCCTATTACGCCGGGGCGGGCGTCGCGCAAAGCTACGCCAATGCGGCGAAATGGTACGAACGCGCGAGCGCGGCCGGCAATGCGGACGCCGCCTACAATCTCGCGCTGATCTATTACAACGGCGCCGCGGGCGAGACGGACGCGGCCAGGGCGCTCGCGCTCTTGCGGCAGGCGGCGGGGGGCGGCGTGACGGACGCCATGGTCGCAATCGGCCTTCTCGCGCATGACGGGCGCGCAGGGCCCGACGACAAGCCGGCGGACTGGTTCGAAAAGGCGGCCGAAGCCGGCGATCCCGCGGGCGCCTTTCTGTTCGCCGTCGCGCTGTCGCAGGGCGACGGCCGGCCGAAAGACCCCGCCAAGGCGCTGTTTTGGGTCGACCGCGCGCTTTCGGAGAAAGACGGGCTGTCCGGCGAAATGCGGATGAACGCCGAGGCGTTGCGGGGCGAGCTTGCGCGCGCGCCCGCGGCCGCCCGGACCGGGCCGTAGAAATTCCCGTTTCGTTCTCCGGCGAATATCGCCATGCTGCGCCGATGGACCGCACGATTCGCATTCTGGGCGTCGATCCGGGTTCGGCCGCGACCGGCTGGGGCCTTGTCGACTGCGCGGGGCCTCGTCTTTCTTTCGTCGCCGCGGGCGTCATCCGACCGCCGCGCGGCGAAACGCGCGCCGGCAAGCTCGCCTTCATTTTCGCAAAGCTCTCCGCGCTCATCGAGGCGCACCGGCCGGACGAGGCGGCGGTGGAGGAGACGTTCGTCAATGCGAACCCGCGCGACGCGCTCGTTCTCGGCGAGGCGCGGGGGGCGGCGCTGACGGCGCCGGCGGCAGCCGGGCTTGAGGTCGCCGAATATGCGACGAATTCAGTGAAAAAGGCGGTGGTGGGGCGCGGCCACGCCGACAAAACGCAGGTGCAGGCGATGGTGCGCGTCCTGTTGCCGGCGTCGGGCGTCCAGCCGGCGGATGCGGCCGACGCGCTCGCCGTCGCCATCTGTCACGCCCATCGCCGGGCGAGCCGCCTGCTCGAGCGAAAGGCGCTGGGCGCATGATCGGCAGACTCAAGGGCGAAGTGGCGATTGTCGAAGCCGAAACGGCGATCATCGATGTGGGCGGCGTCGGCTATGAAGTGCACGGCCATGCGCGGCTGCTGCAAAATCTCGGGGTCGGCGAAGCGGTGACGCTCGCGATCGAAACCGTGGTCCGCGAGGATCTCATTCGCCTTTACGGCTTCGCGAGCGAGGCCGAGCGTCAGGCGTTCCGGCTTCTGCAATCGGTGCAGGGCGTCGGCGCGCGCCATGCGCTCAGCATTTTGCAAGTTCTGCCGCCGGACGATCTTTACGACGCGGTCGCCGCCGAAGACGTGACGGCGATTTCGCGCGCGCATGGCGTCGGGCGCAAGCTCGCCCAGCGCATCGCGACCGAACTGCAGTCGAAAGTCGGCGCCGTCATCGCAGGCCAGTCGGGCGCGGCGCTCCACGCCGTCGCGAAAAAAATGGCGAAGGGCGGCGAGAGCGCGGCCTCGACCGCTAAAGCCGACGCCGTCTCGGCGCTCGCCAATTTGGGCTATGACGGCGTCGAGGCGCGCCGGGCGGTGGGCGCCGCCGCTGGCGCGCTCGGCGAAGATGCAAGCGTTGAGGCGCTGATCAAGGCGGCGCTTAAGGAGCTGGCGGCGGCGTGATGTATACGGATGAATTTCGGAATGGCTGACCCCGCTTACAAGGACGACCGGCTGATCGACGGCGCGCGCAAGGCCGAAGACGCCGATGCGGCGCTGCGCCCCAAACGGCTTGACGATTTCGTCGGCCAGCCGCGCGCGAAGGACAATCTCCGCGTTTTCGTCGAGGCGGCGAAAGCGCGCGGGGAGGCGCTCGATCACGTTCTCTTTCATGGGCCGCCCGGCCTCGGCAAGACGACGCTCGCGCAGATCGTCGCCAACGAACTCGGCGTCAATTTCCGCGCGACCTCGGGCCCGGTTATCACCAAGCCCGGCGATCTCGCCGCGCTTCTCACCAATCTCGAAGCGGGGGACGTTCTTTTCATCGACGAGATTCATCGCTTAACGCCGGCGGTCGAGGAGGTGCTCTATCCGGCGATGGAGGATTTTTGCCTCGACCTGATGATCGGCGAGGGGCCTTCGGCGCGCTCGGTGAAGATCGATCTGCCGCGGTTCACCCTGATCGGCGCGACGACGCGCTCGGGGCTTCTTGCAAAGCCGCTGCTCGACCGTTTCGGCATTCCGGTGCGCCTCGATTTTTATTCGCATGTCGATCTTTGCGCGATCGTGCGCCGCGCGGGCGACAAACTGTCGGCGCCGATGGCCGAAGACGGCGCGATGGAGATCGCGCGCCGCTCGCGCGGCACGCCGCGCGTTGCGGGCCGCCTGCTCCGGCGCGTGCGCGATGTCGCGACCGTCGAAGGCGCCGCGACGATCACCCGCGAGGTCGCCGACAAGGCGCTGAAGCGGCTCGAAATCGACGCGCTCGGGCTCGACCCGCTCGACCGGCGCTATCTTCTTCTTATCGCCGAGCATTTCGGCGGCGGTCCCGTCGGCGTCGAGACGATCGCGGCCTCACTCGCCGAAGCGCGCGACGCCGTCGAAGACGTCGTCGAGCCCTTTCTCCTGCAACAAGGCCTCATCCAGAGAACGCCGAGGGGCCGCGTTCTCTCCGCGACGGCTTGGAAGCATCTCGGGCTCGCCGCGCCCAAGGGCGCGGGCCCGGGGCTTTTCGACGAGGCCTAGCGCTCATCGTTAACCGGACCTTTCCGGCCCGCCGGCTAGAAACGGGCGATGCCGGTCGTCATTTTTATTTTCTTTTTCGGCCTCGGGCTTTGTCTCCACGAGCGCGCGCTCGCGGACCCCGACACCGGCTGGCATATTGCGGCCGGCGATCTGATCAGAAAGCTCGGCCATTTGCCGGCGAGCGATCCCTGGTCCTACACCGCGCACGGCGCGCGCTGGTACGATCTTTCCTGGGCCTATGACGTGGGGCTGAGTGTCATTCATCAGCTCGGCGGCCTGCCCGCAACGGTGATCGCGACGATATTCCTCTACGCGCTCGCCGTGTCCTTCATCGCATCGATCGCCCTGAAACAATCGAAAAGCATGATCGCGGCCTTCCTCATCGCCGCGCTCTCCGGGCTCATCCTGCTTTCGGGCATGCTCGTTCGTCCGCAGATGCTCAGCTTTCTCCTGATCATCGCCTTTTACGCCGTCCTTCGATTCGCGCGCCCGCGCCTTCACTGGCTCCTGCCGGCGCTGACGGTCGTGTGGACGAATGTGCATGGCGGGTTTCTGACGGCCTTCGTCATCATGGGCGCGTTTTTCCTCGAGGCCGCCGCGGCGCGCGATTTCGCGCGCTGCCGACGGCTTGTCGTCGTCGGCGCCGTTTGCGCTCTCGCCGTTTTCGTCAACCCTTATGGCTGGAGGGTTTTCGAGGCGGCGAATCTGACGCTCACCAGCGCGCTCAAGGATTTCATTCTCGAATGGCGGCCCTATCCGGCGAATGAGATCAATCCGCTCACGCTCTTGCTGGGGGCGCTCATTCTCGTCTCTTCGCTCTATGACGCGCGCATTCCGCTCGCCGACAAGATCCTTGCGGTCTTCTGGGCGGCGATGGCGATGACGGCGAGCCGCATGGCGCAAGTCGCCGCGATTCTGGCCGCGCCCTATCTCGCGACCGCGCTCGCGCGCCGGCTCGAAGCCTCGCCCTTTGGCGCTTTCTTCAAGTCGCGCGACGCCGATTACGCCGCGGATTTCGCGCGCCGGCCGGTGCGGATCGCGCTTGTCGGCGTCGCCGCGCTGCTTGTCGGCGCGAGCCTGACGCCGACGCTGCAAGGCGCGCTCAAGGGAAAGAAGACCGCTTTCGCCGTTCTTCCGGCCGCTGAGGATCTCGATCCGCTGATCGAGGCGCTTGGCGCGCAGCGCGCCGGGCTGCGCGTCTATAACGAATACGGCATGGGCGGCTATCTCATTTACAAAGCCCGCGGCGCCCCGCCGGTTTTCTTCGACGGCCGCGCGGACACGGCCTATCCGCGGGATGTGTTGCGCGACGGGGCCGAGATCGGCCTGATGGATCCCAAAAAGCCGCTCGACGCCGAGCGGCTCGCGCATTGGCGCGCTCTCGTCGAGCGCTATCGGATCGGGGCGTTCATGGTCTCGAAAAAATCCCGGCTCTTCGCCGCGCTGACGGAGTTCTCCGGCTGGTCTTTGACGCGCCAGACCGAAAACGCCGCGCTGTTCGTCCGCGCCGATCCCGATAAGGGCAGCGCCCGCGCCGATGTCGCGGCGGCCCGCTGAGTCCCCCGTCTTGCGCGCGCGCCTTCGGGGTGCGAAGGAAAGCGCCCGGGACGAAGACGCCATCAAGGCCGCGCCGTGAACGAATTCGCCTTCGATGTCAGGGTCTATTACGAGGACACGGATTTCTCCGGCGTCGTCTATCACGCCCGCTATCTGCATTTCTTCGAGCGCGCCCGCACCGAAGCGCTGCGCGCCTCGGGCGTGTCGCATACGGAGCTTCTCGCCCGCGACGAGCCTCTGGTCTTCGCCGTCAGGCGCATGAACATCGAATGGGTCGCGCCGGCGAAGATCGACGATGTGCTGACGATCCGCACGCGCTTCGCCGATTTCCGCGGCGCGCGCATGCTGCTCGACCAGGAGATGCGCCGCGAAGGCGCGCTGATTGCGCGCGCCGACGTCGAGGCGGCGTCGATGAGCCTTGACGGGCGCCCGCGCCGGATGCCGGCCGACGTGCTGGCGAAATTCGGCCGCTGAGGCCGGACGTCTTCGCCGCATTAATTTTCCGCAAAGCCGCCGCGCGGCGAACGCGGGGGTCCGCCGACGCTCCCCGCGACCCGAAATCGCACGCCGACCGGGCGGCGAGGCCCCGGATTCGCCCCAATTCCGTGGCTCTTTCCGCCCGGAAAAGGCTATCAAAGCTTAGGGAAGCGATGGTAACCATGGCGCCGCGCCATTTTCGCCATGTGCGGGGGCGCGAAATGGCGGCAGTATAGAGGAGCGCCCCGAAAGGGCGAGCGCAGGGGAATTTTGATCATGCAAGCAGCGGATGTCGCGCAGGCGGCGAGCGGCCTTGGCGGCGAGTTCAGCCTTGTCAGCCTCTTCATGGCGGCGGGTCTCGTCGTCAAAATCGTGATGGGCGTGCTCGCCATCGCTTCGGTGTGGTCCTGGTCGATTATCATCGACAAGTCATTGCTGTTCGGACGTCTCAAGGCGAAATCGAGAAAATTCGAGGACGCCTTCTGGTCCGGCAAGCCGCTTGACGAACTCTACCGGAAGATGAGCGACAAGAACGACCACCCGATGGCGCGAGTTTTCTCGGCGGGCATGAGCGAGTGGGCGCGCTCGAAGGACGTCGGCCGTTCGGAAGGGCTTGTCGCCGGCGCCAAAGACCGCATCGAAAAGGTGATGAATGTCGCCGTCTCGCGCGAGCTTGAGGCGGTCGAACGCGGGCTCGGCGTGCTTGCAACGATCGGCTCGGTCGCGGTGTTCATCGGCCTCCTCGGCACGGTCTGGGGAATCATGACCTCTTTCCAGGCGATCGCGCAGACAAAAGACACCAATCTTGCGGTCGTCGCGCCCGGCATCGCCGAAGCGCTGTTTGCGACCCTGCTCGGTCTCATCGCCGCCATTCCGGCGCTGATCGGCTACAACCGCTATTCGGCCGCGCTCAATTCCTTCGCGGTCCGCCTGCAGGGATTCGCCGACGAATTCGCGACGATCCTGTCGCGCCAGCTCGACGAACGGGGACGCTGAGTGGGCGCGAATATCCAGACGAATGGCGCGCGCCACCAGCCGGGGCGCACGCGCGTGATCGCCGAAATCAACGTGACGCCGCTCGTCGACGTCATGCTCGTTCTGCTCATCATCTTCATGATCGCCGCGCCGCTACTGACGGTCGGCGTCGCGGTCGACCTGCCCAAGACGGCGGCCAAGCCCATTCCCGACGAAGGCGAGCCGCTCACGGTCACCGTCGCTGCGGACGGAACGATCTATGTGCAGGATACGCCTGTCGACATTGACAGCCTTGTCCCCCGCCTCGAAGCGATCGCGACCGCGGGCTACGACCAGCGGATCTATATCCGCGGCGATCAGTCCCGCTCCTATGGCGATGTGATGAAGGTGATGGGCAAGATCGACGCCGCCGGATTCAAGCATATCGGGCTTGTGACCGACACCGAGACGAAGTCGCTGAAACGGGCGAAATAGCGGCTGAAAGGAAGAGCGAGACCCATGCGTTTCGGCCTCGTCGCTTCGATTCTGTTGCATCTGTGCGCGATCGGATTGCTTTTCGTATCGCTGCCGGCGAGCTGGCGCTCGAAAATCGACATCGAACCTTATGTGCCGATCGAACTGATCTCGCAGGCCGAGCTTGATCTGAAAACGAATGTGCCGGCGGCCGCGCCCAAACCCGAAGAAGAAAAACCGAAAAAAGAAGAGCCGCCCGCTCCCGCGGAAAAGTCCGCCCCGCCCGAACCGAAGGCGGAAGAGCAGAAGACCGAGCCGCCGCCCGCGCCTCCGCCTGAAGAAAAACCGGAGCCGAAGCCGCAAGACAAGAAGCCGGAACCGAAACCCGAGATCAAAAAACCCGAGCCGCCGAAAGTCGCGCCCAAGCCCAAGCCGAAAAAACCGACCGGCGACCTCGACCTCGACCAGCTCTCCGCGCTCGTCGACAAGGCGAAGAAGAAGGAGCAGCCGCAAGGCGCGCCGCCCGTGACGCCGAACGTCGCCGACAAGGCGCGCGCGCAGGTCGGCTCCGGCGACAGGCTCACGGCGAGCGACGAAGCGAAAATGAAGGCGGCGATCGCGCGGTGCTGGCAGACGGGCTCGCTGATCGGCGCGCCGAACGCCGACCAGCTCGTCGTCAAGGTGGCGTTCGACCTCAACCGCGACGGCACGCTGGCGGGCCCGCCGCGCGTGGTCAATCAATTGCAAATCAGCCTATCAGGAAACAGATTCTGGGCGGTCGCCGAACAGGTCGCGCTTCGCGCCGTTCAGGCCTGTCAGCCTTATGACTTCCTGTCGCCGGATCGCTATGACACCTGGCGGGAGATGCAGCTGAATTTCGATCCGAGCGAAATGGCCGGATATTAACGATTTGACCCGGCGCGCATCGCCGGAGACTGCTAGGCTAAGACGGGCGGGGCGCTGCGATGGAAAGTGATAAAGTGAGACGATGACCAAAAGCTTGCGATTTCTTCTGACGGTTATTGCGGTCGCGTCTGCGATGATGAGCGCGGCCTATGCGCGCGTGCAGATCGACATCACCAAGGGAACGGTCGAGCCGATGCCGATCGCCGTTCCCGAATTCATTTCGAGCAGCGACCAGACGGCCGGCGTCAGCCGCGACCTCACGGGCGTCGTCATGGCCGATCTTGATCGCTCCGGGCTATTCGCCGTCATCGACCAGCGCGCCTATATCGAAAATCTCACCAGCGTGAACGTGCGTCCGAAATTCGCCGACTGGCGGCTGATCAACGCCCAGGTGCTCGTCGTCGGCGAGGTGACGCAGCTCGATGACGGGCGGATCGAAGTCGCAACGCGCGTCTGGGACGTCTATGGCGACGAACAGCTTGGCGCGGTTTCCTTCAAAACGCCGGCCGACAACTGGCGGCGCGCGGCGCACAAGGTCGCCGATTATGTCTACAAGGCCTTGACGGGCGAGAGCGGCTATTTCGATACGCGCATCGTCTTCGTGCATGAAAGCGGCCCGAAACAGCATAAAGTCAAGCGGCTGATGATCATGGATCAGGACGGCGCCAATCCGGCGCCGCTGACCGACGGCCTCAACTATCAGGCGCTGACGCCGCGCTTCTCGCCGACGCAACAGCAGATCACCTATATGGCGCTGTTCGATAACAAGCCGGGCCAGGTCTATCTCTTCAACATCGAAACCGGCGAGCAGGAGCAGCTCGGCACGTTCCGCGGCATGACGTTCGCGCCGCGCTTCTCGCCGGACGGCACGCAGGTGCTCTTGTCGATGGAGCGGGGCGGCAATTCCGATGTTTTCAAGATGGACCTTGCGACCCGGCGTCTGACGCGTCTGACCGACAATCCCGCGGTCGACGTGTCTCCCACCATGTCGCCGGACGGCAAACGCATCGCCTTCACGTCAGACCGCGGCGGCACGCCCCAGATCTATGTGATGAATGCGGACGGTTCGGACCAGAAACGCATCACTTTCGGGCAGGGGCGGTATATGACGCCGGTCTGGTCGCCGCGGGGCGATCTCATCGCCTTCACCCGCCAATATGAGGGTCAGTTCTATATCGGCGTCATCCGTCCCGACGGCACGGGGGAGCGGCTGTTGACGCAAAGCTATCTCGATGAAGGGCCGACCTGGGCGCCGAACGGCCGGGTGATCATGTTCTACCGGGAGACGCCGACGCGGGCCGACGGTTCGGGCGGGGAGGATTCGCTCTGGTCGGTGGACCTGACGGGCCGCAATCTGCGGCGGATACGGACCCCCGGAGAGGCCTCCGACCCCGCCTGGTCGCCGCTTTTGCCCTAGACGGGACGCGGCGCGGGCCGATTCGCGCAGAGCGGGCGCCGTAACCGAAAATTCATTCCTCAGCCGGAATGCGCGCGCTTGATCGCCGCGACGGCGCCCGCTACGATTCATGCATTGGTTAAACTTCGTGGTATAACCAATAAACAAACGCAACGATGCGGGCGTAGTCTCCCGCATAAAGACGCGCGCGTTGCGGCGCAGAAATTGAGGGGCTGAAGGCGGGGGCGCGCTCGCAAAGCCCGGTCGAATGGCAAAGTGGAGCACGGCAAGAAAATGGCTATCAAAGCGGTTCTGAAATATGCGGGCGCTGCGGGAATGCTCGCTCTTTTGGCGGCCTGCGCAAGCACGGCAGGGCCGGACGTCAATGCGGCGTCGAATGACACGACGGCGGCCACTCAGCCCGCCGGTCCGACGCCGGGCAGCGAAGCTGATTTCGAACAGAATGCGGGTCACCGCGTTTTCTTCGCGTATGATCAGTACACGCTGACCCCGCAGGCGCAGGCGACGCTCGCCCGTCAGGCGGCTTGGCTCAAGCAATATCCGGACACGAAGATTCTCATCGCCGGCAATTGCGACGAGCGCGGCACGCGCGAATACAACCTTGCGCTCGGCGCCCGCCGGGCCGAAGCGGCGCGCGCCTATCTGGTGAATATGGGCGTTGACGCCTCGCGCATCACGACGGTCTCCTACGGCAAAGAGCGCCCGCTCGATCCGCGCTCGACCGAGGAAGCCTGGGCGGTCAACCGCAACGCCACGACGACGCTGCGCACGACCGGCTCGTAAAGACCGGCAAGGCGAAAAGTTCGCAAGCGCGCCGGCGGCGATCGCCGGCGCGCTTTTTTCTGCGCTCTGAGGCGCGCCCCGCGCCGCCGGATTTCGCCATTATTTTGTCGCAGGCCGCCGCTAAGGGATCGGTCGCGCCAGTGTGGCCCCCGCCGAAGAATGCCGATAAAATCTCGAGAAGAATGACGCCCGCCCGGTCTTGGGCCCTGGATCGATCGAAAGGTTTCATCATGCGACACGTGATCCGCGCAGTTCTGTTTTCGGGGGCGCTCGCCATTGCGGCGGCGGCGCCGGCGGCGGCGGCGTCGACCAAAGACAGGGTGGAGGCGCTGGAGAAAGCGGTCGCGGATCTTCAGGCGCGCGCGCCCGCCGCTGCGGACTCCGCGGTCAAGATCAATCAGCTCCAGGAGGAGATCCAGCAGCTTACCGGCCGCGTCGAGGATCTGTCGCATCAGCTCGATCTCGCCAATGCGCGGCTCGACGCGATCTCGGCGGCGCTTTCGGGCGGCGCGTCCGGCGCAGCCATGACCGCGCCGGGATCGCCGGCGGCCTCGGGCGGACCTGTCGATCTCGCGGGGGGCGATGCGATCGCGGCGCAGATTCAGCAATCCGGCGCCGGTCCGGCGGCCGGGAGCGCCGCGCCGCGCGCAAGCGGCGACGAAGCCGAGATCGCTCTTCCCGACGATCCCAATCAAGCCTTCGATTACGCATCCTCCTTTCTTCTGCGCGGCGATTATCAAGGCGCCCAGAAAGCGTTCGAGCTTTACCTGAAGCGCTATCCGAACCAGCCGAGAAGCGCCGACGCGCAATTCCGGCTCGGGGAGATCTATCTTGCGACCGGCGCCAATGCGAACGCCGCTGACGCCTTCATCGCGCACATCAAGAAATATCCGAATGATCCGCATGCGGCTGAAGCCTATCTGAAGCTCGGAACCGCCTTTTCGCGCATGCAGCAGCCCGACCAGGCCTGCAAAGTCTTCAAATCGCTGAAAGTGAAATTTCCGAACGCTTCGCCCGCCGTTCTCCAGCGCACCGACGCGGAAATGGCGCGCATAAATTGCAGATAGCCGGGCGGCCCGCATGAGCGGGGCCGCTCATCCGATCGGCGCGGAGGAGTTCGCAGCGAAAATCGACGCGCTCGGCGCGCCCCGGCGCGTCGTTCTCGCCGTTTCGGGCGGGCCGGACTCGATGGCGCTGGCGCGTCTCGCCGCCGCGGCGGGCATGGGCGCGCGCGCTCTCGCGGTCACGGTCGATCACGGACTTCGCCCCGAATCCCGCGCCGAAGCGGAGCAGGCGGGCGCCTGGTGCCGCGCGGCGGGTCTTGAACACCGCATCCTCTTTTGGCGCGGCGAAAAACCGGAAACGGGCGTGCAGGCGGCGGCGCGGCAGGCGCGCTACCGCCTTCTCGCCGGGCTCGCCGCCCGCGAAGGCTATGATGCGATCCTGACGGGCCACACCGCCGACGATCAGGCGGAGACGGCGTTCATGCGTCTCGCCCGCGGCGCGGGGCCGGCGGGGCTCGCGGCCATGAGGGCGGAAAGGCGCGTCGCCGCCGGGGCGGAGGCGCCGGTTCGGCTCTTGCGTCCGCTGCTCGACTTCGCACGCGCGCGCATCGACGCGACGCTCGCTGCGTTCGGCCAGGCGCGGATTGATGATCCGTCTAATGACGAACCGGGATTTGAGCGCGTCAGAACGCGCGCGCTGATCGCCGCGCTCGAAGAGGGAGGGCTGCTGACGCGCGAGGCGCTCCTGCGCGCGGCGGCGCGCGCGCGCGCGGCGGCCGACCGCCTCGGCGCGCAGGACCGCGCCCTGTTCGATGCGGCGGGCGGGGTATTCCACCGCCTCGGCTGGGCGCGGCTCGACAGAGCCGGCGCCGCGCCCGCTTCGCTTCTTACGCGCCTTATCCATGCGGCGGGCGCGGGCGAGTTCGCGCCCTCGCGCGCCGACGCCGCCGAAGCGCTCGCGCAGGCTCTTGCGCGCGGCCGGGCGACGCTCGGCGGCGCGCTTCTCATTCGCGAAGGGGGCGGGCTGTTGATCGCGCGCGAACCGGCGGCGCTGCTCGGACGGGCGGGGGTCGCCCCGCTCGCGCCGGTCGAAATCGCCCCGGGCGGGCGGGCGCTCTGGGACCGGCGGTTTATTCTCGAGAACCGGGGCGAACGGCCGGTCCGCATCTGCGCCTTCGGCGAGCGTCCGGGCCCCTGGCGGGCGCTTTACGGGGCGCCGCCCGAAGCCATGGCGGCGGCGCCGGCGGTTCTCGCCGCAAGCGGGCCCGCCCTCGCCGACGGCTGGCCCGGCCTGCGCGCCGTCTGTCTCCTGGCCGAGCGATTTGACGGCGCCGTGCTGAGGTTTTCTTAAGATTGACGCTTTTGTGATCGCCCCCCATGGCGCCCGGCTTTCTTAACTCCTATGTTCTAGCCTGAACCCTGCAGGGGCGCGACGAAAGTTTGGTTCCGCGCCAAGGACTTATTGATGAACGGACGCAATCTTCTCGTCTGGGGCGTGGTTTTCGTTTTCTTCGTGATCGCGCTGCAGCTTTTCCAGATCAACTCTCCCGGCCCGCAAGTCGAGCGGTTCACCTATTCCCAGTTCATGGACAAGGTGAGCTCGGGCGCGATCGCGGATGCGACGATCGACGGCGCGAAAGTCACCGGCACGCTCAGCGACGGCAAATCCTTCGCCACGGCGATTCCGGACGGCGCCGGCGCCAGCGTCGCCGACAAGCTCGACGCCGCGGGCGTCAACACGCGGATCGCGCCGGAAGAGCAGTTGCCGCTCGCGCTGTCGCTGCTGTTCAATATCCTGCCGCCTTTGATCTTTTTCGCCTTCATTTTCTTCGTCATGCGCCAGATGCAGGGCGCCGGCGGCAAGGCGATGGGCTTCGGCAAATCGCGCGCCAAGCTTTTAACTGAGCGGCAGGGGCGCGTGACCTTTGAGGACGTCGCCGGCATCGACGAGGCGAAAGAAGAGCTCGAAGAGATCGTCGAATATCTGAAAGACCCGATGAAGTTCCAGCGCCTCGGGGGCAAGATCCCGAAAGGCGCGCTTCTCGTCGGCCCGCCGGGCACCGGCAAGACGCTGCTTGCGCGCGCCATCGCCGGCGAGGCGAATGTGCCCTTCTTCACCATTTCCGGCTCCGATTTCGTCGAGATGTTCGTCGGCGTCGGCGCAAGCCGCGTGCGCGACATGTTCGAGCAGGCCAAGAAGAACGCGCCCTGCATCATCTTTATCGACGAGATCGACGCCGTCGGCCGTCATCGCGGCGCGGGCCTTGGCGGCGGCAATGACGAGCGCGAGCAGACCTTGAACCAGCTCCTCGTCGAGATGGACGGCTTCGAGGCGAATGAGGGCATCATCCTCATCGCTGCGACCAACCGGCCGGACGTGCTCGACCCGGCGCTCCTGCGTCCCGGCCGCTTCGACCGCCAGGTCGTCGTGCCGAATCCGGATGTCGTCGGCCGCGAAAAGATCCTGAATGTGCACGCCAAGAAGGTGCCGCTGGCGCCGGACGTCAATCTGCGCACGATCGCGCGCGGCACGCCCGGCTTTTCCGGCGCCGATCTCGCCAACCTCGTCAACGAGGCGGCGCTGCTCGCTGCGCGCCGCGGCAAACGCTTCGTCACCGCCAAGGAGTTCGACGACGCGAAGGACAAGGTGCTGATGGGCGCCGAGCGCCGCTCTATGGTGATGACCGAAGACGAAAAGATGCTCACCGCCTATCACGAGGCGGGACATGCGATTGTCGGCCTCACAATGCCGGGCTCAGACCCTGTTCACAAGGCGACGATCATTCCGCGCGGGCGCGCGCTCGGCATGGTTCAGTATCTGCCCGAACGCGACAAGCTTTCCTTCTCGCTCGAACAGATGAAGGCGAAGATCGCGATGGCGATGGGCGGCCGCGTCGCGGAGGAATTGAAGTTCGGCAAGGAGAAAGTGACGTCCGGCGCGTCGTCGGATATCGACCACGCCACGCGGCTCGCGCGCGCCATGGTGACCCAATACGGCCTTTCCGAAAAGCTCGGCCCGATCGCTTACGCCGAGGACGAAGGCGAAGTTTTTCTCGGCCAGTCGATCGCGCGCACGAAATCGATTTCGACCGAAACCGCCAAATTGATCGAGGACGAGATCAAGCGTTTCGTTACGGAAGGCTATGACAAGGCGCGGCAGATCCTGACCGAACGCAATGAGGATTGGGAGCGGCTCGCGCAGGCGCTTCTGGAATATGAAACTTTGACAGGCGACGAGATCAACAAGCTGCTTCGCGGCGAGCCGATCGTGCGTGAAGAGCCGACGGATTCTGCGGCGCCGCCCCCGCCGTCGTCCGTGCCGAGTTCGGGCCAGCCGAAAAGCGCCGGCGGCGGTTTGGAGCCAAGCCCCCAAGGCGTGTGACAAAGAACGCCGCCGCAAGGCGGCGTTTTTTGCGAGAGGAGACGAGCCATGGCGAAGGTTCTCGGCGTCGGCGGCGTATTCGTGAAATCTCCGGACCCGGCGGCGCTGAGGGCCTGGTATGCGCGCGTGCTCGATTTCGACATTCTCGACTGGGGCGGCGCCGTCTTCTCGCCGGACGCCATGGCGTCGAAAGCAGGGGCGGGCGTCGTCTGGTCCGCCTTCGACGCCGATACGAATTATTTCGCGTCGTCGACGGCGGATGTCATGATCAACCTCATCGTCGACGACCTTGACGACATGCTTGAGCGCTGCCGGCGCGAAGGCGTCGAGCCCGAACAGATACTGCTCGACGAGCCGAGCGGGCGCTTCGCGCACATCATGGATCCGGACGGCGTGAAGATCGAACTCTGGGAGCCGAAGCCGATCGGGGCCTGAGCGTCCGTTCGACCCGGGCTATTCTCACTTTTTCCCTTCGCGATCAGCGCTCCGTCCGCCCTCGGAGCGACGCTCGGGCGGCTGAGGATATAAAATCAAGGAACATCAATATGTTAGCGTTGGCGCTGCGACGATCTGTCCGTTTTTCCTTGCGATCGTTAAATTTTGTTAGTAATTTCAATTCGGACGATCGTCCGAACCTGATTGGCGCCGATCGTTCCGTGGGGAGATTTGGGGAGATTTTGAATGCGTTCATTCAAGTTCGTGCTCGGCGCGTGCGCCGCAGCGGCTGCAATCGCGTCGACCGACGCGAGCGCTTCGCTTACGGCGTTCCAGAGCTATAACGGCAACTACGCCCTGTCGACAGACGGCTGGGGCGGATTGGACGGGATGGGCGTTATCAGCGCATCCGTTCCGGCGGGCTCCACCGTCGTCGCAGCTTATCTTTATACGGCGACGCAGAATTTTAGCGGCGTTCCCACGACGGTGACGCTTGACGGAAACGCCGTCACCTACACGGCCTCGTTTCCGAACGCCACCGCGTGCTGCACGCTTTCGTCGCACAGGGCCGATGTGACGTCGATCGTCCAGGCGGCTGTCGGCGGCGGCGGCGGCGTCTTCGATTTCAACATCAATGAAGGCGGCGACAACAGCGCTATCGACGGCAGCGCCCTCGTCGTCGTTTACAGCAACCCGTCGCTGCCTGAAGCGACGGTCGGCTTGCTCGACGGTTTCGCCTCCGTGACCGGCGACACCACGTCGATCAACTTCGCCGACCCGCTCGATCCCACCCAAGCCGGGTTTTTCGCGCAAATGGTGATCGGCGACAATTTCAGCTGTTGCAATCAGCGGTCGACGATCAATGTGAACGGTCAGCTTTTGACTGAGAACGCCGGCAATTTCGATGACGGCGAGGATCTGGCCAACGGGTCGCTGATCACCGTCGGCAGTTTCGATGATCCCTTCTCGCCGACGAACCCGAGCTATGACGACGATCACGAGAAATATGATCTGACGCCGTTCATTACGCTGGGCGACACCTCGATCACGGTCGATACGATCAACGCCTCGCAAGACGACAACATTTTCTTCGCGGGCTTTTACGTGTCCGGCATCGCCGGCATCAACGAACCGCCCCCGCCGCCAGTGAACGAAGTGCCGGTCCCGGCTGCGATCTGGCTCTTCGGCGCCGGCATCGCCGGTCTTGGGGCGCGGCTCCGCAAAAAGAAGGCTTGAGCGCGAGCCGCCTGGCCTTGGTCGACTTTCGGCGCCGCCTGCATAATGATCGGGCGGCGCCGTTCTTTTCGCGAAAGGCGACTATCATGGAGCGAGGGAAAATGCGCAGCGTTGCCTTTTTAGCGACCGCGGCGACCTTGATCGCAGTCATGGGCCCCAACGCGGCGCATGCGAAGGCCGATCCGGAAAAGACCGCCGAAGACAGCCAGACATTCGATAATTGGCGCTACACCTGCGCGCAGGGCGCCTGCCAGGCGGTCCTGACTCTCGCCGACGGAAAAAACGGCAAGCAGGTCCTCAGCTGGGCCTTTGTCTATGATCCGCAAAACGACCGATTGTCGAGCGTCGTCACCTTGCCGCTCGGCGTCGCCTTGCCGGTCGGCACGCGCATCGTCGTGAGCGATGAAACGCATTACGACTGGCCCTTCCAGGTGTGCGACGCGGAAGGTTGCCGGGCGGTCGCCGTGATCGACGCGCCGACGGAGAAAGCCCTGCAAGGCGTCCAAACCGCGTCGGTGCGATTCGTGCCCTATGGCGCGCGCCAGCCGGTCGCGATATCGGCGCCGATGAAGGGGTTTGTCGAAGCGATCGCCAAGCTCAAGGCGGAAGCCGAAAAGCGAAAAACGCCCTAGCCGCGAAACCGCGCAAAGCCGCCGCACGTTGCGGGGCGGTCGCTTCGCGACGGCGATTGTCCTAGTGTCCGTCCATGAACGGACGAGCCGGCTCCCGCGCTTACCAGATCATGGGCGTTGTCAATGTCACGCCGGATTCCTTTTCCGACGGCGGCAGTTTTGCGCGCACGAGCGATGCGATCGCGCATGGGCTGAAGCTCGTCGAAGACGGCGCTGACATTCTCGACATTGGCGGCGAGTCGACCCGGCCCGGCGCCGACGACGTCGGCGAAGCGGAAGAGCTCGCCCGCGTCCTTCCGGTGATCGAAGGCCTTGCGGCTGCGACTGAGGCGCGGATTTCGATCGACACGCGCAAGCCGGCGGTCGCGCGCGCGGCGATCGCGGCGGGCGCCGAAATCTGGAACGACGTCACCGCATTGACCTATGCGCCGGACAGCCTCGCCGTCGCCGCCGCGCTCGGCTGCGCGGTCGTGCTCATGCACGCCAAAGGCGCGCCGAAGACAATGCAGATTGATCCGCAGTATGACGATGTCGTCGAAGAAGTGTCGGCCTTTCTTTCGCGGCGGGTCGAGGCGTGCCTTGCGGGCGGGATCGGCGCCGACAAGCTGATCGTCGATCCGGGGATCGGATTCGGAAAAACGGTCGGGCACAATCTCGCGCTGCTCGCCGGTCTCAGCCGGCTTGCGGCGATCGGGCCGCCGCTTCTGCTCGGGGCGTCCCGCAAGGCCTTCATCGCCCGCCTTGATCGCGAAGGCGCGCCCGGCGAGCGGCTGGGCGGCTCGCTCGCGGCGGTCCTCGCGGGCTATGCGCGCGGCGCCCGGATTTTTCGGGTTCACGACGTCGCGGCGACGCGGCAGGCGCTGGCGGTCGCGAGCGCCATAGAAAAGGCGGAAATCATCCGTTAAGGCATTATGCAGGCCGCCATGCTAGTCTCGGCGGCCGGAGTGTCTGGAGGCGTTGATGCGCGGCGACGATGAGGCCCCGATGAGGCCGGCCGAGCGCAAGATTTTCGGGACCGACGGCGTCAGGGGGCTGGCGAACGCCGGCGCAATGACGCCCGAGCGGCTGCTCCGGCTCGGCATGGCGGCGGGCCGGGCCTTCAAGAACGGCGCGCACCGTCACCGCGTCGTGATCGGAAAGGACACACGCCTTTCCGGCTATATGATCGAGCCGGCGCTTACGGCGGGGTTTGCGGCCTCGGGCATGGATGTCTTTCTGCTGGGGCCATTGCCGACCCCGGCGATGGCGATGCTGACCAGGTCGCTGCGCGCCGATCTCGGCGTCATGATCTCCGCTTCGCACAATCCGTATGAGGACAATGGCGTCAAGTTTTTCGGGCCGGACGGCTTCAAGCTGTCGGACGATACGGAGCTGAAAATCGAGCGGTTGATGGAGGAGGGGCCGAATGACGGCCTCGCCGAATCTCCCGATCTTGGCCGCGTCAAACGCATTGACGACGCAGGCGCGCGCTATATCGAATTCGCCAAGGCGACATTTCCGAGAAGTCTTTCGCTCGAAGGTCTGCGCGTTGTGATCGATTGCGCCAACGGCGCGGGCTACAAGGTCGCGCCGACTGTCCTCTGGGAGCTCGGCGCGGACGTGAAGTCGATCGGCGTCTCCCCGGACGGCTTCAACATCAATCGCGGCGTCGGCTCGACGTCGACCAAGGCGATGCAGGAAGCGGTTCGCGAATACCGCGCCGATATCGGCGTCGCGCTCGACGGCGACGCCGATCGCGTGCTCATCGCCGATGAAAAGGGCGACATCATCGACGGCGACCAGATCCTTGCGACCATTGCGAAATCATGGCGCGAGAAAGGAAGGCTCGCCGGCGACGGCGTCGTCGCTACGGTGATGTCGAATCTCGGGCTGGAGCGGTTCCTTCAAGGCCTCGGCCTGCGCCTCGAGCGCACCGCGGTCGGGGACCGCTATGTCGTGGAGGCGATGCGCCAGAAGGGGATGAATGTCGGCGGCGAATCCTCCGGACACGTCATATTGAGCGATTATGCGACGACCGGCGACGGGCTCGTCACCGCCTTGCAGGTGCTCGCAGTCGTCGCTGAGGGCGGGCGGAAAGTCAGCGAGATCTGCCGCAATTACGAGCCGTTGCCGCAGATTTTGCAAAACGTCCGATTCAGGGGCGCCGATCCGCTCGAAAACGCCGCTGTCGTCGCCGCGATCAAGGCGGGGCAGGCTCGCCTCGGCGAATCGGGGCGCGTCCTTGTCAGAAAATCGGGCACTGAACCCCTGATCCGCGTGATGGGCGAGGGCGAGGACGGCAAACTGGTGAAGTCCGTCGTCGCCGATATTTGCCGCGCCGTTGAAAAGGCGCGGGACTAGCCTGCGGTCAATTGGCGGAACATGCCGAGACGGTCGACTTCCTGCCAGTGTCCGGTCAATCGTCCGTTCACGATATAATAGAACGTGATGCCGGACATCGAGATTGTCCGGCCCGTCGGCGGGATCCCTGCGACTTCGCCCTGATGCGAGCCCGACCAGCGCCAGGCGACGGCGACGCGTCCGTCTTCGGCGACGGCGTCGACAATCGAAAAACGCTGATCGGGAAAGGGCGCGCGCGATTTGATGAGCCGGTCGCGGAATCCGTCGCGGTCGAGCGTCGCCCCATCCCATGGATCGCCCGGGTCGTGGCGGATGACATATTCGGGGGCAAGATAGCGGTCCGCCGCGGCGAGATCGCCGCGATTCCAGACTTCCTCCAGAAAACCGGCGACGAAGGATTTCATTTCATCGGGGGTCATCGCGCCAGCTCCAGCTGCGGAAGCCCGTTCGACGTCTTCTCCGCTGTCTTGCCGTCCTCCCCGATGACGCAGGAGACCCGTTTTCGGAAGGCTGAAAAACTTTCGAAGGCGACGACATCGACGGCTTCGTCGAAGTCGAGCGTGACGCGCATGCGGCCGGGCGAGAGAGTCTCGACGCCCACGATTTCGCCGTCGAAAGCCTGGCCGAGATAGCGTCCCCTAACGCGCGCGCCGACTTGCAGCGCCGGCCGAGGCGGCCGATTGCCGACAGCCGCGTGCAGCGTATTCCAGTTTCGATAGCCGTATTGGCGGGCGATCAGCTCCAGGCTTTCGCTATGGCTGATGAAGTCGCCGTCCAGTTCGAGGCCCTTGCGCAGACGCTTGGCCTGCGTTTTGAGCGCCTCCAGAGAGGGTAGGGATAATCGCGCAGTCATCGTCAATCCTCATGCAACGCGGCATGCGAAAGTCCGGACGGGGCTCGCATTGCCGTCGTTCCGCACGCCGTTGAATGGGCTGACGGGACGCGAATTGAAGGCTTCGCCATAGCGTGAGCTTGCGAGCGGCAGGCGCCTTCGACCCGAGGCGCGGCATGTAGGCGCACGCGGGACCCCTGTCAACCGCGGGCGCGCGCCGCCCGTCCGAGCGGCTGTTTGGCCTCGAATTCCGGCGTCTGTTTGAAGATAATGGGCGGATGAAAGGACGCGTGCTCATCATCGCGGGCTCCGACCCCTCGGGCGGCGCCGGCGCGCAGGCCGACATTAAGACGGTGACAGCGCTCGGCGGATACGCCGCGGCGGCGATCACCGCGCTCACCGTGCAGGACACGACCGGCGTCAAATCCGTGCACCCCGTGACGCCGGCGATTATCCGTGATCAGATTGAAGCGGTCCTCGATGACATCGGCGCGGATGCGATCAAGATCGGCATGATCGGAGAAGAAGGGGCCGCGCATGAGATCGCGCGCATATTGCGCGCCCGCTCCGGGATTCCGGTGGTTCTCGATCCCGTTCTCGCCGCGACAAGCGGGGACGCGCTCGCCGGCGAAGGCGTCGCCGGGGTTTTGTTGCAGGAGCTCCTGCCGCTCGCGGCGCTGGTCACGCCGAATGCCGACGAAGCGGCTGCGCTCACCGGACTTATCGTCAAAGAGACGCGCGATTTGAATCGCGCAGGCGCAGCGCTGCTTGAGAAAGGCGCAAGGGCCGTTCTCGTCAAGGGCGGGCATCTTTCCGGGCCCGATATTGTCGATTATCTCATGACGCCCGCCGGCGCGACGCCTTTCGTTCATCCGCGCATTGACACGACCGCGACCCATGGCACCGGCTGCACGCTTGCTTCGGCGGTCGCGACGGGGCTTGCGCAGGACCTGTCACTCGAACAGGCCGTATCGCGCGCCATCGAATATGTTGCGGCGGCGATCCGGACGGCGCCGGGATTGGGGCGCGGAGCGGGGCCGCTCAACCACGCGCATCAGATCAAGGTCTGAAACGCTCAAGACCGGTTCAAAAAATCTCGTTTGAATGCGCCGCGCGACGGCGAAATAACGACGAAAAGCAGGGAGCGTCGCATGAAGTCCTATTCGTTCGAGGTCTGGGACGTTTTTACCGATCGTCCATTCGCCGGAAATCCGCTCGCCGTCATTCTGGACGCGCAAGGTCTCAGCGGCGACGACATGCTGCGCATTGCGCGCGAGTTCAATTTATCGGAATCCACCTTTGTCCTGCCGCCGGACAATCCGGCGCATGCGGCGCGCGTCAGAATTTTCACGCCCGGCTATGAAATGCCGTTCGCCGGGCACCCGACTGTCGGCACGGCGCTCGCGCTCGCGCGCAGGCGCGGCATATCAGATTCATTGACGCTCGAACTCAAGGCCGGGCTGTTTCCGGTCATGCTCGATACGGCCTCGCCGGCGCCGCGCGCGACGTTTCAAAACCCGAACGCGCCGGAAGAACGCGGCGCCGCCCCCGCCGCCGAGGCGATCGAAAAGGCGCTTGCGCTTCCGTCCGGAGCGGTCGATCGCGGCGCGCACAGGCCCCGCCGCATCGGCGCCGGCGTCGACTATGTTTTTGCAAGAGCGCCGCTTGAGAGCGTCCGGCGCGCGCGGCTCGACCACGCGGCCTTCGCCGCGCTCGGCCTCGACGAGATCGTCGGCGTGCTTCTGTATGCGGAGGGAGGCGATTCGAAGGACGCGGATTTCCATGTCCGCATGTTCGCTCCGGGCGCGGGCGTCAGCGAAGACCCCGCGACAGGCTCAGCCGCGGCGGCGCTGCCGGGACAGATTGCGCGCGCGGGCGGGCTCGCCGACGGCGCGCATCAATGGATCGTCGAACAGGGCCTGGAGCTCGGGCGTCCGAGCCGCATCGAAGTCGCATTCGACATGCGCGCAGGCCGCGCCGAAAAGGTGAAAATCGGCGGTTCCGCGATGCGCGTAACCGCGGGCGAAATCTTTATTTGAGATCGGCGCCGCCGGAGCCGGCCATCGCCGCGACGCCTTCCGCCGGCGGCGGATTTCCGGATTTGCGCTGACTGATCGCGACGCCCGCGAAGATGATCGCGAGCGCGAGGAAGACCCGCGGCTCCAGCCGCTCGCCGAAAAGCAGCGCGCCGAGAAAAATCGCCCAGACCGGAACGAGGTAATTGGCGAGCGCCATGAACCCTGCGCCTGCGCGCTTGATGATGACGATAATGACGAGCCCGGCGAGGCCCGTCGGCGCGACAGCAAGACCGATCACGCTCGCAATGCTCGGAAGGCTCCATTGGTCTGTGTAAAGATCGGTCAGAAACAGCGCGGGCGAGGAGAAGACGGCGCCGCTCAATATGGCGCCCGCCGTGAAAACACGCGGGCGCACGCCGCGCGTTCGGCGCGCGATGATCGCCGACACCGCATAGCAGAAGGTGGCGACGAGAAGTCCGCCTTGCGCAAACGCGCTCGAACGCGCCGCGCCGCTCACGGCATCCGGGCCCATCAGAATGACAACGCCGGCGAATCCCAGCGCAAAGCCGCCGATCTTTCCGCGCGTCAGGCCCTCATCTGCGAAAAGATAAGCGAGACCGACGGTCCAGACGGGCATAAACGCCATGTAAACGCCGGCAAGGCCGCTCTCTACATATTGCTGC
This sequence comes from Alphaproteobacteria bacterium, assembly GCA_016125425.1. Classification (GTDB taxonomy): domain Bacteria; phylum Pseudomonadota; class Alphaproteobacteria; order Caulobacterales; family Parvularculaceae; genus Amphiplicatus. The sequence goes on from WGLT01000002.1 coordinate 316,920, forward strand.
GCCCACGGATAGATGAAGAACGGTATCGTGTATCCGACCATTCCGACCGCGAGCATGGGCGCCCAGGCGCGATGCAGCCGACAGCCGCGCGCCGAGCGCGCAAGCAGGGGCGGAAAGCGGCGGCCTGCGCTCAGCATGATGACGGTCATCAGCAGGGCGCCGACCCAGAGCCTTATCGATGCGACGGCCTGCGGCGGGATTGTCGTCACTGCTTCGCGGATCATCACAAAGGCCGACCCCGACAAAGCGACCAGGAGCGACAGCAAGAACCAGTCAAAGGCGCGCGCGCCTTTCGGGGATTTGACGCGCGATCTGCGGGCGGTCATGGCCGAATTGCACCGGACGACAGCGAATGGGCGACCGAGCGGCTACGCGCGCCTCCGGCGCCGGTCAAGCGCCCTTCGGCTTCGTTTCGCCGGGCGGCGGCCAGCGCGATTTTCGGCTAAGGCGATGCGATTATTGCGGCGCAATAATTTTGATTGACGCGCCGTCTGAAATCCGATGAGAGTGCGCGCGGGCCACGCCTTCCCAACGAGGCGCGACCCATCTGCAAGGATGGGAGTTCAACATGACGACCAAACCCGCGACGCGCCCGGCGCGTCCGTTTTTTTCATCTGGCCCGTGCGCCAAGCGGCCCGGATGGTCCCCCCAACATCTCGATCAGCCGACGCTCGGGCGCTCGCATCGCTCCAAGATCGGCAAAGCGCGCCTTAAAGAGGCGATCGACCGCACGCGGGCGCTGCTCGAAATCCCCGATGACTATCGCATCGGCATCGTGCCGGCGTCTGATACGGGCGCCATGGAGATGGCGCTGTGGTCGCTGCTCGGACCGCGCCCGATCGATCTTCTCGCCTGGGAGAGCTTTGGGGAGGGGTGGGTCACCGATGTCGTCAAGCAGCTTCGGCTCGAAGCGCGGGTGATGAAGGCGCCCTATGGCGAGCTCCCGGACCTGTCCTGGGTCAATCCCGACCATGATCTCGTCTTTACGTGGAACGGCACGACCTCGGGCGTGCGCGTTCCGAATGCGGACTTTATCGCGGCCGACCGGAAGGGCCTGTCGATCTGCGACGCGACTTCGGCGGCGTTCGCGCAAAGGCTCGATTGGCCGAAACTCGATGTGGCGACGTTCTCCTGGCAAAAGGCGCTCGGCGGCGAAGGCGCCCATGGGGTTCTGGTTCTGAGCCCTCGCGCCGTCGCGCGTCTCGAAAGCCATACGCCCGCATGGCCGATGCCGAAAATCTTCCGTCTCACGAAAGGCGGCAAACTCATTGACGACATTTTCGAGGGAGCGACGATCAACACGCCGTCGATGCTGTGTGTTGAAGACTATATCGACGCGCTGAAATGGGGCGTCTCGCAGGGCGGGCTTGACGGGCTTTGCGCGCGCGCCGACGCCAATCTCGCCGCGCTGGAGGAATGGGTGCGGGACGCGCATTGGGTGAATTTCCTCTGCGCCGATCCGGCGGCGCGTTCGAACACCTCCGTCTGCCTCAGGATCATTGACCCGAAGGTCGCCGCGCTCGACGAGGCCGGGCAGCGCGCTTTCGTGAAGAAGATGGAGTCCGCGCTCGAATCGGAAGGCGCCGCGCTCGACATCGGCGGATATCGCGATGCGCCGCCGGGGCTTCGAATCTGGTGCGGGGCGACGATCGAACGGGCCGATATCGAGGCGCTCACTCCCTGGCTCGACTGGGCCTTCGGCGAAGCCAAAGCCGCCATTCTCTGACTGTTTGCGAAAACCTGTCGGCCGTCATCCGTCCGCATCGGCGAAGCGGCCTGTGAATTCCCATGGAGAAGCCAATGCCGAAAGTTCTGATTTCCGACGCCTTGAGCGAGCTCGCCGTTGCGACATTCAAAGAGCGCGGAATCGACGTCGACTACCGTCCCGATCTCGGAAAAAATCCGAACGAACTTTTGTCTGTCATCGGCCGTTATGACGGCCTCGCCGTCCGTTCGGCGACGAAAGCCACGCCTGAGCTGATCAAGGCCGGCAAGAATCTGAAAGTCATCGGCCGCGCCGGGATCGGCGTCGACAATGTGGACATCCCGACCGCGACCGCGGCCGGCGTCGTCGTCATGAACACGCCCTACGGCAATGCGATCACGACAGCCGAGCATGCGATTGCGATGATGTTCGCGCTCGCCCGGCAGATCCCGCAAGCCAATCAATCGACCCACGCCGGCAAGTGGGAGAAATCGAAATTCATGGGCGTTGAGCTTTACGGCAAGACGCTGGGAATCGTCGGCTGCGGCAATATCGGATCGATTGTCGCCGAGCGCGCGATCGGCCTGAAAATGCATGTCATAGCCTATGATCCTTATCTCACGGAGAATCGGGCGATCGAACTCGGCGTGCGCAAAGTCGATCTGGACGAGCTTCTGGCGAAGGCCGACATCGTGTCGTTGCACACGCCGCTCACCGAGCAGACGCGCAATATTCTCTCCCGGGAGAATATCGCAAAGACGAAGAAAGGCGTGATGATCGTCAATTGCGCGCGCGGCGGTCTCCTCGACGAAGCCGCCCTTAAAGACGCGCTCGACGAAGGCCATGTGGCCGGCGCCGCGCTCGACGTGTTCGCCGACGAGCCGGCGACAGACCATTTGCTGTTTGGGCATGACCGCGTCGTCGCCACGCCGCACCTCGGCGCTTCGACGCGCGAGGCGCAGGAGAATGTCGCCATCCAGATCGCCGAGCAGATGTCGGATTTTCTGATGCGCGGCGCCGTTTCGAATGCGCTCAACATGCCTTCGATCACGGCGGAGGAGGCCCCGCGGCTTCGGCCGTACATCGTGTTGGCCGAAAATCTCGGACTCTTCGCCGGCCAGCTCACCGAGACGAGCGTCAGGGCGATCGAAGTCGTTTACGCAGGCGGCGTCGCCAAGCTGAACACGAGGCCCCTGACGGCCGCCGCCGTCGCCGGCGTCCTGCGGCCGATGCTCGCGGAAGTGAATGTCGTCAATGCGCCGCTTGTCGCCAAGGAGCGGGGCATTGCGATCGCAGAGACCTATCGCGACGACGCCGACAATTTTGAGAGCGTCATCCGACTACGGATCGTGACCGAAAGACAGGAGCGCTCCGTCGCCGGCGCGCTCTTCGGTCCGGCGCCGAGAATAGTCGAGATCAAAGGCGTCGAAATGGAAGCCGGATTCGCGCCGCATATGTTGTATGTGACCAATGAAGACAAGCCGGGCTTCATCGGCGCGCTCGGCCAGACGCTGGGCGAGGCGGGCGTCAATATCGCGACGTTCAATCTCGGCCGTTCGGCGCCCGGCGAGAGCGCCATCGCGCTGATCGCCGTCGACGAACCCCTGAATGAAGCCGTGCTCAAGAAAGTCCGCGCCTTGCCGCATGTGCGTCAGGCGAAAGCGCTCGCATTCTAGAAATCGGGAGGCGATGGCCGGCGGAGGAAAGTCCGCCGGCGCTTCGCTCCTCATCTTTCCGCAACTTGCTTGCTCGACTTGAGATAGGCCTCAAGGCGCGGATCGCCGATTTGCGAAACGACGTCGCTCACAACTGCGGATTTGCAGCCCGCGGCCGCCTTTATCTCAAAAAGACCGCGCGCGACATCGGCGCCGCAATAGCGGCCCGCGCGCGCATCGAGCCGGGCGAACATCGCATTGCGTCCGCTCACGCTCTCAAGCTCATGCGCGCTGTAGGGAAACCGGAAATCCGCCGCGTTCGCATTGAAGCCTGTTCCGGCCAACAGCCCGGCGACGACGAAGCTTGCGATTGGGGAGGAGGAAAAGATCGTCATGGATGGCGCTCCGTTTTGACAATCCCCGTCCGCAAACAAGGTTACGCCTCGAAATACGCCCAGCCCAGACCGCCGCGCGCGGCCGGTCGCGTCTTTCCGGCGGCTCGGCGAATATATGAGGCGCGCCGGCGCGCCTCTTCGTCGGCGGCCATTGCGGCGGTTTCGGTTTTTCAGCTTCCGAGCAACGCCTTCATTGCAAACGCCGCGCCTGCGGCGACGACAAGGCCGGCGATCCAAAGCGCGACGAACCAGGCGAGCTTTTCTCCCAGCGGCCGCCGGGCGCCTTGCTCTTCAGTGACGGTATCCGTCGGAAGAGGCTTTGGCGCGGAAGAGCCAGTAGACATAGAAAGTGTATCCCAGAATGACGGGCAGCAAGATCACGACGCCGACGAGCATGAGCCCCAGCGCGTTGTCCGCCGCCGCCGCCTGCCAGATGGTCACGTCGAAAGGCACGATGCGCGGAAAGATCGAAATGCCGAGACCTGCATAGCCGCCCGCGAAAATGGCGATCGCCGCAAGATAGGGACGCAGGTGGGCGCGCCGGTCATTGGCCCAGCGCCAGCACGAAAGCGCCGCGCCCATGGTCGCGAGCGGCAAAAGCGCGGTCCACATGAAGCGGCTCCAGTCGATCGACGTCATCGACGCGCCCCATCGCGCGGTGATCGTCGGGTCGAGGGAGAGCGTTGCGAGACTAACCGCCGCCATCGCCGCCGCGACGGCGATGACGAGCCGGCGCGCCCAAGTCCGGGCCTTCTCCTGCAACTCGCCCTCGGTTTTAAATATGAGCCAGCAGGCGCCGAGCAGCGCGTAGCCGGCGGCGAGAGAAAAAGCGACCAGCAGGCTGAAGGGCGTCAGCCAGTCGAACAATCCGCCGGCGAAATGCCGCCCATCGACCTTCACCCCTTGCAGAAAGCCGCCAAGCACGAGCCCTTGCGCGAGCGAAGCGATCAGCGATCCGCCTGCGAACGCGGCGGTCCAGAATTTCCGTCCGAACCCGGACGGGCGCGCATTGGCGCGAAACTCAAAGGCGACGCCGCGGAAAATGAGCGCCAGCAGCATCAGCGAAATCGGCAGATACATTGCCGGCATGATGATCGAATAAGCGAGCGGGAAAGCGGCGAGAAGGCCGCCGCCTCCGAGTATGAGCCAGGTTTCGTTGCCGTCCCAGACGGGCGCGATGGCCGAGACCATGACGTCGCGCTCCTTCGCGCTGGCGAAGGGGAAAAGCATGCCGACGCCAAGATCGAAACCGTCAAGAACGACATAGAGAAATACGGCGGTTGCGATCAGGATCGCCCAAATCAGCGGAAGATCGAAATTCATGGCCGCGCTCCTTCCGTCTCGCCCGCCGCGCCTGCGCCCGCGCCGAGACTTGCGCCGGGCGGGCGCGGAGGCGTCACGCGAATCGGCGCGCCCTCGCTTTCGGGGCCCTTGGTCAAAATACGGAGGATATAGAGCGCGCCGACCGAAAAGACGATCGCATAGACGATGAGATAGGCGATGAGCGACGCGCTGACGCCGCCGGCGCCGACGGGCGAAACGGAGTCAGCGGTCCTGAGGACGCCGTAAATCGTAAAGGGCTGGCGGCCGACCTCGGCGACGATCCAGCCGGAGATAACGGAGACGAAGCCCGAAGCGCCCATCAGCACGGCGGCGCGATGAAACAGCTTCGCGCTGTCGAGCTTCTTCCTCGCCCACAGAACCGCGCCCCACCATCCCATCGCGATCATCAGGAGGCCAAGGCCGACCATGATGCGAAAGGCGAAGAAAGTGATCGCCACGGGCGGGCGGTCTTCGGGCGCGAAAGCGTCAAGCCCCGCGACGCGCGCCTTTGCGTCGCCGGCGACGATCCAGCTTCCAAAACCCGGAACGCCGACCTCGAAGTCGTTCCGCGCATTCTTCTGATCAGGCACGGCGAAGAGAAGGCTCGGCTGGCCGTCGCGCGTCGTCCACCAGCCTTCCGCGGCGGCGACCTTCGAGGGCTGATATTTCTCCGCGACGACGCCGCTCTCATGGCCGATGAGCAGTTGCGCCGGCGCGAGCGCGGCGATGAGCAGGACCGCCATCCGCCGCATGACGCGCGGGCCGTCGCCGTCCTTGCCGCGCAGCGCGAGAAAGCCCGCCGCGCCCAGCACGACAAACGCCGTGGTCAGATAGGCGGCCGTCACCATGTGCAGGAAGCGGCTCGGAAAAGACGGGCTGAATATGACTTTCATCCAGTCCGTCGCGACAAAAACCCCGTCGGCGTTCGTCGTAAAACCGGCCGGCGTCTGCATCCAGCTGTTCGCGGAGAGAATCCAGAACGCCGAAAGCAGCGTGCCGCCGGCGACAAACAGCGTCGCAATATAGTGCAGGGTCGGGCCGACCTTGTTCCAGCCGAACAGCATGATGCCGAGGAAGGAAGCCTCAAGAAAAAAGGCGGTCAGCACTTCGAAGCCGAGCAGCGGTCCTATGACGCTTCCCGCCTTGTCGGCGAACACGGACCAGTTCGTCCCGAATTCGTAACTCATGACAACGCCGGAGACGACGCCCATGCCGAATGCGATCGCGAAGATCTTTACAAAGAAGAAGTAGAGATTCTTGTAGACCGGCTTCCTTGTTTTCAGCCACATCCCTTCAAGGACGGCGAGATAGCTGGCCAGACCGATTGTGAAACTTGGAAAGATGATGTGGAACGCAATGGTGAATGCGAATTGAAGGCGTGACAAAAGCTCAGCGCTCAAGCCCATCGTCCATGCTCCCCTCTGCTTGCGCTGCGCCGCTCTGCGCTGCGTAATCCAGCGCCTGGAGCAGGGCGCGACCTCGATTGGGATCTATGTCGGCGCACCCTAGCACGCATTAGAATATGCTAAAATACGCGCCGACGGCGACAATCCGAAGCAGGCGGGGCCGTCGCGCCGCCGCTTATGGAGCGGGAGACGGTTTTTTCTTGTAGATTCCGGTGAACCATTCGTCCCAGGTTTTGGCGTCCGGATTGTATTCCTCGAAATGCTGCCGGACATCGCCATTGGCGAGCGGGGTCCACACGCCCCGGAACGGCGCCGTCTTGCCGTTGCGATAGGCGACGGTCCCCTCGAGCGCCATTTCGCCTTTTTCATTGAGCCCGCCCGTATAGTCGATCGTCACGCCGCGGCTCACCCAGACCTGCCGCCATTTCTTCGCGGCTTCGTCGTAGAAGTTGAAGCTCTGGCCGGAGCCGCCCTTGGCGCCTGTCCAGCGCTCCACAATCAGGCACCCGCCTTCCTCGCGCGTGATTGAATTGTCGCCGGCCTTTGCGCCTTTCGGGTCGAACACCTCCCAGTCTCCAAGCCAGAAGTCGAACGCGTGATAGATGTCCGCAGAGCAGGGCGCCGGCCTGGCCGGGCTTTCCTGCGCGGCGGCGGGCGCGGCGGCGGCGACCGCGATGGCGAGACCGAATAACGAGCGCTTCATGAAATCCTCCCCTTTTGTCCATGCCGTCCGGCGGGCCGGACCCCGCAAGACGCCCCGAGAGCTTAAACGCGCTCCCGGGAACCACAAATGACGCAATGAAGAGCCGATAGAGCGCCGCGCCCTGTCGACTTCGCCGCCGGACGCCTTATTGTCGGGCGCTATTTCCCGAGGATGAAGGAGCAGGACATGGCCGATGTCGCGGTCATCGGGGCCCAGTGGGGCGACGAAGGCAACGGCAAGATCGTCGACTGGCTGTCGGCGCGCGCCGATGTCGTCGTGCGCTTTCAGGGCGGTCACAATGCGGGTCACACGCTTGTGATCGACGGCGCGGTCTACAAGCTCTCGCTTCTCCCCTCGGGCGTCGTGCGCGGCGGCAAGCTCTCGGTCATCGGGTCCGGCGTCGTCGTCGATCCATTCGCGCTGATCGCCGAAATCGCTCGCGTCGAATCCCAAGGCGTCAAGGTGACGCCTGACAATCTCGCTGTCGCCGAAAACGCAACGCTCATCCTGCCGCTGCATCAAGAGCTCGACCAGATGCGCGAAACGTCGAATTCCGGCGTCAGGATCGGAACGACAAAGCGCGGCATCGGTCCGGCATATGAAGACCGCGCAGGCCGGCGCGCGCTGCGCGTCGTCGATCTTCTGAAGCCGGAGGAATTGCCGGCGAAAGTCGAGAATATCCTTGTTCACCACAATGCGCTCAGGCGGGGCTTCGGTCTCGCCGAGGCTGATGCGGGCGCGCTTGTCGCGGCCTTGCGGGAGATCGCGCCCAAGGTCGCCCCGTTTGCGAAGCCGGTCTGGCGCGTGCTCGACGAGGCGCGCAAGGCCGGCAAGCGAATCCTGTTCGAGGGCGCGCAGGGCGTGCTTCTCGACGTCGATCACGGCACTTATCCCTATGTGACCTCGTCGAATACGGTCGCGGGCCACGCCGCGACGGGCTCGGGACTCGGCCCCCGCGCTGTCGGCTATGTCCTAGGCATCGTGAAGGCTTATACGACGCGCGTCGGCGAAGGGCCGTTCCCGACGGAGTTGACCGACGCGATCGGCGAGCGTCTCGGCGAACGCGGCCATGAATTCGGCGTCGTGACCGGCCGCAAGCGCCGGTGCGGCTGGTTCGACGCCGCGCTTGTCCGCCAGTCGCTTAAAGTGGCGGGCGTCGACGGGATCGCGCTGACAAAGCTCGACGTGCTCGACGGATTTGAAGAACTGAAGGTCGGCGTCGGCTATCGCATTGACGGCGAGGTCTATGACTATTTGCCCGCCGGCGTCGGTCTCGGCGCCGGGATCGAGCCCGTTTACGAGACGATGGAGGGCTGGTCCGGCTCGACGGCGCGCGCGCGCTCCTGGGCCGAACTTCCCGCCGAAGCCGTCAAATATGTGCGCCGGCTCGAGGAGCTGATCGAGACGCCGGTCGCGCTCGTTTCGACGAGCCCCGAACGCGAGGACGTGATCTTGATGAAAGATCCGTTTCAGGACTAGACGGCGCGCAGGCTCGCGCGCGGACGACGAAGCGCCTGGAGCAAAGGCATGAAACGCGCCTATGTCGTTTTCGCCGCCATCGCCGTCATCGGCGCGGGGATTTATTTTACGCGCGCGCCCGCTGCGAAGGTCGAGGCGCCGTTCGACGGCGAGCCGGAGCTGATTGCGGCGACGTTTTCCTCCGCTTTCTGTCCGCCTTGCCGGATATTGAAGCCGCGCCTCGCCAAGGCGATGCCCGCATTCAGGAGCGCGCCGGTGAAATTCGTCGATTACGACCTGACTTTCGGCGAAACCGAGAAGGTGCGAAGCAAGGCGGCCGCGGACGGTCTCGGCGCCGTCGTCGACCGGTACTCAAAGGCCATGGGATATACTTTGCTGATCGACGCCGACACAGGCGAAGTCATCTCTATGCTGACGATCGACTATTCTTCGAAAGCGATGCGCGCCGAAATCGAAAAGGCGCTCGCGGTGGCGCGCGCCAATACCCCGGAAACGCGGTGACGAGACGGGCGGCAAACGCCGATTTTGCTTGTCTGAAACGGCTTTTTGAGTCAGCATGATTTCCGTTCCGAGGGGCGTCCCGCCTGTCGCCATTGGGCGACGGCTCGTGCGACGCGCAACTCGTAAGGCTTTTCTTTTGCGGAAAAGCAGACCGAGCGCTACGCGCCAAGGAGCAAGGGCTTTAAGGGACTGAGACGAACCCTTCGAACCTGATCCGGGTCATGCCGGCGCAGGGACGGAACGCGCCGTTTTCCTCATCGCGAGGCCATAGGCGATCGCGCGCGGTGGGGAGAACGGATCAGGCGGAAAAACGCGCCGCTCGCCGCCCCCGGCGAGAGGCCGGCGCTTTCCCCGCCTCTCAGTGTACGGATGTTTTATAAAAATCAGAACGGATTGAGCGAATAGCCTTGCTGCGACAGCAGGGCGTGCGCCGTCATGGCCGACAGGGCGAGTTTGACGCCGGGTAGCAGATCCTTCTTCGCGACGCCATGAGCGGCGGCGGCCTGACCGCAGAGATAGATATCAACGCCGTTCTTGATCAAAGCGGCGACGAGCGGCGCATTGGCGTTCGCCGAGCCGTCTTTCGATTTGGCGAGAAGGTCGTTCGTCGCCGGCCCGTGCACGACAAGGGCGAGATGAATGTGATCGAGGGGAACGCCGTTCTCGACATGCATGTTGATGAATCGGGCGGCCGTGTCGAAGCTTCGATTGATTTCGCCGGGCTTGGCGGCGTCCGTAACATCGAACTGCACCTTGAAATCCGTTCCGGCGGGAATGGGCATGTCGGTCTCGACGCTCGCGACCTTGCCGAATTCGGGGATGACGGGTCCGGGATGAAACGGGCTTTCGGCGGCGAAGGCGCGGACGCTGAGGAAGGCGAGCGCGAAAAAGACGAGGGGGCGAAACATGGATGCGCCTTTCTGAGACGGATATGGAGGGGCGATGATAGAGCCGGGGCCGCGCGGCGCAATCCGCGCCTTGCTTGTGAGGGGCGGGGCTTTTTGCTACCTCTCGCCCGTTAGTCCGAGGGGCGCGGGAAAACCCGCTGAGATCCGGCTGTGCGGCCGGAGCACCCTTTGAACCTGATCCGGGAAGCCTTGCGGGATGTCTCGCGATGCGGCCGGCGTAGGGACGGATAAGGGAAAATCCCGAAATCCCTCTCGATGACCGGCGCCCCGAAAAGATGGAGGCCCGTGATGAACAAGCACGTCCCGCAGTCGGAATTCAAAACGCCGGAAGTCACGACGGGGCCTCTGCCGTCGAGCCGCAAGACCTATGCCGCGGGCGAGCTTTATCCGGACATCCGCGTGCCGGTGCGCGAGATCGACCTGCATTCGAGCGCGAACGAGCCGCCCGTGCCTGTCTACGACCCGTCGGGGCCCTATACCGACCCCGCTGTCGCGATCGACGTTGAAAAGGGACTCGCCAGAACGCGCGCCGCCTGGGTGAGGGCGCGCGGCGGCGTTGAAGACTATGACGGCCGCGACGTGAAGCCGGAAGACAATGGCGGCGCGGCGGGCAAGCACCTGGCGCGCGCCTTTCCGGTGAAGAACCGCCCGTTGCGGGGCCTCGCCGGCAAGCCGGTGACGCAGCTCGAATTCGCGCGCGCCGGGATCGTCACCCGCGAAATGGAATATGTCGCGATCCGCGAAAATCTCGGGCGCAAAAAAATGCTCGAAAACGCGGAGGAGACGATCGCGCAAGGGATGAGCTTCGGCGCCGACATCCCGCCCTTCATCACGCCGGAATTCGTGCGCGACGAAGTCGCCCGCGGGCGCGCCATCATCCCGGCGAACATCAATCACGCCGAACTCGAGCCGATGATCATTGGCCGGAACTTCCTTGTAAAGATCAACGCCAATATCGGCAATTCGGCGGTCGCCTCTTCGGTGGAAGAAGAAGTCGACAAAATGGTCTGGGCGATCCGCTGGGGCGCCGATACGGTGATGGACCTGTCGACGGGCCGCAACATTCACAACACCCGCGAATGGATCATCCGCAATGCGCCGGTCCCCATCGGCACGGTGCCGATCTATCAGGCGCTCGAAAAGGTCGGCGGCGTCGCCGAGGATTTGAGCTGGGAAGTCTATCGCGACACGCTGATCGAGCAGGCCGAACAGGGCGTTGACTATTTCACGATCCACGCCGGCGTGCGCCTGCCCTTCATTCATTTGACCGCAAAGCGCGTCACCGGCATCGTCAGCCGAGGCGGCTCGATCATGGCGAAGTGGTGCCTCGCCCATCACAAGGAGAGCTTCCTCTACACGCATTTCGAAGAGATCTGCGAGCTGATGCGGACTTATGACGTCTCCTTCTCGCTGGGCGACGGCCTGCGCCCCGGCTCGATCGCGGACGCCAATGACGCCGCGCAATTTGCGGAACTCGAAACCTTGGGCGAGCTCACGAAAGTCGCGTGGAGACATGGCTGCCAGGTGATGATCGAAGGGCCGGGCCATGTGCCGATGCACAAGATCAAGGCGAATATGGACAAGCAGCTCGCCGCCTGCGGCGAGGCGCCGTTTTACACGCTCGGGCCCTTAACGACCGACATCGCGCCGGGTTACGACCACATCACGAGCGGCATCGGCGCGGCGATGATCGGCTGGTTCGGCACGGCGATGCTCTGCTATGTGACGCCCAAGGAGCATCTAGGGCTCCCCGACCGCGACGACGTCAAAGTCGGCGTCGTCACCTACAAGCTTGCCGCGCACGCGGCGGACCTTGCGAAGGGCCACCCCGCCGCGCAAATCCGCGACGACGCGTTAAGCCGTGCGCGCTTCGAATTCCGGTGGGAGGACCAGTTCAACCTCTCATTGGACCCCGAAACCGCGCGCGACTTCCACGACCAGACCCTGCCGAAGGAGGCGCACAAGCTCGCCCATTTCTGCTCGATGTGCGGGCCGAAATTCTGCTCGATGAAGATCACCCAGGACGTGCGCGACTACGCCGAAGGCCTTTCCGACGATGAAAAGAAAGACCTTGAGCGGCTCTCGGCGGAGGGGATGCGGGAGATGTCGGCCAAATACCGCGAAATGGGCTCGGAGATTTATCTTGAAGCCGACGCGGCGAAGAAGGCGAATGAGGGGTTGTGATACAATCAAGTTCGTTCGTTACTAAGTAACGATACCATCTGTTCTGGAACCGGAAATATAAGTACCATTGTGTCCTAGGCACCGGGCGCAATGAAGAAACGGAAATACCATCGCGGCCTGACCTTTGAAGAAGTTGGCTTTATCAAGGCGGCTTCAAAAAATGGTTATGCGCGAGATTATATAATGAGCTTCCTCGTATATCCGGGGAGAAAGCTTAGTCCAGCGTGTGTAAGCGAGATTGTTAATAGCGATCGAGCCCCATCAGTGCCGCCGCTGAGCCAAAAAGAGTTTGAAAGATTTGTAGCAAGTCGCTTGCTTCACAATCAGTCGGATACGGAGCTTGATGATCGGGGACCTCTTTCGACATATCTGATTCATCAAGAACTAGGTTGGGCCTTGTCTGAAACTCGTCATTTATTTGCAGACGAGAGCCGACGGCTCGAATTTAAACGCGATCTTCCGAGAGCCGATATAACTCTGTCTCGGTGTCTTGTCGCAGCCGCCGCAATGGCAAATGCTGTGGGCGGGTACATCATCTTTGGAATAGATGATCATAAAGAGTTGCGAGGTATAACAGATCGAGACTGGGATGACTTCGACTGGGACAAATTCTCGTCAGAGTTAGCGAGATTATTCCAGCCAGTTATTGAATGGCGCAAACGCACTATAGAGTTCCATGAGGCAATGCTCGGTGTGATTCATATCGAAATGATGGAGTTACCGCCTGTTATTTCCAACGCCGACTGGCATTCTATAAAGGCTGGGACCGTCTATTATCGTTACGAGCGCTCAAGCCGAAGGATAGAACCTGGTGATTTACGCCGACTCTTGGAACGACGGGACAAGATCATACGTAGAGAGGTGTTGTCCTCCAAGTGAGTGAAGTTCGTGAACAAAAGCCACGTACTTTTGGCCTTACCCCTTTATATTCGTCCCGATAATCATAACCCCCAGCACCAGGCATAATCCGTAAACGGCCTTTGACAGCATGTCGGGGGAGAGGCGCCGAGCGATGCGCTTGCCGATAAAGGTCGCGGCGATGATGCCGGGCAGGGCGAAGGCGTAGAGCGTTAAGACGTCCCGGGTCCAGAAGCCGGCGAGGGCGTGGCCAGTCGCGACCATCAGCGAAATCGGCAGGAAGAAAGCCTGCGTCACCGCAAGGAAACGCTCCGGCGGCCAGCGCCGCATCGCGCCGTAGATCACGACCGGCGGACCGGCGGTGTTGAAGGCGCCGCCGAGGACGCCGCCGAGAAACCCGGCAAGGAAACGCCAGCGCCGGTCTTTCAGCTCGAACGGCGTCGGGCGCGCCAGCGAATAGAGGCTGAACGCGGCGACAAAGACGCCGAGCCCGATAAGGAAGGCGTGTCGCGGCGCATGCGCGAGAAAAAGGACCCCGACGGGAACGCCGAAGGCCGCCGCGCCGATAAGGCCCGCCGCCTCGCCGAAATGCACGGCCTTGCGGTTCTGGATCAGCATGGTCGCGCTGAGACTCGCCGAGCAGAGCGCGATGACGGCCGCCGCCGATTGCGCGCCGAGCATCAAGGCGAGCAGCGGCATGGAAACAAGACCGAAGCCGAAACCCACCGCGCCCTGCAGCATTGCGGCGGCGAGAATGACCGCGACGATCAACGCCATGACGGCAGGCTCTTTGCGGCGTCTCGCTTCATCCCTCGGTCCAGCCGCCGCCGGGCCCTTCCGATTCCTCCGCTTCCAGCTTTTTCGCTTCCTCGCGGCGCTCGGAAAGCTCGACCTCGAGGGCGCGAAGGCGCGCGGTCACCGAGATCAGGAAGGCCGTCGACCAGCCGATCAGGATGAAGCCGTTGGCGGACTCGATCGCGGCGAGAAGGCGCCAGGTCGGATCAAGCACGATGTCGCCGAAGCCGACGGTCGTGAACGTCGAGGCGGAGAAATAGAGCGCTTCCTCAAAGGAGGAGAATTCGCCGAGCGCGCGGTAAAGACCGGCATAGGCCCAAATCTCGATCGTGTGCGCGAAGAAAACGCCGAAAATGACGGCGAGCAGCACGAGGGTCTGGCGCATCAGCCGAACGTCGCCTTCGTCGTTGCGCGCGCGGCGATTGAGAATGGCGAGCAGGCTCGCCGTCGCGAAAAAGTGGAAGACCACGGTAAGGCCCACCATCAATGTGGCGAGAGAGAGGTTGGCGAGCATGGCGCAATTGTCTCCAGCGCGCCGAACTTGAGCCGATGCGCGCCCGCGCGCAATCGGCGCGATCAGATCGGATTCCGGCGAGGAGAATTGGCGCGCGCGACAAGGCCCGCCGGTCTCGCGCGATCGCCAGGCCGACCGGCGCGCGCCCGTTCACAGCCGCGCGAGAAAATTTGCGACCGCGCCGTTGAAAGCGTCCGGATTGTCCTCATGCATGATGTGCGAGGCGTTTGGAATTTGCGCGCGTCGCGCTTTCGGCAGGAGGGCGGCGAGCCGGTCTGCGATGTGATGGAACAGCCGCGGGCTGTTCTGGCCGGTCAGGACCAGCGCCGGCGCCTTGATGCGGCGAATGTCCCTGTCCCGAAGCGGCGGGAATCCCGATCCGGCGAACTCGGCCGGAATGAAATTGTCGCGGACCATTTGCAGGCGGTCGGGCGACAGCTTTTCGAACGCTTCCTGTCCGAGCGTCGCGACCCCGAACACGCCGATGCATTCGTCGATGCGCCCCTTTTTGAGCGCCTTTTTCGCCGGCGCGATCCCTTTCGCGCCGAAATTAATGATCGCCGCGGCGGTGCGCGGGCGCGTCAGAAGAAGCGCGAGAATCTGCAGCGGATTCGGCGGGTCGTTGACAAAAAGCGTGATTGCGGGCGGTTCGGCGAGAACGAGCGAGCGAACAAGATCGGGCCGGCGAATGGCGAGGAGGAGCGCGATGAAGGCGCCGTAGGAATGGCCGACGATATGAACGGGCGCAGCTACGAGAGTCTCGATCAGCTTTTCGAGATCGTCCGTGTGGGCGAGCATCGAATAATCTGTTTTCGGAGGAATCTCGGCGTTCGGCCAGTGATAGCGCCGCGAATAGGCGATGGCGCGATGACGGGCCGAAAACTCCTCCATTTGCGCGGCCCAGCAGCGCGCATCGCTGACCGATCCGTGAACGAACAGGATCGGCGGCCCCCACCCCCTTTCGGCGCACTGAAACTTATAGCCGTCGAGGTCGAGCCAACGTGAGTCGACGTCCAAGACCATCGCGCGAGATTCTATGGAGCCGGCGAGGTCTTGTCCACCGGGCCTCGCCGCCCGCGCCCCAGACCCGGCGCAGGAGGTTCAGGCGGTCTTTTCGAAAATGAAGATCTGCGTGCAGAAAAGGCTCGCCGGCAGCCGCATATTATAGGCGGCGCGGTTCCAGTGAAGAAGGAGCGGGCGCAAGGCTTGCGGCGCGCGCCACTGGAACTCCGTGAATTCCGCACCGCGCCGCGAGACAAGTCGCATGCCGCGCTTGCGCATTTCGGCCTCGAGCTTTTTCGCGTCGAAGCGCTGCACCCACAGCCGGTCGTCGTTGAAATCGTACCAGACGCCGGCGCCGACGGCGGTCGGATGCTCGTCATGAGATTTCGACGTCAGCCTGCGCGCGAGCCGTTCGGCGCGCCAGTCAAGGCTCGATCGGCCGAGAATCTGCAAGGCGAGCTTGCCGCCCTTCGCCGTGACGCGCGCCAGATTGTCGAGCGCCTTTTCAGCGTCCGGAATGTGAATGACGACGCCCCAGCTGAATACGAAGGGAAAAGCGTCCGACTCCAGCTTGAGATCGGTGAGATCGCCCTGACTGAATTCGATCCTGTCGGCGAGCCCGGCCTTTTCGGCGCGCCGGCGGGCTTCTGCGAGCATCTGGTTGGAGAGGTCGACGGCTCTGACCCGGGCGCCGTAGCGCGCCGCGCGGATCGAATGCACGCCCGGCCCGCAACCCGCGTCGAGAACGAGATCGCCGGGCTTTGCGCCCATCTCTTTCAACATGGCGGGCACGGCGTCGTCGTAATAGCGCTCGGCGATCGGGTGATAATAGTCGGCGTCCCAGACGTCGATCGTTTCCTGGCGTTCGAAGACGTTTTCGGGCCGCGGGCCTTCCCCGTGCGTGCTTTTATCCGGCATTGGCCTGCTCCTCGCGCGCCGTCCGCCCGCGGTCGCTGCTTGTCACCCGGCGCGGGCCGCGACACTATCGCCGCGCCCGCGCGCCCAAGCAATCGCGGAACGTGAAAATAAACGTTAACGCAGCCGCGCGCGTCTGCGCTGACGACCGATAACAAGGCCTTGCGAATGACATTTTCGCTTAATTCTGTATTCGCGGATCGTCCGGTCACGATCTTTCAGGTGATGACGGCGCTCGCAAACAAGCATGGCGCGATCAATCTCGGTCAGGGTTTCCCGGACGAGGACGGCCCTCAAGATATTCTTGAGGCGGCTGCGCGCGCCCTTGTCGAAGGGCCCAATCAGTATGCGCCGGTCGCGGGCGTTCCGGCGCTCCGCCAGGCGGTCGCGCGCGCGAACAAGCGTTTTTACGATCTCGATATCGACTGGGAGACAGAAACTCTGGTCGTCGCAGGCGCGACGGAAGGACTGGCGGCGGCGTTTCTCGCGCTGTTAAGGCCAGGCGACGAGGCGATCATCTTCGCGCCATTCTATGATTGCTATGCGCCGATGATCGAGGCGGCGGGGGCGCGGCCGGTGGTCGTTTCGCTGTCGCCGCCGGACTGGCGAATCGACGAGGGCGCGCTTCGCGCGGCGGTCAGCGGCAGGACGAAACTGATCGTTCTGAATACGCCGCATAATCCGACCGGCCATATCGTCGCCCGCGAGGAGCTTGAAATTATCGCCGCGCTCGTCCGCGAAAAAGACCTCCTGGCGGTGTGCGACGAGGTTTACGAACATCTGACATTCGACGGGCGCGCGCATATTCCGCTGATGACTTTGCCGGGCATGCGAGAGCGGACGATCCGCATCGGATCGGCCGGCAAGACGTTCTCGCTGACCGGCTGGCGCATCGGTTATCTGACGGGTCCGGCGCCGCTCATCACGGCGGCGATGAAGGCGCACCAATATGTCGCCTATGCGTGTCCGGCGCATTTGCAGAGCGCGATCGCCATGGGGCTCGACAAGCCGGACGCCTATTATGAGGCGCTCGCGTCGTCAATGCGGCGGAAACGGGACCTTTGCCGGCAAGGGCTGAAGGCGGCGGGGTTCGACACGCTCGCCGTCGAGGGCGCCTATTTCATGAGCGTCGACATTCGCTCGGTCGGCCGCGAGGACGACGTCGCCTTTTGCGAGGAAATCGCCGAGAAAGCGAAGGTCGCAGCGGTGCCGGTTTCGTCCTTCTACCTGACGCGATCCGAGGCGCCGCGCTATTACGCGCGCTTCTGCTTCTGCAAAAAGCGCGAGGTTCTCGAAGAAGCCTCGCGCCGGTTGAAAGCCTATTTCAGCTGACGGTCTGGTTCTTGTCCGGCTTGCGCCGCGAGTCGTTCCAGTAGGACACGCAAGGGA
Source organism: Alphaproteobacteria bacterium (assembly GCA_016125425.1). Taxonomy (GTDB): domain Bacteria; phylum Pseudomonadota; class Alphaproteobacteria; order Caulobacterales; family Parvularculaceae; genus Amphiplicatus. The sequence goes on from WGLT01000002.1 coordinate 334,652, forward strand.
TTTTGGACTTGTCGCAGCGGTCCGCGTATTTGCGCGCGATCTCCGTCACCTCGTTCAAGAGGCCCTCTTCGAGCGTGATGGGTTCAAGGCCGAGGCCGAGCAAGCGCCGGTTCTCGACGAAAAGGTCGTTTTCCGCCGCTTCATTGCGCGGATTGTCGACATAGCTGATTTCAGCGCCGGTCTTGTCGGCGATCATCTTCGCCAGGTCGCGCACGCGGTGCGTTTCGGTCATCTGGTTGAGGATATGCACGCGCTCGCCATGCTGCGGCGGGTTTTCGATCGCCAGTTCGATGCAGCGAACGGTGTCCTGGATGTGGATGAAAGCGCGGGTCTGCCCGCCCGTCCCGTGAACCGTCAGCGGATAGCCGACGGCTGACTGCATCAGGAACCGGTTGAGCACCGTGCCGTAATCGCCGTCATAGTCGAAGCGGTTGATCAGACGCTCGTCGCGGCGCGTTTCTTCGGTCTGCGTGCCCCAGACAATGCCCTGATGCAGGTCGGTGATCTTGAGCCCGTCGTTCTTGTTGTAGAACGCAAAGAGCAGCTGATCCTGCGTCTTCGTCATGTGATAGATCGAACCAGGATTGGCGGGATAGAGAATCTCTTTTGTGATCTCTTTGCCGTCGTCGGTTTCGATCTTTACGGGAAGATAGCCTTCCGGAATTTTCAGCCCCGCCGTGCCGTAGCCATAAACGCCCATCGTGCCGAGATGGATGAGATGAGCATCGACTCCCGCTTCGACGATCGCGGCGAGGATGTTGTTCGTGGCGTTGAGGTTGTTCGAGACCGTATATCGTTTGTGGTAAGATGATTTCATCGAATAGGGCGCGGCGCGTTGCTCGGCGAAATGCACCATCGCGTCGGGGCGCTCCTCCTCGATCAGCCGCAAAAGGCGCGCATAGTTTTTGGCGACGTCGAAATTGTGGAATGCGATATCCTTGCCGGACACCTCCTTCCATGCCGCGAGACGCACCGAGATCGGCTTGATCGGGGTGAGGGATTCCACCTCAAGTTCAATGTCGATTTTTCGACGCGAAAGATTGTCCACGATAATGACTTCGTGGCCCTTGTTCGACAAATGCAAGGCTGTGGGCCAGCCGCAAAAACCGTCGCCGCCGAAAACGATAACCTTCATCAGATCCACTCCCGACCCCCGAGAGAGCGGCGCTTTCGGCCGCTATTCGGGCTTCATAAAGTTCCCGCCCGCCGCTAGGCAAGCGTAAAAGCCTGTTCTTCGCGGCGCAGCACCGGCCAATCTTGCGCTGCGCGACGTTTTACTCGCTCAGGCTTGAAAGGGCCGCGCTCCCGATGCGCTGTCCTGGTTTGCTGCAGGCCGTAATGGTCGGCTCGCGCGGCCAGCCGGACGCTGGTGGAGCTAGGCGGAATCGAACCGCCGACCTCTTGAATGCCATTCAAGCGCTCTCCCAACTGAGCTATAGCCCCGACCCAGGCGATGCGCCGGCTTTGGGGCGCCGGCCGCGGTTGCTGTCGCGAGCAGGCTCGCGAGGGCGGCGGACCCTAGCCGCCGCGCTATCGCCGCGCAAGCCCCGACGGTCTAGTCGTCGTCGCTTTCGCCGGATGTCACGATGCTCGTAACGTCGTCATCCTCATCATCGTCTTCAAGCAGAGAATCGTCATCCTCGTCATCGATATCGATGTCCTCGATATCCTCGATGTCCTCGATATCGTCGTCGTCATCGTCAGCTTCCTCATCAAGCGAGGGCTTGCGCTTTGACTTGGCGGCTTTGGCTTCCTTGTCGGCGGCGTCGAGCGAAGTTTCGGCGGTCGCCGGAGCGGCCTCTTCTTTGTCCGCGCCTTCATCCTCGCGCCGCGGCTTGCGCGGCTTCAAGAGAGCTTCGGGAATGAACTCATGCTCGCATTTCGGGCAATGCGCCGGCTCCTTGTTGAGGTCGTAGAAGCGCGCGCCGCAATTCGGACAGTCGCGTTTGACGCCAAGCTCAGGTTTGGTCACGGGGGATGCCTCGTTCAGCCAGTCTTCGAAGACGATTTCGGCCCCATTGCCACTTCGTCGACCGGCTGTCAAAAGGTAATGCGCAAAGGGCCTGGACGGCGCGTCGACGCAGTCCGATCAGCAGAGGATTCAGCCATGGGGGGCGCGGCGGACGCCGGAATTCGGGCTCATCCGTCCTCGGGGCTTTCGGGCGAAGCGCTGGCGCCCGGAGACAAGTCGATTTCGCACCGCGCTTTGATGCTCGCCGCGCTCGCGCGAGGAGAGAGCGAAGCGCGCGGCCTGCTCGAGGGCGATGACGTTTTGAGGACGGCCGCCGCTTTGCGCGCGCTGGGCGCGAGCGTCGAGCGCGACCGGACCGAAAGCGGAAATGTCTGGCGGATCGGCGGCGGCGAATGGCGCGCCCCGCGACGCCCGCTCTATATGGGCAATTCAGGAACCGGCTGCCGGCTCCTCATGGGCGCGGTCGCCGGGCGCGGCGTCGCGGCGGCGTTCGACGGCGATGGGAGTCTCAGAAGCCGTCCGATGGGCCGCATTCTTGAGCCCTTGGCGAAGATGGGCCTCGCTTCGGCGAGCGAAAACGGGAGATTGCCGGTTCGCATCGAGGCGGCGCGCCGGCTCGCCGGGATTGCGTATGTTCTGCCCACCCCATCGGCGCAGATTAAGTCCGCCGTCTTGCTCGCCGGGCTCGGCGCCGAAGGCGAGACGGTCATTCGCGAGCCTGTCCCCTGCCGCGATCACACCGAGCGCATGCTCGAAGCTTTCGGCGCGGATGTTAAGACGGAGACCGATGCGACGGGCGCGCGAACGATCCGTCTCATCGGCGGGCAAAAGCTGCGCGCAACCGCCATTGCGATTCCGGGCGATCCGTCGTCAGCCGCGTTTCTGGTCGCGGCCGCGGTCATTGTTCCCGGCTCAGACGTTCTCGTCCGCGGCGTTCTCCTCAATCCGCTGCGCGCCGGCTTCTATGAGACGCTGCGCGAGATGGGCGCCGATATATCCTTTGAAAATCGGCGTTCGCAATCGGGCGAGCCGGTGGGCGATATTCGCGCCCGCTTCTCAGCGCTTAAAGGCGTTGAGGTTCCGGCGGCCCGCGCGGCGTCGATGATCGACGAATATCCGATCCTTTCGGTTGTCGCTGCGTTCGCCGAGGGCGAGACCTATATGGCGGGCGTTGAAGAACTGCGAGTCAAGGAGAGCGACCGCATCGCGGCGGTCGAGGCGGGGCTCGCCGCCAATGGCGTGAAAACCGAAAGCGGGCGCGACTGGCTGCGGGTTTTCGGCCGCGCGCGCGAAGTTCCGGGCGGCGGCCATGTCGCGACGCTGTGCGATCATCGCATCGCGATGAGTTTCCTCGTGATGGGGCTCGCCGCGCGAAACGCCGTCGAGATCGACGAAGCGTCGATGATCGCAACGAGCTTTCCGAATTTCTTCGATGCGATGAAGGGGCTCGGAGCTGTCATTGAAGCGGCGGGCTAGCCGCGCGCCGGCGTCGGGCGCGTTTCATGCGCCGCTCTTCTTGCGCGCTTGCAGTATCGAAGGTCCTGCGCCAGTTTGCGCGGCCATGGGAAAGTCTTTTGTCATCGCGCTCGACGGACCGGCCGCCTCCGGCAAGGGCACGCTCGCGCAGCTTCTGGCGCGCGAATACGACCTCGCCTATCTCGACACGGGCTCGCTTTATCGCGGCGTCGCCTACGCGCTCCTCGCCGCCGGCAAGGACCCGGCGGATGAAGAAGCGGCGGCCGAAGCGGCGGCGAATTTCTCGCTCGACCAGATTGAAGGCGCCGACATCAGGACACGCGAGGTCGGCGCCGCCGCCTCGAAGGTCGCGGCCATGCCCCGCGTCAGGAAGGCGCTTCTCGACTTCCAGCGGCGTTTTGCGGCGAACCCTCCGGGCGGCAAGCGGGGGGCGGTGCTCGACGGCCGGGATATCGGCACGGTCGTCTGCCCGGACGCCGACCTCAAATTTTTCGTGGTGGCGAGCCCGGAAGTGCGCGCGCGCCGGCGGTTTCTGGAGCTGAAGGCCCAAAAGCCGGATCTGACGGAAGCGGATGTCTATCAGGACCTCGCCGAGCGGGACGCGCGCGATGCGGCGCGGGCGGATGCGCCCATGGCCCAGGCGGCGGATGCGGAGTTGCTAGATACGACCCGCTTGACTATAGAAGCGGCCTTCGCGGCGGCGCGCCGCGTAGTCGACGGCGTTTTCCGGCGCTGCGAGGGTTGATCGGGGGCCCGGGGCTCCCAAATCCAAGGTCGATCCTCCCGGGCGCGATATTCATCACGGAAAGCGGATTTTTGTGTCCGTCGGTCGCGAGAGACTTCGCGCCGCTTAACCCTAACTCGGCTCAACCGTCCGCGGGCGCCAATCGCCCCCGGAAAGACCGCCGGACAAAACCGGTCGGCCAGGAATGCTGAAAACGAACTGGAGACTTTTGGACGATTATGTCTGCAACCGAGACTATGAATCCGACCCGCGACGATTTCGCGGAAATGCTCGAAGCTTCGCTCGTCGACCGCAAGGAATTTGAAGAGACGGTCGTCAAAGGCGTCGTGACGGGTATTGAGAAAGACGTCGCCATCATCGATGTCGGCCTCAAAACCGAAGGCCGCGTGCCGCTGAAGGAATTCGCCGCGCCGGGCAAACCCGCCGAACTCAAGGTCGGCGACGAAGTCGAGGTCTATGTCGAACGCGTGGAGAACGCGAACGGCGAAGCCGTCGTTTCGCGCGACAAGGCGCGTCGCGAAGAGGCGTGGGACCGGCTCGAAAAGATGTTCGAGAAACAGGAGCGCGTCGAAGGCGTTATTTTCAATCGCGTGAAAGGCGGATTCACCGTCGATCTCGGCGGCGCCGTCGCGTTTCTTCCCGGCAGCCAGGTCGACATTCGCCCCGTGCGCGACGCCGGCCCGCTTATGAATATTCCGCAGCCCTTCCGTATTCTCAAAATGGACAAACGCCGCGGCAATATTGTCGTCTCGCGCCGATCCATACTTGAAGAGGATCGCGCCGAGCATCGTCAGGAGGTGGTGCGCGAACTCAATGAGGGCGATGAGCGCGAAGGCGTGGTCAAGAACATCACCGATTACGGCGCTTTCGTCGAGCTCGCGCCGGGCGTCGACGGGCTGCTGCACGTGACCGACATGTCGTGGTCGCGGGTGAATCACCCGTCAGAAGTCCTGAATGTGAACGACACAGTCCGGGTGAAGATCATCAAGATCAACCCTGAAACGCACCGTATTTCGCTCGGTATCAAGCAGCTCCAGCCCGATCCGTGGCAGGGCGTCGCCGCCAAATATCCGGTCGGGGCGAAGTTCAAGGGCCGCGTCACCAACATCACCGATTACGGCGCGTTTGTGGAGTTGGAGGACGGCATCGAGGGCCTCGTCCACGTCTCCGAAATGAGCTGGGTGAAGAAAAACGTTCACCCCGGCAAGATTGTTTCGACTTCGCAGGAAGTCGAGGTGATGGTGCTTGAGGTTGACGAAAACAAGCGCCGTATTTCGCTTGGATTGAAACAATGCCTTGATAATCCGTGGGAGCGCTTCGCCGAAGAGCATCCTGTCGGCTCCGTCGTCGAAGGCGAAATCAAGAACATCACGGAATTCGGCCTGTTTGTCGGACTCACCGAAGAAATGGACGGCATGGTCCATCTCTCCGATCTCGACTGGAACCGTTCGGGAGAGGAGGCGATCAAGGACTACCACAAGGGTCAGCACGTGACGGCGAAAGTCCTCGACGTTGATCCCGAGAAAGAACGCATTTCGCTCGGAATCAAACAGGTCGGCTCCGATCCGCTCGAGTCCGTCGGCGAAATCAACCGCGGCGACGATGTGACCTGCACGGTCACTGCGATCGAGACGGGCGGCATCGAAGTGCAGGTTGGCGGCGAAGGCGGCCCCAAAGCCTTCATTCGCAAATCGGACCTGTCGAAAGACCGCGCCGAGCAGCGGCCGGACCGTTTCGCCGTCGGCGACAAGGTCGATGCGCGCGTTACCGGTTTCGACAAGACTTCGCGGCGCATCAATCTTTCAATCAAGGCGCGCGAAGTAGCGGAAGAAAAAGAAGCCGTCGAACAATACGGTTCGGCCGACTCCGGCGCGTCGCTCGGCGATATTCTCGGCGCGGCGCTCAAGCAAGGCGGCAAGAAAGAGTAAGCAGAATCCGACACGGAGCAATTGCAAACGCCCCCGCCGCAAGGCGGGGGCTCTTTTATTTCGGGAGTTTCCGGGGATGAGCCGGAGGAGAAATCGCCCAACCGGCTCTGGCCTCGTCTGCGCCGCTTGGCGCGCCTTCCTTGACCGTGTCCGGTTTCGCGACGACGGCTTGTCGACGCGTATTAACAATGGACTAAAGCTGATTGCTGGCGGTCTGGGTTCAATCGCTGCGGAAGCGGGAGAATCGTCGCCTCTTTTTATCGCGATCCGTCCGACAAAACGCGTAGAGCATTGACAGCGGCGTTCTTCGACAGGCTGTTTCGCGAGGCGGCGCGGCGTTTCCAATCTGCAAGCCGACACCAATTTGACGCCCGATCTTCGACCGGTCGGCCGCCTGCGTGCGGAAATCGCCGCGCTGCAAATCGATGACGGCCTGGCCGAATCCTCGCGGTCAAGGTTTCGTCGGGCGGGCTCGGCGCGATCCTGCGATGTTCCGAACCATCGATCGAGCGCGCCGCCGAAGGCTGTGCGCCGCAAAGCGTGCGGGGCGGAACGCGAATGACGACGCGAGCCCGCCAAGCGAAGCCGTTGCGTTCGCAGTGCCGGCGCCCCAAATGGGCGGCGCGGCTTGAGCATCTGACGCGTCTTTCGCCTCGACTCCCGGTTCTGTCCAATGCCCGAACTTCCCGAAGTGGAGACCGTTCGTCGCGGTCTCTTCCCCGTCATGAAAGACGCGCGCTTCGAACGCGTCATGCTGCGGCGCGCCGATTTGCGTTTTCCCCTGCCGCGAAGATTTCACGAGCGGCTGGAGGGGGCGCGCGTGCTTGGCCTTGAAAGAAGGGGCAAATATCTGATCGCCCCGCTTTCAACCGGGGAGACGCTTGTTATGCATCTTGGCATGTCCGGCCGCTTCACGGTTACTGCGGGCGAGGCGCGCCGGCCGGACGCCTTCTCCTCCGCAAAAGCCCCTGATCCCCGGCATGACCACGTCATCTTCGTCATGGCGGGGAAAAGCGGGCGCGCCTCGATTATCTATAACGACCCCAGGCGCTTCGGCTTCATGGATCTGGCGGACAGCGCGCGGCTCGGGGCCTCGCGCCATTTCGCATCCATGGGGCCCGAGCCGCTTGGGGCGGACTTTACGGCGGACGCTTTCAATGCGGCCCTCGCCGCCAGGAGGTCATCGGTCAAGGCGGCGCTTCTCGATCAGAAGGTCGTCGCGGGGGTCGGGAATATCTACGCCTGCGAAGCGCTGTTCAAAGCCGGGATATCGCCGCGCCGGGCCGCGCGCAGCGTTTCCGGCGTCAGAGGCGAACGCCTGCGCAGCGCGCTTCGGGAGGTGCTTGAAGAGGCGATCAGGGCCGGCGGCTCTAGCCTGAAGGACTTCGCCGCGGCCGACGGCGCGCTGGGCTATTTCCAGCACCGATTCAAGGTCTACGATCGCGAAGGGCGCGCCTGCCCAAGATGTGGCGCCGAAATAAGACGGATCATACAATCCGGGCGCTCGACATTCCTTTGCGGGGGCTGCCAGCGCTAGGGCGGCGAAGCTGCGGACCGGGCGCGTTGACGGGGTGCATCCTCGCCGCTATACACCTCGCTCCCCGCCGCCGGCGGGCCTTCAGAAACGATCTGAGAGACGACATGGCCAATACGTCTTCCGCCAAGAAAATGGTGCGTAAAATCGCTGCTCGCACCGCTGTCAACGGGGCGCGCCGCTCGCGCGTGCGCACCTTTGTGAAGAAGGTCGAGGCCGCGATCGCATCCGGCGATAAGAACGCCGCAAACGAAGCCCTGCGCAACGCGCAGCCTGAGCTTCATCGAGCGGTCTCCAAAGGCGTCTTGAAGAAGGCGACCGCCGCGCGGAAATTGTCGCGGCTCTCAGCGCGCATCAAAGCGCTGTCCGCTTAAGCGGATTTATTCCGGCTGAATTTTCCGACTAAACGAATTTTCCGACTAAACGAAGTGGGTTGACGTCGCCGAACGGCGGCGTAACGTGAGCGCGCGTAATCGCCCGCTTATGGTCGAGGGCCGGGCGAGGCGCACTGAGCGCGAGACGAACTGGGTGCGCAAAAGTTTTTCGTCGTCGCGTAAAACCTCTAAAGAATTGTTTTTGTTGCGCGTGACTCTGTTCGACGTCTGTGTCGCGGTGAAATGCGTGCAAAAAGCGAATCAGATCGATGATCTTCACTTGCCTTCACGCAACGTTCACCGTAAGCTTCTGATCGTAACAAATTACGTTCGTGTGCTGAATTCTTTCAGCGGGTTGGTTCAATAAGTACGGGTGGACGGACGATAACTTGATCGCGAATTAGTGGGCTTCGCGGTTGAGGCATGTTGCGCGATAGATCGCGAAGAGGCGGAAAGCATGACAGGCAGGGGAAGCGCGCAAGCGCGGAGAATTTGGGGCCACGCTGCTTGTTCTCGGTGTGGCGGCAAACCTTTATCGCTATTTTTGTGCGGGCGATTGCGAAATGCGGAACGCCCGACGTAATTCCGGAAGCATTCGTTTCCGTTTTCTGTCGCGCGGGTAAAGCCCGCGCCAATCTAGAGATTGGCTGACTTGAGCGTGCGGAGTCATCGCGCGAACGGGGCGGCTTTGGGCGTCGAACACCAATTTTAGGAATGAGGCTATGGCGAGCGATCATCTCGGCGGGCGGATTGACGATTTCGAACGCTTTCGCGAGGCGCTGTACCGGCGTTTCGGAGAAGCGGTTGTTTCAAGCTGGATGTCGGACCTGAAATTGGAGCGCAAAAATGACGACAGCGTGATCTTGTCGACTGAATCGCGCGTGAAATGCGAAACGCTCGGCCAACGTTTCGTCATGCTGATGAAAGAAACCTGGTGCGAGGAAGTCGGCCCGATCCGGCGGATGACGATCACCACGCGATCCCGTCTTTCGGCCGGCGCGGCGAAGGTCGACGCCATCGGGGCGAAGCTGAACGGCTCCGGAATCGACGGCGCGCCGCGTTTCGCGACGTCAAAACCCGGACGCGTGCCTTTCATCGGCAAGCCGCCCGAAGCCGCCGCTGGCGCGGCGGCGCGAACCGTGGCGGTCGAGGAATTGAGTTCGCCGCTGGACGAGCGGTCGACTTTTGACAGTTTCGCTGCGGACGACGCGAACCGAATGGCGCTCGCGGCCGTTCGGATGGCGGCGAGCGAAACGGGCGCATCTGAGGTTGTCTATATTTACGGGCCCTCCGGCGTCGGCAAAACGCATTTGCTGCATGCGGCGGGCAATTATTGGCGCAAGTCCAACGGCGCGGAAGGATGCGCCTATCTCGCCTATCACAATATCACGGCCGGCTGTTCGAGCGCCGCGCTGTCAAGCGGCGGCCTGCTCGCGCTTCGTCAGGATCTCCTGTCTCATCGCTTGTTGCTGATTGACGACATTCATCTGCTGGTCGGCGCGCCGCGGTCTCAGACGGAGATCCTGAACCTCGTCAACGGGGCGCTTGCCGGCGGCAAACGTCTGATCATTGCGGGCGAAATGTCGCCGGCCAAACTGGCGGAATCGGGAATTAACGGCCGTCTGACCGACAGACTCGCCGGCGGCGTCAGCGTTGCGATCGCTCCCGGCGGCGCCGAACTTCGCGCAGAGGTTCTGCGGAAGCGGATCGAGGCGATTTCGCCAAAATGTCAGCTTACGAATGAAGCGATTGACTACATCGCAACGCATTTTACGAACAGCATGCGCGAAACGCTTGGCGCGCTTAATCAGCTTGTGCTCGCCTACGGCGAGCGCGAGATGACGGTCGGCCTCGCCGAAGCGGCCGGCGAGCTGCGCGGCCGTCTCACCGAAAGCCGCAGGGCGCCGACGCTGGACGAGGCTGCGAAGGAAACCGCCGCCGCCTTCGCCATCACCGAGGCGGAGCTGCGCGGCCGCGGGCAGCCGCAACGTCTGGCGCGCGCGCGTCACGCTTTCGTTTATGTCGGGCGGGAGGCGTTGCGGGAGTCCTTTCCCCGGATTTCGCGCGCGCTCGGACGCGATCATACGACCGCGATGAGCGGTTATCGGCGCGCGGAAGCCTTGCTCGAACGGGACAAGAAATTTCAAGCCGCCGTCAATCAGATTTTGTCGGCGCTTGGGTTTCCGGTTCGAGAGTTCTAGGCGCTGTTTACAAACTCATTGACGGCTGAATCGACCTTTGATTCAAGGATGCCTCTTGAGGGAGGCGGATTTGAGTCGCGGCGATTTGAGCGAAACGGAATGGCGGCTGTTAAAGGATCTTCTGCCGGCCGAAC
>WGLT01000008.1 GCA_016125425.1 Alphaproteobacteria bacterium
ACCGATCGGGTCGGTCTGCATGAAGCGCCCGAGGACGGGGTGATAGACCCGCGCCTTGTAGTAATAGACGCCCGCCTCGGCTAACCACATCTGGCCCGTATACTGGAAGCGCCCGATATTGCCGGGTCGATCGGGGTTGGGGCCCCGATCGACGGCGCTCCGTATTCGTCATATTTGTTGATGTTGGTGACCGCGCCCGTGCCGTCGGCGATGGCGACGACCGAGCCCCGCGGGTCCGTCATCAGCCAGCGCCGGTCGGAGGTCCCGGAGCCCTCATACCAGACCAGCGTTTCGTCGGGCGCCAGCGCCCGCGCCATTGATCCAGGTCATACCGGCGCGCGGGAGGCGCTGATATTTGTCCCATCGGGGGGCGTGCAGTCGGGAGATGACCCATGGCGGAAACCAGGAACGCCAATACCGAAACAGGCGCGAGCGACTTCTCCGCCTTGTTCCCCACTTTGGAGATCGGCCCCCTCGCCGAATTCAATTCGCGCAATTTCGCAACCGCCATGCGCGCGGGAACCGCCGTCATGAAGGGCGCGGCGGCCTATTGGGGCCATGTCGGCAAGTTTGTCGGCCGGCGCCTCGAAAGCGACGCGGAAATCGCCAAGACCTTATCGGCCTGCCGCACGGGAGAAGACGCCATACGCGCCCACCACGAATTTGTGTCGAAAATGATCTCGGACTATTCGCGCGAAATGCACGAACTGCTGACGATCGGCGCCGACATCGCCAAGGGCGTCGCCGAACCGATCGAAGAGCGCGCCGAAGAATCCGTTCATTCCATGGAATCGCGCACGCCGGCCGCCGCCGAATAGGCGGCTATCGCGCGGCGAGCGCCCGTCTCGCCTCGCGCGCGATTTCGCGCTCCTCGTCGGTCGGTATCGCCCAGGCGGAGGCGCGCGCGCCGGGCGTCGAAATGCGCCGCGCGCCTTGTTCATTCGCGCGCGCATCGAGCTCAACGCCGAGCCATGCGCAAAGCGCGCAGACTCGCGCGCGGATTTCAGGCGCGTTCTCGCCGATCCCCGCCGTGAAGACGAGCGCGTCAAGACCGCCGATCGCAGCCGCGAGCGAGCCGATCTCGCGCGCGACCCGGTACACGAAAAGATCCACCGCCTCCGCCGCGTGCGGGTCGTCGCTCTCGAGCAGCGTCTTCATGTCGCCGCTCAGGCCCGACACGCCGAGCAATCCGGAGCGATGGTAAAGAAGATCGCTGAGAGCGCGCGCGCTCATGCCCTCGTCTTCCAGCAAATGCAGAAGAACGCCCGGATCGATCGATCCCGATCGCGTGCTCATGGGCGGTCCGTCGAGCGCGGTGTAGCCCATGGTCGTCGCAACGCTTTTCCGGTCTCGCATCGCGCAGAGACTGGCGCCGGCGCCGAGATGGGCGACGATCACGCGCCCATTCGCCGCTTCGCCGAGAAAGTCCGGCAATATGCCGGCGATATAGGCGTAGGAAAGCCCGTGAAAACCGTAACGGATCACGCCCTTTTCCGCATAGGCGCGCGGCAGGCCGAACAGCCGCTCGATCGCCGGCGTCGTTCTGTGAAACGCCGTGTCGAAACAGGCGATCTGCGCGGCGCGGGGAAAGGCGGCGCGCGCAGCCTCGACGCCCATAAGGTTATGCGGCTGATGGCTCGGCGCGAGTGGAGACAGCGCCTTAAGCGCGTTCATCACCTTTTCGTCGATCTCGACGGGCGCGGCGAATTGCGCGCCGCCATGGACGATGCGATGGCCGACCGCAATAACGTCGACGTCCGGCGCCTCGGCGCGCATCTCCGCAAACAACCGCTCGGTCGCGGCGCGATCCGTTTTGAGATCGGGCGCGGCGCGCTTTCCGTTCTTTGTCGTCTCAAGCCGCGCGCCGACGCCGACGCCGCCGACAACGCCGGACCAGATCGCCTCCTCCCGATCGTCCGCCGCCCCGCGCAGGGACGCCTTGACGCTTGAAGAACCGATATTCAGCGTCAGGATCGCCTCGGTCACGCAGCCGTCTCCGCGCGGCGATGATGGAATATCTGCGCGACGGCGCAAGCCGCGACGCGCGGCAAGGTTTCTTCAGCGCGGCTCGTCAATATGATCGGAACCCGCGCGCCGAGAACGATTCCCGCCGCCACCGCGCCGGCGAGGTAATCGAGCTGCTTGGCGAGGATGTTTCCGGAGACGAGATCGGGCGTCGCGAGAATGTCCGCGCAGCCGGCGACCGGCGACTGAATGCCCTTGGTCGCCGCCGCTTCCGGCGAGACCGCGTTGTCGATAGCGAGCGGCCCGTCGAGCACGCCGCCCTTGATTTGCCCGCGATCGGCCATTTTGCAGAGGGCGGCGGCGTCTATGGTCGACTGGATTTTCGGATAGACGGTCTCGACCGCGGACAGGATGGCGACTTTCGGCGTGTCCACGCCCAGCGCCCGCGCGAGGTCGATCGCATTTTGAACAATGTCGCGCTTTTCCTCGAGATCGGGCGCGATATTGATCGCGGCGTCGGTGATGAACAGCAGTTTGTCATAGCCGGGCGCGTCCATGACATAGACATGGCTGATGCGCCTTTCCGTCGTCAGGCCGCTTGAGACGGAGACGACCTCGTGCATGATTTCGTCCGTATGCAGCGCGCCTTTCATCAGGGCGTCCGCCTCGCCGCGGCGCGCAAGCGCCACAGCGCGCGCCGCCGCCGCATGGCTGTGCGGCGCATCGACGAGTTCAAATTTGGAAATATCGATTCCGCCCGTCTTGGCCGCATTCTTCACTTTGGCGACGGGCCCGACCAGAACCGGAACGATAAGGCCTTCGGCGGCGGCCGCGACCGCGCCGCCGAGCGAAACCGGCTCGACCGGATGAACGACGGCGGTCTTGATCGGCGCGAAGCGCTTGGCGCGACCAATCAAGGCTTTGAGGCGTTCGCCGTTCTCAAATTCGACAGTCCTGTGCGGCGTGTCCATGTGAGCGCCTCGCCTGTTGCCGATCGCGGCCAAAGCCGCCTACCGCATGTGAACATATTCGCCGGGCGCGTCGACAAGCTCACTCGGATCAGCCACGCCGCCCATGGGCGGCGGCGCCTCGGGCGGGCCGGACCGCTCGGCGAGCCAGCGCGCCCATTCCGGCCACCAGGAGCCCTGTTTTTCTTCGCTGGCGGCGAGCCACGCGACCGGATCGAGATATTCGGCGTCCGCGGGGGTCGTGCGAAGGCGGTATTTTCTCCCGGCGTGGCCGGGCTCGCTGACAATGCCCGCATTATGCCCGCCATTCGTCAGCAGGAACGTCACGCTGGTGTCGGCCAGCAAATGTACTTTGAACGCAGAACGCCACGGCGCGACGTGATCATTCGTCGTGCCGACGGCGAAAATCGGCGCGCGAATGTCGGAGACGGCGACGGGCGCGCCCTCGACGCGAAAGCGTCCTTCGGCGAGGTCGTTGTGAAGGAACAGGCTGCGCAGATATTCTGAATGCATACGATAAGGCATGCGCGTCGCGTCCGCATTCCACGCCATCAGATCGGTCATCGGCTCGCGCTGGCCGAGCAAATACTCCCTCTGGACTTTTGACCAAATGAGATCGTTCGAGCGCAGCAATTGAAAGGCGCCGGCCATCTGCTTTGAGTCGAGATAGCCCTGCCCCCACATCATGTCCTCGAGAAAGTCCACCTGGCTTTCATTGATGAAGAGCGTCAATTCGCCGGCTTCTGTGAAATCCTGCTGCGCGGCGAGCAACGACACCGATTTGAGGCGCTCGTCTCCGTCGCACGCCATGGCCGCCGCCGCAATCGACAGCAAGGTGCCGCCGAGGCAATAGCCGGCCGCGTGGACGCCGGCGCCGGGCATAATCGCGCCGATCGCGTCGAGGGCCGCCATAACGCCCAGTTTTCTGTAGTCGTCGAAACCCAGATCGCGATCTTCGACGCCCGGATTTTTCCAGGAGATCATGAAAACGGTGAAGCCTTGTTCGACCAGGTATTTCACGAGCGAATTTCGCGGCGACAGATCCAGAACGTAATATTTCATGATCCACGCCGGCGTGATGAGGATCGGTTCGGGACGGACCTTCTCCGTCGCCGGCGCATATTGAATGAGTTCGATCAGCCGGTTTCGGAAGACGACTTTTCCCGGCGTCGCCGCCACATCGCGCCCGACGACAAATCTCTCCGCGCCGACCGGCGGCGCCCCCGCGATCTGTCGGCTCCAGTCTTCGACGAAATTGCGGAAGCCGCGAACGAGATTGAGGCCTCCTTCGCGCATTGTCGCGTTCAAGACTTCGGGATTGGTGAGAACGAAATTCGAAGGCGAAAAGATATCGAGGACCTGGCGCGAGGCGAATTCGACGATGCGCTCATTTTTTTCCGAAACGCCCGGAACGCCGGTTGTCGCATTATGCCACCATTGCTGCGTCAGAAGAAAACTCTGCGCGATGAAATTAAACGGAGGGCGCCGCCATGCATCGCTTCTGAAGCGGCGGTCTTGCGGAAGCGGCGTAATGCAGCCGTCATCCTGCGCGCCGTCGAGCATGCGACGCGTAACATAGGCGCTGAGGCGCGCCGCTTTGCGCGCGCTCTTCTGCACGAGCTGTCCCTGCTTGCCGGGCGCAGCCGCAAGATGGACGATCCAGTCGAAATAGGCCGAGGCGAGCGCGCCCGGCGAAAGCCCGCCGGTGAACCGCGCAATATTCGCATGCCAAGCGCGATCGATGATTTCGGCGGCGGCGTCGATCGTCGTCGATTCCGGAGCGTCATAACCGTCGAACGCCGACTCCGTCGCATCCGGAGGGACCGGCCGCCCCTCCTTGCCGTTCGCCGAATCCTCCGCGCGGCGCGCCGCAACTTTCAGCGCCGCTTCTTTCACTCTTACTGATGCGCTCATTGAATCTCTCGCAGATCGCCGATCCTCAACCGCGCCCCCGCGCCCGTTCTATAGAACGTTAATGCGACAGAATGACGGGCCTGCGCGACTTGCGAAGAACCGTATGCGTCGCGCCGCCGAACAACTGCTCCTGCCAGGGCGCGCTGGAGAACGCGCCCATGACCAGAAAACTGGCGGCGATTTCCTCCGCTTCGGAGAGAATCTTCTCCGCAACGGCTTCTCCTTCGCTTTTGAGCGCGCCGGGCTGCGTCTCGACGCCGTGCAATTCGAGATAGCGGCGCACGGGCGCGAGATTGGGATGCTCGTCCTTCTTTTCGGCGATGGTTCTGATGGAGACCTGGCCGCAATCGCGCAGGAACGGAAGCGCCGCGCGCACCGCCCGGGCCGCCTCAATGCTGCCGTCCCAGGCGATGAGCGCGCTGCTGAGCGGCGCATCCGCGCGGACGTCGCGCGGCGCGACAAAGACCGGCGTTCCGCCCTTAAGAAGGAACTGTCCGAGGACGGCCTCGTCGGCGGCGAAATTCGCTTCGGCGGGGAGATGGGCGACGCCAAGGTCAAAACAGCGGGCGAGCCGGGCGAGATCGTCCCTCGAGGCGCGCGAGACCGCATGCAGCTTGGCGAGACGGCAATGCGTTCCTCGCTTCTGCGCGGTTTCGAATTCCTCGCGCGCCACCTGTTCGGCTCTTTCGGCGGCTTCCTGGAGCTCGCGCGTCACGACGTCGGTGTAGTAAATCCCGAAGCCGTCGGAGACCATCGGCATTTCGGTCAGCCAGTCATGCCGCATGAAGACGGCGTCGGCGGTCGCGTCGAAGTCGCGCGCCAGCCGATTGGCCCAGGCGAGCACGCCGGCCATGTCGCCCGGGCGATCGAGCAGGGTGAGGATCGCTTTGACGTCATGCGCCATGGGGCATTCTCCGCGGGAATAGGGCGTCGGCCACAATAAGCGTGCGCCGGCAGGCCGCGTTGATCTGGATCAGGGGCGCCGAAGCGGCATTTTTCCATCTTTCATGAAACAATTAAAGACCAAGTACGGCCGCTTTGGCTTGTGGCGCCCCGTCAGTGGGGTAAAAGTCGGCGGGCGATGGCGAACGTTTTAACAGCTTTCGAGTTGGCGATAGACGCGGTCGGCGAACCCGCCGTCCTGGCGGACGAATCGCTTCGCGTTCTTCGTCGTAACGCCGCCGCAGACAGCCATCCGCTCCTCGGAGCGGACGATCCGTTCGTTCTGCTCTCCGCGGCGGAGCGCACCGCGATGCAGGCCGCCCTCAAGGCCGGGCGAAGCGGCGCCTTCAGAGTTTCCTCCGGCGCCGGCGATCCCGGAGTCCTGCTGCGGTTCATCGCCGGACAAGGCGTCGCCCTAGTCGTTCACTCGGACGCCGGGTCCAGCGACTCCTTCGCCCGGGAGCAACTCGCCGCGCTGATCGAGACGACTGTGGACGGCATCATCTGCATTGACGAGCGGGGGCGGGCCGAGCTTTTCAATCCAGCCTGTGAGCGCATGTTTGGCTACAAGGCGCATGAAGTCATCGGCAGGAATATCACTATGCTGATGCCGCCGAAATACGCCGAACATCATGACGCCTACATGCAGGCGTATAAACATACTGGCGTTAAAAAGATCATCGGCATTGGCCGCGAAGTCGAGGGTCGGCGCAAGAACGGCGAGATCTTCCCGATGGAGCTTAGCGTCGGCGAGTTCATCCATCATGGCGAGCGCCGCTTTGTCGGCACCGTCCGCGACCTTTCCGCCCGCGTCGCCGCGCAACAGCGCCTGCACGACTTGCAGAATCAAGTCGCCCATATGGGCCGCGTCAGCGCTGTCGCCGAAATGGGATCGGCGCTCGCACATGAGCTCAATCAGCCTCTGACCGCGATGACGCTCTATCTCACCTCCGCCGAACGCGCGCTCGGAGGCGATGTCGAAAAGGCGAAGGAGCTTTTCGCCCGCGCCAAAAGCGAGGCCTCGCGCGCGGGGGAGATCGTGCGGCGCATCCGCCAAATGGTCGAACGGACCGACCATGAGATGGCGACTTTCAATCTTGCGCGAACGCTGGCCGCCTCGATCGATCTTTGCCGCATCGCCGATACGAAGCGCAATTGCCGCTTCGACATAGACGGCGTATCCGAGAAGCTGTCGATTTTCGGCGACGAAACGCAGGTGCAGCAAATCCTGGTCAATCTGATCAAGAACGCCCTCGACGCCACCGAAAAACAGGAAGACCGGCGCGTTCGCGTCTGGGCGGATCACGGCGACATGTTCGAGCTATATGTTGAAGATAACGGCCCGGGCGTGGGCTCCGAGATTCGCGAGCGCCTGTTTTCGCCTTTCACATCGAGCAAGCAAAACGGTCTGGGGATCGGTCTGTCAATCTGCCGCAACATCGCCGAAGCGCATGGCGGCGCTTTGGAGCTCGTCGACCGCTCCGGTCCGAATGCGCTCGGCGGGGCTTGCTTCCGGCTGACGCTTCCGATGGAGTCCGTCTCTGATGTCGCCTGAATTGCATATCGCGATCATCGACGACGATGATTCGGTCCGCGACGGTCTCGTCACCTATCTGCGCAGCGACGGCCGCCGCATCGAATGCTACGCGAACGGCGAAGCGTTTCTTGAGGCGGTGAAAACCAATCCGCCGCACATCGCCTTTCTCGATCTTAAAATGCCGGGTATTTCGGGGCTCGACGTGCTGCGCCGCCTCGATGCGCCGTCATTCCCGATCATCATGATCAGCGCCCATGGCGACGTCGCGGCCGCCGTCCAGGCGATCAAGCTCGGCGCCGCCGATTTCATCGAAAAGCCTTTCGAAGTCGAAGCGGTCGACGCCGCGATCGAATCGGCGCGACAGCCGAACGGCGAACAGGAAAGCGCCGGGCTGGAGGCCGCTCTCGCCGTGCTGACCGACCGGGAGCGCCAGGTCGCGCTCGCGCTCAATGAGGGCCTCACCAATAAGGAGATTGCGCGCGAACTCGACATCAGTCCCCGGACCGTCGAAGTGCACAGGGCGCGAATCTTCGAGAAGACGGGCGTGCGGAATATCGCCGGCCTCGTGCGGCTGCTCTCGGGCAAAGCTTGATCGAGCGCAAGGAGGCCTTGGCCGACCGGGCTTAAGTACGCCGCGTGTGCGCCCGTGTTCACATCATAGAAGACGACGGAGCCGTCAGGCATTCGGTCCATGAGCTCATCGGGGGGAACGGCTTCGACGTCGCCTCCTATGAGAACCCGGATGATTTCTTCGACCGCGCCACGATCGGTCCCGACGACGTCATCATTCTCGACCTCGCCTTCCCCACCGGGTCGGGCGTGGACGCGGCCACGCGTCTGAAAAGGGAGTTTCCGGGGATCAAGATCATCGTCGTATCCGGATTGCGGGACGTTTCATATCGGAAAGCCCATGCGGCGATCGCGCCCGCGGCAAGCTTTCGCAAACCTTTGGAGGCCGACGCGCTTTTGGAGACCGTTTCAAGCCAACTCACCGATAAGTAATTTCCCTTACGGGTCCTTGCGAATTTCGGCGGCGGCCGGGTCCGCCATAATGGCGTCCGTCAAACAGGAGGACGTCCCATGAGCGCCGACGCCAGAATCCGCACTTTCCGCAAGGGTGAAGAAATTTACGCCTCGGGAGCGCAGGCCGGCGTTCTCCTCAAGGTCTGCTCCGGCGCGGTCATCCTGTTTCAGCTGCTGGAGGACGGCCGTCGCCAGATCATCGATTTCGCCGCGGCCGGCGAAATTCTTCACTTCGAGTTCGACGGGGTTCTCGACCACTTCGCCGAGGCCCTGACCGACGTCGAAATCGTCGAGTTCGACGCCCATGACGTGCTCGAGGATCGAGATCTTTCCGAGTTCGTCTTTGAGCAGATGCGCGCGCGGCTTCAGCGCGAGCGCGCGCACATCACCATGCTTGGCCGCAAGTCGGCCGCCGAGCGGCTCGCCGAATTCCTGATCCTCGCCTCCGAGCGGCTCTCCACCAATCTCGGCGAGCTCGACCTGCCGATGACCCGGCAGCAGATCGCCGACTATACCGGGCTGACGCTCGAAACGGTCTCGCGCCTGTTTTCGAAATGGACACGCGAACGGCGGCTCACCAAAGTCGGCCCGCGTCTTTATCGTATCGAGGGCGCGCTCGCAGCCTGACGCCGAAACGCTTTTCATCCCGCGCCGCGGAGGCCGCGCATGCCGAAGACCATCGTCGTCCTGCAAGGCCACCCGCACGCCGCCGGCAAGCATCTGTGCCACGCGCTCGCCGACGCTTATGCAGCGGGCGCGAAAGCGGGCGGCGCGCGCATCGAGCGCATAGACATCGGCGCTGTCGATGTCGCACTCCTCGCCAATCCCGCCGACTTCGCCTCCGATCCGGCGCTTCCGATTCGAGACGCCCAGGACAAGATCAAACGATCGGATCATCTGTGCGTCGTCTATCCGCTCTGGCTCGGAACCATGCCCGCGCGCGTCAAGGCGTTTTTCGAACAGCTATCGCGCAATGAATTCGCGATCGCCGAGTCCGGACATGGCTGGCCGAAGAAAATGCTCAAGGGCCGTTCGGCCCGCGTCGTCGTGACCATGGGCATGCCGGCCGCCGCCTACAAGCTGTTCTTCGGCGCGCACGGCGTTCGCGGTTTTGAAAGCGGGATTCTCGGCATGGCCGGCTTCAAGCCGATCCGCGAAACGCTGATCGGCGGCGTTGGGGAGCTCAGCGAAAAACGCTCCGCAAGCCTCATCGCGCGCCTGCGCGCGCTCGGCGAGCGCGACGCGACCTGACCCCCCTTCCCGCGGCAGAATATCGCGAAAGACGCGCAAATGCGCTAGCAATCGGCTCTGATTGAAGGAGCCGGAATTGGGAACGTCGCGCCCGCAGGAAAAGCCCGTTGCGATCTACGCCGCAACGGCCGCCAATCTCCTCATCGCCGCCGCAAAGTTTTTCGCCGCGCTCGCGACGGGCAGCTCAGCCATGCTTTCCGAAGCGATCCATTCGCTCGTCGATACGGGCAACCAGCTTCTGCTTCTGCTCGGCGTTCATCGCAGCCGCAAGCCGCCCGACGCGCAGCATCCGTTCGGATACGGAAAAGAGATCTATTTCTGGAGCCTTGTCGTAGCGATGCTGCTCTTCAGTCTGGGCGGCGGGCTTTCGGTCTTTGAAGGCTACCGCCGCATCCGCGAACCCGCGCCGCTCGCCGATCCGTTCTGGAACTATATCGTGCTCGTCATCGCGCTGGTCGCGGAAGGCGCGTCATGGATGGTCGCGGCGCGCGAAATGGCGCAGGAGCGGCGCGGACGGGAAAGCCTGTTCGGCCTCTTCCGGCGCAGCAAGGACCCGTCGACATTCGTCGTCCTCGCCGAAGACAGCGCGGCGATGATCGGCGTCCTGATCGCGCTCGCCGGCGTCGGGCTCGCCGAATTTTTCCGCGCCCCGTGGATCGACGGCGCGGCGGCGATTCTGATCGGGCTTGTGCTGATCGCCGTCGCCTTTCTGCTGATCTATGAGAGCCGCGCGCTCATCATGGGCGAGCGCGCCGATTCCGAGGCGATCGATACGGTTCGCCGGATCGTCGTCGCGGAGAACGGCGTCACCGGCGCCGGGCGGCTCCTCACCATGCAGATCGGGGCCGACCGGGCGCTTCTTGATCTTGAGGCGACCGTCGATCCGGACCTTCCGGCGGAAGAAATATTGCGCGTCATGGACCGGCTTGAAACCAAAATCCGGCAGGCGGCGCCGGAGTTCGAACACGTTTTCATCAAGACGCGCCGCGACGAAACGATCAATTCTCCCAGTCGCGCTTCAGACGCGGCGCCGTGATGAAAAACAACGCGGCGGCGACGAGATAAAGCACCGATCCCGAAAGAATGGCGTAGCGCAGCGACTCCGCCCCGAAGCGTTCGGCGAGCGCGTCGGAAATCGCGCCAAGCGCAAGATTGCCGAGGCCGATCCCGATCAGATTGTTGATGAACAGGAAAAGCGCTGACGCCGTCGCGCGCATATTCGGCTTCACGAGATGCTGGAAGGCCGAAATCACCGGCCCGAGCCACATCAGACTCAATGCGGTCGGAAACAGAAACATGAAGAAAGTGAGCGTCAGCGACACCGAAAGCACGCCGGCGAGATAGAAAGGAATCGTCGCGGCGAAAGCGAAGGCCGGCACCAGCGCATAGGCCGCCTTGTGCTTTTCGCCGTAGCGGTCGGCGAGCACGCCCCCGACCCAGAGCCCGATCATGCCGCCGATAAAGAGCGTCGTCGCGAAGAAATAGGAGGCGTAGAGAATGGGCGGCGCGTGTTCGGGAACGAGCGCGCTGGGCATCCATGAGAAGAACCCGGGCAAATCCTCGCCGAAGCTGCGCACCAGGAAAGACGGAATCCAGAACAGGACGCCATAGCCCATCATGGATGAGGCGGCGGCCGCGAAGGAAAGCCCCCAGAAACTCGGCTTTTTCGAAAGCACGCGCGCGACGTCGATCACCCGCGCGGGTTCGCTCGTCGCGCCGCCCGCGTCGAGACCGCCGCGCGGCGGCTCGCGCAAGGTCAGGCGAAACACCGGCGCGATCGCAAGGCCCGACAGGCCGACCAGAATAAACGCCGCGCGCCAGTCAAGAACGCTCGCCAGAACGCCGCCGGCGAGAATGCCGAGCGCCGATCCGATCGGAATGCCGAAGGAGTAAATGGCGAGCGCGCGCGAACGTTTCGACGGCGCGAAATAATCCGCGATCAACGAATAGGCGGGCGCGACGCCTCCTGCTTCGCCGACGCCGACGCCAAGCCGGGCGAAGAAGAGCTGGGTGAAATTCTGCGCCAACCCGCAAACGGCGGTCATCAGGCTCCATGCCGTGAGCGCGATCGTCATGATCCAGACGCGGTTTTTTCTGTCGGCGAGCCAGGCGATCGGTATGCCGAGCAAGGTGTAGAAAACCGCGAAGGCGAGCCCGCCCATCAAACCGAGCTGTTTGTCCGAAAGGTGGAGCTCCGCCTTGATCGGAATGGCGAGAATTCCGATGATCTGGCGATCGAGAAAATTGAATGTGTAGACGACGACCAGGATAAACAGCACCCAGGCGCGATAAGCGGCGGACGCGCTCGTCGCGGCGGGCGGCGTCGTCGAGTCCGGACTATCCGTCAATTCGACTCCCGCTCAAGGCTGTTCAGAAAATCAAGCGCGTCTCGGGCCGTGCGTTCCGGGTCTTCCTCCTGAGCGGCGTGCCCGACGCCGTCATAAACGATCAGACGCGCATTGGGGATCGCCTTTTGAACGCGCGCGCCCTGCTCTGCGGGAATCAGCCTGTCCATTGCGCCCCACTGGATGAGCGTCGGCGCAGTGATCCTGGCGAGCTCCGCCGTCGGATCGGGCAGCACGAATTGCCGGATGGACTCCACGAACGCTTCTCCATTGCCGCGCCTGCGCATCATATCGCGCAGCACGCGCAGCCGCGCTTCGGTGATCTTCGCGGGATCAGCATACACGATTTGCGCGCTCGCTTTCACCCCGGCCGCTGTCGGCCGTCGAAGATAAAGCTTCATCGCCGCCGGCGGCTCGACCGGTTCGTCCGTGACGCCGTTGAACGAATAGGCGCCGGGCGAGACCAGAAGGAGGCCCTTCACCCGGTCCGGGTTATGCGCGGCGAATCGCCAGGCGGCGAGGCCGCCGAGGGAATTGCCGGCGAGATAGGCCGAGCGGATTCCCAGCGCGTCCATGACCTCCCCGACAAAGGCCGCCCGCGCGGTCGGCGCGTAGCGCTTCTTCGGGTCGGGTCCGGTCAGACCGTGTCCGAGCAAATCATATCGGATGACGCGATATCGCCCCGAGAGCGTCGCCGCCCAGGCGTCCCAGCTTTCGAGGCTGTAGGTGAATCCGTGCAGCAGAATGACCGGCGGGGCGCCTTCCGGCCCCTCTTCGCGCACGCGCACGCGTGCGCCGCTGATGAGAATGAATCGATCATTCTTGGCGTATTTCCGCTCGAGCGCTGCAGGCGCGAGGCTGTTCGACCTTAGCAGGAATATGAGACCGACGATCGCCGCGGCGACCGCGAGCGCGAGTCCGATCCGCCAGTCAAAATACATCAGATCGCTCCCGCGCCGCGCGGCCCCCCGCCGCGAAGACCAAGACCGAAACCGCTCCCCTTGCGGGCCGGGTCAGGTCTTCAAGCGCCAGCGCGGCGCCGCTTCGGCGGGAAGGAGGCTCCGACGCGGCGCCGTGCTGGATTCGTTAGAACGCCACCTCAACGGTTCCGAGAACCTGACGCGGATCGCCGTAGAAGGCGGTCAGGACGCCGGTGACTCCGAGCGCCGAATTGCCGAAGGCCGGCAGCGAGGTGACGAAATCATAGCCCGCCACCTTGTAGCGCTTGTCCGTGAGGTTCGAGCCGTAAACCCCGAGCTTCCACCGGCCGGTGTCGTTCTTCCAGTAAACGCCGGCGTCGACGGTCGCATAAGCGGGCTGGTCGAGCGGGCCGGCATAGCCGAACTGGTGGGTCAGGCTCTTATAGGCGACCGCGCCGTAAAGGCTTGTCCGGCCGTCCTTGCCCATCAGGCCCATCGGCGCCGAATAGGTCACGCGGTTATAGGCGTTCCATTTCGGCGTGTTCTGGAAAACGGCGACATTGGTGATGTCGGGCGGCGGCGAACCGCGGCCGAGATATTTCGTGTAGGCTGCGTTGATGTAGCCCATCGAGAACTGCCAATCGAGCGAGTCCCCGCCGCCGAAGACATTCTCCGCAACATGGGCGGCGCCCTCAAACTCAACGCCGTAGATGCGCGCCTTCGCGGCGTTCGTCGTCACGCCGGCGAAAGTGTCCGCCTGGCCGTCGCCATTGGTGTCGACTCCGACCGAGCCGGGCACCTGAACGTCCTTGTAGTCGCTGTAGAAGAAGTCGAGCGCCGAGTGGAAATTGCCGTCAAACAGCGAGTTTTTCCATCCGACCTCATAGGTCGAGATATTTTCCGGCTGGAACAGGCAGAAGGCGCGCTGATCGGCGACGTCTCCGGCCGCGCCTGAAACGCCGTCGCCATTGATGTCCGGCGCCGTCGAAGCGACGCAGCGCGGATCAAACCCGCCGCTTTTGAAGCCCTGCGCATAGGAGAAATAGAACGTATTCTCCGCATTGGGCGTGAAGGTGAGCGACGCTCTCGGGCTGAAGTCGTGGAACTCGGCTTCCGCGCTGAGATCGGTTTGCGTCAAGAAGGGCGCGCGATCCGGACCGCCGAAGGTCGGGGAAAAGCCGCCGAGATAGATGTCGCGATTGATCGTCGCGTCGCGTCGGTCATTGGTGTAGCGCCCGCCGACCGACAGCGACCACATATCCGAAAGATCGAACGTCCAGTCGCCGAAGATCGACCAGGTATGCGTGTTCGCCGCGCTTGAGGTGAACACGTTGAGCGCGGCCGTCGGATCGAGCGTCGTCCCGCCGAGGAGCACGTCGAATTTCGTCAGCGCATAAGCGTCGAGATAATAGAAGCCGATGATCCCGTGAATGCGGTTGGCTTCGTATAGGATCTGGAACTCCTCGCTAAGCTGGTTGTTGTCATAAATCGCCGGCACGTCGAGATCGACATAAGGCAGGCTGTCGAAGTCGATCGGCGTATTGGTGCGATCGGAGCGATAGGCGAGTATGTTTTTAAGCGTGAAGTGTTCGCTCGTCTTCCATTGCATGACGCTCGAAACGCCGTTGGCGACGACGCTCTGTTTCGGCGTGTTGAGCCCGGACATCGTATCGTAGACATTGCTCAGCACCGGATAGGAGATCATTCTCCCGGCGTCAGTGAAGGCGAGAAGGCGATGGCCTTGGCGCGGCGCCGAATTGTCGTCCGTCCAGTCCCCCGTGATCTTGAGCGAGAAATTGTTCGTCGGATCCCATTCGGTCGACAGCCGGCCCGCGAGAACCTTCTTGTTGTAGTTCGGCAGATCGCCCGAGCCGAGATAGATGTTATGGCCGAAACCGCCATGGCTGAGATAGGCGATCGAACCGCCGAGCTTCAGATCGCCGATCGCCGAATCTTTCGCGATGGGCAGATTAAAGGTGCCGACGCCGTCGAATTCGCCATGCGTCCCGCCCGTGAGCTTGACGTCGAGCGAAGGATCGTCCGTCAGCGGCTTGGTCACGTATTTGACCGCGCCGCCGATCGTGTTGCGGCCGTAAAGCGTGCCCTGCGGACCGCGCAGAACCTCGATGCGCTGAACGTCGAAGATATCGAGAAGCGCCGCTTGCGGACGGTTGAGATAAACGTCGTCGATATAGACGCCGACGCCCGCCTCGAACCCGGCGACCGGGTCTTGCTGGCCGACGCCGCGAATAAAGGCGGTCAAGGTCGAATTGGTGCTGCGCGACGTCTTCAGCGTGATGTTCGGCGACAGATCGCCCACCGCCGTAAGGTCCTGCGCGTTGATGTCGGACAGCTGTTCGCCGCTGAAGGCCGACACCGCGATCGGGACTTTTTGCAGGCTCTCCTCCCGCCGGCGGGCCGAAACGATGATCGCCTCGTCCGAATTCGCTTTGGCTTGATCGGCCGAAGTCTGACCGGTCTCGACGCCTTGGGCGAACGCGCCCCCCGCCGCGCCTGCCGCCAGCGCGATCAGCGAACAGAAACCGAGAATTCGATTTCTGCGCGAAGCAAACCCCTTTGTTCCGTTTGCCATATATCCCTCCCTAGGCTTTTTCCACGCATGCCCTCGAGCGAAAATGTTACAAACAGCCTCGGGACAACGCCATGACGCAAAGGATCGCGTTAGGTGGACATTTTCGCTCATCCGCCGCCGCGCATCAGCGCGCATCAGAAGGAGGAATGGTCTGAAAGGCGCTTGATATAAGCCCGCGGCGTCAGCCCGTTCCATTCCCTGAAGGCGCGATTGAAGCTGCGGAAGTCGGAAAATCCGAGCGCTTCTGCGATGTCGGCGATGGGCCGGTTCCGGCGCAGCAGCGATTGCGCGGTCCCGTTCAGGATTTCCTTGCGGATTTCGCGAAAGCTCGCGCCCTCCTCCGAAAGCCGCCGGCGCAGCGTCGCCACGCTGACCCCGAGAGCGCGCGCGACGCCGCGCTGATCGACAACGCCCTTGCGCATTTGTTCGCGCACGGCCGAAGCGGTCCCGAAGGATCGCCGGCCGCTCATGCTCCGCGCCTCGGCCATCTCAGCCGCGCGCCCGCAAACTTCGCCGGCCCTTAGGCCCGCCGAACACAGCCGCGCCGCCCGCAACCGCAGGACGGATCTGAAGCTCCGGAATCACGCGGCGCCCCGGCCCGGCCCGCCCGGACATGGGCGGCGCCTAAGGCGCCGCCAGCCATTGTTCGATCTTGCTCGTCGAGGGCGTGTCCCACCCTAGCTCCAGATGATTGACCGCGACCGTCGCGTCGCCGCCGTCATTCGTGATGCCGGTCGTATCCCTGCAACTGGCGATAAAGACCACGCCGTCGGACGGGCCCGTGTGCTCATTGTGGAACAAAGCGATGTCAGCCTGATTTCCGCACAGATTGTGCACGACGACGCCGGCGGGAGTCGGGCTCGTCCGTACAAGGTCAATCAGAGAATCGCCGAGATAGGCGGTGATTCCGGGGCTATGGGTGTAAAAGCCGAAGCCGCCATAATAGGTCGTATACCAATCCTGGTCCGTTGCGGCGGGCGGATAAACGCTGTCCCAGCGCTTGAGAAGCTGTTTCGATCCCGGGAAATAGGACGAGCCGTAGGTCCATTCGCCGCCGTCAATCCAGAATCCGTAACAGACGAGCATGTCGTTCGGCACGGGTCCGTCAATGGAGCCGCCGCATTCCGGATAGACGGTCAGGCTGAAGGACCAGCCATGACGAAACGACAGGTCGATTCCATTGTTGGCCGCTCCGAGAAGAATGAGCCTGCGGACGTCTCCGCGATAAGACGTTCCCCAGGATTTCTTCACTGAGGACACATACATTCGCGCGCTCGTCGTCGACTTCGACCACGCGATCACATCGACGGACGATGCGCCTGTCCGCGACTTGATGATGGAGATGGCGTCGGCGATCTGCTCCGCCCAGAAATAGCTGTCGCCGTTCTTGTGCGGGAAATTTATGGCGAACACTTTATAGCCGTCGCCGGTCAAGATTTGCATCAGCCCGCTTGTCGGGCAGGACGGACGCCCGCACCCATATCCGCCCGCCTCATTCGGATTCGCCCAGGCGAGATCGGCGTCCTGATTGGCGCCGTGCGCGAGCAGCACCGGAACGGCGTTCGGATTGGTGTCCCAGCCGGGCGCGTA
This sequence comes from Alphaproteobacteria bacterium, assembly GCA_016125425.1. Lineage (GTDB taxonomy): Bacteria > Pseudomonadota > Alphaproteobacteria > Caulobacterales > Parvularculaceae > Amphiplicatus. Next base: position 17,049 of record WGLT01000008.1, read on the forward strand.
ATACATGAGAAACTTCGACGAGCGCGGACTTCCGTCATTGGCGAAGAATGTTTTTCGTTGGCCGCTTTGATCGCCCCGGCCGTCGGGCGGAAAGGCTTCCTGGGTGAAACCCGACGCGCCGTCATCCCAACGTTCGACCCGCACCCACCCGTTTGAGATGCCGGATGTATAGGTCTGTTCGAGGGTTAGCGGGCCGGCGTTCGCAGACCCGGCGAAGAGCGCCAGCCCGATCGTCGCGCCGGCGATGATTTTTGAAATGATACTCGCGACACAGCGTGCTGATTTATCCATGATTTCCTCCGGACTCAGCCGTTGCTTGGCATGCAGCGATCTTGCTTTTTCTCCGTCGCGCGGCCGTCCGGCGCGCTGCGCCCATGCGCGGGGCTCAGCGCGCCGTCACGGCGTCAATACTGGTAGATCAGTTTGAAGTCGTAAGTCCGCGGGGCCGCGTAGAAGCCCAGTTGAACGCCCGGGAATTCGGAGAGATTGAACCCCTGGACGCGAACGGCGCGATCGGTCGCGTTCTTGACGCCGGCGCGGAACTCCCACCGTTCGTCGGCCGTTTTCAATCCGACAAAGGCGTTCAAGAGCGCATAGCGCCGCTGCGTCAGAACGGGGGACGCTGTAATCTCCGTCGCGGCCGTCCCGCGATAAGCGCCGTCGACATGCAGGGTCGCGACAAAGCCCGTCGCAATCGGCTGCTCGTAAGTCGCCCCCAGGCTCGCATTCCATTTCGGCGAGTTCACCATCGCGCGGCTGCTGACATCCGTCACCACGCCGCCGATCAGCGTTTCGAATTTCTTGTACTTCGCATCAAGGAACCCGACTGTTCCTGTTATCGAAAGCCGATCGGTGGGATTGGCGTAGACCTCGAGTTCGACGCCCTGCGTGCGCGCGCGCGCGGCGTTCGTAAACAGACTGACAAACGCGCCGGAATCGGGATCGGCGCCGAAGGATGTCACCTGCAAGTCTGTGTAGTCATTGTAAAAATAGGCGGCGTTCGCAATCAGCGCCCCGTCGAACCACGTCGTTTTCAGGCCGCCTTCATAGCTCCAGACGAATTCCGGCTTGAATGGCTGGAAACCGAATTGCGTCGTCGCCCTGCCGTCGAATCCGCCGCTTTTGAAACCGCGGGACACCGTCGCGTAAAGGAAAGCGGAATCCGTCGGTCGGTATGAGAGGGAGAATTTCGGCGTGAGCGCGTCGAAGTCCGCCGCGCCGGAAATCGGCGCGCCGGGAACCCCCGCTCCTTGCAGGAAGGGGGGCGTGTTTTTTATCACCGAAATGGCGGGATCGAAGAAATTTTCAAAAGAGCGCGCGGAGCTGCGTTTTTCATAAGTGTATCGCAGCCCGGCGCTCGCCTCGATGCGATCCGTCAATTTCAGCGCGGCGTCCGCAAACGCCGCATAGGAGTTCGTGATCTGGCGCGTATCGGCGAGACTGGACGAAGGAAATCCGAAGGCGATCACCGGAAACCCGAAAATGGTCGCCGCGCCGTCATCGAATCCGGAGAATGTGTCGTCGTCATCGTGGAAATAATACAGCCCGCCCGTGAATGTCAGCGGGCCGCCGCCGTCATACAAAGCGCGCAATTCCTGACTGGCCTGAAACTCGTCCTGACGAAGCAGGATATCCAGGATCGGCAAGGGCGAGCCATCGGTGTCGAGATTGAGGTCGAATTTGAATTTCCTGTAGGACGATATGGATTCGATGGTAAGGGAGTCGCTCGCCTTGTACCGCGAGGTCAGCGCAACGCCGTAGGCGGAGATATCCGAAAGCCCGTTGGCGTTGACATTGACTTTGTACGGATCGGCGCTCGCAGGGAAAGTCACGAGCAAGGTCGGGTCTGTCGGATCCGGCGCGCCTGTGATCGACGTTTCGAGAACGGGACTGCGCGAGGTGTGCGGCCGATCGACCCGTCCGTCGATTGAAAGACGAAATTCAAGTCGATCGGTCGGCGTATATCGCAGCGCCCCCCGGCCGGCGAAAGACCGGAAGTCGCCGTCGTCCTGGCCGTCATAGGCGTTCCGGCTGAAACCGTCGCGCCGCTGTGCGGAGAACGCGATTTTGCCGCGCAGAACGCCCGGCGAGATCGGCCCGCCGACGCTTCCCTTCAATTCCCGGGAATTGAAGTTGCCGACGCCGCCTTCGAGATAGGCGTGAAAATCATCTGGCGGCTGTTTGGAGACAAATTTCACCGCGCCGCCAATCGTGTTTCGCCCGTAAAGCGTTCCCTGGGGCCCGCGCAGCACTTCGACGCGATCGACGTCGAAAAGCTCAAGAAAAGCCGCCTGCGAGCGGGCGATGAAAACGTCATCGACATAAACGCCGACGCCCGGATCGGCGAAGGCGAGGGAATCATTCTGGCCGATCCCCCGAATGTAGATCACGGCGTTCGAAGCGTCGCCCTGATCGAGATACAGATTCGGCGTCGCATACTGAATTCCCGACAGCAGATCGGCCTGCAATTCCTCGACCCGTTTGTCATTGAAAGCCGAAACGGCGACCGGCGTCGTCTCGATCGACTCAGCGCGCCGCCGCGCGGTGACGATCATCGTCTCGTCCTGGCCGACGCCTTTTGCGCGCGCTGAATCCGCCGCCGAGTCCGCGCCGCTTTGCGCCGCAGCCCCGCCCGCGCACGCCGTCGCAAGCGAAATGACAGAGCAAAAGCCGATGATTTGATTCTTCCGGATGAGCTTTATTGATTTCCCGCGACCCATTCTATGGCTCCTCCCACAGGACTTTTTCTTGTCCTCTTACGCAGGAGGTTAGAAACGGTCTTCGGATGGCGCCATGACGCGAAAGATCGCCGCGGGTGGGCAAATTCGCTCATGCGGGAATCCAATCAGGCGCGCGGATGTTCCGACAGGCGCTCGACATAAGCCCGCGGCGTCAGCCCGTTCCATTCCTTGAAAGCGCGGTTGAAGCTGCGGAAGTCGGAAAATCCGAGCGCTTCTGCGATGTCGGCGATGGGCCGGTTCCGGCGCAGCAGCGTTTGCGCCGCTCCGTTCAGGACCTCCTTGCGGATTTCGCGAAAGCTCGCGCCCTCCTCCGAAAGCCGCCGGCGCAGCGTCGCCACGCTAACCCCGAGCGCGAAAGCGACTTCACGCTGATCGACAACGCCCTTGCGCATTTGTTCGCGCACGGCCGAAGCGGCGCCGAAGAATCCGCGGCCGGCTTTTCCTCGCGCCTCGACCGTTTCGATCACATGTCCGTAGACTTCGCTCGCGGTCAGAATTTTCGGCCGGGGCAGCGTTACCGGCGATTGCGCGGCTTCATGGTCGTATTCGATTTCATAAGCCGGCGCGCCGTAATGGACCGGCACTTCCCAGAATTCCAGTTGCCCGGCGCCGGCTGAGCCGCGCGGGCGCGTCACCGAGACTGATTTTAATCCGTGCGCGCTTTCAGGCGCGATCATCGAGAACATGCAGAAAAGGTAGATCTGCACGCATTCCATCGCGAAGCGCGTATGATCGACGTCATCCTTGATCCGATACGGGAAATTGCGGTCGTCGGTGACCAGAGCGACCGCGCCGCCATGGCGCTTGCGCACGCTGTTATGTTCGCCGCCGTGCAGAAGATTGTAATAGTCGGCGACGAGCTTCATCGCATCATGAAGCGTTTTCGCATCCTGCAGATGCGAAAGGATAAACTCCGTCGTTCCCGGCAGAAGCTGGCGCTGCGAAAGCTGGCAGGTCTCGTCCTTGACTGCCACGGAAATACGATCACGAAGGCGAAAATAGGCCGAAAGCGGCGCCGTCGCGCCGTCGACGCCCGCCCAAAGGTCGGCGGGAAGGCCGATTTCGGAGAGAATGGCGCCGACATCGACGCCGGCCTGGGCGGCGATCTCGACGAGCGGAAGCATCTGGCGCGCCTCAATCCGGATCGCGCCGCCCCCCGCCCCGTCTGTCAAACCATGTTCTTCCGCAGCAGACATCAGCCCATCCCGGCTTTCCTCCTTCGCCTATATTCGCATGCAAGACGCGCGCGAAACAAGCGAAAGAGCCGGCGGCAGGCGCGGCGCCGCGCAGCAAGCGCGTCAGGCGTCGTAGCGCGGCGTGCGGCTCGAAAGGTATTCCCGCGCGAGACGTTGAGCCTCGGCGATTTGTTCTGGCGTCATTTCCTTCGCCAGTTCGGCGCGGTAGGCGCGCGCCTCGATATTGCCCTGCATTGCGGCGAGGTTGAACCATTTGTGCGCGGTGATGAGATCGAATTCGCCGTCCTGGCCCAGCGTCGACGCCGCAAGGCCCAAGCGATACATTTCCTCGCCGCTCATGATCGGTTCGGCCGTCGCGACCGCCGCGGCCGGAATCGATACAGACATGTTTCGCCCCTTCATTGCATCCCCCCTCGCGACTTCCGCCAGGGTTAACCATGAGGAGCATGTAAGCTTGGAAGCTAATTTCTGGTGAACAAGACGTTAGCAATTGGTTGCCGCTTCGCTAACCATGGGTTAACAGAGACGGAATTACTCCGTGTACGAACATCGATTTTCGGCTTAGGCGGGCGCGTCCGATTTCGGCGCTTTCCTGCGCATTTTTTCGAAAGTTCCGAGCGAGCACGTCCCGCGCAGCATGCCTGACTGATTGTCGACGATCCGGATGATTTGCCCTGAGCAAATGCGCGTTCCAGGCTTCACATATTCGACGCGCGAATTCCAATGCGTTGCGCCCGTGCAGGCGCTGGACGTCGCGCTCAGATAATAATCCGGACCGGCTTTGACGAGAAAGCTGGTCTCGGTCAGCGGCTTGATCTTGTCGATTGTTCGCGCGCTCAGGCACTCGACCGTTTCGCCCGCCGGCTCATATTTGCTGAGGAATTCGGAATCAGCGAAACTGATTTGCTGAACGCCGGCCGCAACGGCCGACCCCGCAAAAACGGCCGCGGCGGCGGCCAAAACAGGATAAGTCTTCATAAGCTTTCTCCAGTCCGCCCAATCGCCCTTCGCCCTAGCCGCGCCTGTCCGTTATAAACCTTATGCCCTAAAATAGGGACTCACGCCGGCGTGAGCGGCCCGCCTATTCGATCTCCAGCTTTTTTTTCAGGATTTCATTGACGGCCGCCGGATTGGCCTTGCCGCCGGACGCCTTCATCACCTGACCGACGAACCAGCCGAAAGTCTTGGGCTTCGCCTTCACCTGTTCGACCTGCGCCGGGTTGGCGGCGATAATGTCGTCGACGATCTTCTCGATCGCGCCCGTATCGGTCACCTGCTTCAGTCCGCGCTTTTCGACGATTTCCGCCGGATCGCCGGTTTCCTCGCCCTCGAACATCAGCGCGAACACGTCCTTGGCGATCTTGCCGGAGATCGTCTTGTCCTCGATGAGCCCGACCAACGCATTGAGCCGCGCCGGACTGACCGGGCTCTCCAGAATGTCCTTGCCCGCCTTGTTGAGCGCGCCGAAAAGCTCGACCGTCACCCAGTTCGCCGCGAGCTTGCCGTTCCTCCCCTTGGCGGCCTCCTCGAAATAGGCGGCCTTGTCCTTGTCCATGGCGAGCACCGTCGCGTCATAGAGCGACAGGCCGTATTGCTCCATGAAGCGGCGCTTTTTCGCGTCCGGCAATTCCGGCAGACTCTTTCTGATTTCCTCGACCCAGGCGGGATCGAGTTCGAGCGGCAGAAGATCGGGATCCGGAAAATAGCGATAATCGTGCGCGTCCTCCTTCGAGCGCATGGTCCGCGTCTCGCCGGTCTGAACATTGAAAAGGCGCGTTTCCTGATCGATCGTCCCGCCGGACTCCAGCACCTCGATCTGACGGCGCGCCTCGTATTCGATCACCTGTTTCACGTAACGGATCGAGTTGACGTTTTTCGTTTCCGTGCGCGTGCCGAAGGGCTCGCCCGGCCGGCGCACCGATACATTAACGTCGGCGCGCATGGAGCCCTCCTCCATATTCCCGTCGCAGGTCCCGAGATAACGCACGATTGTGCGCAGTTTGGAGAAATACGCCGCGCCCTCCTCCGCCGAGCGCATGTCAGGCTTCGATACGATCTCCATCAGCGCGACGCCGGAGCGATTGAGATCGACATAGGACTCTTTCGGCGAAAGATCGTGGATGGACTTGCCGGCGTCCTGTTCGAGATGCAGGCGCTCAATGCCGACCGTGATCGTCTCGCCGTCATCGAGTTCGACTTCGATCTCGCCCTCGCCGACGATCGGATCCTTGTATTGCGAAATCTGATAGCCCTGCGGCAGATCGGGATAGAAATAGTTCTTGCGGTCGAAACGCGACCAGAGATTGATCTTGGCGTTGAGGCCTAGCCCGGTCCTGACCGCCTGCTCGACGCAAAATTTGTTAATGACGGGCAGCATGCCCGGCATCGCCGCATCGACCATGGAGACATTCTCGTTCGGGCCCGCGCCGTATTCGGCCGAGGCGCCCGAAAAGAGTTTCGCCTTCGAGCGCACCTGCGCGTGCACTTCGAGCCCGACAACGACCTCCCAGTCGCCGGTTGATCCCTTAAGAAGTTTTCTGGGCGCAGCGCTCATTTCCCGTTCCTTGATGCGAACCGACAGTCCTTAAGCATTTTATTGGCGTTTTGGGAACACTCCCGCGCGCGCCGGACCCGAAAACCGCCGCAATTTGAGGGACTTCCGCGCATTCGCGCCGCCGGCCCGAAACCGCGCTTAACCGCTCCGAAAGGCTGAGCGGCGGACTTATCCACCCCCGACGGGCCGGCCTTATCCTTTTTCGCCACAGCAGAGGAAAGGAGAGCCCGATGGCTTGCTTCACCGCCTATGAGGCCCGGCGGAATTTCGGGGCCGTTCTCAAAGCCGCGGACGAGGGCGCTGTCGTCATCTCGAAGCATGGCCGCAATGGCTATGTCCTGATGCCGATGTGGGCGTTCGTCACTTATGAACATATCCGGCAGGCGAACGCCGAAGGCCGCCTCGCCGTCAGCTATGATACGGCGGTCGCGAAATATCGCGAAGGGGACCGGGAGACGGCGTTCAAAATCATCCGCGAGACAAATTCCCTGATGAAAAGACTGCTCGAAGACGTAACCCGCAGGCGCTGAGCCGGCGCGCCCGGATTGCGCAATCCGAAAAGCGCCGAATCTGATCGACCCGCATTTTTTCTGCGGTTCCGGGCGATATTGCGCAATTCGCATTTCGCCGGATTGCGCAATCCGACACGCGGCGCGCGAGGCCCCGCCAGTCATTTCTCCGTATGCGATGTTCGCCGCTTCGCTCATCTCGGTGAGATGGTCGCGCGCGAGAAAATTGCAATCGGGAATTTCTGAATGCGCGCGCGCCCGATTGGCGCCTGCGTCAGGCCAGATCGCCTTCGAGCGCGGCTTTCGCGTCCGGCTGCAACAGCGTCATATGCGGATAGTTCGGATGCCTGACGCCGAGAACGACGTCCCCTTCATGCGCCTTGAACGCCCCGGCCTCTTCGTCCGTGAAGGGAAAATGCAGGAACTGCACGGACGAGGCCTTGCCTTCGGCGCTTGTGCGATCGACGTCCTGTTCGGGAACGGCTTTGATCTCATGCTCGCCGAAGCGAAGGAAGACCGTCTCCTCGACGCCGCCAAGACGGGCGAGAACGCTCTTCCTCAACTTTTCGTCGTCGATTTCGAACATCAAGGTCGCGACCAGTTCGCGCCCATTGGGAACTAAAGTCGAATAGGCGGCGAGTTCGTCGGCGATCTGGGCCTCGCCGCCCTTTTCAATGCGCAGCATTTCGTGGATCTGCATCCACATCGTATCGTAATTTTCGAAATAGAACGTAGCGTGAGGCCCGATCGGAACGCGACGGCGCTTCTTGATCTCAATCAGCGCCTTTCGCTTTTCCGCGCGGACTTTTTCATACTCCGCCAAGGGCAGAATATCGTTGCGGCCGATCGAAAAGCGCGAGCGGGCGGCCTTGAGATTGACGACGTCGGACATCGATACTTTCCTCAATTTCGAACCGGCTTAAAGACCGTAGGCCTTCGCAAAGATTTCGATCGGATGCCAGGAGCGCGCGGGCGCCGCGCCCTCCTCCAGCCTGTCGACGCCGGTGCGGATGTGATCGCAGGCGAGCGGACAGGTCGACACGATGAAGGCGTTATGGACCTGAAGCGCCTTGCTCGCGACGGGCCTGCCGACCTTGAGCGCCGTCTCGTGATGGGCTTTCTTGACGCCCCAGGAGCCGCCATGGCCGGAGCAGCGCTCGATCACCGTAAGCTCCGTATCCGGAATAAGCTTCAAGAGCTCGGTCGACTTCTGGCCGATGTTCTGCGCGCGGCTATGACAGGAAATATGCAGGGTGACGCCGCCCTTGACAGGCTTCAGTCCTTCCGCAAGGCCCTCCTTTTTCGCCAGATCGACAAAGAACTCGTCGAAATCCATCGTCGCCGCCGAAAGCGCCTTCACATTTTCGTCCTCGGGCAGGATGAGAGGCCATTCGAATTTCAGCATCAAGGAGCATGACGGCGTGAGCCCCATGATCGTATAGCCTTCGTCGACGAGCGGACGCAGCGCTTTCGAGACCTTGGCGGCGTTCTTGGCGACCTTTTCGAGATTGCCCTGCTCGAGCTCCGGCATGCCGCAGCAGGCGGGATAGACGACCTTCGCGTCGACGCCGTTTTTGGCCAGAACCGCGAGCGCGGCCTCGCCGATCTCCGGCTTGTTGTAGTTTGCAAAACAGGTCGCATAGAGCGCGACTTTGCGCTTGCCGAAGGCCGGCGCGGCCGAATTGATCTGGCGCGGCTTGCGGGCGCGCGCTGTCAATGTGCGCATGTTGAAACGCGGCAGTTCGGCGTCAGGATCGATATCGGCGAGCTTGTTGATGAGAGGGCGCGCGGTCTTGTTCTCCCGCGCGGTCGCCCAGTTGACGAGCCCCGCCACCGGCCGGGCGAGCGTTCCGTTGCGGTCCGTCTTCACAAGCTGGTCGTCGGCGAATTTGGTTTCGCCTTTTTTCTTCTCGATCGCGCGGTGGCGCAACATCAGATGCGGAAAATCGACATTGAATTCATGCGGCGGCACATAGGGGCACTTCGTCATGAAGCACATGTCGCACAGCGTGCAGCCGTCGACGACCTTCTTCACGTCGTCCTTTGTCAGATCGTCGACGGATTCGTTTTTCGATTCGTCGATCAGATCGAACAGGGTCGGAAAACTGTCGCAAAGATTGAAGCAGCGCCGGCAGGAATGGCAAATCTCGGCGACCCGCCGGAATTCCTTGTCGAAGGCGGCCTCGTCATAGAATTCAGCCTCGCGCCAGCGAAGCGGGTGTCGCATGGGCGCATCGAGCGAGCCCTCGCGCGGGCGTTGGGCCTGCGCGGGCGCGGCGGCGTCGTCATTCGACATCGATCATACCTGCCAGGGCGAAAGGGGGCCGGGACGGCGGGAGAGCGCCGCCCCGGACTGGGAGAACGCCGCGCTAGGCGCTGGCGATCTCGTCGAGCGTCTTCTGGAACTTGCCGGCGTGAGACTTCTCGGCTTTCGCGAGCGTCTCGAACCAGTCGGCGATTTCGTCGAAGCCTTCTTCGCGCGCCGTGCGCGCCATGCCCGGATACATGTCGGTGTATTCGTGCGTTTCGCCGGCGATCGCGGCCTTGAGATTGGCCTTGGTGTCGCCGATCGGCTCGCCCGTCGCCGGATCGCCGACCTCCTCGAGGAATTCGAGATGGCCATGCGCGTGGCCGGTCTCGCCTTCCGCGGTCGAGCGGAACACGGCGGCGACGTCGTTGAAGCCTTCGACGTCGGCTTTCTGCGCGAAATAAAGATAGCGGCGGTTCGCCTGGCTCTCGCCGGCGAAAGCGGCCTTGAGGTTTTCTTCTGTCTTCGAACCTTTGAGAGGCATTCTCATTCTCCTTGCATGGAGCGCGGCAACTCGTTGAAAGTCCAAGCGCTTGTCGACGCCATGATCATGTCGCATCGCAGCGTCAAAGGGAAATTCAAAATGCCGAAGCGCGCTATCGAATTTCCTGAAGGCCGGCGCGGCGCTCGGCCCGCGCGATGACGTCGCGCACCGCGTCGAAAAGCCGCTGCGGCGTCTGCAATTCGAGATAATGCGTCCCGCCGCGGACAAGATCGAAGGCGACATCGGCGCCCGGCCGGAATTTCTCGCCCAGCGCCCGCGCGTCCGACAGCGCGACCAGCGTGTCGAGATCGCCGTGCATGATCGTCACCGGAACCGAAAGCAACTTCAACCGTTCAAAGAGCGGGCCGATCTGCGCGCGGCGGCCTTCGACTTCGGCGCGGGCGTTATGCGCATAGCGCGGCAGCAGGTGTTTGAAGCCCGGCCAGTCGGCCATCTGCATCGCGCCGGCGACATAGGACCGCGGTTCGGTGACGAGCGCGGCGACCGTGACGACGCCGAAAACGCGGCCCGGATAGTCAAGCGCGGCCTTGAGCGCCAATAGCCCGCCATAGGAAACGCCGAGCGCAATGGTCTTCTTGCCGTCGTCCCTGTCGAAAAGCGGGGCGATGGCGCCGATCTGGTCGTCGAAGGAAAGGACGGGCGGGCGCGCTTTCGGCCCCCAGAGCGGGCCGCCATAGCCGGCCCGGTTGGGGACGACGACCTCGATGTCCGTCGGCGCCTCGCGCAAGAAGCGCGAGAACATATGCGGGCGGCTCGGCGTTCCCGGAATGGCGACGACGCGCCACTCGGCGTCCGAAGCCGCGATATCGGCGGTCATCTCATAGCCGCCGAGAATCGGGGCTTCGTAGCGGATGCGGGAACGGCGGTTCATGCTGCGGCGACGCTCTTAACCCAGATCCCTCTTCGAATTTGAAGATGTCTTTCCAAAAGAATTTCCGAATATCGCCGAAGGCCGCCGCGGGAGCAGGAAACCGCCATTCACGAAGCGTCTTGACGCGATGCGCGCGGGCTCTTCGACTAACCTCCATATTGCATATGAAAGAAGCAGCACAATAGCGGTCAGCAGCAAACCAAAAAATAAAGTCTCGGCGCCCGTCATGCCGCCATGAAAGGTTTTGCGATAGTAAGCCTGCCACATTTTATAGACTGGATAATGGCACATATAGAGTGAATAGCTTATCAAACCCAACCCGTATAAAGGTCCGCTGGACAACGACCGTTGCAACAGCCCTCTCGCGACTGACAGGTGCAATATAAGAAGCGCCATCGGCGGCACGACCAACCAGTCTGGAAGATCGAAAATCCAGACGCAGCCGAGAAGAGCGCCCGCAGCGAAGCCCACGGCGTTCGAGCCGACTAATTTCGGGACCTTGACGCTCGCAAGCCACATGCCGAGCGGGAAGCCCAAGAGGCAGCGCCACAGCCCCGTTTGCCAGCCAGCGCCGAAATTCGTTCCATGACGATATATGTAAAATGCGATCCACCCCAAACAGACGGGAATGATGAATGCGCCGGCGAGAGAGCGCCTCAAATACGCGAATGCGGGGAAGGCGAGATATGCAGCCCACTCGGCCGAAATTGACCAAGCAGGCATATTCCAACTGTATGCTCCCCAGGGCGGCCACGCTTGGATCAACGCCAAGTTTTCCAAGAGTCCGATCGGCGTATCCCGCCAATAAAACAACGGGAGGCCGCGCATAGCGTTCGCATAGCCGAAGGCTAGAATCGCAAGCGCAAACGTGAAGATATGCACGGGGTAGATACGGCCTAACCGCAGCACGAGAAAACGAAGAATCTCACCAAGCGATTTCACTTTGCCTGAATAAGCTCTCGCAATAACGAATCCTGAAAGCATGAAGAACAAATCGACCCATAACGTAATGCGCGACGGGGCCGGAAATTCATTATGGAAATGCCCCCAAGCCACGAGGGTTGCAGCGACGCCGCGAAGACCCGTCAAACCTCGAATCTCGTTTGCGATTAATTTAGTCGACATGCCGCCCCCGGCCTTCCATCATACATGACCGGCTGCCGAAGAGATGGCCTGTTCACCCCCACCACACCTCCGGTCTCGCGGCGAAGCCGGCGGCCTTCTCAAGCGCATAGGCGCCGCGGAACATCGTTTCCTCGTCAAAGGGGCGCGCGAGGAGCTGGAGGCCGAGCGGCAGGCCGTCGCCCGTAAGCCCCGCCGGCACGGAAACGCCCGGAAGCCCGGCGAGATTGGCCGTCACCGTGAAGACGTCGTTCAGATACATCTGAACAGGGTCGTCCGACTTCTCGCCGAGCGCGAAGGCGGCCGAGGGCGTCGACGGCGTCAGAATGAGGTCGCACTGGCCGAAGGCCGCCATCATTTCATCGAAGATGCGCTTACGGACCTTTTGCGCGCGGAGATAGTAAGCGTCGTAATAACCGGCGGAGAGCACATAGGTGCCGATCATGATGCGGCGCTTGACTTCCTCGCCGAAGCCTTCGGCCCGCGTCTTTTCATACATCGCGGTGATGTCGTGCTCGCCCCTGGCCCTGAGGCCGTAGCGCACGCCGTCATAGCGCGCGAGATTGGAGGACGCCTCCGCCGGCGCGACAATGTAATAGACGGGGAGCGCGTATTTGGTCAGCGGCAGCGAAATCTCGACGATCTCGCAGCCCGCCTCTTTCAGCCATTCGGCGCCTTTGGCCCACAACGCCTCTATTTCCTGCGGCATTCCGTCGACGCGGTATTCCTTCGGAACGCCGACGCGCATGCCCTTCACCGACTGGCCGAGCGCGGCCTCATAATCCGGGACCGGACGATCGACAGAGGTCGAATCCTTCGGGTCGTGGCCCGCCATCGAACGCAGCATGATCGCGGCGTCGCGAACGTCGCGCGCGATCGGCCCCGCCTGATCGAGCGAGGACGCGAAAGCGACGATTCCCCAGCGCGAGCAGCGTCCGTAAGTCGGCTTGACGCCCACCGTCGCGGTCAGCGAGGCCGGCTGGCGGATCGACCCGCCCGTATCCGTCGCCGTCGCGGCCGCGCAAAGCCTGGCCGCAACGGACGCGGATGAGCCGCCGGACGAGCCGCCGGGCGTCAGCTGGCGATTGCTCCCCTTGCTGCGCCACGGATTGACGACGGGCCCGTAATAGCTTGTCTCATTGGACGAACCCATGGCGAACTCGTCCATATTGAGCTTGCCGAGCATGACCGCGCCGTCGCGCCAGAGCTGGCTCGTCACTGTCGATTCATATTTCGGCCTGAAGCCGTCGAGAATGTGCGAGCCCGCTGTCGTCAGCGTATCCTCGGTGCAGAAGAGATCCTTGATTGCGAGCGGCACGCCTTCGAGCGGGCGCGCCTCGCCCTTCGCAAGCCGCGCATCGCAGGCCGCCGCCATTGTGCGCGCTTTTTCGGCGGTCACCGTGACGAAGGCGTTGAGGTCTTTCGCCTTTTCGATATTCGCGAGATAGGCGCCGGTCGCCTCGAGCGAGGAGACCTTCTTGCGCTTAAGCGCGTCGCGGAGTTCGGCGAGGGTGAGATCGGTAATGTCCGTCATCGCCCCTACTCCACCACTTTCGGAACGATGAAGAAATGGTCCTCCGTACGCGGCGCATTGGCGACCACTTTGTCGGGCTGGCCGCCCCCGGTGGGCCCTTCCTCGAGGACGTCCTCGCGCATCGGCAGCTTCATGGCGACGGTCGAGGTCATCGGCTCGACGCCCTCGACATCGACTTCGTTGAGCTGCTCGATCCAGCCCAATATGCTCGAAAGCTCCCGGGCGAGCGGCTCGAGGCGCTCTTCGGGGATGGCGAGGCGGGCGAGACGCGCGACCTTGCGCGCGGTTTCCTTGTCGATGGCCATGTTCTGAATTCCGTCGGCGACGCGGGGGCAAGGCCTATCAACCGCCGGGAGCAGGTTCAAGAGGCCGCGCGCGAGAGAGCAGGCGCTGAAGCTCCCGCGCGGGCTCGGCGTAAGCCGTATGCGGGAAGGCCGCCGCCTCCAGCGCGAAATCCGGTCCCGCGCTCTCGGCGATCATCCGGAAAAAGAGCGCTTCGTCATAGCCGCCCGCCTTTTCGGCGCGCGCGACGAAGTCGCGCCAGAAGCGGGCCACCGAGCCCGAGGGCGACCAAGCGCGCGCGGCGATGACGGCGAGCGCCCGTCCGCAGGCGTAGGACGCCGGCCAGTCGCGCCGCGCTTCGGCCTGGTCGAGCGAGCCGTAATCGAGCGCGGCGGCGCAATCCGCGCGCGCCCTGTCGAGCCGGGCGCGCGCCTCCTCGCCCGAAATGACGCCGAGCCGCGTCAGCGCTTCGGCCCCGAGCGCGTCGGCGCCGCCTTCATGGATCCAGCTCGGCGCGCCGCGCGGGCCGGGCGCGGCCGCATCCTCGAACAGATGCGCGATCTCATGCGCCGCGCCGTTCTGGAGGATCGCCCGGCCCTCTTGCGTTTCGCCGCGCCAGCCCGCGCCCGCGAGCGCGATTTCGATCTGTCCGGGCAGCGCGTCGCCGTCATAGCGAAGCCGCCCTGCGTCTTGTTCTTCCGTCAGCATCAGGAACAAATCCGGCGCGCGCGCCAGCGATCGCCCGAACGCCTTTTCGTAATAAGCGATGAGCCGCGGCGCGATCGCAAGCGTCTCGCGCGCCGCCCAGCGCGGCGCGTCCGGATCGATGACGGCGTTGACGCCGTTCGCCGGCGCGGCGTTTGGCGGGCCGACATAGACGAACGACGGCAGACCGGTCGGACTGCGCCAATTCCTGAACGCCGGCGCCCTCTCGCCGAAAGCCTCCACATTTTGGCCTTCCGGCGCCTCGATCTCGAAACGCGCGTCGTAACGCGCGCCATCCTCCGTATACGGCCAGAAATGCCCGGTATAGAAAACGGCGCCGCCCCCGGCGAGGAGGCGCGCCGGCTCGTAGTTCTTCGCGAAGCCGTTGTCATGCGGTCTCACGCGGAGCAAGGCCTGGGAGAAACGCGCTCTTTCGTCGGCCGGCTGAAGCCGGTCGCGGCCCCCGGCCGAGACAAGGCGCAGTCCCGGCGTTTCGACCCGCCAGCCGCGCGCGCGAAACCCGTTAAGCGAGGGGCCGAGATCGAGACCGCGCACAGGCGCGGAGAGCCGGTATTCGAGCCGCCATGCGCCGCCGCCGGCCGGCCGCAGCGCGACATCGACCGTCGCCGGCCCGGGCCCGGCGCGCATGCCGGCGACGAGAGCGGCGCAAGCGACGGCGAGCGCCGTCAGAACAAGCGGCCAGAATCGAATGAGAGGCGTCGGTCTCATGGGTCTTATTTCTCGCAGCGCGCGGCCGGCTCGGCTAGGATCGCGCGCATGCAGGATGAATTCTTGAAAGGCGCGGCCGCATTCGGCGCGCGCGGCGTTTTGCTCGGCCTCGATCTTGGAGACAAAACCATCGGCGTTGCAAGCTCCGACCCTGACCGGCGGGTCGCGACGCCGGTCGAAACGATCCGCCGGACGAAATTCACCCGCGACGCCGAAAGTCTCGCTGCGCTTGCGACTGCGCGCGGCGCGGTCGGCCTGATTGTCGGCCTGCCCCTCAATATGGACGGCACGGAAGGCCCGCGCGCGCAGTCAACGCGCAGTTTCGTGCGTAATCTCGCGAGGATCCTTCCCCTCCCCGCCGCCTTCTGGGACGAAAGGCTTTCAACCATGGCGATGGAGCGCGAGCTGATCGCTCTCGACACCAGCAGGGCGAAACGGTCCGAAAAGATCGACGAATCGGCCGCCGCCTTTATACTTCAGGGCGCAATAGATCGATTAAGGGGGGCGAACGCGTGACCAAGACGCTCAAACGGATCGTGGCGATCCTGCTTCTCGCAACGGGGGCGCTGCATGTCGTCGTCGCTTATAGGGACCAGAGCCCGCAAATCCTGTCCGTACAGCCGGCGCTGACGATCTTCGGAATCGTTTATTTCTGTCTCGGTCTTTTCGCCTGGCCGGGCGGGCGGACCCCGATTCTGGTCGCCATGGTGATGTCCGCGCTCGGCCTCGGCCTTGGCGGACAGGAATATTTGCGCGCCGGCGGCCCGGTCTCGCTGCTCGTCATGTTCGCGATCGACGCCGCCGTGCTTATTCTCGGCGCCGCCTGGCTCTTGCGGACGCAAGGCGTCGAGAAACCCTGAACGATTGTCAGGCGGGGCCGAGCGGCTTAAGAGGCCGGCTTTAATGGAAAACGCAAATCGCCCCGCGCCCCGGACAGACTGGCGAGCCCGCAATCTCGTCAGCATTGACGACCTCTCCGATTCCGAGATCGCCCATGTGCTGGATCTCGCCGAATATTATGCGGACTTCGTGAAACAGGGGCGCCGCCCAGAGCAGCGCCTCGCCGGCAAGACGCAGATCAATCTCTTCTACGAATCTTCAACGCGCACCAATCTGTCGTTCGAACTCGCCGGCAAAAAACTCGGCGCCGACGTCATCAACGTGCCGGTCGCCGCCTCATCGGTGAACAAGGGCGAGAGCGTACTCGACACGGCGCAGACGCTCGCGGCGATGGGCGCGGCCGCGATGATCCTGCGCCATAACGAGCCGCGCATTCACGACATGCTCGCCAAGCACATTCATTGCCCGATCATCAATGCGGGCGACGGCGTGCGCGAGCATCCGACGCAGGCGCTGCTCGACGCAGCGACGATCCGCTCCGCCTGCGGAGAGATAAAGGGACGCGTCATCGCGATCTGCGGCGATGTCAAACATAGCCGCGTCGCAGGCTCGGGCGCGCGGCTCCTCGCCCGTCTCGGCGCCGAGGTGCGGTTCGTCGGCCCGAAAGCGCTCGCGCCCGACGATCCGGCGCTCGCCGGCTTCCCGCATTTCGATTCGCTGAAAGACGGCCTTTCCGGCGCCGATATCGTGATGGCGCTCCGCATGCAGTTCGAGCGCATGGGCGAAGCGGGCAAGCAGGCCGCGCAAGGCTATTTCGAACGTTTCGGCCTGACGCATGAGACTTTGAAGCTCGCAAAGCCGGACGCGTTCGTCATGCATCCCGGCCCGATGAACCGCGGCGTTGAAATCGAGGGCGCGCTCGCCGACGATGCGACGCGCTCGCTCATCCTGCGGCAGGTTTTCTACGGCGTTGCAATGCGGATGGCGTGCCTCGATGCGCTGCTGACGGAGGGAAGATGAATAGGAGAGAAATCCTTCGCCCCATGCGCGGAGCAGCGCGAAGCGGTGCGCCGCAGACACGAAATCTCTATCCGCTTGCTCATCATGCGATGGCGGGGCTTTTTATGAGAAAACCGATAGCGGTCCCGGATCAGCGCAGCAGCACGATGTGCCGCAGCGCATCCGGGATGACGGATTCGCGATGCTGAACACTCTCCTTCCTCTCATCCTCGGCTATCTCCTCGGCTCCGTCCCGTTCGGACTCGTCATCACGAAAATGGCCGGGCTCGGCGATATACGAAAAGTCGGCTCCGGCAATATCGGCGCGACCAATGTGCTCCGCACCGGGAGGAAAGACCTCGCGCTCGCAACGCTCCTTCTCGACGGCGGCAAAGGCGCGATTGCGGTGCTTGTGGCCTACCAACTGCATTGGCGCCCCGAAGTCGCGGGCGCGGCGGCCTTTCTCGGTCATTGCTTTCCGGTCTGGCTCGGATTCAAGGGCGGCAAGGGCGTGGCGACTTTCCTCGGCACGCTTCTCGCGCTGTGGTTTCCGGCGGGCGCCTTCGCCTGCGCGACCTGGCTGATCGGCGCCTTTCTTTTCCGCTATTCCTCGCTCGCCGCCTTGCTTGCGGCCCTCGCGAGCCCGCTCATTCTCTTCACCATGGGCAAGGCGAGCTTTGCGATCGCCGCCGCTTTCATGGTCGTCCTCATTTTCATCCGCCATAAGAGCAATATCGCTCGCCTCCTCAAAGGCGAGGAGCCGAAAATCGGCGCGAAGAAAAAGGAAGCGGCGGCGTGAGCGAGCTCACGCGAGCCGAACGCCTCGACTGGCTGCAATTGATCCGCACCGAAGGCATCGGGCCGGTCAGCTTTTTTCGCCTCATCGAGCGCTTTGGAAGCGCCGGTGCGGCGCTTGAAAGACTGCCTTCCCTGTCGCGCGCGGCCGGGCGGCGCGCGCCGATCAAGCTCGCCGATCGTCAGCTGGCGGAGGAAGAGCTCGCGGCGACCGAAGAAGCCGGCGCGCGGCTGATCGCGGCCGTCGAGCCCGATTATCCGAAAATGCTCGGCGCCATCGCCGACCCGCCGCCGCTCATCTGCGCCATCGGCCACGTCTCGCTGTTTGAAAAACCGGCGGTCGCGCTGATCGGCGCGCGCAACGCCTCGGCCGCGGGGCGCAAGATCGCGCGCCAGCTTGCGGCCGATCTCGGCCAGGCGGGCGTCGTCGTCGTCTCGGGGCTCGCGCGCGGCGTTGACGGCGCGGCGCATGTCGCCGCGCTCGATACGGGCACCATCGCCGTCGTCGCCGGCGGCGTCGACGTCATCTATCCGCCTGAGCATGAAGAGCTGACGCGCGACATCGCCCGCGCGGGGCTCATCCTTTCCGAGCGGCCTTTGCATCATCAGCCGACGGCGCGCGATTTTCCCCGCCGCAATCGCCTGATCTCGGGGCTCTCGCGCGGGGTCGTCGTCGTCGAAGCGGCCGCGAAATCAGGCACGCTCATCACCGCGCGCTTTGCGCTCGAACAGGGCCGCGACGTATTCGCCGTGCCGGGCTCGCCGCTCGATCCGCGCTGCCAGGGCGCGAACCGGCTCATTCGCGACGGCGCGACGCTCGTGGAAAGCGCGGCGGACATTCTTGAAAGCCTCGCCGGACAAAACCGCGGCGCGAGCGAAGAAAAGCGCGCCGGTTTCGCTGGCCTGGGCGGCCCCCGCGGCGAGCCGGACCCGCAGGCGCTGAAAGCGCTGCGCGCCGAGGTCCTCGAAGCTTTAAGCTTCACCCCGCTCCACCGCGACGAAATCCTGCGGGAGATCGACGCCCCGGCGAGCCTCCTCGCGGACACGCTCCTCGATCTCGTTCTCGCCGGCGAAGCCGAGGAGCATTCCGGCGGACGCTTCGCGCGCCGCGCCGAAGAAGGTTAACGCTCGGCGGCCCACGTCGCTTCCTCGCAGGCTCGACGCAGCAGGACCGACAGACCGTCGAGAGCGGCCGCCGCCGCCAGCCGTTCCAATTCGCGAGTCATGTCCGCGATGTAAGACGCGATCTCCTCCGCGGTCGCCGATCGCTGGCCGGCTCGCTCATTAAAACCCGTCTCATGGTCGCCGTCATGTTTTCCCTCTGTTTTCCCTTGAACGCCGTTATGGCGTCCACAACCAAAGATTATAAATAATTATAGTATTATATAATAAGTTGTAATCAAGACAATCGCTCCTGTTGACAGCCGCGGGGCGCCCAACGCAGGGTCCCGCCCCACCGCGGGGAGCGCCGCCGGAAAGGGGAACCCCTTTTCCGGCCGCCAACGCCCTCCGCACGAGTCGAGAAAGCCGAGAGCCGGAGATCAAAGCGGCGCATGCAGGTCGTCATTGTCGAATCGCCGTCCAAGGCGAAGACCATCAACAAGTATCTGGGTTCCGGCTACAAGGTCCTCGCCTCCTACGGGCATATCCGCGACCTGCCCTCCAAGGACGGTTCGGTGAAGCCCGACGAGGACTTCGCGATGACCTGGGAGCTCGATGCGGGCTCGAAAAAGCGGGTCAATGAGATTGCGAATGCGGTCAAAGACGCCGACCGCCTGATTCTCGCCACCGACCCCGATCGCGAAGGCGAAGCGATCTCCTGGCACCTGCTCGAGGTGCTGGCGCAAAAGAAAGCCCTGAAAGGCGTGCCGATCGACCGCGTCGCTTTCAACGCGATCACGAAGGCCGCCGTGCAGGAGGCGATGGCGCATCCGCGCCGCATCGACCAGGATCTTGTCGACGCCTATCTCGCCCGGCGCGCGCTGGATTATCTCGTCGGCTTCACGCTCTCGCCGGTTCTGTGGCGCAAGCTTCCCGGCGCGCGTTCGGCGGGCCGCGTGCAGTCGGTCGCGCTGCGCCTCATCTGCGACCGCGAGGCCGAAATCGAGACTTTCGTTCCGGAGGAATACTGGACCGTCGCCGCGCAAGCGACATCGGAAGGAAGCCAGCCTTTCGAAGCGCGGCTCGTTCTGCTGAACGGCGAGAAACTGCAAAAATTCACGCTGAACAATAAAGACAAGGCCGACGCGGCGAAACGCGCCGTCGAAGCCGCGCGCTTCGTCATCGACGCGGTCGAAGCAAAGCCCGCCCGGCGCAACCCGCCGCCGCCCTTTACGACCTCCACCCTGCAACAGGAAGCCGCGCGCAAGCTCGGTTTCAACGCCCAGCGCACGATGCGGACGGCTCAGCGCCTCTATGAGGGCGTCGACATCGGCGGCGAGACGACGGGCCTCATCACCTATATGCGGACCGACGGCGTCGACATGGCGCCCGAGGCCGTGCGCGACGCGCGCGCCGCAATTGAAACCGAATTCGGCGGGAACTATGTCCCCGACGCCCCGCGCGCCTACAAGACGAAAGCGAAAAACGCGCAGGAAGCGCATGAATGCATTCGGCCGACCTCGTTCTCGCGCCTGCCTTCCAAAGTGCGGGGCCTCGACGACGATCAGGCGCGCCTTTACGAACTGATCTGGAAGCGCGCGATCGCTTCGCAGATGGAATCGGCGCGGCTCGAAACGACGACGATCGATCTTCTGTCGACGGATAAAAAGACGGGGCTGCGCGCGACGGGCTCGGTCATACTCTTCGACGGTTTCCTGGCGCTTTACGAAGAAGGCCGCGACGACGCGGAAAGCGACGACGGCGCCGGCGTTTTGCCGAAAGTGCGTCAGGGCGCGAGCGCCGACGTCAAAGACGTCAAGGCCGAGCAGCATTTCACCCAGCCCCCGCCGCGCTTTTCGGAAGCGAGCCTCGTCAAGCGCCTCGAAGAACTCGGAATCGGCCGGCCTTCGACCTACGCCTCGATCCTCTCCACCTTGCGCGATCGCGGCTATGTGACGATGGACAAAAACCGTTTCGTCCCGGATTCGAAGGGCCGGATCGTCACCGCGTTCCTCGAGAACTTCTTCAGCCGCTATGTCGAATACGACTTCACGGCCAATCTCGAGGAAACGCTCGACGAGATTTCGGCGGGCGAAGCCGACTGGAAAGCGTTTCTGCGGCGTTTCTGGAAGGACTTTCTGGCCGCAGTCGAAGACGTCGGCGAACTTCGCATCGCCGACGTGCTCGAAGCGCTGAATGAGTCGCTCGCGCCGCTGATCTTTCCGCCGAAGGAAGACGGTTCGGACCCGCGCGCCTGCCCCTCCTGCGGAACGGGCCGCCTCTCGCTCAAGACGGGCAAGTTCGGCGCCTTCATCGGCTGTTCGAACTATCCCGAGTGCAACTACACGCGCCAGCTCTCGGCGCTCGCCGAGGGCGAGGACGCGGTCGCGCAAGGCGACACGCTGCTCGGCGCCGATCCGCAGACCGGTCTCGATGTCTGGCTGAAGATCGGACGCTTCGGGCCCTACATCCAGCTTGGCGAGCAGGAGAAGGGATCGAAAGACAAGCCGAAGCGAGCCGGCGTTCCCAAAACATGGAAAGTCGATGAAATCGATCTTGAAAAGGCGCTGATGCTTCTGTCTCTGCCGCGCGAAATCGGTCCGCATCCGGAAGATGGCGAGCCGATCGAGGCGGGCCTCGGCCGCTACGGTCCGTTCGTCAAGCACGGCAAGGTTTACGCGAATCTGCCCTCGATCGAGGATGTCTTCGAAATCGGGCTCAATCGCGCCGTCGCCCTGATCGAAGAAAAGAAGGCCAATCCCCGCGCCGGGCGCGGGACCGGCGCAAAGCCCTTGAAGGAGCTCGGGGCCCATCCTGAGACCGGCGAGCCGGTGAATGTGATGAACGGACGCTATGGGCCTTACGTCAAACACGGCAAGACGAATGCGACGCTGCCGTCAGACAGCGATCCGCAAAGCGTCACCCTCGAAGAGGCGCTGGCGCTCATCGCCGCGAAAGAGAAAAAGCCGGCGAAGAAAAAGGCGACGAAAAAGAAAGCCGCCAAAAAAACGGCCGCGAAGAAGGCGACCAAGAAGGCCGCGCCGAAGAAGAAAGCGGCTGGGTAAGAAGAAAACGCTGCGGCGGATTTTCCCTCCCCGCTGGCGGCGGAGTCGTTTGCGAAGCGCACGCGAAAGCCGACTCCTAAAAATCTCCCTTTTCCGGCAAGCGCGCATTCACCCTCGTCCTGTTAATCACGCCGCATGGAGAATGTGCGGAACCGGCGAATATGCGCCCGCACGGCTGCGACCGGGGCGGTCCTCGCGCTGCTCGCCGGCTGCGCGACGGCGCCGCATGAGGCGCCGCGCGGCGGCGCGGCGCCCGCGCGCGCCTCGCTCTATCTTTGCGCCATGCATGTCTCAAACGCGCCCGCAGCCGACGCGCATGGACGCATTCTTTCCTTCACGCCCTATTACGATGCGCGCGGGGTCGAACTCGCCCGCGCGCCGGTGAAAGCGTGCCTTTCCTCCGGTTTCGGTCCGCGCAAAGGCGGCGCGGGACGGTTCCACAAAGGCGTCGATCTTTACACGCGCGCGCCGGCGCCGGTTTACGCCGCCGCGAGCGGCGTCGTCGTCGAAGCCGGGCGCGAACGCGGCTATGGCAATGTGATCACCATCCGTCACGGAGCGGGCGTCGAGACGCGCTATGCGCATCTTTCCGTAATCGACGTTCGCCGCGGCGCCCATGTCCGGGCGGGCGAGCAAATCGCGATGACCGGCAGGACCGGCAATGCGACCGCTGTCCACCTCCATTACGAGATCATTATCGGCGGCCGGCGGGTCGATCCGCTGGCGCGCTAGACTTTCGCCCCGCACATCCCCAAGAGTGGAGCGTGGCGAAAAAACAAAACCGCGAGGCTCTGCCCTCAAAACAGGAAATCCTCGACTATCTGAAGAGGGCGCCGGGCGAGACGGCCCGGCGCGACATCGCGCGCGCCTTCGGCGTGAAAAACGAAGGCCGCGCCGAACTCCGACGCCTCATTCGCGAGCTCGAAGACGAGGGCAAGATCGAACGCAGCGGCAGACGCGTCGTGCAGACTGAAACGCTCGGACCCGTCGGCGCGATCGACGTGATGTCGGTCGACGAGGACGGCGACCTTCTGTGCCTGCCGGCGAACTGGCGCGGCGAAACCGAACCGCCGATGATCCGCCTTTCGGCGCGGCGCGCGGCGAAACTGAAACCCGTTCCCGGAGTGGGCGATCGCCTTCTTGCGCGCCTTCGCCCCGCCGGCGACGACGGCTATGAAGCCGACGTCATCAAGGCGATCGGCAAAGCCGCGCATCGCTTTCTCGCCGTCTTCAGAAAAGCGCGCGGGCAAGCCGTCGCCGAACCGGTCGAGCGGCGCGCGCGAAACAGATTTGTCATCGAACGCGGCGACGAAGCGCAGGCGAAAGACGGCGATCTCGTCTGGATCGAGGCGAAACACGCCCGCGGCTATGGCCCCCAACGCGCGCGCGTGCGCGAGATCGCCGGCCATATTGACGACCGTCACGCCTATTCGCTGATCGCTCTTGCAGGCCGCGGCGCGCCGATGCATTTCCCGCCCGAGGCGCTTCAGGAGGCGGAGGAAGCCGAAAGCCCGCTGCTCGGCGACCGCGCCGATCTGCGCGACGCGCCGCTCGTCACCATCGACCCTGAGGACGCGCGCGATCACGACGACGCCGTCTTCGCCGCGCCCGACGACGACCCCAAAAACGAAGGGGGCTACCGCGTTGTCGTCGCGATCGCGGATGTGAGCTATTTCGTTCCCGAGGGCGGCGCGCTCGACCGCGAAGCCCTGCGGCGGGGCAATTCGATTTATCTTCCCGACCGCGTCGTGCCGATGCTGCCCGAAAGGCTGTCCGCCGATCTTTGTTCGCTGATCGAGGGCGAGGACCGCGCCTGCCTCGCCGTCGAGATGAAGATTTCGAAGTCCGGTCGAAAGCTCTCCCACCGCTTCATGCGCGGACTGATGCGCTCGGCGGCGAAGCTTTCCTATGGCGACGCGCAGAAAATTATTGAGGGCGGCGGCGCATCGAAAGAAATCGCCGACGTCGTTCGAACGCTCCACGCCGCTTTCCGCGCCCGCTGGGAGGAAAGACGACATCGCGCGCCGCTCGATCTCGATCTCCCCGAACGGCGTATCATTCTCGATGCGGACGGTCGCGTGGCGCGCGTCGAAAGGCGCGAGCGATACGACGCGCACCGGCTGATCGAGGAATTCATGATTCTCGCCAATATCGCAGCCGCTGAAACGCTCGAGCAGCGCCGAACGCCGCGCATTTATCGCGTGCACGACGCGCCGGACCCCGAACGCCTCGAAGCGACGCGCGAATATCTCGAAGAGCTCGGATATTCTCTGGCGAAGGGCGGCTCGGTGAGGCCCGCGAATTTCAACCAGATCCTGAAATTGGCCGAAGCGCGCAATGAAAAGGAGATGATCTCCGAAGTCATCCTGCGCGCGCAGAAGCAGGCCGTCTATTCGACCGAAAATCTCGGTCATTTCGGTCTCAACATTCCGCGCTATGCGCATTTCACCTCGCCGATACGGCGCTATGCGGACCTCACCGTGCATCGCGCGCTGGTCGCGGCGCTGAATTTCGGGCCCGGCGCGCAAAGCCCTCGCGAGGCGGCGCAACTCGAGCGGATCGCCGAGCAGATTTCAGACTATGAGCGACGCGCCATGGCCGCCGAACGCGAAGCGTCCGACCGCTATCTCGCCGAATATCTGGCGGGGCGCGTCGGCGCCGAATTCGAGGGGCGCATCAGAGGCGTCACGCGATTCGGACTTTTCGTGACGCTCGACGAAACCGGCGCGGACGGTTTCATCCCGATGCGCCTGCTCGGCCGCGAGCGTTTCCGCTTCGTCGAGGAGCGCCATTCGGTGATCGGCGAAAGCTCCGGCGGCGCATACCGTCTCGGACAGCCCGTGCGGGTCGCGCTCGCCGAGGCGACGCCGCTCACCGGCGGCCTCAGATTTGAAATGATCTCCGATCCGATTCCGGACGCCGCGCCGCGTGGCAAACGGACCGCGACGAAAACCGCCGGCAAGAAATCGAAACGTCGCGGCGGCGCGCGGCGGCGGACGCCGAAGAAGAAGCAGAAGCGCGGCTAACGCAGCGCGTCGATTTCCTCGTCCGTTAATCCGGCTTCTTTCAAGACTTCCCTCGTATGCGCGCCTCTTGGCGGGATGCTGCGCGGCGCAGGCGGAATCTCGCCGTCGAATCGCGGCGCGGCGACCGCCTGCAACACGCCGCCTTGCTCGCGGTAGACGCGCCGCGCGGCCATATGCGGATGGTGAGCCGCCTCCGAAGGCGACAACACCGGCGCAAAGCAGACATCGGTTCCCTCAAGCTGCTTCACCCAATAGTCGCGCGGCTTTTCCGCAAAGATCTGCGCGAGCTGCGCGCGCGCGCGCGGCCAGGCCGATTTGTCGTATTGCACCGCGAAGTGCGGAATGCCCATGAGCCCGACGCGCTCCATCATCAGGGTGTAGAATTTCGGCTCGAGCGGGCCGACCGAAATCCAGGCGCCGTCGGCGCATTGATAGACGCCGTAAAAGGGCGCGCCGTCGAGCATGCTCTCGCCGCGCCGTTCCGGAAGTCCGCCCGCCGCGCGCAACGACAAAAGCAGGTTCGTCATATGCGCCGCGCCGTCGACGATGGCCGCGTCGACCACCGTTCCCTCCCCGGTCTGGCGCGCGCGCAGCACGCCCGAAAGAATGCCGACCGCAAGATAAAGCGCGCCGCCCCCGATATCGCCGACGAGAGTCGGCGGCGGCGTCGGCGCGGTTCCCGCTTCACCGGCGTACCAGGCCGCGCCGGAAAGGCTCACATAATTGATATCGTGTCCGGCGGCCGGGGCGAGCGGGCCGGTCTGGCCCCAGCCGGTCAGCCGTCCGTACACGATCTTCGGGTTGACGGCGCGCACCTCATCCGGGCCGAGGCCGAGACGCTCCATCACGCCGGGGCGCAGCCCTTCGATCAACGCTTCGGCCTTCTCCAAAATCCGCAAGGCGGCCTTGCAGCCGACATCCGTCTTCAGGTCCAGCGTGATCGAGCGCTTGCCGCGGCGATAGATCGCCGCCGGCCCCGCCCGGTCCGCATCCGGCCGTTCGATCAGGATGACGTCCGCGCCGAGATCGGCGAGCAGCATCCCGCAAAACGGGGCGGGGCCGAGGCCCTCGAATTCGACAACGCGCAAACCCTGCAAGACGTCCAAAGGCGGCTCCCTTTTTGAGCGCGGACTTTGCCCACGTCGCAAAGTCTGCGCAACCCGCAATGATTGCGCCCGCGGCCCGTTGCTTGCAAAGCGCCGGGAGAGGACGATCCGCAACGACCAAAGGGAGGAATTCAATGGCCGGCTTGTTTGCGGCGTTGCGCCGGGCGGGCGGCGCTCTGTTTCAGGGCCCCCGCTCCTATTACGCGCCGCCGCCGCAAGACCAGACGAAGCGCACGCCGATCGAGGATCTCCTGCTGACCGAGGAATTCCTGGTCGAGCGGCCTATTCGGCCGCATGCAGACGCGCCCGCACCTGCGGATCGAGCCGCCCGCCGTTGAAGACGAAGCCCTCGACGCCCGGCACGTAAAGCATATTGGTGAGTCGGCCCGCGAAAGGCACATATTCGCCTTCGGGCGATTTCAGGCAGACATGCGGCAGAGGAATGACTTCGCCGAGGGTCGAGAGCGAACGTTCGCCCACCGACCGGAAAAGCTCAAAGTCGTCCGGATGGAGGATCTCCTTTGTCGTCTTGCCGAGCAGATGCTGCGAAGGCGCGCCGAGCGCGGTCGCAACGGACGGGCTCGCATAGGTGATTTTCCCTTCCGGCGAAAAGATCAGCGTGACGTCCTGCGAAGACTCAACGAGGGCGCGGTAACGCTTTTCCGTTTCGCGCGCGGCCTCGACCTCTTTTCTCAGGACGCCGAGCAAGCGCTCATTACGCGAGCGCAGACGGATCGACCGCGAAATCATTTGTTCGCTCGTCCATGCAAGATAGGCGATCGCGACCGCATAGAGGCCGACGATTGCGGCGACCGCGGGACCGATCGCGCCGCCTGAGAAAGCGTAGACGAAGGCGAAAGGCGCGAGCGCCGGCACATTGAAGGCGAGAACCGACCGCCAGGACGCGCCCGACGAAGCGAGCGCCGCGGCCGTCATGCCGGCGATCATGAAGGGCAGAAAAGCATCGCCAAGCAATCCGTGTACGGCGAAAATCGGCGCGAGCGCGCCCCAGAGGGCGCCGTTCAGCCCCATCCAGGCGACATGCAGGCGCGCATAGGTCGAAAGGCCGCGCGCCGCCGCCGCCCGCTGCGAGTAACGCAGCCAAATGACGGCCATGGCGCCGGCGAGGACGAGACCCAGCCCCGCCCAGGCGTAAAGGACCGTCGCCTCCACCGCGCCATGCGCGATGGCGAGGGTAATCGCGACATTGATCACGGTGACGCCCATGACGGTCGGCCCGCCCCGCATGAGCAGCGCCATCCGGTCGGCGCGGATCTTCACGCGGTCGGCGGACGAAAGGCGATGGTCGACGGGTCTGCGGCTCGGCGCGTTGGAAATTGCGGTCTGCAATCCGAAGATCATGCGCGGTCCTCGTTTCTATCCCCGCTGACGGAAATCAAACCATAAGCCACGGGGTCGGGGAATAGCGCAAAATGGTCGCCGCACGGCCGGGAATGGCCCGGGGAATCGACAAAAATACTATATATTTCAATGAATTATCAGGCGGTTGTGCGAGGCCGAGACAGCCCGCCGGGTTGGCCGAAACCTGCAAAGTTTTCCCGAGCCGCGCGAGAAGCTCGCGCCGCGAGCAAATCGCCCGAATCGTCCTCTTTCCGTGCTGCGCCGCAACAGGCTATCAAACGCCGGAGCCAAGGGGACCGCCATGTTCGATATCACGCTTTCAAAGACGCTCGCCCGTGTGAAACCCTCGCCGACGCTGGCCGTCACGCAAAAGGCGCGCGAGCTCAAGGCGAGCGGCGCGCCGGTCATCAGCCTCGGCGCAGGCGAGCCCGATTTCGACACGCCCGATCACATCAAACAAGCCGCGATCGACGCGATCCGCCGCGGCGAAACGAAATACACCGCCGTTGACGGAATCCCCGAACTGAAGGCCGCAATCGCCGCGAAGTTCAAGCGCGACAACGCGCTCGATTACCGTCCGAACGAAATCTCGGTCGCGCCAGGCGGCAAGGCCGTGATCTTCAACGCGCTGACGGCGACGCTGAATCCGGGCGACGAGGTCATCATCCCCGCGCCTTACTGGGTGTCATATCCGGATATGGCCCTGCTCGCGGGCGGCGATCCCGTGATTGTCGAGACGCGCCCCGAAAACGGCTTTCGTCTGCAGCCGGAGGATCTGGAGCGCGCGGTCACATCGAAGACGCGCTGGCTGATCCTGAACTCGCCGTCCAATCCGACGGGCGCGGCCTATGACGCGGCGGCGCTGAAGGCGCTGGCCGAAGTTCTGCTTCGCCATCCCCACGTCATGATCCTCAGCGACGATATGTACGAGCATATCATTTATGACGGCTTTGAGTTCGCCACGATCGCCGCGGTCGAGCCGCGCCTGTTCGAGCGCACGCTCACCGTCAACGGCGCGTCGAAGGCCTACGCCATGACCGGCTGGCGCATCGGCTATGCGGGCGGGCCGGAAAAACTGATCAAGGCGATGGCGAAAGTCATGTCGCAATCGACCTCCAATCCCTGCTCCGTCAGCCAGTGGGCGAGCGTCGCCGCGCTGAATGGCGATCACAGCTTTCTCGCCGAGCGCAACCGCGCCTTCAAGGAGCGCCGCGATATGGTCGTCTCCATGCTCAACGAGGCCGACGGGATTTCCTGCGCCACGCCCGAGGGGGCGTTTTATGTCTATCCGTCCTGCGCCGGCGCGATCGGCAAGACCGCGCCGTCCGGAAAGCGTATCGGCGACGACGCGGACTTTGCGGATGCATTGCTTGAGGCGGAAAACGTCGCCGTCGTCTTCGGAGCGGCCTTCGGCCTCGCGCCCTATTTCCGAATCTCTTACGCCGCCGCCAAGGCGGAGCTCGAAGAGGCCTGCCGCCGCATTCAGCGCTTTTGCGCCTCGCTTCGCTGATTGATTGATATTTTCAATACCCGCCTTCAGCGCAATCTATTTGATGAACGCCGGCCGCGCTCCTATCTGTGGACCGAGCCGCCCGGCGGATCATTTGATCGCCGAGAAAAGAAGGAGACGGATAATGTCGTCGCTCAATACAGGTCTCGCCGACAACGCCCGCAACGCCGTCGCCGACGCGCTGAACGGCGTTCTCGCCGACACCTATGTGCTGTACCAGAAAACCCATTCCTATCACTGGAACGTCACGGGTCCTCAGTTCCATTCTCTGCACCTGATGTTTGAAGAGCAGTATCGCGAAATGTGGACCGCGCTTGACGCGATCGCCGAACGCGTGCGCGCGCTCGGGGTCTATGCGCCCGCAAGCGGCAAGGCCTTCGCCCAGATGGCTTCGATCGAAAGCGCCGAGTCCGAACCGCCTGCGGCCGAGGCGATGGTGCGCAATCTTCTCGCCGGCCATGAGGCGCTGATCCGGCGCGCGCGCGAAGCGCTCGAAACCGCCGAACAGGCCAATGACGTCGCCAGCGCCGACCTGCTGACGCAGCGCATTCAGTCGCACGAGAAAACCGCGTGGATGTTGCGCGCCACGGCCGCGTAACCGCCGCGCGCGCCGAATTCGGGAAGGCGCGAATCGCGCCTGTGCGCTATTGTGCGCGCTTTCGCGCCATGAATCGGCGCGCGGCCTCGTCCGCCGCGCGCGCCGTTTCGTCGAGCGGTTCGTAACGCCAGCGATCGAGCGCGCCGGCGAATGGGCGCGCCGCGCCCTCGCGCCGCAGGGCTTCGTGAAAAGCCGCGAATTTGGCTGCGCCGCGCGCAAATAGCGCGCGGTCAAGCGCGATCACATGCACGGGCTTGCCGGTTGCGGCCGCTTCCGTCGCCATATTCACGCTGTCTTCGGTGACCAGAATGTGGTCGGCGAGTCCGAGCAATCCGAAATAGGGATTGGCGAGTCCGGCGACGGGCGCGCCGTCCCAGAAAAAATGCGGAAACCCGGCGAGCGCGTCCGCAATCACGGCGCGCGCGCGCGGATCGGTGCGACGCGAGGCTGTCGCCATAATTCCGGCGCCGCTTTCGGCGAGACGCCTGAGATCGGCCGCGATCATCCGCGCACGGCCTTCGCCGAAGCGGAAAGCGCGATTGGCGCCGCCGAGCAGGACGGCGATGCGCGGATGCGGGAGGCTCTCCAGCGCAGGCGCAAGGCGCGCCGCATCCTCCCGAAGACGCGCCGGCGTCGCGCGCGTGAGCGACCCCAGAGTCGGAAACACATTCTCCCCCGTCAATCGGTCGTGACGGGGAGCGATGACGAGATCGAGCCCGCCGGCGCCGCCGGGCGGGCGCAGGAGCTGCACGACGAAGCTCGCCGGACTGCGCCGCTTGACCGCGCGGGCGAAGGGCGCCGCGCGGCGACCGCAACCGATGAGGAAATCGGGATCGGGCGGGCGCAACAGCGCCGCATCGGGAGACAACGCCGCGAAAGGGTCGCCCCACAGGGCGGGCGGAAGCGCGGCGTAAGGCGCGCGCAGCCGGAATCGTTTGACCGAGATTTTCAGCGGCAGCCTTTCGGCCAGTCTCTCGGCGAGTCCGAGCGCGGGATTTTCATTGCCCGCGCGGCCGTCCGTCACGACCCAGCAGGAAAAAGACTCGCGCGCGGGCTGTCGCTTCTCGTTCGGATCGGTTCGCGCCATGCCGCGTTTCGCTCAGGGCCGGCGGGCTCTCCCCGCCGCGCAGTGGTGCCGGCTGAGGGACTTGAACCCCCGACCTTCGGTTTACAAAACCGCTGCTCTACCAACTGAGCTAAGCCGGCGCTTGATTTCCGATATAGGAATGCGGTCTTGATGGCTAGCAAGGCCGCGCGCGCGACGGCAAGGAGATTTGAATGACCAGAACGAAACTGAGCTTGGCGGCGGCCGCCCTGCTCGCGGCGGCGGCCTGCTCGCAGGGGAGCGAAACGCAGGCGGGCGCCGACGCCCCGGGGCGCGCGCTCTTCGCGTCGATCTGCGGCGCCTGCCATATGGCGGCCCCGCCCGGTTCGGCGGCGGCGAAAATGCGCACCATCGGCCCCAATCTCTGGGGCGTCGTGGGGCGGCCCTCGGCCGCGACCGATTTCGATTATTCGCCGGCCATGCGCGCGGCCCGGCTGGTCTGGGACGAAAAGACGCTCGACGAATTCCTGACCAATCCGCAAAAGCTGGTTCCGAACACGCGCATGGCCCTCGCCGGACTCGACGACCCCGAACAGCGCAAGGCGATCATTGATTATTTGAAGACGCAGAAATAGGCGTCACGCCGACAAATGAGCGACGACGCGGCGCCTGTGCGCGCCGTCGCGATGCTCGAAAAGATAGATCCCCTGCCAGGTTCCGAGCGCCGGCGCGCCGTCCGCCACCGGAATCGAGAGCGAGACGCAGGTCAGCGCCGCCTTGATATGCGCCGGCATGTCGTCGGGACCTTCAGCGTCATGGGCGATCCACCGCATGGCGGGATCATCCGAACGCGGAACGAGACGGCGGAAAAATTCATTGAGATCGCGCCGCACGTCAGGGTCTGCATTCTCCTGAACGAGCAGCGAACAGGAGGTGTGCTGCACGAAAAGGGTCAACAGCCCCTCTTTCGTCCCCGCCTCGCGCAAAAACCGGCGCGCCTCGCCCGTAAATTCGTAAAGGCCGGGACCGGCCGTCTCGACGGCGAAAGTTGTCTGCATCGCGGGACCAAAGCGCATCGGCGCGCGCTGCGCAATACCGTCGCCGCGCCGGCGCGCCGCGCGCCTACCGGTCGAACCCGGGATTTTCGCGGTTCAATTTCCGGATGAGCCCGGGCCAGGCGAGCTTGTCGCCGATGCCGGCGACGAAGGCCGGCGCACCCTGCTGGAGGACTTTCGCGCCCATGGCCGGCGGCTCCTCCATCGGCTCTTTCGTATCGGACTGGGCGAGGATCTGCGTCCTGCAGGCCTGTTCGAGAAAATACATTCTGAGAAACGCCGTCGCGCAATTGGCGCCGACCGTCAGCGTGCCGTGGTTTTTCAGTATCAGGAAGTTATGATTGCCGATGTCCCGGACCAGTCGCTCGCGCTCGTCGAGATCGGTCGCGATGCCTTCATAGTCGTGATAGGCGACGTCGTCATGAACGATCATAGAGAACTGCGTATAGCGGCGCAGCCCGCCCTGCTGGGCCGATACGGCGACGCCGTAAGGCGTATGGAGATGGAGCACGGCGTGCGCATCCTCGCGCGCCATATGCAATGCGCTGTGGATGGTGAACCCGGCCGGGTTCGAAAAGTAAGGCGTTTCGCCGACGACATTGCCGTCGACATCGACCTTCAAAAGGCAGGACGCCGTCATTTCGTCGAAGAAAACGCCATACGGGTTGAGAAGGAATCGGGGCTTGCCGCCTTCGTCGGGACAACGCACGGAAATATGGGTGAAGATCATGTCGTCCCAGCCATAGAGCGCGACGAGGCGATAGGTCGCCGCGAGTTCGCATCTAAGGCGCCATTCTTCGGCGCTCACCTTGCCCTTGAGAGAAGGAAGACCCGCAGGATCGGGAATCGTAAAGCCGGGTTCGACGCCGACCGTTTGCGCTTTCGCCGCCTCGCTCATGATGCTCGCTCCCTTATGACGCGCGCCAAGTCTACGCATTTGGCCGGCGGGCGCATCCATTGGAAGCAGAAGCCGGCGGTTTCCCTTGCGCCCCGGCCCGCCCTATCATGACCGGGCGGAGCAACCCCCGCGGGAGACAGGCCGATATGGCGAGGCGATCCCTCTCCTTTCATGCTAGCGCGAGACCGAAGGCCCAAGCGACGGCTGAGGAGTTCAAGAAGCGCTATGGCGACGCCCCGCCGGAAGAGGCGGACGTTCTCGTCGCGATCGGCGGCGACGGCTTCATGCTGGAGACGCTGCGGATCGCCATGAAGACCGGCAAGCCCGTCTACGGGGTCAATTGCGGCACGGTCGGATTCTTGATGAACGCCTTCGATCTCGACGGGCTCGACAAGCGGATCGAAGAGGCGGAAAGCGCCACCATTCATCCGCTCGCAATGACGGCGACGAGAATCGACGGCGGGGTCGAGAGCGCGCTCGCGATCAACGAGATCTCCTTGTTCCGGCAAACGCGGCAGAGCGCGCGCGTCAGGATTTCGGTTAACGGCAAGGTCCGGATGGAATCGCTTATCTGCGACGGGGTGCTGCTGGCCACGCCGGCCGGGTCGACCGCCTATAATCTGTCCGCGCACGGGCCGATCCTGCCGATCGACGCGCATTTGCTGGCTCTGACGCCGATCAGCGCCTTTCGGCCGCGGCGGTGGCGCGGCGCGCTCCTGCCCTGCGACGCCGTTGTCGGCTTCGAAGCGCTGGAGCCGGAGCTGCGTCCGGTCTCGGCGGTCGCCGACAATATCGAAGTCCGGAATGTGCGCGCGGTCGAAGCGCGCGAAGACGCCTCGATCTCGATGACCCTCTTGTTCGACAAGGGCCAGTCGCTCGAAGAGCGGATCCTGCGCGAGCAGTTCGATTATTAACCATTCGTTCGGCGCGCGCCTTTCTCTTTCCCTTCAAAGCTGAATCGATTCAGAGTGGGGCTGCGGCCGAGTCGCGCGGCCGCGACCGGGCTCGCGTTCAAACAGAATTAACCGACGCTTCGCAGGATGAAGCTTCGCAAGAGGGCGACGCGGGCGGCGCGGGCGACTTCGCAGAGGGAAATTGGAAATGGGCGCCCAGGCAGTTCGATTGTCGAATGTCGACATCGACAACGCCTTGAAAAACAAGCACTTCGAGGTCCTTTTTCAACCGATCTTCGACCTCGGAAACGGCGCCCTCGCGCGCGTCGAGACTTTTGTCCGCTGGCGCCATCCCTCGCTCGGCGTCCTGCCGCCCGGCGCGTTCATCTCCTTTTTTGAGTCGCAAGGGCGGATGAGCGAGCTCACCCGCTATGTCCTCGCCGAGGCGCTGAAGCAGTATTGCGCCTGGCGCGGCCCGAGCGCGCCGGGATTTTCGATCAATCTGGCGCTGAGCGACCTGTCCGACGACGCCTTTGCGGGACGGTTCGCCGTCTTGCTGCGCGACAGCGGCTTTCCGGCCGATCTGATCACGCTCGAATGCCCGATGCCTCCCGTGACCATGGAGATCGAGGCGGCGGCTGAGTGTTTCCATCGGCTGGCCGAAACCGGCGCGCGCCTTGCGATTGAAGTGCGCGGGCGCGCCAATGATTTCCTGCGCCAGATCGACCCCTTCCCCTTCGACGAAATCAAAACCGGCGGGGCGGCGATCCTGCGTTTCGCCCGCACGGTGCGCGGGCCGGGCCTCAGCGCGATTTCCGAATTGCTGGAGATCGCACAGAAAGCGAATGCGGCGATCACAGCCGTCGGCGTCGAAGACCAGGCGTCGCTGTCGGCGCTGCGGGGGCTCGGATTCGCCGCCGCGCAGGGCAACCATCTCGGCAAGGTCGGACCGCTCGACGCCTTCGAGCCGACACGCGTCAATGACGTTCGCCAATTGCTTGGCCTGCCGCCGCTGTCCCCGGAGGAAATCGGCGCGCTCTTTCGCACCGAGGCCCCGACGCCGCTGCCGGCGAATTTCGCCGCCGAAGACGCCGCTCCTCCCGCGCCCGCTTCCGATGTCGGCGAAGACGAACTCGTCGAACGGCTTGCAGCCCGGCTCGCCCGGCAAGCCGACCAGGACAAGGCGGAGTCCGCCGACGACGCGCCGCGTAAAAAAAAGCCGCGCACGCAAAAAGATCTCAAAGCCGCGGCCATCGCGCGCGCCAAGCGCAAGGCGGCCGAGAATGCGATCGCCCCGCACAATCCGGACGTATCTCAGGCCCGCAGCCTGCAAGAGCGTTTAACGCGCGAGTTCGCCGCCGCGCAGGCTGAATCGCCCGCAGAGGAAACCGACGCTTTCGCCTTCGCCGATGAAGACGCGTCGCCCATATCTCCGGAAGAGACCGGACAGGCTGAGGCCGCCGCCGCACAATCCGTCGAAACGCCAGCGCCGACGGCCGAGGCCGAGCCTGCGGCCCAGCCCGAATCTGAACCCGCCGCTCAAGCGCCGGCCGAAGAAGAGTCCGACTCACAGCCTGCCGAAGCGACGGCGCCGACAGAACCCGTCGCCGAGCCGGGCGCGACGATCCGTTCGCTCCTCGTCAAGGGCGCCCGCGCTTATTTCAGACCGGGTTATTTCGTGCGCGCCGCGCGCCCGCTCGCGCCGGCCCGCATGACGGAGATGCGCCCGTCCGTCGCGCCGGCCCGCATGACGGAGATGCGCCCGTCCGTCGCGCCGGCCGCGCCTCCCGCTGCGGGCGAAAAGGACAAGTCGGCGCCCGTTCTCGAAACGCCGGTCGAAGAATTTGAAATCGCCGCGATCGATGTCGGCGAAGAGGTCGAATCCGGGACGGACGTCGCCGCAGCGTCGCAAGCGGCCGAAATCAGCGCCGCCCCCGCGGCGACCCGGCGCCGTCGCCGTAAGCCGCGCAATTTCCTGACACGGAAATACCAGGTCTGGCCGACCCATTTCTGGCCAAGAAGCTGGAAGCGCGCCTGGCGCAAGCGTCGGAGCGAACGCCGGACAGAACCCGCAGCGGCGGAATAATCAACAATAATCAACAGAGCGCCGCGAAAGCGCGTCTTAGTCCTGCGCCGGAATGATCGACTTGGAGTCGATGCCGAGCGCTTCCGGCGTCAAAACGCCCGCGGCGGCGAGAAGCGCGAAAGACGCCACCCGCTGATCGCGTTCGGCGTTGGCGAGGCTCACCTTGGCGTTCAGATATTCCTGCTCGGCGTTCAGCACATCGAGCGTCGAACGCGTGCCGACCTGCGCTTCTTTCTTCACCCCTTCCAGCGCGAGCTTATTCGCGGCGACCTGCGCGGTCGCCGAATCGATTGTGATCTTCGCGGCGATGAGTTTCTGCCAGGCGGAGGTCACGTTCGCCGTCGCCCCCCGGATCGCCTCGTCGATCGCGGCGACATCGCTATCGTGGAGCGCGCGCGCCTGGCGCACGCCCGACCAGTTGCGCCCGCCGAGGAAGAGAGGCATCGTCGCACGCACCCCATAGGCGAAGGTCTCATCCTTGTTGATAAAACTGTTCGGCTCGTCCGAATACTGATATTGCGCCGTCGCCGATATTTTCGGCAATAGCTCGGCTTTCGCGATCCCGATCTGACGGCGACTCGCTTCAGCCTGTTCGCGCGCGGCGACAACGCTCGGCGCGTAGTCGCCGGCGAGCGCAATCGCCGCGTCGAGCGTTTCAGGCAGTTCGGGCAGCGGCGGCGCGGCGTCGAGCGTGCCCGGCGACTGGCCGACAAGCTCGGCGTAGGTCGCGCGCGAGACAGCAAGCTGGGCCTGCGCGCCGGCGAGACCGGCGCGCGCGCCCGCCAGGCGCGCTTCGGCCTGCGATACGTCCGTTTTCGTCACTTCCCCGACTTTGAATCGAAGATCGGTTTCGCGCTTTTGCTCCTGAAGGAGCTCCACATTGTTGAGGTTCGACTGATAGATCGCGGTGTCGCGCAATACGTCGAAATAGGCCGTCGCAACGCGCCTTAAAATGTCCTGCTCCACGGAAGCGAGGCGCGCGCCGCCCGCCTTGACGCGCGCGCGCGCCTGCATGATCGCGTTGTAGTTCTTGAATCCGTTGAAGATGACCTGTTCGCCTGAAACCGTTCCGACCGCCGGATTGAGGCGATAGGTCTGCGGCGAACCGTTGGGGGCGAGCACGGGGCTGAAGGTCACTTTGTCGCGGGTGCGCCCGTATGAGCCGCTGCCCTGAAGCTGCGGCAATGCGCCCGCCCAGGCCTGCGCCTTGTATTCCTCGGTCGCTTTCAACCGCGAGCGCTCGGCGCGAATCGTCGGATTCGTCGAATAGGCGAGCGCAAGCGCATCCTTCAACGATTCCGCGTTTGCTGCGATTGGCGGGCAAACCGCCAGAGAGACCGCAGCCAGCGCCGAAACCATATGTGAAAGCCGCATCGCGCGCGCCTCCTCATCAAGGAGGGGCCAGCCGCCCCCCGGTCTTGCTTAATCCTTTGCTAGATAATGATGGCCGACCATTAAACAAACGGAAAATGATGCAGCGCAAACCGGCCGCTCCGGCTAGGGCGCAAGCAGGGCCGCGCCGATCAACGGGGCCTCATCGGTCGTCAGCAGCCGGACGGGGATCGCATTCATATAATCGGTCATCGGCCCGCGCGCGCAAAAGCGCCGGGCGAATGCGCCGCCCCGCAGGACTTCTTCGATCTTCGGCAGGATGCCGCCGGCGAGCACGACCCCGCCGCGCGCGCCCGCCATCAAGGCCGCATCGGCCGCGAAAGCGCCGAGGACGGCGCAGAATGTTTCGGCGGTCCGGCGCGCGCGCGGGCAGCGCTCGCCCAGCGCGGCCTGGGAAATCTCCTCCGGGCGCAGCGCCTCGTAAGGCGCGCCTTCGATCGCCGAAAGCGCCCGGTGAATGGCGACGAGGCCGCGTCCCGACAACAAATGCTCGAAGGAGACGAAATCCTGCTCTTTCAGCAGAAAGCGCAGGATCTCGATCTCGAGGTCGGATTGCGGGGAGAAAGCGGCGTGGCCGCCTTGCGTCGCAATCGCGTGAACGGCGCCGCCCAGAAACATGACAAGTCCCATGCCGAGACCCGTTCCGGGACCGAGAACCGCGATCGGGGCGCCTTCGAGCGCTGCGCCCTCTTTGATCAGAACCGATTCCTCAGGCCCCGTCGCGACGGCGCCGCGGGCCATCGCCTCGAAATCATTGACGACGCGCAAAGCGCCGCAGCCGATTCGGCCTGACACTTCCTTTTGCGAAAACCGCCAGGGGGAATTCGTGAAGACGACGAGATCCCCCCGCACCGGCGCGGCGACCGCGAATATCGCCGCCTCCGGCCGAGGCCCGTCCCAGGCGCGGAGGAAATCGAGCGCGGCGTCTGCGACCCCCTCATACGCCTCCGCCTCGGCCGCCTGCTTGGCGACAATCCGCACGCCTTGCCCGCGCCGCTCCGCCATGGCGAAGCGGGCGTTCGTGCCGCCGATATCGGCGACGAGAAGTAGGCGCGCCTCGCTCATCGTTCTATTTCATCACGATTTCAGGCTCTTAGGCAATTCCGTCCGCTTTGCAAGCCCGCCCCGGGCGCCGCGCCGGAGCAGGCAGCCGATCCGCGCGGCGAGGGCATTTGCTCCGATGACGGAATTTTCAATGTGAAGCAATCCTGTCTTTTGCTCGCAACAATTCCTTTTGAGCCGGGAATCCTTTATCATTTCGCATTCAGCAGTAAGACGGCCGCCGCAATTCAGGAGAGAAATAGCGGCATAAGGGTCAGGAATTATGAAGCGCGGCGAAAGCTACGACGTAATCATTATCGGCGGCGGGCATAACGGTCTCGTTTGCGCTTTCTACCTCGCCCGGGCCGGATGGCGAGTCTGCGTCGCCGAGCGGCGGGAGATCGTGGGCGGGGCGGCGATCACCGAAGAATTCCATCCTGGCTTCCGCAACTCCGTCGCCAGCTATTCGGTGAGCCTGCTCAATCCGAAAATCATTTCGGACATGCAGCTTGAGCGCCACCGGCTGCGCGTCGTGATGCGGCCGATGGCCTATTTCGCCCCGGCCGACGACGGGCGATATCTGCTGCTGAGCCGGGACGACGCCGAGAACGACGCCGCGTTGCGGCGCTTCTCCGCGAAAGACGCGGAAGCCTATCACCGCTATCACGCAAGGCTCGACAAACTCGTCGATCTTCTGCGGGAGACGCTCCTCGAAACGCCGCCGAATGTCGGCGGAGGAGTCCGGGACTTTCTCGGCGCAGCCTCGATCGCCAACAAGCTGCGAAAGCTCGGCATAGAAAGCCAGCGCGACTTTCTCGATCTTTTCGGCAAGAGCGCCGGCGAAATTCTCGACAACTGGTTCGAGACCGATCTTTTGAAAGGCGTCCTCGGTTTCGATGCGATCGTCGGCAATTACGGCAGCCCCTATACGCCGGGATCGGCTTACGTTCTGCTTCACCACATTTTCGGGGAGGCTGGCGGCGTCAAGGGCGCCTGGGGTCACGCCATGGGCGGCATGGGCGCGATCACGCAGGCCATGGCGAGCGCTTGCCGCGAGGCCGGCGTCGAAATCCGGCTTTCGAGCCCGGTGCGCGAAGTCATCATCGAGGACGATCGCGCCGAAGGGGTGGTGCTCGAAAGCGGCGAAGCGCTTTACGCGCGCGCCGTCGCCTCGAACATTCATCCGCAGCTCCTTTACGGCAAGCTGATCGACGAGTCGCTCTTGCCGCCGGATTTCGCCGAACGCATACGCAACTGGCATTCCGCCTCTGGCGTCTTCCGTATGAATGTCGCCTTGTCGGAACTGCCGAACTTCTCCTGCCTGCCGTCGGACGGAGTCGCGCGCCAGCACGGCGCCTCGATCCTGATCGCGCCCAGCCTCGATTATCTGGACGAAGCCTATACCGATGCGCGCCGATTCGGCTGGTCGCGCCGGCCGGCGATCGAAATGCATATTCCAAGCGTCATCGACGAAAGTCTGGCGCCGCCGGGCCAGCATGTCGCGAGCCTGTTCTGCCAGTATTTCGCGCCCGAACTGCCGGGCGGACAAAGCTGGGACGAACGCCGCGACGAAGCCGCCGACGCGATCATCGATACGATCACGCGCTATGCGCCGAATTTCCGTTCTTCGATCATCGGGCGGATGACGCTTTCGCCGCTCGACCTCGAGCGCAAGCTCGCCCTCGTCGGCGGCGATATCTTCCACGGCCAGCTTCGCCTCGACCAGCTGTTCAGCGCGCGCCCCGTCCTCGGCCACGCCGATTATCGCGGCCCCTTCAAAGGGCTTTATATGTGCGGCTCCTCAACCCATCCGGGCGGCGGCGTCACCGGCGTTCCCGGCCATAACGCCGCCCATGAAATCCTGCGCGACATCCGGCGGCTCAAGGCGCCCGCCCCGCCGCGCGCCGAGGCGGCCGAATGAGGGCGCTTCTCGCAGCCCTGCTCCTCGTCGGGCTTGCGGCGCCGGCGCAGGCCGCGCTCGATCTTTCGAAGGCCTCGATAACAAGGCTCGACAACGGCCTGACTCTGATCGTCCTCGAAGATCACGCCTTTCCGGTCGTCAGCGTGCAGACCACCTATAAGGCCGGCGGCAAGAACGATCCGCGCGGGCGTATGGGCCTCGCCCATTTCGTCGAACATATGGCGTTTCGCCAGTCCAAGAACTTCCCCGGCGTTTCGCTTGCGAGCTCGGTCTACGCCGTCGGCGGCGAATGGCACGGCTATACCTGGATCGATACGACCAACTATTTCGAAACCGCTCCGAAATCCTCGCTCGATTTGCTGCTCAGGATTGAAGCCGACCGCATGGGCCGGCTCGAACTCGATCCCGAAGACGTCAAGGCCGAAGCCGGCGCCGTCATCTCCGAGATGAGGGGCTATGAGAACGATCCGTCCTCGTTGCTCTACGACGCCGTGCTCGCAAGCGCCTTCGCCGTCCATCCCTATCGTCTCAACACGATCGGATATGAAGCAAGCGTCAAGTCGATCACGCGCGATGACGTGGCGGCCTTCTACGAAACGCATTACGCGCCTTCGAATGCGGTGCTCGCGGTCGTCGGCGATGTCGACGCCGTCGCCGTCGCGAGGTCGGTCGAGAAATATTTCGGCGCCTTTCCCGAAGGCGAGCCCACGCCCCTGCCGCCGGCGAGCGAACCCGCGCAGACCGGCGAGAGACGCGTGCGCCTGGAAGGCGCGACCGACCGGCAGCTGTTCAAGATCGCCTACCCCGCGCCCTCGGCGCGCAGCGAAGACTTCGCGGCCTTTCTGATCCTCGTCGATCTGGCGGGCGCCAGTTCCGGAATCAATTTCGACCAGAATGCATGGGGCGATCCGGTGCGCGCCGATTCCGCCCTTGGCGGCGTCACGCCGGACATCACGACATTCTTTATCCCCACCGCTGAACCCTATGTATTCATGGTCTCCGGCTCGCTCGGCGTCCGCTCCAGCGAGAAGGCGCTTGAGGACGCGGTGCAGCGGCGCCTGTCGGCCTTGCAGACGCATGTGACGCAGGATGCGGTCGACGCCGCCCGGCAACGCGTTTTGAAAGCGCTCGCCTTCGACGTGCAAACAACCGGGGACGCCGCCCATCAGCTCGCCTATTTCGAAGGGATCGGGGCGCTCAACCAGCTCTTTAATATAAAGGCGCGGCTTGCCGCGGTAACCGCGAAAGATGTCATGCGCGTCGCCAGGCTCTATCTCGATCCGAGGCGGCGCACCATCGGCTGGATGACGCCGAAAGGCGCGCCGCTCGCCGCGCTTCCCAAACCGCGCCGCGCGCTCAAGCCTTCCGAGCCGCGCGCCGGCGCGGCGGCCGATCCCGAACCGGCGCCGCCGCTGACGATGCGGACTCTGGACGGCGGCGTACCCGTCGCGATCCAGGCCTCGCCGCTTTCGCCGACAGCGGCGATCGAGATTGTCGCGCCGGGCGCGCTGACAGCGCCGGCCGGCGCCGTCTCCGTCCGGAAGGATGATCCGGCGCCCGGCTATACGACGCTCGCCGTGACGGGACTTGCGCGCGACTTCGACGCCATGGTCGCCGACGCCGCCGCCGCGTGGAAGAAAGCGTCCTTCGCCGCGCCGCAAGCGCCCGCGCCGAGCGAGGACCCGCAAACGCGGCTGCGACAAATCTTTGATCGCATGATGAACGCCCCCTCGCCCGCGGCCGGCGCGCCCGCGCCGCTTTTCATCGCCGCCGCCGGCGATTTCGATCCGGAAAATGCGCTCGCGACGCTCGACGCCGCCTTTTCCTCGGTTTCGCCCGCCACCGAAGTCGGCGCGGCGGCGAGCGAGGACAGTCTGGGCGATGTCGTCGAAACAATCGCCGCGCCGAAGGCGCAGGCGGCGCTCGGCTATATCGCCAAGGCGCCCGGCGGCGACAGCGCCGACTCGCTCGCCTGGCGCATCGCGCTTTACATCCTCGCCCATGATTATGGCGGCCGGCTCGGCGAAGAAGCGATCTCGAAGCGCGGGCTGCTTTATTATATCGACGCCGAATACCGCCTCGACCGAAAACGCGGCTGGGCGAGCCTCGCCATGGGCGTCGATCCGAACAAGCTCGACGCCCTGCGATCTCTCCTGAAAGAACAACTGAAAGACATGGCGGACCATCCGCCGTCGAACAGCGAGATCGCCGAAGCCAAACGCTGGATACTGGGCCGCAAGATCAGCGCCGCCCAGTCCAACGAAGACCTCGCCGAGGCGTATGTCCGCGAATTCGTGGCGCATGGCGCGCTGCGCGACCGGGCGGCGCTGAAGGCGGGCCTCGACGCGATTACGCGCGACGATATTATCGCCATACTGCCTGAATTGACTTCAGGAGCCATCGTCGCCGTCAAGGTCGGCGGCGCATCCGCCGAAGGACAGGAGCAACGCCCATGAGCACGACTGCGCGCGAGACGAAACAGACGCCGCGGCTGGTTTCCTCCGAGGACTCATGGAGCCTGCCGGCCTGGACCTATTCGGACCCCGACTTCATGGCGCTTGAGCGCGAAAAGATCTTCCTGCCTTCCTGGCAGCTTGTCTGTCACGAAGCCGATATTCCGGACACGGGCGATTATCAGACCTTCAAAATGTTCGGCGAGATCGCTTTCGTGGTGCGCGGCAAGGAAGGGGAAATACGCGCATTTCACAATGTCTGCCGCCATCGCGCCGCCCGCCTGCTGGATGGAACGCACGGCAATTGCGGCCGCTCGATCGTCTGCCCCTATCATGCCTGGACCTATCAACTCGACGGTCGGCTGACAGGCGTTCCCTATCTCGAGGACTATGAGAATTTCGATCGCGCCGATCACGGCCTGACGCCGATCGAGGTCGACACCTTCGCCGGTCTCGTCTTCATTCGCTTCAAGCCCGCCCTGCAAACGCTCGCCGAGTATATGGCGCCGGTGAAAGAAGAGATGGCGCTCTACAGAGTCTCGGAGATGAAGCCGATCCGCGAGGTCGGCAGCCGCATCCGGGAAGTGAACTGGAAAAACGCGACCGACAATTATGTCGACGCGCTTCACATTCCGGTCGCGCATTGGGGTCTCAACGGCCTTTTGGGCAAAAGCTATCGCCTGACCATCGATCGCGGCGTTCACAAGATCTTTTCAGAGCTCGAGACGGCGCGCATGCCGTCCATGTCGAACCGCGCCTATTGCAAATACGTGCCGCGCGTCGACCATCTGCCCGAAGAGCGCCAGCGCATGTGGACCTATTGGAAGCTCTGGCCGAGTCTCATGTTCGACGTCTATCCCGACCAGATCGACTTCATGCAGTTCATTCCGCTGACGCCGACGGTCTGCGTCTTGCGCGAGAGCGCCTATGCGCTCGACGACAACCGCCGCGAGATGAAGGCGGCGCGCTATCTGAACATCCGCATCAATCGCAGCGTCAATCGCGAGGACAAGGACCTGATCGAGCGCGTGCAGGCGGGCATGGGCTCTTCGAGTTTCAAGTCGGGCCCTTTGGGCAAGAGCGAGATCTGCCTGCGCCATTTCGCGCAACAGATGCGCGAGACGATTCCTGTCGCGAGAAAGCGCGACAAGCCGTCGGCGGCGGAGATCGAAGCGGCCTTTTCGGCGTAAAACGGGCGGCCCCGCGCCCCGGAGCGACGGCGCCCTCCGCCTAGCCCTTGCCGATCGGGGCGGCGGCGGGATTATCCGCCCGCGCGCCGGCGTCAGCCGGATTCTCATAAACAATCGCGATGCGGAATATCCCGTAAATAATCGCGATTGTCGGATTGAGCAGGTTCAGAAAACAAAACGGCAGGTAAGAGAGCGTCGGCACGCCGAGCGTTCCCGCCATGAACACGCCGCAAGTCGTCCACGGCACGAGCGCCGATGTCATCGTGCCGGCGTCTTCGAGCGTGCGCGACAGATTGACCGGCGCCAGGCCGCGCTTTTCATATTCCTTGCGGTACATGCGGCCGGGAATGATGATCGACATATATTGCGTGGCGGTCAGGATATTCATGGAGACCGCCGTGCCGACCGTCGCGGCGACGAGAGAAGCGGTCCCCTTCAGACGGCTGGCGAGCGGCGCGGTCAGGCGCGCGAGAAGGCCGGTCTCCTCCATCGCGGCGGCGAAAGAGAGCGCCGCGATCACCATCCAGACGATCGGCAGCATGCTCGCCATGCCGCCGCGAGACAAAAGCCGGTCGACGACGTCGTTCCCGAGATTTGACTGATAGCCCGACGAGATCGCCTGCCAGACGCCCTTGAGCAGGGCGAGCGGCGTCGAGAGGGCGTGGGCGGGATCGGCGAAGGCGACGACGATCTGCGGCTGGAAAAAGGCCGCGACAAGCCCGCCCAATATCGCCCCGGCCGCAATCGTCGGATAGGGAGGAAAGCGCGTCAGCGCCAG
Organism: Alphaproteobacteria bacterium; assembly: GCA_016125425.1. Taxonomy (GTDB): domain Bacteria; phylum Pseudomonadota; class Alphaproteobacteria; order Caulobacterales; family Parvularculaceae; genus Amphiplicatus. Next base: position 61,259 of record WGLT01000008.1, read on the forward strand.
CGCGAAGACCGCGAAAAGGGGCAACAGCGCCGGCAGGCCGACATTGTAGGTCTCGGCGAGCAGCGCGCGCGTTTCTTCGATCGATGTCAGCGGCGCCGCGCTCGCGCCCTTTGAAAGCGAGATGACGCCGAACAAAATCGCCGCGATGATCAGCGCCGGGATTGTCGTCGTCAGCATGTGGCGCACATGCCGGAAAAGATTGACGCCCACGACCGCCGCCGCGAGATTGGTCGAATCCGAAAGCGGCGAGAGCTTGTCGCCGAAATAGGAGCCGGAAATCACCGCGCCGGCGGCGATCGGAACGGGCAGGCCCATCACCTGCGCGACGCCGACGAGGGCGAGCCCGACCGTGCCCGCCGTCGTCCAGGACGAGCCGATCGAGACAGAGACGACGGCGCAGATCAGCATCGCCGCGGGATAGAAGAAGGACGGATTCAACAGCCCGAGGCCGTAATAGATCATCGCCGCCGCCGTGCCGGACATCATCCACGCGCCGATGAGCGCGCCGACGGCGAGAAGAATCATCGTCGCCGGGAGCGCGCGGGCGACGCCTTCGACAACGGCGGCTTCGAGCCGCTCCCAGCTCAGCCCGCGCCTCAGGCCGATGATGTTCGCCGCGCCGGCCGCGATGAGAAGAACGATTTGCGCCGGACCCGTCGCCGATAAATCGCCGAACAGGAAGACGGCGAGCCCCATGAAAACAATCAAGACAGCAAGCGGGATAAGCGCGACGAAATAGGAGATGGGTTTATCGCTCTTATCCAATGCCGCCGCTCCCATATATATGTCGCTGAATTTCGGACGCCGTCGGCGTTTGCTTCTTCGACCGGCTCCAACCGCCGCTTTACCGCCGCTTCTCGAATATCTTCCGGGCGCGGGCGATATGATCGAGGACCGCCGCGCGCTCCGCGTCCGAATTGTAGTCCTTGCTCGCTTCGGCTGTTTCTTTGAGACGATCCATCCATTTGATGAAAAAGTCGGCGTCATCGCGCGAGCGGACCGGATCGCCGCCGGCGACGACATAGATCGGACTCGTCGTCGCATAAGGATAAAGATCGAAAACGAGGGGCGATGCGTGATCATTGACGGCGCGCAGGAGCACCCAGGCGCTGCCCGGGACGGTGATTTCGCCTTCGGCGTCGACGCGCCGGCCGCCTTGCGTCGTCGGCAAAGTCGCCGCGACTTCGCCGTTCACAACGATCTCGACGCGGTCGACGCCGACAATCGAGCGCATCGCCGCTTTATAATGCAGATTGTGGGCGCCTTTCTTGACGCGGATTTCGTCGCCGGGCGACTTGCCTTCGACGGAAAGACTGAGAAGCGGCCCATTGGTCGCAAAGCTCTTGCCGGCCTTGAGACCTTTGAGCCAGGCGCGCTCACGCGTTTCCGGATCGCCCTTCCATGAGCCCACATCGACAAAGGTGCGGTTCATGCCCGCCGGGCCCCTGAGCGAGGCGAAATTCGTCATCGCATCGGTCGCGCCCGCCGCCGGCAGGCGGAAACCGCAATTCAGAAGGCGATACCAGATCTTCGATGTTTCCTTGTGGTCGGAAAAGCCCAACGCCTCGACGTAATCGATCTTGTCGAGCGCGACGTCTTCCGGAAGCGCGTGTTTGACGGCCTTGTCGCGGAAAGGATCGGGCGCGGTGTCGTAAGGATGGACATAGCCGACTAGCGCCGACTGCTCATGCGCCAGATCGGCGACAGCGGCGTTGTCGGGATAGAGACTGGCGGCGGGGCTACGCGGATAGCCGGCATAATCCATCATCAGCACGTGATCGTTGAGGCCGATGAGTCCGAGATGGCCCCAGACGCTGGTGTGAAATTCCTGCGATTCGGCGAGCACGGCCTTTCCGTCCTCGCTCGCAATCGGCGTCGGCGTGAAATAGCCGATATCGGGAATGCGCTGCTCTTTGTTGACGATAAGATTGAAGATGAGACCGAGATCCTCCGCCTCTTCCTGCTTCAGGAGCTTTTCCGGCGTCATCCGATAGGCGCCGCCATAATTCATATGGACATGCGGATCGGCGCTGACCCAGCCTTTAAAAATTCCTTCCGGGTCGAGGGAACGCAGCGTGATGTCGACATGGGCTTCGCCTTTGCCGACCGTCACTTTTTGCGTTTCGACCGCATGCGTGAGGCCGAGCCAGACAGTGACCGTCGCCTCGCCCTGCGGCAAAACAACCTCCCCTGATCCGTCCGTATGGAAATAATGCGTTTCGAACTTCTGCAAGGACCGATCAAAACCGTCATCGGCGTGCATCATGGCGCCGTCCGGCGCATAGGCGCGCCCGTCCGCGCCGAGAATCGAAACGCGCGCAGGCGAGAGCTTGCCGTCCGCGTCGCGTATGGCGAATTCGAGCCGCCCCATGGGCGCGCGATATGCGCGCGAGGAGACGACGAGCGGCGTCCTCTTTCCGCCGATCACATCCTGAATGACGATGTGATTGGTTCCGCCCTCATTCGAAATATAGGCGATGCGCTTTGCGTCGGGCGACCAGCGAGGACTTTTCACGTCGAAATCGCCGTAGGAATAAGCGAGCGGATAGCCGTCGCCGTCGGCCATGGCGAGCCAGAGCTGTCCCCATTGCCGTCGCGCGAAAGACGAATAGGCGACGCGTCTGCCGTCCGGCGACCAGTCGGGGCGCGCGCGCCAGGCTGTTTCCTCCTCCTGCACGAGCATCGCCGGTTTTGACAGGTCGAGCGGGCGCCGGAAGAGCGAACCCGACCCGTAATCGATTTCCGGATTCGTCACATAGATCAGCGACTTTCCGTCCGGCGACCATGTCGGACTGATTTCGTGGTCGATCTCGCTGTAATAATAGCGATAGTGCTCGCTCACGCGCTCCGGCAGCCAGCGATGATGCGTCCAGCCCGCCTTCGTTTTTTCAGCGATCGCGATGTGGAATTTGCCTGTGTCCTCCGTCGTGACGAACGCGATTTTCGTGCCGTCCGGCGACCAGCGCGGTTCGGTGTTGACGTCGCCGCCATTCGTCAGCTTGCTGATCTTGCCGGATTTGAGATCGAGGAAACAGATTTCGATCGCGTTCCCGTCATAGCGCGAAAAGACGATCGTCTTTCCGTCCGGCGACCAGTCCGGCTGATAATCATAAAACGGACCGCTTGTGAGTTCTTCGGCGCGCGTCGAACCGACTTTTTGCCGCCACAGCCTGCCCGCGGCCGAGTAAACGAGTTCATGGCCCTTCGGCGACCAGGCGAGCGAAGACGGTCCCATCGTCAATTGGGGAATATACATCTCGCGCCAGTAATAGGGGTGCGGAACGCTGACCTGTTTCAAGACCGGTTCGCGTTCGGCGCGGGCGGCGTCTGGCGCGCCGAACGTCATCGCTGCGCAGAGCGAAAGAATGATGATCGAAGTGATCCGCACGGCGAGATCCTCCTATTGCTTGCCCGCCTTCTCAAAGGCTTCGCCTTCAAGCACGTAAATCCGGTCGCTTTTGGCCTCTGTGAAGCCGATGCGTTCATAAAAGCGCGCGCCCCGGGCGTTTGCGGCGTCGACCGCGAGCTTGATGTAAACGGCGCCGTTTTCGGCCGCGCGCGCCGCGACCGCGCCGACCAGCTTTTCCCCGACGCCGGCGCTGCGCCAGGCGTCTTCGACGAACAGGTCCTGAATATAAAGTCCGCGCTTTGCGCGCCAGGTTGAGAACTCCGGAAAGTACAGCGCAAAGCCGATCGGCTTTCCTGCGGCTTCGGCGATCACGACGCGAAAATCGGGCGCGGCGCCGAAGCCGTGTTTTTCGATCGTCTGCGCCGTGCTCTTGGACGCGCCCGGCGTTCCTAATGCGCGCGCGAGCCCGTCCAGCATCGCGCTGATCGCGGCGGCGTCCTCAATTCTGGCGTCGCGAAGAGTGATGTCTGTCATCGTCTCAAAACTCGACGGCGTGCGCCCCCTTCAGAGCGAGCCTTTGGCGCGCCTCGGCCGGAGTCGCCACGCCGAGACCCAGCTCTTCGATGATGCGGCGGATCTTGCCGACCTGCTCGGCGTTGGATTTGGCGAGCTCGCCGGGCGCGATCGTCAAATTGTCTTCAAGACCGACGCGCACATTGCCTCCCATGATCGCCCCCATCGTCGCCATCGATATCTGCTTTCCTCCGGCGGCGAGCACGGAAAAGTCATACGCGTCGCCCAACACGCGGTCCGCCGTCGCTTTCATATGGACAAGCGTATCGGGATGGGCGCCCGCCCCCCCGAGAACGCCGAGCACGAACTGCACATAGACCGGCGGCTTGACGAGACCGCGCTTGAGATAGAATCCAAGCGTTTCGATCTGCCCGACATCATAACACTCGAATTCAAAGCGCGCCCCGCCCCTGTCGCCGACATCTTCGAGGATCGTCTCGATATCTTCAAATGTGTTCTGAAAGACAGTCCGGCGCGTCGCTTCGAGCAGCGCGGGCTCCCAATTATGCTTCCACGAGGCGTATTTATCGAGCATCGGAAAGGTGCCGAAATTCATCGACCCCATATTCAGCGAACACATTTCGGGCTTGAGCGCGCGCGCGGGCGCAAGGCGGGTCTCGAGCGACATGACGGAGCTGCCGCCCGTCGAGATATTGACGACCGCGTCGGTTTTTTGGGCGATCGCCGGCAGAAAGGCCCGGAAATGGTCCGGATCAGCGCTGGGCGCGCCCGTTTCCGGATCGCGCGCATGAAGGTGGATGATGGCCGCGCCGGCTTCGGCGGCGCCGATCGAGGCCTCGGCGATTTCCTCCGCCGTCACCGGCAAGTGCGGGCTCATGGTGGGCGTGTGGATGGAGCCCGTCACCGCGCAGGTGATGATGACATTGCGCCGGCCGGCGGGCGGATTGGAGGGCCCGTTCACTTTCATACTGACTTTCCCCGTCTGTCGGTTCATTCTGTATGTGGATGCTTGCCAAAGCAATCATAGTCTGATGGAATGATTTCATGGCGACGAGGAAGGAAAGCGACGTGCGCACTGAGACCGGCGGACCGGGGCTCGCCCGCCGTTTGGACTGGAACCTGCTGCGCTGTTTTTATGTGCTGATGCAGGAAAAGAGCTTCACGGAGGCCGCCCAGAAGCTCGACCTCAAACAGCCGACGGTGAGCAACGCCCTGCGCCGGCTCGAAGAGACATTGGGCCGGCGGCTGATCGATCGGGGCCCCAGGACCTTCGAGCCGACCGTTTACGGCGAAGCCCTGTTCCGACAGGTCGAACAGATTTTCGGCTCGATCGACCGGCTGTCCGCGATCATGGAGGAAGAGGGCGGCGCCGTCTCCGGGCGGGTCGCCATCGCCATGGCGACGCATGTGATGAGCCCGCTCATCGACGGCGTGCTCGCCGACTTTCGCGCGCGCCACCCGAAAGCGTCCATCGCGATCACTGTTTCGAGCAGCCGAAACGTGGTCGAATCGGTGCGCGCCAGGAAATGCGCGCTAGGGGTCTGCCTTGTCCGCGACAAGACGCCTGATCTTCAGTATACGCATCTGTTTCGCGAGCATTTCGGGTTTTTCTGCGGGCCGCCGCATCGCCTCTTCGGCGCGGAGGGACTCAGCCTTGAAGACCTGCGCGGCGAACCGGCCGTGTCGTTCGATACAGACCAGGTGAATGACGTATTGCAGCCGGTCGCGCTCTTGCGCGAACAGGCTGCGCTCGATCCGAACCCGGCCGGCGTTTCGAATAATCTCGAGGAGGTGCGCCGCATGGTCGTCGCCGGCCTCGGGGTCGCGCCGCTCCCGATTCACGTCGTCGAACGCGACGTGAAGGACGGACTTCTCTGGCGTCTGCCGCCTTATGACGATCCGCCCGCCATCGATCTCTATGTCGTCGCCAATCCGGAGACGCAACTCAACCGCGCAGAACTGGAATTCAAACGCATGCTTCTGGAACGCATTACGGCGACGCCGCTCGCCGAACGCATCTACGCCGCAAAAGCCGACGAGTCCGGCGCGCGCCGCCGCGCGGCGAGGCGCCCATGACCGCGCGCGATATCTTCGACTGGTCGCCCTCCGAACCGTCGCGCCTCTTCTACCAGACTCGCCTTCGCCGGCCGCTGCTCGACCGGGCGGAGGGCGTTTACATGTGGGACAGGCAAGGCAAACGCTATCTCGACGGTTCGAGCGGCGCCATGGTCTCGAATATCGGTCACTCCAATCCCCGCGTTCTTGCGGCCATGGCCGAACAAATGGCGCGTTCGACTTTCGGCTATCGCCTGCATTTCGAGACGGAGCCCGCCGAGCGTCTCGCCGCCGCAATCGCCAATCTCTGCCCCGACCGACTGGACAGAGTGTTTTTCGTCTCCGGCGGATCGGAGGCGACGGAAAGCTGCATCAAGCTCGCGCGCCAATATGCGCTCGCCAAGGGCGAGCCGAAGCGGACGAAAGTGATTTCACGATTTCCTTCCTATCACGGATCGACCCTGGGCGCGCTCGCCATCACGGGCTATGACCCGCTGACGCAGCCATTCGCGCCGATGATGCGGGAGATGCCGAAGATCCCCGCGCCGCGCGCTTATCTCGACCGGGACAATCTGTCTGACGAAGAGCGCGGGCTGCGCTACGCCGATATGCTCAAGGAAAAGATCGAGGAGATCGGACCGGAAACCGCCCTCGCCTTCATCATGGAGCCGGTCGGCGGCGCCTCGACCGGCGCGCTCGTCGCGCCGGACAGCTATTTCCAGCGCATCCGCGACATCTGCGACGAATACGGCGTTCTCTTGATCTATGACGAAGTGATGTCCGGCGCCGGACGCACGGGCAAATTCCTCGCCGCCGAACATTGGGGACAAAGCCCGGATATCGTCGCGCTCGCCAAGGGATTGGGCGCCGGCTATGTCCCTCTGGGCGCCATGGTCGCGCGCTCGGACATCGCCGAGGCCGTCATCGACGCAGGCGGTTTCCAGCACGGCTATACTTACGCCGGCAATCCGATCGCCTGCGCCGCGGGACTCGCCGTATTACGCGAAATCATCGAACGCGACTTGATGCGGAACGCGGCGGCGAAAGGCGCCGACATCATGGAGCGCCTTAAGGCGCTCCAGACGCGCTTTCCTTTCATCGGCGATGTGCGGGGAAAAGGCCTTCTCATCGCATTCGAGCTGGTCGCCGACCGGGAAACCATGACGCCCTTCCCGGCGCCGCTCAATCTATTCCTGCGCCTGGTCGATCTCGCCTATGAGCGCGGCCTCATCATCTATTCCCGCAGAACGCGCGGAGGGACGCAAGGCGACCATTTCCTCGTCTGCCCGCCGCTGATCGTCGAAGACAGCCATATCGACGAAATTCTGCAAAAGCTCGAGTCAAGCCTCGGCGCTCTCGCCGCCGAATTCGATTTGCCCGTCGCAGCGTAGCGCATCCATGAAATTTTTTCTCGCTGAAGCCGAACAGAAACGTCACTACCCGGAATTTTTTCTGGTGAACGGCGTCAACAAACCCAATCCCGAACAGCCCGAGCGCGTCGATCGGTTGAGGGCGGGCGCGATCGCCGCAGGGCTGAAGGAGGCGCGGCCGAAAGACTATGGCCTCGATCCGGTGGCGGCCGTGCAGGCCGGACGCTATCTTGAATTCATGCAATCGGCGTATCGGCGCTGGGCGCGCATCGAGGGCGCCGCGCCCGCGATCACGCCCAACATCCATCCGAACCGGCGCGACTTCGATTATCCGCTGTCGGTTGTCGCGCAGGCGGGCTTTCACATGCTCGACGCCGGCTGCCCGATCGGCGCCGACACCTATGAATCCTCGCTCTGGAGCGCCTGGACAGCGGTCGCCGCCGCCGACGAGATTCTCGCGGGCGCGCGCGCAGCCTATGCGCTGTGCCGCCCGCCGGGCCATCACGCAACCGCCGACGCCGCGGCGGGCTTTTGCTATTTCAACAACGCCGCGATCGCCGCGCGGCGCTTGCAGAAGAGCTTTCCGCGCGTGGCGATCCTCGATGTCGACGTCCATCACGGCAACGGAACGCAAGAGATCTTCTACCGATCGCGCGATGTGCTCACCGTCTCCCTACACGCCGACCCGAAGCGTTTTTACCCATTCTTCTGGGGCCACGCCGACGAGCGCGGCGAGGACGCGGGCGAAGGGTTCAATTTGAACCTTCCGCTGCCGCGCGGCGCGGGCGATGAGGATTATCTCGCCGCGCTCGATATCGGCCTCGACCGCATCGCCGATTTCGCGCCGGATGCGCTCATCGTCGCGCTCGGTCTCGACGCTTCGAAAGACGATCCTTTCGCCGGTCTCGCTGTGACGACGAAAGGCTTTGAGCAAATCGCAAGCAAAATCGCGCGGCGCTTTGACAGTCCGAGCCTTCTTGTTCAGGAAGGCGGCTATCTTTGCGACGCGCTCGGCGCCAATCTGACGGCGTTTCTGACGGGTTTTCAGGCCGGGAGAAGATTATGAAGACGACTCCGAATTCGATGGAGGCGCGCGATCTCGCCGCCGTTTTCCACCCGGCGACGAATCTCAAGCAATTGCGGCAGACCGGCCCCGCCTATTTCGAGCGCGGCGAAGGCATATTCGTCTACGATTCAACGGGCCGCGATTTCATCGAAGGCGTCGCCGGCTTGTGGTGCGCGTCTCTCGGTCACGGCGTTGAGGAAATCGCCGACGCGGCGCGCGAGGCCATGCTCGATTATTCCTTTTCGCATCTCTTTGGAGGCAGAACGCACAAGAGCGCGATCGAACTGGCGGAAAAGCTGAAAGAACTCGCGCCCGTCCCGATGGGAAAAGTCTTTTTCGGCTGTTCAGGCTCGGATGCAAATGACACGCAGGTCAAACTGCTGCGCTATTACAATAACGCGCTCGGCCGCCCGAAGAAGAAAAAGATCATCGCGCGCGAACGCGCTTATCACGGCGTGACAGTCGCGAGCGGCAGCCTCACGGGACTGCCGAAATTTCACGCCCTGTTCGACCTGCCGATGGAGGGAATCATTCGCGTTCCCGCGCCCTATCCTTATCGCGACGCGCAGGCCGGCGAGACAGACGCCGAATACGCAAAGCGCCTCGGCGACGATCTCGAAGAGACGATTTTGCGCGAAGGCCCGGAGACGATCGCCGGCTTCATCGCCGAGCCGGTGATGGGCGTGGGCGGCGTTCTGATCCCGCCGAAAGGATATTTCGAACGCGTGCGCGCGATTTGCGACAAATACGACATCATTCTCATCGACGACGAAGTGATCTGCGGCTTCTGGCGCACAGGAAAATGCTTCGGCGCGGAGTCGACCGGCATGAAGCCCGACACGATCACGGCGGCGAAAGCGCTGTCTTCGGCTTACGCGCCGATCAGCGCGGTCATGGTTCCCGACCGGATTTACGACGCGCTGATCGAACCGAGCGGCGAGCTTGGCTCCTTCGCGCACGGCTTCACTTATTCCGGTCATCCGGTTTCCTGCGCGGTCGCGCTGAAAACGCTGGAGCTCTATGAGCGCTGGGACATCGCCGCGCAGGTCGCCGATGTCGGCCCGTATTTTCAAAAGAAGCTCGCCGGTTTCGCCGATCACCCGCTGGTCGGCGAGGCGCGCGGGATCGGTCTCGTCGGCGCGCTCGAATTTGTCGCCGACAAGAAGACGAAGGAGAGTTTCGGCGGCGCCGGCGGCGCGGCGATTGACCGGGCCTGCCGCGAAGAGGGCTTGATCCTTCGGCCTCTGGGCGACACGATCGCCTTTTGTCCGCCGCTCATCATTACGCGCGATGAAATCGACGAGCTGTTCGCCCGTTTCTCACGCGCGCTCGAAAAGGCGGCGCCGGCGTTGACAAACGGATGAACTTGGCAAGAGGAGGGGGCGAGTCATGCGGCGAAGCGTGTTATGCATGCTGGCCGGTTTGGCGATCGCGTCGACCGCCCCGGCCGTGGCGCAGGAAAAGCCCCTCCTCTCCGTCGCTGACATCCACAAGCTGAAGGACATTTCCGATCCGGTTATCTCTCCGGACGGACGCTATGTCGCCTACGTTGTTTCCGGTCACAATCTCAAATCGGACGAAACTGTCAGCGACATTTGGCGCGTCCCCTTCGCCGGCGGCAAAGAGGAAAATCTCACCAAGAGCAAAGATGCAAGCGAGTCCGAGCCGCGCTACAGCCGCGACGGAAAATGGCTCGCCTTCCTTTCCGACAAGGGCAAGGACGCAGACGTTCAGGTCTGGATGATGAAGGCGAAAGGCGGTCATGCCCGCCGAGTGACGCGCATAAAGGGCGGCGTATCCGATTTCGCGATCTCTCCCGACGGAACGAAAATCCTGCTGACCGCCGAAGTCGGCAAGACGGTCGGCGACAAGAGCGACACGCAGCCGCCGATCGTCATCACGCGGTTCCAGTTCAAGCAGGACGTACGCGGATATCTCGACGACCGGCGATTGCAGCTTTTTCTTGTCGACGTCAAAAGCGGCGAGACCCAGCAACTGACGAGCGGCGATTTCGATTGCTGGTTTCCCGATTTCTCGCCGGACGGCCGGCTCGTTTCCTTCGTGTCGAACCGGCGCCCCGAGGGCCAGCGCGGATTCGACTACGATGTCTGGGTGATGAAACCGGAAAAAGGCGCCGCGCCGCGCCGGCTCGGCGCCGATGAGGGCGATGACAGCGATCCCGACTGGGGCATGCCGCCGCAATGGTCGCCGGATTCAAAACAAATCGTCTGGCTCGCTGCGGGCGACGACAAATGGATCTATTACGCTCCGTTCCAGATGGTCGTCGGCGACGTCGCGACCAGCGCGACGCGACGTGTCGCCAATATCGACCGCTGGTTCTATCACCCGCGCTGGTCGAGCGACGGAAAGTCTCTTTACGCGCTGATCGAACAGGACCGCGCGACCTGGCTTGCGAGAATCGATCCTGAAACGGACAAGATCGACTATCTGACGTCGGGAGAACGCTTCGGCTATGACTTCGCCGTCGGCCCGAAGGACGAAATCGCCGTGCTCGACGGCGATCCGGAACACCCTTACGCGCTGCGCGCCCTGGGCGCGAACCCCCTTGCCCTCACCCATCAAAATGACTGGCTTGACGCCTACCGGCTCGGCGAAACCAGGGGAGTCAGCGCCAGGAGCGACGGAATCGACATCAACGGACTTCTCGTCCTGCCGCCGGATTACAAACCCGGGACAGCCTATCCGATGATCGTGCGCGTGCACGGCGGTCCGGTCTACCAGTTCTCCTGGGAGTTCATGTTCGACTGGCAGGTCTACGCCGCCAACGGATTTGTCGTGCTTGGCCCCAATCCGCGCGGCTCATCGGGACGCGGCTTCGATTTTGCGAGGGCGATTTACGCCGATTGGGGCGATCTTGACGTCAAGGACGCGCATGCGCTCGTCGACAAGGTTGTCGAGGAGGGAATCGCCGACAAAACGCGACTCGGCGTGGGCGGCTGGAGCTATGGCGGCATACTGACGGATTATCTTGTCGCCTCGGACACGCGGTTCAAGGCCGGGATCAGCGGCGCCGGCATGGGCGATTTCATTGCCGGCTATGGCGACGACCAATATGCGCGCGAATATGAGCTTGAGCTCGGGACGCCCTGGCGCGATCTCGATACCTATCTGAAGATCAGCTATCCCTTTTTCCATGCCGACCGCATCAAGACGCCGACCATGTTTCAGTGCGGTACGGCCGATTTCAACGTGCCCTGCATCGGCGCGGAGCAGATGTATCAGGCGTTGAAATCCCTCGACGTCCCGGCCCGGCTCATAATCTATCCGGGCGAAAATCACGGTCTGACGACGCCAAGCTATATTGAGGACCGGCTTCAACGCGATCTTGATTGGTATAATGAATATTTGAAGAAATAGCTTCGCCCGTCGGACGCCGCCTGAAAAAGCGGGACCCGGATCAACGCCCCGGTTGCGAGCCTGATATTCAGGAGGCGGACGGCGCGCGGACTGTCAAGCGCCATGGACTCTGGCGTTAGGGCGTTTCGTCCAGCCGGTTGAATTTCCGCAACACGTCCTGCAACGCCTTGTGATCGACCGCTTTGACGACATGGCCGTCTTCGCCGGTCATGTCCTTCGCGGCGATCATGGCGTTGATAATCGCCTCCTCCGTCGCCTCGATCGTCGCGAGAAACAGCGGATCGAGCCGCGCATTGGTCAGCATTTTGACTTCTTGCGCGTTGCCGTCCTGCTCGGCGCCCTTATTCGCCGTCGAGAAGGCGATGAAGAGATCGCCCGACCCGTCGCCGGAATAGCCGCCGTCGCGCGCGAGCCCCATCGCCGCGCGTTTCGCCATGGCTTTCAGCTGAGGCGGTATGAGCGGGGCGTCCGTTGCGACGACAATGATGATTGAGCCCTCATCCTTCGCCTCGTCGCGCGGATAAATGAGATCGTTGCGCAGATATTTCCCGACAGGAACGCCGGCGATCGTCAGCGTATCGCGCACGCCGTAATTGGCCTGCACGAGAACGCCGACCGTGAACTTACCGTCCGGTGTTCGCACGACGCGCGAAGCGGCGCCGATGCCGCATTTGAACTCGTGGCATTTCATCCCCGTGCCGCCGCCGACATTGCCTTCGGCTACCGGCCCCGGCTTCGCCGCCTCAAGCGCGCGGCCAGCGTCCTCTTCCGTCACATGAAAGCCGTTGATGTCGTTAAGATAGCCGTCCCAGGTTTCCGCGACGACGGGCAGCGACCACCAATAGCCGCTCGCATCGGGAACGCCCTGCTTGACCCGCCATTTGATCACGCCGTCGCGCACGACGCCGACGCTGTGCGTATTGGTGATCATCACCGGGCCTTCGAGCATGCCGGACTCTTCGATCCATTGCACGCCCGTCATCTCGCCATTGCCGTTCATGGCGAAGACGCCGGCGAAGACCGGGTCCTGAAGCGTTCCTTTCCCGCGCGGCAGGATCGCGGTGACGCCGGTGCGCGCCTTGTGACCGTTCTTGTAGTCTTTGATGATGGTGACCTGTCCGACGGTGACGCCGGCGACATCGGTGATCGCATTCAAAGGCCCTGGCGTTCCGTCAAAGGGAACGCCGAGGTCGCGCGCGCGCGGCTGCGCAGGCGACGCGGCGAGCGGCGAGACGAGCAGAGCCAGCGCCGCCGCGATGAAAAACGCGCGCCGCATCGCCTATTCCGCCGGCGCCTTGACGATGACGCCGCCTTTCATAACCGCCGAGACGTGTTCGAGAACCGTAATGTCTTTGAGCGGATCGCCCCTGACCGCGATCATGTCGGCATAGTGACCGGCGCTCACTGCGCCGACATCCTTGCTCCATTTCAAAAGCGCGGCCGCGCTCGTCGTCGCCGACTGGATCGCCTGCATCGGCGTCATTCCGTATTTCACCATATAGCGAAACTGCTTGGCGTTATCGCCGTGCGGATAAACGCCGGAGTCGGTGCCATAGGCGATCTTGACGCCCATTTTCACCGCCTTGCTGAAAACTTCGCGCTGAGTTTCCGTTGTCTCGCGATTTTTGCGCAAGGTCTCTTCCGGCCAGTGATCGCGCGTGCCGACTTCGTCGATATAATCGCCGTTATAGATGTCGGCGACGAGCCAGACGCCGCGTTTTTTCATCATCTGCAACGCCTCGTCATCAAGCAGCGAGCCGTGTTCGATCGATCGAACGCCGGCGCGGATCGCCATCTTCGCGCCTTCCGCGCCGTGCGCATGCGCCGCGACCGATACGCCGTACATTTTCGCCTCTTCAACGCCGGCGCGCATTTCGTCTTCGGTCAGCTCCGGCATGCCGGGCTCGGTGCCGACGGTGAGAACCGCGCCGGTCGCGATGAATTTCAGCCAGTCGACATGATGCTGCAGCAGAAAGCGCGCTTTCTGGCGCATATCCTCAGGCCCTCTGACGACGCCGCGCCGAAATTCGTCCGGAATTTTCACGTCGTCCGCGAGCCCTGTAATGTCGCCGCCGCCTCCCGGAATGGTGAGATAGGCGCCGACGACCGCCATGCGCGGGCCGACGACGTAACCGTTATTGATCGCATCCCGCAGCGCGACGTCCGTAAAGGCCCGCCATGTTCCGACATCGCGAATGGTCGTGAACCCGGCGAACAGCGTATCGCGCGCATTCTTGACTCCGATCAGCGCGTCCTGCGCCTGATCGGACATCAAGGGATCGGCGATGCCCGACTGGATCGCGCCGATCACATGCGTGTGCATGTCCATCAGGCCGGGCAAAACAGTGTAGCCTGACCAGTCGATCAGTTCGCCGTCGCTCGGCGCGCCCTTGAACGGTTCGACCGAGGCGACGCGTCCGTCGACGATCTTGATGAGCTGATCGGACAGCTCCTTGCCGTGCTCGGTGTCGATCAGCTTGCCGGCGCGCACATAGCTGGTCTCGGCCGCCGCGGGGACCATTGACGCAATGAATAATGCGATAGCGGCCAAAGCCGCCGCGACGATCCGCACGCCTGTTAAAGCCAGTGTCTTTCGCATTTCTCCTCCCGCTCGGTCTCGCATTGCGTTAGGTTTCCCCCGGTCTCAAGTCAGATTACGCCCGCCCCGGACGGCGCGGCAAGCAAAAGGACATGCGAATGATGACGCACTTTCATTTTCCCTTCCCGGATGGAATCGCCAAACGCGGTCTTGCCGTAATCTCCGCCGCCGCGGCGCTGGTCTTCGCAGCCGACGCATTCGCCGCCGAAACGCATCTGACGCCGCCGGAATATGTGACTCAGGCCAAGGACATCCTCAAGAAGTCGATCGGATTCAAAACGGTCGAAGGTTTCGGCAATACCTATGCGTATGCGGAATATCTTGCCGGAGTCCTCAAGGACGCAGGCTACGCCGACAAGGACATAGAGGTCACGAAAATGGGCGATACGGCGACGCTTGTCGCCTGGCTACGCGGCGACAGCGCGGAAAAGCCGCTTTTGCTGTCCGGCCATATGGACGTCGTCGCCGCCGATCCCAAGGACTGGGAGCGCGATCCGTTCACTGCGGTGGAGGAAAACGGTTTTATTTACGGACGCGGCGCCTCGGATATGAAATTCGGCGTGTCGATGCTGGTGACGACGATGGCGCGCCTAAAAAGGGAAGGTTTCAAGCCGAAACGCGACGTCATCCTCGTTCTTTCGGGGGATGAGGAAACGGCGATGGCGACCACCGCCAAACTCGCCGAACGGTTCAAGGACGCCGGCCTTCTTCTTAACGCCGACGGGGCCAGCGGCGCGCTGACGCATGACAACCAGCCGATCGCCTATTACGTGCAGGGCGCGGAGAAGACCTACGCCGACTTCAAGATCGAGTTCACCAATCCGGGCGGGCATTCAAGCGAACCGCGCGCCGACAATGCGATCTACGACCTGGCCAGGGCGCTCGACAAAATCGCCGCCTACAAATTCCCGGTCGAGTCGAGCGAAATCACGCGCGAGTCTTTCCGCGAAGCGGCCAAGCACGAGTCCGGCGAAGTCGCGAAGGCGATGCTCGATTTCGCCGACAACCCGAAAGACAAAAAGGCGATCAAGACGCTTCGCGCGCATCCGGAATATGTCGGCCAGCTCGGGACGACATGCGTCGCGACCATGTTGAAGGGCGGCCACGCGCTCAACGCCCTGCCGCAAAGCGCGATCGCGGACGTCAACTGCCGCATCTGGCCCGGCGTCAAGGTCGAAAGCGTGCGCCAGACCTTGGCGAAGGTCATCGACGATCCCAAGGCGTCGGTGACGCTCATCGAGGAATCATCGACGCCGGAGGCGCCCGCCTCGCCCATGCGGGCGGACGTGATGGCGGCCGTCCGGAAAGCCGTCGACCGACGCTATCCCGGGCTTCCGATCGTGCCCTATATGTCGGCCGGCGCCAGCGACAGCCTCTATTTCCGCTATCACGGCGTCGACAGTTATGGCGCGTCGGGGCTCTTCATGCGCGCGGAAGACGAATTCGCACATGGCCTCAATGAACGCTCGCCCGTCGATCAGATCGACGGCGCGCTCGACCACTGGCATGTGATGATCACGACGCTGGCGGGATAAGCGCGCTGACAGGCGGCCGGCGACCGCAGGACGCCGGATTATCTAG
>WGLT01000006.1 GCA_016125425.1 Alphaproteobacteria bacterium
GCCGACGGAGCAGGCCCGGCCTTCGCGCCCGAGCAGGCGCGCGCGGCGAACGCCCTGATCGACCGGGCGCTGAAAGACGACGTCGCGTGGACATTCGTCGAAGGGTTGACGACGGAAATCGGGCCGCGGCTTGCGGGATCGTCCGAAGAGCGTCGCGCGCGGGACTGGGCGGCCGCAAAGCTGAAAAAAATGGGTTTCAAGAACGTCCGTATCGAAACATTCGACATTCCCTATTGGGCGCGCGTGCGAGACAAGGCCGCGATCGTTTCGCCCTTTCCCCAGCCCTTGCGGATCGCCGCTCTCGGCCGTTCCGTGGCGACGCCCGAAGGCGGCGTGACGGCGGAGGTTGTTCGCTTTCCCACATTGGCGGCGCTGAAAGCGGCGCCGATGACAGGACTTGAGGGCAAGATTGTTTTTGTCGACGAGAAAATGCCCCGCACGCAGGACGGCTCCGGCTACGGCCATGCGGTCGCGATGCGATCGGGCGCGGCGAACGAGGCGGGAAGGCGCGGCGCGGCGGCGGCGCTCATCCGCTCCGTCGGCACCGATGAAAGCCGCAATCCGCATGCCGGCGGCATGCGCTACGAGGAGGGCGTCCGCGAGATTCCGGCCGCGGCGCTCTCGACCGTCGACGCCGACCAGCTGGCGCGCGCGATCGAGCGGGCGAAAGGGCCCGTCACGGTCTCGCTCGACATTGCGGTTGAGACGAAGCCTTTGGTTCAGTCCGGCAATGTCATCGCCGAAATTCCGGGCAAGAGCGATGACATCGTTCTGGTCGGCGCCCATCTCGACAGCTGGGATCTCGGCACGGGCGCGATCGACGACGCGGCCGGCGCAGCCGTCGTCTCGGCCGCAGCGAGGCTCGTCGGCGCGATGAAGGGAAAGCCCAAGCGGACGATTCGCGTTGTCTTGTTCGGCGCGGAGGAGTTCGGCCTTCTCGGAGCGAAAGCCTATGTCGCCGCGCATAAGGCGACGGACCTCGACAGACATTATTTTGCGGCCGAATCCGATTTCGGCGCCGGCGTCATCTGGCGATTCAAGACGGCGGTCGCCGAAGATGCTTTGCCGAAAATCACTGAGATCACCGATATTCTGCGGCGCCTGAAAATCGATCCGGGCGAAAACGACAGCGATGGCGGCTCGGATGTGAGCGAGTTGAAGAATGCGGGCGTTCCTGTGGGCGAGCTTGCGCAGAATGGCTGGCGTTATTTCGACTACCACCACACGGCGGACGACACGCTCGACAAGATCGATCCCGAAGCGCTTCGTCAGAATGTGGCGGCCTATGCGGCGACGATCTATCTGATGTCGGAGATGCCGGGTTCGCTGCGCGCGCCGGCGCAATAACGCCGCACGCGGGTCAGGGTCCCGGCCATTGCCGCGCGCCGGCGACTGGGCTACCCCGAGATCTTCGAAAACCGGCGGAAGAAGAGGCGGCGATGGACGGCGAGATTGCGACGAGGCGCTGGCGGCGCGAAGACATTGAGGCGCTGATGGCGCTTCCTTTCGCGGACCTCGTCTGGCGCGCCCAGACCGTTCATCGCGAGCATTTTCCGGCGAATGAAGTGCAGGCCTCGCGGCTTCTCTCCATAAAGACGGGCGGTTGTCCGGAGGATTGCGGCTATTGCAGCCAGTCGGCGCATTTCAAAACCGGGCTCAAGGCCTCGAAGCTGATGGACAAGGAGGCGGTTCTCGCCGAAGCGCGGCGCGCAAAAGCGGAGGGCGCCTCGCGCTTCTGCATGGGCGCGGCCTGGCGCGCGCCGAAAGACAGGGATATGCCCGATCTTTGCGATATGGCGCGCGAAGTGAAGGCGATGGGGCTGGAGACGTGCATGACGCTTGGCATGCTGACGGAAGATCAGGCCGAACAGCTCGCAGAAGCGGGGCTCGATTACTACAACCACAATATCGACACCTCGCCCGAGCATTATGGCGAGGTCGTTTCCACACGGACGTTTGAGGATAGAATTGCGACATTGGAGAGGGTGCGCCGGTCAGGCATGAAGGTTTGCTGCGGCGGCATTGTCGGCATGGGCGAGCGGGCGGAAGACCGCGTGGGCCTGCTGCTTGCGCTCGCGAATATGACGCCGCCGCCGGAATCCGTGCCCATAAACGCGCTGGTTCCGATCGAGGGAACGCCGCTCGGAAACTCCGCGCCCCTGCCGGCGATCGAGTTCGCGCGCATGATCGCGGTGGCGCGCATATTGATGCCGACGTCCTATGTTCGGCTTTCCGCCGGCCGCGAACAGATGAGCGAGGAGGCGCAAGCGCTTTGTTTTCTCGCCGGCGCCAATTCTGTATTCATCGGCGAGCGCCTTTTGACGACCGACAATCCCGGCGAGCGCCGCGACGTCGCTTTGTTCGAGCGGCTGGGGGTGAGGCTTGTTTAGGCGCCCGGCGCCGCCGCGATATTCAGTTGACGGATGAGAGCGTCCGTCGCCTTGTCCAAATCGCTAAGATCGACAAGCCCGCCGAGCCGTCCGTCAGAGGCGAGGATAGCCATGCCGTGCGCGAGCGACCAGACGGCCGCGCAAGCGTTCACTCTCTTCGCGCGGCTCGCGCCCGGCAAACACTCCGCCACGGCGTCTGCGAGCGGCAGATAGCTTTTCTGCCGCGCCGCATCGAGCGCGCGATAAGCGCCCGCCCGCTGAAAGGCGGGCGTCTCCATCAGGCGAAAGAGCGCCGGGCGGGCGCGCGCGAAACCGACATAACCGGCGGCGAGCGCCCGCAGCCGCTCGAACGGATCGCCGCCCGCCGCTTCGGCGCGGGCGAGCAGCGCAGCCCGAAGTTCGCGAAAGCCCTCGGCCGCGACGGCGGCGAGCAACGCATCCTTGTCGGCGAAATGATGATAGGGCGCGGCCTGGGAGACGCCCGCCGCGCGCGCGACGGCCCGCAGCGAAACGCCGTCGGGCCCATCGCGCTCGGCGATCGCCCGCGCCGCCGCGATCAGCGCGGCTTCAAGACCGCCATGATGGTAGGGCGCGCGAAGCGCCGTCGGCCGCATCGTTCCGTCTGGCATCGCATGCCCCTAACAGCGTTAAGGCGATCGCCGCGCATGGTCCTGACGCTGTAAAGATTCGGTTCGGACGGCAACAAAAAAGCGGCCCCGAAGGGCCGCCCCTGATCGCGTCGCAAGGCGGGCGGCGGCGCTAGCTCGCCGCCTCGTCCTGCGCCTTGTTGTCGGATTTTTCGGCGATGCGGGCCGACTTGCCGCGCCGTTCGCGCAGATAATAGAGCTTGGCGCGCCGCACCTTGCCGCGGCGCACGACCTCGACGGAGTCGACAAGCGGCGAATAGACCGGGAAGACCCGCTCGACGCCCTCGCCGAAGGAGATTTTGCGCACGGTGAAGCTTTCATTCAGCCCGCCGCCCGACCGTCCGATGCACACGCCCTCATAGGCCTGGATCCGCTCGCGGTCGCCTTCGCGCACTTTGACATTCACCTTGACGGTGTCGCCCGGCGCGAAGTCGGGAAGTTTCTTCCCAAGCTCGGCGATATGCTCTTTTTCGAGCTCCTCGATGATGTTCATGTCACGCGTCCTTGTTCTTGCCGCGCCGGATAGGACCGTTTTCGGAATACCTCTTCCAGAGGTCCGGTCGTCGCGTCCGCGTTGTTTCTTCCGCCTTTTCGCGCCGCCACGCCGCAATCTTCTTATGATCGCCGGACGTTAAAACGGCTGGAATTTCAAGTCCTTCGAAGGTCTTCGGCCGGGTGTATTGCGGATATTCCAGCAAGCCCTGCTCGAAGCTTTCCTCGGCCGCCGAGGAAGGCGAGCCCAATACCTTAGGGATCAGCCTGACGCAAGCCTCGACAAGGGCCATGGCGGCGATTTCCCCGCCCGCCAGCACAAAGTCCCCGATTGAGATCTCCTCGATTCCCCGCGCCTCGATGAGGCGCTGGTCGATCCCTTCAAACCGTCCGGCGATGGCGACAAGGCCGGGTCCGGCGCTCAATGCGCGGGCCCGGTCTTGTGTGAACGGCGTTCCGCGCGGACTGAGCGCGAGGACGGGCCGTCCGGCGAGCGCGACCGAATCGAGCGCAGCCGCCAGAATGTCCGCCCGCATCACCATGCCCGGGCCGCCGCCGGCCGGCGTGTCGTCGACAGAACGATAGGCGTTGTCGGAGAAAGCGCGAATGTCGACGGTCTCCAGCGCCCACAGCCCTTGACCGCGCGCTCGCCCGAGCACCGAGGCGTCGAGAGGCCCCGGAAAGAGCTCGGGAAAAAGCGTCAATATGGTCGCGGTCCACATGGCGGCAGTGGATGGCATGGAGGAAGCGGGAAGGGAAGCGGGGCGGACAGTCGCCCGCCCCCTCCGTCATCCCGTGCGCGCTGCGGCATGAAATGCCGCTGCGCAGACATCGGGATTCAGCAAACAGCGTCCATCAAGCGTAGCGCAATGCGCCATTCTATCTTCGAAAGGCGCCTTGCGCCGCCGGCTTAATGCGCCCTATGCCTCACGCATCCTCCTCCCTCATCGCGTCGAGATCGACGCCGACATCGTCGCTGACGATTTCGCCCGTCTCGTCGGAGATAATCGGTTCTTTTTTTTCTGCGCGCTTTTTCGTCGTCTTGCGCGCGGGCTCGTCCTCCTCGGCGCTGATCTCCTCCAGCGCGGCGGCGGCGACAGTCAAAATTCCGCCGGCGAGATCGACCGCGGCGATCGCCTCTTTCGTGAAGGGCAGCATCACCGTTCCCTTCGCGCCCGGCACGCTTTCAAGTTCGATCACGTCGCCCGCGCCGAAATTATAAACCGCGCCGACGCGGCCGAGCGGCGCGCCACCCGCAGTTTGCGCGCAAAGTCCGATGAGGTCTTCGACGTAAAATTCGTCTTCGTCAGTCGCCGGAAGAGCCGCGCGATCGACATAAAGCCTTTCGCCTTTAAGGGGTTCAGCGTCATTGCGCGAGAGGATCTCCGCCGCCCGCGCAATCACGAGATCAGGCTTCAGGATACGGACGATCTTGAGAGAAAGAGACCGCCCGCCCGCCGTTTTGACAGGGCCGTAAGCGGCGATGTCTTCGGCGCTGTCCGTGAATGTCTTCACCTTGAACTCGCCCCTGACGCCATGCGCGCCCGCGATCGCGCCGAGACAAATGCGTTTGTTATCCGTCATCTCGTCCCCCGCGTCTCGAACAAGCGCCCCTTCTCCGTCCACAGAGCGACCGCGAAGGCGGCGATGCCGAGAAGGGCGAAGCCGGCGACGATCGGCAGCGTCGTGCCGTCGTAAAGGCGGCCGATGATTCCGCCGAGAAGCCCCGCGACAGTCGTGCCCGCAAATCCGTTCGCCGCTGCGGCCGCGCCCGCCATATGGCCCATGGGTTCAAGCGCCAGCGCGCTCGCATTCGGGCCGATGAGCCCAAGCGCGAAAAACGATACGCCGGTGAACAGAATGAAAAACGCCAGGCTGTCGCCGATCGTCGCGACGATAGCGAGGTGGATGAGATTGGCGAGAACGAAGGCGAGGAGGGCGCCGTGGAGCAGGCGCCGCATCCCGACGCGCCCGACCAGGCGCGCGTTCGACAGCGTCGCGCAGG
Organism: Alphaproteobacteria bacterium; assembly: GCA_016125425.1. Taxonomy (GTDB): domain Bacteria; phylum Pseudomonadota; class Alphaproteobacteria; order Caulobacterales; family Parvularculaceae; genus Amphiplicatus. The sequence goes on from WGLT01000006.1 coordinate 5,535, forward strand.
CGAGCGCGCCCGCGACGGCGGCGAATGCGAGCGGGAAACGATCGCCGAGGCCAAAGGTGTCGACGAAGATCTGTTCGGAGGCGCTGACATAGCCGAAGAGCGCGCCAAAGGTCAGCGCGGCGATCAGCGTATAGCCGATGGCGATGCGATTGCGCACGAAAGTCCAGTAAAGCCCGGCGGTCTCGCGCGCATTGAGGGGGTGACGGTCTTCTTTCGCCATCGTCTCCGGCACGCGCCAGAAACACCAGAGCAGGAGAACGACGCCGTATAGCAGCAGCGCGAGGAAGATCCCGCGCCAGGGGGCGGCGAACAGAATAAGCTGGCCGAAGCTGGGCGCGAGGATCGGCGCCGCCATGAAAATCGTGATCGCCAGCGACATGACTTCCGCCATGCGCCGGCCGGAAGTCTCGTCGCGCACGATGGCGATAATCGAGACTCGCGTCGCCGCCGTCGCAACGCCCTGAAAGGCGCGCGCGGCGAGGAGCAGCATGAAGTTTCCCGCCGCCACGGACAGGGCCGAGCCCGCGATGTAGCCGACGAGCGACCAGAGAAGGACCCGCCGCCTGCCGAAATGATCGACAACGGGCCCGAAAAACAGCTGCGCGACGCCATTGCCGACGACATAGACGACGACGATCAGCTGCCGGTCGTTTTCGCTCGCCGCGCCGAGCGCCCTGCCGATTACGCCGATCGCCGGAAGCATCATGTCGATGGCGAGCGAATTCAGCGCCATCGCCGCCGCAGTGACGGCGACAAGCTCCGGAAAGGAAAGGCGCGATTTCGCGGCTGGCGGCGCGTGAATATTCATGCGCCATCCGATAGGCGGGCGCGCGGGCCCGCGCAAGCGACAGTCCTCACGCGTTCGCCGCTTTTGGCGTGCGCTCGGCTCCGAGATAGTCGGCCGAGCGCATTTCGAGAAGGCGCGAGACCGTGCGCCCGAAATCGACCGCGCCGTCGCCGGCAGGGTAAAGATCCGCCGGCTCTCCGTCCGCAGAACAGACGAGTTTCGTGCGCGTGTCGTAAAGCGCGTCGATCAGATTGATGAAGCGTCGCGCCGCGTCGCGCATGTCGGGGCTCATGCGCGGGATTCGGTCGATGAAGATCGCGCCATACCGGCGCGCGATCGCGAGATAGTCCGCCGCGCCGAGCGGCTTTTGGCAAAGGTCGCGGAAATGGAAGCGCGCCGCGTCGCGCGCGACGCGGGGAATGATCAGCATGCGCCCCTGCACGTAAAGTTTTTCCTCACGCTCGCGCGCGCCGCAAATAAGCTGCGCCCAGGCGTCGTCCATCGCTTCGTCGGCGTCCGGGCCGAGCGGGCGATAATAGACCGGCGCGCCGGTGAGCCTTGCGAGGCGGTAATCGCGGGCGGCTTCCAGCTCAAGAACGTCCAGCCGGCTTTTCAGCATGTCGATAAAGGGCAGGAAGAGCTGGCGGTTGATGCCGTCCCAATAGAGCTCGTCGGGCGGACGGTTCGACGTCGCGACGACAACGAGCCCGCGCGCGAACAGCGCATCGAAGAGGCGGCCGAGAATCATCGCGTCGGCGATGTCGCGGACCTGAAATTCGTCGAGGCAGAGCAGTTTTGTCTCGTCGGTGATCTCGAAGGCGACGGGCGGCATCGGATCGTCGATGGATTTTGGGTTGGTGCCCGGGGCCCGCTTTCGCTTGCGCGCATCGAGCGCGCGAAATCGGGCGATGCGTTCATGCGTCTCGGCCATGAATTCATGGAAATGGACGCGCCGCTTCGCGCGCGCGGCGGAATTGTTAAAGAAGATATCCATCAGCAGCGACTTGCCGCGTCCGACTTCGCCCCAGAGATAAACGCCTCTCGGCGCGGGCTGCGGGCCGGCGAACAGACGAAAGCGGCGCGCGCGCGCAAGCGCGTCCTCGAGCGCTTGCAGGCGCTCGGCCGCCCGCTCTTGCGCAGGGTCGGGCTCGAGCGCGCCCGCCGCGACGAGCGCGCGATATCGGTGAAGGGGCCCCCTCATTCGGCGGGTGTATAGCCTTTGGCGGGGGCTGCGAAAAGCCAGGAGGCGAGCCCTGTCGCGAGGGCGGCGGCGGCGAGCTGGGAGGCGATGAACATCGGCGCGTCGGCGGGCATGATGCCGGCGAAAGTGTCAGTCATCGTGCGCGCAATCGTGACGGCCGGGTTCGCAAAGGACGTCGACGAGGTAAACCAGTATCCGGCCGTGATGAAGAGGCCGACGGCGTAGGCGACCGAGTCGGGCCGAAACCGCGCCGCGCCCAGGATCGTCAGAACAAGGCCGAATGTCGCCGTCGCTTCGCCGAGCGCCTGGCCAAGCCCGGCGCGCGCTTTGACGCTTTGCTCAAGCAGCGGCAAGTCGAACATCGCATGAGCGAGAAACACCCCGGCGACGCCGCCGATAATCTGTACGCTAACATAAAGGGCGGCTTCGGAAAGGGCGATTTCCCGGCGCAGGTGAAAGGCGAGGGTGACGGCCGGATTGAAATGGGCGCCGGAGACGGGCCCGAACATCAGAATGAGAATGACGAGGCCCGCGCCGGTCGCAATCGTATTGCCGAGCAGCGCGATCGCCGCGTTTCCGCCGGCGAGGTTTTCGCCCATGACGCCTGAACCGACCACCACGGCGAGGAGCAGCGCAGTCCCGATAAATTCAGCCGCGAGGCGCTGGGGGCGCGAGAAAGTCATGCCGCTTCGCTTTCGAGAAACGCGTCTATCCGGCTGCGGATGGACTGAAAAACGTCTTCGAAAGCCGCGCGCTTTTCGGCGTCGTCGCCCCGAACGGCGGCCGGATCGGGAAAGCTCCAGTGCAGTTTTCGAATCGGCCGGCCGGGGCGCGCCGGAAAAACAGGGCATATCTCGCCGGCCGCGTTGTCGCAGACGGTGACGACGACGTCGAGTTGCGGCGCGTCGGCGCCGGCGAATTCGTCCCAGCTCTTCGAGCGCGGCGCGCGCGCCTCGATCCCGTGGCTGGCGAGCGTCGCAAGCGCCAGGGGGTTTGGCCGTCCGGTCGGGTGAGAGCCCGCCGAGAAAGCGCGCCAGCGTCCTGCGCCGGCGGCGTTCATATAAGCCTCCGCCATGATCGAGCGCGCCGAATTGCCGGTGCACAGGAAGAGGATGGTCTTCACGACGCCTTCTCCTTGATGACATAGGGGCCGCACAGGCGCGGATCGCCCTGGCAGCAGTCGGCCATCAGAAAGTCCACCAGTTCCCGAATGCCGGCGTAATCGGCGACATAGATCACGCGCCGGCCCTCCTTGCGCGACAGGACGAGCCCGGCATTGGCGAGCTCCTTCAGGTGGAAGGAAATGGTGGAGGCGGGGGCGTCGAGGGCCTCGGCGAGCGCGCCGGCGGCGATGCCGGACGGCCCCTTGCTGATCAAGGCGCGCACGATTTTAAGCCTGCTCTCTTGCGCCAGCGCCGAAAACCGCCCGACCGCATCCATTATTTCCATAATTTTGGAATTATAGAAATGACTGGCCGGCGTCAAGCTGAACTTCAGCCAAGCAAAGAGCCGCCAGGCCGCCAGAATCAGCACCCCCGCAAGGATAAGCCGCAGCAAGCGCTCCGGCGCGAGAGGGGCCAGCATGCTGGCGATGGTGATGCCGGGCAGCAAGCCGAGCAGCAAGGAGAAAAGGAGCGTGAAATCGATATCCCCGATCGCCCAATGGCCGACGCCGGCGACCAGGGTCAGCGGCACGGCGTGGGCGATGTCCGAACCGACGAGCCGGACCAGCGGCTGGCGCGGGTAAAGCGCGAGAAGCGCGGTCATGCCCAAAGCCCCGGCTCCGACGGAAGAAACGGTGACAAGGACGCCGAGCGCCGCGCCGGTCGCGATGGTGAGATTGCGCGTCGCTCCGTCCGCCGGCGTTTGCCGCGTCGCGGTCCGGCTCGCAACGGCTCGCAGCAAGGTCTGGCGGAAGATCAGCGAGAGCGCGGTGAGGACGAGCGCAATTCCCAGCATTTTCGAAATCACGAGCCCGCTCTTTTCGCTTTCGACGCCGAGCGAGCGCAGAACCAAAAGCGTCAGCGCGGCGGCAGGCGCGCTTCCCGTCGCAAGCCGCGCGACGATCCGCCAGTCAATCGTGCGATTGAACGCGTGCACGCCGGATCCGCCAGCCTTGGTCGCGCAAGCGTAGAAAAGGCCGGTGCCGACGGCGGTCGCCGGATGAACGCCGAAAAGCAAAATGAGCAATGGCGTCATCAGCGAGCCGCCGCCCGCGCCGGTCAGGCCGACGAGAAATCCGACGCCGAATCCCGACGCGACATAAGCGATATCCGCCGTATGCAGAATGTCCATAGACTGTTCCCGTGATCGGCGCAGTTCGACGATGGGCGGATGCAAGCAGCCGCGCGATGATATCGCACGGCGTCGAGCGCCTTCAGGCGCGCTGAATTCTTTGGAGTCCGCCGTGCGCTTGCGCTCGCCGAAACGCCGTGCGCCGGCATCCGTGATGACTTTCGCCGACCTCGAGAATGCGGGCGTTCATCTGCGCCGAAAGACCGGCTTAGCGCAAGCGGCCGGCGGGGCCGGCCGGCTTTTGGCGGCGCCGGAGGCCCGCGCGCCCGCCCGCCCGGACGCCGGCTCCGGGAAAGAGCGCGCTGGCGTTACGCCGCCTGCTTTTGCTCGGCGATCCAGTCCTTCACGTTCTTCTCCATGATGTCGAGCGGCATGCCGCCATTCAGGAGAATGAGTTCGTGAAACTTTCGAAGGTCGAATTTGTCGCCGAGCGCGGCTTCGGCTTCGGCGCGCGCCCTGAGAATGGCGAGCTGGCCCGTCTTATAGGCGCAGGCTTGTCCGGGCATAACGACATAGCGCTCGATTTCGCGCGTGACCTCCGCCTCGGTCATGCCGGTTTTTTCGACCATGTAGGCGATCGCCTGCTCGCGCGACCAGTGTTTGGCGTGCATGCCGGTGTCGACGACGAGGCGCACCGAGCGGAACATCTCGGCCTGAAGGCGCCCGAGATCGCCGAGCGGATCGTTCTTGTAAAGTCCCATATCGGTCGCCGCGATGCGCTCGGCGTAAAGCGCCCAGCCTTCGGCGAAGGCCGAAAACGGAAAGACCTTGCGGAACACGGGCACGCCTTTGATCAATTGCGCCGCCGAGAGCTGGAAGTGATGGCCGGGCACGCCCTCGTGATAAAAGAGCGTCGGCAGGGTCCAGCGCGGATTGTCCGCGGTGTCTTTGAGGTTGATGTAGAACCGGCCGGGCCGCGAACCGTCGAGCGCGGGCTGATTGTAGTATCCGCCGGGCGAGGAGTCCTGCGCATAGACCGGCACCCGCACGATTTCGAGCTCCTGCTTCGGCATGGTGATGAAGTATTTCGGCGCTTCGGCCATCACGCCTTTGTTCAGCTCGTTGAGATAGTCGAGCATTTGCTGGCGGCCTTCATCCGTATTCGGAAATTGCTGTGCGGGATCCTTCATGAGCTGATCGACGCGCTCAGCGACCGTGCCTTCCGTATAGCCTTGCGCTCTCAAAATGGCGTCCATTTCGTTTTCGATGCGCGCGACTTCCGACAGCCCGATCTGATGGATCTCCTCAGGCGTCAGATCAGTCGTGGTGAATGAGCGCAGCGCTTCGGCGTAAATCTTGTCGCCGTCCGGTATGCGCCAGATGCCGGCGTCATGGGTCGCGGTTTTCCGCATATCTTCAAAAAGCGCGATCATCGCCTGATAGGATGGGATAACCTGGCTCGCCACGGCCTCTTTCGCCTGGGCAAGATAGGCGGCCTGTTTGTCTTCGCTGAGCCCGATCTTCTGCAACTTTGCGGGAAGCGTCGTGACGAGCGGATTCTTGTCCGCGCCGCCTTCGATGAAGGCGTTCAGAACGCCGAGGGTCTTGTCGATGATGAAATCCGGCGGCGTGACTCCGTTGGCGCGGTCATCTTCAACCCGCGCCCTGAGCTCGCGCATCACGCGCCCGAACTCGTTGAGGCGCGAGATGTAGCGTTTCACGCTCTTCTCGTTCTTTATGAGATGCGTGTCCGTCAGAAACTGCGGCATGGAGACATTGGGCGCGAACAGCTGATTGACGCGGTAGCCGCTGTGTTCGAACTCGGATTGGCGAATCTGGTCGTCATAGAACCAGACCATGATTTCGTAAGTGAGCAGTTCCTGGCCTTTGAGGTTTTTCGGACCATATTTGTCGAGCTGAGCGCGATCCTTCTTCAGGAGCGCGAGCATTTTGTCATCATGCTCCTTGGTGTAGGAGTCGAGCTTGCCGCTGTGAAAATCGAGCGGCGTATTGTCGATGAATCCGAGCTGGGTCAGCAGCTCAGGCGACTCAAGCGCGAACTCGATCGTCTGCTTGTTGACGAGATTGTTGATGCCGACCGGCGTCGCCCAGAACCAGAAATAGGCGCCGACAATCGCCGCGATAAGGAGGCCGATAAGCCCGAGAAAGATCCTGCCAAGGATGCGCATTGAATTCCCCTGCGTCGAAAGCCCGATCTGGCTTTTTTGCAGATAACCGCGTGCGAGGCGAGGCTCTTCGTCGCAGGATGACAGCGTCTCGCCGCCTGGCGGGGCCGTCTAGGCGGGGCCGGCCGCGGCCAGCGCCGCCGCAAGCGTCGGCTCGTAGCGGATTTTCGCAGGCGACACGCCGCCGGCCGCGAGCGCCCGGCGCGCCTCGATGCTTGCGCCGGAGATGACCACGGACACGCCCTGCCGGACCGCCTTGTCGGTGAAGCTCTTGATCGCCTGCGCGCCAGTCGAATCGACGAAAGTCGCGCCGGAGAAGTCGAGAACCAGCTTCTTCTGGCCGGCGAGGATTTTATCGAGCGCAATCGCAAGACTCGCCGCCGAGCCGAAAAAGAGCGCGCCGGTGATGCGGTAGAGCGCGACGCCCTCGGGAAGGTTTTCCGGCTGATAGGCTTCGCGCGCGGCAGGCGCGCCGTCGGCCTGGTCGGCGATGACGAGCGGCCCCGGCGTTTTCAGCGTCGCGCGTCGCGGCGCCCGGCGAAATCATGGTCATATGTTGTGAGCCCCGGCTCGGCCCTTAGCCGCCAAGACGATCAGCCCTTCCTCCTGGCGGACTTGGCGGACAGGGTTGAGGATGTTCTATTGCAAACGCGTAAAGAGACGTAAGACCGGCGCCGGCGAATAAGTCGAGACCTTTCGCTGCAGAGAAGCGCCCGTCGCCGCCCGGAGAGGACCCCATGAACGCCGCCGGCCTTGGCGCAGTGTCCTTTGAGACCGCCTTCGAACGGCCGATCGAGCCGGCGCAGTCGGATTTCGACGAACTCGGCCATGTCAACAACGCGGTCTATCTGAGATGGGCGCAGGAGATCGCCATCGCGCATTGGCGGCTGGTTTCCGACCCGGCGATGCTGCGGGCGTATCTCTGGGTCGTTTTGCGCCATGAGGTCGACTATCGCGATCAGATACGCCCGGGCGACGCCGTTATGGGGCGCACCTGGCTCGGCAAGGCGCAAGGCCCGCGCTTCGACCGCTATATCGACATTCGAAAGCCGGGCGCGCCGCGCGCCGCCGCGAGCGTGAAGTCGACCTGGTGCCTGCTCGACGCCGAAACGCGCCGCCCGCGCCGCGTCGGCGCTGATATTCTCCAAGCGTTTCAGGTTCCGGGCTGAGCCATGGCGCGTTCGATCGTCAGGACGAAGCGCGTCTATGACGAGCCGTCGGAGTCTGACGGTCAGCGCATTCTCGTCGAGCGTCTTTGGCCGCGCGGCGTCAGAAAGGAGGACGCCCACATCGACCTTTGGGCGAAGGAGGTTTCGCCGAGCCCGGATTTGCGGAAATGGTACGGGCATGAACCGGCGAAATGGGCCGAATTCCAGAAGCGCTACCGCGCAGAACTCGACAAGAACGCCGCCGCCGTCGACGCGCTCCTCGCGCTTGTTCGCAAGGGACCGACGACGCTGATCTACAGCGCGCGCGACGAAGAACGGAACAGCGCGGGGCTGTTGGCGGCTTACCTGCAAGAGAGACTCTAGAGCTTAATCGCCCGCGAAGGCGCGCGCCGCCGGTTCGGGCAGGCGTGCGATCCGTATGACGGCCGATTCGCCTGAGCTTCTTGACCTATTTCGCCGTCGCGCCTTGTCCGTTCGGGCGGTTCACCATCAGCTTTTTGATTTCGGCGATCGCCTTGGCGGGGTTGAGGCCTTTCGGGCAAACCTGCGCGCAGTTCATGATCGTATGGCAGCGATAGAGCTTGAATTCGTCCTCAAGCTTGTCGAGACGCTCCTTGGTCATTTCGTCGCGGCTGTCGATCAGCCAGCGATAAGCCTGAAGGAGCGCGGCGGGTCCGAGATATTCCTCACCGCCCGGATTATTTCCGTTCCACCAGTAGGAGGGGCAGGACGTCGAACAGCAAGCGCAGAGAATGCATTCGTAAAGTCCGTCAAGCCGGGCGCGGTCTTCATGCGACTGCAAGCGCTCCTTTTCGGGGTCTGGCGTCTTCGCCTGAAGAAAAGGCTCGATATAGGCGTGCTGCCGGAAGAAGTTCGAAAGGTCCGTGACGAGGTCCTTCATCACCGGCTGATGCGGCAGGGGATAAACCGAAATATCGCCCGAGCCGAATTCGTCGAGTCCTCTCGTGCAGGCAAGCGTATTCGCGCCGTTGATGTTCATCGCGCAGGAGCCGCATACGCCCTCCCGGCAGGAGCGGCGGAAAGAAAGCGACGGGTCAATCTCATTCTTGATCTTGATCAGGGCGTCCAAAATCATTGAAACGCCGCGGGTGTCGATTTCGAATATGTCGACGCGCGGATTTTCGGGGCTGTCCGGATCGTAGCGGTAGATTCTGAAGCGGCGGATTTTCGCGCCGTCGCCTTTCTTCGCCTTGTAGACTTTGCCCTTGCCGGTGACTTTCGAGTTTTTCGGAAGCGTAAGCTGGACCATGGGCTTTCTCGGGCTTTTCAGTGGCGGCGGATCAAATCGGGCGGACGGCGCTAACGCGCTGATTTTGCGCGAGAGTTATAAGCGGTCCCGGCGGCGGATGAAAGGGCTGCGGGCGCTATAGCGACTTCTTGACAGGCTTCAGGTCGGCGTGGCGCGGCGGACGCTTTTCCGTCTTGGCCTGATAGCTTTCGAGAATGTCCGCCGCGCGCAACATGCCGGCGTTCCAGACGCCGACATAATCGAGCGCATCGGCGGTCGAATGGTCGCGGGCGTAATTGATCATGCGTTTGCAACCCGTTACGGCGAGCGGAGAGTGAGCGGCGATCTTCTCCGCAATCTCCATCACGCCTTCCAGCAACGCGGCCGGGGTCTCGTAGACTTCGTTGACGAGACCGATCTCTTTCGCCTTCCCGGCCGGCAGGCGTTCGGCGGTATAGGCGATCTGGCGCGCCCAGCCTTCGGGGATGATCTTCGCAAGCCTCGGGAAGGTGCCGACATCGGCGGTCATTCCGATCGCCGTCTCCTGCACGGCGAAGAAGGCGTCCGCCGAGGCGTAGCGGCAGTCGCAGGCGGTGGCGAGATCGACGCCGGCCCCGATCGCCCCGCCCTGGATCGCGGCCAGCACCGGCTGGCGCGCATTTTCGAGCGCTGAAAAAGTGTGCTGCAATTCGGCGAGATGATGGCGGAAGCGCTCCGCATCGAGCTCTCTGTTGTCCGGATCCTTGTCGACGCCGCCTTGCATGAAGACGGAAATATCCATGCCTGATGAGAAATGTTTGCCCTCGGAGGAAATAACGATGACGCGCGCTTTCGCGTTATCGGAAATGTCTTCGACGGCGGCGGGCAGCTCGCGCCAGAATTCCGGTATCATCGAATTCGCCTTTTCCGGGCGATTGAGGCGGATATGCGCGATCCGGTCGGCGATTTCGAGCGTGAAGCAGGCAAAGGTCATGGGGCTGGCTCCGTCGGCGGCGGCGGCACTTTAGCGGCGGCGCGCGGCGCGCGACAGAGCAAGGCGCAGATCAGAGCGGCGCCGAGATCGTCAATTTGAGGCGCGACGTTTCGCCGGGCGCGAGCATGTCTTCGCCGAAAAGACCGGGCCGGTGCGATACGGGCTCGAGACAGAAAAACCCGGCGCCCGCAGGCGCGAAGAGATGCAGGATCGGCGCGTCCGTTTCAAGACGGACGCGCTTTCCCCCGCTTCGCACTTCCGCGCGGCCGGAAAATCCCATGAAAGAAAAATCGGCGTTGTCGGCCGGCAAAGGCGCGCCCCGGGCGAAATCGAGGCCCGGCGACAGCGCCTTGCTCTCCCCGCCGCCGGCTTGCGCGGGCAGCCAGACGCTCTCTGCCTCAAAGGCGAGCACGGTGTCGGCGCCGCGCGGAAAATAAGGGTGCAGGCCGAGCCCCGCCGGCATGGGCGAGCGCCCGATATTGCGGACCGAAAGATCAAGCTCGAACGCGCCGCCGACGATCTGCGCGATCTGGCGCGCCTCATAGGGGAAGGGAAATCGGCCCTCGCCTTCGCCGTCGCTCGCAAAACGGCATTCGATGAAGTCGTCCGTATACGATGCGACGCCCCAGCTCCGGGTCCAGCCCTCGCCGTGCAGAGGATAACGCGGATCGCAGGCCGGCAGGGTCGGCGCGAGATCGACCTTGCGCCCGCCCGCCTCGACGCCGTCGAACAGCCGCCCGAACCAGGGAACGCAAGGGAAGCAGGCGGCGTTGCGGGGGTCCTCCGCGACCGCCTCAATCGACGGGGCCGGGCGCAGCATATCGTCGCCGGCGATCTTTACGGAAAGCAGCGCCGCGCCGTGATCGGGCGAAAGGCTCGCCTCGACGGCGCCATGCCGCAAAGTCGCCGGCAGGCTTCGTCGTTGTGTCATGCGGGCCTCGCATCCTTCTTGAGCGCGCGCGCGAGCGCCGGGCGTTCGCTGCAGCGCTTGAGATAGGCGTCGACGATGGGATCGGCGGGCAACATTTGGCGCGCGAATTGCCCGAGTCCGGTAATCAGAAAATCCGCCGCCGTGAACTTGTCGCCAGCGATATAATCATGGGCTTCCAATGCGCCGAGAATGCGCGCGTCCATCTCGGCGCGCCCGCGAAAAGTGCGCCTTAGCCCCTCGTGATCGCCAAGATCGAAAAACACGAAATGCACGACTGGTTCTATGACCCCGGCGTAATAGAAGAGCCATGAGACATATTCGCCGCGCCCTTTTTCATCCGGCCGCGGCGCAAGGCCGGCCTGCGGGTAAAGGTCGGCGACGTAAAGGCAGATCGCCGCCGATTCAAAAACCGCATCGCCGTTCGAATTGACGAGGAAGGGGACCTTTTTCTCAGGGTGCGGATTTTTCGGGTCCGGCGCGCCCGAGCCGTCCTGGCGCGGGATCGTCACATATTCGATCTTGTAATCGGCGCCCGCTTCTTCGAGCAGCCAGATGATCCGCGACGAGCGCGATTGCGGCGAATGATAAAGCGTCAGCATGGGTCTCTCCTTTTCCTGAGAACATTACAGGAACATATGGGCGGGGGCAATCAGGGAAGTCCGCCGAGCTTTTTGATCCCTTCGGGCATTTCTCCAGCTGTCATCCTGGAGCTGCGCGAAGCGCAGAACCCGGAATCCAGAAGCGGCAGGCGCAGCGCTCGCGGCCCTGGATTCCGGGTTCGCTGCGCAGCAGCGCCCCGGAATGACGAAGTGGGCTTTGGGTTCGCCGCCACACATTCCGCGTCATCCCGGACGCCGAAGGCGATCCGGGATCCAGAATGTGATTCAGTTCTGGGCTCCGCCTTCGCGAGGGCGAGCGGGGTGACTGGCGCTCGGATCTGCGGCGCATTTACGCTTGTTGTCAGCATTGAATTTACGCAATTGCTGTGACCTCCAGATAATTCTGCCATGTGATGCGCCCTGCGCTTGCCGTCGATCGTCGTCCCGGACGCGATGCAACACAGAGTGTTGCTTCGCAGATCCGGGATCCGGCGCGGCTTGCTTCGTCGTCTTGCGGCGCTTGCGGGGAGGAAAGCGGTTCCGTGTCTGCGCAGCAGCATTGCATGCCGCAGCGCGCACGGCATGACGGAGGAGTGAGACCCCTCAATAAACCCGCTTTTTCGGCTCGATATACTGGATCTCGTCCGTCATCGTATAATTGTGGACAGGCCGGTAATCGAGCGTCGCGGCGCCGTTCGAAAACCAGGCGACGGTGTGCTTCATCCAGTTGGCGTCGTCGCGGTCGGGATAATCCTCGCGCGCGTGGGCGCCGCGGCTTTCTTGCCTCGCGGCCGCGCCCTCCATCGCGACGATCGCCTGCGCGATCATATTGTCGAACTCCAAAGTCTCGACGAGATCGGTGTTCCAGATGAGCGAACGGTCGGTGACTTTGACGTCGCTCGCGCGCTCATAAACCTTGGCGATAAGCTTTCTGCCTTCTTCCAGCGTCTCGCCGGTGCGGAAGACGGCGCAATGCGATTGCATGGTCTTTTGCATGGAGAGGCGAAGATCGGCCGTCGGCGTCGAACCGCTCGCATGGCGGAATCGGTCGAGGCGGGCGAGCGCTTCGTCGCCGGCGTTTTTCGGCAGGGGCCGCGCCGGCTCGCCCGCCTTGACGATTTCGCCGCAGCGAAGCCCCGCCGCGCGGCCGAAAACGACAAGGTCGATCAGCGAGTTCGAGCCGAGCCGGTTCGCGCCGTGTACGGAGACGCAAGCCGCTTCGCCGATCGCCATCAGGCCGGGCACGACGACATCGGAGTCGTCGCCGCGCTTCGTCACGACTTCGCCGTGATAATTGGTCGGTATGCCGCCCATATTGTAGTGGCAGGTCGGGATGACCGGGATCGGCTCTTTCGTCACGTCGACGCCGGCGAAGATCTTCGCCGATTCCGAAATGCCGGGCAGGCGCTCGGCGAGGATTTTCGGGTCGAGGTGGTTGAGGTTGAGATAAATGTGATCCTTGTGCGGGCCGACGCCGCGGCCTTCGCGTATCTCGATCGTCATGGCGCGCGAAACGACGTCGCGCGAGGCGAGGTCCTTGGCGTGCGGCGCATAGCGCTCCATAAATCGCTCGCCCTGCGAATTCGTAAGATAGCCGCCTTCCCCCCGCGCGCCTTCGGTGATGAGAACGCCCGCGCCGTAAACGCCGGTCGGGTGGAACTGGATGAACTCCATGTCCTGCAAGGGAAGCCCCGCGCGCAGGACCATTCCGTTGCCGTCGCCGGTGCAGGTATGCGCCGACGTGCAGGAGAAGAAGATGCGGCCGTAACCTCCCGTCGCGAGAATCGTCATCTTGGCGTTGAAACGGTGGATCGTGCCGTCGTCGAGTTTCCACGCCATCAGGCCGCGGCATTCTCCGTCATCGGACATGATGAGATCGAGCGCGATGAATTCGACGAAGAATTGCGCGTTGTTCTTCACGGCCTGGCCGTAAAGCGTGTGCAGCATGGCGTGTCCGGTGCGGTCGGCCGCTGCGCAGGTGCGCTGAACCGGGCCTTCGCCAAAGTTCCGCGTCATGCCGCCGAAGGCGCGCTGATAGATCTTGCCGTCTTCGGTGCGCGAGAAGGGAAGGCCCCAGTGCTCGAGTTCGTAGACGGCGGCCGGCGCGTGCCGGCACAGATATTCGATCGCGTCCTGGTCGCCGAGCCAGTCCGAGCCCTTGACCGTGTCGTACATGTGCCAGCGCCAGTCGTCCTCGCCCATATTGCCGAGCGCGGCGGCGACCCCGCCCTGCGCGGCGACGGTGTGCGAGCGGGTCGGAAACACTTTGGTGACGCATGCCGTTTTCAGGCCCGCCTGCGCCGCGCCGAGCGTCGCGCGAAGCCCTGAGCCGCCGGCGCCGACAACGACGACGTCATAGTCATGATCGATAATATCGTAGGCCTTGGTCATGCGTCGGTTCCTGAAGTCATCAAAAGGCGAGGCGCCAGGCCGCCCAAATTCCCGCGCCGGCGACGGCGAGCGCGGCGAGCGTGTTCAGCGTCATCAAAACGCCTTTCGCGCCGGCGTGGATGTAATCCTCGATCACCTCATTCAGGCCGATCCGCATGTGAAAGGCGGAGATCGCGATCAGCGCGGCGAGCAGGCCCGCGTTCAGCCGGTCGGAGAGCCAGGCGCGCGCGGCTTCGTAATCGGCGCCGGCATGGGCGACGAGGCCCCAAAGCAGCCATGCGACGAGCGGCAATAACAGGACGGCGCTGGCGCGCTGGGCGATGAAGGTCGGCGTTCCTTTCGCGGACATAAGGATATTCCCCGTTAGGAAAGAGCGGCCGCGAAGATTGCGGCTGCAATTGCGATCGAGGCGACATAGACGAGCCAGGCCGTCATCGTCGCCATTCTCGGCGCGAGCCCGCGCCCCGTGTCCCAATAAAGATGGCGCAAGCCGTTCAGCGCGTGAAAGCAAAGCGCCCAGCAAAAGCCGAACAGAATGATGCGGCCCGGAAGGGAGGAGACGACGCCTGCGGCGACGCCATAGGCCTGCGGCCCGAGCGCGGCCGATGCGAACCAGAGAGCGAGGAGCGCTGCGCCCGCATAAAGGGCAAGGCCCGTCGCGCGGTGGGTGATCGATGCGGCCATGGTCACGGTCCAGCGCCAAATCTGAAGATGCGGCGAAAGGGGATGCGCGGAAGGCGCGCCGTCAGCCATGATTGTCCTCGCTCGGGTGAATTCGGCCGGGAATCGCGGCCGACAATAGGCGGCGCCCGTCGCCTGTCAACGCGCATCGGCGGTCGCGCCGGGGTCCGCAGATTGCCAAGCCCGCCGCTTTCGGCGAGTATTCGTCGCTCGTGCGGGGAAGTCGGAAGGGGGCGCAGCATGATCGGGAACCGGATGAAGCCTATCGTCGCTGCGGCGGCCGGGTTGCTCGCTTTGGGGATGTTCGGCGCCGCTGGCGCGCAAATGAAAAGCGCTCTCACCGCCGATGAGATCGAGGCGGTTCTTTCGGACGCCGGGCTCTCTCCGCAAATGACGACGGATGCGGCGACGGGCGCGCCGGTCGCCAACGGCAAGGCGGGCAATGTCAGCTTCTGGGTGCGCGCGCTCGACTGTTCGGGAACGCCGAAATCCTGTCAGACGCTGATGTTTTTCGCGAATTTCGATCTCGGGCGCTCGGCGAGCGCGGACGACTACCGGATCATGAACAAGTTCAACGACAAACAGGTTTTCGGCCGCGCCTATGTGCTCGAGGGCAGGCAGGAAGTCGGCGTCGACTATGTGATCGAGCTCACGGGCGGCGTCAGCATGGACAATCTGACGTCGAATATCGCGCGCTGGTCGGATGTCATCACCGCGTTCATGGATAATTTCGCCGCAGAGCAAAAAGGCGCGAGCTGAATTGCTCGCGCTGAATTGCGCGCGCCGGCACGTCTAGCTCTTGGAATAGACCGCGCAGCTTTCCTTGTCGAAAGAAAAGCCGGCGAGCGCGCCGCCGCTCGGACGCTTGACGAAAATGCGCATCGCTACGCCGTCGTCGAGAAGACCGCGTTCGCCCAGCAACGCGCAATTTCTTTCGCCGAGCGAGTCGCCGATCGCATCGACTTCGTTTTCCGAGAGTCGTTCGGCGCGCGCGTCGCGCAGGCGGATATCGACGCTGATCAGGCCGGCGCGGGCGTCAGCGGTGAGCGACTCCACTTGCGCGCGCCTGCCGACGCTCGCATGGAAGCCCGACCGGAAACCGGCGGCGAGCCCGTCCAGATAATGCTGGCGGCTGGCCTCGCCCGCATGGGCGTAATCGAATGGCGAAGGAGCGAGGACGGCGGCGCCGGCCGCGGCGGCGGCCAGGACGAGGGCGCCGGATGCGGCGGTCATGAAGGATTTCACGACAGGGCTCCCTAAGCGGCGCGCTCGACGAGCGCTTTCAGCTTGGGCGGCAGATCATCTCCCAGCTCGCGGAGGTGATTGACGATGCGGCGTTCGCCTTCGCCCAGCACGCCGTCCCGGCCGATCCGGTCGGCGAGCCAATCGGCTTCGAGGGGCGTGATCTTTTCGGCCTCGGCGATCGCGCGTTCGCGCATGACGTTGCGCTCGGTCTGCGCCGGCTTTTCTTCGCTGCGAAAGCCGCTGAGGGAAACCATTCGCCGCAGGAAGCCGCCCGGACTGACCGTACGATCTTCGAGGAACTGCTGCGCGCGCAGGGCTTCCTGGCGGCTCGGCGCGTCGAAGGTGAAATGCGACATGAGATGGTTGGAAATCGCGCGCACGAAAAACTCCGTCCACGCCGGGTCATTCCCCAGACCCATCGTCGCGTCGTTTATGTCGAAGATCAGCTCGGCTTCCTCGCGCGTCACCGCCACATTGGCCGCCCCGCCGCTCGCAAAAATGAAGCGCCGGACGAGGGCCGTCTCTTCGCGCGTCACGGCGGCGTCCGCGCCTTTATTCAATATCGCCCGACGCAACTGGTCGGCGACGAAGGAATGCATGGAAGGAGGCGTATCGCGCGCGACTTCGAGAAGCCGGATCATCAAGCGAAGCTTGAGCTGACTCGCCGCCTCGCCGTCGCGCGTGATGCGCGCTTTCAGCGCCTCGAATTCTTCTTCGGTCAGATAGCCTTGCGGTTCGTTCTGGCGCAAATAGAAGTCGGCGACGATTTCTTCGAAAAACATCAACCATTCCGGATCGCCGTGCGGCGCGCGCTCGGCGAGGAGGAAAATCGCGTCGAGCTCTGCGGGCGAGGCGATCCCGTCCTGAAAAACCGTACGGCGCAGATAAAGGACATCTTCGGCGGACACATGTCCGTCGACTGCGATTTCCGCGATGCGTCTCGCAACTATCGTATCGTTGGACATGCAAGTCCCCCCGGTGACCGGCGACCAGCTTCCCCTTGTCCGGTTAAGATCGCGAAAAGAGAAAATGTCGGGATTTAACGAATGCGGGCCGCGCCGGCCCCGCCGGCGCCGTATCGCCCCGTCCATTCGGGTCCTGTCTTTAAGGATAAGTCTTGACGCCGATTGATTATCTTATGATATATCGTAAGAAGTATCGCAGGATAGGCTCATGCGCGATCGTTACGGGTGCGGGCCGGATGCGCCGGGCGCGGCTTTTTTCGCCGGAAGGCGGGGCGGCGGCAGGCGTCGCGGACGCTTCGGCCAAGGCTGGGGCGGGGGACGCGGCGGCGGTTTTTTGCGCGCCGGCCGGATGCTCGCCGACGGCGATTTGCGCCTCATCGCCTTGCGGCTGCTCGAAGACGGCCCGCGTCACGGCTACGACATCATCAGGGCGCTCGAAGATCTCTCCAGCGGCGTTTACGCGCCAAGCCCGGGCGTCGTTTATCCGACGCTCACTTTTCTCGAAGAGGCGGGCTATGCGACCTCGGCGCCGGACGGCGCAAAGAAGGTTTATTCGATCACGCCATCCGGCCGCGCCCATCTTGAGGACAATCGCGAGATCGTCGAAAGCGTGCTTGCGGAGATTGAGCGCTTCGGCGCCAAAATGGCGCGCGCGCGCGAATGGTTCGACTGGCTCGGCGATGATGAAGACCGCGCGCCGCGGCGGCGCCCGCGGGATGTTTCCGAAAGCGCGGAAAGGCTGATGGCGATGCGCCGCCGACTCCGGCGCGCGGTCGATGACATCCTCGAAGCGCCGGAGGATGTGCAGGAGCGGGCGGCCGACATTCTGGCGCGCGCCGCCGAGGAGCTCGACCGGCTGGAATAAGCGCTCAGTCGCGCCTGATCAGCGCGCCGCCGAATGGCGCCAATTCAATCGCGCCGTTCCGGAGCGCGCCGCCTAGGCCCGTCTCGATCAGGACGGCGCCGTCCGGCGCAGCGCAGGCCGCAGCCTCTCCGGACAGATTGAAGGCGCAGACGATGGTCTCCTCCCCGAAGACGCGCTCAAAAATGAGAAGGTCGTCCGTCGCCGCGATCAAGGCGGCTTCTCCGAAGAGGAGCGCGGGCAGGCTTCGGCGCAAAGCGAGGAAGCGGCGCGCGAAAGCGAGCACGGATGCCCCGTCCGCCTCCTGGGCGTCGACGGCGAGGCGCCGGTGGCGCGGATCGAGCGGCAGCCAGGTTTCGCCGGCGCTCGAAAATCCGGCGCCCGCGGCGCCGGCGCGCCACGGAAAGGGCGTTCTTGCGCCGTCGCGGCCCGACCCTGCGCGATTTCTGACCGCGAGCGGGTCCTTCAGCCGCTCTGAAGGAACATCCGCATGCGGAAGACCGAGCTCGTCGCCCTGATAGAGAAAGATCGCGCCTTTCAGGCAGAGCAGGATGGCGAGCGCGAGCTTGGCCGCGCGCGCATCCTCATGCGCGCCGAAGAGCCGCGTCGGATAGCGAACGACGTCATGATTGCCGAGCGACCAGCTCGGCCAGCCTTCGGCCTTCTCCCAGGCCTTGATTGCGTCAGCGAAGAGCTGCGGCGTCGCAGCGCGCGCATTGAGAAGATGAAAGCTGTACGCCGTATGGAGCCGGCCAGGCGCGGTATATTCGATCTGACGTTCGAGCGGGGCGTCATCGAAGATTTCGCCGAGCAGCATTTTGTCTCCGGCCTTGTCGACATGCGCGCGAAGCGCAGCGACAAAATCGAGATTTTCCGGCCTTGAACAATTAAAGACGTGGCGCTGGTGGAAGAAGGTCTCCGCCGGCGGCTCTTTGAATGAGGCTGGCGGATTATCGCGCAGCGCCGCGTCATGCGTGCAATAATTGATGACGTCGAGACGAAAACCGTCGACGCCGCGCGCCAGCCAGAAATCGGCGACCTTCAGAATCTCCCTGCGCACGGCCGGATTGTGAAAATTGAGATCGGGCTGGCTGTTGAGAAAATTATGGAGATAATATTGCCGCCTCTCCGGCGCCCATTCCCATGACGGACCGCCGAAAACGGACATCCAGTTGTTCGGCGCCGAGCCGTCGGGCTTCGCATCCGCCCAGACATAATAATCGGCCTTGTCGCCCGTGCGCGCGGCGCGCGACTGCGCGAACCAAGCGTGCTGATCCGAGCTATGCGAATAAACCTGGTCAATCACGACTTTCAGGCCGAGGTCGTGCGCTTTTTCGACCAGCGCGTCAAAATCGGCGAGCGAGCCGAAAACAGGATCGACGTCGCAATAATCGGCGACGTCATAGCCGAAGTCCTTCATCGGACTCTTGAAGAAAGGCGACAGCCAAATTCCGTCGACGCCGAGAGAGGCGACATAGTCGAGCTTTTCGATGACGCCTCGAAGGTCGCCGACGCCGTCTCCGTCCGCATCGCGAAAGCTGCGCGGATAGATCTGATAGATGACGGCGCCTTTCCACCACTGGGTCATGGGTATGTCTTCTATTTCGACTTGTAGACGACGCCCTCCTTCATCACGAAATCGACGTCGAGAAGCTCGTTAATGTCGGCGAGCGGGTCGCCGTCGACGGCGACGAGGTCGCCGAATTTGCCGGGCGCGATCGAGCCGATATTGGCGCTCTGGCCCATATTATCGGCGTCGTTGACGGTCGCCGCTTCGATCGCCTCCATCGGCGACAGCCCCGCCTTGACGAGGAGCGGAAACTCTCGCGCATTCTGTCCGTGCTTCGATACGCCGGTGTCGGTGCCGAAAGCGATCTTCACGCCCGCCTTGTGCGCGCGCCTCACCATGTCGAGAATGTGCGGGCCGACGGCGAGCGCCTTTTTTCTCACCGCGGGCGGCATGAAAGTGTCATCGGGCGTCGCCATTTCCGTGACCGTGACGCCCGCCAGGATCGTCGGCACGAGATAGGCGCTGTGCTTCTTGAAGAGTCTGAAAGACTCGTCATCGGAAAATGTTCCATGTTCAATTGAATCGACGCCCGCGTGTAGCGCGGCGTTAACGCCGTTCGTCCCGTGGGCGTGCGCCGTGACGCGTCGGCCGAGCATATGCGCGGTTTCGATAATCGCCCGCATTTCGTCGTCGTAGAACGCGACGCCCGTGCCTGCCGCGGTCTCGGAGAGAACGCCGCCCGTCGCCGTGAACTTTATTTGGTCGGCGCCCCTTGAGACGGCCTCGCGCACCGCGCGCCGGCAGTCATCCGCGCCGTTGCAGACCGCATAATGCGGCATGGTTTCGAGGATGTCCTCGCGATAGCCGTGCGGCGCGCCATGGCCGCCGGTCGGCGTAATGAGCGGGCCGGCGGCGAAAATCCGCGCGCCTGCGAAGCGCCCGGCGTTGATCGCATCGCGCACGGCGAAGATTTCGTCGCCTGCGCCGAGGTCGCGCACCGTCGTGAACCCCGCCATAAGCTCCTTGCGGGCGTTGTCGAGCATGTCGAGCGTTATGGCGGCGTCGGATTTTTCGACCGCCTCGAGCTTGGAGCGCGGGCTCAGTTCGCTTTCAAGGTGAACATGGCCGTCGATCAGGCCCGGCAGGACGAATTTCCTGGTGAGGTCGTAGACCCGGACCGTGTCGGTCTCGCTCGCGCCCGCCGCCCGCGCGTCGATATAGCCCGGCGTGACCGCGGCGATCCGGCCGTCCTTGATGACGACCGTCTGTTCTTTAAGAACGGACTTTCCCGGAACGGCGAGCAGCCTGCCGGCGTGAACGATCGCATAATCGGCGGCGAGAACCGGGCTGGAAACAAGGACGAGCGCGGCCGCGGCGGCCGCCCCCGGAAGAACGGGTTTCATCGGTCTTACCCCTCTGGTTTTTTCGGCCGGCATGGTTTCAGAAGCTTCGGCCCGTTACAATGGCGTTCCGCTGATCAGCAAATGAGATATCCATGGCCGTCCAACTCCCAGACCGTCTCAGCGTCAATCCGGCGAGTCCCTTTTACGACGCCGCTGTTCTCGAGCGCGATGTCGGCATTCGATTCAACGGGCAGGAAAAGACGAATGTCGAGGAATATTGCGTGTCCGAAGGCTGGATCCGGGTCGCGGTCGGGAAGACGATGACGCGCAAGGGCGATCCGCTCACAATCTTGCTCAAAGGCAAGGTCGAGCCGTTTTTCAAGAGCGCCGAATAGCCTCTCCATTCGCGCGGCGGTCAGCCGCCGGCCGCCGCAGAAGGCGCCGCGCCCATCGCCCCGCCCGCCGGGAGCGGCGGCGCGTAGAAGATCAGGTTAGCGAAATCTATTGCGAAAGGCCGCTTGCCGAGAAGGTCGAACCCGATCGCGGCGAACGGATCGTCGGCATAGCCGAGGTCGACGAAAAGCTGCGCCGGCGCGATGTAAAGCGAGCCGTTCGGCCATTTTATGCGTCCGGTCGAAAGAGTCGCGAAGAATACGATATAGCTTTGCGTTTCTCCGACGGTCGCGCCTTTGATTTCGGTTTTGGCGCGCCGCGAAGGCGGCCGCGGCACGGTCGGAAGGCGGCGCATCAGCGCTTCATTGCCGAGCGTGACTTCAAGGCCGGTGTCGATGAGCATCGAAAACGGCGCGCCGGCGACCCGCCCTTCAATCAGAAAGACCGGGCGAGAGGACAGGCCGAATGTTTCGGCGCGCATGGGCGTATGCAGCCAGCCGCCGAGACGGGCTCGAGGCGGGGTCTGCGGATCGAAAAACAGGACTTCATTCCGATCGCAATCGAACAGAACGAAAAAGCGCGTCAGCACATCGAGGCCGATAACGCCGTCTCCATGATCGGCGATCGTGTCGTCGAGAACTACGGCGTCGATGGGTCCGGCTTCATAGGAGGAAAGCCGAAGCGATCGGATACGGATTGCGGGGCGTCGGGCGACGCCGCCGACGCCGAGCACGCTGACGCGTTTCGTATTGTCCGGCGTCCCATGAACGGCGTGCTCGAATAGCGCTGTCGTCGTCGACGCTGTGTCCAGGATAAAGTCGAGGGGGCCGCGGCCATCAACGGTGACTTCCGCGACGGGCCTTCCGTTTTCATCGAGATGAAAGGGAAGGACGAAAGCGGGCGCTTCCGGCGCCCCCGGCGCCGGCGCGGTTGAGGCGCAGGCCGCCAGCGAAAGGCAGGACAAGACGACGGCGAGCGCGCGGAGAATAGCGGCTAGGGGGGCGTTGACGTCTGGTCGCTGCATGGGCCGCCTCCTTTCGCAACAAAGGCGGACGCGCTCTTTGCGCGCTCCAATATGGCGCAGTTCGCATCAGGGCGGAATTCAAGCGCTCCAATGACGCAAAACGGCCGTTACGTGATGCGGCGATCCGCCGACAGAACCCGCGCGGGCGCACGGCGCAGCCTATCGCGCAATGACATCGATTTTGATTTCACGCTGCGGACGGGCCGCTTTGCGCGTCGGTTTACGGGTTATACGTCTGCCGGCCTAATCCTTGGCTTGCGGACCGATGCGCAATTCGCCGCGCGCGATGTCAAACGCAAAGCTTCTCTCGCGCAGCATGTCATCGCCGAGTAGGCCGAACGGTCGGCCCGCTTGCCCCAGCTCTTGGAAGATTTTCGCATCGTGCACGGCAAGAATTCTGTGATAAAATATGACTTTCCGCGCCAGCTCGAAACGGTCGATCCGAACAAGATCGGCGTCTTTCGTTTTCTTCATCGCGTCGGTAATCCGCGCGCTTCTTCCGCTCGGACCGGTGGTAATGGTGAATCGGCCGCTCGTCACCGAACCGTAGGCGGCGCGATTGATGATCGTGCCCGAAGCGCCGAGATCGACGAGAAAGGGAACCTTTCGATAGTCGAGTTTCGCGTCCAGCGTATAGAGGTCGCCCGCCCCCAGCCCAAAATCGTTCTTTTTCAGTCGGACGACTCCCCAATGGCGAATCTCTTTCGGCGATGATCCGACCGGATAAAAAATGACCCGTTTTGAATCCGCCTCGAAAACCACGATATATTGCGACAGGAAGTCGAGACCGAGCACCCCCGCAGGCGAGGCGCCGCCCTCCCAGTCCGGCAATATGACGGAGTTCAGGGCGGGCAATTTCGCCGGCCCGACGGCGACCTCGCCGATGATGAAAGTCGGATAAGTGCCGGTCGAGCCGAGGCCGAGAACGAATTGCGGCGGCCCGTCGGACGGCGGAAAAGTCTGTTGGCCCGCAAGATTTTGGAAAACCAGGGTCTTTGTCGCGCCGGTGTCAATGATGAAGTCATAGGGGCCTTGGCCGTTGACCGCGACGGGTATGGTGAACCAGCCGGTGTAGTCGAGACGATAGGGCACGCTGACGATAGGCGTCGGCTGAGGCGCGGCCGAGGCCGGCGCGACGGCGGTCATCGCCAAAAACAGAAGCGCCAATAAACGCATGCGGCGTCGCCTCCAGGAATCCGCAGATCGCAGACGTGCTTTCCGGCACCCTAGCCCGCCTGTCCGGACGGCGGGAGTCGCCCCGCCGCACGGCGGCCTCGTTCGGACGCGAGCGGCGCCTTGCGGCCGCCGCTCGGCTCTTCGGGCCGACGGAATGCGCGCGGAAAGCCTTGCTTTGCCGGCGTCTTCGGCTATAACCCGCCCCTCTCATGGGCCGCCGGGCCAAAGGCATGCCTTGGCGGCTCTTAATGCTGGGCGCGATCGCGCGCGCCCCTTTTCAAGGATTTGAGCAAAATGCCCAAACTGAAGACCAAAAAATCCGCCGCCAAGCGGTTCAAGATGACGGCGACCGGCAAGGTCAAACACGGCGTCGCCGGCAAGCGCCACCGCCTCATCAGCCATAACGGCAAATATATCCGCCAGAACCGCGGCACCGAAGTGATGTCGGACGCGGATGCGCGCATCGTCAAAAAATACATGCCGTACGACCGGTAGGGAGATTGATCGATGTCACGCATTAAACGCGGCGTCACCGCGCGCGCGCGCCACAAGAAAGTTCTCGGCAAGGCCAAGGGCTATTACGGCCGCCGCAAATCATCCTTCCGCGTCGCCAATCAGGCGGTCGAGAAGGCCGGCCAATACGCCTATCGCGACCGCCGCGCGAGAAAGCGGAATTTCCGCGCGCTCTGGATCCAGCGGATCAACGCCGGCGCGCGTGAGCTCGGTCTCACCTATGCGCGATTTATTGACGGGCTGTCGAAGGCCGGGATCGAGGTCGACCGCAAGGTTCTCGCCGATCTCGCCGTTCGGGAGCCCGAGGCCTTCAAGGCCCTCGCCGACAAGGCGAAAGCCGCGCTCGCTTAAAAGACCCATTTCTGCGGAAACGGAATGACGGCGCGGCTCTCGGGACGCGCCGTTTTTCTTTTCGGAAACGAAATGAGTTGGGCGCGCATAAGTTGAAAATGCGGGCTTTCGCACATTTTTTTGCGGCGCTCGGGCCGCGCCCTGAAAGCCAGGTCGCCTTTCCGGCGACGCCAAAAACGGGAATATCCCAATAGGGACGTTCGATAGTTATCAACCCCCTTTCGGGCGGACCTAAGCTGAAGGCGACAGGCAAAGAACTTGGACGGAATGACAAAGACTCTCGCCGGACTTTCTTTTTTCTCCGCTCTGGGCGCTGAGGGCGTTCGTTCCGCGACCGGCGGGAATGCCCGCGTCGATGCGCCGCCGCTCGATAGAGCGCGCCGGATTTCAGACCGCGATCGGCGCGGGGAGGGGGACTGAGCGATGAAACCCGAAGCGGCGGGAGCTTTGTTTGCGGCGGCCCTTATGGGCGGATGCGCGCATGCCGGACCGCTTTCGAATGTCGCGGAAAAGACGGGTCTCTATTATGAGGACGCGAAGGGTTGCAACCTTATGACGCTCGCGGATGAAGCGCGCGAGCGCCTGATCAATGCAAGACCTGGCTATGCGGATAAAAAATGGCGGCTTGCATTCTTCGAAAAAGACGGGCGTCTCCTGTTCTGGTTTCCGGATCTGTCGCCGACGGGCCGGCTTTCGGAGGATACGCCCGAATTGAGGCTCGGTGGGTTCGCCGCCGAGTTCGACAAGAAGACCTGTCGGTTCATAAAGTTTGTTGGATGGAAGTGAAGAAAGGGAGACGGACGTAATGTCCGACCTGGAACAGCTCGAACGCGATCTCGAAACGAAGATCATCGCCGCGGAGACGCTCGCCGCGCTTGAAGACGTGCGCGTTTCGGCGCTCGGGAAAAAAGGCGTTGTTTCCGAGCGAATGAAGACGCTCGGTAAAATGACGCCGGAAGAGCGCAAGGAGATGGGCCCGGCGCTGAACGGCCTCAAGGAGCGCGTGGCGGCGGCGATCGAGGCGAAAAGGGAGGCGCTTGAGGAAGCCGCGCTCGATCAGCGCCTCGCCTCGGAAAAGATCGACGTCACCCTGCCGACGCGGCCCGAACCGAAAGGCAAGATTCATCCTGTCAGCCAGGTGATGGAGGAGATCGCCGTGATTTTCGCCGCCATGGGCTTCGACATCGCCGAAGGACCGGACATTGAAGACGACTTTCACAATTTCACGGCGCTGAATTTTCCGCCCGATCATCCGGCGCGCGAGATGCACGACACGTTCTTCTTCGAGCCGAAAGAGGACGGCTCGCGCATGCTTTTGCGCACGCACACCTCGCCGGTGCAAATTCGCACTATGATGTCGAAAAAGCCGCCCATCCGCATCATCATCCCGGGGCGGACTTTCCGTTGCGACAGCGATCAGACGCACACGCCGATGTTCCATCAGGTCGAAGGTCTCGTCGTCGACCGGGAGACTCATATGGGTCATCTCAAAGGCACGCTCGAAGCCTTCGCCAAGGCGTATTTCGAACTCGATACGGTGCAAACGCGTTTCCGTCCGCATTTCTTTCCGTTTACAGAGCCTTCGGCTGAAATGGATATCGGCTATGAGCGCATCGGAAACGAAATCCGCATCGGCCAGGGCGAGAAATGGATGGAGATTCTGGGCTGCGGCATGGTGCACCCGAATGTTCTCGCCAATTGCGGGCTCGATCCGGATGAGTATCAGGGTTTCGCCTTCGGCATGGGCGTCGACCGTCTCGCCATGCTGAAATACGGCATCCCCGACTTGCGCGATTTCTTCGCGGCCGACGCCCGCTGGCTGGAGCATTACGGCTTTGAGGCGGCGGACCAGCCGAATCTCGCGACGGGATTGAGCCGATGAGCATGGGAGACCGCGCATGACCTACTATATTGCAAAGACTGTCTCTGGCGATTTCGACGCCGTCATCGCGCGCGTGACGGAGGCCCTCAAAAAGGAAGGCTTCGGCGTCCTGACTGATATCGACGTCTCGGCGACTTTCAAGAAGAAGATCGACGTCGACTTCAGGTCCTATCGCATTTTGGGCGCGTGCAATCCGAAGCTCGCCCACCATGCGCTCTCGCTTGAAGACAAGATCGGGGTGATGCTTCCCTGCAACGTCATCGTTCAGAAAACGGATAAAGGCGTCGAGGTCGCCGCGGTCGACCCCGTCGCTTCGCTTGGCCGCGTCGGCAATCCGGCGCTCGACGAGGCGGCGCGAACGGTGAAAGCGGCGCTCTCGCGTGCGGTGGAGAGCCTTTGATGGCAGGCGGGCCGAAAACCCTGCGGCTCAATTTTGAGACCGTCGCCTCGATCATGGCGATGCTGATCGGCGCCTCAGCGCTCTTCGTCGCCTGGGACCAGGCGCAGATCATGCGCAAGCAGCAGCATGCGAGCGTCATTCCGATTCTCAATGTCAGCGGCGGATTTTCGTCCGCGCGCGACGCGCATGTCATGACGGTCAGCATCAGGAATGACGGCATCGGACCGGCCATCATTGAAAGCGCGGCGCTGACCATCGCCGGCGAAGACGTGCAAGGCTGGCCGGACCTGCGCAAGCGTTTCCTGCCCGAACCCTTGCGCGCCCATTACGACACGAGTCTTGATTCGACCATCGGCGTGCTCGCTGCGGGCGAGAGAAGCGAGGCGATCCGCATCAGCTGGCCGCGCGGCGAGGGGCGGGACGAAGCTTTCGAGGCGCTGAAAGCGCGAGTCTTTTCTTCGCCGGGCGACAACGCCGTCTTCAGCGTTTGCTATTGCTCGGTCTTCGACCGCTGCTGGCGCGCGGGCGCGGGCGACAGGGCGCGTCCCGAGCCCGTCAAACGCTGCGGGGACGCGGGCGAGGACGTCGTCGCGCGCCTTCTTCAGACCATTTCAGACGAGACCCGAGAACAATGAAATTCACGCTTTCCTGGCTGAAAGACCATCTGGAGACTTCCGCGAGCCTCGGCGAAATCGTCGAGACCATGATCGCGGTCGGCCTCGAGGTTGAGGACGTCAACGACCCGGCGGAACGCCTGAAGGCGTTCACGATCGGCGAGGTGATCGACGCCGCGCCGCACCCTGACGCCGACAAGCTGCGCGTGTGCAAGGTCGAAACGAAAGACGGCGTGTTGCAGATCGTCTGCGGCGCGCCGAATGCGCGCAAGGGGATCAAGGTCGCCTATGCGCCGGTCGGCGCCTATGTGCCGGGCATCGACGTGACGCTGACCAAGGCGAAAATTCGCGGCGTCGAATCGCACGGCATGATGTGCTCGGCGAGGGAGCTTGAACTCGGCGAGGACCATGACGGCATTATCGAGGCGCCGGCTGACGCGAAGGTCGGCCAGCCGATCGCGGAGGTCTTGGGCGGCGATCCCGTCGTCGATTTCGAGGTGACGCCGAACCGTCCGGATACGAATGGGGTTGCAGGCGTCGCGCGCGACCTCGCGGCGGCGGGGCTCGGCCGGCTGATCACGAAAACGCCCGCGCCGGTCGAAGGCCGGTTCAAGAATCCGCAGAAGATCGGCCTGCATTTTCCCGAGGGCGCAGAGGACGCCTGCCCCGTTTTCGCAGGCCGCGTCATCCGGGGACTCAAAAACGGGCCCAGCCCGAAATGGCTCGCTGACCGATTGCGCGCGATCGGCCTTCGCCCGATCAATGCGCTCGTCGATGTGACGAACTATCTGTCCTATGACCGCGCGCGGCCCCTGCACGTCTACGACGCGGCGAAACTCAAGGGCGAAATCTGCGCGCGCCTCGGCAAGAAAGGCGAAAGCTTCCTCGCGCTCGACGGCAAGACATACGAAGTCGACGAAACGATGTGCGTCATCGCCGACGACAATGGCGTGCTCGGCCTTGGCGGGGTCATGGGCGGCGAGGACACGGGCTGCTCCGAAGAAACGACGAGCGTCTTTATCGAAAGCGCTTATTTCGATCCTCTGCGTACGGCGAAAACCGGGCGCAAGACGGGCGTCAATTCCGACGCGCGCTATCGCTTCGAACGCGGGGTCGATCCGAATTTCGTCGTGCCCGGCCTCGAAATGGCGACCCAGATCATTCTTGACATTTGCGGCGGCGAGCCGGGCGAAATCGAAATCGCCGGAGTCGTTCCGAAGGCGGGCAAAACCATCGCCTTCCCGCCGTCCGAGGTGAAGCGTCTGACCGGACTCGACGTGTCCGAGGCCGAGATCGAACGGATTCTGAAAGCGCTCGGCTTCGGCGTTTCGGCCTCCGATCCCTGGCTTGTCGACGCGCCGAGCTGGCGGCCCGATATCGACGGCAAGGCCGATCTCGTCGAAGAGGTCGCGCGCATTGTCGGCTTCGACAAGCTTCCGAATGTCACGCTGGCGCCGCGCGCCGCGGTCGAAAAGCCGAAGCTGACGCCTTTGCAGGATCGCCGGCGCCTTGCGCGCCGCGCGCTTGGCGGGCGCGGGCTGCTCGAAGCGGTCACTTGGTCTTTTACCGATGAGCGCTTCGCGGCGCTGTTCTCCGAGGGCGCCGACTGGCTCAAAGCGAAGGGCCTTGTCCTCGCCAATCCGATTTCCTCCGATCTCGGCGCGATGCGTCCCTCGCTGCTGCCCAATCTCATCGCCGCGCTTCAGAAAAACGCCGATCGCGGGCGCGACGACCTCGCGCTGTTCGAGCTGGCGCCGGCCTATCAGGGCGACCGACCGGAAGATCAGGAAATCGTCGCCGCCGGCGCGCGGCTTTCGAATCCGCCGCGCCATTGGCAAGGAACGGAGCGAAAGGCCGACGCCTTCACGGCGAAGGCCGACGCGCTCGCCGCCCTCGAAGCGGCGGGCGCGCCCGTCGCCAATCTCCAGACGACGGCGGACGCGCCCAAATGGTACCATCCGGGCCGCTCCGGCGCGCTGCGGCTCGGGCCGAAAAACGTGCTCGCCTATTTCGGCGAGATTCATCCGCGCATCCTGAAGGCGATGGATGTCGACGGGCCGGTCCACGCTTTTGAGGCGTTCCTCGACCGAATTCCCGCCGCGCGGCCGCGGCCGACCAAGACCAAGCCCGCCCTCGACGTCTCGGAACTGCTGCCGCTGCGCCGCGACTTCGCCTTCCTCGTCGATGAGGAGATCGCCGCGGCGGCGCTGGTCAAGGCGGTTTCGGGCGCCGACAAGAAGCTGATCGCCTCGGCGCGGCTGTTCGACGTCTATGCGGGCAAGGGCGTGCCGGAGGGCAAGAAATCGCTCGCGGTCGAGGTCACCATCGCGCCGCGCGAGAAAACATTAACGGAGGAGGAGATCGACGCTCTTTCGGTCAAAATCATCGCCGAGGTCGAAAAGGCGACCGGCGGGACCTTGCGCACGTGAGGACCGCCGGAGCCTGCATGTTGCGCGGCCCGGCCGGCCGCGCTATCAAGCGCGCCTTCGCCGCGGCCGGCCTTCGGGCCGGCCGCCGGGCGAGCGCCGCTTTAGCTCAGTTGGTAGAGCACATCATTCGTAATGATGGGGTCGCGTGTTCGAGTCACGCAAGCGGCACCAGTCTTTCCGGGGTCCGCGCATGACCCAAGGCCCAATCCGCCTCTATCTCGTCGACGGCTCCGGCTATATTTTCCGCGCTTATCACGCGCTGCCGCCGCTGACGCGCAAATCGGACGGACTTCCCGTCGGCGCCGTCTCCGGCTTTTCGAACATGCTCTACAAGCTCCTCTGCGACATGGCGGACGAGCACGACCCGACGCATCTCGCCGTCGTCTTCGACCATTCGGCGAAGACTTTTCGCAACGATCTTTACCCGGAATACAAGGCTCACCGTCCGGAGCCGCCGGAGGATCTTGTCCCGCAATTTCCTCTGGTAAGAGAGGCGACGCGCGCCTTCAACGTCCCATGCATAGAATTGCCCGGCTACGAAGCGGACGACATCATCGCCGCCTACGCCAAATTCGTGGAGGCGCAGGGCGGCGAGGTCGTCATCATATCGTCGGACAAGGACCTGATGCAGCTTGTCTCGGACCGTGTGTCGTTGTTCGACACGATGAGGAACCGGAAGATCGGCCGCGAGGAGGTGATCGAGAAATTCGGGGTGCCGCCCGAAAAGGTGGTCGACGTGCAGGCGCTCGCGGGCGATTCTGTCGATAACGTGCCGGGCGTGCCGGGCATTGGCGTCAAGACGGCCGCGCAGCTTATCAATGAATATGGCGACCTCGAGACGCTCCTTTCGCGCGCCGGCGAGATCAAGCAGCAAAAGCGCCGCGAAAAACTGATCGAACACGCCGAGGACGCGCGTATTTCGAAAAAGCTGGTGACGCTTGAACCGAATATCGCGCTTCCCCAACCGCTCGATAAGCTCAAAATGCCGGAGATCGACCGGTCGAAACTGTTGAAATTTCTCGGCGTGATGGAGTTCAACACGCTCGCGCGGCGCGTCGTCGCCGATCTTGACGGCAAGGCGCGCGCGAACGGCGCGGCGCCCGCTCCGGCCGAAACGGCGCGCGTCGAGAGCGACGGCTACAAGACGATTTTCGATCCCCAGCTGTTGCAGGGCTGGGTCGAGCGCGCATCCGAGAAAGGGCTCGTCGCCGTCGACACCGAAACCGACGGCCTCGACGCCATGCAGGCCAATCTTGTCGGCGTGTCGCTGGCGCTCGCGCCCGGCGAAGCCTGTTACGTTCCGCTCGGTCATGGCGCGGACGGGCTTGCGCTCGACGAAGCGGATGTGTCGCGGCAAATGCCGCTCAAGACCGCGCTGAAGATATTAAAGCCGATGCTTGAAGATCCTTCGATCCTCAAGATCGGCCATAATCTCAAATTCGACGCCGTGGTGCTGTCGCGCTACGGAATCGTCGTCGCGCCTTTCGACGACACGATGCTGATGTCTTATGTTCTCGATTGCGGGCGCGGCGGCAACGGGATGGACGAGCTGGCCAAGCGCCATCTCGATCACGACACGATCAAATTTTCCGACGTCGCGGGCTCGGGCAAGAAACAGAAAACCTTCGACCAGATTGAAATCGCGAAAGCGAGCGAATACGCCGCCGAAGACGCCGATATCACACTGCGCCTGTTCGAAATCCTCAAGCCGCGCCTGGCCGCCGAAGGCAAGGCGACCGTCTATGAGACGCTGGAGCGGCCCCTGATGCCGGTGATCGCCGCGATGGAGCGCGAAGGCGTAAAGATCGATCAGGAGGCGCTGGCGCGGCTGTCGGCGGAGTTCGCGCAGCGCGCGGCCCGCTACGAAGCCGAGGCGCACGCGCTTGCGGGAGAGGATTTCAATCTCGGCTCGCCGAAGCAGATATCGGAGATTTTGTTCGGCAAGCTGGGACTCTCCGGCGGGCGCAAGACGGCCGGGGGCGCGTGGTCGACCAAGGCGGACGTGCTCGAGACCCTGGCCGCGGAGGGAGAGCCTCTGCCGCGGGCGATCCTGAACTGGCGCAGCCTGACGAAGCTCAAGAGCACCTATACGGACCTTCTGCCGGCGGCGGTGAATCCGCAGACGGGGCGCGTTCATACGTCTTATTCGCTCGCGGCGACGACCACCGGCCGGCTCGCCTCGACGGATCCTAATCTCCAGAACATCCCGATACGGACGGAAGACGGAAGGAAAATCCGCGCTGCGTTTGTCGCCGAGAAGGGGAATGTTCTCGTCTCCGCCGACTACAGCCAGATCGAATTGCGGCTTCTTGCGCATATCGCGGATTTGAAGGCGCTCAAGGATGCGTTCGCAAGGGGCGTCGATATCCACGCCATGACGGCGTCCGAAATGTTCGGGACGCCTGTCGAGGGCATGGATCCGTCGATCCGCCGGCGCGCCAAGGCGATTAATTTCGGCATCATTTACGGCATTTCCGCTTTCGGGCTGGCGAATCAGCTCGGCATCCCGCGCGGGGAGGCGAAAGACTACATCGCCGCCTATTTTGAGAAGTTTCCCGGCATCAAGGCCTATATGGACGATACGGTGCGCGCAGCCCGCGCCGACGGCTATGTCGAAACGATTTTCGGCCGCCGCACTTATGTGAACGGCATCAAT
Source organism: Alphaproteobacteria bacterium (assembly GCA_016125425.1). Taxonomy (GTDB): domain Bacteria; phylum Pseudomonadota; class Alphaproteobacteria; order Caulobacterales; family Parvularculaceae; genus Amphiplicatus. The sequence goes on from WGLT01000006.1 coordinate 37,300, forward strand.
GACAAGAATCCGGCGATGCGCGGTTATGCGGAAAGGCAGGCCATCAACGCGCCGATACAGGGCGCTGCCGCCGACGTCATCCGCCGCGCGATGATCCGTATGCCCGAGGCGCTGAGGAAAGCGAAATTGCCTGCGCGCATGCTGCTGCAGGTGCATGACGAGCTCGTCTTCGAATGTCCGAAATCGGCGGCGGAGGAAACGGCCGCGCTGGTTTCAAAAGTAATGCAGGAAGCGCCGCATCCTGCGGTCGACATTTCCGTGCCGCTCGTCGTTGAGGCGCGCGCGGGCGCAAATTGGGATGAAGCGCACTAGATGTGCGGAGGGGGCGCTTTCAGTCCGAACCGGCGGCCCTGCGCGCAGCCGGCGGAGCGATGAGCGCGTTGCGGATTTTATCCCAGTCGAGGCGGCTCGCGCTCGCGACGTTTTCATCCGTCGTGTCGGCGACGAGAAACAAGGGCCTGCCCTTCGATTCGATATAAAGACGGCCCAAATATTCGCCGATGATTGCTGTGGAAAGAAGCTGCGCGCCGGAGAAAAAGCTGACCGCGGTGAGAACGCTCGCCCAGCCGGGCGCCGTCGAGCCGGCGATGACGCTCCAGAGCACGTAAACGATCGCGAGGGCCGCGACGAAAAAAGCGAAAAGCGACATCATGCCGGCCACGCGCAAGGGCGCGGTCGAAAAGCTTGTGATCGCGTCCGTTGCGAAGCGGACCATCTTGCCGAGCGTATATTTGGTCTGGCCGGCGTGACGCGCGTCGCGGTCATAAGGAACGGCCACCTGGCGATATCCGACCCAGGCGATCATGCCGCGCACAAAGCGGTGACGCTCCGGCATGGCGAGAAAGTCTTCGAGCACGCGCCGCGTAATCAGACGGAAATCTCCGGCGTTTCGCGGCAGGGCGAAATCGGAAAGCGCGCTGACGCCGCGATAAAATAGATCAGCGGACATGCGCTTGAAGAGGGTTTCGCCCGCGCGGCGCCGGCGCTGCCCAAAGGCGACATCAGCGCCCTCGTCAATCGCGCGCATCATCTCGCCAAGCAGTTCCGGCGGGTCCTGCAAGTCTGCGTCGAGCATCAGAATGCGCGCGCCCCGCGCCGCGGAAAGACCTGCGGTCAATGCGAGCTGATGGCCGTAATTGCGGGAGAGATTGAGACCGCGCACATGCTTATCCGACGCATTCGCATCCTTGATGGCGCGCCATGTTCGGTCAGTCGAACCGTCATTGACGAGAATGATCTCAAAATCCTCGCCGACTTCGGCGCGCGCTGCGGCGCTCGCGCGCGCGCACAGGACGGCGATATTTGCTTCTTCATTATGACAGGGCGCCACGATGGAGAGCAAAGGCGCGACTGCGGTCATGGATCGTTCAGTCATCAATCGCCGGCCCGTCTTAGCGATATCGAAAGAATTGACGAAAAATGGCTAAGGAAGCGTCAATAACGCCCGCATCCCGTGACGGCGCGCCGTCCGGCGAGGGTAGCGGAATAGTAAAGATGTTTGGCGATGGTGGGGAGCCGAACGCGGAATTCGCCAGATGCACGTCGCCAAGATCAAGCTTACGGGCCTTGACCAACTCGCCGCCTTGCGCGGCGAGGGAGCGGAACCGCGGACAATGCGCTGGCTCGCAATTGCGCTGATCGGGTTCGCGCTCGCGCCAACCTTGCTGACGCCGATTCCGGCGATGGTCGACTATCTCAACCAGATCGCGCGGATGGATATTTTAAGCCGCGCGGGAACGCCTGACGCCAACCCTTTCTTTGAGACGGTCTGGAGGCTTTATCCCAACCTCGCCATGGATCTCATTGCGCCGTTCATGGCTAAGGCCCTCGGCCCGATCGCGGCGTGCCGCATTTTTCTTGCTATCAGCCAGATTCTGATTCTGTCGGGAGCGATGGCGCTTGAGCGCGTCGTCAAGGGACGCATCGCGCTTTCCCCCCTCGCAGGCTGCCTGTTTCTCTACAGCCTGCCTTTTTCCTTCGGGTTCATGAATTTCGAATTCGGGCTCGGCGCGGCGCTCTGGGGGTTGGCCGTCATGCTCGCAATCGACAAACGCCCGGCGATTTATCGGCTGATCGTCCACGCCGCCTTTTGCGCGCTCTTGTTCGTCGCGCATTTCTACGCCTTTGGGATTTATGGCGCGGCGCTTGGATATTACGAACTCGCGCGCATTCGTTCTCTTCGGAGCGATTACCGCTTCGCGCTCGGCCGCTTCCTTCTGCTTGCGGCGCCGGCGGCGGTCCTTCTCGTCATGCTTTTCATGACCGGCGGGCGCGTCGGCGAAGAAGGAAATATCTGGACGCTTCGGACTAAACCGCTGGCGTTCTTTCATATCCTCAATGGCTATAACTTTTATGTGTCTGCTGTTTGCATGACGATATTGGTCGCGGGAGGGGTTTACCTCGCCAAAAGCGGGTTCCTGCGCGTATCGAGGGTCGGCGTTTTCATGGGGATTGGATTCGGCGTTCTCTA
>WGLT01000017.1 GCA_016125425.1 Alphaproteobacteria bacterium
ACGCGACCGACCCGACAGGACTTGCCGTCAGCACATGTCCGGGCGGGACCTGTCAGCAGGTCGAGGGCAATGTCGAGGATACGATCGTCGTCAACGGAACCATGCCCGACTGGACGCCGAACATAAACCCGGACGGGTTCTACGGCTCCGGCGCGGGTGGCGGAGGCGGGGAGAGCGGCGAAGCTCCGCAGCAGCCGATTGTGGTGAACGGTAAGCGGCCTACGCCCCCAGCGACGGTGCGCATCGGAGCGTATATCGTGTCTCAGTCAGGCTACTGTAATGATTCCGGCTGTGGGGTTGTTGCGCGGGTCGGCCAAAGACCCCGCATCGGGCCGGATCCGCATTTCGCCCAACTTGTGCAAATTCACGCGGAAGCGTCGGGGGAGAATGGATCGAATTGCGCCAGCTGCCACGGGCCCGATCCTCACCACGCAGACCAAGCAAAGAAGGGGGGCGTAAGCTGGTGCGATATAGGTCATGCCGCCCTCGTTGCAGTGTCTGGGGCGGTTGGGGCAGCCGTAGGCACGGTGGCGACCATCGAAACGGGGCCTGCCGCCTTTCTTGGAGGAATAGCCGGCGGCGCAGTCGGAACTGTGGCGGGAGAATTGACCTGGCAGCAAATCAAGGATTCTGCTGGATGTTCGTAGCACTTTATGAGGTAAGCAATGCCGGCGGGTAGGAAGATTCTAGGAGCTTTCGGCGGAGCGGCGGCGTGCTTTGTGACGCTCATGCTGATGGGCGAGACGGCGAGATTCGCAGTCGAGGTATCGGTAATTGTGTTTTTGGGAGCGTCGACACTGTTGTTCTTGTTTTCGGGAAAGACCAGGTCCTAAATATCGACGTTCAGCGAGCTCGGTGAGCCTCGGCTTTGGCCTTGTGGCCGAGTTGGGTTGGCAACAGGTCAAAGATACCGTCGGCTGCCAAAGCGAGCATAGCAATGGCGCTTCGCGCTGTGGGGCGGGCTTCAGCCCGCCATCTTTATACGGAGGAGATCGCTTGCGCCAACGACCTCCTCGCGACTTTGACGGACTCGAACGGCAACATGACCGCCGACAGTCTCGGCGAGAGCTTCGCGTATGACGCCGACGACCGGCTGACTTCCGTTTCCGGCAATGCGTCGGCGACCTTGAGCTACGATCCGGCGGGGAGGCTCCACGAGGTCGCGGGCACCGCGACGATGAAGTTCCTCTATTACGGCGGCCAGGCGATCGCCGAATATGACGGCTCGGGCAATCTCTTGCGGCGCTACGTGCCGGCGCCCTTGCCCCTTTGAACGCAGCCGGATCGATGGCAACCATCTGGAGTGAAGACGGAAGTTTAGCTGCCTTTGGGCCTGATCCATAACGTTTGACTTGACGTGGATGAGGGGCGATTTGTGGGGCAAAATCGCCTGCGTTCCGTGTAGTCGTTATATATCAGCAGGTTGCCCGAAGCGCTGGCGGAGAGGAAGGGATTCGAACCCTCGATACGGTTTAACCCATATACGCCCTTAGCAGGGGCGCGCCTTCGACCACTCGGCCACCTCTCCGCCGCGGAAAATGTCGACATTTCGAGGGGATGGCAAGGCTTGCCCGGCCGATTTCCGGAATTCATTCGAGAATGGGCGCGGGCGCGCTAATTGGCCGGGGCCGCGGCCGCTGCGCCGTCATATTTGCAGTCATTCGCCGCGCCCGAAAACCGGGCGAGGGCCCCGGCGTTGAGATCGGCTGCGCTCGCGCGCATTGTCGCGCTCGCTTCGATATAGTCGCGATAGGTGGCGCAGTCCCCTCCGGCGACGGGCGAAAGACTCGGGGGCGGAGGGGTTTCGGCAGGCGTAGACGGCCCGCGCGCGAAAAGGGCCGGCGGCGCCTGATCCTCGGCCGGCGCGGCGGGCGCTGCTTGCAAGGCCTTCGTGTCTGAAAGGCGCGCCGCTTGATCGTTCATGCGTTTCGCCGGCGGCGCGGGATCGGCATGCGGCTGCGCATCGCCGATGAAATCCGCGCGTTCGGCGCTCGAGAGCCCGCGCGCGTCGTCATCCGTCTCGATTTGCGCGGCTTCGTCTTTCTCGCTCGCCGCTTCGTCTTCGACGGCGCCGGTTTCCTCATTCGCCGTTTCTTCGGCGTCGGCGGCGGCGTCATCGGCGGCGATCGTCCCGGCCGCGGCGTTCGATAGGCCCGGCTCGCCGGCGGTCCCGTTGGCGAGGCGCACCGTGCGCGCCGGCGCCGGCGGCAGCACATCGGCGTAGCGGACGTTCGGCAAGAGTCCGGCGCGTTTTGACGGCCCGCCGCGTTCGAGATCGGCTGCAAGGCGCCCGGCGATCGGCGCGTTCGTCAGGCGCGCGCGGTAGATTTCGGCGTTCTCAAGCACGCGCTGCACATAATTTCGGGTTTCGGCGAAGGGAATTTGTTCGACCCAATCGACCGGATCGACATCCGGCGCACGCGGATCGCCGTAGCGGCGCACCCATTCATCGACATTGTTGGCGCCTGCGTTATAGGCGGCGATCGCCATGACGAAGGATCCGTCATAGCGGTCAAGAAGTTCGGACAGATGCGCCGAACCGACGATCATATTGTAGACGGGATCATCGAGCAGCGCCGCGCGCCGATAGGTCAGACCCTCGCGCCGCGCCGTGCTCCGCGCCGTCGAAGGAATGAGCTGCATCAGCCCGCGCGCCCCCGCGCGCGAATAGGCGCGCGGGTTGAACTCGCTCTCCTGGCGCGACAGGCCGAGAATGAGCTCTTCGGGCGCAAAGCGCGTCGCTTCGTCCGGCACATATATCACCGGATAGGCGACATCGGCGGCGAAGGCGCCGCGGCCGATCGCGACCTTGCCGGCGCGGACGGCGATATGCGTCGCGCCGCGCCGCTTCACCAGATCGGCGAGCTGGACATATTCGCCGGGGGAATCGAGCTGGTCGTCCAGTCGATATCCGAATATCAGCAGCGCGCGGTCGTCGCCGAGATCGGCGAGCATTTTCATCACACGGACAAGCGGGCGCGCCTGAAAACGGGCGCGCTCGGCGGCGGTCGGAATGACGGGCGGATCGAAGGTCTGCGTCGCGGCCGGCGCGCCGATGCGCTCCGCGGCCAGTTGTCCGTAATAAGTGTAGATAAACCGCGCGGCCTCAGCATAGAACGTTCCGGCGAGGCCGGCGGTTTCATTCGCTTCGGCGGCGCGCCCGAGCCAGTAGTAAGCGCGCGCCAGAGAGATCGGCGCGCCGACGGCGTTCGCAAGCGCTTTGAAATGCAGGCTCGCGCGTTCGGGAGAATTCAAGAACCGCAGCGCGATCCAGCCGGCGTCGAATTCGGCTTCGGCGAATTCGCCGCCGGGTTCGAGTCCGTTATTCGCGGCGAGTTCGTAAGCTTGCGCATACCGCTTTTCCTTCAACGCCCAACGCATCAGGAGTTGGCGCTCATACCACCATTGTTCGGGCGCACGCAGTTCGTTCGGATCGGTCGGCGCCAGACGCGCAAGTTCGACCGCGCGCGGCTCTTCGTCGGCGCGGCGGTAATAGCGGACGGCCGCCAGCAACACGCCGGAATCGAGCCGGTCGGTTTGAGGCAGCGCGTTGAAGAGGGAAGGTCCGTTCGATGCGTTGACAAGCAGCGCCGCGCGCGCCTCCGCCATGCGTCTGTGACGCGGCGACAGATGCGAAAAGACCCGCCGCGCCGTCGTCACCTTGCGTTCGAACAGCAGCCTGTCGACGCGCGCCTGATGGTCTTCTTCTTTCAGGAAGCCGTCATAGCGCGTCAGGATGCGCTGCTCGTCGGCGAGCCGGAAATCATCATGGATCCAGGCGTTGCGGATGCGCAGCGCCGCGGCGTCCTTCTCGCCGAGATCGAGCTGCGCCTGCGCGAGCGCGAGTTTTCCTTCGCCTGTCGCCGGATCGCGTTTCTTGAAGAAATCGAGCACCGCTTGCGCCGGCGCGTCGGAGGGGATGCGCGACTCCGCGTCGGCCTGGATTTTCGAAAGAGCCGGCCAGGTCTCATGCGCGTCGAGAAAGGCGCCGACGTCCTGAAAGTCGAATGTCGGGTCGCCCGCATAGAGCGACAGCCATTCCGCAAGGGCGCGGGCCGCCTCGTCCTGAATCGCCGCCGCGGCGAATTTTTCGGCCGGCCAGTCGCGACGGTCGATCGCGCTTTCGACGTCCTTGAGCGCCTTATAGTCGCCGGCGCTCAGATAGTCCGGGCCCGGGGGCGGCGGCTTGAGCCGCGGGCTCGCCATCGCGGCGACCGGCGAAGCGTTCGCCGCCGCAAGCAGCGAAATAATGAACGCCGCCGTCAAATGGACCAAACTGCGCCGAATTTGCGCGCTACGCATCGATACGTCTCCTGGAGACCCCTTCCGCGACGCGCCTTGAGATTAGCGCAATTCAGGAGGCGTTGGACACCGCCGGAGGAAGAAATCGCCCGGAACGAAGCGTGCGAAAGCCGCCCGGCGCGCGCGCGCCCCGAATTTCGCCGCGCGCCGCGCCGCGTCCGGGGCCCGTCCGGCTTGCCGCCGGCCGCTGTTCGGGAGTATCGACCCTTAACCAGAGGACTATCGCGCTCATGCACAATATTCGCGGCTACATCACCGCGCTGATCACGCCGTTCAAGAACGGCGCCGTCGACGAGAAGACCTATCAAATGCTCGTCGACCGGCAGATCAGGGCGGGTATTCACGGGGTCGTTCCCGTCGGCACGACCGGCGAGTCGGCGACGCTCACGCATGAGGAGCATCGACGGGTCGTCGCGCTCTGCGTCGAAGCGGCGGCGGGGCGCGTGCCGGTCATCGCCGGCGCGGGGTCGAATTCGACCGCCGAGGCGATCGAACTTGCGCGTTTCGCCGAAGAAGCCGGCGCCGACGCGATCCTCGCCGTCACCGGCTATTACAACAAGCCGAGCCAGGCCGGGCTCATTGCGCATTTCAAGGCGCTGCATGACGCGACCGGACTGCCGATCATCCTCTACAATGTCCCGGGCCGCGTCGTCGCCAATCTTTCGGTGGAGACGATCGCCGCGCTGTCGAAACTGCCGCGCGTGATCGGCGTCAAGGATGCGACGGGCGATCTCGCGCGCGTCGCCTTGCAGCGCCTCGCGAGCGGGCCGGATTTCATCCAGCTCTCCGGCGAGGACATGACCGCCGTCGGTTTCAACGCGATGGGCGGCAGGGGCTGCATCGGCGTGACGGCGAATGCGGCGCCGGAGCTGTGCGCGAAACTGCAGGAAAGCACGCTTCATCACGATGCGGCGGGCGCGCTTGCGCTTCAGGACCGCCTCGCGCCCTTGCACGACGTCATTTTCCGCGACACGAGTCCGGGACCGATCAAATACGCCATGTCGCTAATGGGCCTTTGTTCGGCCGAGCTTCGCCTGCCGCTGGTCGAGCCGCCAGACGCGGTCAAACAGAGAGTGCGCGAAGTGCTGGAAGGGCTCGGGCTGATCGGCTGATGGCTTCCAAAAAACATGACGACGGCCGACGCGTCATTGCCGAGAACCGGCGCGCCCGGCGCGACTATTCGATCGAAGACGTCGTTGAGGCGGGGCTCGTCCTGACCGGGACGGAAGTGAAGGCGCTGCGCGAGGGAAAGGCGACGATCGCCGAAAGCTACGCCGCGCCGGAGCGCGACGGCATCTATCTCATCAACGCTAACATTCCCGAATATTCAGCCGGCAATCGTCAAAATCACGAGCCGAAACGCCCGCGAAAACTGCTCTTGCATGCGCGCGAAATCGCGCGTCTGACGCAGGCGGTGGAGCGCAAGGGCTACACGCTCGCGCCGTTGCGACTCTATTTCAACGATCGCGGCATCGCCAAAATCGAAATCGGTCTTGCGCTCGGACGCAAGCATCACGACAAGCGCGAAGTCGTCAAAGAACGCGATTGGTCGCGCCAGAAGCAAAGGCTGCTTCGCGACCGGGGCTGATCGAGGACTAGGCCGACTCGCTCGGCTCGTAGGCGGGCACGAAGGCGAGCACGGTCTGGAAAGCCGCCGCAGCGGCCGCGCCGCCCGAAACGCACAAGATCAGGACACTGACGATATCGCTGGCGATGAGGGAGGCGAGCTTCGCTGCGGCGAGAAGCGCGACGAGCGCCAGGGCGGCGCGCGCATAGAACTTCAGAAGGTCCGAAAAAGCGTCGCCGACATTGTTGAAATGCGCAGCAAAGCGCGGCCGCGCGATCCAGACATAGGCCCAGCAGCCGAAACCGGCTGCGAGGACGGCGAAAATCAGGGAGCGGCCGTGGAATACGTGCTCGATCACGGCGCGCGCCTCATTGAAGCTGATCGCGGCGATCGCCGCGCCGATGACGCCGAACAGCGCGCTGATAGACAGCGTCGCGATCGGCCGCGCGCTTCGCGCCTTGCGAAAGGCCGCGTTCTCGCGCTTTGCGGGCAGACCCCAATTGCGGGTCATTGTCTCCTCCTCGTCAGGCGGCGCGCTGGATCAGCGCCCGGACGCCGGGCCGAGATGGGCGCGCACGGACTCGAACACATCCTCGAACATTGCGGCCGTCAATCTGCCTGTGTTTGTGTTGTACCGCGAGCAGTGATAGCTGTCGAACAAAGACAGGCGGGGGCCGAGCGCGTGGCGCGCGGCGTGACCGAAGGGCGCGTCCTTCTGCCGGCGCCGGAATGCGGCGATGACCGATTCGTGCGCGATCCGGCCGAGGGCGAGAACGGCTTTGATATTGGGCAGCGCCTCGATTCTGCCGGCGAGGAACGGGCGGCAGGATTTGATCTCCGCCGGGGTCGGCTTGTTTTGGGGCGGCGCGCAGCGCACGGCGTTGGTGATCATGGCGTCGATGAGCCGCAGACCGTCGTCCGCGGACGCGCCGTAAACCCCCTCCGCGAAACCGAATTTGAGGAGCGTCGCATAAAGAAGCTCGCCGGCGTAATCGCCGGTGAACGGCCGGCCGGTGCGATTCGCGCCGGACAGGCCCGGCGCCAGCCCCACGATCAAAAGCCGAGCATTCGGATCCCCGAAAGAGGGGACGGCGCCGTTAAACCAGTCGGGATGCGCGCCCGCATTGTCGCGTCGGTAGGAGACGAGGCGCGGGCAGAGCGGGCAATCGGGCGCCGGCTCGGCCGGGTCCGGGGGCGTGGGCTTGGCCGGCATGCGGTCTAGTCGACGTCTTCGAAGTCTTCTTCGAAATCGTCTTCGTAGTCGCCCTCGAAGTCGTCTTCGGTCTCCGCGGGCCGCGCCTTGCGGGCCGGCGCCGCCCGGCCGATCGCGGATTCGAGATCGGCGAGATCGATAAAGCGATCGGCTTGCCGGCGCAGTTCGTCCGAGGCCATGGGCGGCTGCGACTTTACGGTGGACACGACGGTGACGCGCACGCCCTGCGCCTGCATGGCTTCGATCGCGCGCCGGAAATCGCCATTGCCTGTGAACAGCACGATATGATCAAGCTTCGGCGCCAGGGTCAGCATGTCGACGGCGAGCTCGATGTCGATCGAGCCCTTGAAACGCCGTTTGCCCTGCGAGTCGGTGAATTCCCGCGAGGTCTTGGTGATCATGGTGTAGCCATTGTAGTCGAGCCAGTCGACCAATGGCCGGAGAGGAGAGTAATCCTGAGATTTCTCCTCCTGAATGGCGGTGTAGTAATAAGCCCGGATCAGCCGGCACGCATCCTGCGCTTTTGCGAGCAGACTCTTGTAATCCATGTCAAAGCCGAGATTTCGCGCGGCTTTGTAGAGATTGGCGCCGTCAATGAAGAGCGCCGTCTTCTCGTGCTCGCGCAAACCCAGAAAAGTCGCCATATTCGCCTCTCATTATCGCTGGGCTCAAATGTGTAACGGATGCAACCAGCAAGTCGCCCAAAAGCCATGATTCTCGTAGGATTAGGATCGAACTTGTCATTTAACGGCAAACCGCCCGCCGGTATTATCACGAGTGCGTTCGTCGCGCTGAACAAAATAGTGACGGTCGCGGCGGTCTCGCGCCTCTATTGGTCGCCCGCCTGGCCGGATCCCGACGATCCGCCCTTCGTCAACGCCGTCGCGCGGATTGAAACGCCGCTGGCGCCGGCGCCGCTCCTTGCCGCGCTGCACGCGCTCGAGGCCGGTTTCGGCCGGCGCCGGGGCCGTGCGAACGCGCCGCGAACCCTCGATCTCGACCTTCTCGATTATGACGGGATCCGATTTGGGGGCGGGGCCGGCCAGCCGGCCTTGCCGCATCCCCGGCTCACCGCGCGCGATTTCGTGCTCGCCCCGCTCGCGGAGGTTGCGCCTGGCTGGCGCTATTCCGCGACGGGCCAGACCGCGGCCGAGCTGCTCGGCGCCCTGTCCGGGCGGACCGCGCGCCCGCTGGCGGCGGCGGGTCCGGCGGGCTAGGCCGCTTTTTCGCGCCGCAAAAGGTTGTATTCCGGTCGCGCGGGCTATATGTCAGCCGCCTCGACCTCTTCAGGAGAACTTCATGGCACGCGTCACAGTCGAGGACTGCGTCGAACACGTCCCGAATCGTTTTGAACTCGTCCTGCTCGCCGCGCATCGCGCGCGGATCCTGTCGTCCGGCGCGCCGCTGCTGGTCGACCGCGACAAGGACAAGAATCCGGTCGTGGCGCTGCGCGAGATCGCCGACGGCGTTCTGAAGCCGGCCGAGGTCGAGGAAGACCTGGTCGTTTCGCTGCAAAAGCAGATCGACGCGGAAGAGGGCGAGGACGGGGAAGTGTCGGAAAAGGCGGACCTGCCGGAATTCGACAAGATCAGCGAGGAAGAATATCTTCGCGCGCTGAAGGCGTCGGGCATGACCACGCCTCAGACCCTGCCGAAAGGCTGAGTTCAGCGGGAGGCGCCTTAAGGCGACATGGCCGAGCCTACAGTCGGAGATAAGGATCAGGCCGGCGCCGTTGCGTCCCCGCTCAAAGGCAAGCGAACAAATGCGACGAAGCCGGGCGAGGCTGATCCGCAAGCTGCGTCAAAACCTGACGAAGCGGCGGCGCAAGCTGTCTCTGGCGGACCGCAGGCGGACGGCGCGTCAACAAGCGATTCTGCGGCTCACGCGCCGGCGTCGCAGGGCGCCTATCCGGTAGGCTTCATCCGCCAGTACGAAATCGTCGATCGCGTCAAAGCCTATGATCCGAACGCGAATGAGGATTTGCTCAACCGCGCCTATGTCTTCGCGATGAAGGCCCATGGCGGGCAGACGCGGAAATCGGGCGATCCCTATTTCACCCATCCTCTGGCCGTCGCTGCGATTCTCACCGAGCTCAAGACCGACCCCGCGACAGTCGCGACGGCGCTGCTCCACGATGTCGTCGAAGACACCGATGTCAGCGTCGACGACATCAAGCGTCTCTTCGGCGCGGAGATCGCCAAGCTCGTCGACGGGGTGACCAAGCTGTCGCAGATCGAACTGAAGCCGCAGGCGAACCGGCAGGCCGAGAATTTTCGAAAGCTGGTCGTCGCGATGGCCGACGACGTGCGCGTTCTTCTCGTCAAGCTCGCGGACCGGCTGCACAATATGCGCACGCTCGACCATATTCCCGATCCGGACAAACGTCAGCGCATCGCGCTCGAGACAATGGAGATCTATGCGCCGCTCGCCGGCCGGATCGGCGTCCAAAAATTCCGCGAGGAATTGGAAGACCTCTCCTTCCGGGAGCTAAGTCCGCAGGCTTTCAAGAGCATCAGCGCGCGGCTTGAGGAATTGCAGCGCACCGCCGTCGCGGGCGTGATCGAACTCGCGCAGATGCTGCGCAAGCGGCTCGCCGACGCCGGCGTCAAGGCGGATGTCTACAGCCGGGAGAAGCGTCCCTATTCGATCTGGCGCAAGATGGCGGCCAAGAACGTCTCTTTCGACGAACTCGCCGATATCTACGCCTTCCGCGTCATCACGGAAAAGGACGAAGACTGCTATCGCGCGCTTGGCGTCATTCATACGGGCTGGAGAATGATCCCGTCGGAATTCGACGATTATATTTCGGCGCCCAAGCCCAACAATTACCGGTCGATCCACACCGCGGTGATCGGGCCGCCGCGCGCCGACGGCGGGCGCCAGCGCATCGAGATTCAGATCCGCACCCGCGCCATGCACGAGACGGCCGAACGCGGGGTCGCCGCGCACTGGCAGTACAAGGATTCCGGCAATGGCGGCCTGTCGATCGAACTCAACACGCCGAGCCAGTACGACCCTTACGAAACGCCGCGCCGTCTCGTTGAAATGTTCCAGTATGGCGAAGATCCCGATGAGGCGCTGCGCTACGCCAAGCTCGAGCTTTTCCAGGACCAGGTTTTCTGCTTCACGCCTAAGGGACGCATCATTGCGCTGCCCAAAGGCTCGACGGCGATCGATTTCGCCTACGCCGTTCACACCGACGTCGGAGACAGCTGCATCGGCGCCAAGATCAACGGCGCGCCCAGGCCGCTGCGCACGGCGTTGAAGAATGGCGACGTCGTGCAGATTCTGCGTTCGGAGAACGCGCCGCCGCCGGCGGAATGGGAGACGCTGGCGATGACCGGCCGCGCGCGTTCGGCGATCCGGCGGCGCATCAAGAAAATGCAATTCGCCGAACAGGTCGCGCTCGGACGCTCGATCGCCGAGGGCGTGTTCTCCGGCGCGCATTTGGAGTTTTCCGCGAAAGCGGTCCGCGCGGGTCTCGCGCGGCTCGGCGAGAAGAATGTCGAAGAAGTGCTGGCCAAGGTCGGCCGCGGCGATCTCTCCGTCAATCAGCTTATCGAGGCCGTCTATCCGGGCGCCTCGCATGAGAGCGAAAGCGAAATCCGGGCGCCGGGCGCCAGGCCGTTCAAGCCGCGCGTCGCGATCGAAGGTCTCACCCCGGGGGTTTCGGTGAAGATGGCGCCGTGCTGCACGCCGCTTCCGGGCGAGCGCATTGTCGGCATCCGGGAGGATGACGGCTCGATTTCGGTCCATACGATCGACTGCGCGACGCTCGCGCGCGAAGACCCGCCCCAATCGCGCTGGCTCGATCTGAGCTGGCGCAAGGATCAAACGAGCTTCCGCGCGATCGCGCAGATCATCGTGACCGTGCGCAATGAAGTCGGCGTCCTTTCCGATGTCGCCGGCGTGATCGCGCGCTACGGAGTCTCGATCGTCAATATCAAGATGCGGAACCGCTCGCAGGATTTCGTCGAGCTCATCATTGATGCGGAAGTGAAAGACGCGCGACAGATGGAGCAAATGCTGGCGGGGCTTCGCGCGTCGACAGCGGTGCTGTCGGCCGAGCGCAATGAGGTCGGAGATCAATGAACAAGGAAGACGTCTTGAAAGAGTTCGAAGAGGCGGGCGCGCTCCTCAAAGGACATTTCGTCCTCTCATCGGGCCTTCACAGCGACACCTATCTCAACAAGTCGATTGTCTCGAAATTTCCGGACCGGACGGAAAGGCTTTGCCGCGCGCTTGCGCGAAAAGCGCGACAGGTGTTCGGCGACAGCTTCGATTACGTCGTTTCTCCGGCTATGGGGGCGATCATTTACGGGTATGAAACCGCGCGCCATCTCGGCGTTCCGTTCATGTTCGTCGAGCGCGTCGACGGCGCCTTTCAGCTGCGCCGCGGCTTCTCGCTCGAAAAAGGCGACCGCGTGCTTGTCGTCGAGGACATCATTTCGACCGGCCTTTCGGCGCGCGAGGCGATCGACGCCGTGCGCAAAGCCGGCGCGATTGTCGTCGGGCTCGCCTGCCTGATCGACCGCTCGGGCGGAGAGGCCGAAATCGGCGCGCCCATGGTCTCGCTCGCAACGCTGAGAGTCGACGCCTGGCCCGCCGACAAATTGCCGCCGCATCTTCGCGAAACGCCGGCGGTCAAGCCCGGCAGCCGCGGGGTGAGCCAGTGAGCATACGTCTCGGCGTCAATATCGACCACGTCGCGACCCTGCGGAATGCGCGCGGCGGCGACCATCCCGATCCCGTGCGCGCGGCCGAACTCGCCGCCAGCGCCGGCGCCGACGGCGTCACCGCGCATTTGCGCGAGGACCGCCGCCACATTCGCGACGACGATATGCGCCGATTAAAGGCGGAGATTGACCTGCCGCTCAATTTCGAAATGGCGGCGACGGCGGAAATGCTCAAGCTGGTTTCGGAAATCGGCCCGCACGCCTGCTGCATCGTGCCGGAAAACCGCAATGAACGCACGACGGAAGGCGGCCTCGATGTCGCCGGCCAACAGGATTATCTGGCGTCGTTCATCCGCGAACTGACGGGATTCGGCGTTCGCGTCTCGCTCTTCATCGATCCCGAGCTTCGACAGATCGAAGCGGCGAAAAGCGCGGGCGCGCCCGTTATCGAAATCCACACCGGCGCTTACCATGAAGCCTGCGCGGCGACGGATCCGAAGCGCATTGCGGACGAATTCGCCGCCGTGAAGCGGGCGGCCGAATTCGCCGCCGGGCTCGGCCTCGAGGTGCACGCCGGACACGGCCTGACTTTCAAAAACGTGCAGCCCGTCGCGGCGATCCCTCAGATCGTCGAATTGAACATTGGCCACTTCCTCATCGGCGAGGCGGTCTTCATGGGCCTGGCCGAGAGCGTGAAGGAGATGAAGCGGCTAATGCAAGACGCGCGCACCGGAAGGCTTTACTGATGATTTCAGTCATTGGCTCGCCGGTATCGCCTTATGTCAAGAAAGTGCTCACGCTGCTTGTCATGAAAGGCGTCGATTTCCAGATCGATCCGATCACGCCCTTTTACGGCGGCGAACGCTTTTCGGCGCTTTCGCCATTGCGCAGGATTCCCGTATTCATAGACGGCGCCCTCGTTCTCAACGATTCGTCCGTCATCGCCCAATATATCGAAGAAACATGGCCGTCTCCGCCGGCCTTGCCCGATACTGCGGCGGCGAGGGCGCGCGTTCGCTGGCTCGAGGAATATTCCGACAGCAGAATTGGCGATGTCTTCATCTGGAAGGGATTCGCCGCGCTGATTGTCGCGCCCATGGTGTTCAAGACGGCGCCCGACACGGAGGCTTTCGCGCGTAACGTCGCGACCGAAGTTCCCGCCGTCATGGATTATCTGGAAAGAGAAGTTCCGGAAGACGGCTTTTTCGGCGGCGCGTTCGGGCTCGCCGATATTTCGATCGCCGCCATGTTCCGCAATATGCGCTACGCGAAATGGACGCCCGACGCGGCGCGCTGGCCGAAGACCTGCCGCTGGCTCGCCCGCGCGGAAGCCGAGCCGTGTCTCGCTCTGGCGAACAAATGGTCGGACACGCTGTTCGCCGTGCCGCCGCCGGAGCGGCGCCGGCTCGCCCGCGAAATCGGGCTCGCGCTGACTCCGGAAACGCTCGCAGAGACGAATCCGCGGCGCGGGCCGATGACAGTGGTTTAGGATCTCATGATCATCGGCATCGGCAACGATCTCATCGATATCCGCCGCGTCGAAAAGACGCTTGAGCGTCATGGCGAGCGATTCACCCGGCGGCTTTTCACGGACATCGAGAGGGCGAAATCCGATCGCCGCCGCAATCGCGCCGCGTCCTATGCGAAGAGATTCGCCGCGAAGGAGGCCTGCGCCAAGGCGCTCGGGACCGGTCTGTCTCGCGGGGTCTTCTGGCGGGACATGGGCGTCGTCAATCTGCCGGGCGGACGTCCGACCATGGCGCTGACCGGCGGTGCGGCGAAAAGGCTCGATGAAATCACGCCGCCCGGCCATATCGCGGACATCCATGTGACAATTACGGACGATTTTCCGCTCGCCCAGGCGATCGTGATCATTTACGCAAGAAAGGCGGCGGAAGCCGGCGGCGGCGGTTTTGTCGGCGCGGCGTCATAAAGTAGATTGCGGGAAGTAGGTTGCGGGGGGCGGGGCGCGTCGCGGCTCCGGCGCGCCGGTTAGGCAAGGGTAGGATCGCATGGCTTTCAAGTTCAACGGTTTCGGCGCGTCGGCGTCGGGGGCTGCGCCGAAACAGCAGAAAAAGAAAATGACCGCGAAAGAAGAAGCGATCGACCTCGCCAAGACGCTCGCTTACGCCGTGGCGATCGCGCTGGTCTTGCGATTCTTCCTGTTCCAGCCTTTCAACATTCCGTCCGGTTCGATGAAGCCGGATCTGCTTGTCGGCGACTTCCTCTTCGTTTCGAAACCGGCCTACGGCTATTCGCGCGCTTCGCTGATCTGGCCTTTGACGCGCCTTCCCATTCACGGCCGCATTCTCGCGCACGAGCCCAAGCGCGGCGACGTGATTGTCTTCAAGAACAGGAAAGACGGCAACAAGGATTACATTAAGCGCCTGATCGGCCTGCCGGGCGATGAAATCCGCATGGTCGAGGGCCGCCTTTATATCAACGGCAAGCCGGTGAAGAAGGAATTCGCCGGCATGGTCACGGCGACCTGCGACGGCCGGCCCGCGGAAATCCCGTCCTATCGCGAAACGCTCGACGACGGGGTCAGCTACATCGTTAATGAATGCTACGGCGACCGGGGGCCGCTCGATAATGTCGGACCTTATCGCGTGCCGGCCGGCCATTTCTTCATGATGGGCGACAACCGCGACCAGAGTCAGGACAGCCGCGTGATCGAACGGGTCGGCTATATTCCGGAAGAGGATCTTGTCGGAAAGGCGGAGCGGCTGTTTTTCTCCGTAGACGGACACAAGGCGCGCTTCTGGCAAGTCTGGAAGTGGCCCTTTGCGATCCGCTATAATCGCATCTTCAAAGCGGTCAGATGAGCTCCTCCGACGTCGAGGCCCTGCAGCAGCGCGTCGGGCATTTTTTTCGCGATCCTTCGCTGCTCGAGCGCGCGCTGACGCATTCGAGCCTGTCGGCCGGCCGGCGCGTGCGCGATCTCGAGCGTCTGGAGTTCCTCGGCGATCGCGTGCTCGGCCTCTTCGCGGCCGAAGCGCTGTGGCGGCGCTATCCCGACATGGAGGAGGGCGAACTCGCGCCGCGTTTCAACGCGCTTGTGCGCAAGGAAACCTGCGCCAAGGCCGCGCTTGCGCTCGGCCTCGACCGCGCGCTGCGCATGGCGCCGCATGAGGAGGAATCTGGCGGACGGCGCAAAAAGGCGATTCTGGGCGACGCATGCGAGGCGTTCCTCGGCGCGCTTTATATCGACGGCGGATTGGAAGCGGCGCGGCGCGCCTTCGATCTTTTCTGGACGCCCGATCTCGAAGCGCTCTCGCAGGCGCATCGCGACGCGAAGACGACGCTTCAGGAATGGAGTCAGGAGCGAAAGAAAGGCCCGCCGCGCTATGTCGTGACAAGCGCCGGCGGTCCGGCGCACGCGCCCGCTTTCAAGGTTGAGGTTCGCATTGACGGCTACGAGCCCGCCGAAGGCGCAGGGCGCTCGAAACGGGAGGCGCAAATGGCCGCTGCGGAAGCCTTTCTCATCCGCGAAGGCGTATGGAGCGGGAATGAGTGAGACGCGTTCTCATGGGCGATGCGGTTTCGTCGCGGTGATCGGCGCGCCGAACGCCGGCAAGTCGAGTCTCGTCAACGCGCTGGTCGGCGCGAAAGTCTCGATCGTCACGCATAAGGTGCAGACGACGCGCGCGCGCATTCGAGGCGTCGCGATCGAGGGCGGCGCGCAGATCGTTCTCATCGACACGCCCGGCATTTTCAGCCCGCGCCGCCGGCTCGACCGGGCCATGGTCGCGGCCGCCTGGGAAGGCTTTGAGGGCGCAGACGCCGCGCTTTTGATCGTCGACGCCCCGGCTTATCTCGCCGGGTCCGGCCCGGGGGGCGCGGACGCGGCCGCGCGGCGCGCCGCCGCCGACACCGATGCGATTATCGCCGCGCTCAGGCGGCGCGGCGCGAAAGCGCATCTCGTCCTCAACAAGATCGACAAGATCGCCCGGCCGAAGCTTCTCGGGCTCGTCAAAACGCTCAATGAAGCGGGAATTTTCGAGCAGACGTTTCTCATTTCGGCGCAGAACGGCGACGGCGTGGCGGACCTTAAAGCCTTCCTCGCCGCGCGCATGCCGGGAGGACCGTGGATGTATCCGGAAGATCAGCTCTCGGATATCTCGGAAAGGCTCACCGCGTCGGAGATAACCCGGGAGAAGCTCTATCTTCGTCTCCATCAGGAGCTCCCCTATGAAGCGACCGTCGAGACCGACAAATGGGAGGAGACGAATAAGGGCGTGCGGGTCGAGCAGACGATCTATGTCGCGCGCGACGGCCAGAAAGGCATCGTCATCGGCAAGGGGGGCGCGACCCTGAAGGCGATCGGCGCGGCGGCGCGCGCGGAAATCGCCGAACTGATCGGCCGGCCGGTTCACCTCTTTCTGACCGTCAAAGTGCGCGAGAACTGGGCGGAAGAAGCCGCGCGCTACCGCGAAATGGGGCTCGATATCGTCGATTAGCGCGCATGCGCGCTCGCGGCGCCGCCAAAGCGCGAGGGGCGCGCCGAAGCGAACGCGTCCGGCGCTACGAATTCCCCTGCGGCGAACGGAGCGGTTGGGATTAGGATAGGCTGCGGCGTCGCTGAACAGGGTCGCAAGGCATGGACTTCCTTGACGAAGGCATCGTTCTTTCCGCGCGCGCGCATGGCGAAAACCATGCAGTGGCGGAGATCTTCACCGCCGGACACGGCAAATGGGCCGGGCTCGTGCATGGCGGGCAGGGCCGGCGCATGCGCCCCATATTGCAGCCCGGCAATTCGGTTCGAGCGGAATGGAAAGGCCGCCTCGAGAGCAGCCTCGGCCATTTTTCGCTGGAGCTCTCCCATGCCCGCGCCGGCGAACTGATGCAGGATCGGCTCTCTCTGGCCGCGCTGACCGCGGCCTGCGCCGTGGCCGACGCGGCGCTGCCCGAGCGCGAAGCGCATGGCCGCGCCTATCATGCGATGGCCGTTCTCCTCGACGCGCTCGGCGAGCCTGCGGTCTGGCCGGCGCTGATGGCGCGCTGGGAGCTCGGCCTTCTCGCCGAACTCGGCTTCGGATTGACGCTCGACCGCTGCGCGGCGACCGGCGCGCGCGACAATCTGATCTATGTGTCGCCGCGATCGGCCTGCGCCGTGTCGGCCGAAGCCGGCGCGCCGTATAAGGACAAATTACTGCCGTTGCCCGCGTTTCTGCGCGGCGCCTCAAGCGAAGCGACGCGCGAAGAAGCCGTCGACGCGCTCAGAACGACGGGCTATTTCATCGAAACGCGCATTCTGCATCTTGCAAACAGGGGACTGCCGGATGCGCGCGCGCATCTTCCCGAATTGATCGAAAACGCGTCGTTCTGACGCGTTTTTGCAATTTTCCCGCATGTCGTATAGTTTGTCCGCATCAGCAAAAATCTGACATCTTGTCGGCGAGGGGCGATGTTCGCAGCTTCACATCACTATGAGTGCGCCAACAGGGTAAAGGCGAATTTCGACGACATTTACAACGCGCCCGATCCGCGCGCCTATTATCAGACATTGGGCGAATTGGGTTATCGCATACCGTCCGAAGCCAAGCCCGTCTTTCGGGATGTCATGAAAATGATGGGGCGGGACAAGCTGAAAATCGTCGATGTCGGCTGCTCGTATGGCGTCAACGCCGCGCTCATCCGCTACGATATGACATTCGACGAACTTTACGGCCGCTACGCTGAAAAAGACATGGATGAGCGCGCGGTGGCCGAGGTCGTGCTGCATGACGCGGATGAATTCGCGTCGATGGCGCCGGCGGTCGACGCCGCATTCGTGGGCGTCGATGTGGCGAACGAAGCGGCGGGCTACGCCAAGGCGGTCGGTCTTCTCGATGACGCGATTGTCGAGAATCTCGAAGAAAAGCCGCTTTCAGACGAAGCGGCGGCGCTCGTCGCCGACGCCGATCTCATTATCACGACCGGCGCGGTGGGATATGTGACGGAGCGCACCTTCTCGCGTCTCATCGATGCGGTCGAAGGCGAGCCCTGGGTCGCCGCTTTCGCGCTTCGTCAATTTCCCTTCGACGCCATCGCCGACAATCTCGCGCTCCACGGCCTCGTGACCGAGCGTCTGGAGGGGCGCCATTTCGTGCAGCGCGCCTTTCGTGACGAAGAGGAGGCTGAAGGCGCGATCGCCGCCGTGCGCGCGGCGGGGTGCGACCCCGAGGGATTTGAGACGACCGGGCGCTATTTCGCCGATTTCTACCTCGCGCGTCCCGTCGGGGCGGAGGGCGGCGTCGAGGCGCTCGCGTCCTTGTAGAACGCGCGGGCCGTTTTTCTCCGATCGATCTGTTGGAATCGCGGCGGCGGGCGCCATATGCGGTCGATGACGCCGCGCCAGAATACCGTATACGGAGAGAATCGGAAGATGGGCTCGCCTCAGCGGAGAGCGATTGCGCAATTTCCGAAAACGCGGATTGCGCAATATCGGCCGCAAAGCAAGAAAAAATGCGGGTCAGTTGGATTCGGCTTGTTCCGAATTGCGCAATCCGGCGCGCCGGCGCGGCGCCTGGCCCCGCCCGGGGGCCGCCATGATTTTCCCGCTGGCGAATCCCGGCCGGCTCCCGCTATAGGGGGCCTATGGTGAAAACGAAAAATCCCCCGCCCCGGCGCGCCGAGGAGATTTTCCTCGAGCCGCTCGATGAAGCGCTCTCGCGCCGCTATCTCGCCTATGCGCTTTCGACCATCACGGCGCGGGCGCTGCCCGACGTTCGCGACGGGCTGAAGCCCGTGCACAGGCGCATCCTGTACGCCATGCGCCAGATGCGCCTCAATCCGGGCGGCGGTTTCAAGAAGTCCGCCAAGGTCGTCGGCGAGGTGATGGGCAATTTCCACCCGCATGGCGATCAGGCGATTTATGACGCGATGGTCCGGCTGGTGCAGGACTTTTCGGTGCGCGTGCCGCTCGTCGACGGGCAGGGGAATTTCGGCAATATCGACGGCGATAACGCGGCGGCGATGCGTTACACCGAGAGCCGGCTGACGGAGGCCGCGTCGCTCCTCCTCGACGGCATCGACGAAGACACCGTCGATTTCCGCGAGACCTATGACGGCGAAGGCAAGGAGCCGGTCGTGCTGCCGGCGGCCTTTCCGAACCTTCTCGCCAACGGCGCATCGGGCATTGCGGTCGGCATGGCGACCTCGATCCCGCCGCACAATGTCGCCGAGCTGATCGACGCGTCGCTGCATCTCATCAAGTCTCCGAACGCGCAGACCGCGACGCTGCTGAAATATGTGAAGGGACCCGATTTCCCGACCGGCGGCGTCTGCGTCGAAAGCGCGGAGTCGATGGAAGAGGCTTATGCGACCGGGCGCGGCGGATTCCGCCTGCGCGCCCGGTGGACGACGGAGGATCTCGGGCGCGGCCGCTATCAGATCGTCGTCACCGAAATTCCCTATCAGGTGCAGAAGTCGAAGCTCGTCGAAAAGCTCGCCGAGCTGATGCAGACGAAAAAACTCTCCCTGCTTTCCGACGTGCGCGATGAAAGCGCCGAAGACGTGCGTCTCGTCCTCGAGCCCAAATCGCAGAATGTCGATGCGGCGACCCTGATGGAGACGCTGTTCCGCACGACCGATCTCGAAATCCGCTTCTCCCTCAATCTCAATGTGCTGGGCGCGGACGGCGCGCCGCGCGTGATGGGGCTGAGAGAGGCGCTCCGGGCCTATCTCGATCATCGCAAGGACGTTCTTGTCCGGCGCACGAATTTCCGTCTCGCCAAAATCGCGCAGCGGCTCGAAATTCTCGACGGTCTCCTCGTCGCCTATCTCAATCTCGACGAGGTGATCCGCATCATTCGCTACGAAGACGATCCGAAGGCCGAACTGATGAAGGCCTTCAAGCTGTCCGACGTTCAGGCCGAGGCGATTCTCAATATGCGGCTGCGCTCGTTGCGCCAGCTCGAGGAGATGGAGATCAAGGCCGAGCACGCGGATCTCAAAAAGGAGCAAAAGGCGCTGAAGGCGCTCCTCAAATCCGAAGACGCGCAATGGTCGCGCATTGCGGACGAGCTGAAAGAGGTCCGCAAGGCGTTCGATCCGAAATCGCCGCTCGGCCGGCGGCGCACCGAGCTCGCAGACGTCCCGGCGACGGAGGAGTTCGATCCGGCGAGCCTGATCGAAAAGGAGCCCGTGACCGTCGTTCTCTCAGAAAAAGGATGGGTACGGACAATTAAAGGGCGCATCGATAACGGCGACGATCTCAAATATAAGGATGGCGATCGCGGACGTTTCCTCATCCCCGCGATGACGACGGACCGCTTGATGCTTTTCGGCACGGACGGCAAGTTTTACACCCTTGACGTTCACGCGCTGCCCGGCGGGCGCGGTTACGGCGAGCCGATCCGGCTCAGCGTCGATCTGCCGAACGACCAGGATATCGCGGCGGCGTTTCTCTATCAGGGCGGACGGAAACTCCTCCTCGCCTCGACCTCCGGACACGGATTTTTCGCGCCGGAGGACGATTGCGTCGCCACGACGCGAAAGGGCAAGCAGGTGCTCAACGTGCCGGCGGGCGCCGAAGCGGTTGTCTGCCGCCCGGCCGAGGGCGACATGGTCGCGTCGGTCGGCGACAACCGGAAACTTCTGGTGTTTCCGGCGTCGGAGCTTCCGGAGATGTCGCGCGGCAAGGGCGTGCAGCTGCAGAAATTCGCATCCGGCGGCCTTTCCGACGCCAAGACCTTCGACAAGCGCGAAGGGCTGACATGGATCGACCGGTCGGGCCGCACGCAGACCGTCGACGGCTGGAAAACCTGTCTCGGCAAGCGCGCGCAGGCGGGCCGCGTCGCGCCGAAGGGATTCGCATCGTCGAAGAAATTCGCGCCCTGAGGCGTCGCTTCCGCTTTCGCCGAATCGGGCTTGCGACGGCGGCAAGCAACGCGCCGCTGTCAGCGCGCGAAGACTTTCACGGTCGCCGTGCGGCGGCGCACGCTCGTCTCCTCATAGGTGAAAGCGATGTGTTCTATGTCGCGCGCGGCGCCTTTGAGATCGATTACGCGCGTGCATCGGCCGGGATTGACGCGGGCGGCGATGCGAACTTCCTGCCGCCCCCCGTTCTCGAAAAACACATCGACGTCATAGAATCGAACCGGATTGCGATAAACGCAGATCTTGATTTGCCGGTAGCGCGCATGGCCGCCGACCGCGATGACATCGCGATCGGCGTGATCGGCGACGTTTCTCTGTCCGATTTCGACCCAGGCGGCCGCGGGCGACGCGGCTGCGGCGGTCGCGACAAGCGCGGCGCCCGCCGCGATGACGGAAAGTTTCATTTGAGTCTCCCCATTTCCTGCGCCTCTCGCGCCTAGACGGATAATCGTCGCCGTTTTCGAGCGGACGTCAACGGCGCCTGAGACTTGAACGCGCGCGGCGCATGATTCCGTCTCGGCCTGTCAGCGTCCGGCGAGCCGATAATGTCCGCCCATCGAGGGCGGGCTGTCCGTTTCGACCGCGCCGGTCTCAACGAGCCGGATCAGATGCGCGAAGACATTGAGCGCCGCCGCGCCATGAAGCCGCTTGTCGATATCGGCGTACATGACGGGCACGATCTCGCTTATGCGCGTCCGTCCCCGTTTGAGCTGCTCCAGGATTTGCCCGTCGCGGATGCGCCGGTGAGCGCGCACGGCGCGCACGAATCGATGCGGGCGAAGAACCGGCGCGCCATGCGTCGGATAATAGACGCGATCTTTCCGTGCGAGCAGCTTTTCGAGGCTGGCGAGATAGGCGCCCATATCGCCGTCCGGCGGGGCGACCACGGTCGTCGCCCATCCCATAATGTGATCGCCGGTGAAAAGCGCGCGCTCCTGCTCAAGCGCGAAACAGAAGTGATTCGAAAGATGACCGGGCGTTGCGACCGCCTCGATCGTCCACCCTTCGCCTTCGATCAGATCGCCGTCGGCGATGATCCTGTCCGGCGCGAAAGCGTAATCGGCGCCTTCGTCGAGCGCGGGCGCATCGTCTGTTTTGCTGCGGACCGGATGCGGCCCGCCTGCGAGGACGGGCGCGCCCGCCCGGTCGGCGAGCTTGCGAGCTAGGCCGCAATGATCGCGATGCGTATGGGTGACGAGCACGGCCTCGACGCGAGCGGCGCCGATGGCGGCGATGAGCGCGTCGAAATGGCGCTCATCATCCGGGCCCGGATCGATGACGGCGAGCGGGCCGCCTTCGGCGCCGATGAGATAGGTTCCGCTGCCGGTATAGGTGAACGGTCCGGGATTGTTCGCGATGACGCGTCTGACAAGCGGCGACAGCGCCGACGGCGCGCCATAGGCGAAGTCAAAATCCTTAACGAAAGGGATGCCGGCCATGAGGACGCCTAAACGCTAGCTTCGCTCTGTCGGCCCGGCCTGCGGTTTGCGACGCCGCGCGCATGTGTGCCATTCGTAAACAAGTCCTTAACGCGATCGCCGCTCTGGCGGCGGCCGGGACGCCCGTGAGCGCGGCGTTCGCCGCCGAGCCGGCCGGCTCCGTCGGCGCAATCGCGCTCGGCGACAGCGAAGGCGGGATCACGGACCGGGCCTTTGTTGTTGCGCCTCCCGATTACCAATATATCGTCGAGCGCGACAGCGGCAGTTTCATCAATTGCGGGGAAGGCATGGACGTGCGCGTCACAGACGGCGACGGGCGCGATCTGGCGCCGCTGCGCTGCGGGGTCACGCTCACCGAAACCGTGGTCATTCCCACAGCCTCCGAGAGCGCGCGGCTGATCGTCCATTTCTAGTTTTTCGCCCGCCGCGACAACGCCTCAAGCCGGGGGCGCAGTCCCGAAAGATCGTAGCCGGCCGCGGCGGCCTCTTCGGCGACGGCGTTCGGCGGCGCGCCGTCCCGCGCCAACAAGAGCGCGCGCAGCATCGCCGAGCGCATGCCGCTGCGGCAATAGGCGAGCACCGGCCCGTCGACGCCGTCCAGCGCGTCGGCCAGCCTTTCGATTTCGGCCTCGCCCGGCGGCCCGCTGACCGGAATCGAGACGTAGTCCATGCCCGCCGCGCGCGCGGCCTTCTCGATCTCGGCGCCGGCCGGCTGGCCCGGTTCTTCATTGTCGGGCCGGTTGTTGATCACCAGCTTCACGCCCAATGCCGCCGCGTCCTTCAGCTCGTTCGGCGCAATTTGCGGCGAGACCCAGAAATTCTCGGCGACACGGCGGAATTTGCCCGACATCAATCAACTCCCATTCGCAAAAACTTGCTGGCAAGATGGCCGCGCGGCGGCGATTCCGCCAGCCCTAATCAGAGCGACGAACCATGCCCGAATTGCCTCCGTTCCACCTTGCGCTGCCTGTCGACGACCTTGCCGCCGCCGAGGCCTTCTATGGCGATCTTCTCGGCTGCCCCCGCGGACGCCGCAGCCAAGCCTGGATCGATTTCGATTTCTTCGGCCACCAACTGGTCGCGCATTTGTCGCCGGCGGAATGCGGAGAGGCCGCGACGAACGCCGTGGACGGCCATCAGGTTCCGGTCCGGCATTTCGGGATTGTGATGACCCCGCAGGCGTGGGAGGGCCTGGCGGCGCGGCTCAAGAAAGCGGGCGCCGATTTCATCATCGAGCCCAATATCCGGTTTAAAGGCGAGCCGGGCGAACAGGGAACGTTTTTCATTCGCGATCCGGCGGGCAACGCGCTCGAATTCAAATGTTTCGAGGATCCGCGTCAGCTTTTTGCGACCTAGGCGTCAAGCAGCGCCCGCCAGCTCCGGTTCGGGCCGCCGCCATTCGGCGATCGCAGCCTTGATATTGGCGAGGGTTTCCTCCTCGGTTTTTCCCTCGACGACGCATCCGTCGAGCCCGATCGCATAGGCGACGAAACCCGCGTCATTTTCGAGAGGACGAATGAGAATGTAGCTGGCCTTATCGGGCATAGTGCGACTCCTTATGAAGGAACGCGGAGTTTCCGGAACAACAGTCCGTGAAAACTGGAGGATACGATCCAGCGGAAAGAAGGAAGTTTGCGCTGATTCGCGGCCTGGATCATTCGCCGCGATAGACGATCTTTCCCCCGACGACCGTCATGACCGGCGCCGCCTTCAAAATGTCCGCCTCCGGAATCGTCATGATGTCTTTAGAAAAGACGGTGAAGTCGGCGAACTTGCCCGGTTCGATCGTGCCGAGATCTTTTTCCTGAAACGAAGCGTAGGCGGGCCACAGGGTGAACATTTTCAGCGCTTCTTCGCGCGTCACTTTCTGTTCCGGATGCCACAGGGCGTCGCTGTAGCCGTCAAGGCTTTTGCGCGCGACGGCGGCGTAGAACTCGATTCTGGGATCGCCGCGCTCGACGGGAGCGTCGGAGCCGCCCGGAATGACGGATCCCGCGTCGATGAGGCTTCGCCAGGCATAGGCGCCGAAAAGGCGGTCGGGTCCGAGACGCGCGGGCGCAAAGAAAAAATCGCTGATTGCGTGGCTCGGCTGCATGGAAGGAATGACGCCGAGTTCTGCAAATCGCGGAATGTCGCCGAGCAGCAGGATTTGCGCGTGTTCGATTCTCCAGCGCGGCTCGGCGACTTTCCGCTGCGAGGCGGGCACGGCCTTGAAGGCTTCCTGATACCAATCGAGCATCTGATGATTGGCGCGGTCGCCGATCGCATGCGTCGCCACCTGCACGCCGGCTCTCAGCGCGCGCTGAAGCATCTGTTCGGCTTCATCGTGATGCATTAGGAGGAGGCCCGAACTGTCGGGCATGTCGGAATAGGGCGCCGTCAACGCGGCGCCGCGCGAGCCGAGCGCGCCGTCGGCATAGAGCTTCATCGCGCGCGTAACGACGCGGCCGGTCGAATCCGTGTGCGGCGCGTTTTCAATCAGCCAATCAAGTCCTTCCTTGTCGAGCGCGTTGTAGACACGGATCGGCACGTCGCCGCTCGCCGCCAGGCGATCGATGATCGAAACGTCCGCGGGATCGACGGACATGTTGTGAAGGCCGGTCCAGCCATGGGCGGCGTAAACCCCGGCGCCGGTCCGATAGGCCTCTTCCTTCTGTTTTTCACTCGGCGTCGCTTGCAGCGAAGCGAGCAGGGACATGGCGTTGTCGACGAACATGCCGGTGGGCCGGCCGCGCGCATCCTTTTCGATGCGTCCGCCGTCGGGATCGGGGGTTTCC
Organism: Alphaproteobacteria bacterium; assembly: GCA_016125425.1. Classification (GTDB taxonomy): domain Bacteria; phylum Pseudomonadota; class Alphaproteobacteria; order Caulobacterales; family Parvularculaceae; genus Amphiplicatus. The sequence continues at coordinate 24,837 of WGLT01000017.1, forward strand.
TCGTCGACGCCCGCCGCCTTCATCGCCGCGGAGTTGGCGACGAGCGCATGGCCGTCCGCGCGCACAAGCACGACCGGGTTGTCGGGGCTGACGGGATCAAGATCGTCGCGCGAGGGAAAGCGCCCTTCGGGCCAGCCGGTTTCGATCCAGCCGCGCCCGTAAATCAGTTCGCCGGGTTTCGATTCATGCACGTTCGCGGCGATGACGTCGACGAGTTCGTCGACGGAGCCGACGCCTTCCAGATTAAGCGTCAACTCGCGCATGCCGACGCCGAAGAGATGAGCGTGCGCGTCGGTGAAGCCTGGGAAAAGCGCCGCGCCTTTCAGGTCGATCACTTCCGTATGCGGACCGACGAGCCGGTCGATCGCGGCTTTTGCGCCCGCGGCGAGAATGCGGTCTCCCTTGACGGCAACCGCCTCGACTTTGGGCGAGGAGTCGGCCGCCGTGTATATCGGACCGCCTTCAAACACGATGTCTGCGTCCGCCGTCGGCGCCGGGGCGCGTCCGCAGGCGGCGAGGGCGGCGGCGAGAACGCTTGCGCACAGCCGCGCCGCTTTCAAAGGGCGTGTTTTCATTGGAGATTCGGACATGTTGCGGCCCCTCCGATGGGCGCGAAGCGCTTTGGGCGGTCTACTCTTTTTCGTCGGGCGCCGGCACGAGCTCGTCGAAGACGATCCGCCAGCTTTCGTCCCTCTTTTGCCAGACGCGGACATACCAGCCTTTCTTGCCGTTGTCCTTCGGCCAGGACGCCTCGCCATAGGTCCAGACGAAATCGCCGGCCGCCGAGGCGCCGCCGCCGAGCGGGGAGAACGCCGCTGTCGCGCCGCGCGCGTCGAGCAGCGCCTTGCGCTGCTGCGCCGCGATCGCCGGCGGCGCGCCCTCATCGTGCAGGCGCGCGTCGTCGGCGAGATAGTCCGCATAGGCGCCGGCGAGATCTTTCGATGCGGCATCAGCGAGCCCGCTTTCTTTTTGCCGAACGTCGTTCATCGCCGCGTCGGCGGATCCCGAGCCCCGCGCGCCGAGGGGCATGAATACCGGTTCGGAATCGGGACCGCTGTCGGCGGCGGAGTCGGCGCCGACGCCCGCGTCAAGCTCCCATTTCCAGGCGCCGTCCGGCTGTTTCCGCCAGATCGTGAAATAATATCCCTGCCTCTCGCCATTGACCGCATACGGACCAGTCGTGAATCCGAGTTCGCCCGATCGCGCGACGCCCGCCCAGCGCGGCCACCAGCTCAGCCTGTTGTGCCGGGCCCCGGGCTTCAGGTCGGGCAGGGGCGCGAGCGTTTGACGCGCGTTGACCGGGCCGGGCGCGAACATGACGGCGTCATCGGCCGCCGTTTTGAGGAAAGAGGCTTTGACGCCGCGCGCATAGCCGTCCGCGGCGAACGCGCGCTCCGCCTCGACGATCGGCGCGGGCGTCGGCGCGCGGGCGCATGCGGCGAGGCCGGATAACAGGGCGGCGGCGGAAATGGCGATGTTCAGTTTCATGAATAAGAGTTTTAAGGCCGCTGCGGCCTCGAGCGCCATGCATTTTGACCCCGGCGGGGCGCCGAAGGCGCAGGACGCGCGCTGGCGAACACGTTCCGAATCGCGCGCGGCGGCGCGCCTACGCCCGCCCGCGACGCTTCGCCGGCCGGCCGGTCAAATTTCAGGGAAGGCGCGCGATGGTCGGAGTGGCGTGATTCGAACACGCGGCCCCTGCCTCCCGAAGACAGTGCTCTACCAGGCTGAGCTACACTCCGTCGCGCGGGGGGCCCCTATAGCGCCAGCGCGCGCGGCTGGCAATTGGCGCGCCGTCAGAGATTTAGTCGGCGAAGTCGTTGCGCCTGAACGGTTTAGGCGCTATCAGGCCGCTCCGTTTGGGGCGTAGCCAAGCGGTAAGGCAGCGGGTTTTGGTCCCGCCATCCCAGGTTCGAATCCTGGCGCCCCAGCCATCCGTCATTCATCCGTGCGGTGCGCGGCCGTCCCGACGGGCCGCGCGAGCGGCCTTATTCATCCTCCTTCGCCACGGCGATCGCCGCATTGGCCGTCAGAATATAGGTCGCGGTCGAGGCGACCGTCGCTTCGCTTTCGAACCAGAGAAACGGCCAATCGGCTTTTTGCTCGGGAAAGTCGGGCTTGATGACAAGAACGCCCGGCGTCAGCGCCCCCGGAACGAAAGAGTAATCGGCCCGGTTGTGGGTGTAGTCGGTTAATTTGGAATGGGTTCCGATCGCAGAGACGAGCGACAGATTGGTCGCCGGATGCCGTCCCAGCAGGTAATCGATCGCGGCGAGCGTGTATTCAGGGCCGATAATGTCCGGGAACGCCTTGTGCAGCACGTACATATCGGCGCCGAACGCCGCGACCTGTCCCGAGCCCGCCCATGTGCCGAGGGAGACCGGCACGCCGAACGGCGTCTTGGCGATTTCCGCGTCGATCCGGACTTTTTCCGCTTTCGTGATCTCGGCGAGGCGCGCGCGATAATCGGCGTCCATATAAGGCATGGCGCGCGCGGCGCTCGCGCCGAGCCAGGCGAAGCGCTTTTCGATCGCCGGCAAAAGCGATTTGAGCTTGGCCGCATAGACCGCTTTCTCGCCTTTGGTCGCGATCACCAATTCCGCAGTCGCCGAGGCGGCCGCGAGGTCAAGGCTGTCCGGGCCCGCCTCGAATCGATTCGGCCGGTCCAGCCGGTCGCCCGGATTCTGCTGATTGCGCCAGAGCGATTCGGCGGCTTCGAGACATCGCCCGGCGAGGGCCGGATCGAGCTCTGCGAGCGCGCGGGATGCGGCGGCGAGCGCGCCTGCCGCGGCGTAGTCATTCGACGGCGCGTCGGACGTGAAGGCCCAACGGTCGTCGGGCGCGCCCGAATACGCGCCGTTATTCTGATCGCGGCCCAACTTCGGGTCGTAGATCATGCGATCGGTCTGCGAACCGGCGTCGCCGATATGGGTGTATTCCTTCAGCGTCGGAGAAACGATTCCGACAATGGCGTGGCCGAACACGTCATATTGGGCGAGAAGTTGCAGCACGCCGTGACGGATTTGCTGGAGCGCGTCGGGGACGCCGTCCGGGCGGCGAATCTCCGTCGCGCGGGCCTTCTGGTCGATCGTGTCTTCGTCCCAGTCGAGGCCGAATAATTCGCGCCCCCAGACAAGATTGCGCACGACCAGTGCGTTCTGCGGCGTCTGGATGTCGAAATCGCCGGCGTCCTGCCAACCGCCGACATTCAGGCCGGGGATGTGCTGTCCCGGCTTGAACGGCGAATCGAGATGAGGGCCCATCTTGTAGCCGTCGAAATGATCGATATTGGGCGGCGCCTGGCGGGCGTCGTCCATATGCGACAGCCCCGACCACGCGCGATATTGTTCGCGAACGGACATATGGTCCATTTGCTCGGCGATATAGGTGTCGAGAGAGGGTTGCCAGATGTGCGCATAGGCGTCTTCGGCGATCCGGAACGGCCCGAAAGTCTCGCCGGCGTAGGAAATTTCGTAGAGCCCGGGCGCGGTGACGCTCGAAAAGTCGAACGTCGCGTAGTCATAGCGCATCCACTTGCCCCAAGGCTTGAGCGTTCCTTTGAGGGCGAGCGCGCGTCTTCCGTCTGCGGTGATTCTCAGAAGCCTGATCGTCTTCGGCGCCTTCATGCGCGGATCGAGTTCGGCGATCGCGACTTTCGCGCGGCCCGGCGTATAGCCCGCCTGATTGAAGGACACGACCGGTTTGCGGACCCAGCCCTTGATGACGTTCGGGCGCACATGCCAGACGATCGCATTCTCGGTCTTTCCGGCCGGGATAAGCGAACGCACGACGAACCAGCCGTTCTGCGCGCGGTTTCGCGCGTCGTATAAGGCGAGCGGGGCGTCATCGGACGTGATGGTCACGCGGGTCGCCGGATCATCGGGCGAGAGCGTGATCGCGCGCCCGCCCGCCGCCAGCGGCAGCGGGTCGCCCGAACCGTCCTTGGCCATCGGGCCGGCGGGATTGCGGGGAAACACCCCGCCGGTCTCGCCGAGAATATAGCCTTTGCCGAAATAACTCGTCGGCAGGAAGTCGAGGTTGAAACCCGCTTTGCCGACGAGACTGTCCGGGAGCGGCTGATCGAGATCGACGGCGATGCGGAAACCGGCGCCTTCCGGCGAAACGGTCACCCGGTAGCTCAAATGGATGTCGGGATAGCCGCTGATCACGGTGAGTTGATCAGGCCCCGGACCGCGCTCGCGCTTCACGAAAGTCGGCGTCGGGTCCCATTGCTCCGGCGTCGGGCTGAGCCGCACCGCGCCGTCCGTGGCGATGCGCTCGCCATGCAGGATGATTTGGATCCCCGCATTCTTCTCGTCATGGAAGACGGGATGAAAATGCATCTCATCGACAATGACGCTAAGCCCCTGCATTTCCAGCGTTTCGTTGGGGCTCACGGACAGTTGCTGCGCAGCCGCGAGGCCGGACGGGAGAAGCAGGGCGGCGGCGATCGATATGACCCGCATGGCGTTCCTCATGTTAGCGATATCATTTTAGGGGACTGTGCGGCGAAATGACCGGGGACTCAACCCCGGCGGTCCGGCGATCCGATTTTCGGTCAGGGGAGTCGCGGCGTCCTGTTGCGGCCGGCGAGTCGCGCCGCGCGGCTTTCGTATGGAGAATGAGATTTTGTTGCGGCATGAAGCCCTTAGAGGGCGTTTGCGGCCGTCGGCGACCCGCGTCGAAAGCGTGGAGTTTTTCGACGTGACCGTCCTCGTCGGGCGTGCGTCGATAAAGATGGTTAGCGCGTTCGAAACGCGCGCAGGCCATATTGCGTTCGCTAAAATTGCTTGTTACACACTAACGCTGGTCCGCGAGAAAAGGTTTGGGATTTTCGCGGATTTGAGGGGGCAAAAGGCGAGCTACAGGAAGGCGCTTTCGATTGGACGAATCTTGCGCCCGCGGAAGCGCTCATTGCTTTTCGCGGGATTTTTGTCCAATCATCCGCGAAGGGGAAGTTGATTGGGGCGTTTAATCCGGTCACAATTTTGCAAGTTCGCGGCGGTCGCTGGGCGCGCCGTCGTCTGAAGGAAATCTGGAGCCGCGCGGGAACGCGCACTTGGTCATTCGGCGGCAAGCCGAAGATTAACAGCCGAAGCAAACCGTTGGGTGAGGCAATGATGAAAAGAGTAAGCTTGTTGGGGACAGCCGCGGCGATCATGGTCGCTCTCGGCGCGCCTGCTTTCGCACAGTTCTCCACCGCGCTGGACGAAAGCCAGGCGACTGCCAGGGAAGGCAAGGCCTCGCAGCAGCGGATCGATCAGCTTGATGATCAAACCGCGGCCTTGCTCAACGATTATCGGGCCAATTTGAAGCAGCTTGAAGCGGCGCGCCGCTACAATGCGTCGCTTCAGCGTAACATTGAGGCCCAGCAGGCTTCGATCGTCCGCATCCAAAACGACATCCAGAATGTCGGGGTGCTCCAGCGCGCCATGTTGCCGCTGATGGAGGACATGCTCGGCGCGCTCGGCCAACTCGTGGAAGCCGACTTGCCGTTCAATCTCGATGATCGCGAAGCGCGCGTGCAGCGTCTGAAATCGGAAATGGATAACCCCTCCGTGTCAGTCGCGCAGCGCTATCGGCTGATCGTCGAAGCCTATCAGATCGAGAATGAGTTCGGCCGTACGATCGGCGCTTATACAGGCTCGATCAATGACAACGGGACGGAGCGTTCCGGCGAATTTCTGCGCATCGGCCGCATCGCGCTCATCTTCAAGACAGGCGACGATTCGGTTCTCAAGATCTGGGACAAGAACAAGCGCGGCTGGGTCGATCTCGCGAAATCCTATCTGCCGGATGTGCGGCTCGGCCTCAGGATGGCGAAAGAACAGACTGCGCCGGGTCTGCTGCCCGTGCCGGTCACCGCGCCGACCGAAGGGCCGGCCAAGGCGGCGCAGTAACGTAACGGCGAACAGTTGAAGGAAAAACCAGTCATGAAACTCGTCAAACTTGCAGGTCTTTCTCTCTGCGCCGGCGTTGCGGTCCTCGCCTTTCCCGCCGCTGCGCAGAACGCCAAGCCGGCCGAAGCCCAGCAGCCTGCGGCCGCTCAGCCGGCCAAGCCGCAGCTGACGCTCGATCAGGTGTTGCAGGCGGTGCGCAAAGAACGTTCGGAAGCTTCGGCGGAGAACAAAGCGCGCGAGCAGCGGTTCCTGCAGAATCGCAACGAACAGCAGGCGCAGCTCAATCAGGTGAAGGCGCAGGTCGCCGCCGCCGCCGCCGAATCAACCCGCCTAGAAGGCGTGATGAAGGCGAATCAGGATCAGATCGACAAGCTCGACCAGGAGCTCGCCGAAAAGCAAGGCCAGTTTCAGGAGCTCTTCGGCGCGGCGCGTTCGGCCGCGGCCGACCTGACCGCGCAGTTGCAGAAATCGGTGATCAGCGCCGAATATCCCGGCCGCGAGAAAGAGCTGCAGCAAATTGCGCAAACGGATACGCTGCCGACCGAGAGCCAGCTCCGCTATCTCTGGGAGACGATGATCCAGCAGATCGTCGAGCAGGGCAAAGTGGCGACTTTCACCGCGAATGTCGCGCAGCCGGACGGCACGAGCGTTTCCAAGCAGATCACCCGGATCGGGCCGTTCGACGCGTTCGCCGACGGCAAGTATCTCGTCTACAATTCGCAGCAAAACCAGCTGCAGTTCCTGGCGCGCCAGCCGACCAGTTCGGTTCGCGATGCGGCGCGGCGGGTCGCTTCCTATAAGGGCGACGGTTTCGTCCGCGGCGTGATCGACCCCTCGCTCGGCACGCTTCTCGGCCTCATCGTGGAAGAGCCGAGCCTCAAAGAACGCATCAATCAGGGCGGCTCGATCGGCTATCTGACGATCGGTCTCGGCGTTCTGGCCTTCGTTTGGGGCATCTTCAAATGGTTCTCGCTGTCGTCGACCGCGAGCGCGGTGCGCGCGCAAGTCCGCAAGCAGAAGCCGTCGAAGAACAACCCGCTCGGCCGCGTCATGCTCGCCTATGAAGCCGTCGACAAGAAAGATCCGGAGACCGTCCAGCTCGCGCTCGACGACGCCATCCTTCGCGAGATTCCGAAAATCGAGGGCGGCCTCAACCTTATCCGGATTATCTCGACGATCGCGCCTTTGCTGGGTCTTCTCGGCACCGTCGTCGGCATGGTGATCACCTTCCAGTCGATCACCCTGTTCGGCACCGGCGACCCGAAGATCATGGCGAACGGTATTTCGGTCGCCCTGATGACGACGGTTATCGGTCTTGTCACCGCAATTCCGCTGGTGTTGCTCTACGCTTTCACTTCGGGCGCGGCGAACAACATCATTCAGATTCTCGAGGAGCAAGCGGCGGGCGTTGTCGCGGAAACCGCCGGCGCGCGCCGGTAGTCCTCCGCGCATTGGAAGGACTTCCAGATGTTGGAATATTTCAACCCGCGCACCGCGTATGAATCGCTTCAGGCGTTTCTCGCCCAGGGCGGACCGGTACTCGTGGCGATCATGGTGCTGTCCTTCATTATGTGGGGCTTCATCCTGGAACGGATCATGTTCTGGACGACCGCTGCGGACGGCGTGATCCGCCGCACGAAACGAAGCTGGGAGGCTTGGCCGGACCACACGTCCTGGTACGGCCACGCCTACCGCGAGCGGTTGCTTTCGGAGGCCAAGCAGGAGGCGTCGCGCTTCAATTCGGTGATCAAGATTCTGGTCGCCGTGACGCCGCTTCTCGGCCTGCTCGGCACCGTCACCGGCATGGTGTTCGTGTTCGACATCATGGCGATCACGGGATCGAGCAATGCGCGCCTGATGGCCTCGGGCATCTCGCGCGCCACCATCCCGACCATGGCGGGGCTGTTCACCTCCGTGTCGGGCGTCATGTTCACGTATTGGTTCGACCAGTTCGTTCAGCGCCATCAGGCGAAGCTTCACGACGAGCTGGACAAGGGTGATCTCTGATGCGCAGAAGAATTTCCTCCTCGGCGGATAACGCGTCAGACGTCAACGTCACGCCGCTGATGGACATTGTGTTCATCATGCTGATCTTCTTCATCGTGACGGCGACGTTCACCCGCGAAAAGGGCATTGACGTCCGCACGCCGGAAAATACGCCGGAAGATCCGAATACGCGGCCGCCGCCGGCGCTGCTTCTGTCGGTGCAGACGGACGGGTTCATCCGCGTCAACAACATTCGCATCATCGATCCGCTTTCGACGAAGCCGGTGGTCGAAGAATTTATGGCGCGCGAGCCGAAAGGCGTCGTCATCGTCAACGCGGCGCCGGGCTCCAAGGCCGGCATCGCGGTGACCGTGATGGACCAGGCGCGCGCCGGCCACGCAGCCGCCGTTCAACTTGCGCTGCAGAAGACAGAGTAACAGGTCCGGGGACAGCGCAGCGGCGCGGAAAGTATAGCAAGCGAAGGCGTCATGGCGAAAAGCAAGTACACGTCATCTTCTTCAGACTCGGCGGACGATATCAACATCACGCCGCTGATGGACATCACGTTCATCATGCTGATCTTCTTCATCGTGACGTCGACTTTCGTGAAAGAGCCTGGGGTGAAGGTTGACCGCCCCGAAGCGCAGACAGCGACGACGCGCAAATTCGCGTCGATCCTGATTGCGATCACAGCGGACAACAAAGTCTGGATCGACAAGAAGAATATTGATTTGAACGCTGTGCGCGCCACGGTCGAGCAGATGCGCGCCGAAAATCCGAAGGGGACCGCCGTCGTTCAGGTCGATAAGGACGCGGATACGCGCTATCTCGTCGAGGTGGTGGAGCAGGTCCGCCAAGCCGGGATTACCGACGTCGCCGTATCGACCCTCGACAAGAGCAGCTAAGGAGACATTGAGATGGGATCCTTCGCACGCTTGATTTTCGGTCTGCCCGGCGCGGCGCTTGTCACCGCCGCGCTGTTTCTGGCGATGGCCTATCTCATCAAGCAGGAAGCGCATTTGAGCGAAGACAGGGGCGACGTGAGCATCAACATCACGGCGCAGCTCAAAGACACGGACATCAACAACGCCAACAAGCAGTTTAAGCGGCCGACGCTCGACACGCCGCCGCCGCCGCCGCCGGCCGTCAACGACCCGACGAACCGGCCGGCTCTCGACGGCGTCAAGGCGGACATTCCGAATATCAACGCCAATCTGAAAATCGGCACCGGGTTCAACCCGGACCGCGACGCCCAACCGCTCGTGCGCATTCCGCCGGAATATCCGCAGAACTGCATGACGACGGCGAAGGACGAAGAAACAGTCGTCGTTCAGTTCGACGTGACGCCGGACGGCACGACCGCGAACATCAAGGTGATCGACTCAACGAACCATTGTCTCGATCGCGCGGCCATACGATCCGTCGATCGCTGGAAATATCAGCCGAAAATCGTCGACAACAAGGCGGAATGGCGGCACGGCGTGGTTCAGCAAATCACTTTCCGTCTCGAGGGCGGAAAATAATTCGGACGCGCCGACAGCGTTCAGGGATTGGGGTACAAACGGGTTGGTAATGATCGGTCGAGGCGACATGAACAAAAAGCGCGCACCTTTCGCCGGAATGCTGTTCCTGCTGGCCGTTTTCGGCGCAAGCTGCGCGACGGCGATCGTCGCTCCTGCCTATGCCGCGCAGAAGAAGGACGACAACAAGCAGGAGCGCAGCGAGGGGGCGAAAACGCTCGATCCCGCGGTCGCGAAGGTTCTGCAAGACGTTTTCACGCAGATGCAGAACGAGCAGTGGAAAGAGGCGCTCGCCGCGCTCAACAAGCTGATCGCAGACCGCGGCGACAGGATGAAGCCATTCGACAAGGCGACGACCTACGAGCTTCGCGGCAATGTCCGGTACAATCTCGAAGACTATCGGGGAGCCCTCAGTGATTTTCAGGCCGCGCTCAACACCAATTCGCTTCCAAGCTCGCAGGCGAACCAGCTTCGCTATTACATCGCGCAGCTCTATTTTCAGCTTCAGGACTATCAGTCGGCGATCCGCGGCCTGAAGGAGTGGATCAGCCAGTCTCAATCGGCCGGCGAGAAAGTGGATTGCAACGCCTATTACCTGCTCGCCGCGGCTTATACGCAGGTCAATCCGCCGAATTATCGCGCGTCGCTGGAGCCGGCGGAGCAGGCGGTCGCCTGCCAGACGGAACCCAAGAAGAGCGCCTATGATTTGCTCAACCTCGTCTACGATCAGGTCGGCCAGGAGAACAAGCGGGCCGCGCTGCTCGAAAAGATGATCAATTATTGGCCGGCGCAGCGCGAATACTGGACGCAGCTGTCAGGCCTTTATTCGACCCAGGGCAAGGATCGCGAAGCCTTCGCCGTGCTTGAGGTCGCCTATCGCGCCGGGCTGTTGAAAACCGAGAACGAGATCAAGACGCTCGTTCAATACTATTCTTTCTTCGACAACCCGTATCGCGGCGCCAAGCTTCTCGAGCGCGAAATGAATGCGGGCGTCGTCAAGCGGAATGTCGACAATCTGACCTTGCTTTCGCAGCTGTGGAGCCAGGCGCGGGAGCACAAGCGGGCGATCCCTGTTTTGCAGGAAGCCTCGAAACTCTCCGACAAGGGCGTGTTGTCCTATCGTCTCGGCCAGGTTCTGGTGGCGGATGAGCGATATGCCGACGCCGAAAAGGCGTTGCGCACGGCGCTCCGCAAGGGCGGGATGAGCGAGCGAGACACCGGCGACTGCTGGTTGCTTCTCGGCACGGCGGTGTTCAGCCAGGCCGGTCCGAACGACCGCCCGATCCGCAAGCGGGCGCGCGAAGCCTTCGTTCAAGCCCAGAAATACAAGAACTCCCGGCCGGAAGCGACGCAATGGGTCGCCTATCTCGACGCCATCAGCAAAACGGAAGAAGCGCAGGACAAACTGGAGTGCCAGCAAAAGTCCGAACAGCGGCGCGATCAGATTCAGCGCTTGACGACCAAAGCGCAGGTGTGCCGCCTGCAGGGCGGAACGACCGAATGCGACCAGATCCTGGAGCAGGTCAAACAGCTTGAGGCGATTCAGGACAAGACGAATTGCGACGCGCCGCCGCCCGCCGGTCTTCCGTCGAGCGACGAAGGCGACGACGCCGGCGCAAAGAGCGACGCGCCGGCTGAGGCGCCGGCCAATCCGAAATAGGCCGAACGCCGGAGCGAGACACAAAAAAAGGGCGGCCCGACGGCCGCCCTTTTTCTTCGCCTGGAGCTGGCTTCTGTGCGAGGGCGCGGGCGTCTCAGCGAGTGGGCTGCGGAACCGGTCCAGAATAATCGTAGAAGCCGCGTCCTGATTTGCGGCCGAGCCAGCCCGCCTCGACATATTTCACGAGCAGAGGGCAGGGCCGGTATTTCGAGTCAGCCAGTCCTTCGTAAAGGACCTGCATGATGGCGAGGCAGGTGTCGAGACCGATGAAGTCAGCGAGTTCGAGCGGTCCCATCGGATGATTGGCGCCGAGTTTGAGCCCCGTGTCGATCGCCTCGACCGTGCCGACGCCTTCGTAAAGCGTGTAGATCGCCTCGTTGATCATCGGCATCAGCACACGGTTGACGATGAAGGCCGGGAAGTCTTCTGAAACGGCGATGGTCTTGCCGAGTTTGGCGACGATGATTTTCGCCGTCTCGAACGTCTCCTTGCTGGTCGCGATGCCGCGAATGACTTCGACAAGCTGCATCACCGGCACCGGATTCATGAAATGAAGGCCGATAAACTTGTCGGGCCTGTCCGTCGCCGACGCGAGTCCGGTGATCGAAATGGACGAGGTATTCGTCGCCATCAATGCGTCTTTTTTCAGGATATTGGAGAGCTCCCCGAAAATCTTCTTCTTGATCGCCTGGTTCTCCGTCGCCGATTCAACAACGAGGTCGCAGTCGGCGAGAGCGTCGAGCGAAACGGCCGGCGTTATCGCCGCGCGCGCGCGCGCGGCGTCGGCTTCGGCGATGTTGCCCTTGGCCGCCTGACGGGCGAGGTTCTTCTCTATGATCGACATCGCGGCGGCGATGCGCTCTTCGGCGACGTCGTGAAGCCGAACCTGATAGCCCGCAAGGGCGAAGACATGGGCGATGCCATTGCCCATTTGCCCCGCGCCGACGACCCCCACTTTCTTGATCTCGTTCATCTTCGGTCCGCCCTCGAGTTCGCTGTCAAAAAAATGATACACCACGCTGCCGCAGTGCAGCAAATATTTGCCGGGCGAGCGGGGCCGATCCTTTGGCCCGCGTGGCGCGAGGGAGACGCTTTCTGCGCGCTAATTCATGGGGCGCGCGCGGGCGCCCGAAGGGGGCGGCGGGGCCTCGCCCGGACCGCCGCCTGATCCGCCTCGGGCCGCAAAAAAGGCCGGGCCCGCCGCGCTGGACCGTTCGCAGGCGCTCTCTTACGGCGCGGATGCGGCGCCGGTCCTAAAGCGCGGCTTCAAGCTCCGGCATGATTTTGAAGAGATCGCCGACAAGCCCGTAATCGGCGATCTGGAAGATCGGCGCTTCTTCGTCCTTGTTGATCGCGACGATGACTTTCGAATCCTTCATGCCTGCCAGATGCTGAATGGCGCCGGAAATGCCGACAGCGATATAGAGTTCCGGCGCAACCACCTTGCCGGTCTGGCCGACCTGATAGTCGTTCGGCACATAGCCCGCATCGACGGCGGCGCGGCTGGCGCCGACGGCCGCGCCGAGCTTGTCGGCGACCGGAAAGATGTATTTCTCGAAATTCTCGTAAGAGCCGAGCGCGCGCCCGCCGGAAATGACGATTTTCGCGGCCGTAAGCTCGGGCCGCTCCGATTTCGTGAGCTCTTCTTTGACAAAGCTGGAAAGCCCCGGATCGCTCGCCGCCGGCGCCTCCTCAATCGGCGCGGCTCCGTCTTCGCCGGCGGCCTTGAAGGCCGTCGCGCGAACGGTGATCACTTTTTTCTTGTCGCTCGACTGCACGGTTTCGATCGCGTTGCCGGCGTAGATCGGCCGCACGAATGTGTCGGGCGAGACAACGTCGATGATCTCGGAAATCTGCATGACGTCGAGCAGCGCGGCGACGCGCGGCATGACATTTTTGCCGGTCGTCGTCGCCGTCTTCAAAAGCGCGTCGTAGCCGTCGGCCAGCGAAACGATCAAGGCGGCGAAGGGCTCGGCGAGCCGGTGCTCATAGTGCGGCGCTTCGACAAGCAGCACCTTGCGCACGCCCGAGATTTTGGCGGCCGCCTCGGCGACGGAGCGGCAGCCCGCGCCCGCGACCAGTATATCGACGTCTCCCCCGATTTTCTGCGCGGCGGAGACCGTCTTGCCAGTCGCGTCCGACAGCGTCTCGTTGTTGTGGTCGGCGATAACGAGCACAGCCATTAAATCACTCCTGCTTCTTTAAGCTTGCCGACGAGTTCGGCGACGGACGCGACCTTGGCGCCGCCCTGGCGTTTCGGCGGTTCGGTCACTTTCAACACTTTCAGCCGCGGCGCGATGTCAACGCCGAACGTCGACGGCTCCTTGACGTCGAGCGGTTTCTTCTTCGCCTTCATGATGTTCGGCAGCGAAGCATAACGCGGTTCGTTGAGCCGCAGATCCGTCGTCACCACAGCGGGAAGCGCGAGCGACACAGTCTGCAAACCGCCGTCGATCTCGCGCGTGACATTGAGCTTGTCGCCGTCCTTTTCGACCTTCGAAGCGAACGTGCCCTGCGCCCAGCCGAGCAGAGCGGCGAGCATTTGCCCCGTCTGATTGCAGTCGTCGTCGATCGCCTGCTTGCCGCAGATGACAAGCTGAGGCTTTTCTTCTTCGGCGACGGCTTTGAGGAGCTTGGCGACGGCGAGCGGCTCAACCGTTTCGTCGGTCTTTATGAGAATGGCGCGGTCGGCGCCCATGGCGAGCGCCTGCCGAAGCTGATCCTGCGCCTTTTCCGGGCCGATCGATACGGCGACGATCTCGCTCGCAATCCCGGCCTCCTTCAGGCGCACCGCTTCTTCAACCGCGATTTCGTCGAACGGGTTCATCGACATTTTGACATTGGCGAGATCGACGCCTGTCTGGTCGGATTTCACCCGAACTTTCACATTGTAATCGATCACGCGTTTGACGGGGACGAGAACTTTCATCGTTTGCTCCTAAAGCCGCCGGGCGGCGGAAACGCGGCGGATGATGGGGCGGCGGGCGGTCCGCTCTCCTGAAAATTCGGCCGGACCATAGCCGCGGAAAAAGGGCGGTTCAATGCGCTGTGGCGCCTCTGCCGCGGCGGCCGCTTATCCTTGCGGTCCGCGGCCTGCGAGTACGAGAAACACGAGCATCAGCGCAATGGCGACGGCCTGCGCCATCACGCGCATCCGCATCAGCTTGTTCGAATTCGCCTTGGCGAAGGCGCCGCCGCGCGCCAGCGAATAAATGCCGACGGCGAGAATGATGACGGTCGCGGCGAGCGCGAACGGGATCAGGAAAAAGACGAAATGCGCCATCTCATGCTCCGGCCGGGCGGGCCGCCCGGCGTTCTGCAATGATATAGCGGCCGCCGGCGGAGAATGCACGCGGGCCGGGCAACTTTCTCAAGGCGTCCCGTTCAGACGGTAGGGAATCCCTCGCCACGCCGGCGCCGCCTCGTCGGCGATCGGCAAAATCTCGGGCGTTTCGGCGGCGCTCGCCATCGTCGCGCCGTTGATGCGCGCGAGGTAGGCGCGAATATCCGCGTCCGGCGGGGCGTCTGCGCCGAGGCCGCCCTCGGCGGGCGGGGCCGCCATGGGCGGCTGCAATTCGTCGACCGTGAAGTCCATTCTGACGTCATAGGTGCGGTCGGCCTGATAACGCAGGAAGCGCTGGGCGTTATACCAGCGGGTCTTCGTTTCATCATCGGTGCAGGTCTCGAGTTCGACGCCTTTCGCGCCCCAGCGCCGTTCGGGACAGTTATACGGATCGAAGGAAAGGTCCCATAACCGGTCCATCACATTGCCGAGATTGAGTCTGACGCGCGTGTCATCGGACCGGCGATAGATGATGGCGCACGCTTTTTCCTCCGCCACGAAGGCGGACAGCAGCGCTTTCGGCAGATCGTCGCCGGAATAGCGCACGGAAGGATCGTGTTTGAGATAGCGCTCATAAAGCCTTTCGACCTGACGGCGCATCTCTATGAAAGACACTTTCAGGCGCGCGTCGCGCGAGGGCGTCGAATAATCCTCCCACTGACCGTAAGTGCCGTAAATATTATAGGGAAGCCGCTTCGGATGCGGCTGCAGATAAACCTTTGCGTCGATCGCCCGGTCGACCGCGGCGTTGCGGTCGCGAATGCCCTCGCAGATCGTTTCAAGACCGTGTTTCAGTTCGTCGACCGGATTATAGGCGAAGCCCGGCGCGGCGAGGCTGCGACGGACAAAATCGTAATAGGAGAGAGTCCGGCCGTCATAGACGAATTCGGCATAGGGCGCGCCGGCGACATTGCCATCGAACTGGATCATCGAGAAGTCCGGAATTTCGGCGTTCGGCGCGCCTCTGACATGGCCGCCGACATAGGTTCCGTCGCTGCGCCGGCGCGCGCCGACGAGGCGGACGGGACGCCACGCCTTCAGGCCGGCGCCGAGCGCGGCCTTCGCCTGAAGGAAGTTCGGCCCATAAGTCGTTCGCGTCACAGAATTGTCCGGGTGCGAAGCAACCAGCATGATCCGGCCGTCGTCGAGCACGTCGTAGATAATGCCGACATGGCCGTAAATGTCATAGGCGACGGCGCCGGGACGCACCGCCGCCCGGCTGATTTCGATCGGATAGAAGTCGTCATAAGACCGTCCGCCGCCCTTTACGGGATCGGTTCGGAACATGGCGGTCGAGACTTCCTCGCCGATGCGGGCGATGTAGCCCGGCGCGGAAATCGCCTCGCGCCCGACGGCGTCGCGGCGCGAGGCGACCACATTGCCGGCGTCTGAATAGCGAATGTCCTGCGAACTGCCGTCCGCAGTGCGCATGCTGCTCTGATAGGAGAAGGGCAGGCCGTTCTTCCACGCATAATAAGCGCGCAGCATGTACGCCATGTCGGCGCAATCGCCGTGATAGCTGCGATGGTCCGTGTTGCGATAAGGATTGGCCGGATCTTTCAGACAGGATTCGAGCGTGTCGCAGTTTGAGCGGCCGATCGCCTGTACGAAGGCTTCATAACCCTTCTCGTCCGCCGCGCTCCAATGGTCCTTGACGATGCGCCAGGCCGCGCCCGTATTGACCGGCGCGGGAATGGCGCCGGCGGCCGCGGGCGCCGCCGCGAGTGACAGCGCCAGCGCCGAAAGCAGAGCCCAAACCCCGCGCCCGGCGGGGGCTTTCTCCCGTCGGTTGAACATCCCCAACACCATGACGGGCAATCTAACGGGCCCTCAGGTCTTGCGGAAGAGGCCGGGCGCGCGCGGCCCGCCGCTGTGCCCAAAATGCTGCAACAAGAGGATCGGCCGGATGGGGAGCGGATGCTCTAAGGGGAGGCCGGAGGCCAAATTCCGGCGCCGGGTTAGCGCGACGCAATCGGCGGGAGGGGGCGGCGCGCGCCCGCTTCGGTCAGATCCTGCTCGGCCCCGGCGCGCCGGCTGTTCTTCCGTCGATCCGGACTTCGCCGCAAACTTGTCAGCTTACGGACTGAGAGCCGGCCGGCGATATCGGCGCGCGGAAGCGGCGGTTCCGACCGGTCAGCGCCGGTAGCGATAATAGGGCTCAGGCCGGTCGAAATCGGCGCTGACGATTGTCCGGCCGATCGGCCAAAGGGCGAAGCCGGCGAGTTTCAGATGCGCCCAGGCGAAGGGGATGCCGATAATCGTCAAGCCCAGCACGATGGCCGCCAAGAGGTGAGCGAGCGCCAGCCACCATCCGGCGAGAACGAACCAGATAATGTTGCCGAGAAAGCCGAGGGGCCCCGTGCCGATCTCCTCGCCGTAAATGCGCTCGCGTGAGATCGCGCGCGCGCCGAAAGGCCAGAGCGTATAGACCCCGTTGTCGAACGCGGCGCGCGCCCATGGCAGGCCGATAATCGTGACGCACATGACGAGCGCGGCCACAAACCATCCAAGCGCGCTCACCGCGCCGCCGAAAGCGAGCCAGAGAAGATTCAGAATAAGGCTCGCCGGGGTGATCTCCGATTCATTGGCCAGCGGGTGTTCGCGATACATGGGGCGGTCTCCTTCGCCGACAATATATAGGAGCTCAATCGGCCGCCGCATCCGGCCCGTCGCACAAAGCCGGCGCTTCGGCGCGAAAGCGCCGCAGTTGCGCCGCATTCGCAGCGCGCAATGGGCCGGTGAGGACTTGCCGCGTCGCCGCCTTTCTGTTCGCCGTCGCCGCGCCTTCCGCGGCGCAATCGCAAGATTTCGGCGCCTTGACCTCGGCGGCCGCGATCGAGCGGACGCATCATCGCGTTTTCTACGATCCCTCCTATGTCCCGATCGCCTATCCCGGCGGCGACGTCGCGCCGGACCGGGGCGTTTGCGCCGATGTCGTCATTCGCGCGCTGCGCGCGGCAGGTCTTGATCTGCAAAAAGCCATTCATGAAGATATGGCGGCGCATTTCGACGCCTATCCGCATCTTTGGGGGCTGGCCGGGCCGGATGCGAATATCGATCACCGCCGCGTGCCGAATATAGAAAGATTCCTGACACGGAAGGGTTGGCGTCTGCCGCCAAGCCGCAATCCGGGAGATTATCAGCCGGGCGATATCGTCGCGTGGAATTTGCGCGGCCGTCACGGCTATTTGCCGCATATCGGCGTCGTCACCGATCGCATCGCGCCTTCAGGCCGCCCCTTGATCGTTCACAATATCGGCGCGGGACCGAAGCTCGAAGACGTCCTTTTTTCCTGGCCGATCACCGGCCGTTTCCGCATTTCAGACTCGCAAGCAGCATCCGCGCATGCGCGCTAGAGGCGCGGCGCCGAAGCGGCGCGGCTTTGACTTTCGGCTGTCTTTGCGCTACAAAAAAAGCATCGGCGCCGCGCCGATTTTTTGTCGATACCCGCCACAAACCGTCGCTCAAAGCCGCCCCTCGTGCGGCCGTCGCTTTGCCCGCCGGCGCGGAGCTCGACTCCTGACATCTCACTCATCTCATGTTCAAGGAGCGATCATGCGCAAGGTTCCGCTTGGAAAATCAGGTCTTTCCGTTTCAAGGCTCGGCTTCGGCTGCATGGGCCTCGCCGAATTTTACGGCGAGGCGCTTTCAAATGCCGAGGCCGAAAAAATTCTCGAGGCCGCGCTCGATCGCGGCGTCACTTTTTTCGACACCGCCGATATGTACGGGGCGGGCCGCAATGAAGAGCAGCTTTCAGGTTTTCTGAAGAAGCATCGAAATGAAGTCGTTCTCGCGACGAAGTTCGCGATCCGCCGCGGCGCGGACGGCGCCTGGCTCGGCGTCACGAACGATCCGAAATATATCAAGGAGGCGTGCGACAAGTCGCTGAAGCGTCTCGGGATCGATGAGATTGATCTCTACTATATGCATCGGCGCGATCGCTCGGTTCCGGTGGAGGACTCGGTGGGCGCGATGGCCGATCTCGTCAAGGCCGGCAAGGTGAAGGCGCTCGGACTCTCCGAAGTCAGCGCCGATACGTTGAAAAAGGCGCATGGCGTGCATCCGATCTCCGCCCTGCAATCGGAATATTCGATCATGACGCGCGACATGGAGGCGGAGATGATTCCGCTTTGCCGCGAGCTCGGCGTCGCTTTCGTCGCGTACTCCCCCCTGGGACGCGGGCTTTTGACGGGCGCCTATCGCTCTGGCGAGGATTTCAAGGAGGGCGATTATCGCCGCGAGCGTTCGCCGCGCTTCGCCGGCGACGCATTGGCCAAGAACAATGCGCTCGTCGACAAGCTGCGTGAAATCGCCAAGACAAAAGACGCCACGCTCGCGCAGATCGCGCTCGCCTGGGTTCTGGCCAAAGGCGACGACATCATCCCGATCCCGGGTACGAAAAAACTCGGGAGGCTCGATGAGAATCTCGGCGCGCTCGATGTATCCCTGTCCGCGGCGGACATCGCGGCGATCGAGAGCGCGGTGCCGGCGGACGCGGTCGTCGGCGCGCGCTATCCGGAAATGGCGGCCTCGTCCTTGAACGGGTAGGGCCGCGCAAACCCGGCGCCGCCCGCGCGTGAGCAAGGGCCCGCGCCGGGACGGAATTGCGATCTACCGAAAACCGAGGCGCGCGCGGATGAGGGCGGGCGTCTCGCCCGCCGCGCGCAGCGCGCGCAGCGTCTCCGATTTGTCCCGCTTCGCATAGCGGCGTCCGGTGTCGTCCGTCATCAATGGATGATGGCGGTAGACGACCTCCGGATAGCCGAGCAGCGCTTGCAGCAGGCGGTGGAGATGGGCGGCGGCGGCGAGGTCTTCGCCGCGGATGACATGCGTCACGCCTTGCGTCGCATCGTCATGGACCGAGGCGAGGTGGTAGCTCGTTCCTGAATCCTTCCGTGCAATGACCGCGTCGCCGAAGATTTGCGGTCTCGCCCTGACGCGCTGCGCTCGGCCGTCTTCGACGAGGAATGAAAGCGTTTCGAAGGCGGCGCCGAGACGGTCGCGCGCCGCCGCGATCGACAGTCGCCAGGCGAAAGGCGCGCCCTCTGCGAGAAGGGCGCGCTCTTCGTCCGCGGCGAGCGGCGCGCCGACATAGGCCGGCCCGTCAGGTCCCGCCGCCGAAAGATGCGGCGCGCGCGCGATTTCATCGAGTACTTCCTTGCGCGTCTTGAAACAGCGATAGACCACGCCCATCGCGATCAGCCGATCAAGCGCGGCCCCATAGTCGGCGAAATGATCCGACTGGCGGCGCACGGGCGCCTCCCAGCGAAGTCCGAGCCAGGCGAGATCTTCATAGATCGCCGCCTCGAATTCCGGGCGGCAGCGTGTCTGATCGATGTCTTCGATGCGCAGCAAAAAACGCCCGTTCGCCGCCTGCGCCGCGCGATAGGCCGTCAGCGCCGAATAGGCGTGGCCGAGATGGAGATAGCCGGTCGGAGAGGGCGCAAATCGCGTGACGAAGGCCATGGTCGCCGGAAAGAGTGTTCGCCTCCCCCTTAACCGGCTTCCCTCCCGATCGCAAAAGAGCCGCTTCGGCGCGCGGGACCGCGCATGCTAGAATTCCGGCGCTGACAGGCGGGAGGGGATATTCGCGATATGGCGGGCGAAGGGGTCTCTCATGGCGCGCTCCCGGCTCAACCGGGGCCGGGGGTCGCCTGTCCTTCCTGCGCGGTCGTCTCCCGGGTCCTTATTGCTGCGGCTGCGGACAAAAGCATGACGACCTGCGCCGCAACGCCGTGCTGCTCGCGCGCGATTTCGCAGAGGACACGTTCGGATTCGACTCGCGGATGTGGCGCACGCTCGGGCTCATGGCTGCAAAGCCCGGCCATGTGCCGCGCGATTACGCCCACGGACGGCGCTCGCGCTACACGCCTCCGGTCCGTCTCTTCCTCGTCGTCAGCTTTCTGTTTTTTCTCGTCCTCAGCCTGACGCAGACCATGTTCGTTGCGTTCGAAGTGACGCCGAAGAAAGCGCTGCCGGCCGAAGCCGAGGCGGCGATAGAACAGAAGTCCGCGGCGCTCGGCGTCGAGGTCGACACGTTCGATTGCGGCCTGCAAACCAAGCTCCGTTACTTCGTGCGCCCGAAGGACATCACGATCGACGAGGCGGCCTGGAAAAAATGTCGCGAAAGCATCGACGCCGCCGTCGCGAAGGGCGTCGTCGCCCCGAACGATGCGCAAGATCTGTCGCCGGCCCAAAAGGCCGAACTTGAGGCGAAAGTGAAAGGCGGCGCGCAGCGCGTCGTCGGCGGCCTGTCAAGGGCGATTGAGGACCCGGTCCGCTTCAATGCCGAGATCAACGCCTGGCTGCCGCGAATCACGCTCGCGATGACGCCGGTGCTGGCGGTCTTGCTGCTCATCTTCATTCGCGGACGCGACGCGCTGTTCTTCGATCATCTCGTCCTGTCGCTCTACAGTCATGCGGTCGGTTTCGCTGTCGTCGGCGGCGCGATCATCGCGGCCCAGCTCGGCGCTCCCGATGCGGGCCTCGTCGCATTCGGCGTTCTCACCCTCTATTTCGTGCTCGCGTTGAGGCGCGCCTATCGCCGCGGCTGGGTGAAGACGGTGCTGTCTTCGCTTGCGATCGAGTTCATCTATCTTGTGATCCTGTCGAGCGCGGTGCTCGCGATCGTCATCGAGGCTGTGTGGAAAAGCGGGGCGTCCTAGGCGCCTGATCCGCCGACCGTCAGGCCGTCGATCTTGATCGTCGGCTGGCCGACTCCGACCGGCACGCCCTGTCCGGCCTTGCCGCAAACGCCGACGCCGGGATCGAGCTTGAAGTCATTGCCGATCATCGAGACTTTTGTGAGCACGCTCGGGCCGTCGCCGATCAGCGCGACATTTTTCAGCGGGGCGCCGATCACGCCGTTTTTGACGCGATAGGCTTCGGTGCAATTGAAGACGAATTTGCCAGAGGTGATGTCGACCTGGCCTCCGGCGAAATTGACGGCGTAGATCCCGTCCTTCACGGAGCGGATGATTTCCTCGGGCTCTCTGTCGCCGGCCAGCATGAAAGTGTTGGTCATGCGCGGCATGGGCTGACAGGCGAAGCTTTCGCGCCGGCCGTTGCCGGTCGCTTCCATGCCCATCAGGCGCGCATTGAGGCGGTCCTGCATATAGCCCTTGAGCACGCCGTCCTCGATCAGGACCGTGCGCGAGGTCGGCGTGCCTTCGTCGTCGATCGTCAAGGAGCCGCGGCGGGCGTTCAGAGCGCCGTCGTCGACGACGGTGACGCCGGGCGCCGCGACGCGCTCGCCCAGCCGCCCGGCGAAGGCGGAGGTCTTCTTGCGGTTGAAGTCGCCTTCGAGGCCATGGCCGACGGCCTCGTGCAGCAAAATCCCCGTCCAGCCGGGCCCGAGCACCACTTCCATCTCGCCGGCGGGCGCGGCCTCGGCCTCAAGATTGACGAGCGCCTGGCGCAACGCCTCGTCGACATAGCCTCGCCAGGCGTCCGCCGCGAGAAAGCGGGCGTAGCCTTCTCGTCCGCCCGCGCCGTAAGAGCCTGACTCCTGCCGGTCGCCGTCGCCGGCGGTCACCGAGACATTGATCCGCACGAGCGGGCGAATGTCGCGCAGGATTTCCCCGCCCGGCCGGATGATCTCGATCGCCGACCATTCGCCGGAGATCGACGCCGAGACCTGCCGCACGCGCGGGTCCTTGGCGCGGGCATAGGCGTTGATCTCCTCCAGCAGCTTCGTCTTCTCGCCGAAAGAAAGGGCGCCGAGGGGATTTTCCTCGGCGTAAAGCTTTGCGTTGGTCCGCCGGGGCCCCTCCGCGAGAACCCCGCTGCGGCCGGTTTTCACCGCCTGGACGGCTTCGGCCGAGCGCTTCAGGGCGCTTTCGGAAAGCTCGGAGGCGTGCGCATAGCCTGTCGATTCGCCAATGACGGCTCTCAGGCCGAAGCCCTGATCGACATTATAACTCGCGCTTTTGAGGCGGTTGTCGTCGAAAACGAATGATTCGGACTGCGAATATTCAAGATAGAGCTCGCCGTCATCCGCCCCGGAAAGGGCTTCGTCGACAATCCTGCGCGTGCGTTCGGGATCAAGATCGGTGCGGGAGAAGAAGAGCGATTCGGTCATGGCCGAGACTTAAGGCGTTGCAGGGGTCCCGGCAACGGCCGCTCCGCCCGGGCGCGCCGAACGTCCCGGGATGCGACCTTTTTTCCGCAACTTTCCGTGTCGGCGAGCCGTGACGGCTCCGGCGGAGACGGCTAAAACCCACGGACGCCGTTGACCTTTTGGCGCGGGCGCGCCACGAGAGGCGCCGCGAAGGGTCGATGGCGCGGGCGGCGGGCTCGCGGGTTCATCAAGGCCCGCCGGGGCGAGCTTTAGAGGGCTTCATGAAGAAATATCTGGCGGCGATGGCGGCTGTAGGAGCGACGTTGGCCGGCGATGCGGTCGCGCAGCGACCGGTCGACGGCCATATCGGCATGGTGGAGGCGTGCGCGCCGATCGCCGCCGAGGTGCATGGATTTCACTACGGCGTTTTGTTGCCGATCATTTCCGGCATTAGCTTTCTTGTCCTGGGCCTGCTGCTCTGGGTGATTGTTCGCTACAATTCGAAGGTCAATCCGACGCCTCGAAAGTTCAGCCACAACACCATGGTGGAGGTGCTTTGGACGGGCATTCCAATTCTGATTCTGCTCGCGATTGCGCTGCCGTCTTTTGAGTTGCTCTACAGCGAAGACGTCATTCCGGACGGCAAGCAGACGGTCGCGACGGCCGACGGCGCGACGACCGATTTCGTTTTCCAGAACAATTTCCAGGAAGAACGCCGTCGCGTGACGCGCAGCGAGCAACTGCACGTTTTTCTGGCCTCGGCGAACGCCGCGCCGCAAGCGCCGGCGAGCGAGAGCTGCGCGCATAACCGGCCCGGCAAGCTGCTGCGCGCGGGGACGGATTACACCGTGACCGGTCTCGGAAAACCGGAAATCCATGTGAAATTCTCCACGCCGCCCGCGGCCGGCGAAGAGGTGGTCATGCGCGGCGGACGCAGCCTTGTCGGCAAGGGGAAGCTGTTCGGCATTTTCGGCAAGGATGACCGCGAGGTCGTGCTGGCGCCGACGATCACCGTCAAGGCGACCGGATTTCAATGGGGCTGGATTTATTCCTATCCCGATTTCGGCGACTTCGAATTTACGTCGAACATTCTGCCGGCGGACAAGACGACGCCCGATCTCTATCATTGGGAAGTCGACAACCACATGGTCGTTCCCGTCGGCGAAACGATTCGCGTGACGACGACGTCGCGCGATGTCATCCACTCCTGGGCGATGCCGAATTTCGCGATCAAGATCGACGCGGTTCCCGGCCGCATCAACGAAACGTGGTTCAAAGCGGAGAAAGAGGGCACCTATTACGGTCAGTGCTCCGAGCTTTGCGGCGAAAAACACGCCTTTATGCCGATCGCGGTCGATGTCGTGTCGCGCCCGGAATTCGAAGCCTGGGTGAACAAGCAGCGCGCGATGGCGGGCCTCAGCCCGATGTTCGGCGCCAAGAAGGTCAAACTCGCGGCGGGCGTCCAGGGCGCGCCGGCCGGCGGCAAATAGAGACAGAGACGGGAAGGGCCGAGATATGGCGCAAGCTCCGACGGATCACGCTCACGCAGAAGACCATGGCGGCGACCATGTCCCGCCGTTCTTCATCCGCTGGTTCTGGTCGACGAACCACAAGGATATCGGCACGCTTTATCTGATCTTCGCGGTTCTGGCCGGGATTATCGGCGGCGCGATGTCGGGCATGATGCGCGAAGAGCTCATGCATCCGGGCGTCACGTTCCTGACCCAGTTCACCGGCGGCGATCCGGTGGCGGCGGCGAATTTCTACAATGTGCTCGTGACCTATCACGGCCTGATCATGATCTTCTTCATGGTGATGCCGGCGATGATCGGCGGGTTCGGCAACTGGTTCGTGCCGATCATGATCGGCGCGCCGGACATGGCTTTCCCGCGCATGAACAACATCTCCTTCTGGCTCTATGCGGCGTCGGGCGTGCTGTTGACGCTCTCCATCTTTGCGGCGGGCGCGCCGGGCCAGCACGGCTTCGCCGGCGGCTGGGTCATGTATCCGCCGCTCTCGGTGACAGGCCATCCGGGGCCCGCGATGGATCTTCTGATCTTCGCGCTGCACCTCGCCGGCGCCTCGTCGATACTCGGCGCGATTAATTTCATCACGACGATTTTCAACATGCGCGCGCCGGGCATGACGCTGCACAAAATGCCGCTTTTCGCCTGGTCGGTGCTCGTGACGGCGTTTCTGCTCGTGCTCTCCTTGCCGGTTCTCGCCGGCGCGATCACGATGCTGCTCGCCGACCGCAATTTCGGCACGGCCTTCTTCGACGCTTCGAAGGGCGGCGATCCGCTGCTCTTCCAGCATCTGTTCTGGTTCTTCGGCCACCCGGAAGTCTACATCCTCATCCTGCCGGGCTTCGGCATTATCAGCCATGTCGTCTCGACCTTCTCGAAAAAGCCGATCTTCGGCTATCTCGGCATGGCCTATGCGATGGTGGCGATCGGCTTTGTCGGATTTCTCGTCTGGGCGCACCACATGTACACGGTGGGCCTGTCGGTCGACATGAAGGCTTATTTCGTGGCCGCCACCATGGTCATCGCGGTGCCGACGGGCATCAAGATTTTCTCCTGGATTGCGACGATGTGGGGCGGCTCGATTGAGTTCAAGACGCCGATGCTGTTCGCAATCGGCTTCATCTTCCTGTTCACCGTCGGCGGCGTCACCGGCGTCGTTCTCGCCAACGCCGGCATCGACCATTATCTCCACGACACCTATTACGTCGTGGCGCATTTCCACTATGTGCTCTCTCTCGGCGCGGTCTTCGCGATTTTCGCGGGCTGGTATTACTGGTTCGGGAAAATGACCGGAAAGATGTATCGCGAGTGGCTCGGGGCGCTGCATTTCTGGATCATGTTCGTCGGCGTCAACCTGATCTTCTTCCCGATGCACTTCCTTGGTTTGCAGGGCATGCCGCGCCGTTATATCGACTACCCGCAGGCCTTCGAGCATTGGAACGAAATCGCGACCTACGGCTATTACATCATGATCGCAGGCATGGCGGTGTTCGCGGCCTGCATGTTCGACGCGTTCTTCATCTACCGGCGCAAGGCCGCGAACAATCCGTGGGGCGTCGGCGCGACGACGCTCGAGTGGACGCTTTCCTCGCCGCCGCCCTTCCACCAGTTCAACGAACTGCCGCGTTTCGATAAGGGCGACGCCAAGGCCTTCTAGCGCCTCCGAATTCTCGAACGAAAGAGCCCCGCAAGCCCGGCTTGCGGGGCTCTTTGCGTCGCGCCCCGAGGGCCCGGACGGGCTGGCGATTTGCGTCCGACCCGTTAATATTCGTTAACGGGGGCCCCCGCTTGGGGGCCGGGTGTTCTCGGAGGGGTAAATGCAAGCCATGATCAACGATGTCGTTGAGATCCTGCGGCATACGTTCTTGACCGGAGACTGGCTGGCGCTGGTCATCGCGCTCGGTTCGGTGCTGGTCGCCGCGCTTTTGATGCAGCGCAGCGGACAGATCGCCTCGATGACCGTGCTGGCTTTGGTCCTGTTCGCCGCCGGCGGCTTCATGCGCGGCTATTTCGGCCCGCATCCGGACGCCGCCAGCGAAGGCGCGCGGGCGGTCTCGCAGCTCAAAATGGGCTGGGCCGATCTGATGCACATGCAGGCGGGCGATCTCGTGGCGTATTTTCTCGCCTTTATGGTGCTGATTCTGGTGCTGTTCGGGATCAAGTCCGCGCTCAACAGGGGCTGACGCGCGGGACGGCCGGGCGGGGCTGTCCGCGCCCGCCCGGCCCCGCGCGACCTCCGGCCGCGCAGGGGGACTATTTTCCGGAAGGCGGAGTTCAGGCATAAGGCCCTCCATGCGCGACGCCGCCGCCCCAGCTCTTTTCTCCGCCGCCAGCCCGCGGGACTATTTCAGTCTCCTGAAGCCGCGGGTGATGACGCTCGTCATCTTTACGGCGCTGGTCGGTCTGGTCGCCGCGCCCGGCGCGATGCATCCGGCGCTCGGCGCGGTCTCATTGCTTGCGATCGCGATCGGCGCGGGCGCTTCCGGCGCGCTCAATATGTGGTGGGACGCCGATATCGACGCGGTGATGGCGCGCACCGCCTGCCGGCCGGTGCCGCGCGGGCTGATCGACCGGTCCTCGGCCGGCGCGTTCGGCGTCGTTCTGTCCGCTTCGGCGATCGTGCTGTTGTGGCTCGCCTCGAATGTTCTCGCCGCGGCGCTGCTCGCTTTCACGATTTTCTTTTATGTCGTCATCTACTCGATGCTCCTCAAGCGCTCGACGCCGCAGAATATCGTGATCGGCGGCGCAGCGGGCGCGCTGCCGCCGGTCGTCGGCTGGGCGGCGGCGACAGGTTCGGTCTCGCTCGAGCCAATGCTCCTTTTCCTGATCATTTTTCTGTGGACGCCCCCGCATTTCTGGGCGCTCGCGCTGTTTCGCGAAGGCGATTATGCGCGCGCCGGCGTGCCGATGATGCCGGTCGTCAAAGGCGAGAAGGAAACGCGCCGGCAAATGTTCGCATACGCAGTTTTGACGGCGCTCGCCGGCGTTTCCCCGGCCTTCCTCGCAGGCGGAGCAGGACCCTTTTACGGCGCGGCTGCGTGCGTGCTCGGCGCGAGCTTCGTTTTCTTCTCATGGCGCGTGCTTGTCGCCGAAAGCGGCGACAAGAAGCCGGCCAAGCGGCTTTTCGCCTATTCGATCTTCTATCTCTTCGCGCTCTTTGCGGCGCTTTTAGCGGACGCTCTTCTACGCCATGCTTGAACCTGACCAGAACCGCCGGCGCAATCAGCGCAATCTCGCTATCGGCCTTGCGATCGGCGCCTTCATCCTGCTCATCTATCTTGTGACCTTGCTGAGGGTTGCGGGAAATATCCACGCGCACGCGACAGGCTGATCATGTCCCAGACCCCGAACGGCAAGAAGAATGCGCGCATGGCGATGATCGGCGCGGCCATGGCGCTCGGCATGGTCGGCATGTCATTCCTCGCCGTGCCGCTTTATCGCATGTTCTGTCAGGTGACGGGCTATGGCGGAACGATCAACCGGGCGAATGAGGGCGCAAAAACGGTGCTCGATCGCGTTGTGACGGTGCGCTTCGACGGCACGGTCGATCCGGCGCTCCCCTGGCGCTTCAAGCCCGAACAGGTCTCGCAGACTATCCATATCGGCCAGTCTTCGCTCGCCTTCTTCAAGGCGACGAATCTTTCCGACAAGCCGGTCGTCGCGCGCGCGACCTACAATGTCTCGCCCGCCAAGGCCGGAATCTATTTCAAGAAGATCCAGTGTTTCTGCTTCACCGAGCAGGTGCTGCAGCCGGGCGAAACCGTCGACATGCCCGTCACCTATTTCGTCGACCCCTCGATCGCGGACGATCCCGATCTCGACGACGTGACGACGATCACGCTGGCCTACACTTTCTATAAGTGGGACGAGAAGGACGGCGAGCCGGTGGTCAGCGCCGATACGGGCAAGGGCGGCGCCGGCGGCGGAGCCGAATAAAGTGCGGCCGAATAGCGCGCTGAAGGCGGCGCGGGCCTCTTGGAATTCGTCCGCGCCGCGGTATAGACAGTCCGGGCGATTAAGGGACTAGAAGGGGCGAATTATGGCCGGCGCCGCCGTCAAACACGACTACCACCTCGTCAAACCGAGCCCGTGGCCGTTAATCGGCTCGATCGGGGCGGCGGTGATGCTGATCGGCGCTGTCGCCTGGATGCGCTCGCAGCCGGGCGAATCGGGGCTGCAACTTGGCTCGGTCGACCTCAAAGGGCCCTGGATCTTTTTCGCCGGCATGGCGACGGTCCTTCTGACCATGATCGGCTGGTGGCGCGACGTCATCAAGGAAAGCCTGACCGGCGAGAATACGTCGCTCGTCGTGCGGCTCGGCCTGCGCTACGGCATGGTTCTCTTCATCGCTTCGGAAGTGATGTTTTTCGTTGCGTGGTTCTGGGCGTTTTTCGGCGCGGCCCTGTTTCCGCACGCCTGGGGCCCGGTGACGCTCGCCGACGGCGCGCAGATGACGAACGCGGCCGGCGATCCCGCTTTCCTCGGCAATGACGCGCGCCAGCATTTCACCTGCGGGGTATGGCCGCCCTGCGGGATCGATCCCTTGGACCCGTGGGAGCTGCCGCTCCTCAACACGCTCATTCTGCTCCTGTCCGGCACGACGGTGACCTGGGCGCACCATGCGGTGTCTGTGGGCAATCGCAAGGGCGTGATCTGGGGCCTCGTGCTGACGATCATTCTGGGCGTGATGTTCACCAGCCTTCAAGCGACGGAATACGCCGAGGTGCTGACGACCGGCATGTACAAGTTTGCGGGCGGCGGCATTTACGGCTCGGCCTTCTTCATGGCGACGGGTTTCCACGGCCTGCACGTCATCATCGGGACGATTTTCCTGACGGTGTGCCTGTTCCGGGCGATCGCAGGGCAGTTCACGCCGGACCGGCATTTTGGCTTCGAGGCCGCGGCCTGGTACTGGCACTTTGTCGACGTCGTCTGGCTGTTTCTGTTCTTCTTTATCTACGTTCTCGGCAATCAGGGCCTGCTGTAATAGACTGCCTGCATTGGGGCGCCGTCGCGCCTCAAAACAGGGCAGGGGGAAGGCATGAGACCGAGGCGGAGAATCGGCGCGCCCGCGTTAGCGGCGTGCTTGGCGTTCGCACTGTCGGGATGCCTTATCAGCGACAAGGCGCTGCTCGACGAACAGACGGCGCGCGCGACGCCGATCGCGGCGGGCGACTACAGCGCCTGCGAATATGATTCGGCGAACGGGGAGCCGGATTGCGAAACCCTCGCCGTCGCGCGCGATGAGAGCGGACTCTATTCCATGACGCCCATGGGCGAGACGGACAATCAGACGACTTACGCCCGATACAGGCGCATCGGCGCGGGCTCATGGGCGGCGCAGCTCTGGGGAGACCCGAAGGAGGGCTATTTCTATTTTCTCGCCCAGACGGAGGGCGAGGAGTTCATCATGGCGATGATCCAATGCAGGGATTTGCCGAAGGATCTGCGCGACAAATACGCCGCGCGCGGCGAAATGGAGGTCGACGAACAAGCGACGACCTGTTCGGTGAAATCGCTCCGCGCGATGACGGCGGCGGCCAGGGCGTTCCGCGACAGCGCGCCGATTTCGACGCGGGCGCGGATCGTCTATAAACGCCTCGCCGCTGTCGAATGAGATGAGATGACCCAATATCCGCAAGTTTCTCCTTATGCGGCGGGCCTTGCCTGCAAATGTCCGCGATGCGGAAAGGGCCCGCTCTTCAAGGGCTATCTCGGCCTGCTCGAGCGCTGTCCGAATTGCGGGCTTGATTACGCGAAGGCGGATTCGGGCGACGGCCCCGCCGTCTTTGTAATTTTCGTCGTCGGCTTTCTCGCGGTCGGCGCCGCGTTCATCGCGCGCTTCGGCTTCGACGCGCCGACCGGACTGGCTCTCATTTCGAGCATGATCCTCGCAGTCGTGTTGATTCTCGGGCTTTTGCGCCCCTTCAAGGCGACGCTGATCGCGCTTCAATACAAGAACAAGGCGGCCGAGGGCCGCCTCGAAGAATGACATTCGAATTTCGTCCGGCGCTGACCATTTCCGCCGCGATCGCCGTCGTCATTTTGATCTCGCTCGGCGTCTGGCAGCTGGAGCGGCGCGTCTGGAAACTCGATCTTATCGCCCGCGCCGAGGCGCGCGTGAAAGAAACGCCGATTCCGTTCGAGGAGGCCGTGCGCCGCCAGGAGGCGGGCGAGAACATGGAATATGCGCCGGTGACGCTCACGGGCGTGTACGCCAACGATCTTGAAGCGCCGGTCTTCGGCACGCTCGACGGCGAGCCGGGCGCTTATATTTTCACGCCCATGAAAACGAGCGCGCCGGGCGAGGCGGGCCGCTTCGTCTATATCGACCGCGGATTCGCGCCCCAGCAATTCATAGCGCCGCAAACCCGGCCCGAAAGCGAGATCGCAGGCCAAACAAGCGTGACCGGCCTTTTTCGCACGGCCGAAAGACCGACCAGCCTCGAACAACTCGTCACGCCCGCCGCCGATCCCGGCGGCAAGCTCTGGTTCAGGCGCAATCCGGCGCTTTTCGCGGCGCGCGCGCATATCGATGCGTCGCGCTATTACATCGATAGTTCGGGAGCGGAGAATCCTTCGAAATGGCCGAAAGGCGGCGTCACCCGGCTTGAATTCTACAACCATCACCTGGAATACGCGCTGACCTGGTTCGGTCTCGCGGGAGCGCTCATCGGCGTTTATGTCGCGCTTTCGCTGAAGCGGCGCTAGCCCTCTTCGATTTGCCGCGGGCCCCGCGCATGCTAGTCTTTCGGGCCCGTCGCCGCGAGGGGAAAGACATGAGAAAACTGTCGCTCTGCGCCGCGGTCATCGCCCTTCTCGGGGCGACCGGCGCTCACGCCGCCGCCGTCAAAGGCTATGGCGCTTATCCGTGCTCGCATTATCTGCGCGATGTGCGCCAGTCCAGCCAGCCGAACGATGTCGAGCTGCATTATTTCGAGTGGGCGGAAGGCTATATTTCCCGCCTCAACGACGAACAGGAGCAGGCGGGGCGCTCGCCCTTGCCGAGCCTGCAGCCGGACGGGTTCGGCCTCGAACAGCAGCTCGTTTTCATCCGGAACTATTGTTCGGCCAATCCGTCGCGCCTTTACGCCGAAGCGGCGATTGCGCTCTGGAACAGGCTCGTGGAGAAAAACCGGCCCGCTTCGTGAGCCGCGCCGGGCGGGACGGGCGAGGGCGCGCCGGGCGCCGGGCCCGCTCTAGCGTTCGTCGAGTTTGAACTCGATCCGCCGGTTCTGGGCGAGCGCTGCGGGCGAGGAGCCCGCGACGAGCGGCGCGGTCGAGCCGGAGCCGGTCGCCATCATCCGCCGGGCCGGCACGCCCTTTTGCTTCAGATATTCGACCACCGAAATGGCGCGCTGCGCGGACAGGTCGAGATTGGAATGGAAGAGGGCGAGACAGGTGGGGCCGAGCGGCGTCGCGTCGGCATGGCCGTCGACGCGCAGAACCCAGTTCACGCCCTCCGGAATCTGATCCTTGATCTCCAAAAGCGCGGCGGCGAGCTTGTCGAGCTGCGCCATGCCGCCTTCGCTGATCGTCGCCGAACAGGAGCCGAACAGAATGTCGCTTTCGAAAACGAAGCGGTCGCCGACGACCCGAATGTCCTGACGATCGCCGATCGCCTTTCGCAGCGCTTCGAAGAAACGAGAGCGCACTTCTTCAAGCTCCTGCACCTTGCGGGCGAGGGCGGCGTTCAGACGCTGCGACAGGTTTTCGATCTGCGCCTGCTGCTCGCGGTCTTTCGCTTCGGAGGCCTCGAGCGCTTCTTGCAGGCTGGCGAGCTGCTTTCGAAGGGCTGCGAGTTGGGCGTTTAATGTCGCGATCTCGCTCTTTTGCTGGCTCGAGAGATTCTTCTCTTCCTCGAGTTCTGCGGCCGAGGCGGCGACATTCGCGTTCAATTGCGCGATCTGCTGCTCCTTGTCCGCAATGGTCGCTTGCAGGGCGAGGATCTGCTGCTGGAGCTTCTCCTTGTCCGCCTGGGCGAGGCCGAGCTGGTTGGCGAGATCGTTGATCCGGGCGGTGAGCTGGGCGAGCTCGGTATCCTTTTCGGAAAGCTCTTTCTTCACCGTCGACAGTTTGGCGCCGAGATAGAATTGCGCGACCACGAAGATCGAAAGCACGAACATCAGCACAAGGAGCAGAGTCGACAGGGCGTCGACAAAGCCCGGCCAGATGTCGGACTCGCTTCGGCCCCTGCGCCGCGCCATGCGCTATTCTCCGCCGCCTGAGCGAATAATGCTGCGGTTGAGCGCGCGAATCTCGTCCTTGAGCTCCGCGGTCTGGCCCGCCTGCGCCTTGATATGCGCCTCGGTGTTGGCGGCGAGGGCCGTTTCGAGCGCTTGGATCGCCGAGACGACGTCGCCGCTGAGCGCCTGTTTCGATCCGTCGCCGGCGCGCGCGACTCCGGTCGTCGTCATGCCCGACAGCCAGTCTTCGAGATCGGTGTAAAAGCGCCCCTGCGCCTGGCTCGCCTGGAGGTCGAGGAATCCGACGACAAGACTTCCGCCGAGACCGAACAGGGAGGAGGAGAACGCGGTTCCCATGCCGGAAAGCGGCGCCTTGAGATTGGTGATGAGCTGGGCGACGGCGTCCTCGGCGCTCTGGCCCTGCGCGGCGAGGCCGCTGATCGTCGCCGCGACGGCGTTGACGGTGTGAAGCAGTCCCCAGAACGTGCCGAGCAGGCCGAGAAAGACGAGAAGATTGGCGATGTATTTGCCCATCTCGCGCCCTTCATCCATGCGCGTGCCGATCGAGTCGAGAATGGCGCGTGTCGATTCGGGGGTGAGCCGGCCGCCGCGCTCATCGGCGTCGAGCAGGAGTTTGGTCATCGCGCTGATGAGCCCGGGCGCGCGCGGCAGGCGCGCGCGGCGGGGATCGACCGTTTCGCGGAAGGATTCGACCCAGTTGATCGCCGGAGAGACGACCCCGGCGGCGCGCAGATTGTAGATGATCCCGACGAGCAGGACGGTCAGGATCAGCCCGTTCAGCGCCGGATTGGCGTTGAAGGCGTCGACCAGCAGATTGGTGGGCCGCGGTCCGTAAGGCGACAGGGTGAAGACGACGGCTCCCACCGCGATCAGGAACAACAACATGTTCAGGATGTAGCGGCCGGGCCCGACAAACTTGACCGACCGTTCCAGCGAGCGCGCCATAAGCCTTTTATCCCACCCGTTAACGAGCCCGCCGGCGGCCTGCGCCGGCCCCCGGAAAACGCCGGATTGCCCGAATTCCCCGAGCCGTCCCAATCCCCGACGGGACGACGACGCCATGCAATATCCGGACATTATGTCAAAATTAACGCTGGGTGAATGACGGTCCCCCGGCCCGCCGGGCGGTCTCGCCGGGCCTTTATGACGGCCGTTAACCCTGCGGGCGCACATAATGCGCAATATTAATGCGCATTAATTGCGCATTGACCCTTGACGTTTAACGGTTCCATGACAAGATGATGACAGTTAGATGACGCCGGCATGACAGCCGGGTGACAGTCTGGCGTAAAGTGAGGGTCGAGATTATGCGGAAAATCATTGGCGGCGTCGCTGTCTCCATCGCCCCGCCTCTCGGCGGCGAGCCGGCTTATCTTGAGCCGACGCCCCGCAATTCAGGCGAGAACTTGGCCCCCGCCGGCAGTCTTTACGATCATTTGGTTCTCGAAGCGCGCCACGCTTCCGGCCGCGTGTCCGAACGGATGGCGTGCCTGCTCGACAAATGGGCGGCCTCCGCCCACGGCATGGCGGCGCGGCTCAGCCACTAGGTCTCCTTTGCTCTCTTCAGGGAAGGCCGCCCCGGCGGGGGCGGCCTTTCGATTCTGACTTCGCGCAATGCGCGAACGCGGAGCCGGCGCGAGCATCGCCTTTCGACTCACCCGAAAGGAGGCCAGCTATGAAGAGACTGGAAGGCAAGGCCGCGATCGTGACGGGCGCCGCGCTCGGGCTCGGGCGCGCGATCGCCATCCGCATGGCCGAAGAAGGCGCGAGCGTCGCCATACTCGATATTCTCGACGAAGAGGGCGAGGCCCTGGCCGAGGATCTGCGCAAGCGCGATCTCGACGTCCGCTACTGGCGCTGCGACGTCACGAAGGAGACCGAGGTCGCGCGCGTCGTCCGCGAGGCCGCGGATCATTTCGGCCGGCTGAACGTGCTCGTCAACAATGCCGGCGTTTCCGGCGCTTCGAAGCCGACCGACGAGATCACCGAGCAGGAGTGGGATTTCGTTCAGGCCGTCAACGTCAAAGGCGTCTTCTTTTTCACCAAGCATGCGATCCCGCATCTGAAACGCGCGGGCGGCGGCTCGATCATCAACCTTTCCTCGATTTACGGGCTCGTCGGCGCGCCGGACGCGCCGCCTTATCACGCCTCGAAGGGCGCCGTGCGGCTGATGACGAAAACGGACGCGCTCCTTTACGCGCCGTTCAAGATCCGCGTGAACTCGATCCATCCGGGCTTTATCTGGACGCCCATGGTCGAGCATTTTCTGGAGGATCAGGGCGATGTCGAAGAGGGCCGGGAGGCCGTCGCCGCCCTGCATCCGTTGGGGCGCCTGGGCGAGCCGGACGACATCGCCTGGGGCGCGGTCTATCTCGCCTCTGACGAGGCGAAATTCGTCACCGGTTCGGAGCTTGTGATCGACGGCGGCTATACGGCGCGTTGACCGGGAGGCGGGGGCCTTGTGTGCGGCGCGAAAAAGCCCCAGATGGCTGCTTCGCCGCAGCAAAGCCCTCTCCCATGACCGCCGCCCAGACGCCGCTTCGCAATATCGCGATCATCGCCCATGTCGACCACGGGAAGACGACCCTGGTCGATGAAATGCTGCGCCAGTCGGGCGCGGTGCGCGCCGGCTCGGAAATGGCCGAGCGCGCGATGGATTCGAACGCCATCGAGCGCGAGCGCGGAATCACCATCCTCGCCAAATGCACCTCCGTGCTGTGGGAGAAGGGCGCGCGCCCCGTGCGCATCAATATCGTCGACACGCCCGGCCACGCCGATTTCGGCGGCGAGGTCGAGCGCATCCTTTCCATGGTCGACGGCTGCCTGTTGCTGATCGATGCGGCCGAAGGCCCGATGCCGCAAACCAAGTTCGTCCTGTCGAAAGCGCTGGCGCTCGGCCTCAAACCCATCGTCGTTCTCAACAAGGTCGACCGCCCCAACGCCGATCCGGACGAGGCCCTCAACGCCGCTTTCGACCTGTTCGCCGCGCTCGGCGCAAGCGACGAGCAACTCGACTTTCCGATCCTGTACGCTTCGGGTCGCGACGGCTGGGCGGCGCGGGATCTCGATGCGCCGCATACGGATTTATCCGCGCTGTTCGAGACCGTCGTCGCGCATGTGCCGCCGCCGCCGATCGAGGCGGGCGCCGCCTCGGCGCCTTTTTGCATGCTGGCGACGACGCTTGAGGCCGATCCCTATCTCGGCCGCATATTGACGGGCCGGATCGTCTCCGGCGTCGCGCGGCCTGGCGTCACAATGAAGGCGCTGCGCCGCGACGGCGCGGAGGTCGAGCGCGCCCGCATAACCAAAGTGCTCGCTTTCCGCGGCCTCAAGCGCCAGCCGATCGAAGAAGCCTTTCCCGGCGATATCGTTGCGATCGCCGGATTTCAGTCGGCCTCCGTCGCCGACACGCTCTGCGATGTTGGGGCGACGGAGGCCTTGCCGGCGCAGCCGATCGACCCGCCGACGCTGTCCGTCACGATTTCGGCGAACGATTCCCCGCTCGCCGGTCGCGAAGGCGATAAGGTGCAGTCGCGCGTCATCCGCGAGCGCCTGTTCCGCCAGGCCGAAGGCGACGTCGCCATCCGCGTGAGCGACACTGCGTCGGGCGACGCCTATGAAGTCGCAGGCCGCGGCGAATTGCAGCTCGGCGTTCTGATCGAAAACCTTCGCCGCGAAGGCTTCGAACTCGCCGTCTCGCGTCCGCGCGTCGTAACGCGCACGGATGAAGACGGAACCGTGCTGGAGCCCATCGAGGAAGTCGTCATCGATGTCGACGACGAATATACCGGCGTCGTCATCGAAAAGCTTTCAGCCCGCAAGGCCGAGCTCGTCGAGATGAAACCGTCCGGCGGCGGCAAGGCGAAGCTCGTCATGCATGCGCCGGCGCGCGCGCTCATCGGCTATCACGGCGAGTTTCTGACGGATACGCGCGGCACCGGCGTCATGAACCGGTCTTATCTCAAGCATGCGCCATACAAGGGAAAGCTCGAAGGCCGCCGCAACGGCGTGCTGATTTCGACGGGCGACGGCGAGGCCGT
This sequence comes from Alphaproteobacteria bacterium, assembly GCA_016125425.1. GTDB lineage: Bacteria > Pseudomonadota > Alphaproteobacteria > Caulobacterales > Parvularculaceae > Amphiplicatus. The sequence continues at coordinate 61,078 of WGLT01000017.1, forward strand.
GCCTTATGCGCTCTGGAATATCGAAGAACGCGGCGTTCTCTTCATCGGCCCCGGCGAAAAGGTCTATCAGGGCATGATCATCGGCGAGAACGCCAAGGACGACGATCTCGACGTCAACCCCTTAAAAGGCAAGCAGCTCACCAATATCCGCGCCGCAGGCAAGGACGAAGCGGTGCGTTTGACGCCGCCGCGCCGGCTCTCGCTCGAGCAGGCGATCGCCTATATCGATGAAGACGAACTCGTCGAAGTCACGCCGAAATCGATCCGGCTCCGGAAGAAAGAGCTCCTTCCGCATATGCGAAAGAAGCGCGCCAAAGATCGCGACTAGCCAACCCGGCGCCCGAATCCGCTTGCCCCCTGCGCGCCGCCTGCTATGGAGGCGGGCGGAGAGAGAAAGGGCGGACAGAATGACGCTGGAAGTAATCGGCTCCGGCTTCGGCCGCACCGGCACGATGACGCTGAAGTGCGCGCTCGAAAAGCTTGGCTTTTCCAAATGCTATCACATGCTTGAAGTGTTCGAGCATCCCGAATCCGTTGCGGACTGGGGCAAGGTCGCGCGCGGCGAGCCGGTCGACTGGAACAAGGTGTTCAAAGGCTACCGCGCGAGCATTGACTGGCCCGCTTGCCATGTCTGGCGCGAGCTCGCCGCGCAATACCCGAACGCGAAAGTTCTGCATACGGTCCGCTCCTCGCCGGAGAAATGGTATCAGAGTTTTTCCGATACGATCCTGCATCACATCACGACCGCGCCGCCTGCGGACGATCCGCGCCGGCCGTGGTGGGACATGGCGAACAAGATCGTCGCGGTCGACACCTTCGGCGGTCGTCCGGACGACAAGGAGACGGCGATCGCCGCTTACAAAAAACGCGAAGCGGATGTGCGCGCGGCGATCGAGCCGTCGCGCCTGCTTGTCTACAACGTCGCCGAAGGCTGGGAGCCTTTGTGCGAATTTCTCGGCGTTCCGGTCCCGGACGAACCGATGCCGCACACCAACACGACGGAAGAATTCAAAGCGCGGCTCGCCGAGAGTCAAAACCAATAAGCGCGGGGCGCACCGCTTCGCGCTGCGCCGCGCACGGGATGACGGTTGATCCGGCCCTCTTAAAAAACCGCACTCGTCATCCCGGATGCGGCGCGGCATGAAATGACGCGCCGCTGGTCCGGGATCGGTTGGCGGTTCTTGCGGAGAGCGATCCCGTGTCTGCGCCGCAGCGTTTCACGCTGCAGCGCGCACGGGATGACGGAGGTGTCTGCGGAGCAATGCTTCGCATTGCGCCGCGCGCGGGATGACGGCGTTGCAGATGCACCGCTTCGCGTTGCGCCGCGCACGGGATGACGGCGTTGCAGATGCGGCGTTACGCGCTGCGCCGCGCGCGGGATGACGGCGTTGCAGATGCGGCGTTACGCGCTGCGCCGCGCACGGGATGACGGCGTTGCAGATGCGGCGTTACGCGCTGCGCCGCGCACGGGATGACGGAGGTGTCAGCGCCGCGGGAGCGCATACCGCAGCGCGCGGAATAACCCCCGAAATTAACATAAAATTTCACAATTCCGGACCCCCTAAAACCCGTCGATTCGCCAATAGGTGGTGTGCGGAATATCCAGCGGTTTCAGGCGCTTAAGCCCGATCGTTCGATAGATATCGAACAACTTATCAACCTCCTCCGGCGCCGCCCTATACTCAGACCCGGTCCGGACGCGGAGAGGCGGCGAGCTCCCGTTATCGCTGGTCCGGGCTGCGGCGCGCAGGCGGCGCCTCTTGCGGCGTAACGGACGCAAGAAGCTCGCCGGCCGGCCCAGAGCCCAGGTCCTTCGGG